>NZ_JAKCFI010000002.1 GCF_021412625.1 Myxococcus stipitatus | reverse complement strand
TCGACACCGTCGGAATCGACGAACCGTAGAGCTTCAAAGCATCACGGGCTTGCGCGCGCCGCGCGCTCGCCCTTGATGTCCATCACGCTACGCGGCGCGCCGCGCGCGCCTCCTGCGATGGCCATCAACCAGCCGGAGTACCCGGCCATCAACAAAGCTGCGCGGCAACACCAAGTGGAAGGGAAAGAGGCGTTGGGTCAAGTAGTAGAGGACAGGGAGCAGATCCTCTCGTGCACGGGTAACGATACGAAATCGCGTCCGATCATAGACCTGAGCTGCAACGGTCTCTTTCTTAGCCAGCAACTTCGTGATGAGCGAGTCCTGCGTCTTGATGGAGGCTGCGAACTCCACGATGGGCAGCCCCTTCGCCTGCAACTCTGCCGCAACTGACAGGACTTTCTCCGTCACCAACTCCGCAAGCTCGGCTTCGGAGACCGCGAGGCGGAAAAGGAGATCCCTCCCCTCGATATGCTGGATGACGTGCATCACCTTCAGCACGACACAAGCGATGCGGCGGTGCCGCGAGTTGCCCATCGCCCCCGATGCGAGCAGGAACAGCTCGTGAATCTCTCTCGGCTTTGCAACCGCATCCGCAACACGGTAGTTGAACGTCTTCCGCAGGTACTCGACGGCCTCCGACAACACGAGCCGGGCCCATGCCTCATCATCTGGGCGGGAGACATCGAGCTGGCAGAGCCTCAAGAACCGATCGACTTCGTCGCGTTCCTTGAAGTGCATCCTCCGCCAATCGATGACGGAGCCTCCACGCAAGAGGAGTCGGATGCGCTCGAGTTCGCGCAACCCCATCTCCGCCACTGTGCGGACGGGGATATCGGGGAGTACTGGAGTCAGCGAGGGGGCCTTCACATCTGGGTTCCTATCCGAGCCTAGCGCTTCGGCAAAGCCCTTCAGAACGCACCTGGGCCCTCGCCCATCGCTGGGGAGGGCCCAGGTGTCAGCACTGCACCAGGTGATTATTGGCTCTTGGCGACGCGATTGTTCTCGTAGCGCACCTGATTGACTACCTTGCCATCCTCGGACAACTCTTTGGTCAGGCCGTGCTTGCTCCCATTCTGGTACTCCTCAATGAGGCGAGGCTTTCCGCTTGGGAAGAACAGGGTGCGCTGGCCGTGGTAGTTCCCCTTCTTGAATTCGGTGGTTCCACGTACGTGGCCGGATTCATCGTAGAAGGTCCAGACCCCCGACTTGAAGCCGTCCGAGAACTCCCCCTGAGCCGCCTTCGCTCCGTTCGAGTGGTACTCAACGTAGGGGCCGTGATTGACATACATCGAAGAGTCATTGGCAGCCTTGCGGCAGAAGAGTCCCTCGGCCTTCGAGCCAGACTGCTTGGTTCCCGCCGGGCAAGCCAGCTTCTCACTTGAATCTCCGGCCATGGCCGCCAGAGGAGAGGCCAGTACCAGGCTCAGGGTCACCATCTTCACCAATTTGGTCGACTGCATGAATGCTCCTTTCAAGTCGCCGGAATGCTCTCGTGCGCATTCATCATGACGCTGGAGAGCCCTCGAAATTTATCCAGCTTGGCCCTTGCCAGACGCGCACCCGCCATCTCAACGAACCATGGCACAGGCCACAAACGCGAAGCCCCGCCCCAACAACCGGGCGGGGCTTGCTCACTTCCCGAGGAGAATCATACCTCCTGGAACCCAAGCTTCACTGGTGGTTGGCCTGGAAGCAGAGGAAGTTGCCGTTCGTGAAGTAGTATCCCGCCGAGGTCGTTGAGCTGTCCGCAGGGCGGCAGAAGTTGACGATGATCTCCGCACGGTCACGGTTGGCACCCGACACAATGTAGTTACCGGCCGAGCTGCTGATGGACGCATTCTGCGTGGTGCCATTGACTTGGACGTAGAACAGACCGTTCAGTTCAGCCGATGTCGGGGGGAATGGAGTATTCGAGTACGCAGAGAGGCGAACACGAACGCGCTTCGGCAGGGAAGCGGGGCAGAAACTGGTATCCGTCGCAAAGCCCGCGACCTCGGCCTTGAAGAGAATCGGCCCCGTGGTGCCGAGAGCGCCCTTGTTGGCGAAGTTCGTGTAGTTCTCGCAGGTCGGGGTCGGCAGAGCAGAGCAGGTGCTGTTGCTGCACATCTGGCCATAGGAGCACGTGGACAGGCCCTCGCCGGAGCAGGTCTTGCCCGTGGTGTCATCCTCCTCGCACTGGCCCGTGCCGGTGTTGCACACGCGACCCACGGCGCAGTCGCTGTTGGAGCCGCACTTCGGCACGCAGACGTTGTCGAGGTCGGAGCAGACCAGGTCGGTCGACTCGGAGTCCGTACCACCGTTGCAGAGCACGTCAGTGGAGCACTGGCAGATCTTCTTGTTCGCGTCGGGACCCGTGCCGCCCAGGGTCGCGCAGGTCTTCGCAGACTCGGGGCAGTCGGAGCCCGACTCACACGTCGTCACGCAAACACCCGCCGTGGGGTGGCAGATCTCCGTGCCCGCGCAGTCCGCGCTCGTCGTACAGCCCGCGGCACCCGGCTCGTCGTCACCACACCCCGCCATCAAACCGCTCATCGCGCCCAGCGCCGAGAGCACCAGCATCATCTTGCGAAGCTGCATGTTGGGAATCCCTCCGTCAGTCTGCTTGGAAACGTCGCCGGGGCCTCCGGCCTCTCCATCCAGGCCCCGACGTCCATGCGAACGGGCTCGGCTTTAGTCCTGCCCGTCCTGATGTGTCAACGAGTGTCGACCACACTCAAGACGGCGCGGCCCGAGGGAAATTCACCCCTCTCGGAAGCGAACACTCCCACCGGACCGCACCGTGTCTTCCATGTCACGCGTGACCCTCAACCCCATCCAAGTCTCAGAACGTGAAGGGGAAATCGATGGGGTCGCCCTGCTTCTTGTGACGCGGGAACGTCCAGCTCTTGATGAGCCCGGTGATGCAGGTCGCCATGTAGGTGCTACGGAACTCATCCGTCTTGCACGTGACACTCGTCGTCTTGCCGCTCGGCTGGATGGTCCACCGCATCACCAGCTTGCCGCTCAGTGACGGGTCCTTCTTCTTCTGCTCGTTCACGCACTTCACGATGGCGGGCTTGTTGTTCAGCACCACCGTCATGACGTCGGACGTCTGCAGTCGCTCGGGCACGGCGCCGCCTGGCTCGGGCGGGACATACGCCGTCCTCGGCGCCTCCGCCTGCTTCGGCTCGGACTTCTGCGCCGGCTTCACACCGAACAGGTCGTCGAAGTCGTCATCCTTGCTCGACGACTCGGCCCGCTCCGCGCGCGCGACGGGCCGCTCCTCGGAATCCTCGCGTCGCGAGGACGACGAGGACCCCGTGCGACGCGTCGTCGGCCGCTCCACCTTCGCCACCGCGGCGGGCTGCTCCGCGGGCTTCGCCGACTCGACGGGGGGCGCCGCGGGGGGAGGCGTCGCTGGCGCCACGGGCTGAGCCGTCGCGACCGCGGGAGGCGTCGCGGGAGCCGTCCCCGGCGTCGGAGCCGCGGGCGCGCCCGCCTCCGGTGCACCCGCCGTGGGAGCCCCGGGCGTCCCTGTCGCCGGCTGCGGAACGGCCGCAGCGACGGGCTGGGAAGGAGGCGCGGGAGGCGGCGTCACAGGCTGCGCGGCGACCGGCGGAGGCGGCGTGTTCGCAGCGACCGACGCGGTCGGAGGCGGCTGCGCGGCGGCAGCGGGCTGCCCGCCATCCTTGTTCGACAGCACGACGGCCGCCGCCGCGCCAATCCCCAACACGCCGACGACGACGCCGATGATGAGCCCCATCTTCCCCTTGCCACCCGACGCGGGCGCGGGAGGCGAGTAGGGGGGCGCATAGCCCGGGGGCGGATACGGCGCGGGGACAGGCTGCGCGTAGTGAGCCGGCTGCCCGTACGGCGCCGGAGCGGGCTGCCCATACGCGGGCATGGGCTGCTGCGGATAGGGCGCCGGCGCGGGGGCCGCTTGCATGTGAGCGGCCATCGCCGCCCCCGCTCCCATCAGCGACGGCGAGGACACCGGCTCCGGGGGCGGCATGGGCACGTCCAGCAGCCGCGACTGCGACACCGGTTCGCGCCCCAGCGCGGGCGCGGGCGTTGGCGGCGGCTTGGTCAGCGCGTCGTTCTCCTCCTTCACCAGCGAGGCCAGCACACTGCCCACGGAGGGCTTCCACCCCACCGGCGCCTCGGCCGCGGCGGGCGGCGGCGTGGGCGAGCCCTTCGACTTGCCCGCGCTGAACGCCGACTGCACCGGCCCCGACGCCACCGTCGGCGTGGAGCCCGACACCGGCTCGGGGGCGACGATGGTCGGCTTGTTGGAGGGCCGCGGCGCCAGCACCGACGCCAACTCCGCCGTCTCCGACAGCGGAATCCAGTCGCTGAAGCCCGAACGCCAGCACAGGCTGTCAGGGCCCACCTCGCCGCGATCCCACGCGTCCTTCACCTTCTCGACCGAGAGCGGTCCCACCTGCTTCTCGTCGATGGCGACGTACCACTCGTGGGGAGTGGCCGCGGGCTTCTCCTCCTCCTTGTCCGGCGTCTCCTCCGCCTCGGCCAGCTTGCGGACACTCTCGGCCGTGGCCTCGCGCGCCGCGGCCTCGCCCACGGCCTCACCCGCCGGAATCTTGTGCGTTCCGGAGCTGAGCACCTGGTCGAACACCGCGCCGATCTCGTCCTCCTCCACGTCCGTGAAGAGGCCGCCCTCGGGCGGAGTCCCCAGGGACGTGGGGAGCGCGGCCGCCGAGGAGGACTCGGCGTCCTTGCTCGGACCGTTCGAGGTGGACGGCGCGGCGGCCGACGCGGAGTCCGCGGCGGCGTCCTTGCCAGCGGACGCACCCGCGGGACGCACGGTGATGGTATGGCCGCACTTCTTGCAACGAACCTTGACCCCCTTGGGGCCAACCTTGTCGTCGCTGATCATGTACTGCGCGCGGCAGCTATCACAGACGAAGCGCATCTTTTTTCCGCAAGCCTCGGAAATGACGGGAGAAATCCCGTCGGAATCGTAGAAGTCGCTACACGAGGGGTCAAGGTTCCACGCCTCGACCGCTCGGCTGGTCATCAACGCGTGAACCCTCACCCCGGTTCTATCGCTACTTTCGCACCTGGACCTCCACATGTGTGCCAACAGCCACACGGAGGTGGTGCAGCTCCTCGGAGGTGGCGAAGACGAGCAACTCCTTGAGCTTGGTGCGAGGCGGCACGCGGAAGGCGGCGCCCGTCTCGCCCTGGACCATGCGGCGGACCGGCTCCATCTCGCCGGCGACGAACAAGCCCGCGCGCGACGCGGTCAACTCCGCCCCCTCGAGGAACTGGCGCACCGCCTGCGGTGTCGCGGTGGGCAGCCAGGCCCGAGCGGCCTTGGCCAGCGCGGCCCGGTCCACCTCGGTGAGGCTCTTCTCCAGGGCGCGGCGCTCCTGCTCCACGCCATGGAGCGACTCGGCGACGCGCACGTTGCCCACGACCAGGTTGAGCGCCGCCTGGAGGATGGCCTCCAGCCGCTCGACGGGCACGTAGTGCGTGAACGCCAGCTCCGGACGCGCCAGCGCCAGCGCGCGCCCCAGCAGGTAGTACACCTCCTTCTGGCCCTGCTCCGCGAAGTACTTCCCGCCCACCCGGACGCTGGGAGGGTGCGTCTGCAGCAGCTCGACGTTCACCAGGGGCTCGGGCGCCGGCTCGTTGGAGCGCTTCGCCATGCGCTCGCGCGTGGCCACCAGGAAGGGTGAGTACAGCTCCACGCCCTCCATCCCCAACAGCCGCGCGACATAGCGGTAGTGGTGGACGTGGTACTCCTGCGCGCTGGCCACGTCGATGCGGTGCTTCTTCGGGACGAGCTGGTACTGGGGGAACGGCACCCCGTACAGGTGCCCGGCCTTGACGAAGAGCAGCCCCAGCAGCTCCGCCAGGGGCCCCCGCGCCTTCGGGTGGAACAGGTGCGTGTGCCACAGCTGGTCGTCGACCGGCCGCTGCGCCACCTCCTTCTTCTTCGCGTAGGGCCCCAGCTTGGTGAGGATCTCCTTCTCGTCGTCCCCCGCCTCGCCCAGCAGCCCCGAGGCCGCCTGGGCGGCGAGCCACGCTCCGTCGTAGTCCTTGCGCAGGGCCGCCAGCCGCACCAGCTGCCCGCACACCTTGCGCGGGTCCTGGGTGTTGGGCAGCGCGCGCCGCAGGGCGACGATGGCCTCGTCCTCCTTGCCCGGCATGCTCCCGGCGAGCTCCGCGAAGGTCTCCTGCACCGCGGCGTCGTCCGGCAGGCCCTTGGCGGCCACGCCGTACGCGGCCACCGCGCCCTCCGGGTGCTTGAGCACCTGCTGGTACAGGTCGCCCAGCGCGCGCCACAGCGCCATGCGCGCCACGTGCGTCTCCGGCGTCTTCGGCAGCCGGCCGAGCATCTTCGTGTAGTTCTCCTCCAGCAGCTTCCACTTCTGGGCCCCGCCCAGCATCGCCTCCAGGGCGCTGAAGGCCTCGACGAAGCGCGGATCCAGGTCGAGCGCGGCGTTGAAGGCCTGCGTCGCGCCGTCCACGTCCCGCAGGTCATCCCGGCGCAGCTCGCCCAGGGCGAACCACACGCGCTTGGCCTTGTGGGGTTCGGACGCCAGCGCGGGGAGCGCCAGCATGCGCGCGAGCACGTCCGCGGCCTTCTGGCCCTGACGCGTCTCGCGCAGCAGCACGTACAGCTGGTCCATCACCTCGAGCGTGTCCGGCTGCGCCCGGAGCGCGCCCGTGAAGGCGTCGATGGCCATGTACGGGTCGTGCAGTTCGTCGCGGGAGACGCGGCCCAGCTCCAGGTAGACCCGGGCCTTGGCCTCTCCCTCCAGCACGCCGACGAGCTGCTGGCGCAGGTCGGCGGACTTCTCGAACTGACCCGCCTTGTCCATCAGGATGACGAGCGCGCGCAGCGTGGGCTCGTGCCCCGGGTCGATGGCGAGCGCCTTCTCGAAGTGGTTCTGGGCGCGGTCGGACTGACCGAGCGCGGCGTGGATGTCACCGAGCTGCCAGTAGACCTCCACGACCTCCAGGTCCGTCAGCTCCTCGCGGTGGTGGATGAGGATGGTCTGGAACACCTTGAGCGCGCCCTCGTAGCGGCGCGTCTGGACCAGCAGGTTGCCGTAGCCCTCGAGGGCGGGCAGGTACGTCGCGTCGCGCTCGTAGGCCGTCTCGTAGCAGCTGAGGGCCTTGTCGCGGCGGCCCAGCTTCTCCGCCACGTAGCCCAGGCGGTAGAGCTGGCGGCACAGGTCCGCGGCCGTGGCGGCGTCCTTCTCCACGACGGCCTTCTCGGACAGCTTGCGCGTGACGATGTCCAGCATCCGCTCGGCGGAGGCCCACTCCTCGCGAGCGATGTAGACGTCCGCCAGCGGCCTCGCGGCCTCGAGGCTGTCCGGGATGTGATTGAGGGCCTCTTCCCAGTAGCCGGTGGCCGTGTCGCGGTCCTCGCGCGTCTCCGCGTGGTAGCGCGCCACGTCGAGCAACGCGCGGCCCTTGGCGGCCGGGTCCTCCGTCTGCTCCGCCTCCTGGCGCAGCGTCTGCTCGTAGCCCGTCCAGTCCTTCTCCTGCTCCTGGATGCCCTTCAGGGCGCGGATGCTCGGCAGGTGGCCCACGTCGATGGCCAGGGCCTGCTGGTACGCGGAGCGCGCGCTGCCCGCGTCCATCAGCATGTCCTCGTTGATCTTCCCGAGCCGGTAGAACAACTCCACCGCGTCCTTCGACTGACCGGCGAGCTCCGCCTCCTTCTGGAGCATCTCCAGGGCGAAGGGCCAGTTGCCGCTGCGCTCATACAGGTTGCCGAGCGCGTGCAGCGCGGGACGGCACGCCGGGTCCGCCGCGAGCGCGGCGTGGTAGCTGTTCACCGCCTTGTCCAGCGCCTTGAGCTGCTGGTACTGGACGTTGCCGATGTCGACGTACAGCTCCGCCTGCTCCTGCGTGCTGGCCGCGAGCGACAGCTGACGCTCGTACGCGACGATGAGGTCCTCCCACCGCCCCTGGGCCCGACGCAGGCGGATGAGCGACTTGATGGCCTGGACGTTCTGCGGGTCGATGGAGAGCACGCCCTCGACGCACACGTCCGCGTTGGCCGGGTTCTGGTACTTGTCCTCCCAGATGGTGGCGCTGCGGAACAGGACGCGGACCTTCTCGCGCCAGTCGTCGCTCAGCTCCAGCATCCGCTCGTAGATGGCGAGCAGGTCCGCCGGCTGGTCCAGCTTGGTGTGCAGCCGCTCCAGCGACTCCAGCGCCTCGCGGTTGACGGGGTCCAGCTCCAACGCCTGGCGGTAGGCGGCCACCGCGGACTCGTCGTCCCCGATGTCGCGCTCGTACACCCCCGCGACCTCCACCTGGATGCGCGCGCGCTCCTCCGCGGTGTCCGCCAGGTCCCGCGTGCGCAGCAGGGTGATGGCCACGTCGCGCCACGCGCGCTGCCGCCGGTACAGGGCGGTGAGCACGCCGAGCGTCTCCACGTCCGGCTCCAGCTCCAGCGCGCGCAGCAGCGCGCCCGCGGACTCGACCGGGTCCTCCAGCTTCTCGTCCCAGACGCGGGCGATTTCACGCAGGATGCCCTTGCGCTGCTCGATGGAGCCGGCCGCCTCGAGCTTCTGCTCGAGGGCCACCACGTACTCGCGCTCGCGGCCGCGCCGCTGGAACACGGCGGCGAGCCCGTCCAGCGCCGTGGCGTTGGTCGGGTCGAACTCGAGGATCTTCCGGAACGCCCCCTCCGCGGCCTGCGGGTCGTCCAGCCGCGTGTCGTGGATGCGCGCGAGCGTGACGTAGATGCGCTCCGCCAACGGGCCCCGCGGCAGGTTCTCCGTGACCTCCTCGTAGACGGCGGCCATCTCCTCGTGGCTCCCCGTCTCGTCAGCCAGCCGCTCGACCTCCTCGCGCAGCGAGTCGTCCGACGCATCCAGCTGCAGCGCCCGGCACAGCGCCAGGAACGCCACGTCCTTCTGCCCCAGCCGCTCCTCCTGCACCCGGGCCAGCTCGCGCAGCGCGGCCAGCTTCTCCTCGTCCGTGACGAGGTGGGGCATGTAGCGGTCGACCACCGTGGCGTACGCGCGCCAATCGTTGTGGGTGCGGTACACCTCGCACGCGCGCTCGTAGGCCGTGCGGTTGGCGGGGTCCAGCTCCAGCACCTTCTCCAGCGCCCCGGCGGAGAGCTCCGGCTTGCCGCCCTGCCCCACCCACAGATCCGCCACCATGAAGTACGTGGCGACGGCGGGCTCGCGCTCGTCGGCCGCCAGGTGGACCTGCACCTTGAGCTCGAGCGCGCGCACCGCGTCGTTCCACGCCCGCAGAGACACGAACAAGAGGTGCACCCGCTCCAGGTCGGCGACCTGATGCGGCTCCACCTCCAGCGCGCGGCGGGCCGCGTCCAGCGCCTCCTCGCGCCGGCCCATGCCCGCGAGCACCTCCGCCAGCCGCAGGCGCAGGGCCTTCACGCCCTCGCTGCTCTCCTGGAGGGGGATGAGCCGGCGCAGCACGCCCACCAGCTCCTCGCGCTGCTCCGTCTCGTCGTACAGCTCGCGCAGGGTGTCCAGCACCGCGCGGTTGCGGGCGTCGCGGTCCAGCGCCGCCTTGAAGTACGGGACGGCGGCCTCGGGCTGCTTCAGCAGCCGGTACACGACGCGCCCCAGCCGCTCGTTGAGCCGGATCACCTCGCGGGGGTCCAGCGTCATCGCCAGCCGCCCCTCGAGCAGCTCGCGCAGGTCCTGCGGGCGGTCCGCGCGCTCATACAGCGACTCGAGCGCGGAGAAGGCCTGGTCGTTGCGCGCGTTCTTCGCCAGCAGCTCGCGGTACAGCTCGATGGAGCGCGACAGGTCCGCCAGTCCCTCGGCGGACACCTGCGCCATCTTCGCCAGCACGCGGTCGCGCTCCGGCCCCGTCACCTTCTCCGCCTGGAGCTTCAGGATGGCGTAGAGCTTCTCGGACGCGCCCGCGGACTCGTAGATGCCCTCCAGCAGGCGCGCGGTGGCGAGGTGCCCCGGCTCCAGCTTCAGGATGGCCTCGTAGGCCCCGGCGGCCCGGTCCGGGCTGTCCAGGCGCTCCTGGTAGAGCTGTCCCACGCGGAACAGGTAGCCGATGCGCTCCGCGTCCTCCGTCGCGGTCGACACGAGCGCCTCCAGGATGGCCGCCAGCTCCGGCCACGCCTGCAGCTCCAGGTAGAGCCGGTCCAGCGCCACCAACGCGGAGTCCTGCACCGCCGCGTGCAACGTCCGCGCGCGCTCGTAGTAGGAGACGGCGCGGTCGGCGTCGCGCAGCTTCGTCTCCAACATCTGTCCCAGCTTGAGGCACACCTGCGCGGCGTCGGCGGCCTCGGCGACGCGAGGCAGCGCCTCCTCGTAGGCCACCACGAGCTCGTCGTAGCTGCCCGAGGCGTCCGTCGCGTTCTCCAGCCGGCGACGCACCTCCCCGTCGTTCGGGTCCTCCTTGAAGGCCCGGAACAGCGCCAGGAAGGCCAGCTCCGCCTCGCCCTGCGCCTCGCGCAGCGTGGCCAGCTCGCCCAGCAGCGCCTTGCGCTCGAACGCGTCCGTGGAGACGCCGACGCGCGCCTCGATGACCTGGGCCAACCTCGCCACGTCGCCGCTGGCGCGGAACGCCCGCAGCAGCGTCTCCACCGCGAGCAGATTCTGCGGCTCGCGCGCCACCAGGCCCTCCATCCGCCCCACCGCGCCCGGATGGTTGGGCTGCACCGACAGCACCTCGCCGTACAACGTCAGCGCGCCCGTCTTGTCCAGCAGCCGCGTCTCGCGCACCTGCGCTAGGCGGAACTTCAGCTCCAGCCCCGCCTCGGCTGGCATCAGCGCGATGCGGCGGGACAGCACGTCCGCCAGCTCCGGCCAGCGCTCCTGCTTCTGGCAGAGCCCCTCCATCCGCTCCAGCGCCGCCACGTCGTCCGGCTTGAGCTCCAGCAGCCGCCGGAACGTCGCGAGCGCCCCGAGGGAATCCTTGAGCTGCTCCTCCTGGAGCGCGCCGATCTGGAACAGCACGGTCGCGCGACGCGCTGGCTCCTCCGCCACCGCGAGCTGCCGCCGCAGCACCTCCAGCAGCTCCGTCGGCTTGCCCTGCGACGCCACCAACCGCACCGTCCCGTCCAGGGCCTCGGTGTCCGTGGGGCGCAGCTCCAGCACGCGCTTCCACGCGGTCAGCGCCTCCGCGGGCTCACCCAGGTCGGTGTGCAGCCGCGCCAGGGCGCGGTACAGCTCGGCGCGGGACGAATCCCCCGCCTTGGGCGCGACCTCCGCGAGGATGGCGCTCAGCTCCTCCGGGGCCTCGGCCTTGTCCACCAGGGAGACGCACAGCTCCAGCGAGCGCAGGTCATCCGGCAGCTCGCGCAAGGCGCGCGTGGCGGCGAGGAAGCCCATCTCCGCGTTCTCGAGCGGCCCGGCGTACATCTCCGCGATGCGCCGCAGCAGCGCCGCGCGCTCCTGGGGCACCGCCTCCGCCGACACGCGCGACTCCAGCATCTCCACCTGCTTCAGGTGGTTGCCCACCGAGGCGAAGACAGGCTCCAGCGCGCTGGCCGCCGCGCCACGCAGCGGGCTCTCCGAGCGCGCCATCTCCTCCAGCGCGCCCACCGCGCCGGCATGACCGGCCCGGCGCGCCAGCACCTCCTGGTACAGCTCCAACGCGCCCCGGGGGTCGTCGAGCCGGGAGAACCGCAACCGCCCCAGCCGCACCCGCAGGTCGGAGGCCTCTTCCTGCGCGCCACGCGTGTCCGCGAGCTGGATCTCCCGCTCGATGTGCTGCGCCAGCTCCGGCCAGCGCTCCATGTCCGCGAGCACGCGCCCCAGCAGCTTGAGCGCGTTCGTGTTCTCCGGCCGCAGCCCGAGAATCTCCCGGTACGCCTGCGCCGCCAGCGCCTTGTCCGCCAGCGTCTCCTCCGCGAGGTGCGCCAGCTCGAACAGCAGGTTCACCTGCGAGGCGCCGTTCGGCTCCGCGGCCACCTGACGGCGCATCACCAGCGCCAGCTCGCGGTGTGCCCCCGTCCGACGATGGACGCGGGCGATGGACTCCAGCACCGCCTTGTTCTTCGGGTCCCTCCGGCTCACCTCCTCCAGCGCGCGGACCGCGAGGTCGTAGCGCTTGAGACGGTTGTCGTAGATGGCCGCCAGCCGGCGCCACAGGTCCCCCGCCAGGGGCTCCTGCGTGTCGCGCTCGAGCTGGTCCTCGTACGCGCCCGCCACCTCCTCGAAGGAGCCCGAGTCCGCCGCGAGCCGCTCCAGCTCGTCGCGCACGGAGCCCTCGTGCGGGAACTCGTTGAACGCCCGCAGGCGCGCGACGAAGGCCAGCGACGTCTGTCCGAGCGCCTCGCGCAGGGTGGCGACCTCCTGGATGTGCTCCAGCCGCCGCTCCGGCGCCACGCCGGGCAGCAGGACATCCAGCACCTCCACCAGCTTCCGCGTGTCGTTGAGCCCCCGGTACACGGGCTCCAGCAGCCGCGCCGCCTCCACGCGCGGGCCGTCGTGCGCCATCAGCCGCTCGAGCCCCGCGACCACCTGCCCATCGCCGGGCGCCAGCTCCAGCAGCCGGCGGTACACCGGCAGGGCCTCCGTCGCCCCCACTTCCTTCTCCAGCAGCTGCGCGCGCTTGAGCAGCCAGCCGCGGCGCGCGGCCTCGTCGGCGGCGCCCTCCGCGAGCTGCTCCAGCACGTCCGCCTGCTCGACGAAGCGGCGGGCCTTCGCGTACAGCCGCTCCAGCGCGAGCAACCCCTCCGGCACGCGGCGCAGCGCCAGCGCCGAGCGGTAGGTCTCCACCGCCTTCGCGTCCTCACCCGCGTTCGCGTAGGCCTCGCCCGCCTTGAGCAGCAGCCCGACGCGCTCCTCGGGGTCCTGGGACAGCTGGGCCTGACGCGTGTAGACCTCCGAGAGGCTCTTCGCGTTCTGCCCCTTCTCGTACAGCCGGGACAGGGCCTCCAGCGCCTGCCGGTCCTGGGGCGCGTCCGCCAGCAGGTTCTTCCAGAGGCGCGCGGCCTCCTCCGGCTGATTGAGCGACTCCCGCAGCTCCGCCGAGCGCCTCAACAGCTCCAGCGCCGCCGGGTCTCCGGCGGGCAGCTCCGTCGCCGCCGTCTCGTAGATTTCCGCGAGCACCTCGTGGGAGCCCGTCTCGCGCGCCAGCCGCTCGAGGTCCGCGCGGACGCCTTCCCGGTCCCACCCCTGCGCGAACGACTTCACCGCGGACATGAACGCCAGCGACGGCTGGCCCATGTCCCGCTCGTAGATGCGGCGAATCTCCCCCGCCAGGAGGATCTTCTCCACCGAGAGGGCCGACTCCATCCGCGCCTCGCGCAGCGCCACGCGGCGGGCATGGTCCCCCACCTGCGCGAGCACCGGGTCGAGCACCTCCAGCGCGGCGCCGCTCGCGGGCACCGCCGCCTTCACCCACGCCTCCAGCGCGGCGCGAGCCCCCGGGTGACCCGAGTCCTCGGCGAGGATGCGCTTGTACAGCCCCAGCGCGGCGTTCGCGTCGTCGAGCACCGTGCGCTGCAGCTCCGCCAGGCGGAACGACACCTCGCGCCCCTGCGGGCTCTGCCCCTCCTGCGTCCGCCGCAGCGCGAGCGCCCACGCCAGGTCCTGGTGGCTCTCCAGCTCCGTGTAGAGGCGGTCGAGCGTCGCCGCCGCCTCGCGGTTCGCCGAGTCGCGCTCGGCGATGACACGCCACGCGTTGGCCGCGCTCTCCGGGTCCGACAGGCGCGTCTCGTGCAGCAGGGCCGCCTCGCGCAGGAAGGCGAGCTGCTCGGCCGGCTCCGGCGACGCCGCGGCCAGCTTCTCCAACACCTCGGCGAGCGCCGCCCACTCCTCGCTCGCGCGATGCAGGCGCTGCAGGGCGCGCAGGCTGTCGAGGTTGCCCGGCTCCAGCGCCAGCAACGCGCGCAGGGCCTTCACCGCCCCCGCCTTGTCGTCGAGCTTCTTCTCCTGCACCTCCGCCAGCTCGCGCAGCACCGCCACGCGCGCGGGGCCCACCTCGCCCTCCTCCGCCAGCTCGCCGAGGATCTCCGCGTAGCTGTCCAGCGAGTCCGCGTCCTCCGCCGCCTGTCGCGCCGTCGAGCGCAGGCCCGCGTCCCCTGGCGCCAGCCTCAACGCCCGGGCCAGTGCCGCGAAGGCCAGCTCCGGCTGTCGCAGGTGCGCCAGGTGCACCTGCGCCGCCTGCCGCAGCGCCTGCACGCGCGCAGCGTCGTCCTTGGCCACCTCCGCCAGCACCTCCAACGTGGCCACCAGCTTGCGGTGGTCCTTGGTCCGCTCGAGCGCGGGCACCAGCACGCGCGCGGCCGCCTCGCGCGACGGGCCCGAGGCGAGCATCGCCTCCAGCGCCGCCAGGGCGTCCGGGTCGGACGGACGCTGCAACAGGATGTCCGCGTAGCTGCGCACCGCCTCCGCGCCGCCGTCCTGCAGGCCCTGCAGCAACTGCGCGCGACGCAGCTTCAGCCGCGCCACCTTGTCCGTCTCGCCGGCGGACTCCGCCAGGCCAATCATCCGCGCCAGCGTGTCCCCCAGCTCGCGCGTGCGACCGGCCTTCTCGTACAGGTCCGCCAGGCGCGGCAGGTGCCGGCCTTCCTCCGCGCCGTGAGAGAGGGCGGACTGGAGCGCGTCGGCGGCCTGGTCCGGCCGCCCCAGCTCCGTGTTCAGGTCGACCAGCTGGAGCAGGAGCTCCAGCCGCTCCGCGCCCCGCGCGCCCTGGATGCGCTTGCGCAGCAGGCCCTCGGCGTCCCCCGCGCGTCCCGCGCGCCCGTACAGCCGCACCAGCCGCTGGAGCACCCCGTTCGACTCCGGCGCGCGCCCCACCGCCACCTCGAGCGCGGAGATGGCCTCCGCCACCAACCCGCCCTCCTCCGCCAACCCCGCCGCCTCGATGAGCAGCGGGACGGCCACGCCCGGGTCCTCGGACTCGGTGGCGAGCGTGCGCAGCACGCGCCCCAGCTCCGCGTGCGCGGACAGGTCGCGCGCCAACCGCAGCGCCTCCGCTCGGGCCGACTCGTCCTTCGGGTCCTCGCGCAGCGCGCGGACTTGCGTGTCGAAGGCCGCCCGGCTGTCGGCGAGCTGCTTCTCGTGGATGCTCGCCAGCAACACGTAGAGGCGCTTGCGCCCCGCGGAGTCCGTCGTCGCCTCGAGCTGCTGCTGGAGCGCCGACACCTGACGCTGGTGGTCGCCCGCGCGGCCGTAGTGCGCCGCGAGCGACTCCGCCACCTCCACCGTGCGCACGCCCGCCGCCGCCAGGCGCTCCAGGCCGCCCACCACCACGCCGGTGGAGACGTTCTCCGACAAGAGCCCGAGGAACAGGTCCGCGGCATCCTCCTGCCGCCCCAGCCGCTCCGCGTACAGCTTCGCCTGCCGCGCCGTCCACTCGTTGCGCTCGAGCTGCGTCTCGGCCAACCCCGCCAGCCGCCCGGCCAGGGCCGCGGCCTCGTCGAAGCGCGACAGCGCCACGCACAGGGCCTGCAACCGCTGCACGGCCGACAGCTCCTCGGGCGCCAGCCGCACCCACTCGCGCACGAGCGGCTCCAGCTCCTCCGGCGCGTCCCCGGCCGCCTCCCGCCGGGTGATTTCCGCCTCGAGCTTCGCCTTCGGGTCGTCCGCGAGCGCGGCGACCGCCTGCAGCGACTTCACCGCCTCCGTCGCGGCGGCGTCACCCGGCAGGCGCGCCAGCACCTCCCGCCACGCGGCCTCCGCCCGCACGGGGTCCGCCAACGGCCCCTGGAGCAGCTGGGCCAGCTGCCGCCACAGCGTCGCCGCCACCTCGGCCACGGGCGCCGCCTGCGCCGCGCGCTGGAGGGCCAGCGCCAGCGCCGGCTGGGCCTGGGCCTTCTCCGCGTGCTCCATCACCGAGCCGAGCAGCAACGGGCGCGCCGGGTCCAGCTCCAGCGCCCGCGACAGCACCTCGAAGGCGCCGCGCGCGTCGTCCTTCTCCTCGAACATCAACGCGAGCGCCTCGCAGAAGGCCACCCGCTCCGCCCGGGGACGCGGCGCCAGCAGTGCCAGGTCCAGCAGGGGGATGACCGCCTCCAGCTCCTCGTCCTCGGCCAGCAGGCGCGCCAGCTGGAACGCCGCCAGCGCGTGCGCCGGGTCCAGCTTGAGGGCCGCCTCCAGATGGGTGCGCGCCGCCGCGCCGTCCTTGAGCTGCGTCAGGCACAGCTCCGCCAGGCGCAGGCGCATGGAGGCCTGGGCCGCCTTGTCCTTGACCGTCGCCAGGTACCGGTCCAGCACCGCCACCGCGTCCGGCGCGCGCCCGCCCTCCAGCAGCAGCTCCGCCGTCAGGCTCGCGGCGTCCGCGCGCGAGGCATCCGCCGCCACGGCCTTCTCGAAGGCCGCCAGCGCGCCGGGCGCGTCATTCAGGCGCCCCAGCCGCAGCGTGCCCACCCGGAGCCAGAGGTCCACCTGCGCGGAGCGGTCCTTCACCTCGCCCGCCATGGCCTCGATCTGCGCGATCGCCGACGCGAAATCCCCGCCGGAGCGCGCCGCCAGCTTCTCGATGAGCGCCAGCCCCTCGGGCATGCCCGGCCACAGCAGGAAGCAACGGTCCAGCGCCTCCTTCACCTTGCCCGCGGCCCCGGCGTCGTACCAGGCGAACAGCTTCGCCACGAGCAGGGACAAGCGCGCCGCGCTCTTCCGGTCGCGCTCCTCCAGCGACATGCTGCGCAGCATCCGCACGCGGTCGCGCCAGGTCTGCTCGAAGCGCTGGAGCGCGCGCGCCGCCTTCTCCACGCGGGCGCTCTGCGGGTCCAGCCCGCGCGCCACGTCCAGCACCCGCTGCGCCAGCTCGTGCTCGGTGGGGTCGTCCACCAGCCGCTCCGCCAGCGCCGCGTACTCGTCCGCCATGCCCGCGTCGCCCAGCGCCGCCCGCTCACGCTCCAGCGCCTCGAACGCGGGCTGGAAGCGCTCCTCGGACAGCAGCAGCTGGCGCACGCGCCGGAAGGTGCCACGCTCCGGCTTCGAGCGCGCCGCCCGCTGCAGGCACAGCACCGCGCGATCCCTCCGGAAGAGCTTCTGCTCGTACAGGTCCGCGGCCTTCAGGTAGTGGCCCGCGCTCTCCTCGCCCTGCGTGGAGCCGCCCAGCCGCTCCAGGACCTCGGCCAGCGCGGCCGAATCCTGCCGCGTCTCGTGCAGCCGCTTGAGGCCCCGCAGCGCGGGCAGTGGCTCGCGCGCCACCAGCAGCGCGCGCTTGAGGAGCTCCTCCGCCCGAGGCGCGTTGCGCTGACGCTCGTGCGCCAGCTCCGCGGCGCGGCACAACAGACGGACGGCCTCGTCCGCGACGACGTCGCGCGAGCGCCCCTCGTAGAGGCGGATCAGCTCTTCCACACGGCCGGCCTTCTCCAGGGCGGCTTCGGATTCGGCGAAGCTCCGGTCATCGGACACGCGCAGCGTGGGTCGCGGGGACGTGGGCTGTTGCATGGGGAGGGCGGGCCTTGGTGGGTCAAAAGGAACGACGCGGGGGCGCCAGCCGCCGGACTCTACCGGCCGCGAGCGCCCCCGAGCAATCGTGCAAAACCCGCCAAACGGCGGGAATCATTGGTCTTCTTGCTACTCCGCCGAGGGAGTAGAGGAAGGCTCACCGCCCTCCTCGCTTCCCGAGCCGGCCTCACCGGGCTCGGCGGGAGCCGGAGCCGCGGGGGGCGCCTCCGGAAGGGCCTTGGCACGCTCGACGCCGGGGCCGTCACCCAGCTGGGTGTACAGGGCGATGGCCTTGTCGCGGTGCTGCAGCTCCTCGGCGAGCTGGGCGGCGCGAGGCAGGTTGCCGAGCTTCTCGTGCAGCGGCAGGGCCTTGTCCTTGCGCCCCGCGGCCTCCCACGCCTCGGCGGCGGCCGTGACGTCGCCCAGCAGCTCCAGCCAACGCGCGCGGCCGGCGGGCTTCTGCTCCTGCTCCGCGCGGGCCAGCTCGCGCTGGGCCAGCTCCTTCGCCTCCTCCTCGAGGTTGAGGCGCTGCATGAAGTGGAAGGCCTTGGGCGGGGGCAGCGTGCCGAGCACCTCCACCGCCTCGCGGCGCTGGCCCACCGCCACCAGCAGCGTGGCCGCGCCCAGGCGGTCGCCGCGCTCCACCAGGCTCTTCACCTCGAGGGCGCGGATGCGGTTGGCGCTGGCCATGTCGCGCGAGCGCTCGTACGACTTGCGGGCCAGGGTCAGCTTCCCCGCGCGCTCGTAGGCGAGCGCCGCCTGGTCGAACTGGCGGGCGCGCTCGTAGAGCCGGGCCACGTTCTCGAAGTCACCCTTGCCCACGTAGTGCTCCATGAGGAGCTCGTAGGCGCCGGCCTTCTCCAGCGTGGGCGCGAGCTGGTCCGCCGGCAGCGTGCTCACCAGCCGGCGCGCGGTGTCGTTGTCGTTCCCGGCCAGCGCGTTGCGCAGCGCGCTCTTGAGGTCCCCGCCCGCCTCGAACAGGCGCGCGGCGTCCGCGAAGGAGTTGTTGCGCTCGAACAGGCGGCCCGCGTCGCGCGTGCGACCCATGGCCTCGAGCTGCTTGGCCTGCTCGCGCCAGTCGCCCGTCAGCTCGGGCATCGGGCGGCGCTCGCCACGCTCGGGGCGCTCACCCCGCTCCGGACGCTCGCGACGCTCACCGCGCTCGGGACGCTCCCGACGCTCGCCGGAGGCGCTCCGCTCGGGACGCTCCCGACGCTCGCCGCGCTCCGGACGCTCGCGACGCTCACCGCGCTCGCGACGCTCCTCGGTGCGGGCTGGAGCCGCGGGCTCCTCGGCCTCCGGACCGGGCTGACGACCGCTCAGGGCGAAGGCCGCCTCCGCGCGCTCGCCGTCACCCGCGGCGCGCCAGACCTGGCCCACCAGGAACATGACGTCCGTCCAGCCCTCGAACTTCTCGCGGGCCGGGTCCACCGCCGGCGCGGCCGGGGCCGAAGCCTCGGCGGGGGCGGCGCCCTCGGCCGGAGCAGCGCCCTCGGTCGCCTCGGCGGGGGCCGCGGCCTCCGCGGGGGCCGGAGCCTCCGTCGGGGCGGCGGCCTCGGCGGCAGGCGCCTCCGGTGCGGGCGGCTTGGGCTGACGCTGCACGCGCAGCATCGTGGTGATGAGGCGACCCCGGGTGTTGAGGTCGAGATCATCCAGGGACTTCAGGCGCATGGGCCGCAGCGCGCGGACGATGGCCTGCAGCGGGCCCTTCTCCGCCCCGAAGTCCGTCTTCGACAGCGCCTTCTCCAGGGTGCTCAGCTCGACGATGACGCGCTGGCCCGGACCCACGGGGCCTTCATCGCGCCCGCGTCCGCGACCCTCGCCGCGCCCACGTCCGTCGCCCCGTCCGGGACCACCCGGACCGCCTCGACCTCCGAAACCACCGCCAGGGCCATCACGACGCTGGCCCTGACCCGGCGCACCCCCGTCACGACCACGCCCACCCTGGCGCGGCCCACCGCTTCCATTCTCCTGAGGCACGTCTTTCTCCCGCTGGAACTAGAACGCGTAGCGAATGTTCGGCGCCACCGCGAACCCGAAGGAGCCTCCGGAGACGAGGTAGTTCCCCGTCACCTCGAGCCCCACGGAAAAGTGGCGCAACCGTGTGTAGTACTCCACTCCGGGCCCGGCAAACACAAGAATGTCGGAATCCGGAAGGAGACGCTTCGGCGAGAACATCGCATAACCCGCGCCAGCGCGGAGGTAGAACCACGTACGCTTCACTTCCTGACTGTCGGCGATGCCCACCAGGCGGGCGCGCAGGACGGCGCCCGGCACCAGGCTGGAGAAGTCGCCGGAGACGGAGCCGCCCGACTCGCCGATGTACTCGGCGCTGGTCCGGGTGCTCGAGCCCATGATGAACAGGCCCACGGATACCCGCTCGCCCAGGTCCACGCCGACCTCCACCTGGGCCATGGGGCCCGAGGAGAACGGACGCGGCGTGCCCTCGGCGGCCGGCGGGTTGGTGACGAAGAGCGGACCGCCGAGCAGCGCGAAGTACACGCCGCGCTCGATTTCGTCGAAGGTGACGGCGGGGCGGTCACCCGTCGCCGTCGCGGAGGGTTGCTGTGCGCTCGCGGCCATGGGGAGGACGAACGCTGCGCACAGGGCAAGGGGAGCGAGGGCTTTCATGCGGTCCTGAGGGTGTCGTGGCCCCGTGGGGGACGGGAGCCGGGGTGACTGCGCGAGCGGGCCCCGCTAGGGGCCCGCCCGTCAAGCTTGGTGGAAAACCGGCGTCATTCGCCGGACTGCTTGAAGATGAAGGGATAGGTGACGACCACCACGCCACCGCCCTTGGGTTCGGGGAACTTCCAGGTGCGCACGCGGCCGGCCACGCACGTCTCCAGCTCCGCGTTGCCCGCCGTGGACTGGGCCACCGAGGACGACGCCACGGAGCCGTTGGCGGTGATGACGAACTTCACGGAGACCTTGCCGCCCAGCTTGGGGAAGCGGTTGAGCAGGCTCTCGTAGCAGAAGCGGATCTGCCCGCGGTTCATCTGGATGACCTTGCGGATGAGCTCCTTGTCCAGCGAGCCCATGACCTCCGGGTCCGACGAGGTGATGCCCACGTCGACGCTGGACTTGCCACCCAGCACGCCCACGCCGGTGCCGTAGCTGCCGGTGCCACCGCCGCGGCCCTTGGTGCCGATGCCGCCGATGCCCACGGTGTCACCCGTGCCGCCACCGCCGCCGCCGGAGCCGCGCATGCCCAGGCCGCCGAAGCCGCCCGAGTTGCCCGCCTTGGCGCCGAACATGTTGCCCATGGCGCTCTTCAGGTCGCCGCCCAGGCCGTTGCTGCCGAAGACGGTGGAGATGCCGCCCTTGCCGCCGCCGAAGATCTTCGCGGTCAGCGCGCGGGCCTCGTCCTTCTTGTTCGGGTCGCCCTTGGGCGCGGTGCGGTTGTTGGTCTTGGGCGCGTCCTTCTTGCCCATCTGCCCTTCGTCGCCGCGGCTCTTCGCCGCCATCTCCCCGCTCTTCTTCGCCTCCTTCTGCTGGTTGAGGCGCTCGAGGAACTTGTTCTTCTGCGTCTCGGGGGGCTTGATGATGAGCTTGGCGATGCGGGCCTGGTTGGCGGACAGCTCGTCCGCGTACTCGTCACCCTCGCCCGTGCGGTTCATCGCGGTGATGACGAACGCGGTGGCGGCGAAGAAGATGACCAGGAAGATGTTGAGCGCGGTGTAGTCGAGCGACTCGGCCAGCGGCGCGAACACGCGCTTGGGCACCGACTGGAACACCGCCTCCATCGTCACGCCGCCCAGGTCCACCCAGAAGAAGTCCTCGGCGCCCAGGGTCAGCGTGTACGACTCGCCCTCGTGCGAGGCCTTGCCGGACTCGATGACGGCCTTGAGGTCCAGCGTCTCGCCCTTGCGGACCAGCTCGCCCTTCATCTTCCCCGTGAAGCACACGGTGAAGCCCTGGCCGTCGGTGCGCAGGACCTCGAAGCGGGGGGAGCCCAGCTTCGCGTCGCCCATGACGAAGTCGACGCCCGCGGCGCTGCCCACCGAGATGGCGCGCTTGCGGCCCGGAGCCACGAAGAACTCGCCCACCCGCTGGTCACCCCAGGAGAAGCGCAGCGACACGCCCATGGGCCCACCGGACTTGGAGCGGCGCGCGGCGCGCGGGCGCGGCGTGGTCGGCTCGACGAGCGCGGGCGCGGCGGCCGGCTCCGCGGCCACGACGGTGTTCTTCTGCGTGGGGGCCACGGACGCGTCCAGCGCGCCGGAGGGGGGCGCGGCGACGGCGGGCTCCGGGCTCACCGCGGCCTGGGCCAGCCCCGCGGCGGGCGCGGGAGCGGCCAGCACGGGGTTCTTCTCCGTGGTGGCGTCCGTGCTCGCGGCGGCCACGGCCAGGTTCACCGCGGCCACGGCGGCCGGGTTCTCCAGGCGGATGGTCGTGCCACCCACGCGAATCTCGTCACCGAACGACAGCTGGCCCTTGTTGACCCGCTTGTTGTTGACGTACGTCCCCTCGACGCTGCCCATGTCGATGATGGACATGGTGCCGTCGCTGGCGACCTCGATGACGGAGTGGATGCGGCTGACCTTCTCGTCCTCCAGGCACAGGTGCGCGGAGGACAGGCGGCCAATCTTGATGATGTCGCGCTCGTAGTCCTTGGTGGCGACGAGCGTCTCGCCCTTGAAGACCTTGAGTGTCAGGGGAACGGCCATGGGGGCTCCTGCTTGGAAAGTGGGTGCTCGCTACCAGCCATGACAACGCGCGCGCCACCAGGTTCCCGGCTCGCGCGCGGAGGTCATCCGCTACAGCTCACCCACCGACTGCATGACCTTGTCCTCGAAGTCCTCGCGGATGCGGATGAGGTTCGAGTGCTTCACCTTGTCGCGCGCGTCGATGTACTCGCCGTCCGGCTTGGTGAGGTCGCCCTCGATGGTGTCGTCCTCGAAGTCGATGTTGGTCGTCTTGGAGTAGCGCACATTGCCCTCTCCGCCCCCACCCTGGGCCTTGGCGCCCTCGTCCTGGGCGAACGCCGGGGCGACCGCGAGCACCACGCACAGCATCAACGCCTTCCGCATCACTGCCTCCACGGGAGCCCCGAAGGGCCCGTTCCACACCACGCACCCCTTCCGGGGCAGCGAAGGTTCGCATCATCGCCCCGGCCCCCGCCACAGCGAAGGCACCCGGGGCATCCCAACTTTCACATCAGGTCGTCTTCAGGCTCACCCGGCTCGGAAGGATCCGCCGGGGCTGCACTGTTCTTCTTCTCGCCCGCACCCTCCGTCGGGGTGGCGGTGGGGGGCTGGGGGGTGGCGCCGCCGGCGGGCGCGACCTGGGGGGGCGCGTTGGTGCCGGTGGCGGGCGTGGCGGCGGCGCCCGGGGGCACGGCGCCCTGCGGGGCCTGCTTCTTCTCCGCGGCCTGCATCTGGGCCTGCTGCTTCTTCTGCAGCTCCTCCATCTGCTTCGCCTGCTGCTCGGCCATGGCGGCCTCGCGCTTGGCGTTGACGATGGACTCCGCCTCGCGCAGCAGCCCGAACACGGGCGACTCGGCGGAGAGGGCGACGTCGCCCCCCGCCGTGGCGATGTACTTCTTGTACAGCTCGACGGCGCGCTCGGGGGCGTCCTTCACCTTGTGGAGGATGATGGCGCGGTTGAGGTGCACGGCGGCCAGCTCCGGGTCGAGCTTCTCCGCCTCGTCGTACTCCTGCATCGCCTTGTCGTACTGGCCCTGGCCCTTGTAGGCGAGCCCCAGGTTGAGGTGCGCGGCGGCGTTCTTCCCGTCCGCCTGGAGGATGCGGCGCAGGTGCTCCTCGGCGCCCGGGAAGTCCTCGGACTCGAGCGACAGCTGGGCCAGCGCGACGTGGGACGGCACGTAGTCGTCGCGGGCCTCGAGGGCCTTCTTGAAGAACAGCCGCGCCTCGTCGACGTCGCCCTCGCGCTGCAGGATGACGCCCACCAGGTGCTGCAGCTCCGGGTCCGCGGCGTCGAGCTTGGTGCCGCGCAGCGCCACCAGCTTGGCCAGCGCCAGCTGCTTGCGGTCCAGGTAGCTGCGGATCATCACCTTCAGGGCGGTGGTGGACTGGGGGTCGCGCATCAGCGCCGCGCGCGACAGCTCCATCGCCTTGTCGTGGTCGCCCTTCTGCCGGTAGATCTCCGCCAGGCGGGCGCGCGACTGCGCGTCGTCCGGGTAGCGCTGGAGCACCTCCTGGTAGAGGGCCACCGCGCCGGCGACGTTGCCCGCGTTCTGCTCCATGACGGCGAGGTTCTCCGCGGCCTGGCGCAGCGACGGCTTCTTCGTCAGCGCGGCGCGGTAGCGCGTCTTCGCCTCGTTGGTGTTGCCCTGGCGCTCGGCGATGACGCCCAGGTTGTACTCGGCCTCGGCCAGGTTCGCGTCGGACTCCAGGGCCGACTTGAACTTGCGCTCCAGCGCCGGGTAGTCGAACGCCTTGGCCTTCTTCTGCGCGTCGAAGGACTTCACCGCGTCCTCGAACTTGGCCTTGGCCGTGTTGGAGATGGGCGGCGCGGCGGGCTCCTTGCCGGTCGTCTGCGGCGCGGTGTTCTTGACGGGGGCCGCGGGGCCGGTGGCCTTCGAACTGGAGCAGCCGGCGGCCACGAGCGACGTGGCCACGAGCAAGGGGAACAGGCGCATGGTACGGGTCGTCGTCCGGTTCATTAGAGGAAGTCCTCCGGCTCCTCGTCGCTTCCGCCCTGCTTGGCGGGCTTCGAGCCGTCAGGACCGGTGGCGGCGGTGGACTTGGCGTCCACCTGGGTCTCGGTCTGCGAGCGCAGCTGCTGGGTGAGGTCCGTCAGGTCCTCCTGCAGCGTCGTCTTCTGGTCCTTCGTGGCCTCCGCGACGGCCTTGGGCGCCGGCGGCGGCACGTCCTGGATGGCCGCCAGCACGTCCCCGCCGATGAGCTGCTCGCGGCCCTTGAGCGCCACCTTCTCCTCCGGCATGTCCGGGTAGCGGTCCGGCTGGTAGGTGGTGCGCAGCATCTTCAGCGCCTCCGCGGCGCAGGCGTTGTACACGTCCAGCTCGCGGCTCTTGGCCACCGTGGCCGCGAACGCCTCCGTGGCCTTGTCCTTGAGCGGCTGGGCCTGGTTGGAGAACTCGTCGCGCAGCGCCTGCTGCGACTCCTCGTCGAGCCCGCGCGGCATGGGGGCGTTGATGACGCGGTCGGCGAAGTGGTCGTACGCCAGGCCGATGCGGTTGAGCGCGCACAGGGACGGCTCCGGCGCGCCCAGCGCCACCGTCTGCACGTACTTCTTCTCCACCACCTGCAGCGCCCGGCTCTTGTCCTGGATGCTGGCGCGGAAGCGGTCCGGCGACGGCGGCGCGCCCCAGTACAGCTTCAGGCGCTTGTACTCGGCCCAGTCCGGCTCGATGGCGAGGAACTGCGCCTGGGCGGCGGTGGCCAGCGCGGGCTTCTCCAGCGTCGACTGCACGCGGCGCGGCAGCTGGTCGAAGTGCTCGCCCACGCGCTTGTACATGCGCGCCACGTCGCGCGTCTTGTTCATCTTCCGGTACAGCTCGATGATGCGGCCCTCCGCGCCGAGGAACTTGCTGGCCGAACGCATGTTGTCGCGCTCGTACTCCTCCAGCATCTTGATGGCCTTCATCGCCGCGCCGCTCTTGCCGGTCAGGTCGATGATGGACAGGCGGATCTCGTCCGCGTCCTTGGCGCGCGGCCACAGCTCCAGGTAGCGCTCGCGGTTGCGCAGCGCGGCCTTCGTCTGGCCCAGGCCCTCGCGGTAGGTGGCCGCGTTGAACAGGGCGATCTGCGCCTTGGCCTCCTCCCACTTCTGGGGCACGGCCGGCTTGTCGTCCGCGGCCGCCTTCTTCGACTTGGACTTGGAGCGGCCCGCGCCCTTCTCGTCGAGGCTGCGCTCGTAGCCGCGCACGTACAGCTCGTAGGTCCCGGCGGCCTCCTCGAAGTCGCCGATGGCCTCCTGCGCCTCCGCGTTGGCGTAGATGGAGTCGGGCACGTACTTCGACCGCGGATACTGGGCGAACAGACGCTTGCGGACCTCGATGGTCTTATCCAGCATCTTCGCCTTGTAGTAGTCGACGGACGCATTGTAGAGCGCCAGGTCGGCGATCTCCGTCTGCGGGAAGTCGTGGACGAAGTTCAGGTACGCCTCGGCCGCCTTGGAGAACTCCTTCTTCTCCTCCAACTGGCTGACGAGCTTGAACGACGACTGCTCGATGAGCTTGGCCAGGTCCTCGCGGAACTTGCCCGTGGCCAGCTTGTCGTTGGCGTAGAAGCGCCGCGCCCACTCGTTCACCTTCGCGTAGTCCTGGAGCAGGTTGTACGAGTCCAGGATGAGGTTCGCGCTGATCTCCGACGCGCGCTGCCCGTTCTCGAACTTGTATTCGGGGTAGCCGAGGGCGATTTCGCTGAAGCGCAGCACCGCCTCGTCGAAGTGGTTGTGGCGGTAGTAGATGTTGGCCGCCTTGAAGGCGATCTCCACCCGCTTCTCGCCCTTGGGCACGTACTTGAGGTAGCGCTCGCACGCGTCCAGCAGCGACTTCTTCACCGGGGGGATGGTGGCCTTCTTGGTGATGTCCGTGCCCACCGCCTCGCTCTTGGCGTCGCCGCGCGCCTCGGCGGCCTTCACCACTTCATCGTAGGCGAGCACCGCGTTGTAGGACGCGTTCTGCAGCCACTTGCCCGGCTTGCCCGGCTTGGGCTTGCCCTTGTCGTCCTTGGCCTCCAGCACCTTGGCGTCCTGGAGGACGACGAGCGTGTAGTTGGCCGCGGACTTCTCGTAGTTCTGCAGGTTGTCGTTGAGCAGCTCCGCCCAGAAGAAGCGCAGGTCGTACGCCTTGGGGTTGTCCGGGAAGAGCGTGAGGTAGTCGCTGTAGACGGCGTCCGCGTAGCGGAACGTCTCCTCGTTGCGCGTCTTCTTGCCCTCGTTGTGCCAGGTGACGGCGAGGTTGGACAGGGTGCGCTCGGACAGCTCCTTCGCCTCGGCGAGCAGCTTCTTGTCCTTGTCGTCCTTGATGACGCCCGAACCCTCGACCTCCTTCATGATCTTCACGAGCCGGCGGACCTGGGCGACGGTGCGCTCCTTGTTGCCCATGCGCAGGATGCAGTCGACGATCTTCCCCTGGAAGCCCGGCGCCTCCGGCGACAGCGGCTTCTCCTTGATGAGGGAGTTGAAGGTGATGGCCGCTTCGCGGTCCTTGCCGTCGTTGTAATAGATGTTGGCCAGCTGCTTCATCATGGTGAAGCGGTCGTCCGGGTTGGACGCCACCTTGCCGAAGTCCGCGCGGGCCTGCGCCACGTCACCCTGGTGGGCATACGCGCGCACGTAGTCGGTGCGCGCCTCGCGCACCAGCGAGCCACGGCCGCTCTTGCCGCCGTCCTTCTCCACCGCGTTGGCGCCGGCCAGCTCGCCATAGAGCACCACCGTCTTGAACTTGTCCTTGGCGGCCTCGTAGTCCGACAGGTTGAAGTAGCACCAGCCCTGCTTGTACAGCGCGAACGCGTACACCTGGCTCTCGGGGAACTCGGCGGCCTTCTTGTACGCGGCCAGCGCCTTCTCCAGCTCCGGGCGCTTGCCCTTGGAGTTGTTGAAGTAGTACTCGCCGAAGGCCAGGTACGCGTCGGGGATGAACTTCGACTGGGGATACTTCTCCACCAGGCGCTTGAAGGCGACCAGCGCCTTGCGGTCCTGGCCCTCCTCCATCAGGTACTGACCGAGGAAGAAGAGCACCTCGTCGGTGCGCTCGAAGGTCGGGTGCTCCTGGATGATCTTCGTGTACTGCTCGACGGCGAGCTTGCCGTACTCCTTCTGCTTGCCGGCGAGCTCCGCCTTCTCCGCCTTGGCGCGCTGCTGGCCCGCGGCGTCGTTGGCGTTCATCGCGCGCAGCAGGTCGTCATCCTTGCGGTTCGCCTCGAAGAAGTAGAACTTCGACTCCTCCCAGTAGAACTCGCCCAGGCGGAACAGGAGGCTGGGGACCTCCTTCGGATCCGGCGACAGGGAGATGATCTTCTTGAGCGAGGCGATCTGCTCGCGTCGCTTGGAGGCCACCTGCAGCTCGACGCCCAGCCGGAACTGGTCGTACTGGAGCGCGGGCGCGACCTCCTCCTTCTTCTTCTCGCGGGTGATGTCTCCGGCCAGGGACTTGTCCACCGTGGTGGCGGCCTTCTGGCCCAGCGCGGCATCACGCGGTGCTTTCTTCTCCTGCGCGGCGGAGGCCGTGGCCAGGAACACGAGGCAGACGAGGAGCAAACGGCGCATGGTCTTCCTAATCGAGGGGGACCGGCGTCCCCGGTTGCCTTCCGGACAGGCAAGTGGCCGGGAATCTTCGGGAATTTCGATTCGAGGGAATCCACTATGCGCGGTTTCCGAGCGACGGGTCAACCCTGACTGGCTGCCCCCTCGGCGCGTGGAAAGCAGGCCGGAAATCTTCCATTTGCGCTGTGAAAATGGCGACAGAGGGGTTGCCTTGTCGGACCCAGCGGGTATGGGGGAGCGGACGGCCGGTTGCCCGGCCGTGTTGCCTGGAGCGCGTGTCGGATCATGAGCCTGTTGCCGGAGAGCGCCAGCTTCGAGGAGCTGGTGCAGGACTACTTCCTCGCGGTGCGTGGCGCGGGGCTCATGCTGTCCGCGCTGGACACGCAGCTGTTGACGGAGTGGGCGCGCGAGGGCGTGCCCTTCGAGGTCGTGGCCCGGGGCATCTCCCGTTCCGCGGAGAAGGCCCTGTGGGACGCGCGGCCCGGGGAGCCGGTGCTGCGCAGCCTGCGCGCGTGCCGGCGGCAGGTGGACGCGGAGATCAAGAAGTACCGCTCGCTCACGGCGGGCGCGGGCGCGGAGCCGGAGCCCGCCTCGCGACGTCGCAAGGCGCTCACCTGGGAGCAGACGCGGCACGCCCGGCTGTGCGACGCGCTGGAGGACCTGGCGGGGCGGGAGGTGGCCCTGGCGGCGCGGGTGACGTGGCTGCGGGGCACGGTGCTGGCGCGAGTCCCGGACGAGCCGGCCCAGTTGGACGCGCAGGAGGCGCTGAGCTTCCTGGCCCTGCTTCGCGCGCTGCCCTTCTCCGAGCGACGGCAGGTGTGGCGCGACGCACGCGCGGTGGGGGTCGAACAGCAGGTGATGTCCACCCACGCGCGCAGGCTGTCCCGGCGCTTCCGGGTGGTCGCGGCGGTCCGGCGGCGCTTCGGGATGAAGGAAGTGTGAGCGGGCGCACCACTGCTCGAAAGTTCAGTTGGCGGGCGGGAATGGAGGGGGTCTTCTATGGCGATGCGTGAGATGGGTGCGAAGGTGAATGGCGGCGAAGCGTGCCGGCTGTGTGTCGGGCGGACGTACGTCATCGAACGGCAGGGAGACCAGGCGCAGGCACGCGTGTGCGCGTGCTCCGACAGCTGCTCGGTGTGTGGCGGGCGAGGCCATGTCCTGGTGGAGCGCGAGGCCGAGTTCAGCCAGAAGGTGGGGCCCAAGCGCTACGAGGTGATGGAGCCGTGCACGTGCACGCGGCGGCGACGGCGGGTGGCGCTGTTCAACGACGTGCACCTGCCCGGCGTGGTGGCACACGCGGGCTTCGACAACTACCGCGCCTTCAACGAGGCGCAGGACCGCGGTCGCGGCGTGGCGATGCACTTCGCCCACCAGTACGTGAAGGGCGTCACGGCCAAGGGCTTCATCCTCAGCGGGCCGGTGGGCACGGGGAAGACGCACCTGCTGGCGGCGACGCTCGGGCACCTCGTGCTCGAGATGGGCGTGCGCGCGCGCTACGTGGAGATCTCCCTGCTGTACGCCACCATCCGGCGCGGCTTCCAGGAGGGGAAGAGCGGCGGTGAGATCATCGGGCCGCTGTCGGAAGTGGAGGTCCTGGCCATCGACGAGCTGGGCAAGGGCCGCGGCAGCGCGTTCGAGATGGAGACGCTCGATGAGTTGATCGCCCGCCGCTACAACGCGGGCCGCACCACCCTCTTCGCGACGAACTACTCGCTGGAGCCCGAGCGCAAGCAGCTGCGCGCGGCCGGCCCCACGGGTTATCGCTCGACGGACGACGCGCGCGCGGCGGTGCGTGGCGAGGAGCTGCTGCGCGAGCGCGTGGGTGAGCGCATCTACAGCCGGCTCTGCGAGATGTGCACCTTCGTCGAGCTGCCGAAGGACACCCCGGACCGGCGACGGACGCGGCAGGAGATGGACACGCTGCACCACCCGCCCACCGGGATGCGCAGCGCCGGGCGATAGAGACACCCTCCGGTGACGTCCCTCCGCATGACCGCCTCCATGACCGACGCCTGCCTCGTCCTCGTCACCGCGCCTTCCGCCGACAAGGCCGCCGAGTTGACCCGCGTCGTCGTGGAGGAGCAGCTCGCCGCCTGCGGCAACATCCTCCCGGGAGTCCGCTCCATCTACCGCTGGGAGGGACAGGTCCAGGACGACGCGGAGGCGCTCATCCTCTTCAAGACGCGTGGAGCGCTCTTCGAGGCGCTGCGCACGCGAATCGTGGCCCTGCACCCGTACCAGGTCCCCGAAGTGCTGCGCGTGGACCTGGCCGACGGCCACGCGCCCTATCTCGCGTGGGTGCTCGCCAGCACGCTCCCGCCTCCCGCGGTCGATGGCGGCGGCACCTCACGCACGTAAGTCGCGCCAGGGGTGAGCATCCCCTCCAATGGCTTGCGCATCCGGCGCGTGTCGAAACTTTCGTCCGGAGCGAATCTCAATGGCACACACCTTCAAGGGCTTGACCCTCGTCAACCCGATTAACATTCTATTCCCGTTTCACGGATGTCCCCACCCACACCCCAGGGCCTCTGCCATGAAGATCTTCAACACCTTCGCGCTCGTGGCGCTCACGTGCGCCGTGTCTGGCCTCGCCGGTTGCGGAACCGGCTCCGAGCTGGAGTCCTCCCCCGACACCGACCTCACGCAGGTCGATGGGACGGCAACGACGGACCCCACGACGGTGAACGTCGATGAGCTCGTCCGGGTCGAGCCGGAGAGCGGCACCGTGAGCGCCGCGGCCTGCACGCACAACTCGACCCAATGGGTGAAGAATGGCTGCTGTACCCAGACGGCCACGAAGATCCAGCAGCAGATCTGTATCTACGGGACCTGGTATTGGCAGACGCCGTACCGGTGCGAGTACCCCACCTCGTACTGTCTGCCCTGACCCCGGCGTCCGCGTCCGTTCCCGGTCGACCGGACGCGCCCCGAAGAGAGACGGACACGCTCGCCCGCGGCTTCGGCGGGTGGGCGTGGCCTCGCCGGAGGGCAATCATTGCCCTGGCGGAGTGGCCATCCAGACCTCGCGCCACCTGCTCAGGTCGGAGGTGTCGACGCGGGCGCCGCGGACTCGAGCCCCGCGGCCAGGCCCTGTGATTCCGTCCTGAACACGAAGGCGCCGTCACGGTGGTCGACGAGGATGCGCTGCCCCTCGCTCACCTCGCCACGCAGCAACATGCGGCTGATCTCCGTCTCCAGCTCGCGTTGGATGACGCGCCTCAGCGGTCGAGCCCCGTAGCGTGGCTCGAAGCCCCGTTCAGCCAACGCGTCGCGGGCGGCATCCGTCAGCTCCAGTTGGAGGTTCTGCCCATGCAGCTTGCGGCGCGTGGCCTCCAGCATGGTGTCGACGATGCGGCGCAGCTGGTCCGGGGCGAGGGGATGGAAGACGACGATTTCGTCGATGCGGTTGATGAACTCCGGCCGGAAGTGCCCGCGCAGCGCGTTCATCACCGCCTCGCTCGCGCGCTCCCGCCCCGCGCGCTCCTCGTCCTCCGCGCGCTGGAAGCCGAGCGCCGCGCGCGCCGCGCCCATGGCCTCCGACCCCAGGTTGGACGTCATGATGATGACCGCGTTCTTGAAATCCACCGTGCGCCCCCGCGAGTCCGTGAGGCGACCGTCGTCGAGGATCTGCAAGAGCAGGTTGAACACGTCCGGGTGCGCCTTCTCCACCTCGTCGAAGAGCAGCACCGAGTAGGGCCTGCGGCGCACGGCCTCCGTCAGACGCCCCGCCTCCTCGTAGCCCACGTACCCCGGAGGCGCGCCGATGAGGCGGCTCACCGTGTGGCGCTCCTGGAACTCGGACATGTCCAGGCGGATCATCGCGTTCTCGTCGTTGAAGAGGTAGTCGGCCAGGGCGCGCGCCGTCTCCGTCTTCCCCACCCCGGTGGGCCCCAGGAACAGGAACGAGCCGATGGGCCGGTTCGGGTCCTTCAGCCCCGCGCGAGCGCGCCGCACCGCCTCGGAGATGGCGCGCAGCGCGTCCTCCTGCCCTACCACGCGCCGCTTGAGCGCGTCCTCCATCTCCAGCAGCCGCTGCCCCTCCTCCAGCTGGAGCTTGCGCGCGGGGATGCCCGTCCATTCGCTCACCACCGTGGCGATGTCCTCGGGGCTCACCGTGGGTTCGGTGACGCCGCGCTTCTGCTGCCACTGGGTGCGCAGCCCCTCCAGCTCGGAGCGAAGCGACTCGAGCTCCGCCTTGAGGCGACTGGCCTCCTCGTAGCGCTCGCCCGCCACCGCCGCGCTCTTGTCCTTCTCCTTCTGCGCGAGCAGCGACTCCATCTCCCCCAGGCGGTCCGGCGCGGTGCGCGCCCCCAGCCGCACCATGGCCGCCGCCTCGTCGAGCAGGTCGATGGCCTTGTCCGGCAGGAACCGGTCGTTGACGTACTTGTCGGACAGCTCCACCGCCGCGGTGAGCGCGGTGTCGAGAATCTTCACGCGGTGATGGGCCTCGTAGGCGTCGCGCAGGCCACGGAGGATTTCGATGGCCTGCTCCGGCGTGGGCTCGGCCACCATGACGGGCTGGAAGCGGCGCTCCAGCGCGGCGTCCTTCTCGATGTTCTTGCGGTACTCGTCCAGCGTCGTCGCGCCCAGACACTGGAGCTCACCTCGCGCCAGGGCCGGTTTGAGGAGGTTGGCGGCGTCCACCGCCCCCTCCGCGTTCCCCGCGCCGACGACGGTGTGCACCTCGTCGATGAAGAGGATGATCTGCCCCTTCTGGGCGCGAATCTCGTCCATCAACCCCTTGAAGCGCTCCTCGAACTCTCCCCGGAACTTGGTGCCCCCCAGCACGCTGCCCAGGTCGAGCGAGAGCACCCGCTTGCCCTTGAGGACCTCCGGCACGTCTCCCGTGACGATGCGCTGGGCCAACCCCTCCGCGATGGCCGTCTTGCCCACGCCCGGCTCACCGATGAGCACCGGGTTGTTCTTCGTCTTGCGGCTCAGGATGCGGATGACGCGGTGGATCTCCTTCTCTCGCCCGATGACGGGGTCCAGCTCCCCCGCGCGCGCCAGCACCGACAGGTCCCGCGTGAAGCGCGTGAGGTTGGGTGGCAGACCGCTCCCCTGTCGCCCCCCGCCCCCCGACGCGGGCGCCGGAGGAGGACCGCCCTGGGCCGCCATGCGCTTGCGCAGCTCGTTCACGTCCACCCCGGAGAGGAACTGCGCCGCGAAGCTCTCGCCCTCCAACAGGATTCCGAGCAGCAGGTGCTCCGGACCGATGAAGCTGTAACCCATCTGCAGCGCCTGGAGCCGGGCAAGCTGGAGCACGCGCTTGACGCCCGAGGACAGCGCGACGCCCTTCGCCTGGCGTGGCTCCCGGCGCGGCATCACCGTGTCCAGCCGGGACTCGAACTCGTCCACCGGGGCCCCCGCCTGCTTGAGCGCCTCGCGCAGCTCCGGCACCGAGTGCAGCAGCGACAGCAGCAGGTGTTCGATGCGCATGCGCTCGTAGCCCGAGTCGAGCGTCATCCGCGCCGCGCGCTCCAGGACCTGCTGGGCCATCTCCGAGAGCTGCGCGAGCAGGTTCTCCCGGGAGCGCGGCCGGGGCCCCATCATCTGCTCCACCAGGCTCTCCAGGCTGCCGAACCCCTCGGAGCCCTCGAAGGCCATGCCCATCGCGCTCGCGCAGTGGTTGCAGAGGTTGAGCGTGGCCTCCTGGCCATTCACCCGCTTCTTGAACACGACCGCGGCTGGGCGGCTCCGGCAGTTCTGACACACCATGGTCGACGACCTCCACGCTCCACTCCCGCGCAACCTAGGAATGGCGGATGAGGTGGACCATGGAGCCCGACGACACTTCGGACGGGCGGCCCGGCGAGGCCCTCCTCCGCCTCTCGGGGAGGCACCCTCCGGAAAGTGCCCGCCCCTTCCCTCGGCCCAGCATGTGCCCGAAGGGGCCTCACGCCCATCCTCGCGTCGCGGGAGTCCAGGACACGACGGGCCCCGAGGCTGGCGGTACGTCCCCCTTCTCCCGTCCCGGGTGCCCGCGAGAGACTGCGGAGAATCCAACGGAGCGCATCCACCGCTCCGGAGCGCGACACGGGGAGACACCGCGCGTCCCCACGCGCGAGCGAGAAAGGAGCGCCTGATGCCACACCGCCGTTCAGTCCACCTCCTCGCCCCGCTCTGCGTCGCGGTGGGCCTGGGCGCATGCGCCACCCGCCATGGGGCGAGCCAGGATGAAGGCACGGAGCGCATCGAGGCCATCCTCGGCGAGGCCGCCCGAGAGGAGCCCATCCCCGAGGGCATCGTCTTCATCCCCGACACGACACCGACTCCAGACGAGGTGGCCCTGGCGCCACGGCGCGGGTCCGAGGCCACACCTGGCTCGGCCGAGCCACCCGACTCGCCCACCCGGGCGACCATGGCCCCCTCCTGGGGACCTCATGGGCTTCCATTCACGGGGCTGTGCTCGGCGCCTCCGTGGCCCGTGGGAAGCAATGCCCGAGGCGCCCCACCCGCGTGCCTCCTCCTCCCTGGCACCATCCGCATGCACGTCGCGCCGCGCCCCGGAGGCAGCATTCCCGGCCTGTTGCCTTGAGACTCCCGAGCGGGCCGCCGCATCACCGCGAAGCCCTCCTCGCTTCGCTGCCCGACGACGTGGCTCACGAGCACTTCCCACTGCCCACCAGGCAGCCACGCGCCGCTTCCCATCGGGCCGCCGGTTCGTGGTAGCGGTCACGGACCGAGCCACGGCCCTCGTCCTCCCCGCGCATCCGCGCCGCTCGCGTGAGAGGGGAGACAGGCCGCCTGCCCGACGAGGGAACGGACGGCGCGAGGAAGCAGAATAGCGCTCGCTCCACCGAACGTTCTTGGCTCGCTCAACCCCCAAGAGGAGCCCACCCCCTCATGTCCACACTTCGCAGCCTGTGCCTCTTCGGAGCCATCTCCGTCGGAGCTCTCGCCTGTAAGGGAAGCACGGAGTCCCCCTCCTCGGGTGCTGTCCCCAACACCCCTCTCCCACAGACGCCCTCCACGGGCACTCCCCGGCCGACCTCGCCCGGGACATCCACTCCGCCCGTCACCCAGACACCGGGCCCCTCGACGCCCACCCCACCAGCGCCCGCGCCCGAGGAAGAGCCCTCGCAGCCCCAGTATTCGCGCGAGTGGTATGTCAGCCCTTCGGGCAACGACACCGCTTCCGGCACCCAGGCGAAGCCGCTGCGCACCATCGCCAAGGCGCTCACGCTCGTGGGGCCGGGAGAAGTGATTCGCGTCCAGTCCGGGACCTACGCGGAGAAGCTCGTCATCGACTCCGCCGTGCGCGCTGGCACCGCCAACGCGCCCATCACCCTGCGCGGAGAGGGCAACGCGAAGCTCGTCCCCACCTCCAGCGGCTGGTACATGGTGATGGTGCAGCGCCCCTACTGGCGCCTCGAGAACCTCGAGTTCGACGTGCGCGGCGCGCGGCAGGTGGCCGTGACCTTCGCGGGCAACAGCCAGGGTTCGGTCCTCGCCGACAGCGAGCTGAAGAACGGCGCCTTCGGCAGCGCCATCAGCACCGACTCGGGCGCCCGGGGCGTCACCATCCAGAACAACCACATCCACGACTTCGACCAGGGCTCGACCGACTCGCACGGCATCGTCATCGCCCCCACGTCGCGGGACATCACCGTGCGCGGCAACGACATCCATGGCAACTCGGGTGACTCGGTGCAGTGCCTCGGCCCCGAGGGCTTCAGCAACGACACGCCCGCCAAGGGCGTCCTCGTCGAGGACAACCACCTCCACGACAACCGCGAGAACGCCATCGACATCAAGACGTGCCACGACGTCACCGTGCGCAACAACCGCATGCACGGCTTCACCCAGTCGAGCACGTCCCGTGGCGAGGCCGTGGTGGTGCACTACTCCGCGAAGAACGTCGTGCTGGAGAACAACGACATCTCCGACGCGGCCCTGGGCATCGCCGTGGGCGGCAACCGGGTGAACGCGCCGCCGACGAACGTCTCCGTGCGCCGCAATCGCATCCACGGTTTGAAGACGCCGGAGGGCTCCGCCATCCGCATCGAGAACGGCGTCGACGTTCGCGTGCTGCACAACACCGTCACCGGCACGGAGGGCTTCGCGCTCGTGGTGGGCCACGGCACCGGGGGTGACTCGACGCGCGTGGCGGTGCGCAACAACCTCTTCGCCACCCGCAACGCCGTCAACCTGGGGCCCTACGTGTCCGAGCTGGACCTGAGCGCCAACGTCTACCAGCCGCGCGCCAGCTTCACGACGGGCAAGTTCTTCGTGCCCGGGTCCTCGTGGGTCGGTGACCTGCTGGCCGCCTGGAAGCAGCAGGGACAGGACGCCACCTCCTCCGAGGCGGCCAACGCCCTGGCCGACGTGAAGACCTTCGCGCCCGGCGCCGGCGCGGTGGACAAGGGGATGGACCTGGGCCTGCCCTACTGCGGCGCGGCTCCGGACGTGGGCGCGGTGGAGTCCGACTGCCCCTCGGCCGCGACGGCGTCCGTCGACGAGTAGTCCTCGCCCGGCCTCGGGTCGGCGCCACCAACGGCCCGAGGCTTTCCCCCTGCACGTCCTCGCCCGAACCGTGGCGAGGGCGTGTCTCCCCGCTCCGGGACACGTCGCGCCCCGGCTTCCCAATGGCCCGGGACGCGGCCCCCCCGAAGCGACGCCCTCAGCTCCCGAGCAGCTCGCGGTGCAGCCGCGCCGTCAACGGCTTGAGGTGCGCCTTGTCGACCAGCAACGTGAGCTGGAGCGGAGAGGTGTGGACCGCGTGCACGCGCGCGCCCAGCTCCTCCGCGGCGGCGAGCGACTGCCGCAGGGGGACCCAGTCCGCGTTGAGGCCCACGCCCACGCAGGTGACGGTCCCCAGCTCACCGCGCCAGGACACGCCGTCACCGAAGCGCGTGGACAGGTCCTTGCGCAGCGCCTCCTCGCCGTGGATGTCCGCCAGGGGCACGAGGAGGTACGTATGCCCCGCCTCCTCGGACAGCCCGTCATGGCCGAGCGTGCGTCCGCGCACCCCGCGCGCGTCGAGGAACTCCAGCAGCTCCGGCAGACGCACGCGCGCGGTCGCGCACAACACCGCCATCTCCACCTCCGCGGTGACGCCCTTCACGCGTGTGTCCTGCGCCGCCGTCAGCTCCCTCACCGCCGTGCCCGTGCCCTGGGCGTGCGCCGTGCGCGCGAGGATGACGATGCCGCGCGACTTCGCCCACTCCACCGCCTGCGCGTTGAGCACCTTCGCGCCCGCGCTCGCCAGCTCCTGCATCTCGTCGTAGTTGAGCGCCTCGAGCTTGCGCGCGTCCGGCACCACGCGCGGGTCCGCGCTGAAGATGCCATCCACGTCGGAGTAGATTTCACACGCCTCGGCCTCGAGCGCCGCGGCCAGCGCCACCGCCGTCGTGTCCGAACCGCCGCGCCCCAGTGTCGTCACTTCCTTCTTGTAGGACACGCCCTGGTAGCCGGCGACGATGACCACCCGCCCCCGCGCCAGCTCGTCGTGGATGCGGTACGGCCTCACCTCGACGATGCGCGCCTGCGCATGCGCGTCGTTGGTGATGATGCCGCTCTGGCTGCCCGTGAAGCTGATGGCCGGGACCTCCATCTCCTGGAGGGCCATGGACAGCAGCGCCATGGAGATGCGCTCGCCACACGTGAGCAGCATGTCCAGCTCGCGCCGCGGAGGATCCGGCGACACCTGCTTGGCCAACGCCAGCAGTTCGTCCGTGGTGTCACCCATGGCGCTGACCACCACCACCACCTGATACCCGGCGTCGCGCTTGTCCTTCACACGCCGCGCCACCTTGCGAATCTTCTCCACGTCGGCCACCGACGAGCCGCCGTACTTCTGCACCACGATAGGCATGAGCGTCTCACTACCCCTGATGGGCGTGTCCAAGGAACCACACCCCGGACCATTCTTGCAGGACGCCGGCCAGCCCGCCCGCTCCGGGGACGCCAGGGGTGCGTCGCCTTGACACCCCGAGGTCGGCTTCTATAGTCGGCCGCGGTCTGCCCGGGCCGCCCGAGACTCGCTCTCCACGCCCAGCGGCCCAGGGTCGAGCCTTCGCTTCCCTGGAGCCCTCCCCATGCCGATGATCGAGGTGCAGCACCTCACCCGGCGGTATCGCGACCGCGTGGCCATCGAGGACCTCTCCTTCAGCATCGAGGAGGGCGAGCTGCTCGGCTTCCTCGGGCCGAACGGCGCGGGCAAGTCCACCACGATGAAGGTCCTCACCGGCTTCCTGCCGCCGTCGGAGGGCGTGGTGAAGGTGGGCGGCTTCGACGTCACGACGCACCCGCTGGAGGTGAAGCGCCGCATCGGCTACCTGCCCGAGACGCCGCCGCTCTACCCGGAGATGACGGTCCACGGGTACCTGCGGTTCGTGGCCTCGCTCAAGCGCCTGCCCTCGCGAGGACTCGAGGCGGAGGTCGAGCGGGTGGCCAGCCTCACCGGCGTGAGCCACGTGCTGGGGCGCCTCATCCAGGAGCTGTCGAAGGGCTACAAGCAGCGCACCGGCATCGCCCAGGCGCTGCTGGGCGCACCGCCCGTGCTCATCCTCGACGAGCCCACCGAGGGGCTGGACCCCGCGCAGCGCGCGGAGGTGCGCGCGCTCATCAAGGGCCTGGCCGGCAAGCACACCGTCATCCTCTCCACGCACATCCTCCCGGAGGTGACGATGACCTGCGAGCGGGTCCTCATCCTCAACCAGGGGCGCATCGTCGCCCACGACGACCTGCGCAAGCTGGCCGGCCTCCACGGCCCGTCGCAGAGCGCGTCGTTGGAGGAAGTGTTCATCAAGCTGACCGCCGCCTGAGCGCGCGCCCCACCCGCGAGGAACCCCGGCCCCATGCGCACCGCCCTGGCCATCGCCCGCAAGGAACTGTCCCTCTACTTCACCACCCCGTGGGCCTACGTCGTCTTCACCGCGATGATGGCCCTCTCCGCGTTCTTCTTCGCCGCCCTGCTGGAGTCCTTCCAACAGGTCCAGGAGATGGCGCGGGAGGCGACGTGGGCCCGGATGCCCCCGGACTACGACAGCTACCGCAACCTCACCGAGGGCGTGGTGGTGCAGCTGTGGGGCTCGGTCATCATCATCACCCTGTTCGTCGCCCCCTTCCTCTCCATGCGCCTGTTCGCGGAGGAGAAGCGCAACAAGACGTACGAGCTCTTGATGACGTCGCCGGTGCGGCCGCTCGAAGTCGTGGTGGGCAAGTACCTGGGCGGGCTGGGCATCATCACCGCCACGCTCGGCCTCACCCTCCTCTTCCCGGCGCTGCTGTCCCTCTTCGGCCACGCCGACACGGGCGCCGCGCTGGAGTGGCCCACGGTGCTGACGGGCTACGTGGGCGTGCTGCTGTGGGGCGCCACGTGCATGGCGGTGGGGCTGTTCATCTCCGCCCTGACGGAGAGCCAGATGCTGGCGGCCCTGCTCACGTTCGCGGTGCTGCTGCCGTGGATGCTCCTGACCAGCGTGGCGCAGGCCACGTCGGAGCCCCTGCGCTCGGTGCTGACGTACGTGTCCTTCGACGCGCAGCTCCAGAACCTGCTCAAGGGCGTGGTGGAGGTGCAATCGTTCGTGTTCTTCGCCTCCGTCATCGCCTTCTCGCTGCTGCTCACCCACCGGGCCGTCGAAGTCCAGCGCCAGGCCTGAAGGGAACCCGGACATGAACGTGGCCCTCATCGGTCGATATCTGGGCGCCTTCGGGCTCCTGCTGCTCCTGTCGAGCCCCGCCACCCTCTTCCTCACCTCGGGCAGTCCCGTGGCCACCGCCGTGAAGGCCGGCATCGGCCTGGTCCTGCTCGGCGTGTGTGTCGCCACGAACCTGCGCGCCTTCGGCAGTCCCGACGCGCGCCGTTCGAGCGTCGGCTTCGTCCGCTCGGCGCTCGTCGTGCTGGGCGCGCTGGCGGTCCTCGTGGTCGTCAACCTCGTCGCCTATCGCCACAACGCCCGCTGGGACCTGACGCGCGGCAAGCTCCACTCGCTCGCGCCCCAGACGGTGGCCACGCTGGAGTCGCTGCCCGAGAAGGTGCGCGCCTACGGCTTCATGACGCCGACCCACGCCTCGTACGCCCTGACGGAGGAGCTGTTCCGGCGATACCAGGCCCAGGCCCCGGAGCGCTTCGAGTACGTCCTCGAGGACCCGCGCCGGGTCCCCGACCTGGCCGCGATGTACCAGCTCAAGGAGGGACAGGCGACGGTGGTGCTGTCGCGCGGCGAGGGGCCCCTGGCCTCCCACACCACGCTGAGCGTCGTGTCCGAGCAGGACCTCACCAACGCCCTCATCAAGCTGAACGCGGTGGGAACGCAGCGCGTCTACTTCGTCACCGGCCACGGCGAGTGGCCCCTGGCCAAGGACGACGCGGCGCCGGACGACCCCGGCGCCACGCTGTCCGAGCTGCGGCGACAGCTCCTTCAGGAGGGCTACGGCGTGGAGGCCATCTACCTCACCGGCGCGACGGACCTCCCCCGGGACGCCTCGCTCGTCGTCATCGCGGGCGCGCGCGTGCCCTTCTCCTCGCCCGAGGTGGAGGTGCTGCGCCGCTACCTCACCCAGGGCGGGCGCGTGCTCTACTTCACGGACGCGGGGCTCCGGGACGGCCTGGGCGAGCTGCTCGCCGAGTACGGCATCCAGGTCGACGAGGGCGTCGCGGCGGACGCGCAGTACAACAGCGGCAACCCCTACGTGCTGCGCACGCCCTTCTACGGCCCCCACGACATCGTCCGCCCCTTGCAGCAGCGCGGGCTGAACGTGGAGCTGCCCACGGCGCGCAGCCTCAGCCTGCTGCGCGAGGGGCTGGCGGACGGAGTCCGGGTCGAGCCGCTCATCCACACCTCGCAGCATGGCTGGGTGGAGACGAACCCCGAGAAGGACGCGGTCCCTTCCGATGGGGAGAAGACCGGGCAGCTCACGCTCGCGGCCACCGTCACCCGGGACACGAGCAACGCGCCGGACCGCCGCTTCGCCCAGGCACGCATGGTGGTCGTGGGCGAGTCGGAGCTGCTGCTCGACCCGAACTGGGGCCACGAGCCCAACCGCAACCTGGTCATGAACGCGCTGGGCTGGGCCTCCAACCAGGTGGCCCGAATCTCCCTCCGGCCGCCCGACCGCGACGTGTCCACCATCACCCTGGACCGGAACGCCCTGTCCCAGCTGCGCTTCATCACCACCGACCTCCTGCCCCTGTCGCTCATGGGCCTGGGGCTCGCCATCTGGCTGACGCGGAGGAGCAAGTGAACCGCGCGCGCTCGGTGCTCGCGGGCCTGTTGGCCACGGCGGCGGTGAGCGCGGGAGTCGCCCTGCCGGCCTGCGACGGCCGGAAGAAGAGCGACGCGGACGCGTCGCGCCCCCAGGCCGTCGCCGAGAAGCTCTTCGAACCCCGGACGCCGCGGGGGGCGCCGGCCCCCGTCTTCACGCACATCACCGTGCGCGCCCAGGGCGACACCACCGAGCTGGCGCGAGGACCGGACGGGAAGTGGACGCTCACCGCCCCCGTCAACGCGCGCGCCGAGGACACCGCCGTGGAGGCCATCCTGGCCACGCTCGAGTCGTCGAAGTCGAGCACCCTGGTGGACGCCTCGCCCACCGACGCGGCCCTGGAGAAGTACGGGTTGAAGACGCCCGTGTTCACCGTGACGGCCCGCACCCACTCCGACCTCCCGGACGCCGCGCAGGCCGTCACCCTCCACGGCGGCGTCGAGAACACGTTCGACGGCTCCGTGTACGTGCGCCGCGAAGGCGACCCCCGCGTGTACGCGGCCCAGGGCTCCGTGCGCTGGAGCCTGGACCGGGGCACCTTCGCGCTGCGCGCCAAGGAGTTCCTCGGTGGGCTCGACGCCGCGTCGTTCGCGACCATCGAGGTCAGGCTGCCAGGCCAGGGCTACACGCTGGAGCGCGTGCCCGGCGACAAGGCGTGGCGGCTGGTGAAGCCCGTCGCGGAGCGGGCGGACGAGGCGAAGGTCTCCGCGCTGTTGTCGGACCTGAAGGACCAGCGCGCGCTCGCCTTCCCCGTCGACTCCGCGCCCGTGCGCAAGAAGCTCGGGCTGGAGGCGCCGGCGGTCGACGCCCGCTTCACGCCCACGTCGGGAGAGCCCGTGCGCGTGCGCATGTCGCGCGCGGAGGTGGACGGTGAGCCGCGCGTCTTCGCCCTGAGGGAGCAAGGCGCCGTGGCCGTCCTGGGCGAGGTGCCCGAGGGCGCGCTCTCCGTGCTGGACGTGGACGCACGCGCGCTGAAGGACCGGCACGTCCTCGTCTTCCGCCGCGAGGACGTGCGCCGCGTCGTGTTCCACCCAGGAGGTGGAGCGCCCTCCATCACCGTGGAGAGCAGGAGCGCGGACGACGCGGGCACGGGGGCCTGGGAGGTGACGGCGCCCTCGTCCGGCAAGGCGCATCACTTCCGCATGGTGGCCCTGCTGCGCGCGCTGCATGCGCTCCGCGCCTCGGCCTTCGTGGAGACGAAGCCTCGGGATTGGTCGAAGTACGGCATCGACGAGTCCTCCCCGAGCGTGGTGCTGTCCGACGCGCGGGGACGCGAGCTGGCGAGGCTGTGGCTGGGCCACGAGGCGCCGGACGACGCCGGCCACCGCTACGCGCGGGGCACGGGGAACGAGGCGCTCGAAATCCCTGTCGAGGGATTGGACCTTCCCCAGCGTCCCGAGGACCTGATGGGCGCGGCGCCCACGGCCGCGCCCCAGCCCTGAGACGCCCACCTTCCGACGAGCGGAGAGGCGGTCGCCTGCCCGCCTCGTGGCAATCCACTACACCGAGTCAGTGACGCGTCACACCACCGGTCTTGACGCGCCTGCTGCGCACATTCGTCGGGGCCCTCCCTCGGAAGACTGTGAGGGCTTCTGACAATCTCTGGCAGCGCTTTGTGCTTTCCTCGAAATGCCTCCCTCCCTACCTTGACTCCCGCACCCGTAGAGAACGTGTGGAGGCAGTGTCATGGTGAGCGCGGCGGAAAACCCTCTTGGGCTGAATGGCTTCGAGTTCGTGGAGTTCACGAGCCCGAACATCGACGCGATGGTGAAGCTGGTGGAGCGGCTGGGGTTCACGGCCTACTCCCGGCATCCGACCAAGAACGTGGTCCGCTACAAGCAGGGTGACATCAACCTGCTCATCAACAACGAGGCCTCCGGGCAGGCCGCCGAGTTCCGCGTCGCCCACGGTCCGTCCGCCAACGCCATGGCCTTCCGCGTGGCCAACGCCCGCGCCGCCTACGAGATGGCGCTGGAGCGCGGCGCCAAGGCGGCCGACCCGGCCACCAGCTCGCTGGGCGAGGGCTTCTATGTGCTGCAGGGTATCGGCGGCAGTCTGCTGTATCTCGTCGACCAGTACGGGGCGCGGGGCAGCATCTACGACACCTGGGTCCAGATTCCCGGCGCCGAGGAGGCGGAGGCCCGCAACAGCGTGGGCCTCGAGTCGCTGGACCACCTGACGCACAACGTGCGCCGGGGCCAGATGCGCACCTGGTCCACGTTCTACAACCGCGTCTTCGGCTTCACCGAGCAGAAGTACTTCGACATCAAGGGCCAGGCGACCGGCCTGTTCAGCCAGGCGATGATCGCCCCCGACCGGGCCATCCGCATCCCGCTCAACGAGAGCCAGGACGAGAAGTCGCAGATCGAGGAGTTCATCCGCGAGTACAAGGGCGAGGGCATCCAGCACCTGGCCCTGTCCACCCAGGACATCTACGGCACCGTGGAGAAGCTGCGCGCCCGGGGCGTGGACCTGCAGGACACCCTCGACGCCTACTACGACCTCGTCGACCAGCGCATCCCCAAGCACGGCGAGGACCTGGAGCGGATGCGCAAGAACCGCATCCTCATCGACGGTAGCGAACAGGAAGGCCTGCTCCTCCAGATCTTCACCGAAAACCTGTTCGGCCCTATCTTCTTCGAAATCATCCAGCGCAAGGGCAACGAGGGCTTCGGCAACGGCAACTTCCAGGCGTTGTTCGAGTCCATCGAGCTCGACCAGATCCGCCGGGGCGTCATCAAGGTGGAGAAGAAGTCGTAGTCCCTCGCAGGGCCCCGTCCACTCGGGAGGAGACGTCGGTGAGCACAGAGAATCGAACCGCGGTGACTCCGAAGAGTGGGCTGAGGCAGGCGCCCGGCGACTACCTCTCCGGCTTCGGCAACGAGTTCGCCACGGAGGCCGTCCCGGGCGCGCTGCCCCAGGGGCAGAACTCCCCGCAGCGGGCGCCGTTCGGCCTGTACGCGGAGCAGCTCTCCGGCACGGCCTTCACCGTGCCGCGGCGTGAGAGCCGGCGCTCCTGGCTGTACCGGCTGCGTCCGAGCGCCAACCACCCGCCCTTCACCGCCCACCCGCAGGGGCTGGTGCGGGGTGGCCCGTTCGACGAGGCGCCGGTGACGCCCAACCGGATGCGCTGGAGCCCGCAGCCGCGTCCCATGGAGCCCACGGACTTCGTCGAGGGCCTCGTCACGTTCGCCGGCAACGGCGACGCGTCCACCGGTTCGGGCATCGGCATCCACCTGTACGCCGCCAACCGGTCGATGAAGGACAAGGTCTTCTACGACGCGGACGGGGAGCTGCTCATCGTTCCCCAGGCCGGTCGGCTCACGCTCGTCACGGAGCTGGGCGTGCTGGACCTGAAGCCCGGCGAGGTGGGCGTGGTGCCGCGCGGCGTGCGCTTCCGCGCCGAGCTGCCCGACGGGCCGGTGGCCGGCTACGTCTGCGAGAACCGGGGTGCGCACTTCCGGCTGCCGGACCTGGGGCCCATCGGGTCCAATGGGCTGGCCAACCCTCGCGACTTCCTGACGCCGGTGGCCGCGTTCGAGGACGTGGACCGGCCCACGCTGGTGGTGCAGAAGTTCCAGGGCGCGCTGTGGTCGTCGAACTTCGACCACTCGCCGCTCGACGTGGTGGCGTGGCACGGCAACCTGGCCCCGTACAAGTACGACCTGGGGCGGTTCAACACCCTCGGCACGGTGAGCTACGACCACCCGGACCCGTCCATCTTCACGGTGCTCACCTCGCCCAGCGAGGTGCCCGGTGTGGCCAACTGCGACTTCGTCATCTTCCCGCCCCGGTGGATGGTGGCGGAGAACACCTTCCGGCCGCCCTGGTTCCACCGCAACGTGATGAGCGAGTTCATGGGCCTGGTGCATGGCGTGTACGACGCCAAGGCCGGCGGCTTCGCGCCGGGCGGCGCGTCGCTGCACAACTGCATGAGCGGCCACGGCCCCGACAAGGCCAGCTACGAGCAGGCCGTGAAGGTGGACCTCAAGCCGCACAAGATTCAAGACACGCTCGCCTTCATGTTCGAGTCACGCTGGGTCATCCGCCCCACGCGTCACGCGCTGGAGTCGCCGACGATGCAGCTCGACTACGACGACTGCTGGGCCGGCTTCGAGAAGGCCAGGTTGCCTTGAGCCTGCTGTCCCGCAAGCGCATCTGGCAGACGCCTCCGGACGTGACGCTGTGCCCCGTGAGCAGCCTGGAGGACCCGGGCGCTCGCAACATCGTGTTGCAGATCGAGGACGCCTACTTCCACGGCTTCCTCGTGCGCCAGGGTGAGCGCGTGCTGGGCTACGTGGACCGGTGCCCGCACGCGGGCCTGCCCCTGGCGCGACAGCTCGACCAGTACCTGTCTCCCGACAAGCGGCACATCGTCTGCTCGTGGCACGGCGCCATGTTCCAACCCCAGGACGGGCGCTGCGTCGGCGGGCCCTGCAACGGCGCGTCGCTCACCGTCTGGCCCGTCAAGGTCGAGGACGGCATGGTCGTCACCGCGTGAGCCCCGCCGCGCGCTACACCTCCATCAACACGTAGCGCTGGTCCGGCGTATGCCGCGCGAGCAGCGGCATGGCGACGTTGAAGACGGGGATGCCACTCTTCGTCTTGCCGTGGAGCGCGCCGTGGTGCGCGTGGCCGTGGAAGACGGCCTCCGCGCCATAGTGGTCGATGGGCATCGCCAGGCGGCTGGTGCCGAGGAAGGGGCGTATCTCGATGTTCTCCCCCTCCAGCGTCTCCGGGATGGGGGCGTAGTGCATGATGATGATCTTCCTCGGCGTGTCGAGGTGGCTCAGCGCCGCCTCCAGCTTGAGCGACTCCGTCACGGCCTCCTGCACGAAGCCCTTCGTCTGCGACTCGCCGAACGCCTGGAGCGTGGCGTTGCCATAGCCCCCGCCGAAGCCCTTGACCCCCGCGATGCCCAGCACCTTCTCGAAGATGAAGTGGTCCCCGTCGAGGATGTGGACGCCCACCTTGGCCAGCTCGCCGCAGATCTCCTTCACCTGGCCGTGCTCGTAGTCGTGGTTGCCGAGCACCGCCGCGCACGGCACCCGCAGCGCGGACAGCTCCTCCGCGAGCACCCGCCCCTCCTCCAGCATGCCCCGGTCCGTGAGGTCGCCACACAGCACCAGGAGGTCCGCGGTGGCGTTCACCTGCTTGACGAGGTGCCGGAAGCGACCGTGGTGGTCCTCGCGGCAGTGCAGGTCACCGACTGCCGCCAACCGAATTTTCGAGCCCGGGTCGCGCGCCACCGTCCCCCCCCTGCTGTCGTTCGTTCTCGTCCCAGGCCCGCCCGTCCTGGAACCCCCAGTGGTGGATGTCCACGTGGTAGTTCACCTTGGAGACGAGGTTGCCCCGGCACAGCTTCTCCTCCCAATGTCCCTCGCGGATGCTGTCCAGCGTGCGGCGCATCAGCTCCGCCATCACCCAGTCCGGGACGATGTCCCGCTCCGACGGGTAGGTGAACCGGAACAGCATCAGGTGGCTGAGCAGCACCTCCCAGTACCGGTCGAAGCGGCGCAACAGCCGCTCCCAGTCCATGACGGGGCCCGCCTTGAGGATGAGGTGGTTGACGTCCGCGCCGTCGTAGCGCTCGCGCTCGATGACGAACGCCTTGGACCAGATCATCTCCTCCGCGGGGGCCACCAGGCACTCGTGGCCGAAGACGGTGGCCGTCTTCGCGTGGCTGAACCATTCGTCGTCCACGGCGGCCACGCCGTTGCCGGACGAGAAGATGAAGTCCACGAAGTAGTCGCCCTTGAAGGCCTTGTAGAGCCACACCTCGTCGGTGCGCTCGGTGCGCCAGCCGTCCTTCTCCAGGACCTCCAACGCGCGCAGGGCGTCCGCCTTGCGAGGGAACAGGTCCAGGTCCTTCGTGTCCCGGTAGATGCCGGTATAGGTGGCGTAGGCATACGCCCCCCCCACCACGAAGGGCACCCCCGCGTCGCGCAACAGCCCCACGGCCCTGGCGCGGGCGTTGATTTCATCCGCGGTGCGCGCGCGTTCCGCGAGCGACGCGTCCGTGCCCATCTCCCCGGGATGGTTGGGGTGTCGTTTTTCCATGGGCGAAAGGTAGGGATGATGCATTTCCGCCGTCCGACGGCCGGGTGAAGTCGCCCGGAGAGCGACCGGGCGGCGTCCAACCCATGGGAATCAGGCCCGTTCCTGGCACGAGCAGGCGCCTTTTCTGTTTTCCGGCGGGGCTGTGTCCATAGGGGCGAACACGCTGCCGCAAGGCCCTCCGGGGGCCTCCGAAAGGAAGAAGGACCATGCTGCGCAAGAGCCTGATGTTCGCCGCCGCGCTGACGCTCGTGGGGTGCGACAACAACGACAAGAACGACGAGGCGTCGTTCCGTCAGGGTCTGCCGTCCAAGGAGATGGTGGAGATGAAGTCGCCGCGCAAGGACGAGGGCGGCCAGGGGAAGGTCTCCCCGTTCTACGGGCAGGGCACGCTGTCGGAGAACTTCGTGCTCACCGCCGCCACCACGGTGACGGTGAACGGCAGCACGCTGTGGGTGCTCGACCTCGTCCAGGACATCGTCCGGCACCCGCCCAGCTCCATCGAGGGCGACGTGGCGGTGTGGGGCCCGTATTCGAACGCGCTCGGCCTCATCACCTGGAAGCTGACCGTCACGCGCACGGGCGAGGATACGTACTCCTACGCGCTGGAGGGCAAGGGCAAGGCGCAGGACGACTCCGCCTACAAGACGGTGCTGTCCGGCTCGCACACGGCCGCGGTGGACGGCTCCGGCGAGCGAAAGCCGGGCTACGGCTCCGGCGAGTTCCTCATCGACTGGGACCACAACGCCGCGCTGCCGGGCAATGACACGCGGGACGTGGGCTCGGTGGAGATCCGCTACGCCCGCACGAGCGCGACGTCGGTGGCCACGGTGGAGGCGGACTTCCAGCAGGTGCGCGACGACGAGGTCGTCGGCGGCCGGCTGGACGCGCGCTACCGCTACGCGCGCACGCCGACCGATGGCGGCGAGCTGGACTTCGTCATCGAGAAGGACATCGACGCGGACCCGACCCGTTTGGCGGAGGAGAAGCTGGCCATCAAGAGCCGCTGGGAGCCGACGGGCGCCGGTCGTTCGGACATCAAGCTGTCGGGCGGGGACCTGGTCGGCGAGGCCACCCTCAACGAGTGCTGGGACACGTCCTTCCTGAGCGTCTACTACGTGGCCAGCTACAACCCCTTCGTGGGGTACGGCGAGGTGGCCGCCTGCGGGAGCTTCGGCGCGGCGGTCTACTCCACGCTGTGACGCGGCCCGAGGTAGTCTGCGGCGCGTGACGGGAACGAGTCAGCCGGCCCTCCGGGTCATCCAGGGTGGTCCCCAGGGGGACCGGCGAGACCTCCTGCGCGAGCTGTACACGAAGTATGGCGGCAGTGTCCTGGGGCGCTGCCGCTACCTGCTGAAGGACGCGGCGAAGGCGGAGGACGCGATGCACGATGTCTTCGCGCGCGCCCTCACCCACGTGGAGGACTTCCGGTCGGACGCCTCGCCGTTGACGTGGTTGATGAAGATCGCCACGCACCACTGCCTCAACCTGCTGCGTTCGGAGCAGGCGGCGTGGCGGCGGTGGTTCGAACGGGACGCGGCGGCGAGGCCGGAGGCGCACGGTGGCCAGGGCGAGATGGAGACGCGGGACCTGGTGCGCAGGCTGCTGGCGCGGGTGGACACGGAGACCCAGGCGGCGGTGGTCCACTACCACGTGGATGGGATGACGCTGGAAGAGGTGGCCGCGTTGCTGGGGCGCTCGGTGCCCACCATCCGCAAGCGGCTGGAGCGCTTCGCCGAACTGGGTGGAGAGGAGCTGAGGGTCCGATGAGCGCGCACGAGTCGGAGTGGACGTTGCGCCGCCTGCGCGTCGGGGAGCTCACCGCCTCCGACGCCGCGCGTGTCCGGGCCCACGTGGCCGAATGCCCGGCGTGTGGCGCCACGCTGCGGGCCCTCGAAGAGGAGCAGGCGGGGTTCGAGGCCGCCCTCTCGTTCGACGACTTCGAGGCGGGCGTGCGACGCGCCGAGCGCCGACAGCGCGCCGCGAGGCCCGCCGCGGCCCGGCGCTGGCTGCCCCCGGTGGTCGCGCTGGCGGCCTCCGTGCTGGTGGTGGCGCTGGTGCGCCCCATGCTGTCGCAGGGCTCGGGCTGGGACCGGAGCAAGGGCAGCGACGCGCTGGTGGAGCTGCGCGTCGGTGGAGGTCCTGGCCCCCAGCGCGAGGCCCGCGTGGACGTGCCGGAGGCGCTGGACCACGGAGAGCGGGTGATGCTCGGCTATCGAGCCGGCACGCACCGCTTCGTCGCGGCGGTGTCCGTGGACGCCATCGGCGAGGTGACGCCGCTGCACCCCGAGGCCGGGCAGAGCGCGCCCGTGGAGCCGGGCGACGCGATGCACTGGCTGCCGGGGAGCTGGGAGTTCACCGGCTCCGGCGCCGAGCGCGTGGTGGTGGTGCTCAGCGACGAGCCGCTCGCCGTGGACACGCTCGTGGAGGCCGCCCGCCGGGCGTTCATGTCCGTGAACGGGGACCTGGAGCGACTGCCGACGCTGGCCGTTCCGGGCGAACAGACGCACTGGGTGCTGCTCAAGCCATGACGCCTCCCGCCCTCCAGCGCTGGCTCGTCCTGGTCCTGCTCCTCGCGGCCTCGCTGTCACACGCGAACACGCTCCGCCGCTTCGCGCTCGTCGCCGGCAACGACGAGGGAGGCGACGAGACGCGTCCCCTGCGCTTCGCGCGAGACGATGCCCGCAAGATGCACGCGCTCCTGGGGAGACTGGGCGGCGTGGCGCCGTCCGACGCGAAGCTGCTGCTCGATGCGTCGTCGAAGGACTTCCTCGCCGCGTTGACGGAGCTGGAGGCCCGGTCGAGGGAGGCCCAGGCGCGGGGCGAGCGCACGGCGCTGCTCGTCTACTACTCCGGTCACGCGAAGGACGGGGCGCTGCGGCTGGGCGGCTCGCGGCTGGGGTTCGAGGACCTCAAGCGCAGGCTGGCCGCCGCGCCCGCGGACATCCGCATCGCCATCCTGGACTCCTGCCGCTCCGGCGCGCTGACGCGGACCAAGGGCGCGCGCCGGGCCCCGGCGTTCGAAATCGAATCCGGCGCGTCGCGCGACGCGCGGGGGCTGGTCATCCTCACCTCGAGCGCGGCGGACGAGGATTCGCAGGAGTCGGACGCGCTGGGCGGCAGCTATTTCTCGCACCACCTGGCCAGCGGACTGCTGGGCGACGCGGACCGCAGCGGGGACGGGCGCGTGACGCTGTTCGAGGCGTATTCGCATGCCTACGCGCGCACGGTGGCGGACACGGCGGCCAGCAGCGGCGGCGCGCAGCACCCCACGTTCAGCTACGACCTGGCGGGCAACGGGGACCTGGTGCTGACGGACCTGCGCGCCAGCAGCGAGGGCCTGGTGGTACCGGGCGTCGCGCCGGCGGGCCTGTACTACTTCGTGGACCCCGCGGGCCTGGTGGTGGCGGAGCTGGACAAGACGCCGGACGTGGAGCGCCGGGTGGCGCTGGCGCCGGGCACCTACCGCGTGAAGCGACGGCTGGGGGACCGGCTGCGCATCGGCGAGGTGGAGGTGGCGCGCGGGCGGCAGGCGGTGCTGGAGGAGTCGCGCCTGCGCGACGCGCCCTTCTCGGACGACCCGGTGAAGGGCGTGGCCCCGGGCGGTGGCTCGTGGTGGACGGTGGGCCTGTCCGGCGCGGTGCAGTCCTTCTTCGACGCGCCCACGCGTGAGTCGCTGTTCCTGTCGGTGGGGCTGCTGGGCGCGGAGGCGCAGCTGCACGACTACTTCCGCCGCGACTGGGTCTGGGGCGTGGACGTGGCGGTGGGCGGCAAGCAGGCGGTGCTCGCGCTGCCCACGTTGTCGGGGCCGGCGTACCGGTACGCGGTGACGAGCCTGGGCACGACGCTGCTCACCGAGTGGCCCCACGGGCGGGTCGCGCCCTTCGTCGGCGTGCGCATGGCGTACCTCGTGATGCGGCGCGACTTCGCGGACGCGGAGCTGCCCGACCAACGGTACGCCATGTTCTCCCCGGGCGTGGTGGGCGGCCTGCGCTGGCAGCCCCTGCGACACCTGCACCTGACGGGGCGGGCCCGGCTGCACTACCTCCTCTACACCGTGGACGAGCAGCGCTCCCTGGGCTTCTGGGAGCTGGGCCTGCTCGTCACCTACCAGCCATGAAGGAGCGCGCGATGCGATACCCCGTGCTGGCCTGTCTGTGTCTCGCGCTGTCGGCGTGTGGCGGCGACTTCTCCAACGACGACCTGGAGTTCCTCAACGCCCTGCCCCGCCGCGAGGACCTCGCGGTGAAGCTGCCCGGTGAGCGGCAGAGGGTCGCCGGCCAGCAGGTGGCGGGCGCCACGGTGGCGATGGCCGTGAAGCTGGGCGAGCTGTCGGAGCTGGCGGGCGACACGGACGAGACGGGCCTGAAGTTCAACGGCGGCGTGGATGGGCTCCTGTCCTTCCTGGAGACCATCCGCGAGGCGCCCCCCACGGAGCGGGAGACGGACCGCCGCATCTGGGGGCCGTACCGCGACAGGAACCGCCCCGCCTTCGAGGCGCGGTTCGTGATGACGCGCGCGGGGGAGCGGTTCGACTACCAGCTCGAGTACCGCCGGGTGAACGAGGGCGAGGACGCGTGGTGGTCCTTCCTCGTGGGCGCGTTCCAGGCCAACGCGGGCATCCGCAAGGGCACGGGCGACATCTCGCTGGAGACGGGCCGGGCGCTCGGCAAGGGCTTCTTCACCGGGATGGAGGCGCTGGAGCGGTTGGAGATCCACTACCAGACCCAGGCCCTGCCCACGCGCGTGGAGCTGGTGTTCGACTACGCCCTGTCCTCGCGGCTGCCCGCCCGGTACGTGTTCCGCGAGGGCGCGGGGAACGTCGTGGAGATGACGTTCGAGATCCACGACACGGACTTCGTCGCGGGTGGACAGCTGGAGGACGTGGCGCTCACCACGCGGTGGGCGCCGGATGGGCGGGGGCTGGGCAGCCTGGAGGTGCTCGCCGGCGACATCACCGGGGCGAAGTACACCGAGTGCTGGGACCGGCTGGGCCGCGTGACGTTCCTCGCCCGGAGCTGGGACTTCCTCACGCCCACCGAGGGCAGCCGGGCCTCGTGCCCGGATGTCTCGGCGCTGGACCCGTAGCGGGCATCCAGGCAGCGGCGGAGGGCCTTCCGGTGGCGGCGCGAGCAGGCGGTCCGGGACGACGGCCCCCGGGCCGGCCGCCCTCCGGGCGAGGACGGGCGAGAGACCCTCGGGGTAGGACACAGCTGGTATACAGTCCGCCGCCATGAGCGAAGCGGCGAAGAGCGGGGAGCGGGCGGAGCGTCCCGGGACATGGGCCAGCCTGGCCAGGGCGATGACGTCCTGGCGCACGGCCGCCGTGACGCTGCTGTCGTTCTCCTCCGGTCTGCCGCTGGGCCTGGTGTGGATCGCCATTCCCGACTGGCTGCGCAGCATCGGCGTGGACATCCGCGTGGTGGGCCTCGTCACGCTGGCGCAGGCGCCGTGGACGTTCAAGTTCCTCTGGTCGCCGCTGATGGACCGCTACGTGCCGCCCTTCTGGGGGCGGCGGCGGGGGTGGATGGCGGTGGCGCAGGTGGCGCTCTTCGCCACCACGCTCGCGCTGGCGGGCGTGGGCGAGCACCCGGAGGCCGCGTGGGTGGTGGGCGCGCTCGCCATGGCGGTGGCCTTCGCGGCGGCGACACAGGACATCGCCATCGACGCCTACGCGGTGGAGGTGCTGCGCAAGGACGAGCAAGGCGTGGCGGTGGGCGCGCGCGTGGCGCTGTACCGCGCGGCCATGTTCATCGCGGGTTCGGCGGCCATCACCCTGGCGGGCCGCGTGTCGTGGAAGGCGGTGGTCATCGGGCTGGCGGTGCTGTTCCTGCCCATGCTCATCATCACCCGCTTCGCGCCCGAACCGGACGAGAAGCCGATTCCCCCGAAGTCGCTGAAGGACGCCGTCTGGTATCCGTTCGTGGGCTTCCTGTCGCGCCACCGCGCCCTCGAAATCCTCGCCTTCGTCTTCCTCTACAAGCTGGCGGACAACCTCGGCGGCACCCTGCTGCGCCCGTTCCTGGTGGACATGGGCTACAGCGACGTGGACCGGGGCGTGGCGCTGGGGACGCTCGGCCTCGTGGGCACCATCGCGGGGACGCTCATCGGCGGGGCGTGGACGACGGTGCTGGGCCTGGGCCGCGCGCTGTGGGTGTTCGGCGTCATCCAGATCGTCTCCAACGTGGGCTATGTGCTGGTGGCGCGCGCCGGGGAGCCCAACGTGTGGCTGATGTACGGGGCCATCGGCTTCGAGCAGCTGACGCAGGGGCTGGGCACCGGGGCGTTCTCCGTGCTGCTGATGCGGCTGACGCAGAAGCGCTTCTCCGCCACCCAGTTCGCGCTGCTCTCCAGCCTCTTCTCCATCCCGCGCGTGCTGGCCGGGCCCATCGCCGGCTTCATGGTGTACTCCATCGGCTGGGAGGCCTTCTTCTGGTTCACCATGGTGGGCGGCATCCCCGGGCTGCTGCTGCTCGCGCGCTTCGTGCCGCTGGGCGTGCGCGACCCGAACTTCGACGTGCAGGGCCGACCGACGGCGAGCCCCGTCAGCCGCGCCATGTTGTGGGGCAGCGCCACCTTCGCGGCGGTGGTGGGCATGGGCGTGGGCGCGGCGACGTCCGCGTTGCTCACCGCGCTGCAGAACTTCCGCAAGGCGCCCGCCCAGGGCTTCGACTACGGCACGCCCTTCGCCCAGCTGTTCCAGCCGACCTCCGTCACGGACTGGGTGACGCTGGGCAGCATCGTCGTCCTCGGGCTCGTGGTGGGCATGCTCACCGCGGCCGTGCTCGCCGCGCGCTCCGGGGCCTTCTACCTGCCCGAGCAGGAGGCGCCCCCGGCCTCCAGCCCCGCCGGTTCGTAGCCCGCGACGCGCGGCCGGGGCCCGTGCTCGGCGCGCGTCCCGTCAGAGGATGCCGCTCAGCGTGGCCTTCACGGCGATGGGAGAGGCGACGGAGCCCAGCCTCCGCGGCCCCTGGGGCGGGTCTGGGTCCACCCGACGACATGCCCCCCACATCGGGGATCCATCCGCCGCGGGGCGTGCCTATCGTGGCGACGCCATGGCCCATCCCCTCGCTGGAAAGCTCCCGCCGGAAGATCTCCTCATCGACCCCGAGAAGCTGCGCGCCCGCTACTACGCGGAGAAGCCCGACGTGGACGTGCCCGAGCAGCGCGTCGCCTTCGGCACGTCGGGCCACCGGGGCTCGTCCGCGCGCACCAGCTTCAACGAGGCGCACATCCTCGCGGTGACACAGGCCGTCTGTGAGTACCGCCAGAAGCAGGGCATCGACGGGCCGCTCTTCCTGGGCATGGACACCCACGCGCTGTCGGCGCCCGCCCAGCGGACGGCGCTGGAGGTGCTGGCGGCCAACGGCGTGCAGGTGCGCTTCACCGACGGCTACGTGCCCACGCCCGTCATCTCCCACGCCATCCTCACGTACAACCGGGGCCGCTCGGCGGGGCTGGCGGACGGCATCGTCATCACCCCGTCGCACAACCCGCCCGAGGACGGCGGCATCAAGTACAACCCGCCCAACGGAGGCCCCGCGGACACGAACATCACCGCGGGCGTCGAGAAGCGCGCCAACGCCCTGCTCGGCGTGGACAACGCCGGCGTCCAGCGCATCCCCTACGAGCGGGCGCGCACCGCGCCCACCGTGAAGCCCCACGACTTCATCACTCCATACGTCGAGGACCTGGGGTCCGTGGTGGACATGGAGGCGCTGCGTGGCGCGAAGCTGCGCATCGGCGCGGATCCGCTCGGCGGCTCCAACGTCGCGTACTGGGAGCCCATCGCCACGCGCTACGGCCTGGACCTGCGGGTGGTGAACCCGACGGTGGACCCGACGTTCCGGTTCATGCCGGTGGACCACGACGGGAAGATCCGCATGGACTGCTCGTCGCCCTACGCCATGGCGAACCTGGTGCGACTCAAGGACCAGTACGACCTCGCCTTCGGCAACGACGCGGATTCGGACCGGCACGGCATCGTCACGCGCTCGATGGGGCTGATGAACCCCAACCACTACCTCGCGGTGGCCATCGCCTATCTGTTCCAGAACCGCCCGGGCTGGCGGCCGGGCACGGCGGTGGGCAAGACGCTGGTGAGCAGCGGCCTCATCGACCGCGTGGCGAAGGACCTGGGTCGCCGCGTGGTGGAGGTGCCCGTGGGCTTCAAGTGGTTCGTGGAGGGACTGCTGGACGGCTCGCTCGGCTTCGGCGGCGAGGAGAGCGCGGGCGCGTCCTTCCTGCGCCGCGACGGCACCACGTGGACCACGGACAAGGACGGGATGATCCTCGACCTGCTCGCGGTGGAGATCCTCGCGCGCACCGGCAAGGACCCGGGCGAGCACTACCGCGAGCTGGCGGCGCGCTTCGGCACGCCGTACTACGCGCGCATCGACCAGGCCGCCACGCCCGCCCAGAAGTCCGTGCTGAAGAAGCTGTCGCCGGACGCGGTGAAGGCCACCACGCTGGCCGGCGAGCCCATCCTCCAGCGCCTCACCCGCGCCCCCGGCAACGACGCGGAGATCGGCGGGCTCAAGGTCGTGGCGGAGAACGGCTGGTTCGCGGCCCGCCCCTCCGGCACCGAGGACGTCTACAAAATCTACGCGGAGAGCTTCCGCGACGAGGCCCACCTCCAGGCCATCCTGGAGGAGGCTCGCGCCATCGTCGACGCCGCGTTCGCCGCCGCCTGAGTCCCCCGCCCCCTCCATGGTGAAGGACATCCTGAGGTACGTCCTCGGCCTCTTCATGGTGGCCGCGGGCATCAACCACTTCGTGAACCCGCGCCTCTACGTCCGGATGATGCCGGCCTGGCTCCCCTGGCATGGGCCGCTGGTGTTCTGGAGCGGCGTCGCGGAGGTGGCGCTGGGCGTGGGGCTGCTGGTGCCCGCGACGCGCGTGTGGGCGGCATGGGGCCTCATCGCCCTGTTCGTGGCCGTCTTCCCCGCGAACCTGGAGATGGCGCGCCAGCCGGAGCGCTTCCGGAAGGTTCCCCGGTGGGCCCTCTGGCTGCGGCTGCCCCTCCAGGTGGTGCTGATCCTCTGGGCGGGGTGGTACACGTAGGCGGGCAGGCCTCCCCGGCGGTGGAAGCGCCTGTCCGCCTGGAGGCCCACCCCGGTCGTCCTTCCTTGACTCCCCTCGGGGTGCTCTTTAGGTTTCAGCGTTTCCCGTAGCCCCACCAAAATCCGAAGGACGTTCCATGGCTCGCGTCACAGTCGAAGACTGCCTCCCCCTGGTCGACAACCGGTTCGCGCTGGTGCTGCTCGCGGCGAAGCGCGCTCGCCAGCTGATGGCCGGCGCCCGCCCCATCATCGAGCAGTCCAAGAACAAGCCCCCCGTGCTCTCGCTGCGTGAGGTGGCCACCGGCCACGTGAAGTTCGATCGCGACGTGCGCGAGGCGCTGTCCGGCAAGTACGCCGGCGAGGCCCCCGGCAAGTAGTCCGTCGCGCCGCCTAGTCCCCCTCTCCCACCGGCTTGCGCTCCGGGGAGGGGGGCTGTGGCAGGAGGCCCTGCGCGCGCATCCACCGCACGGCGCGCGCGGCGACGGCCTTCTCGCCCTTGTAGCCGAGCATGGGCACCAGCTGGCCCACCGGAACCCAGCGCACCTCGTCCACCTCCACGCGCGGCCCCGGCAGTGGCCCCAACACCCCTTCCTGGTACCGGAAGAGGAAGAAGTGCACGCGCTTGAAGATGCGCTGCCCGCGGAACTGGTAGACGTAGCGGATCTCCCCCAGCGGCGCGACGAGCGACGCGGTGAGCCCCGTCTCCTCGTGCACCTCGCGGCTCGCCGTCTGCTCCGGGCTCTCCCCCGGGTCGACGTGGCCCTTGGGCAACGCCCACAGGGGACGGCCATGGGGACGGATGACGACCACCTCCCAGGTGCCGTCACTCTCCCGGATGACAATCCCTCCTGCGGACGCCTCGCGTGGCATGCCCACCTACCCTAACCGAAGCAGGTGGGCCGGTGCTCAACCACCGTGCGCGAAGTGGCGCAGTTTCGCCTCCGCGCCCAGCCGGTAGGCGTAGCGCAGGTCCGCGAGGAGCCTGTCCAGCCGCCGTCCCGCGACGTGTCCCATCAGCCGCGAGCAGAACCGCCGCGACACGCGGTTGGCCTCCTCGTACCGCCAGCGCTCCTGGGAGGACAGCCGGTCGCGGTAGGACACCCGGTCGAACAGCCGCGCCAGCAGCTCCTGGGACCAGGCCGCCACGCCCTCGCCCCAGCGGTGCAGCAGGCACACCGCGAACTTGTCCACCTCCGCCTGTGCCTCCAACTCCAGCAGCGACACCGTCCGTCCGTGCGCCGCGGTGTGCGCCATGTAGAGGAAGTGGCTCACGCCTTCGGCCACCTGGCAGTAGCCCGCGAGGTCGCCGTCCAGCACGTACCCCAGCGGCCCGGCCTCGTAGGGCTTGAGCCGGTCCAACAGCGCCGGGGACAAGTACAGCGCCAGCTCCAGCGCGTCCTCCGACTCGTGGACCAGCAGCTCCTCCTCGCTGCGCCCCGTGGCGCCGAGCCGGACGGCGGCCTCCGTGTCCACCACGAAGACCTCCGCCCGCGCCTCGCACGTGAAGCCGTAGATGGCCTCCAGGTGGTCCTGAACCCGGCCAATCATCATGGCTGGACGCCTCCGCCACCTAGTTCGCCAGCCCGCCCTTGGGGAGCGGCATCATCCCCGCGTCCACCAGCACGCGCTCCAGGCGGTCGTTGCCGGTGCGCACCCAGGACTCGTAGACCTTGAGCGCGCCGCTCGGGCCCGCCTGGACCATGCCCCGCGCGGAGATCTCCTCCAGCACCTCCACCACCGCGCGGAACTTGTCGCGCAGCTCGCGGTACACCGCCGCGAAGCCCGCGGTGGGGGACAGGTCCGCCACCTGCCCGTACGCGGTGCCCCCCATCTGGATGTAGTAGTCCGGCCCCACCACCCGGCCCTGGAGCGCGCCGGAGAAGAAGCCCACGGTGTAGAGCGAGACATCCCCCAGCCGCCGCAGCGTGCGGATGCGCGCCTCGCGCTCCTGCTGCAGCGCCTGGTGGTAGAGCACCGCCAGGGGCTCGCGCGCCTTGCGTCCGTCCTCCTCGCGGTCGAACAGCGCGTCCGTGCTGGCGAACTCCGACAAGAGGTTCACCAGGTAGAACTCCGTCACCTCGGCCAGCGCCACGCGTTGCCGCGCCGTGACCTCGGTCAGGAGGGACTTGAAGAACTCCTTCAGCGACAGGGACGCCACCAGTTGACTCATCGACACCTCCCGCCATCCCACCGGGCCGACCACGCCGTCGGGGAATAAGGGAACGGTAGCAATCGACCCACCGCGTCGCAAAGTCGACCTCAATGATTCCAGGCACTTGCGCTAGCACTCGCGGAGGGAGAGTGCCAATCCGAGCCCGCAGCGCGCCCGCCGGACGGGCGCCGGGCCAGGTGCCGCCCGTGTCGGAAAAGAACAGCAATGCCGGGCAGTTGGCAGCATGGGGCGCGTGCGGCCGGCGTCGCTTGACGGGTCGACTTCGCTGGTTATTATCCGCGGCGCCTAGGCGTTAGCACTCGTGAGGTACGAGTGCTAATTGCCGCGGGCCGTCACGGCCCATCTTCACCCCAGCGGCGCACCGAGCCGCCCGGACATCCCGGACGGCGGACAGGGCGCCCATCAAGGAGCAGACCATGAAGATTCGTCCCCTGCAGGATCGGCTCATCGTCAAGCGGGTCGCCGAGGAGAACAAGACCAAGGGCGGCCTCTTCATCCCGGACACGGCGAAGGAGAAGCCCCTCGAGGGCAAGGTGATCGCCGTCGGCAACGGCAAGGTGCAGGAGGACGGCAAGGTGCGTCCCCTGGACATCAAGGCCGGCGACACCATCCTCTTCAGCAAGTACGCCGGGACCGAGATCAAGCTCGACGGCGAGGAGCACCTCATCCTCCGTGAGGAGGATGTGCTCGGCGTCATCGAGAAGTAATCCCCTCCCCTTTGCTTACCTAAGGAATCCCCATCATGGCGAAGGACCTTCTTTTCGACGTGCGCGCGCGCGAGGCCATCCTGCGCGGCGTGAACATCCTGGCCGACGCGGTCAAGGTGACCCTGGGCCCCAAGGGCCGCAACGTGGTCATCGAGAAGAGCTTCGGCTCCCCCACCATCACCAAGGACGGTGTGACGGTGGCGAAGGAGATCGAGCTCGAGAACAAGTTCGAGAACATGGGCGCGCAGATGGTCAAGGAGGTCGCGTCCAAGACCTCCGACGTGGCCGGTGACGGCACGACCACCGCGACGGTGCTGGCGCAGGCCATCTTCCGCGAGGGCGCGAAGCTGGTGGCGGCCGGTCACAACCCGATGGACATCAAGCGCGGCATCGACAAGGCCGTGTCCGTCATCGTGGGCGAGCTGAAGAAGCTGGCCAAGCCGACGAAGGACAAGAAGGAGATCGCCCAGGTCGGCACCATCTCCGCCAACGGCGACTCCACCATCGGCCAGATCATCGCGGACGCGATGGAGAAGGTCGGCAAGGAGGGCGTCATCACGGTCGAGGAGGCCAAGGGCCTCGAGACGACGCTGGACGTGGTCGAGGGCATGCAGTTCGACCGCGGCTACCTCTCCCCGTACTTCGTGACGGATCCGGAGCGGATGGAGGCGGTGCTCAACGACGCGCTCATCCTCATCCACGAGAAGAAGATCTCGTCGATGAAGGACCTGCTGCCCATCCTGGAGCAGACGGCGCGCGCGGGTAAGCCCCTGCTCATCATCGCCGAGGAGGTCGAGGGCGAGGCCCTGGCCACCCTGGTGGTGAACAAGATCCGCGGCGTGCTGAACGTGGCCGCGGTGAAGGCGCCGGGCTTCGGCGACCGCCGCAAGGCCATCCTCGAGGACATCGCCACCCTGACGGGCGGCCGGATGATCGCCGAGGACCTGGGCATCAAGCTGGACACGCTGACCCTCCAGGACCTGGGCAAGGCCAAGCGCGTCACGGTGGACAAGGACAACACCACCATCGTCGACGGTGCCGGCAGCCAGCAGGAGATCGAGGCGCGGGTGAAGCAGATCCGCGCGCAGATCGAGGAGACGACGAGCGACTACGACCGCGAGAAGCTCCAGGAGCGCCTGGCGAAGCTCGTGGGCGGCGTGGCGGTCATCAACGTCGGCGCGGCCACCGAGACGGAGATGAAGGAGAAGAAGGCCCGCGTGGAGGACGCGCTCAACGCGACCCGCGCGGCCGTCGAGGAGGGCGTGGTGCCTGGCGGCGGCGTGGCCTACATCCGGTGCCTCAAGGCGCTGGAGGGTCAGTCGTTCGTCGACGGTGAGAAGTTCGGCGTGGACATCATCCGCCGCGCCGTCGAGGAGCCGCTGCGGCAGATCGTCGCCAACGGCGGCCTCGAGGGCAGCGTGGTGGTGAACAAGGTCAAGGAGGGCACGGGCGCGTACGGCTTCAACGCGGCGACCGGCGCCTACGAGGACCTGCTCGCCGCCGGCGTCATCGACCCGGCGAAGGTGAGCCGCACGGCGCTGCAGAACTCCGCGTCCGTGGCCTCCCTGATGCTCACCACCGAGGCGATGGTGGCCGAGCGTCCGAAGGAGGAGAAGGAGGCCCCGGCCGGCGGTGGCATGGGCGGCATGGGCGGTATGGGCGGCATGGGCATGTAGGCCACTCGCCCCGGTCCGTCCGGGGTGGTCGCCTGGCGTCGGCCTCCGGTTCCCTCGTGGAGCCGGGGGCCGTCGTGCTTCGGGGCTCCGGGTGGCGCCGGCCACGCGAGGCCCTTACGTTTCGATGACAGGAGGAGACACCGTGAAGCCCGTGAAGATCTACACCACCAACTATTGTGGCTTCTGCGTCCGCGCCAAGGACCTGCTCAAGCGCAAGGGCGTGGACTTCGAGGAGCTGGACGTCACCGGGGACGACGAGGCCCGCGCGAAGCTGGTGGAGATGAGTGGCGGGCAGCGCACCGTGCCGCAGATCTTCATCGGCGACACACATGTGGGCGGCTACTCGGACCTCGCCCAGCTCGACAAGGAAGGAAAGCTGGAGCCGATGCTGCGGGCTTGAGCCCGAGCGGCCGGGCGGGCGCCCTCTCCGGGTAGCCCGCCGCGCCATGCATAGCTTCCCTCGGGTGGGCCCAACACCAGCTCGGGAGGCGGCACATGGCGGGACACGCGCGACAGACGGGAACCCGGGACGAGCATTACAACCTCATCAGCACGCTGTATCACCTGCTCAAGGGCGCCTCGACGGCGGAGCAGTTCATCCGTGACGCCGAGCAGGCGGGCGACCCGGAGCTCGCCCAGTTCTTCCGCGACTGGCAGGAGGAGCAGCGGCACCTGGCGGAGCGGGCGAAGAACCTGCTCGGCACGCGCGTCGCGGCGCGCGGGGACAAGGACACAGGCGGCACCGGGCGTGGCAGGAAGCGCGCGGGGGAGAAGGGCGCCTCGGAGCGCCAGCCCATCTACGGCGGCGCGAAGTCCGGGGGCAGCAGCTCCGACGACATCGTCGACGAGGCCTCCAAGGAATCCTTCCCCGCGAGTGACGCGCCCGCGACGTACTGACACCGTCGCGACGCCTCGGGCGTGAGCGCTGGGTGGCGCCACGCCCGCGAGGGCGCCCCTTGCGCTCGGGGGCGCGTACGCGCCATTCGCGGCGATTGCCCCGCGCCCCGCCACCCCTCCCCCACCCACGTTCCTGGCGCACCGCTCCATCACCCGCGAGGCGCGTGGAGCGTGGAGAATTGGACATCCCCGGCTCCCCGCACGCGCTCGAACGTGAGACTCAGTCCACGAGAAAAAGCGCGGACTCCCCGCCCCACCCACAGTGGATTTCGCTCGCGGATGGGCGCTGCGCCCCCGTCGGCTCACGTGCAACAGTCGCCCGGGAAGATTCTTCCAGGGATGCTCCCCCGCCGCGCGGGGAACACGCGCAGTTCGTGCTCCGGGCTTGCCCGCCCGGTCCCCTCGCACCTAAAGAGGACCCCATGATGGACAGGCCCGAGGTCACCCAGACCACCCAGACGGAAGAGAAGGAAGGCCGCACCACCCGCATCCCCATTCACGAATGGACGGTGGAGGTGGTGTCGGGCCCCGACAAGGGGAAGAAGGTGACGCCCCAGGATGGAGGTCTGGTGCGGGTGGGGTCCGATCCCGCCAGCGACCTCGTGTTGACGGACACGACGGTGAGCCGCCGCCACCTCGAGGTGGAGCGCACCCCGCGCGGACTGCTGCTGCGCGACACCGGCAGCCGCAACGGCACCTTCATCGACGGCCGACAGGTGCTCCAGGCGTACCTCGGCCGCGGCGACAAGATCGAACTCGGCAAGACGAAGCTCGCCATCAAGATGGCGGCGAAGCCCACGGAGCTGGAGCTGGCGGGCGCCGAGTCCTTCGGCGCGCTGGTGGGCACGTCGGAGAAGATGCGCTGGGTCTTCACGGAGCTGCGGCGCGTGGCCCGCGAGGACATGAGCCTGCTCATCGAGGGCGAGACGGGCACCGGCAAGGAGCTGGCCGCGCGCGCGGTGCACCAGCACTCGGCGCGGCGGCACGGCCCCTTCAAGGTCGTCGACTGCAACCTCATCTCCGAGGAGAAGGCGGAGCGCGAGCTGTTCGGCGGCCTGCGCGCCAGCGACCCGGAGGACAAGGAGGCCCGGGGCGTGTTCGAGGCCGCCCGCGGCGGCACGCTCTTCCTGGACGAGGTGGGCGAGCTGCCCCTGATGGTGCAGGGCAAGCTTCTGCGCGTGCTGGAGGCGCGCGAGGTGCCCTCGCTGGACGGCCAGCCGGTGCCGGTGGACGTGCGCGTCATCGCCTCCACGCACCGCAACCTGGAGGAGGACGTGCGCCAGGGCCGCTTCCGCGCGGACCTCTACTTCCGCCTCGCGGTGGCGCGGGTGCGCCTGCCGCCCCTGCGCACCCGGCGCGAGGACCTGCCCACGCTGGCCCAGGCGCTGTCCCAGACGCTGCGCGCCAGCGTGACGCTCACCCCGCAGACGCTCGCCCTCTTCGAGGGTTACGACTGGCCGGGCAACGTGCGCGAGCTGCGCAACGTGCTGGAGCGCGGCGCGCTCATGGAGGAGACGGGCAACACCAGCTGGCTCGACTTCCTCGCCCAGCCCTCGCGCCGCCCGGAGGGCCAGCCCCCCGGCAACCACGTGGCCACGCTCGTCACCGGCATGCCGTACCACGAGGCGAAAGATCGGGTCCTCGCGGACTTCGAGCGTCTGTACTTCGCCGAGGTGATGCGTACCGTGGGCTTCGACATGAAAGCCGCCGAGCAGCGCACCGGACTGTCGATGCAGAGCCTCTACCGCCTGCTCAAGAAGAACGGGCTTCGTCTCAAGGACCTCAAGAACGCCGAGGGCCTGGAGAAGTGAGTGCCCCCTCGCAGTATCACCCCAGGGAGAAAAACCGCATGTTGCGTCGTCTCGCCGTAGCCTCCATCGTCTTCACCGCCGCCTGCGCCGGTCAGCAGAAGACCGAAAGCGCCGAGAACGGTGGTAAGCCGCAGTCCACCGAGGAGCGCGTACGCATTGGCAACCAGCCCGCCTTCGACGTGGCCACCTGCTTCCCGCGCGACCTGAAGCTGCCCCCCTCCAACCAGGGTGTCCTCGTGGGCGCCATGCTCACCGCGCGTCCCGTGGTGCTCGAGTGCCTGGTGAGCCCCAAGAGCCGTGGCACCGCCGAGAAGACGGTGGTGACGGTGAAGACCACCGTGACGGACGCGGGCGCCACGCACGCGGTGTCCGGTGACGCCAACCTCACCCCCGAAGGCCAGCAGTGCATCCAGGCCGCGGTGGACAAGCTCGTCAAGCCGCAGCCGCTGGCCAAGGGCGCCGCGCCCGTGGAGTCCACGGCGACGTTCGAGCACGACACCACCAACAGCGCCACCGTCACCTTCGGCATGAACGACGGCTCGGACTTCTCCGGCGAGGTGCGCCTGGCCCAGCAGGGCTGGTGCGACTGCTACGCCGGCTACCAGGCGTCGACCCCGCCGGTGCTGACGTCCAAGGTGACGCTCACCAAGGGCCAGGCGACCCCCGAGGTGACGTTCGACCCCTCCGGCAGCACCGAGGGTGACCAGCTCGCCGCGTGCCTCAAGCAGAAGATGCTCGCGCTGCCGGCCAAGTCCAGCATGGACAAGCTGACCTACCCGCACCGCTTCGTGCACTTCAACTCCAGCGCCACCCAGCCGGCCGACAACCTGGATCCGCAGCTGCGCTTCTTCCAGCTCGAGGTGGTCCGCAACCAGCGCGCCGCGGACGCGGCCATCGCCTTCGGCGCCCGCGCGGCCGCCGCGGAGGCGTTCGAGGCCGCCGTCGCGAAGTACAACAAGACGAAGGACTTCAAGCTGCTCGACCAGCTGACCTCCACGTGCAACGCCATGGTGGACGCCGCCAAGGGCTGGGTGTCCGCGCTGGAGGCCCAGAAGGCCGTGGACCAGGACTCCGTGACGCTCGTGCAGCAGCTGAAGGCGACGGACGCCGAGGGCTGGGCCCCCGTGGAGACCGCCAGCCAGACGGCCCTCACCAACACCCAGCAGGACCTGGCCACCGCCCAGGCCCGCGTCGACGCGGACCAGAAGGCCTGCCCGAAGGTGAGCTACAACCCGAAGAAGAAGTAGGCCCCTCACCGGCCTGAAACGCACGAAGGCGCGGGAGCCCGGACCACCGGCTCTCGCGCCTTCCGTGTTTCCAGCCCCCCCGTGCGCCGCCGCCCGCGCCGTGGCGCGAGGCGGGCGAGGGGCGCGGGAGGAGATCCCCGGCCCCTCGCGGGACGGCCGCTCAGGCGGCGCTGGTCTTGTCGTCGTTGGCCGCGGCGGCCTCGCGGATCTTCACGCTGACGAGCTTGGAGATGCCCGGCTCCTCCATGGTGACGCCGTAGAGGGTGTTGGAGACCTCCATGGTCCGCTTGTTGTGGGTGATGAGGATGAACTGCGACTGGCGGCTCATCTCCTTCACCATGTCGTTGTAGCGGCCCACGTTGCCCTCATCCAGCGGCGCGTCGACCTCGTCCAGGAGGCAGAAGGGCGTGGGCTTGATGAGGAAGATGCCGAAGATGAGGCCCACGGCGGTGAGGGCCTTCTCGCCACCGGACAGGAGGTTGACGCTCTGCAGCTTCTTGCCGGGCGGCTGGGCGACGATCTCCACGCCCGGCTCGCCGTTGGGGCCGTCGTTGGTGAGCACCAGGCTGGCGCGCCCGCCGCCGAACAGGCGGGGGAAGATGGCCTGGAACTTCTCGTTGACCACGTCGAAGGTCTGCTTGAAGCGCTCGCGGCTGGTGGCGTCGATGCGCTGGATGGCCTCGCGCAGCTGCTCCATGGAGGCCTGCAGGTCCTTCTTCTGCGCGAGCAGGAAGTCGGAGCGCTTGGACAGCTCCGCGTGCTCGTCGATGGCGGTGAGGTTGATCTCCCCCATCTTCTCCACCTGGGCGCGCAGGTCCTTGAGCTCCGCCTCCACCTCCGGCGTGAGCGCCGGCAGCAGGTGGTAGCGGTGCAGCTCCTGCGCGAGCTCCACCTGGTGGCGCTCGCGGATGCCGGCCGACAGGTGCTCGAGCTCCAGGGCGATTTCACGCTCGCGCAGCGAGCTCTGCGCCAGCCCCTGCATCAGCTCCTCCACCCGGCCGCGCAGCTCGCGGAACTGGGTGTCCTGCTCACGCACCTCGCCGGCCGCGGCGGCGTGCGCCGCGCGCCGCGCCTCCAGGCCCTCGGCCGCAGCCCGGTGCGCCTCCACGCGCTCGGCCAGGCCCGACTCCACCTCCGCGGTGCGCCGCGCCAGCTCCTCCGTGCGCGAGGCGCCCTCGGACAGGGTGGTGCGCAGGCGCGCGACGCGCGTCTCCATCTCCTTGCGCTGCGCCACCAGGCTCTCCAGCTCCTTGCGCGCCGACTCGCCGCGCTCGCTGCCGGCCGCCACCTTGATGCGCAGGCCCGTCAGGTCCGCGTTGGCCGCCTCCGCGCGCTGGCGCAGGGACTCCTGCTCCAGGGCGAGCTGCCGCACCCGCTCCTCGCGCGCCTCGCGGTCCGTCTGGCCATGGGCCACCTCGCCGCGGCTGGCCTCCTCCTCGTTGGCCAGCGCCATGTGGCTCTGGCCCAGCTGGGCGTCCTCCTGCTCCAGCGCGCGCACGCGCTCGCGCACCCGGGCCAGGTCCTCCCCCGCCTTGTGCAGGTCCTTCTCCTGGCTGGCCAGGTTCAGCTCCTCGGCGTGCTGGTTCTTCGCCAGCCCCTTGAGGACGCCCTCCGACTGCCCCATCTGCTTCTGGAGCGTGTAGTGCCGGGTGAGGATCTCGTTGTAGCGCTCCTCGACACGCGCCACCTCGCCCGCCAGCTCCGCGATTTCGCGCTTCTTCTGGAGCGCGCCCACCGCGGCGCCCTCGCGCTCACCGCCGACGATGGTGCCGTCCGCGCGGAAGACCTCGCCGTCCTGGGTGACGAGCGTGCACTGCGGCCCCCCGGCCTCCGAATACGCCTGGGCCGCCGCCAGGTCCTGGACGATGACGACGTCGCCCAGCAGGAGCCGCACGACGGGGGCCAGCGCCTCCTCGCACGTCACCTCGCGCAGCGCGTGCGCCAGCACGCCCGGGCGCGTGAAGTCCGGCTCGAACGCCGCGGGCAGCGCGTCCGCCGCGGGCACCGGCAGGAAGCTGCCGCGGCCCTCCGCGTGGCCCTTGAGGTACTCGACCAGCTCCACGCCCTTGTCGCGGCTCTCGACGATGACGTGCTGCAGCCGCTCGCCCAGCGCCGCCTCCACCGCGCGCTCGTAGCGCGGGGTGACGGTGAGCACGTCCGCGACGAGGCCGAAGATGCCCTGCTCGCGAGCCACCGTGCCGGCGCGGACCATGACGGCGCGCACGCCCCGGTCGAAGCCGTCGTAGTTCTTCTGGATGTCCTCCAGGGACGACAGGCGGCTCCTCTTGTCGCTCAGCTCCTCGCGCAGGGCGATGACCTGGATTTCGTTCTCCGTGAAGGCCGCGCGGGTGCGGGTGAGGGACTCCTCCTCCTGCCCCTTGCGCTCGGCCAGCTCCGCGGCGAGGTGCCGGGTGTCCTCCACCCGCCTCGCCACGTCGCCACGCACCGACTCCAGCTCCGCCTCCTGGGCGCGCAGCGACTCCAGCTCCGCCTGGAGCCTGGCGCGGCGGCCCTCCAGGTCCGTGCGCTGGCGGGCCAGGTTGACCAGGTTGCTCTCGTGGTTGGCCAGGCGCGCGGCCACGGCGACGAGCCCCGCGCGCTCCTGCTCCAGCCGCAGCGCGACCTCCGTCTGCAGGTGCGTCACGCGGCGCAGCTCCTCCTGCGCCACCTGCATCGCGACCTCGTCCTCCTTCCACGAGCCGGCGATGCCGGACAGCTCCGCCTCGCGCGCCGCCATGGCGTCGGACATCTCCGCCTGCCGCGCCAGCAGGCCGTCCAGCTCCACGCGCGCCTGGTCCACGCGCGCCTGGGTCTCCTCCAGGTCGCGCCGGCCATACGACAGCTCCTGCGAGTCGCGCTGGACGGCGCTCTCCATGCCGTGCACCTCGGCGGCCAGCGCCTGCAGGGCGGCGGCCTCCGCGTCCAGCTCCGCGCGGCGCTGGGTGATGGCCTCCTCCAGCGCCTTCACCCGGTCCAGGCTCTCGCGCTCCTCGGTGCCCAGGTTCTCCAGGCGGGACTGGAGCACCTGCTTCTCCGCGAGCAGCTCCAGGTGCTTGTGGCTGGCCGCGTGCAGGTCGATGTCGCGCATGCGCGAGCGCAGCTTCTTGTACTTCTCCGCCTTCTTCGCCTGGCGCGACAGCGTCTCCAGGCGCTTCTCCAGCTCGTTGGTGATGTCCGTGACGCGCAGGAGGTTGGCCTCGGTGGCCTCCATCTTCCGCTCGGCGGCCTTGCGGCGCGCCTTGTACTTGGTGACGCCCGCGGCCTCCTCCAGCAGGTGGCGCCGGTCCTCCGGCTTGCTGGAGACGATGAGGCCCACGCGGCCCTGCTCGATGATGGAGTAGGCCTTGGTGCCCACGCCCGTGCCGAGGAACAGCTCGGTGATGTCGAGCAGGCGGCACGCCGTCTTGTTGATGAGGTACTCCGAGTCCCCGTTGCGGAACAGCCGCCGCGTGACGGTGATCTCCGCGAACCCCTGGTACTGCGGCGCCAGCTGGTCCGTGTCATCCACCAGGAAGGTGAGCGACACCTCCGCCATGGACAGGGGCGGCTTGTTCTCCGAGCCGTTGAAGATGACGTCCTCCATGCCACGGCCACGGAGGTTCTTCGCGCTCTGCTCACCCATCACCCAGCGGATGGCGTCCACGACGTTCGACTTGCCACAGCCGTTGGGGCCGACGATGCCCGTCACCCCCTCGTCGAAGGTGAAGACGCTCCGCTCCATGAAGGACTTGAAGCCGGTGATGTCCAACCGCTTGATACGCATGCCAGCGGGCTCCCAGGGGACGCGCGACGTCCGAGGTGAAAAGCGTGCGCGAGGCCGAAAAATCGGCCTCGGAACGATTTGGCAGGAGTACCAGCCGCCCCCCCGGGCGATCAAGCGTGACCATGCCACGCATGGCCATACGTGCGGCTGCCTGCACTCCTGCTCGACTGACTGTCAGGGGCCTGCCAGGCGCGTCCTCCCTTGGACTTGCACGCCATGGACCCCACCCTACCTTCCCATTGACTTTTCCGGAGGTTGCCTACGTTCCAGCCCTTTCTTGCCATGACGCTCCTCATGGGAGCGCCCCCTACGCCGGAGGTAGCACCCCGGTCTGACACGCAGGCGGTCGAGGCCGCGGCCCCCTGCCCCAACCCGTATTTCCCGCTGGAGGAAGGGCTGACGCTCACCTACCGGGCGGGCAGGTCCTCGGAGCTGATGCTGACGACGCGGGACGTCACCGTCGTCCCCGAGGGGCTGCGTGGCAAGGTCGCCGTGAGCCTCAAGGGGCGACAGGGGGAGACTGAAGCAACCTGTAGCGCGGAGGGAGTGCGCACGGGGCTGGGCGGCCTGGAGGGCACGCTGCTGTCGGCGTCCGGCATGGATGTCCAGGTGGTGAACTCCGAGGGCGTCGCGGTGCCCGCGCCGGGGATGATGGTGGTGGGCGGCGCGTGGAGGAACAGCCTGTCGGTGAAGCTGCAGCCTCCGGCGAGGAAGACGGGCGGCATCCGGCCCATCATCGCCACCACGTTCGACAAGGAGTCGACGGTGGTGGGCGAGGAGGAGGTGACGGTGGCCGCCGGGACGTTCAAGGCGTTGAAGGTGAGGAACATCGTCACCGCGCGCTCCAGCCGGCCGGGCTCCGAGGGCCGCTCCATGGAGAGCCACATCTGGTTCGCGCCGGGCGTGGGCATCCTCAAGCTGGCCACCGCGGACGGCACGGACCTGGAGCTGCTCGAGGTGAAGCGGCCCCAGGCGAAGGCCGAGGCGAAGGCCAAGGCGAGACGGGCCCCCAAGGCCGTGGCGGCGAAGAAGGAACCCAAGGCCCCCTGAGGCGCGCTCGGGGCGAGGCGGGCCCGGCTCGCCCGCGCAAGGCGGAGGCGACGTGCGCCGGCGGGCGCGGCGAAGCTAGTTCGACTCGCCGCCCGACGACGCGGGAGGCGGCTCGCCGGAGCCCCCCGACGCCGGGTCCCCCGACGAGGGGGACGTTGGCGAAGACTCCGCGGACGCGCGGGTCGGCGTCGCCGCGCGGGACTGGGGCTCCACCGTCACGCGCACCACGCGGGGCCCGTCGACCTCCTCCACGAGGATGCGCCACATGTCGAGCCGCAGCGAGTCGCCCTTCTCCGGCACCCGCCCCAGCTTCGTCATGAGGAAGCCGGCGATGGTCGTCACCTCACCCTCCTCGTCCTCGTCGAGGTCGAAGGTGACGTCGAGCCGCTCCTCCAGGTCGTCCAGCTGCGCGGTGCCCGGCAGCTCGAAGCGACCGCCCGGCAGCGAGCGGACCTCCTCCACGCGCCGGCCCAGCTCCGCCACGTCGCCCACCACCTCCGCGACCACGTCCGCGATGGTGACCAGGCCGGACGTGCCGCCGTGCTCGTCCACCACCAGCGCCGTCTGACGGCGACGACGGCGGAACTCCGCCAGCAGCTGCTCCAGCGTCGCGTTCTCCGGGATGAAGAGCACCGGCCGCTGCACCTGCGCCAGGCTGCGCAGCTCGCCGCGCGACAGGAGGAAGAACAGGTCCTTGGCGTTCACCACGCCCTCGACCTCGTCCAGGTTGCCCCGGCACACCGGCAGCCACGTGTGCCCGGCGGCGCGCGCGTCCGCGATGCACTTCTCCAGCGACTCCTCGACGTCGAGGAACTTCACCTGGTTGCGCGGCACCATGACCTGGCGCGCCGTCTTCTGCGCCATCTCCAGGGCGCGCTCGAGCAGCTCCGCGCGCGCGGTGGTGATGGCGCCCGCCTGCGCGGAGCTGTGGAGGATGACGCGCAGCTCGTCCTCGCTGTGCGCCTCGTGCGCCTCGCCCACGGACTGCAGGCCGACGACGCGCAGCACCCACGCGGCCAGCCCGTTGAGCAGGACGATGAACGGGTAGAACAGGAAGTAGAACGCCCGCATCGGCAGCGCCACGGCGAGCGTGGTCGCCTCCGCGCGCTGGATGGCCAGGCTCTTGGGCGCCAGCTCGCCAATCACGATGTGCAGGAAGGTGATGATGCTGAAGGCGATGACCACCGACGCCGTGTGGGCCACCGTCTCGCTCGCGCCATCCGGGACCACGCGCGTGAGCAGCGGCTCCAAGAGCTTGGCGAAGGCGGGCTCACCCAACCAGCCCAGGCCCAGCGAGGCCAGGGTGATGCCGAACTGCGTGGCGGACAGGTACGCGTCCAGCTTCTCCACCATCCGCAGCGCCTGCGTCGCGCCCGGCTGCCCCTCGTCCACCAGCGCCTGCAGGCGCGTGGCGCGAATCTTCACGATGGCGAACTCGGTCGCCACGAAGAAGCCGTTGGCGAAGACCAGGAGGATCGCCAGCCCCAGGAAGACCCATTCCGTTCCCATGGCGTCAAAACAGGGCGTCGAAGTCGGGGTCGCCCTTGAGGGCGTCGAACATGGGGTCCGTCGACAACCAGCCCATCACCTTCTGGCGGTCCGACGCGAGCGCCGAGCGCAGGTACTGCACCGCGTCCTTCGGCCGCCCCCACAGCGCGTACAGCGCCGACAGGTTGTAGTTGAGCAGCAGGTCCTCCGCGTTGAGCGCGCGGGCCCGCTCGTACGCGCGCTCGGCCTCCGCGTAGAAGCCCTTCTGCGCGTAGCAGATGCCCAGGTCCAGCTGGGCCTCGAAGTTGTCCGGCTCCAGCCGCACCACTTCCTTCAGCTGGGTGATGGCCGAACGGTAGTCGCCCTCGTCCATCATCAGCGCCGCCAGCTCGTGGCGGGGGAAGGCGTCCTGCGAGTCCAGCTCGATGGCCGTCTGCAGCTCGCGCATGGCCTCCTCCACCCGGCCCTGGTCCGCGTAGGTGAGGCCCAGGTTGAGGTGCGCGTCCGGGTACTCGGGGTCCAGTTCGATGGCCTCCTTGTACTCCTCCACCGCCATCTCCCCGGCATGCGTGGAGAGGAAGCACGCCAGGTTGTAGTGCGCGGTGGCGCTCTCCGGCTCCAGCTTGAGCGCGGTGAGGTACTCGCCGAGCGCCTCGCGGAACAGCTTCTTCTCCGCGTAGACGGTGGCCAGGTTGTCGTGCGCGTGGGCGGAGTCGGGGTCCAGGTCGATGGCCTTCTTGAACTCCTTGATGGCCTCGTCCAGCCAGCCCCGGTCCGCCAGCTCGATTCCACGAGTGTTGTGCTCGTCGGAGAGCGCGATGTTGTCCTTGTCCCGGGCCATGAGAGCGCCGGGCAATCTACGCGCCGCGCAAACACGGGTGCAAGGTAGAGTTTCCCCTCGCCCATGCGCCACGCCGCCCTGCTGCTGCTGCTGTTCGCCGCCTGTCATCCCCGCCCCGCCCCGGTCGCGCCGGTGCCCGCCGCGCCGCCCGCCACCGCGGCGCCCCAGCCCCTCCCCCAGGACGCCGGGACGCTGGCCGCCCCCCAGGCGCCGGACGCCGGAGCGCCCGCCCGGCCCATCACCCTGCTGGCCGGGGGCGACGTGACGCTCGGCCACAACCACCAGAAATACTTCGACGAACAGCTCGCCAAGGGGCGCTCGCGCGAGGAGCTGCTCGCCTATGGCTTCAAGGAGGTCCGCGCGCTGGGCGACGCCGCCGACCTGTTCGTCGTCAACCTGGAGTGCCCCTTCACCGAGGGCGGCGAGAAGCTGGCCAAGAACTTCAACTTCCGCGCGCGGCCGGAGCTGGTGGGGGCGCTGATCGCCGGGGGCGTGGACGTGGTGAGCCTGGCCAACAACCACCTGATGGACTACGGCCCCCAGGGCCTCGTCGACACGCTCGTCGCCCTGGAGGCCGCGCGCATCCCCTACTTCGGCGCCGGCCGCAACCTGGCGGAGGCCCGGCGCCCCGCCATCGTCACCGTGGGCGGCGTGCGCGTGGCGCTGCTGGGCTACTTCTTCCTGGGCGAGCGCAACATCGAACCGCCGGAGGTCTACGCCACCGAATCCACCCCGGGCGTGGCCGGCCACTTCTCCGACGTGGACGTCATGGAGCGCATGCTGCGCGAGGACATCCTCGCCGCGCGGGCGCGCGCGGACGTCGTGCTCCCCTTCTTCCACTGGGGGCGCGAGGGCACCTACGTCCCGGAGCCCTATCAAGTGCGGCTGGCCCACGCCGCCATCGACGCGGGCGCCGCGGGCGTGCTGGGCAGTCACCCACACGTGCTCCAGGCCATGGAGCTGTACCGGGGCGCCCCCGTCGTCTATTCGCTGGGCAACTTCGTGTTCGGGGGGAACTGGAACCCGCGCGACAAGCGCGGCGCCCTCTGGAAGGGGCGCTTCGGGCCGGGCGGCTACCTCTCCAGCGAGGTGCTGCCCCTCAGGACCGACCGCTTCCCGGACTTCCCCTTCCAGCCCGTCCCCGTCAGCGGGGAGGCGGCCGAGGAGGTGCTGCGACTGCTGGCCGACAGCTCCAGGACGATGGAGCGGATGCTCCCCGAGCTGGAGCCGTGGGCCCGTCCGTCCCCCTCCCCTGGAATCCAAGGGAGGGAGTAGCGCCGGCCTCAGCGCTTGTTGTTGGCCTGGCCCCGCTTGGCGCGCACGCGGCGACGCTTGAGCTGGGCCTTCCGGCCCTTGGCGCGGTTGGCGAGCTTCTTCTTGGAACGATTTCCCTTCTGGGCGGCCATGTGGAAGGACTCCGTGTGGTGAAGTGAGACCGACCGCCATCATGAAGCATCCGGCGGTGAGGGCGGCCCTTCTTTCACGCCTCCGCCCGAGCGGCCAAGGAATTTCTTGACTCCGTCCTCCCTTGCCAGCAGCCGGACAAAGGGGCAATACCCCCAGGTACGACGATGATTGACAAACTCGAAGACGTCGAGCGCCGGTTCGAGCGCCTCACCGCCGACCTGTCGAACCCCGACGTGCTCGCCGACTCGGCCCGGCTGCAGAAGGTCTCCAAGGAGCGCGCCGGGCTCGAAAAGCTGGTGGAGACGTTCCGCACGTACCGTCAGGTGCTCGCCGACCTCAAGGAGGTCGAGGCGTGGCTGGACGGTGGCAGCGCGGACGAGAAGAGCTACGCCCGCGAGGCCCTGCCCGGCCTGAAGGAGCAGCGCGACACGCTGGAGGCCGACCTCAAGATCCTCCTGCTGCCCAAGGACCCCAACGACGACAAGAACGTCATCCTCGAGATCCGCGCCGGCGCCGGTGGCGACGAGGCCGCGCTGTTCGCCGAGGAGGTCATGCAGATGTACCTCCGGTACGCGGACCGGCGGGGCTGGAAGGCGGACATCATCGACATGAGCCAGGGCAACGCGGGCGGCGTGAAGGACGCCACGGTGACGCTGTCGGGTGACGCCGTGTTCAGCAGCCTGAAGTACGAGTCCGGCGTGCACCGCGTGCAGCGCGTGCCGGCGACGGAGACGCAGGGCCGCATCCACACCTCCACCATCACCGTGGCCGTCATGCCGGAGGCGGAGGAGGTGGACGTGAAGATCAACGAGGCGGACATCGACCGCCAGGCGATGCGCTCCACGGGCTCCGGCGGGCAGAGCGTCAACACCACGGACTCTGCGGTGCGCCTGACGCACCGGCCCACGGGCATCGTGGTGAAGTGCCAGCAGGAGAAGAGCCAGCTGAAGAACTACAACATGGCCCTGCGCATGCTGCGCGCGAAGATCTACGAGATGGAGCAGGAGCGCATCCGCTCCGAGCGCGACTCCACGCGCCGCTCTCAGGTGGGCACCGGCGACCGCAGCGAGAAGATCCGCACCTACAACTTCCCGCAGGATCGGCTGACGGACCACCGCATCGGCCTGACGGTCCACAACCTGCCGGCCATCATGATGGGCGACATCGAGGACGTCATCACCGCCTGCCGGACCTTCTACCAGGCCGAGGCCCTCAAGGCGCAGACGGGCGCCCCGAAGCCCTCGATGGAAGCATGAGCAGCGAGACCTGGACCATCCGCAGGGTCCTCACCTGGACGACGCAGCACTTCGAGAAGCGGCAGGTGGACGCCCCCCGCCTCACGGCGGAGATCCTCCTGTCCCACGTGCTCAAGACGGGCCGCGTGAGGTTGTACGTGGACCTCGACCGGCCGCTCTCCAAGGAGGAGCTGGGGGCCTTCCGCGCCCTCATCGAGCGGCGCCTGTCGGGTGAACCCACGCAGTACCTGACCGGGACGAAGGAGTTCTACAACCGCCCGTTCAAGGTCGACGCGCGGGTGCTCATCCCCCGGCCGGAGACGGAGCTCTTGGTGGAGGCGTGCCTGCGCGCCCTGCCCAAGGACGCGCCGGCGCGAGCCCTGGACGTGTGCACCGGTTCGGGCTGCATCGCCATCAGCCTGGCGGCCGAGCGGCCCCTGCTGTCCGTCACCGCCACGGACCTGTCCGAGGGCGCGTGCGCCCTGGCCCGCGAGAACGCCGAGGCGCTCCAGGTGGCGGACCGGGTGACGGTGCTCCCGGGAGACTTGTTCGCTCCCCTCCCCCCGGACGCCCTGTTCCAGGTGGTGGTCTCCAACCCGCCCTATATCGCCTCCGACGAGATTCCCGGCCTGTCCGCCGAGGTGCGGCGCGAGCCGAAGCTGGCGCTGGACGGCGGCGCGGACGGGCTCCTCGCCCTGCGCCGCGTGGTGTCCGGGGCCCGGAAGGTCCTCGCTCCTGGCGGGCTGCTTGCATTGGAGATGGGCGAGACCCAGGGCCCCGCCGTCCTGGAGCTGCTGCGGGCGGCGGGCTACGAGGACGCGCGCGTGGAGAAGGACCTGGAGCGGCGCGAGCGCATGGCATTTGGGACACAGCCCGCGGCCAGCGGGACACAGGGTTGAGGCCACGGAACCATGGACAAGATCGTCTTGAAGGGCGGTGTGGAGCTGCAGGGTGAGGTCTCCGCGTCGGGCGCGAAGAACGCGGCCCTGCCCATCCTCGCCTCGGCGCTGCTGGCGGACGGCACCTCCACCTACCGCAACGTGCCCGACCTGGCGGACGTGGCCACGATGATCAAGGTGCTGCGCACCATGGGCTGCGACGCGGAGCGGTTGACCGGCCGCAAGAAGGACGTCTGCGAGATTGGCGTCAACGGCCACGTCACGCCCGAGGCGCCGTACGACCTGGTGAAGACGATGCGCGCCAGCGTGCTGGTGCTCGGCCCGCTGGTCGCCCGCTTCGGCCGCGCGCGCGTGTCCATGCCGGGCGGGTGCGCCATCGGCGCGCGGCCCATCGACCAGCACCTCAAGGGGCTCAAGGCGCTGGGCGCGGACATCCACCTGACGGAGGGCTACGTCGAGGCGCGGGCGAAGCAGCTCAAGGGCGGCACCGTCAACTTCGACGTCATCACCGTCACCGGCACGGAGAACGTGCTGATGGCGGCGGTGCTCGCCAAGGGCCGCACGGTGATGGAGAACTGCGCGCGCGAGCCGGAGGTCGAGGAGCTGGCGCGGGTGCTCAACAAGATGGGCGCGCGCATCGAGGGCGCGGGCACGTCCGTCATCACCGTGGACGGCGTGGAGGGCCTCAAGCCCGTCGAGCACGCCATCCTCCCGGACCGCATCGAGGCCGGCACCCTGCTGGTGGCCGCCGCCATCTCCGGGGGCAACGTGCTGGTCAAGCACGCCGTCCCCGAACACCTGGACGCCGTGGTGGAGAAGCTGCGCGAGGCCGGCTGCACCATCACCGCGGAGAACGGCGGCCTGCGGTGCAAGGCCCCCCGCACCCTCACGGCGGTGAACATCACCACCACGGAGCATCCGGGGTTCCCCACGGACATGCAGGCCCAGCTCATGGCCCTCATGTGTGTGAGCCAGGGGACATCCGTCATCAGCGAAAACATCTTCGAGAACCGCTTCATGCACGTGCCGGAGCTGCACCGGTTGGGAGCGGACATCACCATCCAGGGGCACACGGCGGTGGTGAAGGGCGTGAAGTCGCTCAGCGGCGCGCCCGTCATGGCGACCGACCTGCGGGCGAGCGCCTCCCTCATCCTGGCGGGGCTGCGCGCCGAGGGGCGCACGGACGTCAGCCGCGTCTATCACCTGGACCGGGGCTACGAGCGGCTGGAGCGCAAGCTGCGCGGCCTGGGCGCCGACATCCGCCGGATGAAGGCGTAAGGTCGAGGGACGGACACGGGAGCGGGCGGGCCGGAAGGCGCGTTGCCAACAGAAGCGGCAACGTGGGTTGCATCCCAATTTTCGCGCGACCTATCATTCTCCGAACCACTGGGGACGTGCGTCCCCCCTTGCAGGAGAATGAACCGCCCCATGGATTGCCCCAGCTGCAACGTCGAGATGGCCGATCTCGAGGGGGATGACCAGACGTTGCGAAAGTGTGGAGAGTGCGGCGGGCTCTGGATAGACGTCGCGGACCTGAACCGGGTCCTCCTCCACAACAACCTTCCCGGGCTGGAGAGCCAGGGTGGCAAGGTGAACCAGGAGGCGTTGACCGGCCAGTGCCCCGAATGCCAGGTCGACCTGATCCGCGTCGACGGAGGGGACCGGCAGCACCCGCTCCACTACGACACCTGTGAGTCCTGCGGCGGAATCTTCCTGGAATCGGAGTTCCAGGACGCCTCCGACGTGAAGGTGGCCGTCGAGGAGATCATCGAATTCTTCCGCCACTTCGGCGGCAAGAAGAAGGCGGCGGCCCTCTAGGCGGGTGGCCGGGGCCCTGGCTGCCCCGGCCCCGGCTCAAGGCCTGTCCCGGAAGACGCGGCCCCAGCTCTCGGCGGGAGCCCCCTCCAGCTCCAGGGTCCCTCCGGTCCGGGCGCCCTCCTCCTCGCTCGCGCGCACCCACCGCACCGTGGCCTTCCCCTGCTTGGGGACGTCCAGGGTCAGTCGTGTACCCGACAGCGTGTAGGAGCCCGTCACGGTGGTGGGTTCGGCGCCCTCCAGCGGTTCGTGCGCGAAGCGGAAGGTGCCGTCCGTGAAGATGGAGAGGAAGCGGTCCGGCGCGCCCTCCAACCCTCCGAACCACGTGCCGAGCATGGGCGCCAGGCGCGCGTCGTACTTCATCCGCTGGGCCAGCCAGGTGCCGTTGAGCGCCTTGCCGCCCGAGTAGAAGACGAGGTCGGTGACGCAGACGGGCGCCTGGTCGTCGGCGCCGGGGAAGCGCTCGACCACCTCCAGCGTGAAGCGGTTGCCGGACAGGGGCGGATTGAGGGGCACGGACTGCAGGCCGCGCTTGTCCTCCACCTTGAAGGAGCGGGCGGTGTCGAGCCCGGTGAGGGTGAGCTTCCGGGCGCGGGCGTGAGCCTTGTACGCGGCCTTGTCCGTCCCGTCTCCCGTGTAGATGCGGACCTCGTCGACGGTGACGACGTCCTTGAAGCCGATGGTGACGGGGGCCGGGGTGTCACCGGCGGCGCACCACGCGGTGGTGTCCCGTCCATCGAGCAGGTTCGACGGCGCATAACGTTCGGGGCGGCTGTCGCGCTCCAGGTAGTCGGCGGCCTGGGCGTAGCCCGGCGGCGAGTTGGACGCGGCGGGAGCGGCGGAAGCGAGCAGGAGGAAGGCGAGGGGGAGGCGGCGCATGCGCCCGCCATTCTGGATCGCTCCGTGCGTGCGGCTCCAGTCCCTGGCCGGACGGACACGTACCGGGAGCGCCAGTCCCCTCCTCGGCCCAGGGCCCCTGGAAGCCCCCAGCCGGGCCGGATGAAAGCACCCCGGCGGATGTTCGTGTGCTTGACACCTGGACGTGGCGAGGAAGAGATGCGTCCGATGCGGAGGGAGACCTTGATGCGACGCTGGGGGTGGGTCTGTGTGCTGGCCGCGACGCTGGCGGCCTGCAAGGAGGACAAGCCGAGCACCGTGCAAGACGCGGGGCCGGTGGAGACGGGGCCCCAGGCCCTCACGGAGCAGGAGCCCAACGAGCGTCCGGACCAGGCGCTGACCCTCACCCGGGACAGCACGGTGACGGCGGACCTGGCGGCCCAGCCGAACAAGGCGGACGAGGACTGGTACAAGCTCGCCCCCTCCGCGCCGCGCATCGCCGACGTCAGCGTGACGGGGTTGCCCGGGGGTGACATCACACTGGAGGTCTACGACCAGGACCGCAACCGGCTGGCCGCCGTCAACAGCGAGGGTGAGGGCAAGCCGGAGCGCTTCCCCAACCTCTACGTCGACGGCGCGCGCTGGGTGCGCGTGGCCCCCGCGCGCAAGGGCGTGGGTGGGGCCTACACCCTCACCGTGACGATGCGGCAGGCCAACGACGGCGAGGAGCACGAGCCCAATGATCGGGCGGTGGACGCCGTGCCCCTCCCCCTGGGCCAGACGGTGACGGCCTTCCTCGGCCATGCCGGTGACGAGGACTGGTACCGGGTGGAGCTGCCCGAGAGCGCCCCCGCCCCCACCGGGACGCCCGCGGCGCCGGGGACGGAGAACCCGGCTTCGGGGACCGGGGAGTCGCCTCCCGCGCAGGGCACCCCGCCGTCCGGCGCCGAGACGGGCGCCGCGCCGGCCCAGCCGGGGGCCCCGGGCTCCGAGGGCGGCGACCCGAATGGGATGGTGGCGGAGGGCGTCGCACCCCAGGAAGCGCCGGGGACCTCGCCCACCGGGACCTTCGGGGGTGGAGAGCCGCCGCCGGGGGCCATCGGCGCGGTGGCCGCCCTGCCCCAGGACGCGGGCACGACCCCGGCGCCCCCGCCCGAGCCGCCCTCGGTGGCGCTGAAGATCGACCTGTCCGCGGTGGAGGGCGTGCGGCCCGAAATCTCCGTGCTGTCCGCCGCCGAGGCGCCGCTGTTCTCCCTGCGTGGCAAGGAGGGCGAGGCGCTGTCGCTGCGCAACATCGGCGTGCGCGCCACCGACCGCGTCGTCTACGTGGTCGTGAAGGGCGGCTGGACGGGGACTGGCAAGGAGGCGCGCCGGACCTTCAACGCGGCGGTGCCCTACACCCTCACCGTGACGCAGGAGGAGGCAGGCGCCAACGCGGAGCTGGAGCCGAACGACGAGCTGTACAAGGCCACGCCCCTGAGCGCGGGCGGCTACCGCGAGGGCTTCCTCTCGCCCAAGGGCGACGTGGACCACTTCGTGCTGCGCACGACGGAGCCGGTGCTGGCGAAGGTGGAGCTGTCGGGCGTGGAGCGGCTGGACCTGGTGCTGTCCATGGTGGAGCCGCCCCAGGGCGACGGGCAGCAGGAGACGGTACTCCTGAGGGCCAACGACGGCGCGCTGAAGGAGCCCGAGCGGCTCAACAACGTCGCGTGCAACGGCAGCTGCTGGTTCCGCGTGGAGGGCGCGTCGCGGAAGGTGGACGGCAAGTGGGTCAAGGACTTCGAGAACTCCGAGCAGCCGTACCGCATCTCCATCACCACGGTGCCGGACAACGGCGGTGAGGAGCGCGAGCCGAACAACACCGTGGAGCGAGCGCAGGAGCTGACGCCCGGCAAGGCGGTGCGCGGCACCATCTACCCGGTGAAGGACGTGGACTACTACCGGCTGGACCTCTCCGACCGGCCGGTGCGCACGCCCCTCAAGGCGACGCTGCTGGGCATCCTCAAGGTGGACGTGGGCCTGTACCTGCACCGCGTGCAGCCGGACGGCAAGCTGTCGCTCGTGCAGACCTCCGACCGCGCCAAGGGCGACCAGCCGGAGAGCATCCGCTACAGCGCCGAGCCCGGCGTCTACGTCTTCGAGGTGCGCGACGCGAAGAACCGCGAGGCCAACTTCCAGGACTCGTACCAGCTCACCGTCGAAGAGGAAGGCGAATAGGCCCCGGGCGCCCGCGCTGACGGGCGCGCCGACACGGGTGTCCCGAGGGAGCTCGGGGCACCGCCGCGTGGGCCAGCCCCGTGGGACTCCTCCCGCCGAGCAGGCGCGGGTGAGACGAGGCCTCGGGCTCGCGCGGTGAGCGCCGGGGCGCCTTTCTCAGAAGAGGCTCAGCTGCGGCGAGTCCACGGGCTTGCGCGGCGGGCGCCGGAAGGTATCCGCCGCGACCTCCGTGATGGACGAGGTGCGGATGCCCACCTTCCGCGCGGCCGTGTGGAAGAGCTGGTGCACCTGCTCCGCGTAGAGCCCCTCGCCGCGCATGCGGTGCTTGAAGCGCGAATCGCTGAGCGCCCCACCCCGCGTCTCGCGGATGCGATGCAGCACGCGCTCCGCGCGCAGGGGGAGCTTGGCGCGCAGGCGCTCCTCGAAGACCTCCTTCACCGGACCGGGGAGCCGCACCAGCGTGTGGTGCGCGCGCGTGGCGCCCGCCTCCCGCGCGGCGCTGAGCACCCGGTGGATGTCCTCGTCGTTGAGGCCGGGGATGATGGGCGCCACCGAGACGGCGACGTCGAGGCCGGCGTCGGTGAGGCGGCGGATGGCCAGCAGCCTGCGCTGGGGCGAGGCGGCATAGGGCTCCATGGCGCGCGCCAGCTCCGCGTTGTGGAACGGCAGGCTGATGCTCACCCACAGCCGGGCCTCGCGTGACAGGCGCTGGAGCACGTCGATGTCCCGCTCGATGAGCACCCCCTTGGTGACGATGCCCACCGGGTTGCGGTACTCCGCGCAGACCTCCAGGCACGCGCGCGTCAGCCGCAGGGAGGCCTCGAGCGGCTGGTAGCAGTCGGTGACGCCGCTGAACACCACCGTCTCCCCCTTCCACGAGGGACGCTCGAAGGTGTCGCGCAGCAGCTCCGCCGCGCGGGGCTTCACCACCAGCCGCGTCTCGAAGTCCGTCCCCGCCCCGAAGTCCAGGTACTCGTGCGTGGGCCTCGCGTAGCAGTACGCGCAGGCGTGCAGACAGCCCCGGTACGGGTTGACGCTCCAGCTGAAGCACACGTCCGGGCTGTCGTTGCTGGAGACGATCTGCCGGCTGTGGTCCTCCCAGACCTCCAGCCTCGAGGGCGGGATCTCGTCCAGGTACTCCACCTCGGTGCTCGCCCAGGGGTTGGGCGGATTGTCGATGGGCCGGGCCTTCATGCGCCCACGGTGAGCCTGAAAGCGCGTTCAGTCAAGCCCAGCGAGCGCCAGGCGGTGCCCTCGGCCTACGCGCCGTTCGGATTCCGGGGGGAGAGCCCGTGCCGTCGCAGCAGCTCGTAGAAGTCCGTCCGGTTCCGGCTCGCCATCCGCGCGGCCGCGGCCACGTTGCCCTTGGAGCGCCGGAGCACCTCGACCAGGTAGCGCCGCTCGAAGCGCTCCTTCGCCTCGCGCAGCGTGGGCAGCTCGGCCTCGGCGCCCAGCAGGTCCGGCTCTTCCTCGCGGGCGGAGTCCGTCATGGCGCGCGTGGATGTCGGCGGCTCGAGCATTCGCGCCACGTGCTCCGAGCGCACGTCATCCTCGGGCGCCAGCAACACCAGCGCCTCCATGGCGTTCACCAGCTCCCGGACGTTGCCTGGCCACGAGTGCTTGCGCAGCAACTCCAGCGCATCCGGTGACAACCGGGGCATGCGCATGCCGTTGCGCGCGGCGGCCTGCTCCAGGTAGCGCTCGGCGAGGATCGGGATGTCCTCGGGGCGCTCGCGCAGGGGCGGCATGACGATGGGGAGCACGGCCAGCCGGTAATAGAGGTCCTCGCGGAAGCGCCGCTCCTCGACCTCCTCGCGCAGGTCCCGGTTGGTGGCCGCCACCACGCGCACGTCGGCCTCCTCCTCCACGGTGCTGCCCACCCGCGCGAAGCGGCGCTCCTGGAGCACGCGCAGCAGCTTCACCTGGACCCGGGGCGCGGCCTCGCCCACCTCGTCGAGGAACAACGTGCCCCGGCGGGCCGCGCCGAACAGCCCCTCGCGCGTCTGCGTGGCGCCGGTGAAGGCGCCTTTGACATGGCCGAACAGCTCGCTCTCCAACAGCTCCGGCGGGAGCGCGCCGCAGTTGACCGCGATGAAGGGGCCGCTGGCGCGGCGCGACAGCGCGTGGACCTGCCGGGCCGCCAGCTCCTTGCCGGTCCCGGATTCGCCCAGGATGAGGACCGTGGCCTCGGACGGAGCCACGCGGGCGATGCGGTCGCGCACCTCGGTGATGGCGGGGCTGGTGCCCAGCAGGCGCTCGGGCGTCGTGCCCGCGACGATGCGGCGCAGGTCCGCCAGCTCCCGCCGCAGGTCGCTGCGCTCCGTCGCGTGCAGCAGCTTCTGGACCAGTTCGTGGTCCTGGAAGGGCTTGGTGAGGAATCCGTACGCGCCGCGCTGCATGGCCTCGACGGCCGTCTCGATGGTGCCATGCGCGGTGAGGATGACGACGGGCAGGTCCGGCGAGCGCGCCCGCATCCGCGCCAGCACCTCCAGTCCGTCCACGTCCTCCAACCGGAGGTCGAGCACGACGGCGTCCACCTCCTCCTGACCGAGCAGCTCCAGGCCCCGCGCCGCCGTGAGCGCGGTCGTGACCTTCATCCCACGCGCCTCCAGCCGCAGCGAGATGAGCTCACAGAGCTCCGCGTCGTCGTCCACCACCAGCACATGTCCACCGCGCGGGCGCGTCATCCGTCATTCCTCGGGGTCGTCGTCTCGGCCGCGGAGGAGGCTGGACCACCCAGTCCCAGCGGGAAGACCAGTGCGAACCGCGCGCCGGGGTTCGCGTTCTCCAACAGCAACACGTCGCCGCCGAGCGCGCGCATCATCCGTTGGGCCAGGGGCAAGCCCAGCCCCAACCCATCCGCGTTGGCGGCGCCCACGGCGCGGGTGAAGAAGGGCTCGAAGACGCGCGGGCGCGCATCCTCCGGCACGCCCGGTCCTTCGTCGCGCACCTCCACCCTCGCCCACGTCCCGGGCTCGCCCTCCGGGCCATGGGCCGCGAGCGTGCGGGTGACGTGGACGCGCTGACCGGGCGCGGAGACACGCACGGCGTTGGTCATCAGGCTCACCAGCGAGCGCTCCACCAGCGCCGCGTCGAGGGACGCGGGGGGCGTCGTCCCCTCGGCGTGGACCACGAGCTCCGCGCCCCGCTCCTCCGCCAGCTCGGAGACCTCCTCGACGGCGCGCGCGATGAGGTCGTCCAGCATGCAGCCCTCGTCCCGACGCACCGCCTTGCCCGCCTGCACGCGCGTCAGGTCCAGCAGCGCGGTGACGAGCCGGATCTCCCGTTCACAGGCCGCTCGCGCCAGCTCCACCACGCGCCGCTGCTGCGCCGTCAGCGGCCCCGTGGTGCCATCCGCCAGCAGGCCGATCGCCGTGCGCAGCCGCGCCAGCGGGGTGCGCAGGTCATGGGACGCGGACGCGACGAAGGCGTCCTTGAGCTGGTCGAGTTCGGACAACCGTCCCCGCATCCGGTCCAGGTCCGCCCACAGGGCGCGTATCTCGCTGGGACCTGAGACCGGAGGCAGGGGCGCGAAGTTGCCGTCCCCCACCCGGTGCGCCAGGGAGGACAGCTGTCCCAGCGGGCGTGTCACGCCGCGCGCCACCCACCGCGCCACGACCCACGCGGCCACCACCGCCAGGGCCCCCAGCAACAGCCCCACCGCGAGGGCCGACGAGCCGATGTCGTACGCCCGCTGCTCTCGCTGGCGGATGGCCGAATGGAGCGCGAGCGTGGTGGTGATCCACGCGTCGGTGAGCTGCTCGGCCAGTTGGAGGCGCGCGTGGCGCAGGGCCGGGTCCTGGAGCCGTTCGCAGGTATCCCCCTCGAGGATGCTGTCCGCGTACGTCCGATAGCCCTCCGCCGCGCGCAACAGGAGCGGCTGAGTGACCGGCCCGTGACGCGCGAGGAGTGTCTCCAGGTGGGCGAGCCTCCGCCTGAGCGTGTCGGCGGCGGCCGACACCTCCTGGGCGCTGTGCTCGCAAGCGAACAAACCCTGCCGCGCGGCCACCTCCACGCCCCACGCGGCCTGGTGGACGGCTTCCTCGCTGATGACCTCGCCCAGCTGTTCTTCACGGACCTCCGTGAGGAGCGAGGTCATGCGGACGATGGCGACCCCGGAGAAGGCCGCGGCGCCCAGCAGCGCCACGGTCATGAGGGAATGGGAGATGAGCAGACGGTGAGCGAGTCGCATGGACGGGCCGCGGGACGCACGTGCGGAGCGCGCGGGTTGCGAAAGGCGCCTTCTCTAGTGAAGCCGCGCGTGGCGCGCAGCACTTTCGAGCGAATGTTCCACTCGTGAATCTTCGTGTCGGGCCCGACCGACAGGTGTCGGTCCTCCACCAGCGAGGGAGCGTCGGTCTCGACCGACAGGTGAATCACGCGTCAGAGGGAGGAGGGCTCCGGCACGGTCCATGAAATCGGCCCCGGCATGGTCGAGACACCCACGCTCAACAAGATGTCCCGGGGATGGAGCCACCGTTCCAAGCAGCTCTGGACGGAGTGGAAGCAGATGGTGTCCCCGCGAACGCTTCCCGCTGATGCGAGCGCCGCGCTGACGGTGGCCTGTGTCGCGCTCCCATTGAACCTCGCGCTGGCCGTCGCATCCGGGCTGCCACCGGAAGTGGGGCTGGTCAGCGGAGCCATCGCCGGCGCGGTCGCCGCGATGCTCGGCGGCGGTCGCCTCCAGGTGACGGGGCCGGAGGCCGCGCTCGTCCCCACCGTGCTGCTCATCTCCATGAAGCACGGCGTGGCGGGAGTCATCGTGTCCGCCCTGCTGTGCGGCGCGCTCCAGGTGGTGCTCGGCGTGTCTCGCGCGGGCGGGCTCGCGCGGTTCATGCCCGCCGAGGTGACACGTGGCTTCACCGCGGGCATCGGCCTGCTGTTGTTGGATGGACAACTCCCCCGTCTGCTCGGCGCGGTGACGGAAGACGCCGCCTCGGCGCGCGCGCTGGTGCATCCCGCGAACTGGTCCACCTGGTCCATCCATGGCGCCTCCGTGGGGGTGGGACTCATCGTGATGGCCTGCATGCTCCTGCTCCCCCGCCTCCACCGCGCCATCCCCGCGGTGCTGCTGGGGCTGGGCGTGGCCACCGTCGCGTCGCAGCTCGGCGCGCTGTCGGAGGGCCTCGCTCGCGTGGGTGCGCTACCGACGGGCCTTCCCACTCCCGCCCTGCCATCGTTCGACGGACTCGACCTCCGGGCGCTCCTGCCGGACGTCCTGGCGCTGACCGTGCTGGCGTCACTCGGCTCGCTGCTGTCGGCGCGAGCGTTGGATCAACTCCCCGGGTTGTCGAATCACCAGACCGACGGGAACCAGGAGCTGGTGGGTCAGGGCTTCGCCAACGCGGCGTCGGCGCTGTTCGGAGGGATGCCGGTGATGGGGGCCATCGTGCGCTCGTCCGTGTCCGTCCAGGCGGGTGGGCGCACCCGGGCCGCGTCGGTGCTGCACGCGGTGATGTTGCTGGGCGCCGCCGTCCTGGCGGGCCCGCTGGTCGCGCGGATTCCGATGGCCGCGCTCGCCGCCATCCTGGTCGTCGTGGGGGCGCGACTGCTGGACCTCCGGGGGCTGCGCGCGCTGATGACGGAGAACACGGGCAAGGCGGCGGTGGCCGTCGCCACCGCGCTGCTCATCGCGACGGTCGGCTTCCTCCCGGGCCTGGCCGCGGGCGTGCTGCTCTCGCTGGCGAGGAGCTTCTTCTCGCGCCCCAAGGCCCACGTCCGCAGCCTATGGCTGCGCATCGACGGGCGGCCCCTGTTCCGCAGCCTCGGCGCGGCCGGAGAGGACCTGGGCGGGCGCCCTCCCGTGCAGCTCCTGCGGATTCGCGGTGACCTGGATGTCCGCGCGTGCGGCGACCTCAGCGCGGCGCTCCAAGGACCTCCCTGGCCGTGCTACCTGGTGCTGGACCTCTCGGGCGTCAGGTACATGGACGCCGCCGGCCTGCGCACCCTTCGCGAGCTCTCCGATGTCATCGCCGCCCGCGGAGGGCGGGTGCTCGTCACGGGAGCGCGGCGCGGTGTCGCGACGATGCTGGAGGCGGACAGGACGTGGACGGGCGACGGTCCTCACGCGCTGATGGCTTCGATGGACGAGGTCCTCGAGCACCTCCGCGAGGACCAGGCGCGAGGGCCGGTGGTGCAGCCGTCATAGGCACCACGAGCGACGGCCCGCCCATGGAAGCAGGAATGGGCGGGCGCGCGCGTCAGCGACTACAGCGTGCAGGTGTAACGAACGATGCAGCCACCTACGTACACCGGGGTGATGGTGCCGTTCTCACAGAAGCCAGGGCCCGGAAGGACGATCTGGGGACAGTCGACGTTGGCGCTCACCTGCGACTCGGCTCCGGGAGCGCCCTCCTGCGTCTCCGCGACAGGCGCCTCCGGACCACAACCCACCAGCGACAACAAGCCACACATCACAGCAAGACGTCCGAGGCTACGCATTCTAGAACTCCCGGTCAGCCCAGCCAGAATGGCGAGGTCCGGAGCATCTACCAGTCCCGCTGAAGCCTCGCAAACACGGCCCTCACGGGAGGACACCGAGCAGAATTCTTCATCGATGTCTGGGGAGTACGAACGCCCGCCCGGCCCGAGGACGTGGGTCGTCACACGACTCGGAGAGGGCTTTCGTCATGGCTGGGATTGTCTTCTCGGGGTGGAACCGTGAGCACGAGGCGGAGGAGGCGAGGCAATGACTCGCGGAGCGGCTCGGTGCCGTTCGCCCCCGAGCGTTCGGCGCGAGTCTTCATCGCACGTCCCTTCCGCCCGGCTCACGCGGGCAGCGCCCGTGACAGGGCCTGCCGGACCGCCGCGCGCACGGGCGCGGGGACTTCGTCTCCAGGGATGCGCCGGCACAAGGACACCGTGCGCTTGAGCGCGTCGCATGCGTCGCGACAGCGGGGACAGCGTGTCAGGTGGTCCTCCATCCGCGCGCAGGAGGCCTGGTCCACGTCCTCCGCGGCGAACTCCGACAGCTCCTGAGCCAGCTCCGGACAGCCCTGGTTCAGGCCCTGGGCCCCCTCTCCCATGAGCGTGGCGAGGTGCTCGCGCATCTGTGCCCGAGCGCGGTGCAGCCGGCTCTTGAGCGCCCGCACCTCGATGCCCACGACGCGGGCCGCCTCCTCCGCCGTGAGCCCCTCCACGTCGCGCAGGATAAGCACCTCTCGATTCGCCTCGGGCAGCGCGAGGATGGCCGCCTGCAACACCGCGCCCATCTGCCGCGCGAGGGAGACCCTGTCCGGAGTCGCCTCCTCCGTCGCGACCTTGGTGGCCGCGGGCGCGTCGAGTGGCTGGAAGTCCTCGGGCGCGCCGGCGCGCCGGCGGCGCAAGCGGAAGCAGTGGGTGCGCGCCACCTGGTACAGCCACGTGGACAGCGCCGCCTCGCCTCGGAACGCGTGGAGGCCTCGGAAGGCCGTGAAGAGCGTCTCCTGGAGCACCTCCTTCGCATCCTCCTCCGAGCCGCACATGCGAAGCCCGAAGCGATAGACCTGCTTCTCGTGGCGGGAGAGGACCGCGTTCAGGGCCTCCTCATCACCGGCGCGAGCGGCCTCCATCAACTGCTCATCGGTTCGCGTCGACATCCGACCTCCACCTCCTCACGGGAAAATGCCCGGCCCCCCCCGGAAGCCATCCTGGATGACGGCGGGCCGGTGGACCGTACGCTCCACCGCTGGCGTGTCGCGCGCGGCGAAGTCGTCAGGTCTCACTAGTAACGGATGACCTGATAGCCCTCCGCGACCAGACGGGCCAGCTCCGCCACGCCGTTGTCCACCACGTCGGCCCGGGGCTGGAGCGTCTCTGGATCGATGCCGAACTTCAGGAGCGCGTTTCCACAAGCCACCAGCCGCACGCCCGCGGCCTTCGCCGCGTGGGCCGCTTCGCGGACCTCCTTGGGAACGGCTTTCACGCTCGGGTCCAGCGCCACCACCGCGCGACCATAGGTGAGCCAGACCACGTCCGAGAGGTAGCCCGACTCCTTGGCGATCCTCACATGCCGGAGGGAGCTGGAGAGCGTGCCGATGTCCTCCAGGCCCGTGGTGGCCACGAAGACGAGCTTGCCCTGGCGCGCCGGCGGCGGCTTCTCGACGGGCTGGGGAGGCGCCGCGGCGAACGCGGCCGGGGACGCGAGGACGAGCGCGGTGACGAGCAGCAACAGGAAGCGATTCATCGGGAGGGGATCCGAGCCGGTTCGAGGGTTACTGGATGGACAGCAGTTGGATGAGCCCCCAGGCGGACAGCGCGAGGGCGGCGAAGCCCACGAGGCCCGCGTAGACGACCCGCATGCCCGCGCGGCGCACCATGCTCAGGTGGGTGCCCAGCCCCATGGCCGCCATGGCCATGACCATGAGGAAGACGCTGGCGGTGGAGAGCCACGCCTTGGCGGCGGAGGGCACCACGCCCACCGAGCCCAGCACGCCCACCGCGAGGAACCCGAGGACGAACCAGGGGATGGGCGGCTCCTTCAACGAGTAGCGCACCTTCCCGCTCGCGCCGGAGACCAGCCCCAACGCCACGAGCGCGGGGGCCAGCAGCACCACGCGAGTGAGCTTGACCAGCGTGCCCAGGTCCCCCGCGGACGTGCCCCAGGTGAAGGCCGCGGCCATGACCTGCGCCACCTCATGCAACGTGGCGCCCGAGAGGATGGCGAGCTGCGTGGTGCTCAGCCCCAGAAGCGGCCCCGCGAAGACGTAGAAGAGGACCCCCACCGTGCCCAGGATTCCGCACAGGCCCACCGCCAGCGTGGTGTCCTCCTCCTCCGCGCGCGTGACGGAGCTGGCGGCCACCACCGCGCTGGCTCCGCAGATGGCGGTCCCCACGGCCAACAACGTGCCCAGCTTCTCCGGCACGCCGAAGCGCTTCGCCACCCAGCGGATGCCGAGGATGCCGCCGACGATGACGGCCAGCGCCAGCAGCAGCACGCGCGGGCCCACCTTCGCCACCAACCCGAAGTCGAGCCGTGCCCCCATCAGGACGATGCCCAGCCGCAGCACCGTCCGCGCCGAGTAGCGCGTGCCGTCCACCCACACGGGGGCCAATCCCAGGACGGTGCGCGACGAGATTCCAATCAACAGCGCCACGGTGAGGGGCCCCACCACCGAGAGGCCTGGAAGCATGGCCAGCGCGTAGCTGACCACCGCCAGTCCGGCGGCGAGCCCGAGGCCTGGCAACCTCTGGAGCCACGGGCCTCCGCGAGGCGACGCCGCCAGAGCTCGGCGCTTCAGCGTCGCGGTGAGCAGCGCCAGGCCCCCCAGCAGGAGCACAGCGCCGCCCAGCACGGCGAGGAGTCTGGGCGAAGTCAGGGTGACGGCCGCGGAGGTCCGCATGGCGTCCGACATGTATCTCGGGATGGCGTTCACGGCTGGACCTGCTGGGTGCGGAGCACCGCGGGGAGGTCCTCGCCCACCACGCGCCCCTCCAGCGCGTCGGTCAATCGCGGCGTGCCCGCGAGGAAGCGACGCACCGCCTCGTGCGCGTCGACGTCGAGCACGCGCGGCTCCTGGACGCCGGGGATGCGACAAAGCATGTCCGGCGCGTCCCCCTCCCGCTCACAGGCGGTCACGGTGTAGAGGCGCTCGTCCACCACCGGTTCGCCGCCGACCTCCAGGGCGATGAGGCGCCGGCCCTTGGGAGCGTCCGCGCGGAAGCGCAGCGTCATGCCCGCGGGGCGAGGCAGCCACCCGCCGAAGCGCTTCTCCGGCTCCTTCGCGAAGACGTTCTCCAGCTCCTGCTCCCAGAAGTCGCGAAGCTGGCGACCGCTCACCCGGCCCGTCTTCAGCGGGGTGGTGATGGGGAGGAGGTTCCACAAGTCTCCCTCCCGCACGGGCCCGGGCAGCAACGGAGTGCCGAAGCGGAAGCCGTTGGAGAGGCCAATCTCCGTCCCGCCAGCGGCGCGGATGGCGTCGGCCAGCACGTTGTCCAGCGGGTTCTCCACGACCGCATAGCGCGCGAGCATCACGTCGGTGTGGCCCACCGGGGCGGACAGCGCCTCCTCGTGCGGAGCGAGGGCCGCATCCACCCGTCGCGCGACTTCGGGGTCCTCGGGGAAGCGCGACTCGGTCAGCTCGATGAGCTCCCAGCGACGGTCCACCACCTTCCCATCCTCCAGCCACAAATCCACCCGGCCCATGAAGGAGCCGAAGGCCCCGGCCTCCACCACCCAGGCGCCCGCCTGCTCGATGGGGACATACGTGCGCTCATGCGTGTCGCTGGACAGGTGGACGTCCACGCCGGGCACGCGAGCGGCGAGCCCCACGGCCTTGGCGAGCCCCACATGCGTCATCAACAACACCACCTGGGCGCCTTCGCGCTCTCGCGCCTCACGCACCAGCTCCGGCAGCGCCTCCGGTCCGTCGTAGCGCAGCCCCTGGCTGTATCCCGGGGGCTGACGTCGCGGCACGTCCGGGTCCGTGAAGCCCACCACCGCGACCTTCACGTCCCCGACCTGCCGCACCAGGTACGGCGCGAAGAGTCGTTCGCCGGTCGCGGCGTCCCGCAGGTTGGCCGCGACGAGCGGATGCTTCAGCTCGCGGGCGCGCTGGCGCAGCACCGCGGGGCCGTATACCACCTCCCAGTTGCCCGGCACCGCGCCGTCCAGCCCGAGCGCGTTGAGCGGCTCGACGAGAGCGGCGCCCTCGGTGAGCGCCGCCGCGCCCGAACCCTGAATCGTGTCACCGGCGTCGAGCACCAACACCTCGCCACCGCGCTCGGCCCGGATCCGTCGGATGGCGGCGGCGACGCGGGCGAAGCCGCCCGCCACCTCGACGCGCTCCTTCCCGTCGCGCCAGAAGAGCTCGGGATGGGCTCGCAGCTGGGCGTGCAGGTCCGCCACGTAGAGGATGGTGAGCTGGTGGCGCTGGCCAGGGGGAGCACGTGGGGTGAGCGAGGGCCGTGGCGCGGAGCAACCGAAGACCAGTGCCAGCGCCGCGGCCAGCACGAACAGGGGGCGGAACATCGTCGAACACCTTGGATGAAGAAAGAGGGCAGCGGAGATGACACGGGACGCGACACACGGAGTTCCCGGTCGGCGGCGAGCCTCGGGCCACTGGCCCGTCGCGTCCACGTCGACCTGCGGCGAGGTGGAGGACGGCACGGCCGCTCGCACCTCCCGCTCAAGGAGAGAGGCGGGCCAGCGCGGCCAGGAGCACCGCGGGCTCCAGTTCGGAGACGGCCAGCGAGGCCCACGCCTCCCCGCGCGGCGCCACGCAGATGCGCTCTCCCACGGGACCTCGCGTGCACCGAGGCCCATCGCCCGCGAAACGGGCGGCCGCCCGCGCCACGTCCGAGCCCTGCAAGGGCAGGAAGAGCGTCATCGCCTTGCCCCCTTCGTGACGGTACAGCAGCGAGGCGGAGAGCCTTCCATGCAGCCGGCAGCGGCGGGCCCCCAGCAAGGTCGCCCCCGGCACCACCGGCACCTCCACCGCGTAGCCCACCTCCCGCTCCACCCACGCCTTCACCTCGGCGGGGTCCGAGGACTCGAACTCACAGGGGGACCTCCGGGAGAAGGCCTTGAGGTGGTTCCGCTCGAGGTCCATCGCCAGGGCCTCGTCCATGCCGCCAGGCCAGGAGGCCCAGACGAGCCCCACCGCCGCGAGCGCCGCGGCCAGCCTCCCCCACGCCCGTCGCCGGGGTGAAGTCGGCGGCGCCAATCGGGCGACCCGCGCTGTCAGCGCGGGCGGAACATCGATTTCCTCGGCGCCCTCCGCCTTCAGCGCCCGCCGCAGCGCGGAGTAGCGCGACGCCTCGCGGGAACACCCCGGGCATCGGGCCAGGTGGTCCTCCACCTCCCGCCGCTCATGCGCTTGGACCTCGCCGTCGAACCACGCGGAGAGGCGCTCCTGCCACTGAGGGCTACAGGCTTCCATGGGCCTTCTCCTTCTCGAGGAGGTCGAGCATCGCCAGTCGCGCCCGCGCCAGTCGCGAGCGCACGGTCCCCACCGGGCAGCCCTGAATCCGGGCAATCTCCTCGTAGCTCAGCTCCTCGACCTCCCGCAGCCACAGTGTGTCGCGCCATTCCGGCGCCAGGGAATCGAGTGCCGCCCGCATCCCCGTGCTCAGGGTGAGCGCATGCAGCTCCGCCTCCAGGTCCGCGGAGGGCTCGGGAGGAAGCGCCCGACCAAGCCCGCCCTCGAGCACCTCCAAGCGAGGCCGCAGCCCTCGGCGGGAGTTGAGGAACACGGTGCGCTGCACGGCGAGCAGCCAGGCCTTGAGGCGCGCGGGCTCCCTCAAGGCGCCACGCTGCTCCAGGGCGCGCGCGAACGTCTCCTGCACCAGGTCATCCGCCTCGGCGGCGCTGCCCGTCAGCCGGCGACCCACCCGCCTCAAGGCGGGCAGGTGCTCCAAGGCGCGTTCGATGAAAGCTCGGGCGCTCACGGACAGGAGGACACGACGACGGGGACGAAAGGTTCCCGGGCCCACCCGGAGACGCCGCGCCGAGGGCGCCGAAGCAGGCGTCCCGACCTCGCTCGCGAAGAGGTGGCGCGGGCGCTCGGCCCCGAGAGAGCGCCGGAGCTCCCGGGACACGACCAGGCGAGCACTCTCCTTCCCGAGCCCCCCGGCGCCATCACCGCGCGGGAGGCCCGCCGTGCGCCCATCGCGCCGGCGGCTGGTCCACCGGCACGAATCCAGGGAGAGCGGCGAGGTCCGATGAACGTCCCGCTCCAGGGGCGGGGTGGGCTGGGAGAACGCATGTCGCGTGAGAGCCAGGGAGCGGGGACGCGGATTCACCGACGCGGACAGAATCCTTTGGGCGGGCCCTGGACTCTCATGGACAGGAGGCTTCGACATGATTTTCCGACAGCTTTTCGACTCCGAGTCCTCGACGTACACCTACCTCATCGGCGACGAGGCCACGCGGCAGGCCGTCCTCATCGACCCCGTCCTGGAGCAGGCCGATCGCGACTTGAAGCTGGTGGCCGAGCTGGACCTCACGCTCACCCACGTCCTCGACACCCATGTCCACGCCGACCACATCACCGCGTCCGGAGTGCTGCGCGAGCGCACGCGAGCCACGGTGGTAGGGAGCGTGGGTGGCGCGGGTTGCGCCGACGTGCAGGTGCGTCACGGGGACGAGGTACGCGTCGGTCAGCTCGTCTTCCGGGTGCTCGCCACCCCGGGGCACACGGACGACAGCATCAGCTATCTGCTCGGCGACCGCGTCTTCACGGGAGATGCCCTGCTCGTGCGCGGCAATGGCCGCACCGACTTCCAGAACGGGAACGCGCGCCAGCTCTACGAGAGCCTCACGCGCGTCCTCTTCTCCCTTCCCGACGAGACGCTCGTCTACCCCGCTCATGACTATCAGGGGCGCACGGTGACGAGCATCGCGGAGGAGAAGCGACACAACCCCCGCGTGGCCGGCAGGAGCGAGGCGGAGTTCATCCACGTCATGGAGAACCTCCACCTGCCCAAGCCCCGGAAGCTCGACGTCGCCGTTCCGGCCAACCGCGCCTGTGGACAGCTCCCCCATCCGGAGGCCTGAGTTCCAGGTCTCTTCGCGGGAACTCCGACCATGACACCTCGCCCCTATCTGGACATCACGCCCACCCAGCTCGCCACGCTCGCCCCAGGGACACGACTCATCGACGTGCGAGAGCCGGACGAGTTCACCGGCCCCCTGGGCCATCTTCCCGGGGCCGAGCTCGTCCCGCTGGGGACGCTCGAGGCCACCCTCGGCGGGTGGGCGCGGCAGGCCCCCCTGCTGCTCATCTGCCGCTCCGGCGGACGCTCCGAGCAGGCCGCGCGGATGCTCGCCCGGAGCGGCTTCCGACATCTGTACAACCTGGCGGGCGGGATGCTCGCCGTGCGCGCGACGCCGGTTGCCCAGCCCCAGGGCTGAGCACGCGTCACGCCGGATTGGACACCATGCACCTGTTCGGCTTCTCCCTCGCGGCGCTCATGGGGCTGTCGCTCGGCCTGCTCGGCGGCGGCGGCTCCATCCTCACCGTCCCCATCCTCGTGTACGTCCTGGGCTTTGGCGCCAAGGAGTCCATCGCCATGGGACTGGCCGTGGTGGGCGTCACCAGCCTGGTCGGCGCGGCGAGCCACTGGCGCCAGGGCAACGTCCAGTTCCGAGCGGCCATCGTCTTCGGCGCCGTGACCATGGTGGGCACATACGGCGGGGCACGGCTGTCCGTGTTCATCTCGGGGACCACGCAACTGCTGCTCTTCGCCACGGTGATGCTCGTGTCCGCGTACTTCATGCGCCACAATGGGCGTCGAGAGGCCGCGCGCGCCCCCGAGCCCCACAAGGCCCCCCTCCCCCTCATGTCGCTGGCCGCTCTCGGAGTGGGGGCGCTCACCGGCCTGGTAGGCGTGGGCGGCGGCTTCCTCATCGTCCCCGCGCTGGTGTTGTTGGTGGGCCTGCCCATGAAACAGGCAGTGGGCACCAGCCTGCTCGTCATCGCGCTCAACTCCCTCGTGGGCTTCGCCGGCTACCTGGGACATGTCGAGGTCCCCTGGGGAGACCTCGGCCTCTTCACGGCCATCGCCGTGGCGGGCATCCTGACCGGCACCTGGGTCTCCCACTTCGTCTCCCAGGCGACACTCAAGGCGGCCTTCTCCGGCTTTCTCGTCGTGATGGGCATCTTCATCTTCTTCAAGAACCGGGCGGCCTTGACCCCGGAGAGTGGGGCGCCAGCACCTCCCGGGGTCTCCGCCACGCAAGGCTCCCACTGACGCCACCAGCCCCCGTGTGGGTCGACCTTGTCCCCCCCGCGCCCAACCGCGCCGCCCGGCGTGCGCTGTCGATGCAAGGCATTGCAGGGCTGCTAGCATGTGGCGGCCATTCACCAACAGGGGGGCGTGGTGCCATGAGCTGGTCCAGACGTGCTGTCTATCTTTGTGCGGCAGGGGTCTTTTCCGCCTGTGGGGGCGAAGCGCCCGTGGACGGAACGGAAGTCACATCAAGCATCCAGGAGTCGGCGCTGGTCTCGGCGATGTCCCGAGGGTGCATCTTCCAACTCGCCTCGGCGGTCCGAGCGGGCACGGTGCCTCCCATCCACGACATCACCCTGTACCGGCTGGCATCCGACACGTGCAAATGGCCCGCGGCCGAGGTCTGGCTGGGCAGCTCCATCATCGTCACGCCCAGCCTGTCCCTGGTGGCGAACGACCTGGGCGTGGCGGCCGGCTACACGATGAAGAACAACTACAGCGGCAGCTCGCCCGTGACGGTGGGCATCAAGCACGTGGACCCGGAGCTGATGACCGTGGCGCGGAGCACCGGGCTCGCTGTCTACCTGGGCACCGGCAGCGTCTACCTGTCCTATCTGGCCATCGGCGCGGACGGCACGACGCTGACCGCCGGAGGCACGAAGACGGGCCGCATCGCTGGCGAGACGGGCAGCGGCAGCAACTTCGTCGCGACCTACCCGGACTTCTTCACGAGCACCACGCCGGGCACCGTCGTCGCGTACTGAGCGCGACCGCGCGGGCACCCGAACACGGTCGGGAGGAAGGCTCCATCGAGGGCCTTCCCTCCCCCGGCGATTGGCACATCCGAGGCCCCCGCCCCCACCCCCCCGTTGGATGCAACCGTCGCCGCCCAAGACCCCGCCATGGCGACCTCGCCAGCATCCCGCGAGCAGGCGGTGCTCGCACGGGAGGCCGTCTTCCTCGGTGGGCACCACGGGCAGGTCGGAGGCGTTGCGCCCCCTGACACAAGCGTGTACCCCTTCGTCGCGCGCGCCGTGGCCTCGCGGTGCCCGCTTCAGGAGGCCCTCCCTGACGACCGCGACCGTTGCCACCCACCCTGGACCTCTGGTGCTGGCCGACACGCTCTCCCGCACCCGCCTCCATGACACGACGTTCATCATCGGAGGCGCGGCGCTCACCGCGCTGCTCGCGCAAGTCTCCGTCTCGGTCCCTGGCTCGCCCGTCCCCATCACGGGCCAGTCGCTCGGGGTCATCGTCGCCGCCGCCGCGCTGGGGCCGCTGCGAGGCACGGCCGCGCAAGTGCTCTATCTCCTGCTGGGCGCGGCCGGGCTGCCGGTCTTCGCGGACGGCGCCAGCGGTGTCGACCGCATCCTCGGGGCCACGGGCGGCTACCTGGTGGGCTTCGTGCCCGCGGCCTTCCTGGTGGGCCTCGCGGCGCGGCGCGGCCTCGACCGGCGCGTGTGGAGCGCGCTGCCGCTCTTCGTCGCGGGACAACTGGTGGTGTTCGCGGTCGGCGTGCCCTGGCTCGTCACCGTGGCCCGGCTCGATGTCGCCAAGGCCCTCGGCGTCGGCTTCACGCCCTTCATCCCGGGGGCGCTCATCAAGGCCGCCATCGCGGGCGTCCTGCTGCCCCTGGCGTGGCGCCCGAAGAAGCAGGCCGGCAACCCGTGAGGGCGACCGGCCTTCCTCGAGACTGGAGTTTCACCGGTCACCGGTGCTGATCCGCCTCGAGCTGTCGCCGAACGGCCGCCTCGTCGATGAGCCCCCAGCGCTCGACCAGTCTGCCATCCGGGGTGAAGCGCAGGATGTCGATGACGGTATAGGAGATTTCGCGGTTCGTTGGAGCGAAGCCCAGGAAGGGCCCGCGCTGGGTCCCGTGGGCGATGACGCGAAGCGCGGCCTTGTCGCCCTCCACGAGGACGTCTTCGATGTCGAAGCGGAGGTCCGGGAAGACGCCACGGAGGCCTGCGAACGCCTCCTTGATTCCCTCGCGGCCCGGCTTCATGTCCGGGTCCGGATGGTGGTCGACGGCGTCAGGCACGATGACGTCGTCGAGGCGCGCGACGTTGCCCGTGCGGACGGCCTCTTCGAGGATCGAATAGAAGCGGCGTGCGGCGGTCTGCGTGTCGATGGGCATGGGAGAGGACCTCTCGGTTCGGATTGCGGCACATGAACGGCTCATGGCGAGCAGCCACGGCGCACTGTCCCCTGGCGGGGTGCGCGCGTCTTGAAGAAATCGGACAGGGCGCCCCCTCGAAGTTCGCGCGGCCCAGCGGGAATGGCCCCGCCTCCGTCGACGTCCCATCCCGGATCATCAACGGCGAGCGCGTGAACAGGGTGCCGCGGGCCCTCGACGGCGATCAACCGCGGGCGGCTGGCGGCGGCACAGGTGGCGTGGTGCGCTTCCACGCCTCGAGCTCCCGCACGCGCCCGAGCCAGGCCTGGATGTTCGCGTAGTCCCTGAGCGGCAGGCGCGCCGGACCAGCGAGGGCGAACGACGCGGCCAGGGAGAAGTCCGCGAGTGTCAGGCGATCCTGGGCGACCCACGTCCTGCCGGCGAGGTGCGCGTCCAGGACCGGCGCGTGCTGCGCGAAGAGCGCCTCTCCCCGCGCGACCTCGGCGGAATCCGGCGTGCCGCCCGTCAGTGCCTTCACGAAGTTCTCGAGGACGAGGATCGTGTTCGCCGGGGCCATGTGGGCCGTGCACCAGAAGAGCCAGCGGCTCACATCGGCGCGGCCTCGCGCGTCTGTCGGGAGAAGGGTCTGCCCCGGCGTCTTTTCGGCCAGGTACTGCATGATGGCGCGCGACTCCCACAGCACGAAGCCGTCGTCATCGAGGACCGGGACGCGCCCGTTGGGGTTGCGCCCCAGGTGCGGCGCCCCGCGCTGCTCGCCCTGGGTCAAGTCGACCACGACGCGCTCGAGGGGCACGTCGAGGTGGGCGGCCACGAGCAGCACGCGGCGCGAGTTTCCGGACATGGGGTGGAAATAGAGCTTCATGACAGTCCTCCTGGACCGCATCGGGTTGACGGGAGGAGCCTGTACGCCCGCGGTGACAGGGGCCTGTCAGGAATCGTCTGAGCGCGCACATTTGTTCAGCGACTCCGCACAAGGACATGCGTGCGGGCCTGGAGCAACTCAGCTTCCCGTCGTCCGAGGCGCCGGTTGCCGAGGTGCTCCCGCTGGCCGTGGGCGCAACCGCAGATGCAAGCCAGGGAGGGGAGCGATGGGACCGGCTTCGCGCCGCTCGCGGCGTCTTCGCGGCAAGACGTCCCGAGGCTCGGAAATGAAGAAGGCCGGCAACCCGTGAGGGCTACCGGCCTTTTCGAGAGCGGCGGACGGGATTCGAACCCGCGACCCCGAGCTTGGGAAGCTCGTGCTCTACCAGCTGAGCTACCACCGCACCTGCACCAACAACGGGGGCGGATGTACCGCATGCCCCCCCGAGCGTCAAGGACGTTGCCGGGCCTGAATCTCCCCGGCGTGTCGTCCCCACGACGCGAATACCCGCCTCCAGACGCGCCGCCCGCTCCAGGCTGACAGCGCGTCGTCGGAAGCGGGCCTCCCGCTATCTCCGGATGGCCTGGATGATGGTGATGAGGATGACGGCGCCCACCGTGGCCACGGCCAGCGAGTAGATGTTGAGGCCCGTCACGCCCCGGCCGCCCAGCAGGTTGAACACCCAGCCGCCAATCATCGAGCCGACGATGCCGGTGGCGATGTTCGCGAACATCCCCATCTTCGCGTTGGTACCCTTGATGATGCTGGCCAGCCAGCCCGCGATTCCTCCCAGCACCAGCCACGCGCAGATTCCCATGACGTCCTCCTGTCCGGCTGGTGGGCACTCGTGCCCCGGCGTCGCCGTGCAGCCGGGGTGCATGCGTACTACGTCCGACCCCCTGGCGTATTTCAAGCGTCCCGGAGACGGACCGGAAACGCATGACGCCCCGTGTCCTCCGGGGAAGACACGGGGCGTCGGAGTCCCTCGAAGGCCCCCTCAGTCCTTGCCGAGCAGGCCGTCCTTGAGACCGTCATCCACGGGGTCCTTGCCCAGCCAGACCGAGAAGAGCCCATCCGCGAAGTCCTTGCCCTCGACGGAGATGGCCTGACCGCTCTTGCTGTGCACCTCGGTGCCCTTGCCCGGTACGTAGGTGAGCATGAGCTCGTCGCCCTTCTTCAGGTCGGGAATGGCGGCGTTGAACGAGTCCAGCTTGGGCTGGAGCGCCGCCATCTTCGCGCCCGCGTTCTTCTTGAAGCCGTCGGAGATGGCCTCCGTGATGGTCTTCTTGTCCAGGTCGCGCAGCATGTACATGCGCACGCGCTTGACCTGGTCCGAGGAGATGAGCTCCGCCGCGTCCTTCGACGGGTTCTCCACGTACAGGCCCACGGTGTAGACCTTGACCACGAACTTCTTGCGCAACCCCACGCCATTGAGCTTCAGCGCCTTGCCGTCCACGGTGGAGGTGTCCGGATAGTTCACCCCGGCGACTTCCTTGGCGAGCGCGGGGACGGCGAGCATCAGGGACAGCGCGACGGCGGACAGCGTGGCTTTCATGACTCCCTCCAGGTGGGTGATTGCTCGGGCTTCGACGCAGACTACCCACGGGTCTTCACGAAATGTTCCATGAAGGAGACCAGGGCCTTCACATTCTCCACCGTCACCGCGTTGTAGGTGGAGACCCGGATGCCGCCCGTGATGCGGTGGCCCTTCAGCCCCACCAGGCCCTGCTGCTTCGCCTCGGCGACGAAGGCCGCGTCGAGCGCCTCCGTGGGCAGGTGGAACACGACGTTCATCACCGAACGGGACGCGCGCTCCACCGGGGCCCGGTAGAAGCCCGCGTGCTGGTCCAGGGCGCCGTACAGCAGGTCCGCCTTCTGCCGGTTCCACGCCTCCACCTGGGCGAGCCCGCCCACCGACTTCATCCACGCCAGCACGTTGCGCACCAGGTAGATGGCCAGCGTGGGGGGCGTGTTGTAGAGCGAGTTGTTCTCCGCGTGGGTGCTGTACCGGAAGATCTTCGGGATGTCCTTGCGCCCCCGCGCGATGAAGTCCCGAGCGGCCACCACCACCGTCACGCCGGAGGGCCCCAGGTTCTTCTGGGCCCCGGCGTACAAGAGCCCGATGCCGCTGACGTCCTGCTTGCGCCACAGGAAGTCGGAGCTCATGTCCACCACCAGCGGCACCGCGCCCACGTCCGGGAAGGCGTGCCACTGGGTGCCGTAGAGGGTGTTGTTGCTCGTCATGTGGACGTACGCCGCCTTCGGGTCGAGCTTCAGCTCGTCCTGCCGGGGCACGCGGGTGTAGCGCTTGTCCGGCTGCACCGTCGTCACCGCGACGCGCGGCGTGCCGTAGTACTTCGCCTCGTCGAAGGCCTTCTCGCTCCACACGCCCGTCACGAGGTAGTCCGCGCTCGCGTCGGCCGTGAGGAAGTTCATCGGCACCTGCGCGAACTGCTGCGACGCGCCACCGGTGAGGAAGAGGACCTGGTGGCTGGTGGGGATTCCCAACAGCTCGGTCAACAGGGCAATGGCCTCGTTGTGGACGGCCTCGTATTCCCGGCCCCGGTGGCTGTGCTCCATCACCGACATCCCCGAGCCCTCGAAGTCGAGCAGCTCGTCCCGAGCCCGCTCCAGGGCCGGCAGGGGCAGTCCAGCGGGGCCGGGGTTGAAGTTGATGACGCGCATGGTCGAGGTCCTCGGGGAAAGGGAACGGCGTGGATGCATTCTTCCTCCCGGAGCCCCCCCGGGAGCCAGTAGGAAGCGGCCCGACACGTCGGCTTCCGCGCGGAATCCGGAGACACTCCCGGTGTGCGTGGCCGCCAGTTCGGGACAGGGGTCTGGAGGACAGGTGGGTTCGACGGAGGGATTGGCGGACTGGGTGCGCCGGGCGGCGAGTGGGGAGGCGTCCGCGTTCAGCGAGCTGTACCGGCGGTCTCGCCCCCAGGTGGCGAGGTTGGTGGCGGGGTTTGCCCAGCTCGACCCGGACGAGGTGGAGGACGTCGTCCAGGAGACCTTCGTCCGCGCGTTCCGCGCCCTGCCCCGGCTGAAGGAGGTCGGCGCGTACGAGTCCTGGCTGCTGGCCATCGCCCGGAACCGGGCGCGCACGCGGCTGGAGCGAAAGGCGAGCCTGCGCCGGCTGGAAGAGGACATCGCGGACCCGGACCCGGAACAGGTGCCGCCCCTGCCCCCGTCGCTCCAGTTGGAGCGCGACATCGAGGTGGTGCGCCAGCTCATCGCCGGGCTCCCCGAAGGCGATGAGAAGCGGACCGTGCACCTCTTCTATGTCGAGGGGGAGCTGTCGGCCCGGGAGATCGCCGAGCAGCTCGGGGTGGGCAAGAGCGCGGTGACGATGAGACTCGAGCGCTTCCGCGGCCGTATCAAGAGAGAGTTGCTCCGGCGGGTGCTCGCCGGTCGGTGGGAGTAAGTGGCCATGAGACACCTGGATGACGAGGCGCTGCGCGCGCTTGCACATCGAGAGCCAGAGGCGGTGTCGTACTTCCGCGAGCACCTGGCCACCGAGTGTGAGGCGTGTGAGTGCTTCCTCGCCACCCACGCCGGCCCGGACCTGCTCGACGGACAGGTGGACGCGCTGCTGCTGGGACTGGCGCCCCGCCGGCCCGAGCCCGCGCTCGACGAGGTGGGCTTCGCGCGCATCCGCCAGCGGCTGAAGGCGCACCGCCCTGGCGCCCGGCGCTGGGGGCTCGCCGTGGGCGCGCTGGCCGCCTGCCTGCTCGCCGTGGTGCTGCTTCCCCGGTTGCGGCAGCCGGCCCCGGGCGAGGACACGGGCGCTTCCGGCGGGGGGGGCATCAAGGGCCCGCAGGGGCGCGTCGCGCTGGAGCTGGTGGCGGTGGTGGCCCGGGGCCCGGACGGAGCGCTGCGGCGCCTGGACCCGGACGACACGGTGGGCCCGGGCGACGTGCTCCTGTTGCGCTACCACGCCACGGAGGCGGGCACGGCGCTGCTGCTGGAGCAGCGCGGCGACACGGAGCCCTTCCTCCTGGGCCGCTTCCCCCTCTCGGCCGGGACGCACGACCTGCAGGGGCCCCAGGGACTCGCGGGCGTGAGCCTGGAGGGAGAGGAGGGGCCGGTGACGCTGTGGCTGGTGGCGGTCCCGGGTGGATTGGACCCCTCCCTGGAGCAGGTGCGGGCCGCGCTCGAGGAGCGGGGCGAGGACGCGGATGTCGACCCACTGGCCATTTCCCGGTTCGACGTCCGCGTGCGAAGCGGCGACAATCCGCGTTGAATCAGGTGAACGTGAGGCGCCTCCTTCCCATCCTGCTGGCGGTCCTGACCGCGTGTGCCGGGGCGACGTCCCGGGACAAGGGCGCGCTGGTGCCCCTGCGCCTGGACGAGGACGCGCTGACCACCGCGTACACCCCCCGGCGCATGGCGCTGCTGGTGGGCATCTCCGAGTTCGACGACCCGCAGTGGCGCGGCCTGCGCTACCCGGCCAAGGACGCGACGGACCTGGCCGCGACGATGCTCGACCCGACGCGGGGGCGCTTCGACCAGGTGCGCGTGCTGACGAAGCCGGAGGAGACGACCCGGGCCGCCATCCTCGCGGCGCTCAAGCGGCTGCGCGAGGAGGCCCACCGCCCCGACGACGTGGTCGTCGTCTACTTCTCCGCGCACGGCACCCTGGCGAGGGACGCCAAGGGCGAGCTGCGCCGGTACCTGGTGACGCGCGACGCGTCCTACCGGGCCATCGCCCAGACGGCGCTGCCCATGGACATGCTGAAGGCGGAGTTCGACGCGCTGCCCAGCCGACGCCGGCTGCTGGTGCTCGCCTCCTGCCACAGCGGCAACGGCAAGTCGCTGCTGCCCAAGGAGCTGGAGAAGGAGCTGTCCGGCGTCAAGTCCGGCTTCTACGCGCGGCCGCTGGAGGAGTCCTCGCGCGCGTCCATGGTGTTCGCCGCCTGCGACTGGGGCGAGACGGCCCGCGAGGACGAGGGGCTGCGCAACGACATCTACACGCACTTCCTGGTGGAGGGCCTGGGCGGCGGAGCGGACCGCAACTCGGATGGCGCCGTCACCGCCACGGAGGCCCACGACTACGCGAGGCGCCGCACGTTCGCCTTCACGGAGGGCCGGCAGCGCCCCTCCGCGGAGGTGCTCGAGGTGGGGGCCGACCCCATCGTCCTGTCCGGCAGCATCTCCCGCACGGGGCGGCCGGAGCTGTTCTCGTACAACCCCCGGCTGGACGGGTTCATCCTCAAGGTGGATGGCGAGCCGCGCACGGAGCTGCCGGGTGGCGCGGCGGTGGTGCCCGGCAAGCGCACGGTGGAGCTGACCAAGGGCGACGCGGTGCTGATGCGGCGCGACGTGGAGGTCGCCGCCGGCGAGCGCCTGCCGCTGGAGCAGCTCCTGTCGGAGGCGTTCCCCCGCCGCTCGTTGTCGCTGCTCGGGGGCTTCTTCACCTTCGCGGACGCGCGCAGCCGCGCCGAGCTGCTCCCCATGGCGCCGGAGGCGACGCTCTCCCTGCGCCTGGAGGACCGTCCACTGCGCGACTTCGGGCTGCTGTTCGACGTGGGCTTCAGCACGGGCCGCCGCGAGCTGCGTCTGCGGCCGGACGGTGACGTCCCCTTCCGCTACACCACCCTGACGGCCGGGGTGGCCATGCCCTACCTCTGGAGATGGGAGCGGCTGACGTTGTTCGCCGGCCCGCGTGTGGCCGGCCTGTACCTGGGGCGGTCCTTTGAGGGAGACAACAGCGTCGGTGGCCAGAGTTACTTCACGGTCAGCCCCGGCGTGGTGGCGGGAATGGTGCTGCGGGTGGGAGAGCGCTTGGAGCTGACGGCCCAGTCACAGCTCATGCTCACCTACGTCGTGGTGGATGGCGTGGGACAGGCCGTGGGTTTCACCGGTGGCTGGGCCGGTGTGGGATACCGCTTCTGATGCGCTCGACCCTGCACATCGCGATGAGCGCCCTCCTGCTGGTGGGACTGGGTGCGTGCGGCAACCTGGAGAACGCACCCCTGCGCGTCGGGACCATCCAGGGACAGCTGACGGAGTTCGACCCGGCGGTGGCGACGGTGTCGCTGGTGGACCGTCCAGAGGTCTCCACTTCCGTGGACGGGCTGGGCCGCTTCTCGCTGGAGGGCGTTCCGACGGGGCCGGTGGACCTGTTCATCATCGCCACGGCGGACAAGGCGACGCGCGTCTCGGTGAAGGTGGCCGGAGGGCAGCGGGTGGACGTCAAGCGGGTGGCCCCCCGCTTCGCGGGCTTCTTCGACCTGAAGGTGAAGGCGCCCCATGGCGAGCGAGTCGAGGGGGTGCGGGTCTCCGTCCAGGGGACGCCGTTCACCGAGCTGACGCTGGATGGCGCCGGTCGCCTGCGGGTGGGCCCCCTGCCGGATGGCTGCTACGCGCTGTCCTTCGTGGGCGAGGGCTTCCCCCAGGCCCAGTCCACCGCGTGCGTGGGCGAGGGAGAGAAGAAGGAGCTGAAGCTCGAGCTGGAGGTGGCGTCGGAGTTCATCGACCGGTGCTCGCTGACGGGCTGCGCGGACGGGCTGGTGTGTGGCGCCTCGGGCCAGTGCGTCGAGTGTGTCGAGGACGGCCAGTGTGGCGAGGGGATGCGCTGCAAGGGCTTCCGCTGCGGCGCCACCGGCCCCCAATGCGGCGCGTGCAACAAGGACGGCAGCTGCGCCCCGGGCGCCGTCTGCACGATGCTCCCCGAAGGCGACACGGCGTGCGTGAAGGAGTGCACCGAGTCGATCGACGACGAGGACCTGGTCGCCAGCCGCTGCGAGGCGGGCTTCAGCTGCGAGCACGGGCGCTGCCTGCCGGACCCCACGCGCTTCCTGGGGTGCCGGGCCTTGGCGCAGTTCGGCGCGGAGTGCGCGGACGACGCGCGTTGCCGCGCGCTCGGGCTCGCCGCGGGCGTCTGCGTGAACCGGCGGTGCACCGTTCCGTGCGCCGAGGACCTGGAGTGCCCGGGGGACTCGCGCTGCGAGGACTCCTCCGTGGGCCCCATCTGCTCCGTGCGCTTCTGACGCGGGCGTCAGGAGCCGGGCAGGAGCACCAGGCCGTCGCTCGCCAGCCTCGCCACCGAGTCGGCGATGTCCGCCTGCGCCATCCCCGTCGCCGCCGAGACGTCGGCCGCGGACAGGCCCTCCACCGCCATCTTCAGCACGAGCAGGGCCTGGGGCGTGGCGGCCATGTAGAACGTCACCAGTTGCTCCGGGTGTCGCCACAGGAGCGCCAGCTCGTCGCCGGGCTCCGGTGACGGGCCCTTCCCCTTGGCGCGCACGTACGCGCAGACGCGGAACGGCGCTTCGAGCACCACGAGCGTGGGGTTCGCCGTCAACCGCTCCACGCGCTCGGGCAGCGGCGCCTGGGAGGCGAACACCGCGAAGTCGGTCCACTCGAAGCGCGCGAGCGCGGGCAGGTACGCGGCGAGCCCGCGCGCGGCCACCTCGTCCGCGAGGAAGGCGGCGAAGCCCTCGCCCAGGTGGTTCAGCTCGTGGTGCCTCGCGGGCCGCGTCGACGTGTACCCCTCCACGAGCGAGGTCCACACGTCCGGCCCACAGGCGCCCCGCACCAACGGGAAGAGCTTCTCCAGCGCGGAGCGGACGTGGCCCCGGACGAAGTCGCCGTAGAGGGCCACGCGCGAGCGCCGCGCGTCCCAGCCGGGATGCTCCGCGAGGAGCTGCTCCAGGCCCTCAGCCCCAGGCCGGGCGAGGTAGGCCCCCATGGTGTCGAAGAAGTGCTTCAGCGTCGGCCTCATCGCGCGCGCGCCTCCGCCAGCACGTCACGGGCGCGGTCGGCCTCGTCCAGCACGGCGTCGAGGGAGGGGATGTCCTGGTCCCACTCGATGAGCGTCGACACGGGCCCGGTGCGCTCGAGCACGTAACGGTAGAGCGACCACACGTCGTCGCAGACGCGGTCCCCATGCGTGTCGATGATGACGTCCGGATAGGTCGTGTGGCCCGCGAGGTGGATCTGCACCACGCGCTCCAGCGGCAGCGCGTCCACGAAGGCGCGCGCGTCGTAACCATGGTTGCGCGCGTTGACGTAGACGTTGTTCACGTCGAGCAGCATCCCGCAGTCCGCCTCCTCCAGCACGTGGCGCAGGAAGTCGGCTTCGGACAGCGTGCCGCCGGGCATGCGCTCGTAGTAGCTGGGGTTCTCCAGCAGGAAGGGACGGCCCACGCGCGCGACCACCTCGCGCACGCGGGGCACGACGTGCTCCACCACGGCCTCGGAGAAGGGCAGCGGCAAGAGGTCGTGCAGGTACACGCCGCCCAGCCGCGAGTAGCACAGGTGGTCCGAGAAGAACGGCGCCTCCACCCGCTTCACGAGCGCGGCCAGCGCGGTGACGTAGTCCACGTCCAGCGCGTCCGGCCCGCCGATGTCGAGCCCCACGCCATGGGGCAGCACGGGCCAGCGCTCGACGCACGCGTCCAGCGCGCGCTGGGAGCGGCCTCCCAGGGACAGGAAGTTCTCGGGGATGAGCTCCACCCAGTCGAGCGAGCGACCGGTGCGGGGCAGCTCTTCGTAGAAGCTCCTGCGCAGACCGATTCCCGCGCCCAGTGGCCTGAGTCCGTGTCTCTGCGCGTACGTCGCCACCACGGCGGAGCTCCTCTCGTCGTGAAATGGAACCGGGCGGTGGGGACGGCTCTTCCCACCGCCCGGAGGGGCGCACGGCGCGGATGGACCTCACCCGCGGTCCGCGCACCCGCGGGGACTACTTCTTCTCGCCGCCGCAGGAGCCGGCGCCGCAGCCGTGCTCGGCGCCCTTCTCCGGGGTGGCGGCGGCGTCGGTGGCGCCCTCCTTCTTCTGCTCGCCGCAGCCCGCCTCGGCGCCCTTCGCCTCGGAGCCCTCGGCGGCCTTCTCCGCGGTGGCCGGCTGGCCCTCCGCCGCCTTGGTGGACGCACAGCCGGTGGCGAGGGAGGCCAGGGACAGGGTGCCGACGATCGCCGCAAGAGCCTTCGCGTTCATGGTGCTTGCTTCCTTTCAGTGCTGCGTTGAGGGGGACTACGACCAGACCTGCGCGGAGCCCGAATCCTCGGACTCCCGCGCGTGCATCCGTCAGAGGACTCGGTCCTCGAACGGAAACGGGGGGAGCTGCCGGATGCGCGACCCGTGGTCGCGAGGGCACTCCATGACAGGGAAGGGAGATGAAGCGGTCCCGGCTTCGGAAGGCCGTGGGAATCTGGACATTCTGACGCTCATTACGGATGCCGGGTGCTTCAGGATGTATCCGATACGCAGTGGGGCGAGGGCGCGTTACATCCCCTGGAACTTTCAGCGCGCGACGCCGGAGGTCCGAGTGCCATCCATCATCTCGCGCAACGTGCTGTCGCGGGCCTCGACCAGTGTGACTCCCGCGACCCCGACCGTCACACCCAGCGCTTCTAGCAGACCTTCCTGCTCCACAAAAGCGCGCCGCGGAAGATGCCGCGCGAGCAACGACTCGAAGAGGGGCTCTCCCGCGACGGCGTCCACGGCCACGCCGAACGCTCCCAGCGTCGAGGTGGTGCCACGCTCCGCGAGCCACTCGAGCACGTCCTCCAGGCGGCGACGGTTTCCAGTGACACGGCGGATTTCCACATCGAGATGAAGCGCGAAGAGCGCGCCACACCAGTACGTGCCTTGTGAGACGTCGCTGTCGGTGACGACCGCCTCCATGGTGCGCTCGCCCGCAGCGCGCTTGCCGCGAGCGAAGCCGTCGACGAGTTCCTCCCAGGCGCGCCCCGCGCTCTGTCGTCCCGAGCGCGCGCGCGCCAGCTCCGTGAAGTACGTGGCCAGTCCCTCGGACAGCCACGGCACCCGGGGGAGGAGCGCGGGATGGGTGAGGTGGAGCATCTCGTGGAGCGCGACCCAGTCACGCGTGAAGGACGCCTCGGTCGCGTCCTGGCCCAGGAGCAGGGAGATGCTCGGAGGGGAGCTCCACAGGACCATGCCGAAGAGCGGCTCGTCGCGCCGGGGCACGGAGATGACCCGCACGGAGATGCGCGGATGCGGGAAGGAGCGACGCACGGTGCGGACCTCGGTCGCGGCCTGCTCCAGCCAACCGCACACGCGCGCGTCGGACACGCGGGAGAAGTGGCCGAGCAGGGCGACATCCACCACCGCGTCGGAGAGCACCACCTGACAGCGGCGCCCGCCGAAGCCGTGGAAGCCCGCGTCCACCAGGTCCTCGCCCCGCAGGTGGTACGCCCCGCTCGCGTCGGGGAGCCAGGGCAGCAGCGCGTCCGCGCCCGTGACGCGCAGCTCCGCGCGCAGGGTGGGTGACACTTCGTGGGGACGCAGGAGGTATGCGCGTCCGGCGACGTGCCAGGCGTCCGCGTCGCCCATGCCCGTGTGCAGCCCCATGCCCCTGGCGCGGCCCCGCGCGCCGAGGGCGTAGCGGTAGCGGAGGATGCGCACGTTCGGAGGAACACGGACCGCTCCGTCGACCACCGCCACGTCGAGCCGTTCGCCGTCCTCGCGATAGGCGACCACCGTGGCCACGCCTCCCGGCTGGGTGAAGCGGAACAGGCGCGGCGCGCCGGTCAGCAGCATCACCTCCACATCCAGGGCGGGCTCGGGCTGGCTCACGTAGGTGATGTGGTAGCGCAGCGACTCGGACGACGACGTGGATGTGGGGCGCGTCGCTCCGACACAGGACAGCCAGAGCAGCGCGGACAGGCACAGCGCGGCACGGATGCGGGGGCAGGGCATCGTCCCTCCACCCTACCCCGCCCCCGGCCTCATCGCGCTCCCAGGACGTCGGACTGTCCACGGTCCACCTCGAATGGACTCCTCCCGGCCAGCCTGTGCGCGGCCACTCGCACGGCGCCCAGGCCCGCCCTGGGTTCGAGAGCATCAGCCTGGCGTCGAGGTGGAATGAGCGCGGGCGCGCGGCCCGCGCCGGGGCGCGGACCTGGGCGCGCCATGGGACCGTGCCCTGATTGATGCATGTGCCTCGCGCGGCGCCGCCGTTAGCGCCATCCACCAGAGTGGTCCTCGGCACACCCATGGACCGTGCCCTACATGATGCGATGCATGTGCCTCGCGCGGCCCCGCCGTTCCCGCCATTCTCCGGCACGGCCCTGTCCACCGGGCACACCATTGGACCTTGCGTGCCCTGCCTGATGAATGTGCCTCGCGCGGCCCCGCCGTTAGCGCCGTCCCATGGCGCGGCACAGAAGCCTCAGCGCTTCTTCCCACCCTCCGGTGCTCGCCCCGCGAGCAGGAAATCGCGGGCCGCTTCGAGGACCTCATCCGAGAGCGGCAACGGCCGGGTGGCCCTCGCCAGCGTCATGGCGCCGAAGAGGAGCGCCACCGTCGCGAGCGCGCGCTTGCGCTCGGTGACACCTTCGCCCGGCACGCGCTCGCCAATCGCCCCGGCGAGCGCCTCCAGCCCCTCGACGAGCGCCTCACGCGACTCCGGCGTTCCCCGCGTCAGGTCGGAGAGCACCGACGGCATGATGCAGCCCGTCTCCATGTTGTCGCGGATGTGGTGATTCAGATACCGGCGCACGAAGTGGCTCAGGAACTCCGCGCCCCGGAGCTCCTCCAACCCACCGAGCCACCGCGCCTGCTGGCGCTGGAAGAACGCGCGCACGGACTCCGCGAGCAACGTGTCCTTCGAGGCGAAGTGGGCATAGAAGCCCCCCACCGTCAGCCCCGCCGCGCGCATGACGCGCTCCACGCTCGCGCCAGCGAAGCCCTCCTTGCGGAAGAGGGACTCCGCCGCGGAGAGGATTCGCTCGCGCGTGGCCTGCTTGTGCTCGGGTGCGTACCGCATCGTCTCGCCGCCTCCTACTCGCGGCCTCCTGCGCCAGGGGGCCGGAACAACATGCACGTCGTGGTGCCGTGGGCATACAGCTTCCCGTCCGCGTCCGTCAGCTTCGCCTGCGCCGTCGCCACGCGCCCACCCACGTGGATGACCTCCCCCGTGCACCGCAGCGTCCCGGTGTCATGCGCGATGGCACGCACCAGATTCACATGGAGCTCCAGCGTCGTGTACCCCGCCCCCACCGGCAACGTGGAGTGCACCGCGCACCCCAGGGCCGAGTCCAGCAACGTGGCCGCCAGCCCCCCGTGCACCGTGCCGATCGGATTGTAGTGGTACTCCGCCGGCTCCACCTCGAACACCGCGCGCCCCTCGGACACCTCCACTGGCCTGAAACCCATCAACTCCGCGATGGGCGCGCCCGGCACCTCTCCCCGGACGATGGCTCGCAGGTACTCCAGCCCCGTCATCGTCTTCGCCGCCGCCACGCCCTCACGAGGATCCCTCCACGTCACCGTCCGCGTCCGCGCCGCACCCTGTCCTTCACTCATCGCCGATTCTCCTCGGTGGTCAAATGATGTCCATCATTCCATGCATTCGAGCCGCGCGAACACACGGCCAAAGCAGGCTTGCCATCATTGGATTATCCCCATAATACAATTCGACATCCAGTGCACGTGGAGCCTCCCCTGGCGGCGGGCCGGAGTCCGTCAGGGCGCCCACGTGACGACCCAGGGAGCGAAGGATGACGAAGCGACGCGTGGTGGTGACCGGCATGGGACTCATCAGTCCGTGCGGAATCGGCGTGGAGGAGAGCTGGGAGTCGCTCGTCCAGGGCCGCAGTGGCGTGGGCCCCATCACCCTCTTCGACGCGAGCCGGCTCGACTCGCGCATCGCCGGGGAGGTGAAGGGCTTCCAGCCCGAGGACTTCATCGACCGGCGCGAGGCGCGACGCATGGACCGCTTCGCCCAGTTCGCGGTGGTGGCCGCGGACATGGCGATGGCGGACTCCGGGCTGAAGGTCACCCCCGAGAACGCCGAGCGCATCGCGGTCATCATCGGTTCGGGAATCGGCGGCATCTCCAGCCTCGAGGAGACCTACCGCCGCGCGCTGGAGAAGGGACCGGACCGCATCAGCCCGTTCTTCATCCTGCAGATGATCATCAACATGGCGCCGGGCTACGTGACGCTCCGCCACGGCATCAAGGGGCCCTCGTGGTCCACCAACTCCGCCTGCAGCACCAGCGCCCATGCACTGGGCGAGGCGCTGCGCGGCATCCAGCGCGGTGAGTTCGACGCCGCGGTGGCGGGTGGCTCGGAAGCCCCCATCAGCCTGCTGGGCGTCGGCGGCTTCGCGGCCATGAAGGCGCTCTCCACCCGCAACGACGCGCCCCAGGCGGCCAGCCGCCCCTTCGACGCGGACCGCGACGGCTTCGTGCTCGCCGAGGGCGCCGGCATGCTCGTGCTGGAGGAGCTGGAGCACGCGCGGGCCCGCGGCGCCCGCATCCTCGCGGAGCTGGTGGGCTACGGCGCCAGCTCCGACGCCCACCACGTCACCCAGCCCGCGCCGGAGCACGAGGGCGCCCAGCGCAGCATGCGCGCCGCCCTCTCCGACGCGGGCCTCCGCCCCGCGGACATCGGCTACATCAACGCGCACGGCACCTCGACGGACATCGGCGACGTGCTGGAGATGGAGGGCATCGGCCGCGTCTTCGGCGACTCCGCGCGCTCGGTCGCCGTCTCCTCCACCAAGTCGATGACCGGCCACATGAACGGCGCGGCCGGCGCGGCCGAGGCCGTCATCAGCGTGCTCGCCCTCACCCGGGGCGTGCTGCCCCCCACCATCAACCTCCACCGCCAGGACCCCCGCATCGTCCTCGATTGCGTCCCCAACACCGCCCGCGAACAGCGCGTCGACGCCGTCATGAGCAACTCCTTCGGCTTCGGCGGCACCAACGTGTCCCTCGTCTTCCAGCGGCTGATCGCCTGAATGCTGCTCCAACGACCTGGGGTCCCCTCTTTGTAAACCGTGAAATCCAGTTTACCGACACACCTCGTCACCATGCCGCGACGCGGCGGTAAAGGCGTTGACAACATGCGTCAATCACCTGCCTCGACGCACATCCCCACCCTGAAATAGCTCAATAGTTACATATAGATACATCCACTCCAGGGGCGAGTTGGGGATGGTGGACAGCCGTTCCGTCGGCCGCAGCACAAGGGTCCGCTCGAAGAAAAACGTTGATTGCAAATCGGTAAATCGATTTGCAGAGTGGTTCAGAGGAGCCAGGGAGCCGGGCCAGGACGCTCCATGGATCCGATTCGGCCATGAACGACAACGCACTGAACGCCAACGTGGGCTTGAAGCTCCGGGGGCTGCGTCTTGCTCGCAACATCAAGCAGGCGGACGCGGCGAAGGACCTCGGGGTGTCGCCCGCGTATCTGAACCTGATTGAGAAGGGCAAGCGGGTGATGCCCTTCCCGCTGCTGTGGAAGGCGCTGCGGTACTTCGACCAGGACCCCGAGCAGTTCATGTCCACGCTGGGCGAGGGCCGCGTGGACGAGGCGCTCGCCAAGCTGCTGGACGAGCCGCTGCTCAAGAGCCTGGACATCGACCCGGAGTCGCTCCAGTCGCTGTCGGCGGAGCCGAAGCTGGCCGGCACCGTGGCCGCGCTCTTCAACCTCTACAAGAACACGCGCACGCAGCTGGAGAACGTGCTGGCGCAGCTCAACGTCGAGGAGCGCACGCGCACGCAGTCCGGCGCGGGCAACGGCACGGTGCCGGGCGTGCGGTTCGACTATTCGCCCTTCGACGAGGTGAGCGACTTCCTGGAGACGCACCGCAACTACTTCCCGGAGCTGGAGGAGCAGGCGGAGGCGCTGCGCCGGGACGTCAGCATGGAGCGCCAGCTCACCAGCGGTCAGCTCGTCCAGTTGCTGGAGAAGCGCTTCGGCTACCGCGTCCTGTTCGACCCCGCGCCCAGCGGCTCGTCCGTGGTGCGGCGGTTGGATCCGGAGGAGCAGACGCTCACCCTGTCGCCGGACCTCACCGAGCAGCCGCTCAAGTTCCAGATCGCCGCGTCCATCGGCCTGTTGATGCTCGACCGGGAGAAGCTGGTGGAGCGCATCCTCGGCGCGGGCCGCACCCGCCACGCGGAGACGCAGCGGCTCATCAAGGTCAACCTGGCCAACTACTTCGCCGGCGCGCTGATGCTGCCCTACGGGGACTTCTTCAAGGAGGTGCAGCGCACGCGCTACGACGTGGAGCTCTTGTCGAGCATCTTCGGCTCCACGTACGAGACGGTGGCGCATCGGCTGTGCAACCTGTCGGACCCCAAGCGCCCGGGCATCCCCTTCCACTTCCTGCGCTCGGACATCGCCGGCAACATCTCCAAGCGCTACAGCGGCACGGGCATCCGCTTCGCCACCGGCGGCGGCAGCTGCGGCAAATGGGCCGTGCACCTGGCCTTCCTCAACCCGTCGCAGCTGACCCGGCAGTATTCGATGATGCCGGACGGCACGACGTACTTCTGCTTCGCCAAGGTGCAGCTGCAGCCCACCGAGGGCTCCATCGTCAAGGGCACCGCGTACTCCATCGGCCTGGGCACCCACGCGGAGAACGCCAAGTACCTGGCCTACGGCCTGCCCACCAACGACCTGCGCAAGGACGCCATCCCCTCCGGCATCTCCTGCCGCTTCTGCGAACGCACCGACTGCAACCAGCGCGCGGCAGCCAGCTACCGCTTCGCCTTCGCCTTCGACGAGTACACCAAGAAGGACTGCTTCTTCTCCCCGCTGCTGGGCTACGAGCAGGGCGAGAAGCACGAGAAGGAGCGCCATCACGCGGGCCCCCACGCCGCGCACGTGATTCCGCCGGAGGCCGTCAACGGCGCTGACCGGAGCGAGAAGCACGATTCGTTGGACAAGGCGGCCCGGCGCCGCAAGGGTGGCGACGCTTGAGCATGCACCCGTCCAACGACACCGAACGCGCCCACCTCCTGGAGGCGCTCCAGAAGCAGAAGAACGCGCTGGCCACCACGCGCATCACCGGCACGCCCACCCAGGTGGGCCAGGGGCTGGTCTCGCTCGCGGAGCTGCACGGCCTCCTGGAGGACCACGCCGCCAGCCGCCAGTGCTACGAGGAGGCGCTCGCCCTCTTCCAGGAGGCCGGCAACAAGCCCGGCCAGGCCCAGGCGTGCTTCGGGCTGGGCGTGGTGAAGGCGAACTTCGAGGACCACCGCGGCGCGGTGGAGCTCATCGCCCAGGCGGCCCGGCTCTTCAACGAGACGAAGGACCGCGACGGAGAGGCGCTGTCGCGCGCGTGCGTGGGCGAGTCCCTGCGCGCCCTGGGGCAGCCCGACGCGGCCGAGGAGAAGTACCAGGAGGCGCTCATCCTCTACCGCCAGACGCGCAACAACGAGCGCATCGCGCGGCTGTTGCTCGACATCGGCGACATCCGCATGGAGAAGGCCGAGTACGAGCCGGCCCGCAAGCGCTTCCTGGAGGCCATCCCCCTGCTGGAGCAGGGCGAGGACCCGGAGGCGCTCGCGCTGGGGCACCTGCTGCTGGGCGAGTCCGAGGGCCTGCTCGGCAACCACGAGGCCGCGCGCACGCACCTGCTGCGCGCCGTGGAGCTGTACCAGGAGCTGCACGACCACGTGTACGAGGCGCGCGCCCGGTGGGACCTGAGCCTGTCCTGCTACTACACGCAGGACCTGGCCGCCGCCCGCGTCCAGCTCGAGGCCGTGCTGCCGCTGTACGAGGAGCAGGGCCGCCGGGACGAGGTCGCCAAGGTGCGCAACATCCTGGCCCACTTCACGGCCCGGGGCGCCTGAGCCACGCGGGGCTCCCCAGGCCCGTCTTCCGGGCCCTGGGAGTCCACGCGCGGGAGGCATCCCCTCACGCGGGGATTCCGGTCCCCACCGCGAGGGCCAGCAGCCCCAGCACCCCCGCGGCGATCGCCAGGTAGCGCCACTCGCCGCGCAGCCCCAGCAGCGTCCCCGCCACCCCCAGCCGCGCCACGGGTGTCACCAGCAGCAGCGAGGCCGCGGCCTTGCGAAGCTGGTCGATGGCGACGTGCGTGCCCTCCGAGCCGGGCAGGGCCTCCAGCCCCAGGGACAGCACGAACATGGCACCGCTGAGCACCGCGCCCACCCGCAGGACGCGGGCGATCCACCGCTCCCCCACCACCGACCTGTCGCGCGCGGGGAGCGCATCCCCCGCGGGCGCTTCCACCGTGACGGTGGCGGGCTCCGCGTCCAGCGCTGGAGCCTCCGCGGCCATCATCGTGTTGCGTCCTCCCAGCCTCGCCGCCGGTTCCGCGACCACCGCCGCGGTCACCGGCGGCGGTACCGAGCCATCCGGTTCTCCCTCACTCACTTCCATACGTTCGGCCACAATCCCGCCCCTCCCTTCCACAACATCTGTCCGGCCACCGTCAGCAGCACCAACGCGAACAGCCGCTTGAGCACCGACGTGGGCACTCGCGGCATCAGCCGGCTCCCGGCCCAGGCGCCCGCGAGCACGCCCACCACCAGCGGCGACACCAGCGCCAGCTTCAGGTGGCCGCGCAGCGCGTAGGCGGCCACGCTCGCCGCGCCCGTCACGCCGATCATCAGGTTGCTGGTGGCGCTGGCCACCTTGAAGGGCACGCGCATGCCGTAGCTCATCAGCGGCACCTTCAGCGGCCCGCCGCCCACCCCCAGGAGCGCGGACAGGCCGCCCGCCACGAACGAGCCGGAGAGGCCCAGCGGGTAGTTCGTCGGCCGGTAGTCATCCAGCGTCGACGGCTCCTGTCGCGGCGAGCGCACCAGCATCATCTGCAGCGCCACGTAGAGCGTGAAGAGGCCGAAGACGACCGCCACCATGGCCGGCGCGACGAGCGCGGCGACCAGCCCACCGGCGATGGCCCCCAGCACCGTGGCCAGCTCCAGCGTCAGCCCCAGGCGGATGTCGCTCAGGTGGTTGTCCACGTAGCCCGCCGCCGCCGCGCACGAGTTGGCGACCACGCACATCAGGCTGGCGGGGACCGCCTCCTCCAGGGGGAGTCCGAAGCCCAGCACCAGCGCGGGCACCAGGACGATGCCACCTCCGATACCCAGCATCGCGCCCAATGTCCCCGCGAGCCCGCCCACGCCGATGAGGAGGAGAACCGTCATGCCTCTTCGAGGATAGGAGCGCCACCCGCCTTCGGACAGCGGCATTCCCCTTCGAGGACACGGCTCGGCAGCACGGCTGCTCTGCGCGCGAACCTGCATTGCCCTCCAGGGGCGGGTGCGTCCGGTGCTACGCGGCCCGTACGCCCAGGTTCCCCTCGGGAAACGCCTCGAGGAAGCGGGCGCGCGTACGGGGTGTGAATGTGCCCCTCGTCATGTAGCCGTGCAACCTCCGCAGGACGCCACGCGCCGACTCCAACGCACCTTCGACCTCCCGTGAGAAGTCGAAGGTGTCGTTGCGGTAGAGCTCCTGGAAGGACAGGTGCGCGAACGCGGGGAGCGCGCGCGTGCGGCCCACGGGGCTGGAGAGGAAGAGTCCGGAAACGTACAGGCCCCGCACCCAGCCATCCACCTCCGCCTTGGAGGGCGCCTGGCCCACGCGCTCCTGGGACGACAGGCGCACCAGTTCGTAGATGCCCCGGCCGATGCCTCGCCAGGGGAAGCCCGGGCTCTTCACCACCTGACACTTCTCGCGCAGCCGCGCCGAGCCGAGCAGTTCCACGCCGTGCAGTTCGCGCAGGTAGAAGAGCGTCTGGGCCCACTCGATGTCGCGGTGGGCCGTGAGCGCGCGCTCGCCGCGGCGGCGGTGGCGCACGACGAGCGCGTCCACCACGGGGTGGAGGCGGCGGTCCAGGCACAGGTGCATGAAGTAGCCGGCCAGCAGGGCCATGCCCGGCTCGGTCCCCACCAGCGCGCCGCTGGCCACCAGCTCCGCCATCTTCAGGCCGAAGCCCACCGGGGCGCGCTCGTGGTACAGCCGCGCGAACAACGGCGGCTCCCGCTCCGGGAGGAAGGCGGACAGGCCCCCTCGCACGCCCTCGCACAGGGGCAGGTCCGGGAGCGCCGCGCCGAACCGCGCGTAGGGCAGGTCCTCGGACAGCGCGCGAACCCAGTCCGCCGGCAGGTCCCCGGGATTGGCGGCCAACCGTTCGATGGCGGTCAGGTGCATCAGCAAGGTGGGCATGGCCCAGACTGCTACCGAGCCCTCGGCGCCAATGCAACCGCGCGAGCACCATCCGGCGCTTTGCGAGGCATCAGGCGGGGGGTACAGTCCGCGGCCTTTCAGTCTCCCTCTCTCCCGTTCAGGAGTTCATCGGCCCATGAATTTCACCTTCGTCTCCGGCGACGCCACCCGTGCGAATGGCGAGCTGCTCGTCATTCCCCTCTTCGAGGGTGAGCTGGGCGATGGGGGCCCGGCCACGCTGGCCGCGGCCGACAGTGCCCTGGACGGGCGCCTTCGCGGCGCCGCCACCCAGGAGGGCTTCAAGGCGAAGGCGGACCAGGCGCTGGTGATGCACACGCTCGGCCGGGTCGCCGCGGAGCGCGTGCTCCTGCTGGGCCTGGGCAGCCGCGCCCGCTTCACCCCGGAGGTGCTGCGCCTGGCCGCCGGTCGCGCCGCGAAGACGGCCCAGCGGCTCAAGGTGTCGTCGGTGGCCGTGGCGCTGCCCGCCACGGACTCGGCCCCGGACGCGGTGCGCGCCATCGCGGAGGGCCTGGAGCTGGGCGCCTACCGCTTCGACAAGTACAAGTCCTCCGCGCGCGAGGACAAGGGCACGCCCCGCCCCGGCAAGGTGGCGCTGGTGCTGCCCGAGGGCGCGGAGAAGTCGCGCGAGCTGGACGACGCGCTGGCGCTGGGCCGCCGCGTGGCGGAGGCCACCAACTGGGCCCGCGACCTGGTCAACGAGCCGCCCAACGCGGTGACGCCGACGGTGCTCGCGGAGGCCGCGCGCGCGTCCGCGAAGCAGCACGGGCTGAAGGTCACCATCGGTGGCCAGCGTGAAATCGAGAAGCTGAAGATGGGCATGTTCCTGGGCGTCACCGCCGGGAGCACCGAGGAGCCGCGCCTCATCCACGTCGAGTACACGCCGAAGAACGCGCGCGACGCGAAGCGCCCGCCGCTGGCGCTGGTGGGCAAGGCCATCACCTTCGACTCGGGCGGCCTGTCGCTCAAGCCCACCGAGGGCATGGTGGACATGAAGACGGACATGGCGGGCTCGGCCGCGGTGCTGGGCGCCATGCGCGTCATCGCCGCGCTCAAGCCGCCCTTCCCCGTCCATGCCTTCATCGGCGCGTGCGAGAACATGCCCGCGGGCAACGCGTACAAGCCGGGCGACATCCTCACGTCGCGGCTGGGCAAGACGGTGGAGATCACCAACACGGACGCCGAGGGGCGCCTGGTGCTGGGTGACATCCTCACCTGGGCCTGCGAGCACGAGCCGTCCGCCGTCATCGACCTGGCCACGCTCACCGGCGCCTGCATCGTCGCGCTGGGCAACTACATCGTCGGCGCGTTCGGCGAGCACGACGGCGCGGTGAACGAGGTCCTCCAGTCCGCGCGCAACGCGGGCGAGGAGATGTGGCGCATGCCGGTGAGCGACCTGCAGAAGGACGCGCTGCGCTCCGAGGTCGCCGACATGAAGAACTCCGGCGAGCGCTGGGGCGGCTCCATCAACGCCGCCCTCTTCCTCAAGGAGTTCGTGGGTGACACGCCGTGGGTGCACCTGGACATCGCGGGTCCGTCCAACAGCCCCAAGGAGCGCGGCTACCTGTCCAAGGGCGCCACGGGCGTCGGCGTGCGCACCCTCGTCGAGTGGGTGCGGCTGCGCACGAAGGCCCAGGAGAACGAGCCCTCGGAGGCCGCCGCCCCCGCGAAGCCCGCTCGCGCCGCGAAGAGCGCGCGCAAGCCCGCGCGCGGCTGAGCGCTGCTGTGGCCTGGCCGCCGGGTGGACTCCACCTGGCGGCCAGCGGCAACACTCCGAACGGCCTTGCGGCGACGGGACGCCCCCATGGCTCGCCGCCACGAATGAGCGACCCCCGCCCCGAGGGCGGCGCCCGCGAGCGGCGCTGAGCGAAGAGGCGACATCTGGCCCGAGAAGCCCGCGCTCAAGGCAGGCCGCGACGCCCGCCCCGCGTCGATGCCCGCGAGCGGCGCTGGGCGAAGAGGCGACATCTGGCCCGAGAAGCCCGCGCTCAAGGCAGGCCGCGACGCCCAAGCCCCAGGGCGCCGCCTGAAGCGGCGCGTGGCGCGGAGACGACGTCTGGCCCCATGCGCCCATGCGCGAGGCAGGCCGAGACGCCCTGCCTCCGCGCAGGCCATCGACGCATGCCGCCGGGCTCAGGTCCTCGCGCCGTCAGCGCGTACGCCGAGCCTGGGGCAGCGTGCCCGGGGCCGTCTTGCTCTCGGGCAGCGGGCGGATGCCCGCGATGAGGGCATCGACGTTCTGTGTCACCGACGCCACCGCCTGCGCGGGCCAGGTCGCCAGCATCATCAGCACGTGGCCCTTGCGGCCCTCGCGCACCGCGACGCGGCCGTGCACGCCGTCGCCCACCTGGAAGTCGAAGCCCACGGCGTTGTCGGACAGCGACAGCGGCACCGGGTCCGTCGTGGTGAAGCCCGGCTGCTGGCGCAGCCCCTCCGTGAGGCGCTCGGCGAACTGCGTGGGCGTGGCCACCGCGGGCGCCACCTGGAGCACCACCTGCGCGCCGGACGGTGGGTGACGCAGCACGACGGGAATCGCCAGCCCCTCCGGCGTGCGCTCGTTCGTCTCGTCCAGCTGCCACTCGTCGCTGGGGCGGATGATCTCGAACCCCAGGTCCTCGTCCACGTAGGGGACACCCGCCGCCACCGGCACGGCGCCAGCGGCCCCGGAGCCTCCGACGCCGGGGGCGGCGCCTCGGGCCGTGTCCGCCTTCACCGCCTGGCGCGAGCCGCTGCACGCGGTGCCCAGGATCAGGATTGCCCACGCCAGCTTCCGCAAACCGCCCATGTCCATCGTCCCCCGCCTCAATGGCCGTGGACGCGAACGTGGGCACGGGCCGCCTGCTAGGCCAGCCCTCCCTGGAGGGTGCGGTAGGTGTTGGACAAGCGCTCCGCCACCTCAGAAGGCAGGACGTTGCGCGCGGAGAACAGCGCGTACGAGACGATGGCGTCGAGCGCCTCGAGCGTCATCGCCCGCGCCACCGCCTCGTCGGCGCCAGGCACGTTGGCGCGCAGCCGCGCCACGTCCACGCGGCCATCCGCCCCCAGCGTCACCCCGGCGAAGACCTCCTCCAGGCCGGGCGGCGGCGCCTCCAGGAAGCCCCGGAGCAGGTCCACGTCCTCGCCCGCGTCCCGCAGCGCGCGGTGCACCAGCGACAGCAGCAGGTTGTAGCGCTCCTCCGCGGACAGCAGCTCCCACGCCATGCCCTCCACGGAAGGCCCCGGCGCGGGCGGCGGCTCGGACGGCTTCACCACCAGGTGCCCGCCGACGACGCACTCGTCCAGCCACGCGTAGAAGGCGTGGGGGCCTCCCTCGAAGGTACCCCGCAGCTCGGCCACCGTCAGCCCCGCTCCCAGTCGCTGGAAGCGGCGCTCGTCCCCGGCGCGCGCCCCCGTGGGCCCCGGACTCGCGCGCATGTCGTCCGGATAGCGCCGGCGCAGCCGCGCCACCTCCTCCGAGCGCTTGATGCCCGTCAGCACCAGGTCCCGCGTGCGCTCGGGCAGCTTCACCACGTCCGCCATGGGCGCCGGGCCCTCCACGAACAGGAAGCTGCCCTCCGTCATCTCGAACAGGGACAACACCACCTCGCGCACCACGAACGTCATGGCGCCGTAGAGGTGGGCCTCGGACACCATGCCCTCGGAGGTGAGCACCTGGCCGATGCGCCGCGAGGGCGTGACGCGCGACAGCGCCTGCGTCAACTGCGCCTGCGTCACCATGCCCAGCCGCACCATCACCGCGCCCAGCCGCTCCCAGCGCTCCGTCGACGTGGCGAAGACGACCTGCCCGTCCCGGAAGGACACCGTGCGGCGCACCGAGCCGTGCTGCACGACGAGCAGCCCGCTGCGGATGCCGGAGAGGACGTGGGCGAACACCTCCTCCATCGACAGGGTGCCCAGGCTGCCCGCGAAGAAACCCGCGATGCCGGACGGCTCCTGGAGGAGGACCATCCCCTCGGGCCCGTGGAACCAGGCCGCAAGGGGACGGGATGAGGACAGGCCGGTGGCGAGCGGCTTCTCCAGCTCCAGCGAGCTCGCTTCGCCACCGACGCGGGGCGTGGCCCTGGGTTTCTGCGCCACCCCCGTGCCCCTTCCGCGACGACTACTTCTGCGCCGTCTTCAGCTCGGCGTCGATGATGCTCTTGAACTCGTCGACCGGCTGCGCGCCCGACAGCATGATGCCGTTGATGAAGAACGCCGGGGTGCCGGAGACGCCCACCTTCTGGCCGTCCGCCATGTCGCTCTTCACCGTCCCGGCCTTCTCACCGGAGTCCAGGCACGCGTCGAACTTGGCCTGGTCCAGCTTCAGCTCGCCCGCGTACTTCTTCAGGTTCTCCACCTGGAGGGCGGACTGGTTGGCGAACAGCTTGTCGTGCATCTCCCAGAACTTGCCCTGGTCGTTGGCGCACAGCGACGCCTCGGCGGCCTTCTGCGCCTCCTTGTGGAAGTCGAGCGGGAACTGGCGGAACACCAGCTTCACCTTGCCGTCGTACGCCTTCACGACCTCGTCCACCGTGCCGATGGCGCGGCTGCAGAACGGGCACTGGAAGTCGCTGAACTCGACGATGGTGATGGGCGCGTTGTCCGGACCCTTGGACGGACCGACGGCGGCCACCTGCTTGCGCTCGGCCGGCGGACGCGGCGGCTCCGGCAGGGTGATCTGCACGTTGGCGTTCTTGCGCAGCTCCGCGAAGAGGGCCTGGGCGCGCTCCTGCTTGGGCTGCTGCGTGAGGAAGTCGACGATCTGCGGCTTCATCGACTCGTAGGTGGAGCCGGGCGGCAGCTGGCCCTTGGCGCCCTCGAAGACCTCCTTGATCTTCTCCTCGCTGGGCGCGGGGACCTTGTCGTCGATCTCCGCCTTGATGTACTGCTCCTGCGTCATGCCGCGCTTCTTCGCCTCGGCGTCGACCAGGCGCTCGGTGACCATCCCATCGAGGCCGCGCTTGCGCAGCTGGAACTTCTGCTTCTCCAGGTTGGCCAGCGGCTCCTGGATGCGCTCGTTGAGTTCCTTGTAGGTGATCTTCTGGCCGTCGCCGTAGGTGGCGACGACCGTGTCCGGCGCGGGCTCGCCCGCGGCCTGCGCGGAGGCGGGCGCCTGCGCGGTGGCCGGCGCCTTCTCCTTGTTACAGCCGGCCGTGAACGAAGCCGCCAGCAGCGCGGCGAGGATGACAGGGGTTGGACGCATGGGCATAGGGCCGCGACTTAGTCGAGCCAGCCCCGACCTGCAAGCAAATGGCAATCAGGCGACCAGCGGCTCCAGCTCCAGCGCGCCAGCGCGTCCGGACAGTCCCAGGTCCAAGCCCAGCTCCAGTCCCTCCACGTCGCGGCGACGCGCCTGGACGATCTCATAGCAGCTCGGGTCGGAAAGGACCTTGCGCACCAGTTTGTGATTGAGCGCGTGGCCCGTCTTGTAGGCCGTCAGGTGACCGATGACGGGCCGGCCGAACAGGGACACGTCGCCGATGGCGTCGAGGATCTTGTGGCGGACGAACTCGTCGGGGAAGCGCAGGCCATCCGGGTTGAGGATGGACACTTCGTCCACGACGATGGCGTTCTCCAGCGAACCCCCGCGCGCCAGCCCCAGCTTCTTGAGCTTCTCCACGTCGCGCAGGAAGCCGAACGTGCGGGCGCGCGAAATCTCGCGGGAGAACTCGCGGTCGCTGAAGTCCAGGTCGAACTCCTGGCCCTGGATGACCGGGTGCTCGAAGTCGATGGTGCAGCTGATGCGGAAGTGCCGCGACGGGGCCAGCGTGGCCTGCTTGTCGCCGTCCGACACCGACACGGCCTTGCGGATGACGATGAGCTCCTTGGGCGCGTCCAGCTCGCGGATGCCCGCCTCCTGGATGAGGGCCGCGAACGGAGCGGCGCTGCCGTCCATGATGGGGACCTCGGGGCCGTCCAGCTCCACCCGCGCGTTGTCGATGCCCATGCCGGCCATGGCCGACATGAAGTGCTCCACCGTGCCCACCCGCACCCCGTCGCGCCCCAGCGTCGTCGCCAGCGACGTGTCCACCACGTACTCCGCCAGCGCGGGGATGCTCACCGCCCGAGGCAGGTCCGTGCGCACGAAGACGATGCCGTGTCCCACCGGAGCCGGACGCAACGTGAGCGTCACCTTCACGCCCGAGTGGAGCCCAACGCCCTGGAGGCTGACGGTCTTCGAGAGAGTGCGCTGGTTGTAGGAAGACGGGGGCATGTCGATGTCGCCTCTTGGCTGCTCGATGCTGCGGGGCTTCCGGTTCGCATCTCGCCAGATGGCACCGGAATCGTTCAACAGTGGTCTAACGCGTCGCGCATATTCAGCAATTGGCATGCCACGATGGCGTGACAAGCCGGGGGCTGTCATGGGGGGCTGGAGTGCGACCAACCCTCCGGAACAGCTCATGAATTTCTGACCGCGCGGTGAGTTCCGAACAGCTCCTGAAACCCTCCCCCCGTGAGGCGACCGGTGAATTCGCCCGAAACCACGACATCGGTGTCCGGGATTCCTTCGCCGCGCCCTCCGCCGCCCATCCCCATGACGCGCCCGGCAATGAAGCGTGTCTTTCATGCAACACGGGCGCGTCCATAGCGCAAGGAAGTGGTTGGAAGCAAACACCCCTGGTGCGAGTCGAGCCGGCCCGGGGTTGCGTCACACGCCGGGAGTGGGCGGACCCGGGCGGCGTGGCTGGGAGGACGGGCGTCAGCGGGCGGCGGGCGCGGGGAAGAAGCGATCCCGCAGGGCCTCCGCCTCCTGTCGGTCGAAGCCGCGGCCCTGCAGCAGCGTGCGGCGGCTGACGGCGTGGAAGGTCGTCTCCAGCGTCTGGCCGAAGCGGCGCAGGTCCTCGGCGAGGCGGGCGCGGATGCCAGGGCCCTCCGGTGGCCAGGGCAGCTCCACGAGCAGCGCGGTGAAGCGGTCGAAGGCGTCGTAGTCCGCGTAGCGCAGCAGCTGGTAGCCGCCGTCGTGGAAGTACGTGAGGAAGGACTTGATGGCGTCCAGGGCGCGCTCCGCGGCGCCCACGTCGTCGTTGCGCAGGTGCCCCTCGGCGACGCGGCACAGCTGGGCGTAGACCCACAGGTCCTTGCGCACCCGGAGCGCCGCCTCCTGGGGGCTCACGAGGCCGTCGAAGACGCCGTCGTACAGCCCGCCGTTGGGGGCCAGGGCCTCCACCAGCGCCACCACCTGCGAGCGCAGCAGCGTGGTGAAGGCGGCGGCGGCGCGCGCGGGCGCGTCCGGCTCCCGGTCCACCTGGGCGAGCACCTCGCGGCCGATGCGCTCGGACTCGCGGGCCAGGTCGCGGGCGGCGCGCAGCGTGGCGGCCTGGAGGGGCTTGGAGCCCGCGCGCGGTGACAGGTCCGAGTGCATCCACGCGGCCAGCGCGTGCGTCTCGCTGCGCACCAGCGCGAGCAGCACGCGCACGCGGCGGGACGGCGTGGGCAGGGTCTCCGGGTCCACGTAGGCCAGGTAGTGCAGCAGGCGGAACAGGCCGAGGAACGCGGTGGTGAACGCGGTGCGCGCCTCGTCGCCCATGCCGGCCAGCGTGTCGAGCAGCCGCACCGAGCGCAGCCGGTCGTATTCGACGCGGAACTCCAGCGGCCGGAAGGGGCGGAAGTAGCGGTTGAGGATGATTTCGCGCAGCGCCAGCTTGCCCACGTCCTGGAAGAGGTTCAGGCGCGCGGTGGGCAGTTGCAGCAGGTGGTCCAGCAGGTTGCGGAGCGCGTCGAGCGCCTCGCGCAGCACGAACAGGCTCTCCGGGGGCGTCTCCTGGTCCAGCTCCTCCTCGATGAGGGCGCGGCGCACGCGGTCGTCGGCGAGCTGCGTCTCCACGTACTTGCGGAAGACCATCTTCTGGTCGCTGTCCGGGTCCTGGAGGTTGCGGGCGACGCGGATGGCGCGGTCCATGGCGTCGCGCACGTCCACGAGCTCCTCGTGGAAGTCGCGGGTGACGAGCGGCCGGTCCTTCGCGTCCACCACGGTGGTGAGGTTGAGGTAGCGCTCCACCGCGCGCAGGAGCATCTCGAACTCGAAGAGCAGCTCCTCGCGCCCCTCCACCGGCACCCCGCGCAGCCACCGCTCGCGCTCGGCGAGGAAGCCCGCGCGCGACGTCTGGGAGGCCCGCATCAGGTCCGCGTAGAAGTCACGCGCGACGCGCGGCGAGGTGGGGCTGGAAGCGGGAGAGGCGGGAGTGGGGGCCTGGCTCATGGCTTTCTAGCGGGTCAGAAGAGGCTGCCCTGGGGCGTGGGCGGTGGCTGCTTCTTGAAGTACTGGTAGGTGCGGTGCGTGGCCATCCGGCCCCGGGGCGTGCGCTGGAGGAAGCCCTCCTGCATGAGGAACGGCTCGTACACGTCCTCGATGGTATCGCGTTGTTCGCCCACGCTGGCGGCGATGGTCTCCACGCCCACCGGACCGCCGCCGAACTTGTCCAGGATGGTGAGGAGGATCTTCCGGTCCATGGCGTCCAGGCCGCTGGCGTCCACGCCCAGCCGGTCCAGCGACTTGCGCGCCAGCTCCAGGGTGATGCGGCCGTTGCCCTCGACCTGGGCGAAGTCGCGCAGCCGGCGCAACAGCCGGTTGACGATGCGGGGCGTGCCGCGCGAGCGCGTGGCCACCTCGTGCGCCGCGTCCCGGTCCAGGGGGATGCCGAGGATGCGCGCGGAGCGGTGCAGGATGAGCTCCAGCGCCTTCGCGTCGTAGTACTCGAGCCGCTCCTGGATCTGGAACCGGTCGCGCAGGGGGGACGTGAGCAGGCCCGTGCGCGTGGTGGCGCCGATGAGGGTGAAGGGCGGCAGGTCGATCTTCATCGCCCGGGCGGCGGGCCCGGTGTCGATGGTGATGTCCAGCCGGAAGTCCTCCATCGCCGGGTAGAGGTACTCCTCCACGGCCGCGTTGAGGCGGTGGATTTCGTCGATGAAGAGGACGTCGCGCGCGTCCAGGTTGGTGAGCAGGCCCGCCAGGTCGCCCTTGCGCTCGAGCGCGGGACCGCTCGTCACGTGGATGCCCACGCCCAATTCGTTGGCGATGATGTGCGCCAGCGACGTCTTGCCCAGACCGGGCGGGCCGGAGAACAGGCAGTGGTCCAGCGCCTCGCCACGCACGCGCGCCGCCTGCACATACACCTTGAGCTTCTCGACGACTGCGCCCTGCCCCACGTACTCGTCGAACGAGCGCGGACGCAGGGAGGCCTCGAGCCGGACGTCCTCCGGGAGGACCTCTTCGGAGAGAGTGTCGGACTTCCTCGCCATGACCATGCGACCCTATACAGGAAGCCCGCGCGTGTCGCCCACATCCGCCGCGACGGGGCCCCGAAGCCCCCGCGCTCCGACGGGCCGGTCCGTCCCCCGCTCCTCGGCGGGGCAGGCGGCCCCGACCCGGGAAATCGACCGTTCCTCCCGAAGCCCGTCCCCACCGGGCGCGCGTCCGGGTGCCCCCCGGCCGGGGACGTGTGGACTGGCGGACGCTCGGTGGGGGCATGCGCGACGACGACGCGCCCCACACCCGCCGGGCCGGAGAACATGCACGGACCCCGGCGCCCTCCTACGATGGGAGTCCGCCGCCCCTCCTCGAGGGTCTCCGCCCCCTCGCCGACACGGAGAAGCCCATGAGCCAGAGCCCCGCGTTCCGTCCCATCCCCCTGCTCGCCGAGGCCCGCGCGGAGCCCCTCCCCGGGCCGCGCCTGCAGAAGCTGCGTCGCGCCGCGCTCCAGGCGCGCGAGCAGTTCACCCAGCAGGGCCCCGTGGCGGCGGTGGCCACCTGCGACCTCATCACCTTCCCGTATCCGGCGCTGTTCGCGTTCAGCGGCGCGGCGCTCTCCCCGGCGCCCTACGTGATGATGACCAACCGCATGCAGGTGGTGCAGTTCGTGGACGGACTGGGCGCGCGCCGCACGCTGCTCTTCAACCCATCCGACTACGAGCGGGGCCAGGCCGCGCCGTTCTACCGCTCGCTGCGCGAGCGCTACGGCGCCTTCGTCTCCGACAAGGTGATGTCCACGCGGCACGGCACCGTGCAGAGCCACCTGGCCTCGCTGGGCCTGACGCCCGCGGACGTGGACTACATCGCCTTCGACCACCTCCACATCCAGGACCTGCGCGGATGGCTGGGCGGTGACGGCGTCCCACCCTACTTCCCCCGCGCGCGGCTGCTGGTGCAGCGGGCCGAATGGGAGATGGTGAAGGACCTCCACCCGATGCAGGCCGTGTGGTTCGTCCCCGGCGGCGCGGACGTGCCGGCCGAGCGCGTGGTGCTGCTCGACGGCGACACCTGGCTGGGCCAGGGCGCCGCCATCCTCAGCACGCCGGGCCACACGCGCGGCAACATGTCCCTGGCGGTGGCGACGTCGCGCGACGTGTTCATCGTCAGCGAGAACGGCGTGTCCACGGAGAGCTACACGCCCCTGCTGTCCGCCATCCCGGGCGTGCGCCGCTTCGCCGAACACATGGGCTGGGAGGTCGTCCTCAACGGCAACACCCGCGAGGACTCGCTGGAGCAGTACAGCTCCATGGTGGTGGAGAAGCTCTTCGCCGGGCCTTCATCCGTGGAGCCGACGTTCGTCAACTTCCACCCGTCCTCGCTGCTGACCGCCAGCATGCTCGCGCCGGGGCTGTCGCCCACCATCGTCCTGCCCGCTCCGAACTTCGGAGACGTGCGCCCCAGCGAGGCGACGCGCCGCGCGGCCTGAAGGTCGGAGCGGGGCCCCCGAGGGCTACCGCCGCCTGCCCACGGGCACGGCGCAGGAGCCCCCGAGGCGGAAGGGCAGCGCCCAGAGCGACTCCTCGCTCATCCCGTCGCCCGCGAGGAAGAAGACCTCCGGGCCGACGTACACGAACGAGCGCGGGTCCGAGGACGCCGCCCCCGGCGCGATGTCCGTGAGCTGGTGCGTCCACCAGAACCAGCCGTTGCTCGTCCACGCCTCGCGGCCATGCAGCGTCGTCGTCGCCGCGAAGAAGAGGCGGCCCTCCCGCGCCACCAGCTGGTCCGGCTCACTGCCCTGCGCCCCCCACTGGATGTCGGAGACGAGCCAGGTCCCCAGGAGCGAACCGTCCGTGCGCCACAGCTCGCGCCCGCGCCAGCCGTCATCGGCCGCGAAGTACAGCACGCCGTCCATCACCACCAGGTTGGAGGGCAGCGAACCGGTGGGGCCCGGACGGATGTCGCGCACCAGGCGCGTGCCCCACTCCGTGCCGTCGCTGCGCCACAGCTCCCCGCCATGGAGCACGTCCCCCGCGCTCCCGAGGAAGCCCTCCGCGCCGGCCGTGAAGTAGACCGCGTTGCCCATCGCCGTGAGCTGCGCGGGCAGCGCCCCCGGGAACGCGCGCAGCCGCCGCGCGCCCCCTCCGCGCGCGGTCGTCACCCACAGCTCCCCTTCGTCCATCCCCGCGTCGCGGACGAAGAACAAGCGCTCGCCCACGGGCCGCAGCGACACGAGCACCCCCACCAGCGTCGAGTAGACGCGCAGCGGCGCGCCCTCGGCGCCCACGCGCCAGAGCACCGCCTCGTCGTCCGAATAGGACACCAGCGCGAGCCCGTCCCCCCAGGCCGTCAGCTCCATGAGCTGGAGCGAGCCCGGGCCGGCCACGAACTCGTGCGCCAGCACCGTGCCCTCGGGCGTCCCGTCCGTGCGCCACAGCTCGCGGCCGTGCCCGCCATCCTCGGCGGTGAAGTACAGCCAGTCGCCCACGGGCGTGAGCCCCCGCGGCGCCGAGCCGAGCGCCCCCGGCAGCACGTCCCGCACCAGCGTCGTGCCCACCGTCGTCCCGTCCGTGCGCCACAGCTCCGGCCCGTGCACGCCGTCGTCCGCGACGAAGTACACCCACTTGCCCATGGGCGTCAGGAAGCGCGGCACCGAGCCCGGGACTCCCGCGCGGATGTCCTTCACCAGCGAGACGCACCCGGACTCCCCGGGGCTCATCCACAGCTCCCGCCCCCGCTCGCCGTCATCCGCGCTGAAGAAGACCCGGCCGTCGTGGCCCACCAGCCCCTCCGGCTTCAACCCCGACGGCCCCTGCCGCGCCTTCGCCTTGCCCCGCCCCCCCTCCAGGTCCGCGCCACCCGCCGCGGCCACCCCCGGGAGCGTCTCCACCTCGGCCTGCGCGCCCTGCCCCTCCGGGACGGGGCCACATCCCCCCACGACGCCCCCGAAGAGGACGAGCGCGAGCATCCGGATGCCATGCCATGCCTTCATGTGAGCAACTCCTTGTCCTGGGTGGGGCCTTCGCTTCCACCGTTGTGGCTGGAAAGTGCCACTGACGGCGGAATCAACCAGCCGTGTCAGGTGAGTTCTCGCCGCGAGGTGTCTTCCATCCTGCGACGCGTGCCGACCCTTGACGCCAGGGCGACACCGGGGTCGTCACGCCTCGGACCGTTTCGATTTCTCAGAGGAGAGATGATTGTGCGGGCTATTCCGGGAACACTTGTTTCCGGCCCGCTCAGACGACGGGGCGAAGCGAGCGTCGGGGCGCGGTCAGCCGCCGGCCCTGAGGGACTTGAGGGCCTCGCGGAACAGGGCCTGGAAGGAGGCGTCGGCGCCCAGCCGGCCGGTGGCCAGCTCCGCCGCCTTCTCCGCCTGCGGGGGTTTGTAGCCCAGGTTGAGGAGCGCGGAGACGAGGTCGGACTGGGTGCCGCTCTCCACGGGGGCCGGCGCGGTGCCCCGCGACACGGCCTCCAGGTGGACGGTCTTCATCTTGTCCTTGAGCTCCAGCACCAGGCGCTCGGCCGTCTTCTTCCCGACACCGTGGATCTTCGCCAGCCGGGCCACCTCGCCGCGAGACAGGGCCGCCACCAGCTCCGGCACCTCCATGCCGGACAGCACGCCGAGCGCCATGCGGGGCCCGACGCGGGAGACGCCGTTGAGCAGCAGGAAGACGTCCTCCTCGGCCTTCGTCAGGAAGCCGAACAATTCGAAGGCGTCCTCGCGCACCACCGTGCGGATGCGCACCTCCACCGGCTGCCCCTCCGGGGGCAGCTTGCCCAGCGACAGGGTGGAGAGGTTCACCCGGTAGCCCACGCCCTGGACGTCGATGACGGCATCCTCGGCGTCCTTCTCCAGCACCACTCCCCGCAGCCGCGCGATCATCCCGCCTCCGGGCGCCGGTAGGACGGCGCCAGTCTGTCCGCCAGGAGCGCCGCGGCGCCCTTGCGCTTCTTGCCCGTCGTCGTGGCGGCGGGGACCGCGGCCCGGCCGTGGTTGAGGTGGCACAGCGCCACCGCCAGCGCGTCGCTCGCGTCCGCGCGGCCCAGCGACTGCGCCTCCAGCCCCAGGAACGTGCGCACCATCCGCGCCACCGCGTCCTTGCCATCCGCGCCGCCGGCGCCCACCGACTTCTTCACCTTCGCGGGCGGGTACTCGAACACCGGCAGGCCGCCCTGGGCCGCCGCCAGCAGCGCCACGCCCCGGGCGTGCCCCAGCACCAGCGCGCTGCGCGCGTTGCGGAAGGTGAACACGCCCTCCACCGCGACCGCCTGGGGCCGGAAGCGCGCCAGTTCGATGCACAGCGCGGCGTGCAGGTCCTTCAGGCGCGCGGCCAGCGGCGCGGACTCGTCCACCTTGATGACGCCGTGGCCGACGTGCACCAGCTTGCCTCGCTTCTCCTCCACCACGCCGTAGCCCATGAAGCGGCTACCGGGGTCCACCCCGAGCACGCGCACGATTCGCTCCATTCCGCCCGCCGCTACTGCGACAGGGACTCCATCAGGGACTCGTCGATCTCGAAGTTCGCGTGCACGTTCTGCACGTCGTCGTTCTCATCGAGCGCGTCCATCAGCTTGAGCATCTTCCGGGCGTTGTCCCCGTCGAGTTGGACGGTGTTCTGGGGGAGGTAGGCCCACTTCTGCTCGCCCAGCGCCAGGCCCGCGCCCTCGAGCGCGACCGCCACGGTGTGCAGGTCCGACGGAGCGGTGCGCACCTCGAAGCCATCCGCGCCCTGGGTGAGCACGTCCTCGGCGCCCGCCTCGAGCGCCTTCTCCATGACGGCGTCCTCGGTGGGGCCCGGCTTGACGGTGACGACACCCTTCTTCTGGAACATCCAGGCCACCGCGCCCTCGGCGCCCAGGTTGCCGCCGTGGCGCCCGAAGGCCGCGCGGACGTCCGCGGAGGTGCGGTTGCGGTTGTCGGTGACGCACTCGACGAGGACCGCGACGCCGCCGGGGCCATAGCCCTCGTACATCACCTCCTCGTAGCTCTCTCCCTCCAGCTCGCCGGTGCCCTTCTTGACGGCGCGCTCGACGGTGTCCTTGGGGATGTTGGCCTCGCGGGCCTGCGCCAGCGCCACGCGCAACCGGGCATTGCCCGCCGGGTCACCACCACCGAGCCTCGCGGCCACGGTGATCTCCTTGATGACCTTCGAGTAGAGCTTGCCCTTGGTCGCGCCCATCGCGGCCTTCTGGCGCTTGATCTTCGACCACCGATTGTGACCGGACATGAAGGTGTCGCCTCTGGCGGGCCTTGTCGCCCAGCCCGGGGCGCGGAGTCAAACCCTTCAGCCCTCCCGCCCTCCGGGCTCCACGGAGGGCGCGGGCTCGAAGAACCCGGGCGCCGGGCCGCTTGCGCGCGCGCGCTCCCGCTCCTCGAGGAGACACGCGGGCACCAGCACCCCGAGCGCGAACAGGCGCGTGGCCGCCTCGTACGTCACGGCCTCCGGGAAGCGACACTCCAGCAGGACCGCGCGCAGGGTGCGCCGGCCGTCGAACAGCCGCACCACCTCGCCCACGTCCTCCGGCAGCGCGGACAGCTCCTCGGACAGGCGCGTGAAGTCCACCGTCAGCCGCGACGCCAGGGGCAGCCCGCGCGCCCGGAGCGCCTCGAAGCGCTCCAGGCCCGGGAGCACCACGTCGCACAGGAAGTCCCGGTCCATGGTGAAGGAGCCCTTGTGCAGCTCCGGCCCCAGCGTCACCGCGTACGCCCCCGCCCCGAAGCCCAGCAGGCGCCGGAAGGCGAGGCTGCCCCGCTCCCCCAGGAAGAGGGCGTCCACCACGAGCCCGTGGCGGAACGCGAACCAGCCCGCGTCCTCGGAGAGCACCACGCGTCCGGAGCGCACGCCCGACAGCAGCGCGCGCGCCACCTGGGCCAGGGGCAGGGTGTCGGTGTGCGACTCGAACGTCGCCTCCGCCGTGCGTCCGCCCGCCGTGAGCCGCGCCAGGGCGACCACGTCCTCGACCGCCACGGGCCGGGCCAGGTAGTCATCCGCGCCCACCCCGCCCGCGAGGTCCCGGTGGAAGTCCTCCTGCTGACGCGACAGCAGCACCACGGGCAGCCGCGCCGTGGCGGGCTCCGCGCGGATCAACCCACACAGGCTGAAGCCATCGCCGTCCGGCAGCTCCACCTCGGAGAACACCAGCCCCGGCCGCCCCGGCTCGGGCCCCAGCGCCGCCAACGCGGCCTGGACCCCCGCGACGAGCAGCACCTCGAAGCCCGCATCCACCAGGCCCGCCGCCAGCGTCCCCTGCGCGCCCGCGTCCGAGTCCACCACCAGCACCCGCGCCGGTCGCACCCGGCCCGGCTGGCGCCGAGGCCCCGCCTCGGGCTCCCCGGGCCCGGCCCCATGCTCGCGCGCGAGCGGCTGTGGAAACTCGGCAGCCATGAATATCGAATTCTTCCAGTGAAGACTGTCAGACGCGCAACCTGCACACAAGTCCCTGGAATCGTTGAGTTTCCGTCACACAGCCATCGCGCTAGGGTGCGCGGGATGACGCGCCCTGTCTCGTTGGCCACCCTGCTGCCCGCGCTGTTGTTCGCCGCCCCATCCATCGCGCAGGAGACCTCCGCGCGGCCCGGGGGAGACGGCGCCGTCACCACCGAGGAGACGGGGGTGGCGTCGACCTCGCCGGAGGATCGCCTGGGGGCGGTCCTGGCGCCGGCGACGCTGCCGGACGGGACGACCTCCCTCTACGGGTACGTGGGCGCGCCGGAGCTGGGCGTGGGCTTCCGCCAGGGAATCTCCGGCTTCGAGTTGGAGGCCCGCGTCCGGCTGAACTGGTTCCAGCTGTCCGCCGCGTTGGAGCTGGCCGGGCGGGTGAAGGTGTTCGAGCGCGGCTCGGTGACGATGGCGCCGACGCTGAGCCTGGGCGTGGTGGGCAACACGGGCGCGACGTACATGGACGACGACAACTTCTCCGGGGTGTTGGTGCGCATGTCGCCCGGGCTCGTCACCGGGTGGCGGGTGGCGGAGACCGTCACGTTGCTGGGCCTGGTGGACGTGCCCGTGGACATCGGCCTGTCGAACGCCGACTCGCGGCGCATCCAGGCCCTGGGCGGCGGCGGCGCGGAGGTCTACCTGGGCAATGACTTGTCGGTGCTCGTCGCCGGCCAGCTCGGGGTGGAGTCGTTCCGCGAACGCCGGGGCCTGTCCGACACGCGGCTGGGATGGGGCGTGAGGGTGGGCCTGGGCGCGCGCCTGTTCTGATTCACGTCAGCCCGTACCGCTCCAGCTTCTTGAGCAGGCCCTGACGCGACAACCCCAGGGCCTCCGCCGAGTGCGTGCGGTTGCCACCGAAGCGCTCCAGCACCGCCTCGATTTCGCGGCGCTCCAGCGCCTCCACCTTCGCGGCGAGCGTGCCGCCTCCCGAAGCGGTGGCGCGAGGTCGCTCGCTGCCGGTGAACGACAGGTCCTCGGGCTGGACCTCGCGCCGCTCGCCCGCGAGCACCGTGGCGCGCTGCATCTCGTGGCGCAGCTCGCGCAGGTTGCCGGGCCACGCGTGGGCCACGAGCGCCTCCGCGGCCGCGTCCGACAGGAGCCGCGCGCGGCCGTCCGGCGTCAGGTGCGCGCACTGGTTGAGGAAGTGCTTGGCCAGCAGCGGCAGGTCGGCCACGCGCTCGCGCAGCGGGGGCAGTCGGACCTCCACGCCCTTCACGCGCCAGTAGAGGTCCTCGCGGAAGGTGCCCTCCTGGAGCATGCGGCCCAGGTCCCTGTGCGTCGCGGAGATGAGGCGCACGTCCACGCGCACGGGCCGGTCCGCGCCCACCGGGAGGATGTCGCCCGTCTCCAGGGCGCGCAGCACCTTCACCTGGAGCGCCGGGGTCATGTCGCCCAGCTCGTCGAGGAACAGCGTACCGCCGTCCGCCTCCGCGAACAGGCCCCGGTGGTCCTTCGTCGCGCCGGTGAAGCTGCCCCGGACGTGGCCGAAGAGCGCGCTCTCCAGCAACGTCTCCGGCAGGGCGCCACAGTTGACCGGGATGAAGGGGCCCGCGCGGCGGCGGCTCTTGAAGTGCACGGTGCGGGCGACCAGCTCCTTGCCGGTGCCATTCTCCCCGGTGACGAGCACGGGCAGGTCGCTCACGGCGACGCGCTCCGCCAGCGACACGGCCGCGAGGAACGACGCGCTCTGCCCCACCAGCGACGCGTCCGCGCCCACGTGCGCCAGCGTCGCGCGCAGCGACTCCACCTGTCGCTCCAGGGCCACGCGCGCCAGGGCGCGTTGGACGACGACCAGGAGCACGTCCGGGTCCACCGGCTTGGTGAGGAAGTCGTACGCGCCCAGCCGCACCGCCTCCAGCGAGTGGCGGGTGTCTCCCGCGCCGGACACGACGATGACCTTGGTGTCGGGCCGGGCGCTCAGCAGCGAAGCCAGGCCCTCCAGCCCCGCGGACACGCTGCCGTCGGGCGGCAGCATCAGGTCCAGCAGCACCAGGGGGAAGGCCCGGGCCTCGAGGGCCGCGCGCGCGGACGGTCGGTCCGCGGCCTCCACCACCTCGTGGCCAGCGCCTCGCAACAGGCCGCCATACACCTTGCGGAAGGCGGCATCGTCATCCACGAGCAGCAGCGGGAAGGACATGGGCGGCTCACCGACTCCAGGCATCAATCCGGCAGGGGCGCCCGCCGAGGCGTTCCGAGCAGCTCCAACGTGCGCAACGCCACCTGGATGAGCGTCTGGGCGCAGGGCTCGCAGCCTCCGCCACAGCAGCGCGGCCAGCGCCCCTCGGGGTTGCGCAGGAGCGGACGCACACAGGACTGGTAATAGCTGGGGAAGCCCAGTTCCTCGCTGGCGCGGGCCAGCGCGGAGTCGAGGGCGGACGGTGTGGGCTCGGAGACGTCGGACACCCCCGCTTCATAACAGCGGTCGGCCCCGGCGCGCAGCCGCGCCCCGCTGGCGCCCAGGCCCCCTGCTGTGCGCGAGGAGTCCGGGGCATGGAGGACGGTCGCCCCGCTCACGGCAGCGGGAGCTGGAACGGCCCCGGGGAAGCGCCCTGCTCGGGCTGACACGTCGGGCACCAGAAGGTGTTGCGACCGCCGATGCGCGTGCGCGTGACACGTGAGCCACAGCGGGGACAGGGCTCGCCCGTCCTGCCGAAGACATTGCGCCGGTGCCGAGCCCGTCCCCGGGCACCGAACAGGTCCCGCTGCGTTCCGCGCAGGGCGAGCCCTTCCCCGAGGACGGACAGGATGGCGTGGTGCAGCCGCGTCAGCTCCTCCGTCGACAGGGAGGACGCGCTCCGGCGAGGGTCCAGGCCCGCGAGCCACAGGCTCTCGTCCGCGTCCCGGTTGCCCAACCCCGCCAGTGCGCGCTGATTCAAGAGCACCGTCTTCAGCGGCCCCTTCCTTCGGCGCAGTCGGTGGGCCAGAACCTCGGGAGTGAACCCGGCGTCGAGCGCCTCGGGCCCCAAGGCGTCGAGCTGGAGCCGCGCCGACAACTCCGGCCCAGGGGCCAGCGCCACGCGCGCGTAGCCCAGCCCATCGGTGAGGAGCAGGACCTCTCCCCCCTCGAGCGTGAGGGCCACGAGCACGTCCGGAGGCATGCCCGCTCCCTCGGGCTTCAGCGTCAGCCCGCCGTGGAGCATGAGGTGCACGGCGAGCGTCTGCCCCGCCTCCAGTTCCAGCAGGAGGAACTTGGCCCGCCGCCGCGCGGAGAGGACGCGACGTCCCCGCACGGTCTCGAGGAACGCGTCGGGAGCGGGGAACCGCACCGCCTGGGGCGCGAGGACCGCGGCGTCCAGGATGCGCCGCCCGACCACCGCCCGACGCAGGTCCCCCGCATACGTCTCGACCTCGGGCACCTCCGCCATCGCCGTGTCCACCTCCTCCACTCTCCTCCAATGGATGCCGACGCGGGCCGCGCGCTCGCCACGCTCCGACACGCGACAGCGGGCAGGGCGGTCGGGCACCTGGCGGGCACGGCGTCGTCCCCATCCGCGCCCCCTGCCCTCGGAGGCAGCCGAGTGGAGCCCGTCGGACGCCTCTCGGGCGCGGATGTATCGAACCCATCACTGCCGTCGGAAAGACAGCCACCCACCCATCCGGGCCGGAGGTCCCTCGCGAATATATCAATCACATGCAAACCAGGCCCTGACACATCCGCGAAGCCATGCGACGAGACATCCCCGAGCCGGGATTGGATTGCATGCCCCCGTCACCCATTGGATGGCTTCCTCATGTCTCTCGTATCCCAGTGGTTCGCGCCCCGGCTCACCTTGGGCGTCATGCTCGCGTCCGGGTTGCCGTTCTCGGACTGTGGCCCGCTTCCAGGGCCCACCCACCCGCCGCCCCCCATCGTCCGCCCGGCGAACGCCATCGAAGGCCAGTACATCTTCGTCCTCGACGAGGCGCGGGTGACGCCGGAGCAGGCCCGCTCCGTGGCCGAGGTGCTCGTCAATTACTACGGAGGCACGCTGCTCTCCGTCTACGACGGCACCTTCCTCGGCTTCTCCGCCAGCGGGCTGAACGACTCCAGCGCGCTGGCCATCGCCAGCGACGTGCGGGTGAGCGCGCTCGGGCAGGATGGCACGCTGGTGGTGGACGCGGTCCAGACCAACGCCACCTGGGGGCTGGACCGCATCGACTCCCACCCGCGCGTGCTCGACCAGCGCTATGAACAGACGACCACCGGCGCCAACGTCCATGTCTATGTCCTCGACACCGGCATCCGCGCCAGCCATGCCGACTTCGGAGGCCGTGTCACGGGTGGCGCGACGTTCGTCTCGGACGGTCGTGGCACCGACGACTGTCAGGGCCATGGCACCCACGTGGCGGGGACCATCGGCGGGGCCACCTGGGGCGTGGCGAAGAGCGTCCGGCTCCATCCCGTGCGCGTGCTGGCATGCAATGGCGGCGGCACCCTCAGCGGCGTCATCGACGGCATCAACTGGGTGACCAAGAACCACCAGAAGCCCGCAGTCGCCAACATGAGCCTGGGCGGAGGGGCCTACGAGCTGCTCGACAAGGCGGTGCGCGCGTCCATCGCCGCGGGCGTCACGTACGTGCTCGCGGCGGGCAACGACAACGCGGACGCGTGCCAGTACAGCCCCGCCCGCACCGGCGAGGCCCTCACGGTGGCAGCCTCCGACATCCAGGACCAGCGCGCCCCGTTCTCCAACTGGGGCACCTGCGTGGACCTCTTCGCCCCAGGCGCGAACATCACGTCCGCGAGCCACGCCAACGACACCGACTCGCGCGTCCTCAGCGGCACCTCCATGGCGACGCCCCACGTGGCGGGCGTGGCCGCGCTCTACCTCGAGAAGTTCCCCGGGGCCGCGCCCGCCCAGGTCAATCAAGCCCTGCTCAATGCCAGCACGCCCAACCTCGTCCAGGACCCGCGGGGCACGCCCAACAAGCTGCTCTACTCGCTCGTCGTGCCGCCCGAGTCCTCCTGGCAGGTGGTTCCACCGCCGTCGGGCGTCACGCCCAAGCAGGTCGCCGTCGGTTCGAACAGCCTCGTCTGGATGCTCGACACGACGGGGCGGCACTGGAGATGGAATGGCACGACCTGGACCAGCCAGGGGTGCTGCGTCACGGAGCTGGCCGCCGCGTCCGACGGCGCGCTGTGGGCCACCAACCCGCCCGACGATATGCGCGTGCTGCGCTGGGGGGGCACCCAGTGGCTCTTCGACATCCCCACCGGCATGCGCCAGGTCACCATCGCCAACGCGAACACGGTATGGGGGCTCGACAACGAGAACTACCTGAACCAGCTCACCGGCTCGACCTGGAGCCGGAAGGTGTGCTGCGTGGACCGCATCTCCGTGGGCGCGGACAACGAGCTGTGGGCCACCAACCCCGCGGACGGGCTGCGCGTGCTGCGCTGGGACGGCACCCGGTGGGCCATCAACGTCCCGTCCGGCATGGTCTACGTGTCGGTGGGGAACGCCGCCAACATCTGGGGGCTCGACCCGGCGGGCAACGTCTTCCGCTACAACGGCTCCGCCTGGGCTCCGCGTGACGGGAACCTGAAGCAGCTCTCCGCCGCCGCCGACGGCACCGTCTGGGGTGTCACGCCCGCGGGAGGCATCGTCCGGTACACCGGCCCCTGAGGCCCGGAACCGACGAGGGGGCCCAGGTCCTCCAGGTCAGCTCGACACCTGGAGGACGTGGGCGGCACTCAGCCTCGGACCTCGACCTCGCGCGCCTCACGGGACACCTCGCGCACGTCGACCTTCACGTCGAGGAAGTGCGCCATGGTGTCGAGCTGCGTGAGCGCGTGCCCGTCGAAGGGGAGCGTCCTGAACGTCCCGCCCTTCGCCAGCGCCAGCAGGAGCAGGAGCTGGTCGCACAGGTGCTCGCCCACCGGCACCTCCGCGTCCAGGTAGCGCTTCACCTCGGAGGCCACCTCCTCCGCGACGGCCTCCGCGCGCTTCCCGCGCTCGCCGAAGCCGGTGAAGACCTCCGTGACGTGTTCGCTCTCCACCTCGGCAACCAGGATGTTGCCCGGCCCCGCCGAGCGCTTCAGCTCCTCCGCGCGCAATTCGCCGGGGCGCCACTTCAGGAGCGCGCCGGCCGTGGCCATCTCCCGCTGCGCCACGTCGAAGGGAATCATCGCCACCTGCGCCTTCAGCTCGCGCCGCAGCACGCGCCCCCGCTCCAGCAGCGTCAACGGCACCAGCGGCGCCGGCCGCACGTCCACGCGGAACTTCCCGCCTCCCGCGGGGAAGAAGCCCGGACGCTCCAGCGTCGCCTCCACGGCGGGCCCCATGCGCCGCAGCAGCGGCAGGTACGCCTTCATCAGGAAGTCGAATGGCGGCGCGGCGGGGTTGTGCGTCCCCCCTTCCAGCACCAGCGTGGACGGCGTGGGCGCCATCAGCAGCGCGGGGAGCACCGTCTGGAGCACCAGCGTCGCGCTGCCCGCCGTGCCCACCGCGAAGTGGTAGTTGCCCGCGGCCAGGGCGCGCGGACGGAACGTCACCTCCTTCGACCCCAGCTCCGCGCCGGACACCTCCGCGGCGCCCACCGCCTCGGCCGCCTTGAGCGCCGTCAGGTGCTGACGCAACAGGCCCGGCTTGGCGCGGCCCGCGCGCACGTTCGTCATCGTGAAGGGCGTCCCCGTCACCAACGACAAGGCCAGCGACGTGCGCAGCACCTGCCCGCCCCCCTCTCCCTTGGAACCATCGATGCGCACCATGTGCTGCCTCCCGCGTTGCCGCGACCCACGGACCCGCCCGGACATCCTGACACCCTCTCCCCAAAATAGCGGCGCCCGCCCTCCCACGCTGGCGGCCTTTCGGCCTCTTGGGGAGAGCGGGCGCCTCGGTGTCTTCATCCCGGCATGGCCACCTCGCGCGAACGGGTTGTCGTCACTGCCTCCGGACTACCCCTTCACACACACCACCTGCTTCAGCGTGTGGACGACCTCGACCAGGTCCGCCTGCGCCGCCATCACCGCGTCGATGGGCTTGTACGCAGCCGGCGTCTCGTCAATCACGTCCACGTCCTTGCGGCACTCGACCCCCGCGGTGGCCTTCGCGTGGTCCTCCAGCGTGAAGCGCTTCTTCGCCGCCTCACGCGACATCACCCGGCCCGCGCCGTGGCTGCAGGAGTGGAACGCGTCGTCATTTCCCTTCCCGCGGACGATGTACGAACGCGCCCCCATGCTGCCGGGGATGATGCCCAGGTCGCCCTTGCGCGCCCGCACCGCGCCCTTGCGCGTCACGAAGCAGTTCTTCCCGAAGTGGTGCTCCCGGGAGATGTAGTTGTGGTGGCAGTTCACCGCCGAATCGGACAGCTCGAACGACGGCAGCTCACCGCTGCGCTGGAGCGCCTCCACCACGCCGCGCAGCATCAGGGCCCGGTTGGTGGCCGCGTAGTCCTGCGCCCACTCCACCGCGAAGACGTAGTCATCGAAGTGCTCGGAGCCCTCCGGCAGGTACGCGAGGTCCGCGTCCGGCAGGTGGATGAAGAAGCGGCGCATGTCCTCCTTCGCCAGCTCGATGAAGTGGCTCCCGATGCGGTTGCCCACGCCGCGCGAACCGGAGTGCAACATCAGCCACACGCCGTCCGACTCATCCAGGCACAGCTCGATGAAGTGGTTCCCCGTACCGAGCGTACCCAGGTGCGCCAGGTCCGGCCCACGGCCGATGCGCGGATGCTTCCCGACGATGCGGTCGTACCCCACCTGGAGCCGCGCCCACTCCGCCTGGTGCGAGGCCGGAGCCACGCGCCACGCGCCGACGTCGTTGCGGCCGCCGTTGTCGCTACGGCCGTGCGGCACGGCCTGCTCGATGGCGGCGCGCACCCCGCGCAGCGAGTCCGGGAGCTGGTCCGCGCGAAGCGTCGTGCGCACGGCGATCATCCCGCAGCCGATGTCCACGCCCACCGCCGCCGGCACCACCGCCCCCACCGTGGGCACCACGCTCCCCACCGTCGCCCCGTAGCCGCGGTGCACGTCCGGCATCACCGCCACCCACTTGTGGATGAAGGGCAGCCCGCGCAGGTTCCGGAGCTGCTTCTTGGCCTCGTCCTCGAACGGCACGCCCACCGTCCACGCCTTGATGGGGCGACCCGCCTCGTCCGACAACACCTCGTAGCTCACGTTGTTGCGCTCCATCGTCCTTCACCTTTCCGGTCGTCCGCCCGGGCTCGATGTCCCGGGCACGTGGGGACGTAGAGCAGCCGGCGTGCCAACCACGGCCCAGAGGGAGGAGCCCACCGCGGAGTGGCCCTTCCTATCCCATGAGATAAAATGCCTATCCGCATGGCGAAGACACGCGCGAAGCCGACGGTGGTCCTGGGGATGCTCGGAACGACGCTGGACACGGGCCAGGGGCCGCAGCGCTGGACGAAGTGGCGGCCCACGGTGGCGCTGTGTCAGCAGGAGGACCTGGTGGTGAGCCGGCTGGAGCTGCTGCACGCGCCCAGGGCCTCCGCGCTCGCGGCCACGCTGGTCGATGACATCCGCCAGGTCTCTCCGGAGACGGAGGTGCGCCTGACGCCCCTGGACATCGCGAACCCCTGGGACCTGGAGGAGACCTATGGCGCGCTGCTCGACTACGCGCGCGCCTATCCCTTCAACCCGGAGGAGGAGGACTACCTGGTCCACATCACCACGGGCACCCACATCGTGCAGATCTGCATGTTCCTGCTGGTGGAGAGCCGCCTCATCCCCGGGCGGCTGGTGCAGGTGTCGCCCAAGGGCCGGGAGCCGTCGGCGGCGGGCACGCACGCCCTCATCGACCTGGACCTGTCGCGCTACGACACCCTGGCCGCGCGCTTCCGGAAGGAGCAGCGCGAGGGCCTGTCCTTCCTCAAGGCCGGCATCGACACCCGCAACGCCGGCTTCAACCAGCTCATCGAGCGCATCGAACAGGTGGCCACGCGCTCCCGGGCGCCGCTGCTGCTGATGGGCCCCACCGGCGCGGGCAAGTCCCAGCTCGCGCGGCGCGTCTACGAGTTGAAGAAGACACGACGGGGCGTCAGCGGTCCGTTCGTGGACCTCAACTGCGCCACGCTGCGCGGCGACAGCGCCATGTCCACCCTGTTCGGACACGTGAAGGGCGCCTTCACCGGCGCGGTCCAGGACCGGCCGGGCCTGCTGCGCCAGGCGAATGGAGGGGTGCTGTTCCTCGATGAGATTGGAGAGCTGGGCGCGGACGAGCAGGCCATGCTGCTGCGAGCCTTGGAGGACAAGCGCTTCCTTCCCGTGGGCTCCGACAAGGAGGTGGAGAGCGACTTCCAGCTCATCGCCGGCACCAACCGGGACCTGCACGAGGAGGTGGAGAAGGGCCGCTTCCGCGAGGACCTGCTCGCGCGCATCAACCTGTGGACCTTCCAGCTGCCCGCGCTGCGCGAGCGGCCCGAGGACATCCCGCCCAACCTCCTCTACGAACTGGACCGGGCATCGGAGGTGGTGGGCGCGCGCGTCACCTTCAGCAAGGAGGCCCAGGCCCGCTTCCTCGACTTCGCCACCGCGCCGGAGGCCCGGTGGACCGGCAACTTCCGCGACCTCAACGCCGCCGTGCTGCGCATGGCCACCCTCGCGCCCGGAGGGCGCATCACCCGCGAGGTCGTCGACGAGGAGCTGCACCGGCTGCGCGCGCAGTGGCGCCCCCGCGGAGGCCCCGACAAGAGGGGCCCCCCGGACCGGGTGGCGGAGGTGCTGGGCGAGGACCTGGCCTCGGAGTTGGACAGGTTCGACCGGGTCCAGCTCGCGGACGTGCTGGACGCCTGCCAGGGCGCGCGCTCGCTGTCGGAGGCCGGGCGCGTGCTCTTCTCCCGGTCCCGCGCGAAGAAGACGAGCGTCAACGACGCGGACCGGCTGAAGAAGTACCTCGCCCGGTTCGGCCTCACCTGGGCCGACGTGGGTGGCCGCGCCACGCCTCCCCGAGACGGCCTCGAAAAGAAGGAATCGACACAAGGGAAGTGACGCTCGCCGTCCTCATCGGTGTTGAACGCGACGGGGCCGTGGACCGGACGGACCTCCGACGGAACCACCACCATGTCGACGTCCCGATGCCATCGCGCCTCCAGGCTCCGCGCCGCCGCGTGGAGCGCCGCCCTCTGCGGCCTCCTCTTCGCCACGAGCGCGGCGGCCCAGGTGCGCGAGCCCGACAACTTCCTCGCCACCACGCTCGTGTTCTCCTCCGCGCCCCGGCTGCGCCACGTCTCCACCCGACATGCCTCCCCCACCCTGGCCGCGGGCCTGCGCGTCTCCGAGCACGGACAGCTCCGGCTCGATTGGGGCATGCCCTACACGGAGCTGGAGCCCGACGGTGACATGCGGGCGCGGCGCAGCCACGTCGGCTCCTCCAACCTCCTGGTCGGCCTGCACCACGTGAGCGGCTTCGCGGACGACAGCGCCTTCGTGCGGATGGGCGTGGGCGTCGCGCTGCCCCTGGCCCGCCACGGCGACGCGGGTGAGACGGGGGCAGTGGACGAACAGCCGGAGGCGCTCAACTACGCCACCGCGGCCGCCGTGCGCGGGCTCGCGGACCCGTGGCTGTGGGCGATGGACACGACCTCCCTCGTGCTCCCCATGTCCGCGGGACTGGACCTGCCCGGCCTCCAGCTCCGCGCCGACGTGGCGGTGGGCATGCTGATGCCCGTCTCTCGCGCCACGCGCGACGACACCCACTTCGTGGCGCAGGCGGCCCTCGAGGCCGCGCTGCCCCTGGGAATGTTCGAGCCCGGCGTCCGCGCCCAGGTCGTCTCGCCCCGGCTCAGCGACAAGACCTGGGACGGAGAGAACTCCCAGCTGTCGCTCGAGCCGTTCGTCCGCGTGCGGCTCGGCCCGGCGTTCGCGCGCGCCGGCGCGCGGATGGACCTGGGAGACCCCGAGCAGAGCCCCTCCCCGAGCAGCGCGCGGATGTGGGCGCTGGGCCTGGGGCTGGGCGTCGGACTCTGAGGGACGCTACCGGATGAGGTAGTAGGCGTCCTGGCGCGGCACGAAGAACTTCCAGCCCTCCTTCGTGAGGTAGGCCGGGTCCTCCTCCATCACGAACACCTTCTGCCCCTCCCACTCCGGCACCACCGTCGCCGTGTTCAGCTCGATGGCGATGTACGAACCGTCGCGCAGCAGCTTCGGCTCCTCCTTGCGCGCCGCCGAGCGGAAGTCGATGGAGGCGCCCAGCGCGTGCCCCTGCGCGCCCAGCGGGTGGCTGTAGACCATCGCCTCGATGCCCCGCTGCTTCATCGCGGCCATCGTCTCGTCATACACGTCCGCCACCGAACGCCCCGGCCGCGACGCCTGGAGCATCAGCACGTCCTGGAGCGCGCGCGTGTTGTCCAGGGCCCGCTTCAGCCCCTCGGGCGCGTCCGTCTCGCCCTCGCGCAGGACGTAGGCCATCTTCTGCCAGTCCGTGTTGAGCCCCATGTACGTGATTCCGAAGTCCACGTGGACCAGGTCGCCGCGCTCGATGACCACGTCCTCGGTCGCTGTCGCCAGGAAGCCACGTGACGTCGTCGCCGCCCCACCCTTGCGCTGCACCCGCAGGTCCGGCTGGAACCACGTCCTCACGCCCAGCGCCCACAGCCTGTCGTAGAGCCAGCGGCGCACCTCGCCGACGGTCGTCCGGCCCGGGGTTATCACCGAGGACGAGAGCGCCTCCTTCACCACCGACTCGGTCAGCGCCACCAGCCCGCGGTACGTCTCCCACTCGTCCGGCAACCGCGTGTCCAGGTACTCCTCGATGAGCGGCGCGGCGCTCACGAAGCGAGCCTCCGCCGCGCTCCCCAGCGCCTCCGCCAGGAACGCATACCCATCCCGCGTCAGGCTGCGCGTCACCCCGCGCTTCCCACCGATGCCCAGCGCGATCGTCTTCGGCTGATAGCGCGCCTCCAACTCCGCCAGCACCTCGCGCGGCGCGCGCTCCCCCGGCAGCTCGAAGAAGCGCTCCAACGCGACGTCGTGGTAGCCCGTCAGCGCCACCCGCTTCAGCCCCTCCGCCCCCGCGTCCACGAAGACGAAGATGTCCCGGTTGCCGGCGTAGGGCCTCGGCGGCGCGACATGCTCGGTGAGCGGATCATCATGGAACTCCTCGTTGTGGATGATCCACATCCCCACGCCGTGCCGGCGCATCATGTCCAGCAGCCGCGCGTGTCGCTGCTCCAGCCATTGCTCACGCAGGGCGATCTGCTGGGACCAGGGCAGCAGCCGCGACGCCACCGCCGCGCTCCCCTCGGCCCGAGGGCCCTGGGTGCCAGACGAAGTCGCGCAAGCGGACAGGAACAGGAGCGGCAGGGCCGCCCAGGTGGGGAACCTCATTCGGGGGACTCCTCTCGAGCAGGAGCCCACACCCTACCTCCGACAGCGGTGGCGCCGAAGCCCTCCGCCTCCGGAACCCCTTGGAGATTCCGGAGGCGGAGCGCCTGGGGCGCTTCTCCCTCGCCTCCCTGGCCGCCCTGCCCCGACTCTTCCCGGGGACGCCGCCCCCGCCACCTACAGGACCACGAGTGCCCCCCGCCGTGTTCCGCGACGTCCCGCCCGAAGATGACGGCCGTCCCCTGACGCCGTCAGGCCGGAGCGGAGCGCCCCCCGGCCTCCGCGCCAAACATCAAAAACTGGCGATCTCGAACAGCAGATCATCCTCGTAGGCGGATTCGACCTCCTGCTCCTCCCCCTGGCTCCCCCCACGCGAAGACGGCCCCCCGACCTCCCCACTCCACTCCGTGCCCACCGTCCGCGCTTCCCCTTCTGACCAGGCCCCCCAGCCTCCCCCCATGGCCCCACGCCCTTGCTCCTCCGGCGCCCACATCCCGTACGTCCCTCCGTGCCCCCCCGCGTCACCTCGGAACATCTCGGCCCCCCCGTCGTCGTGCTGCGCTCACCGCTGCGTCACTCCCCCCACCGCGCCCTTCTTCCTGCAATACGCATGGAGACGGTTTTCTTGATGGTGTTGGCTTAAAAATGATTTCGGGGCGTTTCCTCCTCGGAAACACCCCGCGAAACATGCGACCGACACTCGATTTCCGAGAGTCGTGACACGTCTCTCAGCCCTCGGTGTCTTGTGATACCCCGGCCTTGGACGCAGAGAGCGATGCGCCCTGTTTCACCGTGAAGGAGGACTCCTGTTCGGGCCTCGGGTCGCCCGTCAGGCCGCGGTCCTTCTCCGGAGGCGGGTCCGGGAACTCGGGTTTGCTGAGGCTCGGCGCGGGCTCGCGTGTGTTCGGCTTGACCATGTGACAGCCCCCCTCTGAACGTCTGTTCGGAACGGATGCGCCACGGCGGGTGCCGCGGCGTCCACCGGAGAACGCGCACGGTGGGAAACCTTGAGGCGTCACTCGAAAAGCAGGACGTGGGCGGGCCACGCGGCGGCGGGCTCGCGGGCCAGCCACGCCAGACGCTCGTCGCGCAGCGCCTTCGAGGGCCGCTCCCCGGCGCGCACGCGCTTGCGCACGGCCTCGAAGAACTGGCCGGCGCTGTCCGGGATGTCGGTCGTGGCGGCGAGCACGGTGCGCGCGCCCGCCTCGATGAAGGCCACCGGGAGGCTGACGGACTCGTGCAGGAAGGGCGCGGTGCGCGCGGCGCCACAGGCCGCCAGCAGCACCAGCGGCGCGCCCGACAGGGACTGGGAGCGGACCTGCGCCGCGGTGAGCGCGTACTGTCCGTCCTCCTCGGGCGCCAGCACCAGCAGCGACGCATCCGCCAGTTCGGGGCTGAGGAGGCCATGGGTGTGGAGCTCGATTTCCCGCGCGTCCGCCATCTCCCGCAGGACCCGCGACGGCGTCGCCGCCGCCCCACGCAGCTCCACGCGCAGCGGATCCGGCACCCGGGGTGACGCCAGCGGGACCAGCTGCTCCAGGCCGAGCGAGCGCGGCGCGGCCACGTCCGTCACGACGAGGTGACGCCCCACCGCGAGGCTGGACTGGGGCTCCACGCGCGCCGCGGAGGACGTCCCCACGCGGTAGCTCCACGCGACGTCCGGAGGCAGCAGCCCCGGCAGGCCATGGATGGGCGGCAGGGCGAACACGTCCACGTGCTCGCAGCCGCGCAGGGCCGCCACGAACCGGTCCGGGACCAGCCCCGCGGCCTGCCCGTGCAGGGGCGAGGTGCGCTGGTCGTCATAGGCCCCGGCCAGCGCGCCGCTCGCGTCGCGCACCGCCACCACCGTGCGCTCGTAGTCCGCCGCCACGGCCAGCACGCAGCGGTCCGGCACGGTGCGCCGCAGGGCCTGCCCCATCAAGGTGAGCACCTGCTCGTGCGCCAGCGCGCGGCCCGCGTCCCCCACCAGCGCGCCATACGCGAAGTTGCGCGCCTTGCGCGCGTCCACGTCGTCCGGGGGCAGGCGGTCCGCCGCGTCGATGGCGGCGCGCAGCAGCTCGCGCCCGGACGTCCGCTCGCGCTCCAGCAGGAACTGCCCCTCCAGGAAGGTCAGCGCGGCGTGCTCCCCCGCCGTGAGCGGCCCGCGGCGCAGCTCCGCGAGCGTGCGGCGCAGCACGTCCTCGTCGCGCTGCTCCGCGCCGAAGCGCGACAGATACGACAGCACCCACGCGCCCGGGATGCCCAGGGGCCGGCCGCAGCGCGAGGCGAGCTCCAGCTCCGCGCGGGCCTCGCTCGGACGGAAGTCCGCCCAGGCCACGGTGGCCAGGTTGCGGTGGACGTAGGTGCGCTGCTCGCAGTCGTCCGGGCTGCGCGACAGCGACTCGCGCAGGTACGCGCGCGCGCTCGCGGCGCTGTGCCGGTAGCGGGCGATCTGCGCCATCTCCTGGAGGAACTGCAGCTCCAGGTTCCACTCCCCCATGTCCCGCGTCATCCGCCAGCCCGCGCGCGCCTCCTCCAGCGCGTCCGCCGGGCGGTGCAGCCGCACGAACAGGTCCACCAGGCGGCGCTTGAGGGTCGCGCAGCGATAGGCCAGCCCCCGTCCGGAGCAGGACGACAGCGCCGCGCGCAGCCGCTGCTCCGCCTTCCACCAGCGGCCCTCGCGCTCCTCGCGCACGGACAGCTCCCGCTCGGCCAGCAGCACCAGCCACGGGTCCTGGCTCCCGCGCGCGACGCGCACGAAGTCCTCCAGGAACGCGTCCTCGACGTTGAGCGCCACCAGCGCGCCCAGGTACAGGTCCTCCTCGCCGGAGCGTCGCAGCCGCTCCAGGAAGGTGTCCGCGGAGGAGAGCTCGCCGCGCAACAGCCGCGCGTAGTCGCGCGACAGCGGGCCCCGCCGCTGGAAGTCCGCGCGAGCCACGCGCTCCACGGTGTCCCGCAGCATGGTGCCCCCCTGGACCTCGTCCAGCACCTGGGCCAGCGGCAGCAGGCGCAGCACCGCGTCGCGCGAGGGCGCCGCCCTCACCGCGTCGTAGAAGGCCAGCCGCACCACGCCCGGGAAGCGCCGGGCCTCCTCGAGCGGCACGCGGGCCCCCTCCACCGTCCCCAGGTCGAGCGCGGCGGCGCGCGCGTCCTGGAAGGCCCTCGAGCGCAGGCGCGTCTCGCTGCGCAGCGCCTGGGCGCGCACCTTCGCCTCCTCGCTCCAGCCCGCCTCCCCCAGCTTCACCACCGCGTCGAAGGACTCCGCCGCCTGGAGCGTCAGCCCCATGTCCCGCAGCACCAGCGCCCGGTTCCACAGCGCCTGGGGATGGTCCGGCACCTCGCGCAGCACGCCCTCCAGCAGGTCCAGCGCGTCCTCCAGCCGGCCCTGCTCGAGCGCGACGACGGCCAGGTCACAGTCCCGGTCCGCCGACGCGGGCATGCGCCGCAGGAAGTCCGACGCCTGCCGCCAGTCCCCGCGCACCAGGTAGGCGGCCGCGATGCCGTGCAGGTCGCCCCGCTCCTCCAGCCCGGCCAGCTCGCGCAGCGGCAAGGGGCTCACCACGGCCGCCCTCGCCCCGCCCCGCATCGGCACGAAGCGCTGATAGCCGTCCGCGCGCGCGTACGCCACCCGCGCCTCCAGGCCGCGCTGCGACGGCCGCGCCACCCAGACCTCCCGGGGCGCCTCGCGCCACCGGGGCAGGGCCACGCCGAGCAGCGCGACCCCCAGCGCCAACGCACCCGCCACCACCCACCACGCGGGCACCCGCCACGTCGGGCGCCATCGTGACCACCAGCGCTCCGCGCGCGACGGCGGCCGGGGCCAGGCCGGCGCCGGCCAGACGGGCTCCGAGGCTTCGGACGCCACGTCCTCGTCGGGTGGGAGGCCATCCCGGCCCAGCGCCTGGAAGCCGAGCATCTCCAGCTGCATCGCCTCGTGCAGCCCGGAGGCGCACATCCCGCAGCGCGCCAGGTGGTGACGGAAGTTCTCCTCGTCCACCGGGGGCAGCTCTCCGTCCAGGAAGAGGAAGAGCTTGTTGCACGGCTGGCTCATGGCCGGCCCTCGTCGCCGTCATCGCCCTTCATCCGCGACAGCAGCTCGCGCAATTCCTTGCGCGCCTGGAACAGCCAGCTGCCCACCGTGCCCTCCGGCACGCTCATGCGCTGGGCGATGGCGCGATAGCGCAGCCCGGAGGCGTGCAGCTCGAACGCCTCGCGCACGCGCGGGTTCGACAGCCGGGCGATGGCCTGCATCAGGTCCTCGTCCGACACGCGCTCCCACATCTCGCCGGAGCCCCGTGCGTCCGGGGCCTCCACGTCCTCGCGCACCAGGCGGATGTCCCGGCGCTCCTGCTCGAGCAGCTCCGTCCTGCGGCGACGACACTGGTCCAGGAAATGGTTGGTGAGGGCCCGGCACAGCCAGGCCCGGTACACGGGCTCCGGCTGCGTCGACAACGCGGCGTGGTGGACGAGCGCCCGGACGAGCGCCTCCTGCGCCAGGTCCTCGGGGTCGATGCCCCCCTGGCCGCACAGCCTCCGAGCCAGGGCCACCAGCATGGGCCTGACGCGTTGCGCGAACTCCTCGAAGCCGTCATGTGCCACGGGGGCACTGTAGGCCACGGCGAAACACTTCACCGAGGCATTGCGATGGTCGCTCATCGACCCCTCGCCCTCCTTCCACGCCCACTCGAAACGCGGCCCCCGGGAATCCTTGGGTCGGAGTCTGGAAACCGACGCAACCACGCCGGTTTCCGCCACTTCCCGGACACGCCCTCCCGCTGCCAGGGTGGTGGGGACCCGCCCCCCATGCCTCCCCGTCCAGGCTCCACCTGCCCTCGCGGGAGGGCACCACCGCGGGCCTAGCCGGGGGTGGTCGTCGGAGGCGGGTCCCTCACCTCGATGTCTTCCGAGTGGTCGGGAGGCGGCCCCGAACCATCATCCGAGGCGCCTCCGGAGGAGGTCGTCGGCTCCACGTCTTCCCCCGAGGGAGTCTTCGCCTGGTCGTCGTTGATGCTCGTCATGACTGCGCCCCATTCGAGGTCCGGAACGTCGGCGCGGAATGCGCCAACCCCCGACCGGACCCTCACCCAGACAACGCTGCGGGTCGCATTCATTACGAACAACCTGACAGGATATCTCCATCGCGGGGGCGCCCCGGCGCGCGCTCATTCGAAGAGCAGCACGTGGGGCAGCCAGCGCTGGTCGCCAGGAGACTCGCGCGCCCATTGCGCCCGCGCGTCGCGCAGCGCCACGGATGGCCGGACGCCGGCGCGGATGCGCTCACGCACCTTCTCGAAGAAGGCCCCGGCCGAGTCGGGGATGTCCAGCGAGGAGGCCAGCACCGCGCTGGCGCCCGCCTCGATGAACGCCATCGGCAGGCTGTAGGACTCGTGCAGGTAGGGCGCCTTCCTCGCCGCGCCACAGGCCGCCAGCAGCACGAGCGGCGCATGGAGCAGGCGCGCCTGGCGCACCAGCTCCGCCGTCAGCGCGTACGAGCCATCCGGCTCCGGGGCGAGCACCAACAGCGACGCGTCGGACAGGGCCGAGCTGTACTTGCCATGCACGTGCAGCTCGACTTCGGACGCCTCCGACATCGCCGCCAGCACGTTCGAGGGCGTGGCCGCGGAGCCCTTGAGTTCGACCCGCCACGGGTCCGGCAACCGAGGAGGCGCGAGCGCGCCCAGCTCCGGCAGTTGCAACGAGGCGGGGGTCGCCACGTTCCTGACGACCAGGTGTGTCGCGGGCCCGGCGCGGGCCGAGGGCGCATGGAAGGAGTGTCCCACGCGATAGCTCCACGCCACGTCGTCGGGCAGCAAGCCCGGCATCCCCTGAACGGGAGGACGCGCGAGCACGTCCACGTGCTCGCAGCCCTGGAGCACCTTGAGCAGCGCGCGAGGGACCAGCCCTGTGGCGTCCTCCCCCAGCGGTCCACCGCGCAGCTCGTCGTAGTGGCCCACCTGCTGTCCACTGGGGCCTCCTCTACTGGGGCCGCGCGCGAGCGCGAAGGTCTGCTCGTGGTCGACGGATACCGCCAGCAGACAGGAGGACGGTACCCGTTGCAGGCCCTGCTCCTGCCGCAGCAGCTCCAGGGCCTCGGTCCAGCTCCCCTGCCGCGCCGCCTCGGAGATGAGCGTGGAATGGGCGGCGGCGAGGGCCTTTCGCGCGTCGGTGGAATCAGGGGTCTGCTCCGCCAGGAAGAGCCCTTGCTGCAGCAGGGCCCGTCCGGCCTCGCGCGACTGGCGCAGCGTGAATTGTCCCTCCATGACGAGGAGCAGCGCCTCGCGCCCTGGCGATGACACCCCCTGGCGCAGCTCCGCCAACGTGCGGCGCAGGCGCGGCTCGTCGTCCGGCCGGCGCTCCCGGCGGGCCAGCTCCGTCAGCACGCCCACCCCGGTCAGCCCCAGCGGGACATCGCACGCCGTCACGCGCTCCAGCCATTGGCGAGCCTGGTCCGGCTGGAAGGTCTGCCAGGACAACAGGGCGAGGTTCTGGTGGACGTGGGCGCGCCGCGCGCAATCGTCCGGCGTGCGCGCCAGCGCTTCCTCCAGGTAGGCCCGCGCGCTGGCGAAGGCATGCTGGTAGCGGGCCACGTCGGCGAGCTCGAGGAGGAAGGACAGCTCGAAATCCCACTCTCGGGCCTCCACGGCGCGCGTCCACCCTCGCCAGGCATGGGGGAACGCATCCGCCGGCCGGTGCAGCTCCAGGTACAGGTCCGCCAGTTGCCGCTCGAGCCCCAGGCACCGGTAGACGAGCCCCTCGGCGTCGCACCGGGTCAGGCTCTTGAGCAAGCGCTCCTCGGCCTTCGCCCAACGTCCCGCGCGCTGGTCGACGAGCACGCGCTCCCGCTCGGCGAGGATGTGCATCCACGGGTCCTCGGACGCGCTGGCCAGGCGTATCAGAGCCTCCGAGTCCACCCGCAACCCCTGGGTGCTCGCGCGGACGAGCGCGCCCAGATAGAGGTCCTCCTCCCCGGAGCGCCGCAGCACTTCCATCACCTCTCCCTCGGGCCGCCGCTCGTCGCGTATCAGCCGCGCGTACTCCCGCGCCACCGGGCCCCGCGCGGCGAAGTCCCGGAGGGCGGTGCGGTGGACGGCGTCCTCGAGCACCTGTCCGCCGTAGCTCGCGTCGAGCGCGCGAGCGAGCGGCAGCAGCCACAACACCCGCTCCCGCGTGCTCGCGGTCCGCAGCGCCTCGTAGAAGTACAACCGCAGGATGCCGGGATGCTCCCGCGCCAGCTCCAGCGGGAGTTCCACCTCCTCGCCGATGGCCAGCCCCCGGCCCAGCGCGAAGGCCTCCTTCCAGGACTTCGCCCGCGCCAGTGTCGACTCGCGCAGCGCGGCCTCCCGCTCCGCGGCCTCCTCGCTCCAGCCCGGCTCGTTCAAGCGCCGGACCTCTCCGAACGACTGGGCCGCGCGCAGCGACAACCCCAACTCCCGCAACACCAGGCCCTGGTTCCACAATGCCTGGGGATGCTCGGAAGCGCGCGCCAGGGCGCCGGCCAGCAGCGTCAACGCGCTGTCCAGGTGGGGCTTGCGCGCGTCGAGGTCCCGCATCTGGCGCGCCTGCTCCAGCTCGAGCACCGCCAGGTCGCTGTCCCGGTCGGCGGAGGGAGGGAGTTGATGGAGATAGGCCCGGGCCTGGCCGGGCGCGCCGTACAGGAGGTGCGCGGTGGCGATGCCATGCCAATCCCCCCGCTCGTCCAAAGGGGCGAGCCGCTGCACGGAGAGCGTCTTCATCGCCCCGCCCGCGCCCTCCGCGCTCCGCGTCGCGACGAAGGCGCGGTGGTGCGCGTCCGCCGCCGGATAGGAGACTCGGGACTCGAGCGTGCGCTGCGGCCACGCCGGGTCGAGCCACTCCATGGAGGGGTCGTGCGCGGGCTCGCCGCTGGGGGCCAGCAGCAACAGCATCGCCGGCAACACGAACCTCTTCCCCCGCGCGACCGCCTGACGCCAGCCACGCCGGGGCTCGGGCGGGACAGGCGCCACCGCGCGCGCCTCGGTCTCCGGCCCCCGGGTCTCCGGGTCCATCGACATCTGCGCGAGCATCTCCAGCTGCATCGCCTCGTGGAAGTCCCGCTCGCAGACGTAGCAGTGCAGCAGGTGCTCGCGGAAACGCGCGTGTTCGTCGGGCGTGAGCTGTTCCGCCAGGAAGAGAGGCAGCCCGTCACAGTCCCGGCTCATGCGCGCAAGCCCTCGCGTCGACGCGACTCCGCCGTCTCCCGGAGCAGCTCACGGAGCATGCGCCGCGCCTGCGTCAGCCGCGCGCCCACCGTGCCGGACGGCTCGCTCGTCTGCTGGCTGATGCGCGCATAGGACAACCCCTGGAGGTACAGCTCGAACGTCACGCGCACCTTGGGCGTCAGCAGCGGCAGCACCGCATGGAGGTCGGAGACGTCGACGTAGCGCCACAGCTCGTCCTCCACCGCGTCGTCGTCGAAGCCCTCCTGGAGTCGGAAGAGCGCCTGGAGTCGGTCCTCCTCGCTCCTGCGACGTCGGTATCGGTCGAGGTAGCAGTTCTTCGCCACCCGCACGAGCCAGGCCCGCTGCGCGGACTCCTCGAGGTGGCACAGCTCACCCCAGCGCAGCAGCGCGCGGAGCAGCACGTCGTGGACGATGTCCTCCACCTCCGCCCCGGTGCCTCGACAATATTTGCCCAGCATCCGGAAGAGCGGGGGTTGGAAGTGCTGGGCGAACCGCTCGAACGCGAACGCGGGACCCTCGCTTTCCGTGCCCACCACCGTCAGCCTGGGCTTCGCGTGCATACCCCCTCCTGGGTTCAACCAGAGAACGTCGCACGTCGGGTTTCTTGCCAAACCGTCCGCTCCTACACAGTCCTCCCTTCCCCGGGCCGAGGTTTCCGCCCCTGGGCCGGATTGTCATTTCACGCAAGCCATGCTGGCCCGCGACGGCTCACCCCGCCGCGACGGAGAGCGGTGCGGGCTGGCGCAGGGGAAGGGCCAGGTCGAAGCGCGCGCCGCCCAGGTCCTCGGAGCGCGAGGCGCGCAACGTGCCGCCGTGACGCTCGACGATGCCCCGCGCGATGGCGAGTCCCAGCCCCGTCCCGGGACGCGGCCCCTCGCGCTTGCGGCCGGTGACGAAGGGCTGGAACAGCCGGGGCAGCAGCTCGGGAGGAATGCCCGGGCCGCTGTCCTCCACCCGGACGCACAGCGTCCGCGCGTCCGTGTCCGGGGTGACGACCACGCGCAGCGTCGGCGCGGGCACGTCGCGCAGGGCGAGCAACGCATTCTCCAGGAGGATGACGAACACCTGGGACAGCTGCCCCTGGTCCGCCTCCAGGCGCGGCGCCTCGTCCGCGGAGAGCTCGAACGCGACCTCGGGGGCGAGCGCCCCCAGGCCCTGCCGCGCGGTGGACCAGGCCAGGGCCACGGTGGCCGACACCTCCACCGCTCGCAGCTCGAGGGGACGCGGCCGGCCGTAGCGCAGCAGCTCGTCCACGAAGTGGCTCGCCCGCGCCATCTGCTCGCGCATCGCGGCGAGCGACTCCGCGTCCACGCCCTGGCGCTCCAGCAGCTTGAGGTGGGCCCCCAGCACGCCCAGGGGATTGCGCACCTCGTGGGCCACGGCCGAGGTGAACCGGCCCAGCTCCGCCAACCGCTCCGCCTGGTCCGCGCGGGCCTCCTGCTGGACGAGCGCCTGGGCCAGCTCGTCCCCGGTGGCGCGGCCCTTGAGCAGCCGCCGCCCCAGCCACTCCTGGAAGCCCTGGCGCACCGGTTCGAAGGCGAGCGCCGCCAGGGCCAGCAGCGCGAAGGCCGCGCCCCGGTACTGCGCGAGCAGCGGCTGGCCGCCGCCATCCATGAGCGTCAGCACGCCGAAGAGGAAGCCCGCGGACAGCACCGCCGCCATCGCCGAATAGACGAGGCTGCGCTCCATCCGCTTCCGGTCCCCCGCCGGCTGGTGCGCGTCGATGACGTGCACGAGCACCAGCAGCGCGGCCAGCACGAGGTAGAGGCCCCAGGGCAGCGCGTACCCGCCCGACAACAGCAGCGCCGTGCCCGTGCCCCCGGAGTACGCCAGCGCGCCGGCGATGCCCAGGCTGCGCAGCAGCGGCCGTCGCTCCGGGGACTCCGCGCGCCAGGCGCGGTACAGGTGGAGCAGCGGCACGCACGCGGCGGACACCGACAACGCCATGATGGGCCAGAACAGCGGGCCGCGCTGCATGGCCAGGGCGCCGTAGAGGGCCATCGGCGCGAACACGCCCACCGTCGTCACCGCCGTCGCCACGGCATAGGCCAGCACGACCAGCCCGTAGGAGCGCCGCCGGGTGACGTCGTACGCGGCATGGAGGAAGGCGGCGGCGACGAACGCGCCGCTGGCCGCGAGGCGCTCGCCGAGCCACGCCCACGCCGGCACGCACAACAGGAGCAGCGCGCCGCTCCACGCGGCGGTGGTCAGGCAATACAGCGTGAGGCCGAGCGCGTCGCGCCCCCGCAGGGCGGTGGTGAAGCACAGCAACAGCGCGACGCTGACGACGGGCGCCAGGCTGTAGGCGAACAAGGGCCCCATGGACGCAGTGTGGCAGATGTTCCTAGTCTGCGCGCCCCGTCGGGGCCATGAGGCCGTCGACGTCACCAGGAGTCATGCGCAGTGCGGCACTTCGCGATGGTCGCGGCCGGGGCCACCCTCTGGGGATGCTGGTCCCTGTTCCTCCGGCCGGCCGGGCTCACCTGGTCCCAGAACGCCTTCCTGGCGCTCGTGGCCATGTCGCTCCCGGTGCCCCTGCTCGTGCGCGGCGCGGCGTGGCGGGACATCCGGGCCACCCTGGCGCTCGTCGTCGTCGGGCTGGCGGACGCGGCCAACATCAGCCTGTTCTTCGCGGCCATGAAGCACGGCCCCGTGTCCGTCGCCGTGCTCACCCACTACCTGGCCCCGCTGCTGCTCGCGCTCGCCGCGCCCTGGGTGCTGGGCGAGCGGCGCTCGGTGCGCGCGCTGGTGGCGGCGCCGGTGACGCTGCTGGGGCTGGCGCTGCTCATCGGCCGGCCGGACGGGACGGGCGACGCGGGCCTCACTGCGGCGCTGGGCGCGGGCAGCGCCCTCTTCTACGCCATCATCGTCCTAGGCACGAAGGCGGCCACGCGCGCCTACTCCCCGCTGGCCGTGGCGTCGCTGCATGCGCCCATTTCCCTGGTGGCGCTGCTGTGCATCGCCGGCCCCCAGGCCCTGCCCCCCGCCCTAAACGGGGCCACGCTCCAGGTGCTCGCAGGAGGGGCGGTGTGTGGCCTGGCCGGCACCTGCCTCTTCAATGCCGGGCTGCGCCATGTCCCCACCGCCGCCGCGGGCGCCCTCACCTACCTGGAGCCCCTCACGGCGTCCGTGGTGGGTTGGGCCGTCTTCTCCGAGGCCCTCACACCCGTGGGCGTGGCGGGCGGACTCCTGGTGCTGGCCGCCGGGGTCTGGGTCGCCTCCGAGCAGCGGGCGGCCGCCGCGCCCTCCCCGGCCCCCGTCGCGGCGCCCTGAACCCTCCCCGCAACTCCCCCCTTGCAAGGTCGGGGAATCCTTTGGTCCTCTTGGGCACCCGAAGGACCCTCCTTGCAGCGCCTGGCGACGCCGTATGCCCATGGAAACCGCCGCAGACAGCCGTGAGTACCGCGTCGTCTTCTTCTGTCCCGCGTCGAGCGCGAGGCTGGAGAGGCTGGAGGCCCCCGTGCGTCGGCTGTTGTCGCGCATCCAGGCGCCTCCCGCGGAGCTGACGCCCATCCAGGAGTCGGGCGCGCTGTCCGAGGCGGGGTGGCAGGTGTTCCTCGTGCGCTCGTTGACGGAGCGCTCCGCGGCCCAGGCCATGGCGGCCTACGTGAGCGAGGCCACGTGCGCGCTCGCCGCGGAGGTCGACGCGGAGGTGCTGGGGCTCTACGTGGACGTGTCCGGGGACTCCGCGCGCATCTGTCGCTGCGGCCCGGAGGAGGGGCCGGAGACCTTCGCCGGCCGCCGCCAGGCCGCCCTCACCCGCACCGCCGAGTGGCTGGAGGTGGCGCCCATCCTGCTCTCCACCATCTTCCAGCTCGACCTGCCCGACGCCGACTACGAGCCGGACGCGGACGACCGCTTCGTCGAGGAGAAGCTGCGCGAGGCGCGCGCCCTCATGGAGCGCTACCGCCAGGGGAAATGAGGTCGCGCACCCCGGAGGACCTCTCGGGCCGCTGTCCTCGCTGCTTCCTGCCCACCTCCCTGTGCCTGTGCGCCGAGCTGCCGCGCATCCCCACGCGCACCGAATTGCTCATCATCCGGCACCACAAGGAGACGCTGAAGTCCACCAACACGGCCCGCATGGCCGCGCTGGCGCTGCCCCACTGCCGCATCGTCTCCTACGGCTCGCCCGGCCACCCCTTCGACGCCTCCCTCCTCGAGGACGCGGACGACACCTGGCTGCTCTTCCCGGACGCGCAGCAGACGCCCGCCGCGCACGCGCCCCCACCCCGCCGCCTCATCGTCCTGGATGGGAGCTGGGGACAGGCGCGCCGCATGGTGCAACGGGTGCCCGCGCTGCGCCGGCTGCCGGGGCTGAAGCTGCCGCCGCCGCCGCCGGACACGCGCCGGCTGCGCAGGCCTCCCCACCCGGACGGCATGTCCACGCTGGAGGCCATCGCCGGGGCGCTCGCGTACCTGGAGGGTGACGCGGTGGCCGAGCCGCTCTACGCGCTGCACGAGCGGATGTTCGACCAGGTGATGGCGAGCCGGGGCCGGTAGCGCGCCCCGCCCGTCAGCAGGCGGAGCCGTCCTCGCAGCGCGCCTTCTTCATCTCCGTGGCGAAGGGCACGGGCGCCAGGAAGCCGGTGATGCGCGGGCGCTGGAGCACCTTGCCCCCGGGCGACACGAAGGCGACCGTCGGCAGGCCCTCCACGCCGAAGCGCTCCATCAGCGCGTCGAGCGCGTCGTCGCTGTTGGTCGCGTCGACCTTGATGGTGAGGAACTGGCCCTCCGACGACTGGGAGATGACCTCCGGCGCGGGGTACGTCTCGCGGTCCAGCTCCTTGCAGGCCGCGCACCAGTCCGCGAAGAAGTCGATGAGCACCGGGCGGCCCTCGGACTTCGCCTGGGCGAGCACCTGCTCGAACTCCGTGGAGGAGAAGGTGGCCTGCTTCTTCGGCATGACGTGGTGCCACCGCCACGACGGGGCCTGGGGAGGCTCGGCCACGCCCAGGCGGACCCAGAGCGCGCCCACCGGGCCCGCGTCCAGCGCGCCGCCGCGCAGCACCAGCGCCACCACCACCAGCGCCACGCCCAGCGCCTTGAACGAGAAGTCGCGCGAGCCTTCCTTGAACGAGCGGTGCACCGCGCCCGCCAGCACGCCCACCGTCGCGAGCACGCCCGCGACCAGCGCGCCCGGCAGCCGCCCCAGCTGCGCGCCCAGGCCCTTCACCAGGTCGCGCGCCCACGGCGACGCGTCCTTCAGGTAGGTGAGGGCCAGCGCGACGAGCATGATGCCCAGCACGCTCTTCACCCACTCCATCCACACGCCGCCGCGCGGCAGGCGCACCGTCGACACGCCCAGCACGAAGAACGGCACGCCGATGCCCAGCGCGTAGATGAACAGCAGCGTCGCGCCCAGGGTGGTGTTGGCCGTCTTCGCCACGAAGGCCAGCAGGCCCGTCAGCACCGGCCCCGTGCAGGGCGCGGCCAGGAAGCCCGACACGCTGCCCATGAGGAACGCGCCCGCCACGCCCGCGCCCCCCACCGACGTCAGCCGCGTCTGGAGGCGCTCGGGAAGCGCCAGCTCGAACGCGCCGAACATGGACGACGCCAGCAGCAGCAGGAACACCGCCAGCCCCGTCACCACCGCCGGATGCCCCAGCAGCGAACCGAACGCCTGCCCCGTCTTCGCCGCCAGGATGCCCAGCGCGCTGAACACCACGCCCATGCCCACGATGTAGGACGTGGTGAGCAGCAGCGCCTTGCCCCGGCTCTCCGCCTTGCGCGCGCCGAACACGGACACGGTGATGGGAATGAGCGGGTAGACGCAGGGCGTCAGGGCGGTGAGCAGGCCGCCGGCGAACACCACCGCGGCGCCGATGGCCAGGCTGCCGGACTCGAGGAAACGCGCCGCGTCGAGGTTCGCGTTCGGTCCGGTGGGCAGCAGCCATGGCACCACGGCCACCGCCACGCCGGCCAGTACCGCCATCGCTCCCAGCTTCCTGGCATCCATGCGCGTCGCTCCGTCCTTCCAGCAGGGCCCGCCTTGTATACGCAGGCCCCGGGCGGCGGGCTACTGCGCCGTGGGGCCGAGCGAGGAAGCGGGCACCTTCAACCCGGCTGAACGCGCCAGGCCCATGACCCCTTCCACCGCCGCGGCGATGTAACCGAACGGGTTGGCGCCATCCACCGCCGTGACGTGAACCTCGCCCATCTTCTGCTGGAAGGCCGCGGCCACCTGCGGCAGCTGCTGCGCGAGCGTCATCTGGATGACCTCCGGACTGATGGTGTTCTGGATGTCACGCAGCGCCCGGGCCCGCGCCAGCTCCAGCTCCTGACGGGCGTTCTCGCGCCGCACCTCCAGCTCCGCGATGGCGACCTCTCCCTCGCAGATGGCGCGCTGGGCCTGCACCACCTGGAGCCGCGCCTTGAGCTTCTCCGCCTCCTGGAGCTGCTCGGCCAGCGCGCCCTCGTGCCGGGCGGCGGTCTGCTCCTGCTCGCGGCGCAGCCGCTCCAGCTCCAGTTGGGCGCGGGCGTTCGCCTGCTCCTCCTCGCGGCGCAGCTGCTCCAGCGCGATGCGCGAGCGGGCCTCCTCCGCCTCCTGCTCGCGCTGCAGGCGCACCAGTTCGAACTGCGCCTGCGCGGCCTCCGCGTCCTGCGCCAGCCGCTGCTTCTCCAGCTCCAGCTTCGCGCGCGCCACCTCCGCCTCCTGCTCGCGCTTGAACTTCTCCAACCCCATGCGCGCCCGCGCCGCCTCCGTCTCCTGTTCGCGCTGGAGCTTCTCCAGGTCCACCTGCGCGCGGCTCGTCGCCAGCGCGCGCTCGGAGACCAGCTTCGCCTCCACCAGGCGCGCCTCGGCCGCCAGGGCCTCCAGCTTCGCCTGCTCGTCGGCGGCCTGCTTCTTCTGGCGGACCTCCTGCTCGGCGGAGAGCTTGGCGAGCGCCACCTCGCGCTCCACGGACGCCTGCCCCTGCTTGAGCGTGCGCTCCTGGGCGAGCTTCGCCTCCGCCACGCGCGCGTCCACCGCCAGCGACTCCAGCCGCGACTGCTCGTCGCTCGTCTGCCGGCGCTGGCGCACCTCGTCCTCGGCCTCCAGGCGCTGGAGGCTCAGCTGCCGCTCGGCCTCCGTCTCCTCGCGGTGGACGAAGCGCTCCTTGGCCAGCTCCGCCTCGCGCGCCTGGCGCTCCTGCTCGCGGCGGAAGCGCGCCTGCATGTTCTCGAAGACGGTGGACGACAGGACGCGCACGTCCTGGATTTCAATCGTGTCCAGCAGCACGCCCCAGCCCGCGTCCGTCGTGTCCTCCAGCCGGCCGCGCCCGGACAGCACCGGCGCGATTTCGCGCACCAGCTCCGCGGCGATGCCCTCCTTGCGCCGCGACAGGCACTCCTCCACGGACAGGTTGGCCACCAGCCGCCGCGCGGCGCCCACGAACATCTCCCGCAGCAGCTCCGCCAGCTTCTCCTGGGCCCGCTCCGGGAAGGAGAAGTTGAGCATGCGGAAGGCCACCAGCGGATCCGCGATGCGGTACACCGCGAGGCCCGTCACCTGCACGCCCACCTTCTCGTGGGTCACCTGGTCCGCGGTGAACTGGAGCCGCTGGATGCTGGTGGGGACGATGGCCACCGAGTCGCCCGGCAGCTTGAAGCAGCTGGCGCCCTGGCCGCTGACGTCGCGCACGCGCCCCCGGCGCATGTGGACGAGGAACTCGCTGGGCCGGGCGGTGATGAGCCCCCAGCGCTTCATCTTCTCCGGGTCCTCCGCGGGCTTGCCCGCGCGCCACCCCTCCGCGTACCGGGGCCGCTCCAGCCCCCCGTCCACCCGCGCCAGCTGCGGGCGCCCCGTGCCCTCCACGGACTCCGACTGCTCCTTCGACCTGGCCGTCTGCTTCGCGTTCGCGCTCATGCCTGCCTCCTCGCGGCACGACGCCGTGCAGCCCCCCGGCCAGCCCAGGGGCCGATGGAATTCCAGGCCCTTGGGTGACGGGGCCGCGCCATTCCGGGACACCCCGCTCCGCCATGGACCACCCCCGCCGCTCCATCCCGGCGCGGACGTCATCCCCCGGGACACCCCTTCCGGTGCCCGCCCGACACGTCCGGCGCACGCCTTATGTTCGCTTGACCCAAGGGCACCCGATTTTATAATTGACCAGTCCGGTCCACATTCATGTGAGACCGTGTAGGCCCATCGCGGTGCGCCCACGGTTGGCGCCGGGGAGCGGGGGCGGACGTAGCCCCCTTCAGGAAGGTGTGGGAAGCAATGGTGAAGCTGCCGATCTACATGGACAACCACGCCACCACGCCGCTGGATCCGCGCGTGCTGGAGGTGATGCTCCCCTACCTGCGAGAGGACTTCGGCAACGCGTCCAGCCGCAACCACGTCTTCGGCTGGAAGGCGGAGGCCGCGGTGAAGAAGGCGCGGGCCCAGGTGGCGGCGCTCATCGGCGCGTCGGACCAGGAGATCGTCTTCACCTCCGGCGCCACGGAGTCCGACAACCTCGCCATCAAGGGCGTGGTCGAGTACTACAAGACGAAGGGTGACCACATCATCACCCTGAAGACGGAGCACAAGGCCGTCCTGGACACCTGCAAGCGCCTGGAGCGCGTGCGCCAGGAGCGGCTGGACGAGCTGAAGCTCCTGCGCCTGTCGCAGCTGGCCGAGCGCGACGTCTCCCCCGAGGAAGTGGCGGAGCTGGCGGCGAAGCACGACCTGGAGAACGACGCCACGTACCGCAAGTGGGCGGAGCTGCCCACCGGCGGCGCGCGCGTCACCTACCTGGACGTGGAGCAGGACGGGCGGGTGAGCCTGGAGAAGCTGGAGGAGGCGATGACGCCGAAGACGGTGCTCGTCTCCATCATGCTCGCCAACAACGAGATTGGCGTGGTGCAGCCCATCGCCCGGATTGGCGAGCTGTGCCGCAAGAAGGGCATCCTCTTCCACTGCGACGCGGTGCAGGGCATCGGCAAGGTGCCCTTCGACGTGGAGGCCATGAAGGTGGACCTGGCCTCCATCACCTCGCACAAGATGTACGGCCCCAAGGGCATCGGCGCGCTGTACGTGCGCCGCAAGCCGCGCGTGCGCATCGCCCCCATCATCGACGGCGGCGGCCATGAGCGCGGCATGCGCTCCGGCACGCTGAACGTGGCGGCCATCGTCGGCTTCGGCCACGCGGCGGAGCTGGCGCGGCTGGAGATGGCGGACGAGGCGGCGCGCATCCTCCGGCTGCGGGAGAAGCTGCGCAAGGGCCTGACGGACGCGCTGGACATGACGGTCCTCAACGGCTCGCTGGAGCACCGCCTGCCGGGCAACCTCAACATCTCCTTCGCCCACGCCGAGGGCGAGTCCCTGATGATGGGCATCAAGGACGTGGCGGTGTCCTCCGGGTCCGCGTGCACCTCCGCCTCCCTGGAGCCCTCCTACGTCCTGCGCGCGCTGGGCGTGGACGAGGAGCTGGCGCACAGCTCCATCCGCTTCGGCCTGGGCCGCTTCACCACGGAGGAGGAGGTCGACTACGTGGTCAAGCTGGTGGTGGACAAGGTGCGCAAGCTGCGCGACATGAGCCCGCTCTACGAGATGGCCAAGGAAGGCATCGACCTCAAGAGCATCGCGTGGACGGCGCATTAGCGCGCCTTCCCGGGCGGACAGCGGGGCGCAGGCCCCCTCGGCCGGTGGACGTTGCCCGGCGGAACCTTTGGTGAGAAGCATCCGTTGAAGGAGTTGGCATGGCTTACAGCGACAAGGTCATCGACCACTACGAGAACCCCCGCAACGTCGGGTCGATGGACAAGGAAGACCCCAACGTGGGCACCGGCCTGGTGGGCGCCCCCGCGTGCGGCGACGTGATGCGCCTGCAGCTCAAGATCTCGGACGACGGCCTCATCGAGGACGCGCGCTTCAAGACGTTCGGCTGCGGCTCCGCCATCGCGTCCTCCTCGCTCGTCACCGAGTGGGTGAAGGGCAAGACGGTCGACCAGGCGATGACCATCTCCAACAAGGACGTGGCGCGCGAGCTGGCGCTCCCGCCGGTCAAGATCCACTGCTCGGTCCTCGCCGAGGACGCCATCAAGGCGGCCATCGAGGACTTCAAGAAGAAGCGCGCCGCGCGTCAGGCCAAGGCGTCCTGACGTCCTCGCGCGCACCGCACCCCGAAGGAGGCACCCCATGAGCGAACAGGCGACCCAGCAGACGACGCAGCCCCCGGTGCCTGCCCCCGCGCCCGTGGCGAAGCCCGCCCCCAAGGGCATCGTCCTGGCGGACAGCGCGGTGGCCCGGCTGAAGGAGCTGCTCGAGCAGCGCCAGACGCCGGAGGCCGGCCTGCGGCTGGCCGTCAAGGGCGGCGGGTGCTCCGGACTCCAGTACTCCATGGAGTGGGCGGAGAAGGCCCGCGAGCGCGACAAGGTGTTCGAGAAGGACGGCGTGCGCGTCTTCGTCGACCCGAAGAGCTACCTGTACCTCATCGGCACGGAGCTGGTGTTCGAGCAGACGCTGATGGCGTCCGGCTTCAAGCTGAACAACCCCAACATCAAGGCCGCCTGCGGCTGCGGAGAGAGCTTCTCCGTCTGACGTGAGGACCGCCCGCGCTCCACCCCGCCCCGGGTGGAGCCATCGTCCCGGGGCCCGGCCATCCGCGCCGGGCCTTTTTTCGTTTCGCCCCGTGAGGAGAGCCCCTGGTGAGGACCCACTTCGACGTCTTCGGACTGGCCCGCGCCTATGACGTGGACGTCCCGGCCCTGGAGAAGCAGTACCGGGAGCTGTCGCTCCAGCACCACCCGGACCGGGTGGCCCCTGGCAACGCGCGCGAGCGGCTGGAGGCCCTGGAGGGCACCACCGCCCTCAACGCCGCCTTCAAGACGCTGAAGGACCCGGTGCGCCGCGCCTTCTACCTCCTCAAGCTGCACGGCGTGGACCTGGAGCGCGAGGACGCCGGGGCGCAGAAGGACATGCCCCTGGAGTTCCTGGAGCAGGTCATGGAGCTGCGCGAGGCGCTCGACGCCGCCATGGCGAAGAAGGACCTGGCGCGCGTGCAGGCCATGGGCGCCCAGGTGGGTGGCCAGCGCAAGGCGGCGCTCGACGAGGCGGCTGGCGCCCTGCGCCAGCTGGAGGCCGAGGGGACGTCCGGCGAGGAAGCGGCGGCCCAGGTGAGAAAGGCGTCGCATGCCCTGGGGCGGGTGCGCTACTTCACGCGCTTCCTCGAACAGGTGGACGCGTTCGAGGAGGAGAGTCTGTCGTGAGCAAGAACGGCTACCTGCAGATCCACGACCCGCTGAAGCCCAAGGGGCACGCGGTGGGCATCGACCTGGGCACCACCAACTCGCTCGTCGCGGCGGTGAGCCAGGGCAAGCCCCGCTGCGTCCCCGTGGACGAGGGCGATTCGCTGCTGCTGCCCTCCGTGGTGCACTACGCGAAGGACGGCGGCGTGGTGGTGGGCGCGAGGGCCCGGCCGCTGGCCGCCGCCCACCCCACCGACACCATCGCCTCCGTGAAGCGCTTCATGGGCCGCGGCGCGGACGACGCGGAGACGCGCAAGCTGGGGCACTACGACTTCGTCCCCGGTGGCAAGGTGGTGCGCTTCAACGTGGCGGGCGGCAACCCGGTGACGCCCATCGAGGTGTCGGGTGAAATCCTGCGCGCCCTCAAGCGCCGCGCGGAGGCCCACTTCTCCTCGAAGGTGGAGCAGGCCGTCATCACCGTGCCCGCCTACTTCGACGACGCCCAGCGCCAGGCCACCAAGGACGCGGGCCGGCTCGCCGGGCTGGAGGTGCTGCGGCTGCTCAACGAGCCCACCGCCGCGGCGCTCGCCTACGGCCTGGACAAGGGCAGCCAGGGCACCTTCGCCGTCTACGACCTGGGCGGCGGCACCTTCGACATCTCCATCCTCCAGCTGGTGGACGGCGTCTTCGAGGTGAAGTCCACCGGCGGCGACTCCGCGCTGGGCGGCGACGACTTCGACCGCGCCATCGCGCAGCGGGTGCTGGAGGCGCTGGGCGAAGCCTCCCCCACCCCGTCCCTGGTCGCGGAGGTGCTGGCCGCCTCGCGCAAGGCCAAGGAGGCCCTCACGGACGCGCCGGAGGTCCAGCTGTCCGCGGGCGGCCGGACGCACACGGTGAAGCGCGCGGACTTCGACGCGTGGATCCAACCGCTGGTGCAGAAGACGGGGCTCGTCTGCCGCCGGGCGATGAAGGACGCGGGCGTGGCGGCCGGGGAGCTGGACGGCGTCATCCTCGTGGGCGGGGCCACGCGCGTGCCGGCCGTGCGCCGCTACGTGGCGGAGCTGTTCGGCCGCGAGCCCCTGGGTGACATCGACCCGGACCAGGTGGTGGCGCTGGGCGCCGCGGTGCAGGCGGACCTGCTCACCAACGCGGACCGGCAGGACGAGGTGCTGCTGCTGGACGTGATTCCGCTGTCGCTCGGGCTGGAGACGATGGGCGGCATCACCGAGAAGCTCATCCAGCGTAACTCCACCATCCCCACCGCGGCGGCCCAGGTGTTCACCACGTTCAAGGACGGGCAGACGGGGCTGGACGTGCACGTGGTGCAGGGCGAGCGCGAGCTGGTGGAGGACAACCGCAGCTTGGCGCGCTTCACCCTCTCCGGGATTCCGCCGCTGGCGGCGGGCATGGCGCGGGTGGAGGTGCGCTTCCAGGTGGACGCGGACGGCATCCTCTCCGTCTCCGCGAAGGAGCAGTCCACCGGCGCCACCCAGTCCATCACCGTCAAGCCCAGCCACGGCCTCACGGAGGAGGAGATCGAGCGGATGCTGCTCGACTCCATCGACTACGCCGAGGACGACATCCAGGCCCGCCAGCTGCGCGAGCAGCGCGTGGACGCCGAGCGCGTGCTGGCCGAGGCCGACCGCCAGCTGCGCGAGCACGGCGCCCTGCTCCAGGCCGGTGAGCGCGAGGCCATCGACGCGGCCATGGCCCGCGTGCGCGAGGAGGCCCGGGGCCAGGACCACCTGAAGCTCAAGGAGACGGTCCACGCGCTGGACGAGGTGTCGCGCCCGTTCATCGAGCGGGTCATGAACCAGGCCATCACCCAGGTGGTCGCCGGACACTCCGTGGAGGAGTACTGACGTGCCGAAGGTCACCTTCAAGAGCCCGCTGGCCGAGGTCACCGTGGACGTGCCGACCGGGACGACGCTCCTGGACGCGGCCGAACAGTGCGGTGCCCAGGTGGGCCACAGCTGCGGCGGCGTCTGCGGCTGCTCCACCTGTCACATCTGGGTGCGCAAGGGCCTCGACTCGCTCAGCGAGCAGACGGACGCGGAGGCGGACCGCCTGGACATGGGGTTCGACGTGCGCCCGTACTCCCGGTTGAGCTGCCAGACGGAGCTGGGCACCGAGGACATCTCCGTGGAGATCACCGAGGAGTCCCTCACGGCCTTCATGGACGAGAACCCGGTCATCCGCCGGGCGCTCGAGGCCGAGGGGAAATGGCCGTTGAAGAAGTGAGGTTGTTACGTAGTTCTTGACGGCGCGGGGCAGTACACCTATATGTCCCGCCCATCGCAGCGCCGCACAGCGCGGCTCCGCGATGCACCGCCTGCCCAGGTGGTGGAATTGGTAGACACACTAGATTCAGGGTCTAGCGCCTGCAAGGGCATGGAGGTTCGAGTCCTCTCCTGGGCACTGTGAGAAGGGGTCCCGGTTTCAAACCGGGGCCCCTTTTCCTTTTTCGGCGCCAGCGTCACGGCGGTGCGGGTTCCACTGACTCGTGCGCCACGTGGTGCGCGGCCTCGCGGGCGAGACTGCCGCCCTTGCGCAGGTCCCTCACGCGAATCTTCCGGACGTGGACGGAGATGGCCCCCACCCCCGCCTGGCTGAGCACCGTCCCCAGGTGGGTCAGCGTGGCGAAGGCCGCGGCGTCCTCCGGACTGGCGCCCAGGCCCCGGGCCGCCCAGCTCGTCACGAAGTAGTAGAGCCCCATCCCCGCCGGCACGCCGGGCAGCGCCTGCCCCAGGGAGATGGCGCCCAGGACGACGGCCCCGGCGGCCAGCCCCCCGCTGATGCCGATGCCGTGCAGCGCCAGCCCATACGCCAGCGCGGAGGCCAGCACCGGCCCCGTGGAGAAGAAGAACACCCGGGCGAGGCCCCGCGTCGAACGGGCGGTGCCCAGCCCGTCGCTGACGTGGTGGAGGAGGCCCTCCAGCCGGGGCAGCCGGTGGCGCCGGTGCAGGGCGTCCGCCAGCGGCGTGGACCAGTGGGCCAGCAGCACCACGAGCGCCACCAGCCCCACGCACAGGGAGACGGCCACCTTCAGCTGCCCCTCGAAGCGCGACAACGTGGCGCCGAAGGGCCCCAGGAGCGACGCGGACACCAGCAACATCAGCGCGGCGAACTCCATCAGCTTGCACACCGCCACCGTGCCCAGGCAGCGCAGGAAGGGGATGCGCTCGGTGCGCGACAGGAGGAAGGAGCGGAGGATGTCGCCCAGCTTGCCGGGCAGCACGTTGTGCACGAACGCGCCAATGGCCACCAGGTGGTAGCGCTCCTTGAACGGCACCCGGCGGCGCAGCGTGCCCTGCCACTGCACGGCGCGCAGGGGGATGATGGAGGCCTGCAACAGCACGAAGGGCAGGAGCCATTTCAGGTGGCCGGGCAGCTCCCGGACGAACGCCCCCAGGGGGAAGCGCGGCTCCAGCAGCGGCCCGGGCGCGCGCAGGTTCCACCGGAAGAAGGCCGTGGACAGCAGGACGCCGGACAGGACGACGCCCACCACCGCCAGCAGCAGCCGGCCGATGGCGGCGCCCCGCGGGCGCGTGCGCGGCCCCTCCTCGCTCACGGAACCCACCGCAGCCGGGGCGCCACGTCCAGGTAGGTCTCCGCGAGCCGCGCGTGCAGGTGGCTCACGTGCCCCAGGCCCGACAGGTCGAGCGGCGCGTCCGCGGGCCAGAGCACCAGGCTCTGCGCCTCCGTGCGCGTCACCCCGCCGTGCGAGCCGAACTCCCACGCGAACCCCACGGTGCCGCCCTGGCGCACCGCCTCCCCGAACAGGACCAGGTCCCCCGCCGTCGTCATCGCCGGCAGCCCCCGCAGCAGTGACGCGACCGCGCGGCGGCTGAACTCGGGGGACAGCGGCGCCCGGTCCAGCTCATCCGGGCCGTAGACGCCGCCGCGCACCACCGCCACCGCGGAGCTGCCCCGTCGCAGCGCGACGAGGGCGATGTCCGGGTCCCGCGTCGCGCGCGCGAGGATGTCGGGGTGGCGCGCGAGCAGCGTCCGGGCCTCCAACGCCTCGCGCGCGCCGGTGAGATAGACGTGCGCGAAGTTGCCGCACTCGACGACGACGGGCGCGAAGGGCGCGCGCGGCGCGGCGTCCGGCGCGGGGGGAGCGCGGCCCTGACACAGCCCCCGTACCACGTCCTCCGAGGGAGCGGCGGGAGGCCCCTCCAGCAGGAGCGACTCCAGGCGCCGTCCCCGGCCTCGCTCCAGCGGGGCGCTGTCCACGTGGCCATGGTCGGAGAAGATGACGACGTCGTACGGGCGCTGCACCGAGCGCGCGACGGCGTAGAGCTCCGCGAGGTAGGTGTCCACGCGGTACAGCTCCTCGAGGGCGAGCTCCGAGCGCGGCCCCCGGCGGTGGGCCACCTCGTCGTAGTTGCCATAGACGAGGTAGATGACGGGGACGCCGCGCACCATGTCCACCAGGCTCTTGGAGTACGCGAAGCTCCACCCGAGCCGCTGGAACAAGAGCCGACTGACGAGGAACGCACGCTCGTTCCGCCAGTCGTGCACGGCGCGCGACCACTGGAGGACCTCCCGGGTCGCGCTCCAGGTGTCCCTGCCGAACGAACGCAGGAAGCTCCACGCGTCGCGCGTGCGCGCGGCCGACAGGCCCGCCATCTCGTACGGGAAGGCTCGCGCCATCTGCTTGAAGCTGGCCAGCGTGCTCATGCTCAGCGCGTTGTCCGCGCCCGCACGGAACAGGGAGAAGTAGCCGTGGCCTCCCCCGTCGAGCAGGCTGTCGCGGCCCCTGCCCCGCAGGCGCTCGTCGATTTCGAGCGCGTCCGCGGGGGTATTCATCTGGACGCGCCGCCCCAGTTCACGATCGAACCACGCATAGGCTGGCAGGTTCGAATCCCGCAGACCGTAGAGCAGGCCCGCCTGGAAGTACGGCGTCGAGGTGGGCGCGCCCCAGAAGGCGTCATCCAGATGAAACATCCCGGAGCGGATGAGTCGTGAGACGAACGGCATCCGCCCCGCGACAATCGCCTCGTCCAGAAGGGCCTTGGATACTCCATCCAGGTGGACCATCAGGAGGTTACGGCGCCGATTTACCGCCACGGGCGGAACTTTTGGCCCGATTCGGCGGATGGCGCCATGGGCCCACATCATCAAAGCTGGGGTCATTGCTCCGCTCACGTTGACGGCTCCCCTCCCTCGCCAGCCACAATGAGCACTTGGGGGGACGGCCGCCTTCAGTCGAGGGCAGCCCTCCTGGAATGCAGGCGGGCAGGTAGCGCCGTCCTTCTGTCGGGATGGTTCCGACACAGCGAGGCGTCACCACGGTCCCCATGCATCTTCCCGCCGCTCTGCTGCTCGCCACCCTGAGTGCCTCGCCGGTGCAGCCCTCGCACCGTCCCGCGCCCGGGTTGAAGCCGACGAAGCAGGAATCGGCGATGGATACCATCGCGCTGCCGATGGTCAGCTACAACTCGGACCAGGGCATCGGCTACGGCGCGGTGGGGGCGATGTATCTGTATGGCGCGGGCAAGGAGCCGTACGCGCACGCCATCGGCGCGCAGATCTTCTTCAGCAGCCGGGGGATGCAGAGCCACTACCTGCGCTACGACGGTCCGCGGCTCATCGGGCCGCTGCGGGTGGAGGGCGGGCTCGAGTATCGCCGTGAGCTGCGCAGCCCGTTCTTCGGCGCCGGCAACCTGTCCGCGCCGGACTTCCGGGGCGACCTGGACAACGAGCGATACACCTACGACAAGGGCTCACCGGGCCTGTGGTTCCGTCTGCGCGGCCGGCCCTTCGGCGCGACGCACCCGTTGCAGACGTACGTGGGCTACGGCTGGCGCCACACGAGCGTGGAGCCGTACGACGAGTCGATGCTGACGCAGCAGCAGCCCGTGGGCATCGAGGGTGGCTCCACGGGGCAGCTGCTCGCGGGCGCGCTGTGGGACACGCGCGACGACGAGGTGGATCCGCTGGAGGGTGGCGTGGAGGAGGTGGCCCTGCGCGTGTCGGGCATGGCGACGGGCAGCAAGTACCAGTACGTGGGCCTGACGCTGAGCGAGCGTCGCTACGTGCGGCTGACGTCGCGGCTGACCATCGCCCAGCGGCTCACGCTCGACATGCTCTTCGGCGACGTGCCGTTCTTCGAGTGGAGCAACACGGGCGGCGTCAACGTGTCGGAGGGGATTGGTGGGATGAGCAGCGTGCGCGGCATCGAGCGCAATCGCTTCTCCGGCAACATCAAGGCATTCAGCAACACGGAGCTGCGCTTCCACGCCGCGCAGCTGAGGATGTTCGGCAAGGACATGAAGCTGGGCGCGGTGATGTTCCTCGACCTGGGCCGCGTGTGGCACCCGGGCGTCGCGGACGGCAAGTGGCACGAGTGGCACCCGGGCATCGGAGGCGGCGTGCGGCTGTCGCGGCGCGCGGCGGTGGTGCGCATGGACTACGCCCGCTCCACGGAGACGGGGCGCCAGCGCTGCTACATCACCTTCGGCCACATGTTCTGAGTCGTCGCGCGGCTCGGGGCCCCCGGCTCACCGCGCCCCGCGTCGGCGAGCGTCCTCCTGGAGCTCGGCTCGGAGGCGCTCCAGGCGCTCGCGGAACCACTGCCGGAAGTCGGAGGACGGGTGGTACAGCGCGTCCGGCTCGTCGTGGAAGCGCATGAACACCGGGGAGTCGCCCCGGTCGTCCCGGCTGGCGCAGAGCGCGAAGACGGCTTCTCCGCCTTGCTCCTCGCATACGTGCAGCAGCAGCCGGGGCGCGGTCGGGTCGAGGCGGATGCCAGACTCCTCCGCGGCGTGGACGAAGCGCGCGGCGGTCAAGGCGACGTCCGCCTCCAGCGAGGCACTGGCGGCCACGAGCTGACCGACCGGGGTCGTGGCGTCCCCCCACGGATTCAGCAAGGAGACAGCGCCCACCTCCAGGAGGAAGGAGGCGAACGAGGGCGGCAACGCAAAGCCCAGCGCGTGCTCGACCTGACGGAGTTGCTCGGGCGTCGCCGGAGCACCTTCGATGCGGACGGCCACCGCCGGCACCCCCTCCTCGCGGCCCGGCGCCGGTGAGCGCAGTTCGGAGAACCACGCGTTCACCCGGTCGATCTCCCCGCGATAGCCACCTTCCGCGCCCGGGAGGTCGCGCGACACCGCGGCGTCCGCGCGCTGGCCCTCCGCGTCGACACGGTCGGCGCGAGCACCCGTGGCGAGCCCTGCCTTCTCGAAGGCCGCGGCCAGGCTTCCGAATCCTTGCGTCTTCTTGATGCCACCCATGTCCATGACTCCCAGCAGTCCAGACGCCCCCCGCACCAGCGATGCGCTCCCCGACCTTCTCACGACCATCGGACGAGCACCAACCCGAGGGCCCCTGGTGAAACCTTCGCGTCACGGACGGAATCTGGAACCCAGGCGCGGGCGCCCGAGACATGACCAGACGCGCGGTTCGTCCGAACGCAACCCAAGACACGCATGGCCCATATCGAGGGATCCACGTCGAGAGGGCCCAGAAGACAACAGAGTCGCGGCGTTCCCTGAGTCACTCACGCTCGACGCCTTGAATCCGTCCCCCATGCCTCGTCAGACTTTGACAGGGGGTGCCGGATGCCACGCATTGCGATGTCGAGGTCGTGCGGAGTCCTGGGAGCGCTGCTGTGTCTGTCATGGGCCATGGGCTGCGAGCAACGCACGCCCCTCCCCACCGATGAAGCCACACAGACCGCGTCAATCGTCCGCACGCGCCCACGCGTCCGGCTGGCCAGTGGCGCGGATCACTCCCTCGCCATCCGCTCGGACGGCACGGTGTGGGCGGCCGGGAGAAACGACTTCGGCCAGCTCGGCACGGGGAGCTTCGACAGCACGTCGACGCCTGCCCGGGTGCAAGCAATCACCGGCGCCGTCTCCGTCTCGGGAGGCACCGCGCACTCTGTGGCGCTCCGCTCCGACGGCACCGTCTGGGCATGGGGCGACAACTGGAGGGGCCAGCTCGGAGACGGCACGAACCTCACCCGGCTCACACCAGTCCAGGTCCAGGGGCTCGACCGGGTGACGTCGATTTCGGCCGGCCGGGACCACACCCTGGCGGCGAAGGCGGACGGCACCGTCTGGGCCTGGGGTTACAACGATTATGGCCAGCTCGGCGACGGCACCCAGGCGTCCCGCAACGTCCCCGTCCAGGTCCAGGGGCTGACGGGTGTCGTGGCGGTGGTCTCCGGCCACTACACCTCGTTCGCCATCCGCTCCGACGGGACGCTGTGGAGCTGGGGCATGAACTACGACGGACAGCTCGGCAACGGCACCTACGTTCACAGCGCCGTGCCTGGGCAGGTGCAGGGGCTGGTGGGCGTCGTGGCCGCGGCGGCGGGGCGGTCGAACGCGTTGGCCATCCGGTCGGATGGCTCGGCCTGGGCCTGGGGGTCGGATGATGTCGTGGGCTACAGGGTGACCGCGCCATTCCTCATCCCTGGCATGACCCGCTGTTCGGATGTCACCGTGGGCGAGGGGTTCGCGTTCATCACCCGATCCAACGGCACGGTGTGGGCCTGGGGCTGGAACGACTACGGCCAGCTCGGCGACGGGACCAAGTTCCCTCGATACGAGCCAACCGAAGTCGTCGGGCTCACCGGCGCCTCGGTGGTGGCGGCGGGAAACAGCCACGCGCTGGCGCTGCGCTCGGATGGCAGCATCTGGAGCTGGGGAGGCAATCGGCACGGACAGCGCGGGGATGGGGCCGTCATCCGGTACGCCGTTCCCGTTCCCGTCGAGGGAGGACCGACAGGGGCGCTGGAGGTGGCGGCCGGCACGGCGCACTCGCTGCTGCTCCACCATGACGGCACGGTGTGGGCCTGGGGGCAGAACGGGAACGGGCAGCTCGGAGATGGAACCACGGACAGGCGACCGGCTCCCACGAAGGTCCTTGGGCTCGATGGCGTCACGGACATCGCGGCGGGAGGTGGCTTCTCGCTCGCGAGGCGGTACGACGGCACCGTCTGGAAATGGGGCGGCGGAGTCTCGGGCCCCACCCAGGTCCCCGGCCTGACCAACATCCTCGCCGTCTCCACGAGCCGCACGCATGCCCTGGCGCTGCGCGACGACGGGACGGTGTGGGCCTGGGGTGAGAACCACAACGGCGAATTGGGAGACGGCACGACGACGTTCCGAGCCAACCCCGTCAAGGTCCTCGACCTCGATGGCGTCATGAAGGTGGCCACCGGCCCCGCCCTCTCGCTCGCGGTGCGCCACGACGGCACGGCCTGGGCCTGGGGCGCGAACTGGAGCGGACAGCTGGGTGACGGCACCACCGAGTCCCGGACAACGCCTGTCCAGGTGCGAGGCCTCACCGACGTGGTGTCCATCGCGGGAGGCGTACACCACGCCATGGCCGTGCAATCGAACGGCGACGGCTGGGTCTGGGGTTACGACTACTTCCACGCCGGGATGAGCGGCCACGACCACGACAACCTCGTTCCCGTCCCCATGCAGGTGTCCTCCCTGGTCGAGGTCGTGTCGGGCGACTACACGGCCTTCGCGCCCGCGATCAACGGCCAGGTGTGGGCCGGCGGCATCAATGACTGGGGCCAGGCGGGCGACGGGACGGCCGTCCCCGCGATCGACCCTGTCATCGTGACTGGATTCTCCGCGGGAGTGACCTCCCTCGCCGTCGGCGACTTCCATACGCTGGCCATCCGCCCGGACGGAACCGTCTGGGCCTGGGGCAACAACTCGGATGGCCAGGTCGGCCACGGAGAGCCCTTCGACCTCCTCCTCCCCCGCCCCGCCGCGTGGTGGTGACCTGCAAATCCATCCAAGCCACACAGCCTTCAACCTTCCTCATCCGGTTGCACTGAGACAAGGATGGAAGGCTCGACCTTGTTTTCTGACTACTCGATATTTCCAGACTGAATACAGAGTTCGCCCCCTCGTCTGGACGGCGTCGTTCTCCACGAGGGTCACACATGACACATCCGTATTCATCGCGGTTGCGCGGTGTATTGGGAGTCGCGCTGGGGCTCCTGCTGTCGGTGGGCTGTGGACAGCAGGGCGCCAGTCTCGATTCGACAGGCGTTGAAGGCAGTCAAGCCGCGGCGATATCGCGCACGAAGCCGAAGGTGCGGATCGCGGCGGGGCTCTGGCACTCCGTGGCCATTCGGGCGGATGGCACCGTGTGGGCCGTCGGGAACAACTCGGCGTGGCAGCTTGGCATCACGAGTGTCGAGGACACCGCGACGCCCGTCCAGGTCCCCGGCTTGACGAGCGTCACCTCGGTCGCCGTGGGCGACTTCTTCTCCACGGCGCTCCGCTCGAATGGCACCGTCTGGGGGTGGGGAGCCTTGCACCGGGGACAGCTGGGTATCCCCACCACGACCAGCCCGACCTGGCGACAGGCCACGCCAGTGCAGATCCCCGGACTGACGGGGGTCGTGGCCGTAGCCGCGGGCGACGAGCACGCACTCGCCCTGAAGTCCGACGGCACGGTCTGGGCCTGGGGCGACAACTGGGCGGGGCAGTTGGGTGATGGAGGTGACGGATACCGGGAGACGCCTCTCGCGGTGTCGGGCCTGACGAACGTCGTGGCCGTGTTCGCCCATGACCAGACTTCCTATGCCGTCCGCTCGGACGGAACGCTCTGGGCCTGGGGAGACAACACCTTCGGCAAGCTGGGTATCGGCAGCTTCGTCAGCAACAGCCCTGTTCCCGTGCAGGTCCAAGGGCTGACGAACGTCGTGGCCGTGACAGCCAGCCCGAGTCACGCCCTGGCCGTCAAATCAGACGGCACCGTCTGGATATGGGGACTGACCAACCCCACGACATGGGACATGGCGCTGGCCCCCGTCCAGGTCGCGGGGCTCACCGGCTGCAGCGATGTCGCCGCGGGGGATGGCTTCTCGCTGGTGCTCAAGTCGAACGCCACGGTGTGGAGCTGGGGTATCAACAACCAGGGTCAGCTCGGCGATGGAACCCAGCACGACCGCTTCACGCCCGCCCAGGTTCCAGGGCTGACGACCGTGTCGGCGCTCGCCGCGAGCGACACGCATGCCCTGGCATTGCGCGCCGATGGGAGCATCTGGAGCTGGGGGAGCAATCACCATGGCGAGCGAGGCGACGGCACGCCTCCGCTCTATGCGACGCCGAGCCTGGTGCAGGGAGCCCTGGTCGGCGGCCAGATGGTCGCGGCCGGCGCTTCGCACTCCCTGTTGCTGAACTCCGACACGACCGTCTGGTCCTGGGGGCTCAATCGAGCCGGTCAGCTCGGGGATGGAACGACGGTGAGACACACCGCGCCGGCGCCGGTGCCGGGACTCCACGACGTCAAGGCCATCGCCGCGGGCGGCAACAAGTCGCTGGCGCTGCTCTACGACGGTTCGGTCTGGCAATGGGGTGACGGGCTCCTGGTCCCCACGAAGGTCGCGGGACTCAGCAACATCAACGCCATCGCCGTGAGTGACACGCATGCGCTGGCCCTCGACTTCGACAACAAGGTCTGGGCCTGGGGCAACAACACCGAGGGCGCGCTGGGAGATGGCACCTGGACCTCGCGGGCGACTCCGGCCCTGGTCCCCAGCCTCTCGGACGTCATGAAGGTTGTCGCGACGTCCCATGGCTCGTACGCCATCCTCTTCAGTGGGGAGGCTCGCGCCTGGGGCTCGAACATGAACGGGAGGCTCGGCATCTCCACTGGGGGCTCGTCGTCGGCCGTTCCGCTCCCTGTCGTGGGAGTGACCAACGTGGTCTCCATCGCGGGGGGCAAGGACCATGGCCTCGCGGTGACCGCGAGTGGCCAGGGCTGGAGCTGGGGCTCCAATGTCAACGGCAAGGGCCTGGCCGGGTCGGCCAGCAGCTCCCCCTCACCGCGCCCCATGTCCATCCAAGGGCCGGTGGATGTCGTCGCCGGCGACGACACCGCCTTTGCCTGGGATGGCCATGGCATCTTGTGGGCCGGGGGAGACAACGGCCTGGGTGAGCGAGGCAATGGCACGAGGAACCCCCTCGAGCTCCCCAACCCCGTCACTGGCATCAGCAACGGTGTGAACTCCGTCGCGGCGGGCGGCGCGCACGTCCTGGCCATCCTGCCGGATGGAACCCTCTGGTCGTGGGGCGACAACTCCGACGGGCAGCTCGGTCGTGGCGTGCCACTCGACGCCATTTCCCCCGTGCCGTCCCTGCTGGACTGAGACACCACCCACGCGCATGGCACGAGGCCCCGGAGCCCGCGATGTCCCGGGGCCACTTGAACCCAGGCGCGAAGCCTCGACTCGATGGCCTCGTCGAGGCCCCATCTCCACCTGTCACGGCTGACGGCTCAGACGAGCGCGTCGAGCCACGTGCGCAGCCGAGCATCCAACTGGGCCTCGCCCCGGACTCCCGGCTCCGGCGCCAGCGTCAGCGTGTGGAAACCTCGCGCCGTCAATCCCTCACACAGCTCGTCGCGCGTCCGCTCGTCCGGAGCGAAGAGGATGCAGCCGTCCCCGCCCCCCGCGCCGGACTGCTTGCCCACGCAGCCGTAGGCGGCGGCCATGGCGAGGATGCGCCGGATGGCCTCCGTCTCCAGGGGGCCCAGCTCCAGGAGCAGCGCGTGCTGGGCCTTCACCGCCTCGGAGAACGCCTGGAAGTCGCCGCCCCCCAGCCCCTCCTCGATGGCCTGCCCGAGCGCGTCGGAGCGGGCGACGAAGGCCCGTCGTCCCGCCTCCTCCAGCCGCGCCTCCACCTGGCCAATCAAAACCCGCGTGGAGGCGCTCTCGCCCGTGAAGGCATACGCCAGGGACACGCGCGGAGAAGGCAGTCGCCAGACGTCCACGGCGGGAGCCTCCGCGAGCGCCGCCTTCAGCCGGCTGCCATTGCTCGCCTCGGCCAGGGCCGCCACGTCATAGCGCCGGTAGCGCAGCACACCTCCGGCGAAGCTGGCCGCCACGTCGCCGCCGCTGCCCTTGCCGCCCTGCCCGAGCGAATGGGACACCAGCGCCAGCTTCAGCGCGTCGAAGCGCTCCTCCAGCACGTAGCGCGCCGCCTCGGCCGCGAGCACCGTGGCGCACGCGCTGCCGCCCATGCCCAGCTTCTGGCCATTGGGCCCCACCGCCGAGGGCGCCACCGCGAAGTCGAAGCCCGGGCTGGGCCGGCCGTGCGCGCGCAGCGCCTCGTCCAGGGTGCGCGCGACGAAGGAGAAGCCCGCCGGCACCTCACGCGCCCACGCCACGCCCCGGGGCGTGACGCTGCCCGCCAGCGTGCCCTCCTCCAGGCACACGTGCACGCGCGCGTCGGCGCGCCTGCGCACGTAGGCCCCCGTCCGGGGCGCCACCGCCGCCACCCGCGCCACCCCACCCCACAGCACGGCGTACTCGCCGGAGACGAACAGCTTCCCCGGGGCCGAGAGGGCGCGCTCCATCAGAACAGGTGCTCCTGCTTCAGCTCGGCGTCGCCGCCCGGCACGCAGCGAATCACGTCCAGCGCGCCGCACGCGCGGGCCAGCGCCTCCGCCGCCACCTCATGCGCCGCGTCCGTCAGCAGCACCGGGTTGGGGCCCGCGTCCAGCGTGAACCACACCGGCACGCCCTTCTTGCGAGCCTCGCGCAGGTGCTGGATGAGGCCCAGGGTGCCCGCCTCCAGGTAGCAGAGCGGAGGATCCGCCGCGAGCGACGTGCAATGCATCCGCCACGCGTTGCGCTCGCACAGCTCGCCCAGCGCCTGCAGGTCCTTTCGGGCGATGAGCTCGCGGGCCACGGGGACCTCGGCCTCCGCGTCCTTCACCCAGGCCGGGTAGTAGGGGCTGGTCTCGATGGTGTGCTTCATGCCGTCGCGGGACTTCACGTCCTTCTCGCCCCGGTCGACCACCGCCACCACCATGCGCAGCTCCGGCCAGTGCGAGACGTCGAAGCGCTGCACCGCGAAGCTGTCCTCGCCGTCCGCGCGCTCGCCCCGCTGCCACTCGCAGAAGCCGCCCTGGACGCTGCGACACGCCGACCCGCTGCCCAGGCGCGCCAGGATGCTCTCCGCGCGCGTGTCCCGAGGCAGGCCCGCCGCCGCGCGCGCCGCCACCGCCAGCGCCGCGAACCCCGCCGCGCTCGACGCCAGCCCCGCCGCCATGGGGAAGTCCCCGCGAGACACCATCCGCGCGGGCCCCAGCGCCGTCCTCGACTGGGCCCGCACCGTCTCCAGCAGCCGCAGCACGCGCTCGCGCTCGCTGCCCTTCGCCACGTGGCCGTTGAGCTCCACCTGGTCGCTGGCGGCGCCGAACTCCACCGTGGTCGTCACCGACATGGGCGACAGCGTCAGCGACAGGCTCGACTGGTGCGGGAGGATGAGCGCTTCGTCCCGCTTCCCCCAGTACTTCACCAGGGCGATGTTGGGATGCGCGAGGGCAGTGGCTTTCATGGGGACACTCACGAGGCCCGCGGACCCGCGAGCTGGCTGCTGAAGCAGCGCACACCGAGCCGGGTGAGCTGTGTCACCGCCGGCTCTGGATCGACGAACAGACCGACCACGGCGCCACCATCCCCACCGGCCCCGGTGAGCTTGGCGCCCAGGGCTCCCAGCCCTCGCAGCCGGTACACCATCTCCTCCAGCGGAGGCGACGACAGGCCGAGCGCCGCCAGCAGGCCCTGGTTGACGTTCATCGCGTCGCCCAGCGCCTCCAGGTCACCCGCCTCCACCGCCTTCGCGCCCTCCATCGCCAGCCGGCCGATCTGCGCGAACAACCGCTGATAGCGCTCCGGCCAGCGCGCCTGCCGCGCGCGCAGCCCGGCCACCGTCACCTTGGTGGGGCTGCGCTCGCCGGCCAGGGCCACCACCACCTTCAGCGGCCTGGGGCTGTCCACGCTCCGGCCCCTGCCCACCGACGCCGCGCCCGGCGCGCGCCGGTAGAGCAGCAGCTTCTCGTGCGCGCTGGTGGTGTGGTCCACGCCGGACGGCGTGCCGTGGAACTCCTGCTCCATCTCCCACGCCAGCCGCGCGGCCTCCTTGGGAGACGGCTCCTGGCCGGCGGCGCGCAACAGCAGCCGCGCGCACGCCACGGACAGCGCCGCGGAGCTGCCCAGGCCCACCGACAGCGGCAGCTCCGGGTCCAACGTCACCTTCACCGCGGGCTCGCCCACCAGCTTCGCGGCGCGCGCGAACGCGCCGGTGAGCAGCGCGCGCTGGGCGCGGCTCAGCGTCGCGGGCAAGGCCAACTGGCACTTCTTCGCCGGCACGCCGCGGGCGCGCACACCGTACGACAGCGGCCCCGCCAGCGCGGAGTGTCCGTAGACGACGCTGTGCTCGCCCAGCAGGATGACCTTGCCGGCGCCGAAGGTGGACAGGGGGGATTCGGTGGCCACGGCGCTAGACGGTGGTGCCAGTGGCGGCCGCCGCTTCCTCCGCGGGCAGGCTGGCCAGGATTTCGCGCGCCTTCTCCACCTTCACGTGGCCGGCCTTCACGAGCAGGTCGGCGAGCTTCTCCACCCAGTCGCCGCGAGCGCCCGCCGTCACGGCCACGCAGCGCGCGTGCAGCGCCATGTGGCCCTTCTGGATGCCGATGCTGCCCAGCGCCCGCAGCGCCGCGAAGTTCTGCGCCAGCCCCACCGCCGCGAACACCATGGCCAGCTCGCGCACGCTCGAGGTGCGCAGCAGCTTGAGCGCCATCTGCACGCCCGGGTGGATCTTGATGGGGCCGCCCACCGTGCCCAGCGCCATGGGCAGCTCGATGCGGCCCACCAGGTGGCCCTCCTCCAGGTACCACGTGGAGAGCGGCCGGTACTGGCCCCCACGGCACGCGAACGCATGCGCGCCGGCCTCGATGGCGCGCCAGTCCTGCCCCGTCGCGATGGCCACCGAGTCGATGCCGTTCATCACGCCCTTGTTGTGCGTGGCGGCGCGGTACGGGTCCGCCTCCGCGAACCGACTGGCCTGGGCGATGCCCTCGGCGATGATTTCGCCCGGCATCTCGAAGTCCGCCAGCAGCGCCAGGGGAATGCGGCACATGGCGCGCGCCAGCCGGCGGTCCGCGAGGTTGGAGAGGATGCGCAGGTACACCTTGCCGCCGGTGATCTGCTCGATGAGCGGCGCCACGCCCTCCGCCACGGTGTTGATGAGGTTGGCCCCCATCGCCTCCTGCGTGTCGATGAGGACGTGGACGATGAGCAGCGGCTCGCCGCGCGGGCCCTCGGGGGCCGGCAGCACGCGCACCTCGATGTCGCGCGCGCCGCCGCCACGGGCCACCATGGCCGGGTGGAAGCTGTTGGCCAGCGCGAGCAGCTGCTCCTTGTGCGCGAGGATCTTGTGGGTGGCCTCGGAGGGGTCGCCGTAGCGCGTCACCTGCACCTGGCCGATCATCATCGAGTCGTCGGCCTCGGCGGTGAAGCCACCGGACTCGCGGACGATCTTCGCCGCGAAGGACACCGCCGCCACGACGGACGGCTCCTCGACGGCCATGGGCACCAGGTAGTCGCGCCCGTTCACCTGGAGGTTGAGCCCCAGGCCCAGCGGCAGGGAGAAGGTCCCCACCGCGTTCTCGATCATCTGGTTCGCCAGCACCGGCTGGAGCGCCTCGGTGCCACGCAGCTGCTCCAGTTCGCCGGGAGTGAGCCGGAACATCCGCGCAAGCTGGGCGAGTCGCTCCTCCATCGGCAGCTTGTGGAACCCGGAGAGCCGGGACGTCACGGTCTCAGACATTGGTCGTCCTTCTTCCCACGTCGGCGCGGCTACAGCGCCGCCATCCAGTCCTTCAATACACCGGTCATCACACGGGGGCGCCGCCGCAGCTCAGCGCAGCTTCTGCTTCCCGTCAGGACGAGCGCCTGTCGCAGCCCCGTCAGGATGACCTCGAGTTCCGCCTCGGCGCCCGCCAACCCACCGGCCTGTTGGGCCCGGAACAGCGGCAGCGCCATGCCCACCACGTCCGCCCCCAGCGCCAGCACCTTCGCCGTGTCCAACCCCGTCCGCACGCCGCCGCTGCCCACCAGCCGGACCTCGGCGCCCACGGCCGCGCGCACGCTGGCCACCGCCGCCGCCGTCGGGATGCCCCAGGCGCTGAACTCCGCGCCCACGCGGGCGCGTGCCCCCGAGGCCCGGAGCTGCTCCACGCGCACCCACGAGGTGCCACCCAGGCCGGACACGTCGATGTGGCGCACGCCGAGCTCGGCCAGCCTGCGGGCCACCTGGGGCCCGATGCCGCAGCCCGTCTCCTTCACCACCAGCCGCTCGCCCAGCGACGCCACCAGGGACTCGACGACGGCATAGCCGCCCCGGAAGTCCCGGTCGCCCTCGGGCTGCGTCAGCTCCTGGCCCGCGTTGAGGTGGAGCGCCATCCCGTCCGCGCCGATGGCGTCCATCAGCCGCCGCACGCCGTCCACGCCCAGCCGCACCGCCTGGTACAAGCCGATGTTGCCCAGCAGCGCCACCGTGGGCGCCACCTGACGCACCTGGTAGGACGCAGCCCGCGCCACGTCCTCCGACATGGCCCGCTGACTGCCCACGCCGAAGGCCAGCCCGTGGCGCTCCGCCAGCAGCGCCAGGTCGCGGTTGACGGCCCCCGCGCGCTCGGTGCCCCCGGTCATCCCGGTGATGAGGAGGGGGTGGCGCAGCCGCTTGCCCAGGAAGGGCACCGACAGGTCCACGTCCTCCACCGCCATCTCCGGCATCGCGCAGTGGACCAGGTGCACGCACTCCAGCAGCGTGCTGTTCTCGCGGGGCTCGACGTCCCCCGTCGCGCACAGGTCGAGGTGGGCGTCCTTGCGCCGGGCTGTGGTGTCCTCGACCATCGTCTGGAAGTCCGTCCCGAATTCCCCGCCAAGCGTGTAAGTACCCGCAGGCTCGGGGGTTTCCTAGCAAGCGCCGGGGGACGGGTGCAAGCCAAAGGGCCTGGACGGTCGCCGCGCGAGGCTCAATGGACGGGGGCGGCTTGTGGACGGTATGAGGCCCACGTGAGCACGCACCCGACGTCCAAGGTCGTCGTCTTCCTGCACAGCGGGGACTACGACCGGGTCCACCAGGGCCTGTCCATCGCCGCCGCCGCGACGGCCGCTGGACGCAGGGCGGAGGTGTACCTCTTCTGGTGGGCCCTGGAGCGCTTCCTGACAGACGCGCTCGACGAGCCGGACTTCCCCGGGCGCGACGACGTCAGCGACCGCTTCGAGGCCCGGAGCATGCCCACCCTGCGCGCGCTGCTGGAGCACCTGCGGGACTCCGGGCTGTGCACGCTGGCGGGCTGCACCGGCTCGCTGGGCGCGCTCGGCGCGGAGGAGCGCACGGCCCAGGCCCGCATCGAGCTGTGGCTCGGCTGGAGCGCCATCCTCCAGCGCACCGCCGGCGTGACGGACCGCTTCTACCTCTGACGCCAGGCCAGGGGCCGACCCGGCCCGCGCTGGCCTGCACGCCCGCCGTGGACGCTCGTCCGGAGGCCCCACGAGCCGGCCCGCAACCCCGCGATACCACGGGCCTGGACGCCCGCTTTCGTTGACGAGCCGCCCCCCCTGTTTACGTTTCTGAAGCCCCTGAGCGGGCGAAAGGAACGAACACGGTCATGGCATTCACTGGCACCCACGAAACTTCCCGGCACGGCGGCGGACGTCCGGCGCCGAGCGGCGGTGGGTGGCACCGCCTGGGCAACGCGCTCAAGACGACGGTGCTGCTCGCGGGCCTCACCGCGCTGGTGCTGGCCATCGGCCAGCGGCTGGGCGGCGCGCAGGGCCTGATGTACGCGGGCTTCTTCGCCGTCGTGATGAACTTCGGTTCGTACTGGTTCAGCGACAAGATCGCCCTGGCCATCCACGGCGCGCAGCCGCTCCCCTACGAGCAGGCGCCGTGGCTGCACCAGATGGTGGAGCGGCTGGCGGCCCGCGCGGGCATGCCCAAGCCGAAGGTCTACATCCTCCCCACGCGCGCGCCCAACGCGTTCGCCACGGGCCGCAGCCCCAAGCACGCCGCCGTCGCGGTGACGGCGGGCATCCTGGACATCCTCGACCAGCGCGAGCTGGAGGGGGTGCTGGCGCACGAGATCGGCCACGTGCGCAACCGGGACACGCTCATCGGCACGGTCGCGGCCACCCTGGCGGGCATCATCAGCTACGCGGCGCAGATGCTCTTCTGGTTCGGCGGCTCGATGCTCGGCCGGAGCGACGACGAGGAGGGGGGCGGCCTGCCGGGCGCGCTCGCCAACCTGGGCCTGCTGCTGGTGGCGCCCATCGCCGCCACGCTCCTGCAGCTGGCGGTGAGCCGCTCGCGCGAGTACGGGGCGGACGCCGCGGGCGCCGAGCTGAGCGGCGACCCGGACGCGCTGGCCGACGCGCTCCTCAAGCTCGAGCGCGGCGCGGAGCTGATGCCGTACGACCGCGCGCCGGCCACGTCGCACCTGTTCATCGTCAACCCGCTCCACCACGGCGGGGTGATGAGCCTGTTCTCCACGCACCCGCCCATCCCCGAGCGGGTGCGCAGGCTGCGCGAGATGGGCGTGCGCGCCGGTGGCGCCCGGCGCGCCCGGGGCGGCTGGGAGTACGCGTACTGACGCGCGACACCTGAAGCGGAGCGCGCGGGGGCCGTGGCGTGTCTATGGCCCCCGCGGCGCGAACGCCGCCTCGGGGTCCTCGAGCACCGCCTGGAGCGTGCGCGCCAGCACGCCCGCGTGGTAGCCGTCGATGAAGCGGTGGTCGATGGAGGCGTTGAGGCTCATCACCCGCCCCACCCCCACCCGCCCGTCCTCCTCCACCACCGGCACCTCCCGCACCGCGCCCGGCGCGATGACCACCGGCACCCGCGCGAACGGAATCAGCGGCAGGTACGCCGCGTCCAACCCCAGCGCGCCCACGTCCACCACCACCGCGCCCCCCATGACGTCCCGGGGCAGGCCGAAGCGCTCCAGGTCCAGGTTGAGCGTCGCCGCCAGGAACGACACGCCCCGCAGGACCCCCCGCGCCAGCGGCGCGGGCAGGGACATCAACACGCGCGCGGCCCGGCCCGCGCCAACGTCCCCCCGCGCCGGGGCCAGCTCCCGGACGACCTCCTCCAGTGACTTGTGATCCGCGTCCTCGACCCGGGCCAACCGCCAGCGCGCGCCGCCGTCCGGGGCCACCGGCCCCGCCACCAGCGCGGACACGCTCACCCGCTGGCGCAGGTAGATGCGGCCCAGGCGCACCACCGCGTTCGCGTCCGGGCAGCGCCGGAGCGCCTGTGCCAGGGCCTTGAGCACCAGGTGCGTCACCGTCAGCTCCAGGCCCGTGCTCCGCCGGAAGGCGTCCATATAGGTCAGCGCCCGCTCCATGCGCACCGTGAGCGAGCCGTAGACCGTGGGGTCATACGGCGCCCCCCAGCTGCCGAGCGACAGCTTGCGGAAGCTCGACAGGGACTTCTTCGGCATCAGCTCCAGGTGCGCCATCCGCGGCCAGCTCCTCGACTCGAAAGACTCGCAAAGGCCCGCGCGAGCATCGCGGCTGCGACCGGGGCGGGGAAGACCCGGCCCGCCACGCCCGCGCGCCGGGGCGTGGGCGAGGATGCGCCCGCCGCCCCGGCGGGGCATGGAGGCGGCGGCTCGACGCGACGCCATGCAGCGTACCCTTGACGCCCCAGCGCTGGGCGTTAGGCTGCCCCGCTTTTTGCAGATCCCTCCCGTGGAGGTCGTCCCGTGTCGTTCCTGGTCATCGCCCTGGCAGTCGGGCTCGCCATCTCCCTCTATTTCAACCTCTTCGGCGGCGCGAAGCAGGCCTCGCTGCCGGCTTCCGCCTCCTCCCACCACGCGCCCCGCGCCGAGCAGGAGACGGACCACAAGGCCGCGCGCGCCAAGGCCGAAGCGGAGGTGCAGCGCAAGCAGAAGGAACTCGACGAGCTTCGAGCCCAGTTCCAGGAGGTGAAGGACCAGCTCAAGCAGACCAAGCGCAAGGTCTTCGAGCAGAAGGAGTCCGACAAGGGTTCCCAGGACCTGGCCAAGGCCCGCGCCGAGGTCGAGCGCAGCGCCTCCATCCAGCTCGAGCAGACGCGCCAGGAGCTGGCCGCGGTGCTGACGGAGAACCAGCGGCTGAAGGCGGAGTCCGAGTCGCGCGGCCGTCGCCGTGAGCAGGCCCCGGCCGCCGCGCCCGCCGCCCAGGCCACCCCGGCCGCGCAGATCGCCGCGCCCGCCAAGGAGGGCGAGTCCGTCGTCGCCGCCGCCGTCCCGGTGGCCCCCGCGGCCGCCGAGCCCGCGCGCGAGGACAAGAACGTCCGCCGCTACCGCGAGCTGAACGACGCGGACCGCGAGAAGATGGAGCGCCTGGAGCAGGCCGCCAACAAGGACCGCGCCCGCGCCGTGGAGCTGGAGAAGGAATTGCGCCGCATCAAGGGCCGGGAGCAGACGCAGCAGCGCGTCTACGCCGCCACCAAGGGCGACCTGGACCTGATGAAGGACAAGTACAAGGCGCTGGAGAAGCGCCTCAACCGCACCCTCCTGGAGCGCGACCTCATCCGCCGCGCCATCAAGGACCTGGAGAAGAAGACGGGCATCCTCGCCGAGCGCACGGAGCTGACGCCGGAGGAGATGGCCGCCAGCGACCAGCGCACCGAGGAGACCGCCCGCGTGCGCGCCGAGTCCGAGGCCCAGGCCGCCGCCCACCAGGCCGCGACCGAGGCGCCCCCCGCCGCCGAGGCCCAGGCCTCCGAGGCCGAGGCGAAGCCCGCCTAAGCAGGCCTGAGTCACGAACAGGTCACGTCGGGCCCCAGGGGCTCGGTCCACCGGAGGCTCCGGGGGCCGGGCCCTTCGTCGTTTCCCGCCACGCCCCGAAGTCCCGCTCAGTCGCCGCCGCAGCCCTCCGAGGAGCCGGGCTCCCCCGGCCCCTGCGCCCGGGTGCACATCCCCCGGCGCAGCTTCTCCATCAACCGTTGGAGCTCCGACAGCTCCTCCTGGGACAGGTACTGGAGCAGCTCGCCGTCGAGCGCCCGCAGCGTCTCGCGCAGCAGCCCCAGCTCCGCCTCGCCCTCGGGGGTCAGCTCCAGCCGGACACACCGGCGATCCTCCCCCGCCATCCGCCGCACCAGCCCGTCCTCGACCAGCCGCTCCACCAACCGGCTCACCGCGGGCGGGTCCACCATCAGCCGCTCCGCGAGCGCCACCTGATTCCGCACGCCCTCGGAAATGGCCTTCAACCCCAGCAGTTGGGTGATGGGCCTGCTCGTCCGCCCCCCGAGAATCTCGGTGAGGTGACGCCGGACGGCGCGACGCAGGGAAGCGAGTTGCTCCGCGAAGGTCATTCAGATGCCGAAATAGTTGTCAGCTACAACGGTTGTCAATTACATCGGCGCGACGCGAGCCGTCGAAGTTCGGGGGGAGTCGAGTCGCACACGAAGTCACCCTTTTCCTTCCCCCAGGTATGTCCGTCTCCTCTGCCCTCCTCCTGGCGTTCGTCACGGCGTCGACGCCGGCGGCGCCTTCCAGCCCCGTTCCCCCGCCCACGCCCTTCCAGCCGAAGGTGGAGGACCCCATGCTCACCCCGGTGCCGCCCGCGCCCCAGCAGGTCGGTTCCTGGGACGAAGCGCTCAAGCTCGTGAAGGAGCGCTCCACGGACCTGCGCGGCGCGGAGGCCTCCGTCGAGCGGGCCGAGGGCCGGTGGCGCCAGGCGCTCTCCACGCTCCTGCCCAACGCGCGCGCCAGCGCCAGCGCCGCGCACGACATCCTCAACCCCGACACGCCGGTGGGCGTCTTCGCCACCTCCAACCTGGAGGGCCGCGTCCCCACCACCCCCATCGTGGGCGTCGCCACCGCGACGCTGACCCAGTCCCTCATCGATGTGGGGGCGTGGAGGGGCCTGTCCTCCGCGTCCGCGTCCGAGCGGAGCGCGGTGGCCAGCCTCCAGGACACCCGCCGCCGCCTCACGCTGGGGCTGGCGCGGGCGCTGGTGGCCACGGTGGCCGCCGAGCGCGCCGCGGAGCTCAACCGGGTGGGCCTGCTCCAGGCCCTGGAGCGCTCGGCGCTCGCCCAGCGCTCGTTCGAACTGGGCGCGAGCAACCAGCTCGACGTGGTGCGGGTGAACCAGGACGTGGCGCTGGCGCGCGGCGCGCTGGTGTCCGGCGACGAGCAGCTGCGCCGGGCGCGCGAGGCGCTCGGGCTGGCCCTGGGCTTCGGCGCCCCCATGGGCGTGTCCACGGACTTCAACCTCTCCGGCCTGCTGGAGGACGCGCGCCAGGCCTGCGTGGCGCTGGAGGACCCGCAGTCGCGTCCGGACCTGGTCGCCGCGCGCGCGCAGGTGGACGCCGCGCGTGACAGCCGCCGTCAGGCCTCCGCCGGCTACCTCCCCACGCTCGGGCTGCAGAGCAGCCTCCAGGCCGTGACGACGGACCCGGACTTCGGCCGCTTCTCCACCTGGAGCATCTCCGCGGTGCTCACCGTCCCCATCTGGGAGGGCGGCCTGCGCGGCGGCCTGGTGCGCGAGCGCGCCGGCATCGAGAAGCAGGCGGAGCAGACGCTGGAGGGCAGCCGCCGCGACGTGTCCGTCGAGGTGGCGCAGGCCCGTCGCAGTGTCGAGGTGGCCGAGGCGCTGGTGAAGACGGCCTCCGAGTCCCGCGAGCTGGCGGACCGGACCGACCGGCTGACCCGCCGTTCCTATGAAGTGGGCCGCGGCAGCAGCCTCGAGCTGGTGCAGAGCGGAGCGGCCCTGCGCCAGGCGGAGCTGACGCTGGCGCTGCGCGAATTCGAGCTTGTCCAGGCGCGCCTGGACGCATTCTTGACGGAGGCCCGGTGCGACTGGTGATGCGGGTGCGCCCCCTTGTGGCGCTGAAGAAGACGGTGTGTGGGAGTGCCCTGCTGCTCATGGCGGCGGGCTGCTCGGGCAAGACGCAGGCTCCGGCCGCGCCGCCGCCACGCGAGGTGGAGGTGCTGACGCTGGCGCCCAGCGAGGTGCGCGACACCGGGGAGTACCTGGGTTCGCTGCTGTCGCGACAGAGCGTCACGGTGCTGCCGCAGGTGAACGGCTACGTGCGCCGCATCCTCGTGAAGCCCGGCCAGAAGGTGGAGGCCGGGGCGACGCTGCTGGAGGTCGACTCCCGCGAGGAGACGGCCGCGCTCGACAGCGCCCAGGCCCAGCACAGCTCCGCGGAGGTGAGCCGCGACCTGGCCCGCCGCACCTACGCGCGCACGGAGGCCCTCTACAAGGAAGGCCTGGCGAGCGCCCAGGAGATGGAGCAGGGCCGCGCGCAGCTGGAGGCCGCCGAGGCCGCGGCGCGTGCGGCCGCCGCGCAGGTGGCCCAGCGCCAGGTGCAGCTGCAGTTCCACGCCGTGCGCGCGCCCTTCCCGGGCACGGTGGGCGACGTGCTGGTGCGGCTGGGTGACTTCGTCAGCGCCACCACGCCGCTGACGAGCATCGCCCAGGCGGACGTGCTGGAGGTGAGCGTGTCGCTGCCCTCCGAGCGCGCCCGCGCGCTCAAGCCCGACACGGCGCTGGAGATCCTCGACAGCCAGGGCAACGTGGTGCTCACCAGCACCCTGTTCTTCGTGGCGCCGCAGGCGGACCCGCGCACGCAGCTGGTGGAGGTGAAGGCCGCCTTCCAGAACACGGTGGGCCTGCGCCCCAGCGAGCTGGTGCGCGCGCGCGTCGTCTACTCCCGCCACGAGGCGCTGCAGATTCCGGCGCTCGCGGTGGTGCGCCTGAGCGGTCAGCCCTTCGCCATGGTGGTGCAGGAAAAGGACGGCAAGACGGTGGTGGAGCGGCGGCCCATCGCGCTCGGCATGCTGGGCAACATGGCCTACGTCGTCGAGAACGGGCTGAAGCAGGGCGACCGCGTGGCGGTGTCCTCGCTCCAGGCGCTGCGCGACGGCATGCCCGTGAAGTTGAAGACGGCCGAAGCCCCGGCCACCCAGGTGACGGCGCCCGGCGCATCCGCCGCGGGCAGCCGCTGAGACAGGCAAGGGGATGGACCTCGCGCGCGACGTGCTCGCGCACGAGGCCCGCCCCGCCACGACCATGAGGGTCTGAAGCCGTGTTCGTCGATTTCTTCATCCGCAGACCTGTCTTCGCCATCGTCTGCTCCATCCTGCTGACGCTGGTGGGGGCCATCGCCATCCCCACCCTGCCCATCTCCCAGTACCCGGACCTGGCCCCGCCCCAGGTGACGGTGACGTCCACCTACGTGGGCGCCAGCGCGGAGGTGGTGGAGAGCGCCGTCACCATCCCCATCGAGCAGGAGCTCAATGGCGTGGAGGGCATGCGCTACATCACCTCCACCAGCGGCAACGACGGCACCAGTCAAATCACGGTCACCTTCGAGCCCACGCGCGACATCGAGGTCGCCGCGGTCGACGTGCAGAACCGCGTCAGCCGCGCCGCCGCGCGCCTGCCCTCGCAGGTGAACCAGACGGGCATCGTCGTCAACAAGGCGTCCAGCCAGATGCTGATGACGGTGGCGCTGTCCAGCCCGGACAACCGCTACGACGCGAAGTTCCTCAGCAACTACGCGGACGTGAACCTGAAGGACGCCATCAAGCGCGTGCGCGGCGTGGGCGACGTGCGCATCTTCGGCGAGCGCAAGTTCTCCATGCGCGTGTGGCTGGACCCCACGGAGCTGGCGCGCCGCAAGCTCACGCCCCAGGACGTGACGCGCGCGCTCCAGGAGCAGAACCTCCAGGTGGCCGCCGGGCAGGTGGGCCAGCCGCCCTCCACGGACGACCAGCCGTACCAGCTCGCCATCCGCGCCCGCGGCCGTCTGGTGGAGCCGGAGGAGTTCGGTGAAATCGTCCTCATGCGCGACCCGAGCGGCAAGAGCGTGCGCGTCAAGGACGTGGGCCGCGTGGAGCTGGGCGCGGAGAACTACGGCACCCTGCTGCGCTTCAACGGCAAGACGGGCGTGGGCCTGGCCATCTTCCAGCTGCCCACCGCCAACGCGCTCGACGTGCGCGACGGCGTCTACCGGGAGCTGGACCGGCTGTCCCAGCAGTTCCCGCCGGGCATGGAGTACCAGACGGGCACCGACACCACGCTCGCCGTCCGCGCCTCCATCCACGAGGTCATCCAGACGCTCGTCGAAGCCATCATCCTGGTCATCCTCGTCATCTTCCTGTTCCTGCACGGCTGGCGCAGCGTGCTCATCACCGCCTTCACCCTGCCCGTCTCGCTGGTGGGCACCTTCGCCTTCGTCCAGTTGATGGGCTTCTCCATCAACACGCTCACCCTGTTCGGCCTGACGCTGGCCACGGGCCTCGTCGTCGACGACGCCATCGTGGTCATCGAGAACATCGAGCGCCTGATGGCCGAACGCGGGCTGACGCCCAGGCAGGCCGCGCGCGAGGGCATGAAGGAGGTGGCCGGCGCGGTCATCGCCATCTCCATCGTGCTGGTGGCGGTGTTCGTCCCGGTGGCCCTCTTCCCCGGCACCACGGGCTCCATCTACCGGCAGTTCGCGCTCACCATCGCGGCGTCCGTGGCGCTGTCCACCTTCTGCGCGCTGACGCTGACGCCGGCGCTGAGCGCGCGCATGCTCAAGAGCCACCACGGCGCGGAGAAGTGGGTGTTCTTCCGCTGGGTGGACAAGGTGCTGGACGCGACGAAGGCCGTGTATGGCCGGGGCCTCCGGGGCATGCTCAAGCACCCCGTCCTGGTGCTGCTGGCCTTCCTGGCCTGCATCGGCGCCACGGTGGTGCTCTTCCGCGTGGCGCCCACGGGCTTCATCCCGGACGAGGACCAGGGCTACGTCATCATCTCCGTCCAGGGCCCGGAGGGCATGTCCCTGGTCCAGGTGGAGAAGGTGCTGGCGCAGGTGGAGGACATCCTCAAGCAGCAGCCAGAGGTGCGCGCCATGTTCGCCATCGGCGGCTTCTCCTTCCAGGGCTCCGGCTCCAACATGGCCACCGTCTTCACCAGCCTCAAGCCCTGGGAGGAGCGCCTGGGCAAGGAGCACACGGTGGCGGCGCTGGTGGAGCGGCTGCGTGGGCCGCTCGCCCGCATCGGCGGCGCGCGCGTGCTGCCCTTCCAGCCCCCGGCCATCCGCGGCGTGGGCAGCGTGGGCGGCTTCCAGTTCATCGTCGAGGACGTCGCCGGCACGCGCACGCTGGACGAGCTGGCCGGCTCCACCGACGAGCTGGTCGCCCGTGGCAACGAGGACGCGCGCCTGCGCGGCGTGTTCACCGCCTTCAACGCCAACACCCCGCTGTTGGACGTGGAGGTGGACCGCCAGAAGGCCAAGGCCCTGGGCATCCCCATCGAGCAGATCTTCGGGACGATGCAGGTCTACATGGGCAGCCAGTACGTCAACGACTTCAACTACGCCAACCGCACCTACCGCGTGTACACGCAGGCAGAACAGCAGTACCGCGACAGCCCGGCGGACATCGGCTCGTTCTACGTGCGCAGCGACAGCGGGGACATGATTCCGCTCGAGTCGCTGGTGAAGGTGACGCCCACCGTCTCCGCGCAGGTCATCCGGCACTACAACCTGTTCCGCTCGGCGGAAATCAACGGCCAGGCGGCGCCGGGCGTCTCGTCCGGTCAGGCCATCGAGGCGATGGAGGCGCTGGCGGCCCAGTACCTGCCGCAGGGCATGGGCTCGGAGTGGACGGGCATCAGCCTGGAGCAGAAGGAGAGCGGCGGCCAGACGATGATCATCTTCGGCCTGGGCCTGCTCTTCGTGTTCCTCGTCCTCGCGGCGCAGTACGAGAGCTTCAGCCTGCCGTTCGTCATCATCCTGTCGGTGCCCCTGGCCATCATGGGCGCGGTGGCGCTCCAGCTGCTGCGCGGCTACGCCAACGACGTGTTCTGCCAGGTGGGCCTGGTGATGCTCGTGGGTCTGGCCAGCAAGAACGCCATCCTCATCGTCGAGTTCGCGGAGCAGCTGCGCGAGAGCGGCAAGAGCGCGCTCGACGCGGTGGTGGAGGCGGCGGAGGTCCGTCTGCGGCCCATCCTGATGACGTCCATCGCCTTCCTCCTGGGCGTGGTGCCGCTGATGACGGCGCAGGGCGCGGGCGCGGCGGCGCGCAACTCGCTGGGCACCGCGGTGTTCGGCGGCATGCTCGTCTCCACCGTGGTCAACCTCATCTTCATCCCCGGCCTCTACGTGCTGATGCAGAAGGTGCGCGGCGACGCGAAGCGGGAGTCGACGGAGGACGAGCTGCCGGCTGCGGCCCACGCGCCGTAGGCCACCGCCGTCTCGCCGCGCGAGGCACCGTCGGGCGCGAGGTCTCCACCTCGCCCACCCGGCGGTGCCTTCGTCGTTTACGGGCGCCGGGCCGCCTCGATGAGGCCGGCCAGGAGGCTGCGGTGGCACACCTGTTCGAGGATGCAGTCACGCGAGCAGAGCAGCGTCACCGTCTCGCCCCGGTCCACGCGCGCCGCCAGCGACGCGATGAGCGCTTGCTGGGCCCGCATCTCCTGGACGTAGCGCTCGCGGTAGGCATCCAGGGTGATGGGCGTCCGCCCCTTCCCGTAGAAGGCGTCGAAGAGCTCCGGGCTCGGCGCCAGCTCGCGGTGCCACACGTCCCAGGTCTCCTGGGCCTTGGGCAGCCCTCGCGGACGGTAGCGGCAGACGAGCACGCGGAGCCCGGCCTCCGGCCCCATGGGGGCACACCAGCGCTGGGTCTTGATGGGCATCGTCGGTCAACCCGGAGCCAGGCTCCCTCTATTCCGTCCAGACGCGGTGACCCGACTTCTTACCGGACGCGCGCGGCACACGCTCGGGAGGAATCACGCAAGCCCCCGGAAACGCTGAGGCGCGATGTCACGTCCAGCCCGGCACGGCCCCTGCTATGTGTTCGCGCGACGAGGCGCGACGGGGAGGGCCCCGAAGCGGCTCGGTCGGTACGGGCGGCGGGTCGGACGGGGCGGTACGGGCGGCGGGGCGGACGGGGTGGTGCGCGGGACGGGCAGCACGGGCGGCGGGTTGGACGGGCGATGGATGGAGCGAGACAGATGCTCCAGGATCGAACGGCTCGGGCGTGAGGGATGGGAGGAGGGAGCCGGTCCTCGGCGGAGGAGGAGCTTCGCGGGGACCGGTTCTTCTTCAGCGTGTGGGCCTCAGAACACCGAGAGCCCGGTCAAGGTCGTGAAGCGATCCAACGCCTCCACTCCCGCCACGGAGTTGCCGTGGGCATCCAGCCCGGGGCTCCAGACACACAGGCCACAGACGTTCGGGATGACGGCGATGATGCCGCCACCGACCCCACTCTTGCCGGGAAGGCCGACGCGATAGGCGAACTCGCCCGCGGCGTCATAGGTGCCGCAGGTGAGCATCACCGCGTTCATCTGCTTGGCCTGGCTGCGCGTCAGGAGCCGCTCGCCATTGGCGCGCTCACCATGACGGGCGAGGACGCCACAGGCCCTCGCGAGGTCCGCGCAGCTCATCGACAGCGAGCACTGCCAGAAGTAGTGCTCCAGCACCCGCGGCACCGGGTTCTCGATGTTGCCGTAGCTCGCCATGAAGTGCGCGAGCGCGGCGTTGCGATGGCCATGCTCGGCCTCCGAGGCGGCGACGATGGGGTCGAAGTCCACGGAGGCGTTGCCGCTCTCCACGCGGAGGAACTCGCGGATGGCGCCGCGAGAGTCCCCCGTGAGGCTGAGCAGCCGATCCGTGATGACCAGCGCGCCCGCGTTGATGAACGGATTGCGCGGCACGCCCTGCTCGTACTCGAGCTGGACCAGGGAATTGAACGGGTTGCCTGACGGCTCCTTGCCCACCCTGCGCCACAGCGAGTCGCCATCCCGAGCGAGCGTCATCGCCAGGACGAAGACCTTCGAGATGCTCTGGATGGAGAACGGCACCCGCCAGTCCCCCACGCCGTACAACCGGCCATCCACCGTGGCCAGCGCCATGCCGAAACGCGTGGGGTCCACCGCCGCCAGCGCGGGGATGTACCGGGCCACCCGCCCCTGTCCCAACACGGGACGAACCGCCGCCATCACCTCGTCCAGGACCGCCTGGAAATCGTCCATCGCGCGCACCCTCATCCGTCCGCCGACATGATAGCCCGCCAGGACGAGGCGTCCGCCGCGCGCTTGTCCGGTTGCGGGAAGCCCAGGTCCCACGAGCGAACAGCATTCATGGGCGGGACCTCGGTTTGGCGGACTGTCCGCACTATCGAGAACTCCGTGGCATGCCACATGCTCTCGGGCCACGCACCATGGACTCTCTCCGCCAGGACCTCCGTCACGCGCTGCGAAGGCTGGGGCGCGGCCCGACCTTCACGCTGGTCGCGGTGGCCACGCTCGCGCTCGGCATCGGCGCGAACGTCGCCATCTTCAGCGTGGTCCGCGCGGTGCTGCTGCGGCCACTGCCCATGCACGACGATGCGCGCCTCGTGCGGCTGTACAGCGTGGGAAAGCAGGGCCCTGGCCCCACCTCCCCTCCGGACCTGACCGACCTGAGGGAGCAGACGCGCTCCTTCGCGGGACTGACGGCCGTGGCGTCGGCGGAGGTGACGCTCGGCGCGGACAGCCTGGAGCCCTCGCCGGAGAAGCGCCAGGCGGGCCTCGTCACCGCGGACTTCTTCCAGGTGATGTCGCCTCGCATCCAGCTGGGACGCGCGCTCCAACCAGCGGACGGCGTGCCGGGCGCGCCGAAGGTCGCGGTCCTCTCGCATGGACTGTGGCAGCGCCGCTTCGGAGGGAGGCCGGACGTGCTCGGGCGAACGCTGAACCTCGGCGCGCCGGAACCCTACACGGTGGTGGGCGTCACCGCGGAGGGCTTCGACTTCCCCGCGCGCTCGGAGCTGTGGACCCCCATCCCCTGGGACGAGTCGATGACGAAGCCCGAGGCCCGGGGCGCGCACTGGCTGGAGGTCCATGGCCGACTGGCCCCGGGAGTCTCACTGGAGCAGGCGCGCGACGAGGTGTCGACGGTCGCGCGGAGCCTCGCGGACCGCTACCCGGGGACCAACGCGAACGTGGGCGCGCGTGTGGAGCCCCTGCGGGACGTGCTGCTGGGGCAGACGCGCCCATCGCTGCTGATGCTCATGGGCGCGGTCGGGTTCGTGCTGTTCATCGCGTGCGCGAACCTCACGCACCTGTTGCTGGCCCGCGCCGCCTCGCGCGAGGGCGAGCTGTCCATCCGTCTGGCGCTGGGCGCGAGCCGCGGCAGGCTGGTGCGCGAGCTGCTCGTGGAGACGGGGGTGCTCGCGCTCGCCGGTGGCGCCGCGGGCCTGCTCGTGTCGATGTGGGCGCTGGATGCGCTGGTCGCGTTGGGGCCTCGCGACATCCCCCGCCTCGACGAGGTCGCCATCGACGGGAGCGTGCTGGCGTTCACCGCCGGGCTCTCGCTGCTCACCTTGCTGATGGTGGGGCTCGTGCCCGCGGTCATCTCGACGCGCCTGGACCTGAACCGGGGGTTGCGTGTCGCCGGGGCGGGCGTGGGCGGAGGCGCTCGCCACCATCGGACCCGCTCGCTGCTCATCATCGGCGAGACGGCGCTCGCGGTGGCGCTGCTGGTCAGCGCGGGGCTGCTGCTGCGCAGCTTCATCACGTTGCGAGGCGTCGACCCGGGCTTCCGCCCCGACGGCGTCCTCACCGTGCGGCTCGACCTGCCTCCCAATCGATATCCGTTCGGCTCCGCCTCGCCCGCCGCCTTCCACGACCAGCTCCTGTCGAGGCTCCGAGCCCTCCCAGGGGTGGAGAGCGCTGGCGCCATCGCGGGGCTGCCGATGGACGGCGGGAAGATGATGCTCGAGGTGAAGGACCCGGCTCGGCCCGTGGCGCCGGACGCCACGTCCTGGCAGGCCAGCATTCGCATCGTCACCCCGGGCGCGCTGGAGGCGCTGCGCGTGAAGGTGCTGGACGGACGCGTGCTGACGCAAGAGGACCGGGGCGCCGGCGGTCGCGCGGTGCTCGTCAACGCGGAGGCGGCCCGTCGCTTCTGGCCAGGAGAGTCCCCGCTGGGGCGCACGCTGGACACGGCGATGAACTGGGGCAATGGAAACTTCGGAGGCCGCGTGGTGGGCGTGGTGGAGGACATGGCCATCGATGGGCTGGCCGCGCCCGCGGTCCCCGAGGTCTACGTCCCCTACGAGCAGGCGCGCAGCACCGGCATGACGCTCGTGCTGCGAACCTCGGGGAACCCGCTCACGCTCGCGGGGGCGGTCCGCGCGGAGGTCCGCGCGCTCGACTCGGCGCTCGCGCTCGGCAGCGTGCGAACGCTCGCGTCGGTGGTGGACGGCACGGTGGCGCCGTTGCGCTTCTACCTGTTGCTGGTCGGGACCTTCGCGGCGACGGCGATGGCCCTGGCGGCGGTGGGGCTCTATGGCGTCGTGGCGTATGCGGTGTCTCAACGCACGCGGGAGCTGGGCATCCGCATGGCGCTCGGCGCCCAGGTCCACCAGGTGACGGGCATGGTCCTGGGGCGCTACCTCGGCCTGACCCTCGTGGGAGCCGTTGTCGGGCTGGGGCTCTCCGCGGGCGCCAGCCGCGCGCTCGGCCATCTGCTCAGCGGGGTCCAGGCCACCGACCCGCTCACCTACGCCCTCGTTCCCCTGCTGCTCGTCGCGGTGGCCTTCCTCGCCATCCTCATCCCCGCGCGCCGCGCCGCGCGCGTCTCGCCCGCCGTCGCGCTCCGGGTGGATTGAGCGCCGCGCGCGACACGGCGCTCCCTGAAGCCACGCCGGCTCACAGCGCGTCGTGGAAGATGATGCCCAACGTATGGCGATGTCCGGAGCGCACGCGGCTCACGCCGTGGCGCATGTTGACCCGGTAGATGCCACGGGAGCCCTGCACGGGGCGGTGATGGACGGGGAAGACGACGCCATCGCCCTGACGCAGGGGCACCACCTCGACCCGGGACTGCATGCGAGGGCGCTGCTCCGTGAGCACGAACTCCCCACCCGAGAAGTCGCGCTCCGGTTCCGACAACAGGAACGCCACCTGGAGCGGGAAGACCTCGTCGCCGTAGAGGTCCTGGTGGAGGCAGTTGTAGTCCCCCTCGCCGTACTGGAGCAGCAGCGGCGTGGGCCGCAGCTGGCCGGCCTCGTGGCACCGGTGGACATAGTCCGCGTGCGCGTCCGGGTAGCGCGCGCCGAGGCCCATGGCTTCGTTCCATCGGTTCGCGATGGGAGCGACTCCGGGATACAGCCCCTCGCGCAGTCGCGCCACGATGTCCGGGAGCGGCTGGGCGAAGTACTTGTACTCCCCTCGCCCGAAGCCGTGTCGGGTCATGACGACGCGGCTGCGGAACGCAGCGTCCTCCGCGTAGCGCGCCGCGAGGGCCTCGCACTCCTCGGGCGTCAACAGCGCGCGCACGGTCGCGCAACCCCGGGCATCCAGCTCCGCGCCCAGCGCGCTCCAGTCAATCCGCGCCAGGCGCGCGTCCAGCGAGGCCGTCGCCGGCCTCCTCGGTCGGGCCGCCACCGTCACGGCCCCCGCCCCCTCGCCCGCTCTCCCAATCCACCACTCGTCACGTCCTTCGCCATCCGTCGCTCCCTCCGACACGGGCACGCCACCGTGCCCGTCGGGGAGACAGATGTCGCGTCCGGGCCACGAGCGCGACCCGGAAGTTGCGGCGAGTCGGAGGCCCGTCGTCCCGGAGCCTCGGGCCTCACTCCAGCGAAGCGAAGCAGTGGCACGACAACCAGGCCAGGTCCTTGCCCGACCCGAACGAGACCCGGTCGGGCAGCGGATCGTGGGTGAGCGGCGCAGCCACCTTCTCGGCGATGAGCGCGCTCCCGGTCGTCTTCTCCAGCGCGGACGTCCAATGCTGCCAACGGCCGTCATACCGGGGGCGCGTCTTCAGCCCCGCGGGGACCTGGGTCGGGCATTCGACGGACGGCTCGCCCACGAACTCGCACAATGCATAGGGCCCGCGTGGCGTCTGCTGGATGGACCATGCGTAGACGAGCACCCAGGCATCCTCCCGGACCCGCAGCGCCCAGACGTCGCCGGCCACGGGAGGTCGGCGCGGCAACGTCCTGGCGCGGCCCTTCTGGGTCGCCACGGGCTCCGCCTTCTTCCGAGCCACCTTCTTCGCCGGCTTCGCGGGCTCCAACGGCGGCGGAGGCGTGTCCTTCCGGAGCCCGAACAACACCTCCGCGTTCTTCCATTGAACGCCGTGACGTCCCCGCCAGAACCCCAACGGCGCATCGACCTCCACGCGCACCGTCGGACGCTGCTCGCGCTCGGCGAAGCTCACGAACCGCGTCGCCATGCCCACGTGAGGCGGAGCCTCGAGGACACCCACGAAGGCCAGCGTCTCCACGAGGGAGCGCGCCGCGCCCTGGGAGAACCCCAGTCCCCGCACCGCCTCGAAGGCCGCGCTCGGGCTGGCCTCGGGCGGCAGCCCATCGAGGACGGCGAGGGTCCGCGCGAGCAGCGCCCGCGCGCGCGGCGTGGGCGTCCGGGCGCCCCACTCCGCCCGCTGCGCGAGCGCCACGAGCATCCAGTCCATCGTGCCCGGAACGCCCGAGCCGTTCCGGTGCCAGTCGAGGAAGAACCGGCTCGGCTCGAACGTCTCCTCCGGTGAGAGGCCGCAGACGCGACACCACGCCGTCGGGCTCTTCGGATCCGGCGCATCCAGCGCATGTGGCGGCATGGCATGCGCGAGCAGCACGGCCTCGAGGAAGCACCCATGAGGGGCCTCTTCTCCGCCCAGGCTGCTCACGAAGGCCTGGCTCCCCGCCTCGACGCTCCAGCCGCGCCCCGAGGACAGGACGGCCTTCACCACCGCGTCATGCGACAGCGTGATGACAGCGCTCGGGTCGAGCCCCACGGTTCGCAGCCAGTCCACGTCCGACGCGGCCATCGTCCGAGGGATGTAGGGCTTGCCGGGCGCCCCTGCGTTGCGTGGGTCGTGGATGCGCTTCAGCAGGGACACCGCCCGGGAGGTGTCCTCGGCAGACAACGATGGCAGCGACAGGGGCGCGAGCGACGTCACGGCGCGAGCCTATCGGACGCCGCGCGCGCCAGGGAGCGATTCAGCGCGGGGTGAGCTTGAGCAGCTGCCCGTTGTCCTCGTCGGTCAGCAGGTAGAGCGCGCCTTCCGGCCCCTGAACGACCTCGCGGATGCGCGCGTTCCGGTCCGTGAGCAATCGCTCCTCGCCCACCACGCGGTCATCCCGCACCACCAGCCGCACCAGCGCCTGGCTCGACAAGCCACCGACGAAGAAGTCGTCGCGCCACTCCGGGAAGAGGTCACCCGAGTAGATGGTCATGCCGGACGGGGAGATGACCGGGTCCCAATAGTACACCGGCTGCTCCATGCCCGGCCCCTGGGTGGACTTGTGGATGGGCTTGCCGGAGTACTCCTCGCCGTAGCCGATGGTGGGCCAGCCGTAGTCCTTGCCCTTGCCGATGAGGTTCAGCTCGTCGCCCCCGCGAGGCCCCATCTCCACCTCCCAGAGGCGGTTCTGCTTGTCGAGCGCGGCGGAGAGCACGTTGCGGTGTCCCAGGGACCAGATCTCCGGTCGGGCCTCCGGCGTGTTCACGAACGGGTTGTCCTTGGGCACCGAGCCATCCGGATGGATGCGGACGGTCTTCCCGAAGTGGCTCTTGAGGTCGCGCGCCTGGACACGGCCCGCCATCACGGAGCGCTCGCCGAGCGTGACGAACAACGTCCCATCCGGCGCGAACACGAGGCGCCCGCCCGCGTGCAGCGTGGACTCCAACGTGGGCTGCATGCGGAAGATGACCTTCAGTCCCTCCACCCGGGGCTTGGGGCCGTCCACCAGCTTCGCGCGGGCCACCGCGAGCCCGTTCCCGCCCTCGCGCGGCTCGTAGTACGTCCAGTAGATGAGCCCGCTCTTCGCGTAGTCCGGCCCCAGCTCCACGTCGAGCAGGCCGCCCTGGTTGCGCCCGTCGACCTTGGGGAGGCCCGCGACGGGCGCGGACTTCTCGCCCTTCTGCGTGACGATGTAGAGCTTCCCGGTGGGCTTCTCCGTCACCAGCATCCGCCGGTCCGGCAGGAAGGCGATGGCCCAGGGATGGTCGAAGCCCGAGGCCACCTCGGTGACCTGGAAGGCCGTCTTCGTCTGGACCGCGGGAGCGCGCGTCTGCCCGGGGAACGCGGGCTTGAACTCGGGGACGTTGGGCGGCGCCGTCTCGACGGGGGCCCCCGTGGGATTGGGCCCCACGCGCGGCACGGACTGCTGGCTGCCCGCGGCCTTGCCGGGCGCCAGGTTCCCGCCCTGGCTCCGGGAGGCGCCGGCCTCCTGCCCGTGGGCCGACCCGGCGAGGGACAGCAACGTGGTACAGGCCAGGGTCGTCAGCAGCTCGCGCATGGGCTCACTCCTCGGAAAATGGGTTCGGGGTCCTCCCGGCAGTTAAGCACTCACCGAGCGGCCCGCAGCCCCTTCCGTGTGCCCCATCACCACGTCTCCGTCTTCGACAGCACGTTGTCGGCGTAGCGGCAGAGCCCCGAGTCGAGGTCCTGGACGTAGGCCTCCATGAAGGCCTTGAAGGACGGCGCGACGGGGAGCGAGGGCCCCGTCTCCGGGCTCCAGTGCAGCACCTGTCCGACGTGTCCCTTCGCCCCCGGGTCGAGGTCGATGACGCAGTAGCCGCCTTGCGCGCTCCGCGCGAAGGGCACCCACTTCGGGCTCCACCACGTCCAGCGCACCTGCTTCTGGCTCTTCTTCAGCACCACCGGCTTGCGCGCGGGCTTCGCGCCCACCAGGGCCTGCTGGGCCTCCCAGTGCCTCGCGATGTCCGCCAGCCACAGGCCATCGTGCTGGAAGTAGAGGAGCCCCGGCCCCTTGCCCTCTCCGTACAGCGAGAGGTGCCCCCGGAAGTCGAGGGGCAGCGTCACGCCGAGCGTCTTCTCCAGTGCGTCGATGGCCTCCTGGGTCGCGCCGCGAGCCTTCTTCCACTGGGCGTGGCGGGGCTTCGCCTTCTTCTGGAGCCACGCACCCACCCGGGACCAGAAGTACTTCACGCGCGCGGTGGCCGCCTCCAGGGGTGTGGGGCCGCCCTTCCTCCGGAGCAGCTTGGAGATGGCCTCGTGCCCCTCCGCGTCGGCCATGTCCACCGCGAACAACCCCACCCCTCCGTCACGCGCCGGGTCGGCGCCCGCGTCCAGCAGCGCCTTGACGATGGGCATCTTCCCGCCCTGGGCGGCGAGCATCAGCGGCGTCTGGCCGTAGCCATTGGGCTGGTTCGGATCCACGCCGGCCTCCAGCAGCATGCGCACCATCTTCAGGGACGGAGGCGGCGCGGAGTCCGCGAGGGTCAGCGCGGTGGTGAGCAGCGTGAAGGCCCACCGTGGCTCGTCCGCCTGGAAGAGCGGCGTGGCCTCTCCGCCTCGGGCCAGCAGCAGCGCCACGACGGGGAGGTGCCCCGAGCTGACGGCCACGCTGAGCGCGGAGAAGTCGGAGTTGCTGCGGAGGTTGATGTCCGCGCCCGCGTCCAGCAGCAGCTTCACGCTGGCCAGGTCTCCCTGGTCGGCGGCGTTCAGCAGCACCGGATAGAACAGCCCGGGCTCGTGGGTCATCGTGTTCACGTCCGGGTCCGCGCCGTCGGCGAGCGCCTGACGCACCGCCTTCGCGTCCCTCTTCTCGACGGCCTGGATCAACGCCATGTCCGCCTGCGTCGGCTTCTTCGTCTTCTTCGCCATGCCAGGAGCACCTGGGGCCTCGCGGCCCTCTCCACACACCGGGTCGGGTTGCCGCTCCAGCGTACCCCTGGCCGGATGACGCCGCTGCGCTTTTTGCAACCGGGATACGTCAGCGGATTCCCGAGGAAGCGCCCGGGCCCCCAGGCTGGTGGAAGCCTCCCGCCACCGCTGCCCCGCCCGTCACGGCCCCACGCACCCAGGCGCGCCGTCACGACTTGTCGAGCAGGAGGCGCGCGACGGCCCGCGCCGAGGCCTCCGGGTCCTTCATCACATCCGCGGCGAACATCCCGTTGAGGCACAGCGACGCGAAGCCATGCACGATGGACCACGCGGCGAGCGAGCCCGTGCGCGCGTCCTTGCCGAGCCGGCCGCCAGCCAGCTCCGCCAACCCGCCGTGCAACGCCGCCCCGGCGCGCGCCTGCGCGGCCACGAGCGCGGCGTCCTCCCGGTCGTACTGGTCGGGCCGGTTCATGACCTCGAAGTGCGCGCGATGACGCAGGGCGAAGCGTACGTACGCCACGCCCAGCTCGACGAAGTCCCGTGAGCGCGCCCGCTCGGCGGCCAGTTCGTCCGCCAGCAACGTGTACCCCTCCTCCGCGAGCGCCGTGAGCAACCCCGCCTTGTCCGAGAAGTGATGCGCCAGCGCGGCATGCGAGACCCCCGCGCGCCGCGCCAGCTCGCGGAGGCGGAGGTCCGCGGGGCCCGACTCCTGGATGACCTCGACGGCCGCGTCCAGGAGGGCTCGCCGCAGGGAGCCGTGGTGGTAGGTGCGAGACGTCACCCACCCAGCCTACCCCATCTTTCCATTGACAAGATTGACTCCGCGCCCAATCTTGCCGCTGGAAAGATTTCTCACTGGAGGAGGCACACATGGAGCCGTTCATCGCCCTCGTCGCCGTCACGCTCGTCCTGCACACGCTGGGAACCCTGGGCGTGGAGCGGCTCCGCCCGTGGGTCGTCCCCGTGCGAGGTGGGCTCGCCACGATGTTCCTGATGACGGGGGGCGCGCACTTCATCGGGATGCGGGAGGAGTTGATCCGGATGGTGCCGCCCCTGCTCCCCGCACCCGGGTTCCTCGTCACGCTGACGGGCGTGCTCGAGCTGGTGGGCGCCGTGGGGCTGCTCTGGCGGCGCACGGCCCCGCTCGCCGCGGCGTGCCTGTCCGTCCTGCTCGTCGCGGTCTTCCCCGCCAACGTCTACGCGGCCCTCGCGGGCGTGACGACCCAGCCGCACCAGCAGCTCCTCCCCCGCACCGCGATGCAGCTCGTCTTCCTCGCCGCCACGCTGTCCGTCGTGGTGCACGACCTCCGAGCCCGGCGCCAGGTGCCGTCCCTCGCCTGATGACCCGCGGCCGGAGCCTCCGACGAACGCGCCATGGACGCCGCTCACCGCGCGCGGGCGCGCGTCACGTCCGTGGGCGGTGAGCCTTGGCGCGTGCCCGCGTCGCCCGCCGTGCCCGGGTGGCGGCGCGCTCAGTCCACCGGCATCTCGTCGCGAATCCAGTCGGTGACGGAGGCATGACGCGGGGCCCAGCCCAGCTCGCGCCGCGCCCGCTTGCCGCGCACGCGGCTGTTGGAGCCGAACGAGTAGCGCGCGTGGCCCTCGCCCCACTCGCGGGACGCCTCCTCCACGCTCCAGTGCTGCACCGGCCCCAGCTTCAGCCGCTGGGCGATGGCCTCGCCAATCTCCGCGTAGGACGCCTCGCCGTTCTCCACGAAATAGAAGGCCCCCGCCGGGGCCTTCTCCAGCGCCAGCGCGTACAACATGGCGACGTCGTCGATGTGGACGTTGGACCAGCGGTTGACGCCCTTGCCCACCACCCGCACCACGCCGCTCTTGCGCGCCTGCGCCACCAGCGGCGGAATCTGCACGCTGTCCCGACTCAGGCCGCGCCCCGTTCCATAAATCATCGTGTTGCACAACACGATGCCCCGCGCGCCGGGCACCGCGAGCACCCGGTTGTCGAGCGCGTGCCGGGCCTGCTTTTCCGGCTCGACGATGAACGGGGTGTCCTCGTCGAAGATGTTCGGTGACAGCGAGTCCCCGCGCGCGTCGTCGCCGATGACGCTGGAGCCGCTGGTATGCAGCAACGGCTTGCCGGAGCCCCGCACGCCGTCGATGAGCGCCTGGATGGCGCGCTCGTGGTCGCTGCTGGCCGCGTTGATGACGCCGTCGGCGCGCCGGGCCTCCGCGAGGAGTACGTCCGTGGCGTCGAGGTCACCGAGCACCGGCTCGACGCCCCGCTCCCTCAGGCGACGGGCCTTGGCCTCGTCGCGCACGAGCCCCCGGATGACGTGGCCCCGGGACTTCAGGAACTCGGCGAGTGAGCCACCGATGAAGCCCGTGGCGCCGGTGATGAACAGGTTCATCGTGAGGTCTCCAGGAAGAGGGTTGGAGCGAAGGTGCGCACGCCTCGCGGGCGATTGAAGCCTCGGGCCCCTGGAAGCCTCCTCCCGCCCGGCCGTCCGGCCCCTCAGGGATGGCCCTTCCAGTCCAGCCCCGTCCCGCAGGACTTGCAGAAGCGCGCGTCCAGGTCGTGCCCCTGGGCGCCACACCCCGGACAGGCCTGGGTGTCCGGCCTCAGCCGCGTGGCGTTGGCCAGCTCGACGGAGACGATGCCCGTGGGCACCGCGAGGATGCCGTACCCCATCAACATCAGCACCGAGGCGACGAACTGGCCGAGCACCGTCTTCGGCGTGATGTCGCCGAAGCCCACCGTGGTCATCGTCACGATGGCCCAGTACATCGACCGGGGGATGTTGTCGAAGCCGTGCGCGGGGCCCTCCACCAGGTACATGAGCGTCCCCATGACGACGGCGATGCTCAGCACCGCGACCAGGAAGACGGTGATCTTCGCCCGGCTGGCGCGCAGCGCCGTCATCAGCACCTCCGCCTGCCCCAGCAGGTGCCCCAGCTTCAGGATGCGGAAGACCCGCAGCAGGCGCAGCACGCGCACCACCAGCAGCGACTGGGCGCCGGGGAACACGATGCTCAGGAACGACGGGAGGATCGCCAGGACGTCCACCACGCCGAAGAAGCTGCGCGCGTAGTCCAGCGGCCTGCGCACCGCCATGAGCCGCAGGACGTACTCCGTCGCGAAGACGACCGTGAAGACCCACTCGGCCACGTACAGCGCGAGCCCGTATTGCTGGCGCACGGAGGCCACGCTCTCCAGCATCACCGCGACGATGCTGCACAGGATGGCGCCCAGCAGCGCGACGTCGAACGCCTTCCCCGCGGGCGTGTCCGCCTCGAAGATGATGGTGTGGAGACGCGCTCGGAAACCTTCGCCGGGGCTCTGCTCGGAAGAACTGGACACGGGCGACAGTCTAGAGCGGAGCCACCCGACGCGATGAGAAACTCCGCGCGCCGCCCGGCGCTGGCGCGCCATGGCTCGGCCCCCTGGCTGCCCCCGGTTGGTCGAGAACCCGTCAATGCCGTGGAGCCATCACTCCCCGAGCCGCGAGGGCAGATTGTGCCGTCCAACACGCACTCTCACGTTTTCTCCAGACGGAAACGTCGCCGTGAAACTCGTACAGGAGAGGTCGTCCATGCAGACATCGTCGAGTCGTTCACTGCAACCGCGGTGGGGGGAGTATGTGCTGGGCCTGTCGCTCGCCACCGCCATGGTGTTCCCGGGTGTCGCCAACGCCCAGGCGCCAGGAGAGCTGCCCAACTCCTATACCCAGCACAACCTCGTCTCCGATGGAGCCGTGACGGCGGACCACCAGGACCCCAACCTGGTCAATCCCTGGGGGCTCGCCTTCAACCCCAATGGCGTCGCCTGGGTGGCGGACAACGGCAAGGGCGTGTCGACGCTCTATGACGGAGAGGGCAACCCCCAGCAGCTCGTCGTCAAGATTCCCGTCCCAGCGGGCGTCACCGACACGGCGGCGCCCACCGGCCTCGTCTTCAGCGGCTCCGACAGCGCCTTCATGGTCACCAGTGGCGCGGCCAGCGGCCCCGCCCGCTTCATCTTCGCGACGGAGCAGGGGCTGATCGCCGCCTGGTCGCCGCAGGCCGCCCCGACCGACGCCGTCACCGTCGCGGACCGCTCCAGCGCGAACGCCATCTACAAGGGGCTGGCCTGGGCGAACAACGGCTCGGAGACCCACCTCTACGCCACCGACTTCCACAACGGGAAGATCGACGTCTTCGACAGCAAGTTCGCGCCCGCCACGCTCTCTGGCGGCTTCACCGACCCCAACCTGCCCGCGGGCTTCGCGCCCTTCGGCATCCAGAACATCAACGGCAACCTCTACGTGACTTACGCGCAGCAGGACGAGGAGAAGAAGGACGACGTCAAGGGCGCCGGGCTGGGCTACGTCAACGTCTTCGACGCGAACGGTCGCTTCATCCGCCGCCTCATCTCCAAGGGTGAGCTCAACGCGCCCTGGGGCATGGCGCTCGCCCCCGCCAGCTTCGGGCGCTTCGCGGGCCACCTGCTGGTGGGCAACTTCGGGGATGGCACCATCCACGCGTATGACGTCGTGACGGGCAAGCACGCCGGGGCGCTCCAGGACCCCAGCGGGAAGGCGGTCACCATCGACGGCCTGTGGTCCATCGCCTTCGGCAACGGCCTCCAGAAGCAGCCCGTCGACGCCCTGTTCTTCACCTCCGGGCCGCAGGACGAAGCCCATGGCCTCTATGGCCGGCTCGAGGTGACGCCCACCACGAGCACGCAGCTCACGCCGCTGCAGAGGCCCTGAGGACACGCGTTTGCGCGGGCGGGGCGTCGCCTGGGAGTTCTCCCCCCAGGGGGCGCCCCGCTCGCGCGTCATGCGCGCCCGCCGCGCGGCCGACGTGGGCGCCGCGTGGAGCGGGTACGCACCTGGTCCGCCCGGCACACCTTCACGCCCAGGAAGCGCTGGAGCTGGTCGAGCGCCAGGTCATGGTCCGCGTCGCTCTCCGCGCAACAGCAGTCGCTCAGCACGGTGATGTCGTACTCGAGCATGTGCGCGTCATGGGCGCTGAAGAAGACACACAGGTTGGTGGCGATCCCCGCCATCAACAGCCGCTTCGTCCCCAGGTGCTCCAGCAGCGGCACGAGCGACGTGGAGAAGAAGGCCGAGTGCTTGGGCTTGAGGACGAAGTAGTCGGAGGCATGCGGCGCGAGCGCCCTGGCCACCGGGCGCCCACGGCTGCCGGCCCGGGTGCAGTGCCGGAACACGTCCCGGAAATCGCTGCGCCAGTGGTTGAAGTTGTCGTTGACGTAGATGACCGGGAGGCCCGCGCGCCGCAGCCGCCGCGCGAGGGGCGCCAGCCGGTCCACCATGCGCAGCGCCCAGGGGAGCACCCGCTCGCCCCCGGGGAACGCCAGGTCGTTGATGACGTCGATGATGAGCAGCGCCGAGTCCGCTCCGCTGACCGGCCTCGGCCCCGTCCCCCTCCGAGCCCTCGCCACGCCGCACCTCCGTGAGCCTCCAAGCTAGCCACGGACCGACGCGGCGGCAGCCCCCCACCCCCTCCTCCTGCAATGCCCCTGTGGGAGGGGGCTGCCCGGCACCACGGCAGCCCCCTGGACACGGCGTGAGGAGGCGGGGCTCAGTGCCCCTCGGCGCCCGTCGCCCCGGTGGGAATCACCGGAGCGCGCTCCCGCTCCGCGCCACGCAGCGCGAGCTTGCGGATGACGACGTAGAAGACGGGGGTCAGCACCAGGCCGAACAACGTCACGCCGAGCATGCCCGCGAACACGGCGATGCCCATGGCCCGTCGCATCTCCGCGCCCGCGCCGGTCGCCACCGCGAGCGGCACCACGCCCATGATGAAGGCGATGGACGTCATCAGGATGGGACGCAGCCGCAGCCGGCACGCATCCAGCGCCGCCTGCACCACGCCCACGCCCTCGTCCTCGCGAGCCCGGGCGAACTCGACGATGAGGATGGCGTTCTTCGCCGCCAGCCCCACCAGGACCACCAGGCCAATCTGCGTGAAGATGTTGTTGTCTCCCCCCACGAACCACACCCCCGCCAGCGCGCTGAGCAGGGCCAGCGGCACCGTGAGCAGCACGGCCAGCGGCAACGTCCAGCTGTTGTACTGCGCCGCGAGGATGAGGAAGGCCAGCAGGATGGCCAGCGGGAAGACGAACAGCCCCTCCTTGCCCGCGAGCTTCTCCTGGAAGGTCAGGTCGGTCCATTCGAAGCCCATGCCCGCGGGAAGCACCTCCCCCGCCAGTTGCTCCATGGCCGCCACCGCCTGCCCCGTGCTGACTCCCGGCGCCGCGGCGCCGTTGATGTCCGCGGACGGGTAGCCGTTGTAGCGCAGCACCTGGTCCGGACCGAACGAGGGCTCCACGTCCACCAGCGTCGCCAGTGGCACCATGCCGCCCTCGGGGTTGCGCACCTGGAGCCTCCCGATGGACTCCGGCTCCATGCGGTGCCGGGAGTCCGCCTGCACGTTCACCTGGTACGTCCGCCCGAAGCGGTTGAAGTCGTTCACATAGAGCGAGCCCAGGTGGATCTGCAGCGTCTCGAAGACGGAGTTCAACGACACGCCCTGCTGCTTCGCCTTCACCCGGTCCACGTGCGCCTCCAGCTGGGGCACGTTGATCTCGAAGCTCGACATCAACCCCGTCAGCCGCGGGTCGGTCGAGGCCCGCTGCACCAGCGCCTGCGTGGCCGCGTACAGCGCCTCCGAGCCCAGGCCCGCGCGGTCCTCCACCTGGAGCTTGAAGCCCGCCATGGAGCCCATCCCGGGCACCGGCGGCGGCGGGAAGATGGCCGCGAAGCCCTCCTGGATGGAGAAGAGCTTCCCCTGCAGACGCCCGGCGATGGCGTTGGCGGACAGGTCCGCCGACTTGCGCTTCTCGAAGTCGTCCAGGATGGCGAACACCACCGCGGAGTTGGGCGCGTTGACGAAGCCGTTGATGGAGATGCCGGAGAAGGCCACCACGTTGGCCACGCCCTCCTCCGCGAGCATGAGGTCCGACATGCGCTTGACGACGTCGTCGGTGCGCTCCAGCGACGCGGCGGGCGGCAGCTGGGCCAGCCCCACCAGGTAGTACTTGTCCTGCATGGGCACGAAGCCCGCGGGCACCTTCGAAAAGCCCGCCCACGTCAGCACGAGCAGCCCCGCGAAGACGGCGAGCGCCACCGCGCTGACGCGCACCACGCGCTTGACGACCGTCACGTAGCCCGCGGACGCCTTGTCGAAGAAGCGGTTGAAGGGACGGAACAGCCAGCCCCCCAGCCCCTTCTCCATCAGCCGCGTCAACCCGTCCTTCGGCCCGTGGTGCCCCCGCAGCAGCACGCCGGCGAGCGCCGGGCTGAGCGTCAGCGAGTTGAAGGCCGACAGGATGGTGGAGATGGCGATGGTCAGCGCGAACTGCCGGTAGAACTGGCCGGTGAGGCCGCCCAGGAAGGCGGTGGGCACGAACACCGCGGACAGCACGGAGGTGATCGCGATGATGGGCCCCGTCACCTCGGTCATCGCGCGGCGCGCGGCCTCCTTGGGACTGACGCCCAGCTCGATGTGCCGCTCCACGTTCTCCACCACGACGATGGCGTCATCCACCACGATGCCGATGGAGAGCACCAGGCCGAACAGCGACAGCGTGTTGAGCGAGAAGCCCAGCATGTGCATCACCGCCGCCGTGCCCACCAGGGACACCGGCACCGCCGCCAGCGGGATGATGGAGGCGCGCCACGTCTGGAGGAACAGCAGCACCACCAACACCACCAGCACCACCGCCTCCAGCAACGTGCTCACCACGTTGCGGATGGAGGCGCGCACGAAGAGCGTGGGGTCGTACGCGATGCGGTACTCCATGCCCTCCGGGAACGCGTGGCGCAGCTCCTCCATCCGCGCGCGGATGCCCGCGGACACGTCCAGCGCGTTGGAGCCGGAGGCCTGGTTGATGCCGATGGCCACCGCGGGCTTGCCGTCCAGCCGCGCGCGCACCGCGTAGGTGTTCGCCCCCAGCTCCACCCGGGCCACGTCCCGCAGCCGCGTCACCTGCCCCGCCTCGCCCACCTTCACCACGATGTCCCGGAACTGCTCCTCGTCGGTGAGGCGGCCCTGGGTGGTGACGGTGAGCTGGAAGGCGGAGCGCTCGTCGGGCTGCTGCCCGATGACGCCCGCGGCCACCTGCACGTTCTGCTCGCGGATGGCGTTCACCACGTCGCTGGCGGTCAGGTTGCGCGCCGCCAGCAGCTGCGGGTCCAACCAGACGCGCATGCTGTACTCACCCGCGCCCAGCACCATGACGTTGCCCACGCCGGACACGCGCTGGAGCACGTCGCGGACCTGGAGGACCGCGTAGTTGGAGAGGTAGAGCGGATCCAGCTTCCCGTCCGGGGACACCAGGTGCACCACCATGAGCAGGTCCGGACTGGACTTCTCGGTGAGCACCCCCAGCCGCTGCACCTCGGCCGGCAGCCGGGGCACCGCGCGCGCCACCCGGTTCTGCACCTGCACCTGCGCGGTGTCCGGGTCCACGCCCATGGCGAAGGTGATGGTGACCGTCACCCGGCCGTCGCTGGTGGCCTGCGAGGACATGTAGAGCATGCCCTCCACGCCGTTGATGGCCTGCTCCAGCGGCGCCGCCACCGTCTCCGCGATGACGCTCGGGTTGGCGCCCGGATAGGAGGCCTGCACCACCACCGTCGGCGGTGACACGGCCGGGTACTCGCTGAGCGGCAGCTGCACCAGCGACAGCCCGCCGCCGATGAGCAGCAGCACGGACAACACGGCCGCGAAGATGGGCCGGTCCACGAAGAAGTGGGCGAACTTCACGGGCGCGCCCCTTCCGCGTGCTCGGAGCCGGCCATGGCCACCACCGTCGGCGTCACCGTCATGCCCGGCCGCGCCAGCCCCTTGAGGACCACGCGCTCACCGGGCACCAGCCCGGAGCGCACCACGCGCAGCCCCGCCTCCGTCGCCCCCAGCTCCACCCGCCGTTGCTCCAGCGACTGGTCCTGACGCAGGACGAGCACGTAGCGGCCCTTCTGGTCCGTCGCCACCGCCTGGTCCTGGATGAGCACCGTGGGCTTCGCCGCGCCCGTCTCCAACCGCACCCGCGCGAACAGCCCCGCCGCCAGCTTCCCATCCGGGTTGGGCAGCACCGCCCGGGCCCGCGCCGTGCCCGTCGCCGGTGACACCTGGTTGTCCAGGAAGTCCAGCCGGGCCTCGCGCGTGAAGCCCTGCTCCCCCGTCAGCGCCACGCGCACGGGCACCGGGTTGACCCGGCCGTCCTTGCCGCGCGCGCCGGAGGCACTGCCCGCGAAGCGCAGGTACGTCGCCTCGTCCACGTCGAAGAAGACGTGGAACGGCTCCACGGACGTGAGGGTGGTGAGCAGCGTCGCGCCAGCGCTCCCACCGCTGACCAGGTTGCCGGGGGTGACGAGCGCCCGGCCCACGCGCCCGGAGATGGGCGCCCGCACGCGGGTGTCATGCAGGTCGATCTCCGCGGACCGCACCGCCGCCCGCGCCGCCTCCACCCGCGCCCCGGCCTCCGCCTTCTCCGCGATCAGCACGTCGAAGTCGCTGCGGGAGATGGCGTGCTCGGCCACCAGCTTCTCGCCCCGGTCGTACTTGCGCTCGGCCAGCGTCCGGCGCTCCTCGGCCTGCTTGAGGTCCGCCTGGGCCCGCGCCAGCGCCGCCTCGAACGTGCGGGCGTCCAGCTGGAACAACACCTGCCCCTGGGTGACGAGGCCGCCCTCCGCGAAGCGGACCGCGTCGATGTATCCGCCCACGCGGGCCCGCAGCTCCACGCTCTGCACCGCCGCGAGCACGCCCGTGTACTCGGCGCTCTCCGACACCGGGCGGGTCACCACCTCCGCCACCACCACCGGAGGCGGCGCCATCTTCGCGCCGCCGCCCCCCTCCTGCGCCTCCGCATCCCCCCGCGCGAGGACAAAACCACCCACCACCAGCGGGAGCGCCAGCGCGCCTCCCGCCACCGTACGTCGCCAATTCATCGAAGAACTCCAACCGCCGGGACGCGGACGGCCCCAGGCGTCCCCGCGCTCGCGCGGACACACCTCCAGCCGGCCGTCACGGCACGAGACGAGGGAAACACACGCGCACGCCTCCCGGCCGGTGCCACCCACCGGAGGACATGACGCTTTCGGGGTATGGGACGAAATTCAGCGGCCGGAACGGGCTGTGTCCCCGGAACCTGACACGGCTCCGGTGCGCCACGCGGCGCCCCAGCCAGATTTCAGCGCAGAGCCAACCTCAGCGTTGGCGACAACAGCGTCGGAGACTGCGGGACGCGCGGGACATGGACGGCCTCCTCCAGGGAGGAAATTGCAACACCGGCCATTACTAATTGCCGGTGGGTCCGGCGCGCAACGCAATCTTCTCGCGGGTCGGGAGACGTCCCGGGTCCGACCTCCCGGCGGACCTGTCCGTCAGGGGGGAGGCGTGGCGCAGGAGGCGGGGGCCTTCCAGGCGCGGAGCACTTCGAGGAGGGTGTCCTGGGGCTTCGCCACGCCGTCGGGGGCATCGACCCGGTTCACCGTCGTCGCGCGCGTGAAGTCGAGCACGTCGAGCGGCGCGGGCTTGCGAGGACACCCCTCGACGAAGTCCTTCTCCAGGGCCTCGAGCAGGTGGTCCGCGTGGTTCTCGAGGGCGTCGGACGAATCCGGCCAGGTGAACTCCCCATGGAAGGGCTCCGCGTCGCCCGGAGGGAACCAGCGCCAGGTGATGCGGGTCTGCCCCGTGTTGCCCCAGACCGAGCCACCGACGGCGCCCCCCACCGTGCCGTGGTTCTCGCTCGGGGACTCCCGCAGCTCGACGGCGAAGCCCTCGGGCACCGTGTGACGCGACACGAGGGTCCGGGACGCGGGCTCGTCCTCGAGCAGGAGCACCCACGTCAGCTCCCTCAGCCGCTCCGGCGACACCGCGCCCGCCTTCACCCGCGGCTGGCGCCCCTCGTCCGTCTTCTTCCCATCCACCCGGCCCCTGTGCTCGGGGTCCTCGCGCAGGACGAGCGCGCTGCAGCTCTGGGAGACCCAGGCGGCGCCGGTGCCCAGGTGGTAGGCGCGCAGCTCGTCGCAGAATTCGTAATGGCCGCGCCGCCCGCGCAGCACGAGCCACCCATCCCCGGGGGCCCGGAGCCGGACGAGCGGGAGCGCGGACTCCGAATTCAGGGTGTCGCCGAGGCAGCGGCGCCACAGGGTATAGCGCCAGCGCTTGGGGCGCTTCAGGGCCGCCTCCTCGCAGGTGTCGAAGGGGTCCACGCGTCTCTCGTCCCGCGAGATGCCCGACCTCGCGAGGTTCTCCGGCAGGAACGCCGCGTCCGCGCGCGCGAACCACGCCTCCGTCCCCTTCGCGCACGCCAGGTCGGACAGGGGGCACAGCAGGCTGGCGAGGCGATGGTCCTTCGGGGCCGTCTCCCTGGCGAGCATCGGGCGCACGCTCGGGGGCAGCACCACGGTGCGAGCGCCGGGAGTCCCCAGGTCCAGATAGGACTCCACCCACGCCTTCCCGCCGTCCCGCCACCACGTCCGCAGCTGCGACGCCAGCACGCCCTTCTCCGGGCGATCGGCCTTCTCCTCCCGGCTCATCTCGAAACAGCGCGAGGCGAGCGTCTGCTGGAGCGCCGCGAACGCCCCGTCCGCGTCGCCTTCGTCCGGCAGGCCGCCCAGCCTCGCGTCCAGCGCGGCGAGCCGCTCGCGCGCGGCCGTCCACTCGGGCGTGTCCCGGGGACAGGGAGTGAAGACCTTCTCCGCGGGTGCAGGCTTCGTGGCGAGGAGCACACCCAGGGTGAGCAGGGGCAGGAGCATGGGCCCGGTAGAATCGCGCACCAGGCCCCCGGGAGGCCAGGACCTGGCGGCTCCATCCGTCACTGGGTTGCACATCCGGTGGACACCGGGCCCTCCGGGCCCGTTGAGGTGGTCCTGGCTTGGTGCTAACGAGGTGGTCGCCCATGCCACGCACGACGACCATCGAGCTCCACAAGGAAGAGATGAAGTTCTCGGCCGGGCACTTCACCATCTTCTCCGCCACGGAGCGCGAGAACCTGCATGGCCACAACTTCACCGTCTACGTCGCCATCACCGGCGAGGTGACGGAGAACGGGATGCTCTCCGACTACAAGCCCATGAAGCGCGCCATCATCGAGCGCTGTCACGGGTGGAACGAGACCTTCATGTTACCGGGGCGCTCCCCGCACCTGCGGCTGGAGACGGACGCCAAGGGCAACGTGGCGGCGCACTTCAACGGGGAGACGCTGCACTTCCTCGCGCGCGACATCACCGTGCTCCCCGTGGAGAACGTGACGTTGGAGGAGCTGGCGCGCGTCTTCGGCGAGGAGCTGGTGGGCGACGGCTCCGCGTTGAGGAGGGACCGCGTCTCCCGGCTGGTGGTGAAGTGCGCCTCCGGCCCCGGCCAGTGGTCGTCGTGGGAGTGGTCGCGGGATGACTGACTGGGCCATCGTCACGGGAGCCAGCCGGGGCATCGGGCAGGCCGTCGCCGCGCGCTTCCGCCAGGAGGGCTGGGGCGTGGTGACGCTGTCGCGCACCCCCTGCCCCGTGCCCGGCGTGGTCGACGTCAACGTGGACCTGGGAACCCCCGGGTGGGAGGGCGCCGTCGGCGCCGTGCTGCGCGACACGCTGGGCAGGCGCGCGGGCGGCCGCGTGTGCGTCGTGCACAACGCGGCGCTGTACGCGCACGACGACGCGCTGTCGCTCGACGCGGCGCACCTGCGCCGGGTGCTGGAGGTCAACCTCGTCGCGCCCGCGGTGCTCAACCGCCTGGCGCGGGAGTACCTGACCGAGGGCTCCTCCATCCTCTACGTGGGCTCCACCCTGTCGGAGAAGGCGGTGCGGGGCGCGGCGTCCTACGTCACGTCGAAGCACGCCCTCGTCGGGCTGATGCGAGCCACCTGCCAGGACCTGGCGGGCACGCGCATCCACACCGCCTGCGTGTGCCCCGGCTTCACGGACACGGAGCTGCTGGCCTCGCACCTGGGAGGTCGCCAGGAGGCGCTCGCCATGGCCCGGAACAAGACGACCTTCGGCCGCCTCATCACCCCGGAGGAGATCGCCGACATCGTCTCATTCTGCGCGAGGACGCCGACGGTGAACGGCGCCGTCCTCCACGCCAACCTCGGTCAGGTCGAGACCTGACGCGCCTCACCCCTCCGCGGGGTAGACGACACACTGGGACGTGCACGTCTCCGAGACGCGGATCCTCACCACCTTCGCGGTGGGGAACGTCAGCCGCTCGAAGAGCCAGCCGGCCAGCAGCTCGCTCGTGGGGTTCTCCAGTCCGGGCACGTCGTTCAGCAGGCGATGGTCCAGCTGCGCGTGCAGCGGCTGCCAGGCGGCGTTGAGCTCGGCGAAGTCGACGATCCACCCGAGGTGGGGGTCCACCGGGCCACGCACGGTGATTTCGATGCGGTAGCTGTGCCCGTGGACGCGCGAGCACTTGTGACCGGCGGGGACGTGGGGGAGGCGGTGCGCGGCCTCGAAGGTGAACTCCTTCGAGATTTCCGTCACCAGCGAGACTTTCTTCGACGAGACAGGCTCCATTGCACGCGCCTTGTACCCCCGTCCCCGGCGTGCGTCGAGACAAGACGCAGCCAGGGCTCCCCTCCCCGCCTACGGGCGGACGGCCGCGAGGATGTATCGCGGCAGCAATTCCTCCCGGAAGGTCTTCCAGATGTTGAACTGGCCGTAGTTGGCGCCGGTGAAGACCACCGTCAGGTCCAGCTCCGGGACCACCATGATGTACTGGCCGCCGTTGCCGCCCGCCTCGTACTCCGCATAGACGCGCTCGCCCACCTTCAGCTCGTGCCGCCACCACGCGTAGCCGTACGTGCGGCCGGGCTCCATCTCCGCGTGCTTCGCGACGGAGCGCTCGACCCATTGCCTGCTGACGATGCGCCGGCCGTTCCACACGCCGCCGGACAGGTAGAGCTGGCCCAGCTTCAGCGCGTCCCGGGGGCGCAGGTAGAGGCCGCCGCCCAGGTACGCCTCGCCGTCCGGCATCAGGTTCATGGCGTAGTGACGGATGCCCAGGGGCGAGGCCAGGGTGCGCTGGAAGTGGTCCGGCACCCACGCGCCCGTCGCGCCGCGCACCACGCCGCCCAGCAGGTTGATGCCCGCCGAGCAGTACACCGCCTTCGCTCCGCCCGGCGCCCGCCCCATGGGGAGGTTCAGGGTGTACGTGTACCAATCCCCTTCCTGCTCCTGGAGCGTGTTCTCGTTGCCGGGGGACGCGTCGTCGTTGTCGTCGCAGGCGAGGCCCGACGTCATCGTCATCAGGTGTTCGACGGTGAGCTTCGCCTTGTTCGGGTCCAGCGGCGCGGGAGACGCGTACGCCGGGAACCGCTCGTACACGAGCGTCCCGGGCTCGAGCTTGGCGCCCTGCTGGATGGCGGTGCCCACCAGCATGGGGGCCACCGTCTTGGAGGCGGAGCGCAGGTCGTGCAGCCGCGCCTGGGAGAAGCCATGGAAGTACTCCTCCACCACGAGCTTGCCGTGCCGGGCGATGAGCAGCCCCTGGATGACGGGCGTGGGCTTGGGGCCCGGCTGCGTCGCGAGGATGTTCTGGACCAGCTGGGCGATGGGGCCTGGGTCCATCTTCACGTCCGACAGCGACGCCGTCGCCCAGCCGTCCGCGTCCGCCACGGGGGGACTGTAGACATAGGGCCCCTCCGGCGTGCGCGGGTAGAGGCCCACCGCCTGGTTCCGGTCCCGCTTCGTGAACGTGACGTTCCCCAGGAACAGGATGGGCACCGTCAGCCGGCCGAACCGCTCGTCATACGTGCCCTCGAAGGTCGTGGGCCCCCGGGGGTCCACGAGCTTCACGGCGTTCCCCGTCATCGAGGCGTCGAACGCGAACTGTCGACCGAAGCCCTTCTCCGGATCCCGGAAGTACGCCCCCAGCGAGCCGTCCGGCCGGGCATACACCGTGAGGTACAGCGTGAGCCGGTCCTCCCACGGCGTCACGTCTCCCCGCCACACCCCCTTGCGCAGGGCGCGCAGCTCCACCGGGGTCGCGTACTGGACGCCGCCCGCCAGGACGCGCGGCTGGACCCAGTGGCCCTGGATGAGCCGGCCATCCGCCGACACCCGCCCGCGCAGCTCGCCCTGCCCGCCCGGCAGCGTCACCGTCAACGTCGACTTCTCCATCCGCCCGGACGCCTCGAAGCCCGCGAGCGTCGCCCGCCAGGTGTCGCCCTCGCGGTACACCGTGAGCGGCCCCCGGGCCTCCGGGCCGTTGACGACGTCCCCCGCCCAGACACCCACGAGCCGCTGGGCGGGGTCCGGGGCGGGCTCGGGCGGCGCCGCGAGCGAGGCACCGGGGAGGGACAGCAGGGCCAGCAATGCGCCCAGGAGAACGGGGGCCGGGGTGGCTTTCACGGAGGGAGGGGTCCTTGGTGGGGGCGCCGGAGGTTCGCCGCGCACCGTCTACGCGCGGGCCGGGCCGTGATTGCATCTGGGTTGCAGTCCGTGCAGCCCCGGCGGACTATCCTGGGGACCATGGACCCCCAGGCCTGGATGGCTGGCTCCCCCGCGGGGGGGCCGGCGAGAGGACGGCTTTGCTTGCGCGCGGCCTCCGGTGCGCGTAGCGATGGCGTTCCGGACGACTGGCGGCCCCCTCGCGCATGAAGCTCTCCCTCGCCACCCGCATCTTCCTCGGCTACGCGGTGGTGCTCGTCACCTTCGGCCTGGTGTCGCTGTTCAGCGTGGCGGAGCTGCACCGCAACCGGCTGGAGATACGGCTCGTCAGCCAGGGCTACCTCCAGCTCTCCCAGGACGCGGCGGAGATGGAGACGAACCACGCCAACCAGCAGAAGAACACGGCGCGCGTGCTGGAGGAGGACAGCCCGGAGACCCGCCGCGCCATCATCCGGCTGGCGCGCATCTACGTCCCCACCACGCTGATGACGCAGCGGCTGGCCAACGCGCGCAAGCGCGCCGAGGAGGTCCGCGCCGAGGCCCCGGAGAGCGAGGTGCCCTTCATCCGCGAGCTGGAGACGCGCATGGTGGAGCTGGACGCGCGCTACCAGGAGTATGGCCGCGCGGCGGAGAGCGTCTTCTCCGCGCTGAGCACGCAGGCGCCGGACAAGCTGGAGGTGGACCGCGCCACCGCGGACGTGCTGACCATGGAGGACGCCATCGGGCGGGAGCTGCGCCTGTTGAGGCTGGCGCTGTCCAACCGCATCCGGGAGCGCGTGGACGGCGCCGAGGAGCGCGAGCGGCAGACGGGGCTGGCCATCATCAGCCTGTCGGTCGCCGCCATCCTGCTGGGGCTGGGCGCCACGGCGTGGAGCGCGCGCACGCTGCGCCCGGTGCGCACGCTCATCGAGGGCGTCTCACGCATCGGCCGGGGCGACTACACCGCCCAGCTGGGGGTGCGCGGCGACGACGAGGTGGCGGTGCTGGCGCGCGAGTTCGACAAGATGGCCCGCTCGCTCCAGGCGCGCGAGGCCCAGCTCAAGGCGCAGGCGGAGGCGCTGATGCGCGCCGAGCAGCTGGCCGCCGTGGGCCGCATCTCCGCGCAGATCGTCCACGAGGTGCGCAACCCCCTGTCCTCCATCGGCCTCAACGTGGAGCTGCTCCAGGACGCCGTGGAGCGCGCCCGGTTCGACGCCCCCGAGGACGCCCGGGAGGTGACACACCTGTTGTCCGCCGTCACCCACGAGGTGGACCGGCTGGCGGACGTCACCGAGCAGTACCTGCGCATGGCCCGCCCGCAGCGGCCGGACCTGGACCCGCGCGACGTCACGGCGGTGCTGGACGGCGTGCTCGACTTCACCCGCGAGGAGCTGGAGCGCGCGGGCGTGGAGGTGGTGCGCCAGTTCTCCCCCGCCACGCCGCCGGTGCTCGCGGACGAGGGCCAGCTGCGCCAGGTGTTCCTCAACCTGCTGCGCAACAGCCGCGAGGCCATGCCCCACGGCGGGCAGCTCACCATCGCCACCCGCCCCCTGGAGCAGGACGTGGAGGTGACGGTGCGCGACACCGGCCAGGGCATGACGGACGAGGTGCGCGAGCACCTGTTCGAGCCCTTCTTCACCACCAAGGAGGGCGGAACCGGCCTGGGACTCGCGGTGAGCCAGCAGATCCTCCAGGCCCATGGGGGCTCGCTCTCCTGCCAGAGTATTCCCGGCCAGGGGACGGCCTTCGTGTTAAGGCTTCCCCGCGCATGAGCTTCACATCGTACCGGGACGTGCTGCCCAGCGGGCTGCGCGTCGTCACCGTCGAGACGCCCCACCTCCACACCGCCCTGCTCGCCATCTACGTCCGCACGGGCAGCCGCCACGAGACGCCCGCCAACAACGGCGTCAGCCACTTCCTGGAGCACCTGTTCTTCCGGGGCAGCGAGGGCTGGCCGGACACGGTGCGGATGAACGCCGCCGTGGAGGAGGTGGGCGGCAACCTCAACGGCGTCACCACCCGGGACCAGGGCTTCTACTACACGCCCCTGCACCCCGCGCACCTGCGCGTGGGCCTGGACATCCTCGGCGACATGCTCACCCGCCCCCGGCTGACGGACATGGAGGTGGAGCGGCAGATCATCCTTGAGGAGATGCTGGACGAGGTGGACGACAAGGGGCGGGACATCGACCTGGACAACCTGTCCAAGCGCCTGCTCTTCCCGGACCATCCGCTGGCCCTGAAGATCGCCGGCACGCGCGAGTCCGTCACCACGCTGGCGCACGCGCAGGTGTTGGAGCACTTCGCGAGGCACTACGTCACCGGCAATCTGGTGGTCACCGCCGCCGGCCGCGTGCGCCGCGACGAGGTGCTGGAGTTGACCGAGCGCGCCTTCGCCCGGCTGCCCCGGGGCCCCGCGAGCACGGAGGCGCCTCCGCCAGACGCGCTGACGGGCCCCCGGCTGCACTTCGTGCCGCATGACGAGTCGCAGACGGAGTTCCGGCTGAGCTTCCGCACGGTGCCCGAGCAGCACGACGACCACGCCGCGTTGCAGCTCATCCGCCGGGTGCTGGACGACGGGTTGTCGTCGCGGCTGCCGTTCGAAATCGTGGAGAAGCGCGGGCTGGCGTACTCCGTCAGCGCGGCGTTGGACACGTACCACGACGCCGGCATCTTCGAGTTCGAGGCCGCCAGTGCTCCGGAGAAGGCGTCGCAGGTGGTGACGGAGGCCCTCCGCGTGCTGGCCGCGCTGTGCGACGAGGAGATTGGCGAGGAGGAGCTGGGCCGCGCCAAGCGCCGCCACCGCATGCAGTTGGAGTTCTCGCAGGACTCGCCGAGCGACCTGGCCGGGTGGTTCGGCGGCACGGAGCTGTTCCGGCTCCCGGAGACGTTCAGTCACCGGGCGGACCTGGTGGACGCGCAGTCCGCCGCGCGCGTGCGCGAGGTGGCGCGTCGCTACTTCCGCCGCGAGAACCTCACGGTGGTGGCCGTGGGTCAGCGCAAGGGCCTCAAGGCCCTGGAGCGCGTGGTCGAAGAGGCCCCGGGCCTGCCCGGCGCCCCCGCGTCGAAGGCGGCGGCCAACGGCCAGCGGGGGTGAGGACGGCTACCCTGACCTCCGTCAGCGGGCCTAGGCTTCGGGGAAACGGAAGCGCTTCTTCGAGGTCCACATGCGGAAGGCCTGGGCAATCACGGTCGCGCTGGCGCTGGCCGGGTGCAGTGAGGATGACGGGACGAAACCACCGGATGGCGGCACCCCGGGCAGCGGCGTCGACCTGGGCGGCCGCCACTTCCCGGACGAGGCCATCTGGTACCAGGATGTCTCCTCCGCGCCGGTGGCCCCGGAGTCGCGCGCCTGGATCTCTGCGCTGCGCGACTCGGGCGGCTGGGGCAACGGCAACGTCTTCCAGATCGACTTCTCGTTCAACGTCCTCCACGACGATGGCTCCGCGCCCATGCGCGCGTTCCAGCCCAGGGACGGTGAGTTCTATTCACCCGACTGCGACCACGTGCAGGTCCCGGTGCCGGCTGGCGGAGCGCTCGAGGGCGAGGACGGCTATGCGTGCACCACCGACGGCGACTGCCACCTCCTCGTGGTGCGGGGCACGTCGCTCTACGAGATGTGGCGGGCGGACATCCAGGGCAACGCCTTCACCGGGGGCTGCCTCGCGGTGTGGGACCTGACACGCGTCTACGGCATGGAGGGCCGCGGAGAGCAGTGCACCAGCGCGGACGCGGCGGGATTCCCCATCGCACCGCTGCTCTTCACCGCGGATGAAATCGCCGCCGGCGAAATCAAGCACGCCATCCGGTTCATCCTGCCGAACGACTGCATCCGACGCCGCGCCTATGTGGCGCCAGCCACGCACGGCACCAACACCACGGGCGGCGACAACCATCCCCCCTACGGCGTGCACCTGCGCCTGCGGCGCGACTTCCCGCTGGAATCCCTGCCCAACGACGCGGCGCGCGTGGTCGCCCGGGCGCTTCAGCGCTACGGCATGTTCCACGCGGACGGCGGCAACATCGCGCTCACGGCGCAGGGCGACCGCTTCACCCAGCACAAGTGGTCCCAGGTGGGCCTGCGACCCCGGGACCTCTCGGCCCTCCGCGTGGAGGACTTCGAGGTCATCGCCCACGGAGCGCCCGTGCCCGTGACGAACGACTGCGTTCGCGAGCCCTGAGCCCCCCACGCCGGGCCCTGGCGGCCCGCGCGCCTCGATTCAGGGGCGAGTCCTCTCCACGACCCGCCCAGCCCCATGTCGGGAACCGTCACGGATACTGGCCACTCAACGTGAGGACCGAGTACCCGACGTACCCGTGGACCATCACGTAGTACTCGCCCTCGGCCGGGTTGTTGATGGTGCAGGTCTCCGAATTGCCCTGGAGGCGAGGGGCACAATCGAAGGTGGTCAGCGTCGGCGCGGCGCCTCGGCGCACATACAGGTCCGCATCCCCGGAGACTCCCGCCGCGCCACTCAGCGAGAACGTGACGCGGGCCTGCCCGGCGGGGACCCACATCTTCCAGTACGCCTTAGAACCCGCCGCGCCCGAGAGGTTCGGCAGCGGCACCCCGTTCGTGAGCGGGGCAGCGAGCTCCGGCGGATTCGAGTAGGCCCCACGGAGGGTGACGCCCGAGTAGCCCGTGTGCGCGTGCACCAGGACGTACCACGTGCCCGGAACCGGGTTGGTGATGCGGCACGTCTCCGACGTGCCCGCGAGCGAGGCCCGGCACTCGTTCTGGCTGAGGCCCGGCGTGGCGCCGAACTTGACGTACATGTCCGCGTCGCCCGCCCCACCCGAAAGCTCGAACACGAGCTCGGGCTCGTCGGCCGGGACCTCCAGGGAGAAGAACTGCTTGTTGCCCGTGGCCCCGGAGAGATTCGCCACCGGGATGCCGTTGCTCAGGGCGAGGACGTTGGCGGGCAGCGGGGTGACCGGCGGCACGCCCACCGCGCGCCAGGAGCGCTCCACCGCGTCCACGTCCGAGGACGGGAGGACGTCCGCCGCGGCCTGCCGGGTGGCGTTCCGCGCGCCCAGGAAGTCCGTGCCCGCCGTCATGTACAAGGTCAGCGCGCGGAACCAGATGTACCGCGCCTTGGGGAGCCCAATCCCAGGCACCGACACCGTCGAGCGACCCCGGGGATGGGTGCCCCCCTGCACGAGGAGATGGAAGGCCAGGTTCGGGATGCCCGAACTGAAATGCACATCCATCCCCGTGTTGTAGTCGAGGTAATGGTCGATCGACACCCCGTCCTGCCGGGGGTCGTTCATGTAGCGCAGCGCATCGCCGGGGATGGCCGGAGACCAGACGTCCTCCCCCACCATCCACGTCTTGCTCGTCACCGCGCCCTCGCGGAAGGACTCACAGACGTTGCCAAAGATGTCCGCGATGGACTCGTTCAAGCCCCCCGGCTCCCCGGCATAGACCAGGTTCGCCGTGCGCTGGATGACGGCGTGGGTCAGCTCGTGGGCCGTGATGTCCAGCGACTGCGTCATGTTGGCCGAGCGGACCCCATCCCCGTCGCCGAACACCATCTGGATGCCATTCCAGAACGCGTTCGCGTAGTTCTCCCCGTAGTGGACGCTGCTGATCAACGTCGAGCCCTGGTTGTCGAAGGAGTCCCAGTTGAAGAGCGTCTTGTAGCAATCGTAGGTGTCCCCCAGCCGGTCGTAGTTCTGGTTGACCACCGGGTCCGCGACGCTCGGCGCCCCCTCGTTCCGGGCCACGGCGCCGGGCAGCGTCGTGCCGTGGGCCAGGTCGTGGATCTTCCGCGACCGCGCCGAGTGGATGCGCGGATGGCGCTCCACCACCGCGCCGCTCTGGGCGTCCACGTACACCACGTCATGGACCGGGTCCTGCCCTCGCAGGCCCATCACCGCCTGCTCCCACGTCAGCACCATCCGCCCATCCAACGCGTGGAGGTACACCAGACGCGCGGGCCCCACCTCGACGGAGGAGATGTCCTGCGAATCGTCCCGGACGGCCCGCTCCGCGCCCTCCGCCGGCACGAGCGGGGCGACGGGCAGTTGGACGCCGTCGCGGGCGGTGCCGTGGGCCGCGTAGATGACCCCCTCCGCGTTGACGTGCACCGCCAGCTCGCCCCCCACCACCGGGAGGCGGTTCTTCGTCTGTGAATAGTAGACGTGGCGGAAGCCCAGCTCGTCCGACGTCACCCGCGTGACCTCGAGGTCCTGGGGCGTGAGCCGGAACACCGGGGCGATCCGCTCCAGCGTGGAGCGATCCTCGAGCGCCCCTTCCAGCTTCCCCAGGTCGCCGCGCACGAAGTTGGGAGTCCCCGCCGCCCCCACGCCCAGGACATGGGCGTCGGGGAGACGGCGCAGCGCCTCCGTCACGTCGGCGTCCGTCGTCGGCTGGGGCTCGACGACGTCTTCGTCGGGCGCGGCACCAGGCTCGTGACACGCGGTCGCGACCACCGACGACACGACCACCACGAGGCTTCGCATCCAGGAGTTGTTCATGGACCAGGGGAGTTTCATGAGGTTTGGGATTCCAGGAGCGGGCGCTATTCGAAACGACTGGTCCACAGGTCGAAGTGATTGCCGGCGTACTGGGACCAGATGATCGTGGCTCGGCCGCTGCTGTCCATGACGACCTTCGGGGTGATGGCGTTGCCGCTGGAATCCACGCGCGTCAGCGTTCCCCAACCGCCCCCGCCGGACGCGGAGCGCGCGGCCCACAGCTGGGTCGTGGTGCCGTGGATCTGGAACCACGCGGCCACGGCGTTGCCATTGCCATCCATGGCGACGGCGGGCTCCTGGGAGCGCTCGACGTCGGTCGGGCTCAGGCGCGCGGCGGCGCCCCAGCCGCCGGCGACCTCGTAGCGGGCGGCCCAGATGCTGCCTCGCGTCTCGTCGCCCTGGGACCACACCGCCGTCACCCGTCCCCCCGGCTCGCCCGCGATGGCCAGCGCGGAGATCTGCCCCACGTCCAGTTGGGCCACCTGCCGGACCGCCTCCCAGCCCACGCCGGGGACGTAGCGGACGGAGTAGACGCGCTGGGGCGTCTGGCGGGACTGCCAGACCACCATGGCGCCGCCGTTGGCGTCGACGGCCAGCCGCGGCGAGACGGCGTCGAGCGACTCCGCGGGCTTCAACCGGTGCACCTCGCCCCACCCGATGTCGGGCGCGAAGCGCCGCATCCAGAGCGCCTTCTGCGCCCCATCCCGCTGCAGCCACACCACCGTGACGTTGCCGAAGCCATCCGTCGCGACCTGCGGCTCCTCGCTCCCGCCCATGTCGAGCGACGACAGGGTGCGCATGTCCACCCAGCCCACCGTGTTGAGGTACTGGCCTCCCCACAGGTGCGCGGGCTCGCTGCCATGCAGCCAGATGGCCATGCCATTGCCGTTGCGGTCGATGGCCACCGCCGGCGAGAGGACCTGGCTGGCCTGGGGCTCGACGACCGAGGGCGCCGTCCAGGGCGTGGTGGACGAGGAGAAGCTCGTCCAGAGGCGGCTCAGCGACTGGTACCACTGGGTCCAGAGGGCGATCGCCTCGCCTCGGGCATTCATCGCGAGCGCGAACCGGCTCGCGCTCCCGCGCTCCTCGCTGACGACGCGGTTGCCCGCCTCCCACCCCGTGGTGACGTTGTAGCGCCGCGCGTAGAGATTGGTGTGAGTGCCGTCGAACTGCAGCCACGCCGCCAGGACGTTGCCCTGCCCGTCCGCCACCATCTGCGCGTCGTAGGCGCTGCCGCGATCATCCGCCTCCAGCCGGATGGGCGCCGCCCAGAGGCCCTCGCGCACGGTGAAGGTCCAGCTGTACTCGGAGACCAGCGGCTTGCCGTCGACCCCGCGCACGCCCGTCGTGACGAGCACCTCGTACGACTGGCCCAGGGTGAACTTCTCCATCGGCTGGAAGGTGGCGATCGTCCCCTGGAGCGTGAGCGCCCCCACCACCCGCTGCCCCCCCTTCGACACGACGAAGGTCGACGTGGTCAGCGACGCGACGTCCACGTCCTTCGAGAACGCGACGCGGATCCTCGAGGAGGCGTCCACGCCGACCGCGCCCGAGCAGGGGTGGATGTTCATGACCGCGGGCGCCGCCGCGTCCACCACGAACCCCATGGCCGGGTCCCCCCCGGTGGCGGGCCGCTCCCCCAGACACTCCACGGAGGGGCCGCCCCCACATCCCGAGTCATCGTCCGTCAGACATCCCGGGTCCTGGGGGGGAGGGTCGCCTGGCTCACCCCCACAGCCCATCGCCAGGGCCAGGGAGCCGGTGAGCAGGAGCTGCCAACGCGTTCGCATGATGGATTGACCTGTCTGGAGATGTGTCGACTGCATTCAAGGAGTGGGCGCCTTGCCCGCGAACGCCAGGAGTCTTTCGAGGCGGGTGCCCCGCGCCCGCTCCGTCGTGCGCAGGGCACGCTCCGGAGCCACGGACTGGAGCACGCCGAACAGCTCGAGCTTGTCCCCCGCCAACGAACGCCGCAGCTCGATGGGGAGCGACGGCGTGAGGTTGTCCGCGAGGATGACCTTCTCCGCCAGGTCGAGCACCCGCTCCCGCTCCGGGTTCTCCTTCCAGCGCAGCGCCTGCTCCAGGTAGTCCACCTGGTACATCCGCTCGAGCTCCACCTCGCTGGAGTAGGCCGTCTCGCCCGAGGACGTCAGCCGCGTGAAGGCCCGGTCGAGCCGCTCCGGCGAGGACAGCATGGCCTGGAACGTCTCCGTCTCCGCCGGCGTGCGCAGGACCTTCGCCTCGAAGAACTTGTAGTCCTCCAGGTCCTTGTTCGCCGCGAGCACCTTCTTGCGGATGTAGTCCCGGCTCCCGAAGTACTCGGGCGGAGCGCCTGGGGGCGCGTCCACGTCACCGGCCTGGGGCCCGGGGGTTCCTGGCGCGGGCGAACCCGGCGCGGACGCCCCCGCTCCGGAGGGCGCGCCGCCAGACGCCACGCCCGTGACGCCCCGCTCCACGCCCCGCGCCCTCGCGTCCGCAGAGCCTGTCACGGATTGCGAAGGCGAGCCTCCAACCTGCCGCGGGCCGCCGGACGATGTCTGGGAATCCTGGGTGGGGTCCGCCCGCAGAAACCACACCACGCCTCCCCCCACGCACGCCGCCGCCACGATTCCCCAAATCCACCCTTGTCGCGAACTGGTTCGAGTGTGCTCCACGGTCATGTCTACCCTTGCGCGTGCGTCTCGGAACGAGCCCCCCCGGACGCGTGAGTGGGAATAGGAAAGCACAAGGGGAGCCTTCGACTCCAGGCCCCCCTTGTCGAAGCAGATGTCAGACTTACGGCTCGAAGACGGAGTCCGGGATGTTCTGACGCAGCAGGACCCGGTTGCCCTCGGTCACCGACTTGTTCTGGAAGCGGCCGGAGCCATTGAGGAAGCCCTGGGCCACGACGATGTTCGTCGTCGAGTCATAGGTCGACGGCTTCAGGTTGTAGGTCTTGCCGAAGTACATCTCCTTCTCGATGGAGACGATGGCGTCGAGCGAGCCGTCCGCGCGGACCAGCTCCTCGCCCTCCTGGAACTCGTCGGCCTGCTTCACCACGCCGGCGCTGTCCACCACCGGGTGGTTGGTGGTCACGCGCAGGTGGCCGCCGCCGCGGGTGCGGATGTTGAGGAGGGGCTGCTCGGCGTCGACGATGTCCGCCGTGTAGGCCGCGACCTGGCCCGTCTGGAAGGACATGCGGTCGAAGGTCGCGCCCGGCGCCAGCGTGACGACGTCCGTGCGCTGGGACTTCATCGCCTCCGCGATGGCCACGTCACCCGTGGAGAAGCGCACCGTCTGCTCCGGGGTGTAGCAACCAATCACACACTCCGTCACGACGCGGGCGTAGCCGCCATGGGCCGCGCTGTACGGGAGGGTGCACGAAACGTTACGGTCCGTGGGGGCCACCCAGACGACGGCGTTCGCCGCGACGGACGCGGGCCACCCGTACACGGGATAGGTATAGATGGGCTTGGGCTGGACGGTGCCGGAGGCGGGATCGAAGAAGTTGCGGAAGTCGAACGCCTGCTGCGCCGTGATCGTGCCACAGCGCAGGGCCCACTCGATGCGCTCGTTGGCCTGGGCATTCGTGAAGAGCTGATCCGAAGCGCACCTTCCTTCGTTCGCGACCTGGGCCGAGGCCCCTGTTGCCCCCAACAACATCATCACAGCCAGCGACTTCCCCCACGGGAGGTGACGGATATTCACGAGAAACTCCTTGGTGGACGACGAGAGACTTCATTCCTGCAACGACATGACACGTGTTTCATGAGACGCGATGAGACCGCCTGTCATCGCGTCGGTCCTGCGCTCGCGCCGGCCAGGCCCGCGAACGGCCAGAGCCGCGGCCCGGCGTGAGGACTTGCCCCCGGTGCGCGGGCCCCTGGAAGGGGCCCCCGTCCCGTGACGGATTGGGCAAGACGAAGGCATCCGGGGCGGTGCGCTGGCCGCGTCCGGGTGCCCTCTGCCATTCTGGAGTCGGAAGTGGAGGCCGCCGGTTACGGCGCCAGGGCGGAGTCCGGGATGTTCTGGCGCAGCAGGACCCGGTTGCCCTCGGTCACCGTCTTGTCCTGGAAGCGGCTGGAGCCGTTGAGGAAGCCCTGGGCCACGACGATGTTCGTCGTCGGGTCGAAGGTGGCGGGCTTCAGGTTGTAGGTCTTGCCGAAGTACATCTCCTTCTCGATGGAGACGATGGCGTCGAGCGAGCCATCCGCGCGGATGAGCTCCTCACCCTCCTGGAACTCGTCGGCCTGCTTCACCACGCCGGCGCTGTCGACGATGGGGTGGTTGGTGGTCACGCGCAGGTGGCCGCCGCCACGGGTGCGGATGTTGAGGAGGGGCTGCTCGGCGTCCGCGACGTCGGAGACGTAGGCCACCACCTTGCCGGTCTGGAAGGTCAGCCGGTCGAAGGTCGCGCCCGGCGCCAGCGTGACGACGTCCGTGCGCTGGGACATCATCGCCTCCTGGATGCCGATGTCGCCCGTGGCGAAGCGCACCTTCTGCTCCGGCGTGTAGCAGCCCACCAGGCACTCCGACACGACGCGGGCGTAGCTGCCGTAGGTGGCGTTGTAGCCCACCGTGCAGGGCGCGTTGCGGTCCATGGGGGCGATCCAGACCAGGGTGTTGTAGAGGTCCACCGGCCACCCATACAGCGGATAGGTGTAGAGGCTCTTCACCTGGACCGTGCCGGTGGCGATGTCGAAGAACTGGCGGTAGTTGAAGGCCTGCTGCGCGTTGATGTGCCCACACTTCAGGGCCCACTCGATGCGCTCGTTCGCGTAGTAGTTGCTGCCGATCTGATCCGACGCGCACCGACCCTCGTTGGGAACCGGCTGCGCGGACGCGGCCGCCCCGACGATCAGCACCGCGAGAGACAGAGAACGGGCCCACGACAATGGATTGAGCTTCATGGCTGGCTGTTCCTCCTTTTATGAAAGGAAACACATACTGCTATGACGACTCTGCGGCCCCCAGAGAGGTGCTCCATTCCCGCCCGAGCGATCAACGCCAGCACATGAATACTTCCCAGGCCGCCCCTCTGCCTCTGGGTAAGTAGAGTGGATAGCGTATACTGGTATTTACCGACAGAATCAACGCAATTCACCACCAGTATGCAATCCCAGAAACCTGGTCATGGCTGTGCCCGGCCGTGCGTGGGTGGCGGGCTACACAGGGTGTCTGGGAATACACCCACCCGCCTGACGCTCAAATGAGACGCATACGGGCCGGAATCCTTGCACGAATTCGGAATCGTGGATTCCCACCAGGGGCAGGTCAAACACGACACGCGCGCACGGACGACCGCGCCCTCCCGGAAGGAAGGCGCCGTCATCCGGCGCGCGGGTGCTTGCTGCCGCGGGCGGGGCGGCTAGCTGCGTGCGGCGGTCAGCATGCCCTGGCGGGCCACGCCGTACAGGCTGGGGTCCAGCGTGCCCACGCCGGTATCCAGCAGCCACAGCTCCAGCTCGCCCAGGTCGGGCGCCACCGCGGGGGCGGCGCTGACGGCGGTGGTCCCCAGGCCCACGGGGACGACGACGGCGGCGGCGGTGAGGCCCATCGCCTTGAGGAAGTTACGGCGGTTCGACGAGTCTCCGGACATGGTCTCTCCTTCGCTAGGAAGTGCTCACGGCGGGCCGACGAGCCCCGCCGACAGGTCTCATGGCGTGGTGGACCGCAGCTGCGCCTCCACGGCCGTGAACAGCTCTGGAGTCAGATGGGGCCTGGCTCCGGTCAGCAGCCGCTGCTCCAACTGCCGCCCCGAGTCCTCGAGCAGCACGGTGCGCCCTGACTCGGTGTATTCGATGACATCATGGTAGACCCTCGCGTGGGCGCCTCCCTCCCACGCCACCTCGAAGCCCCGGTAGCCCAACCCGACGTCCGGGATGGGTCTCGAGCCCCTGGGCAGCGCCTGCACGGCTTCCCGCAGCGCGCGCGACTCCTCGGCGGACAGCGCCCAGGAGATCGCCTCCCGGCCGCTGAAGAGGTCCAGACTGGCTCTCGCCGGCGTCATGGCGTCTCTCGATTCCGAATTCGCGGACGTGGGATTGGAGGGGCTCCCCGTGGTGCACGCCAGGGCTCCCATCAGCCCCAGCGCCACGGCCAGCCCCCATGGGAGGCGCGACGACCTCATGACACGACGACGCCGAAGCCGCGGTAGTAGCCGCAGAAGATGGTGTAGCCACCGCGGTCGGCGGCCTCGGGGTTCGTGATGAGGTTGTTCGAGTTGTCGTAGTTGCGCGCCGCCGTCTGGCCCGGCTTGTGGCACCAGTGGTTGTTCGCGCACCAGCGGTACCAGTGGTAGTCGAAGTTCGGCCAGATGACGAGACAGACGTTGTAGTTGATGTCGTCGCGGCACGTCAGCTGCCAGCCGTCACGCTCCGCCGCGCCGCCCACGCTGCCACAGTCGATGGACGTATACATGGAACCGGCCGCGCGGCCCGGCTGCGCGAACGTGTTGGTGCGGTAGTTGCTCGCGAAGTTGTAGCAGTTGTTGTACCGCTGGTACGCCGCGCCGTTCCAGAACGAGAAGTCCGTGTCGCTGGAGAGGGCCGCGGGCGTGCAGTAGGACGGCGCGAAGCCGGGCACCGAGAGCGTCTCGACGATGGTGCGCTCCGCCACGCCCAGCACGGGCCCCGGATCCTTCAGGTCCAGCCGCGCGCTCTCCGCCGTGTGCAGCAGGAACGAGGAGCTCTCCGCCGCCCCGGGCTGGAAGCGCCCGCCCAGGCGGACCTGCGACGGCAGACCCAGCCGCTTCCAGTCGTCCGCGCTCCCGGTGTCCTCCGCGTTCAGGATGAAGCCGCGGTAGCCCAGGCCGCCGGTCTCCGCGTCGAGCGGAAGCAGCAGCGAGGGATCGGCGCGGATGCGCTCGGCAAGCTGCCGCACTTCCCGCTCCGACAGCGTCCACTTCGGATTGGGACGACCCGAGAAGATGTCCAGCTCGACGGTCACCATGTGACACCTCGACAATGGCTCGCATCATGAGACGCGAGCGCGGGGGAAGAGATGGTTGGAATGGACAGACGAAATACGCGAGAGCAGCCCCGCAGTCAACACATCGAACACGATTTCACGCGATATCTATTTTGACGCATTTAGGCGAGAAATCGGTTTCAACACTGGATTCACAGAGAGTGTGTCATGAATTGTCGACCCTGGCGAGGACCACGCGCGGAGGCCGTCTCGGCACCGCCCTCCTCCATCACCGGGTCGCGCTCGCATCAGTGGTTTCCACGATGAGACTGGCAACGGCCACCACCCGGGAGGCGCGCGGTCCGTGGCGCTCCCGAGGCGGGTGACGTGACAGGATTCAGAGGAGACACGCCGTCTGGTGTTGGGCCAATGCGAGACGACGTCCCAGGTCCCCGGGGGCGGGGACGTCCGGGGGACATGAAAAAGGCCCAGCACCCGGGTGGGCGTGCTGGGCCTCTGGAGGACGCGGGGTTCGAACCCCCGGGCCCGGGCTTGGGAAGCTCGGGCCCTGGAGTCGTCAGCGACCGCCGCGGATGATGACCGGGCCGCCCGGCTTCTTCTTGGGCTTGGGGGCCACGGCGACCAGCTGCTTCTTGACCTCCTGGTACTCGGCGTTCTCCGGATCCTTCTTGAGGGCCTCGTCGATGAGCTTCATCCCGCGCGTCATCTGCGTCTGGAGTTGCGCGGACAGCCGCGCCAGCACGACCTTCTCCTCGAGGGAGGCCTCGCCCATGTCGAGCAGCCGCTCCAGCGACGTGAAGGCGTCCACCTTGCGGTCCGCCTCCAGGTACATCCGCCACAGCCGGGCGTGGACGGGGGCGAAGCGGGGCTCGGCGCTCAGGGCGAAGCGGTAGCTCTCCTCCGCGGACTTGCGGTCGTTCTGCTCCTCCTGCGCGCGCCCCCTCACGTACAGCGCGCGGGCGAGCCGGGGCCGGAAGGTGAGCGCGCGGTCCACCAGGGACAGCGCGTCCGCGCGCCGCCCCTGCGCCAGCGCCGTGTCCGCCATCCACGCCAGGGCCTCGGCGTTCTGGGGTTCGGAGTCCACCAGGGGCTTGAGCGCGGCCTCCGCGTCCGCGGCGCGGCCCAGGGCGAGCAGCACGCGGGCGCGCAGCATGACGACGTCCGCGCGGTTGGCGTCCTTGGGTTCGATGGCCTGCAGGTCCGCCTCCGCCATCTGCGGCACGCCGCTGACGAGGAAGTAGCGGGCGCGCAGCAGCCGCGCGGCGGTGTGCGCCGGGTTGTTCGCCAGCAGCTTGTCCATGAGGTTGGCGGCGAGCAGCTCGTCGCCCTTCATGAGGAGGACCTCCGCCTCCACCGCCTTGGCCTCGGGGTCGTCGGGGCTCTCGCGCAGCACGCCCTCGATGGTGGTGAAGGCGGCGTCCATCTGCCCGTCCTTCGCCTGCAGGCGGGCCAGGCCCAGCACGTCCTCGTTCGTCATCAACCCGGAGTCACGCAGGGTGGTGAGCGTGGAGAGGGCCTCGGCGATGTTGCCGTTGCCCAGGTACATGTCCGCCAGCTGCTTCTGGATGCTGGGGTCCGTGCCGGGGATGAGCGCCTCGGCCTGCTTGAGGGCCATGATGGCGGCGCCGATGTTGTTGCTCATGCGCTGGGCGTCCGCCATGAGCAGGTACGGTTCGGAGCTGTCCGGCGCGGCCGTGGCGGCGCGGCGGACGGCCGCCAGGGCGGGAGCGGGTTGCCCATTGGCCAGATGGGCCCGGGCCTCGGCCAGGGCGGCCTGGGCCTGTTGAGCACGGTTCTGGACGGCCGCGACCTCCGGTTCCTTGCAGGCAAGCGGGAGGAGGAGCGCCAGGGTCCACGGAAGCGGTCGATTTCGCCAGTGCATCGCTGAGCCGGAGGGTACCGGATGTTATCCTCCCCCGTCGATGGACCCATTCGTTCGGCGCCTCGTCGAGAGGCTCCATGACCCCAGCAAGCCGCTGTCGCGCAACCGGCACTTCCACACCTTCGACACCCCCGAGGGGCGCCTGGCCCTCAAGGTGTTCCGGCGGCTGCGCAGCCTCCAGCGCGACATCCTCGCCTGCCAGGCCGAGGGCCGCCGGGCCCGCATCTTCCGGCACGTCAACCCGGCGGGCGACCACCGCATCGAGCTGACGATGGAGCGCGTCGCCGGCCGGCGCGTGTCCGTCCTCCAGGCCGCAGAGCTGGAGCTGCTGTCCGCCCTGCCCGGCGTCCGGGACGCCCTGGACATCCTCGACGAGGCCGCCTGAGCGTCGGCGCGGCCCCAGGGCCCGCCGCCGTGTCGCCCGGCCTGTGACCAGCGGTACGACCACCGCGTCGCGGAGTGTACGACGACCGGGTGCGAGGCCCCCTGCTTCGCGTCGGCGCGGCCCCGCGACACCGTCTGCTCCCCGAGCCGCTGGAGCGCCGGGCGGTGGGGCCCGGAGGTCGCGCCCCGGGCCCCGTCGTCGCGCGGGGAGCGCCTACTCTGGTGGCCCGCGGCGCGGGGGTGGGGCTTGCTTCAGCAGCGCGTATTCCTCGTCCGTGAAGACGCGGCTGCGCGTGAGGAAGCGCACCCCCAGGGGCGACTCCAGGCTGAAGCCCGCGCCACGGCCCTTCACCACGTCCACGGTGAGGTGGGTGTGCTGCCAGTACTCGAACTGCGCCCCGCCGATGTAGACGGGGCAGCCCTCGACCTCGCCCAGGAAGACGTCCCGCTGGCCCACGCGGAATTCGCCCTGGGGGTAGCACATGGGCGCGCTGCCATCACAGCAGCCGCCGGACTGGTGGAACATGAGCGGCCCGTGGGTGGCGCGCAGCGAGCGGATGACGGCGGCGGCCTCGGGCGTCACCGCCACCCGGGCCACCTCCGGACGCCCTCCCGCACCGGGGCCGGCGCGGGGGTCGCTCATCAGAAGAACCCCAGGGCCTTGGGGCTGTAGCTCACCAGCAGGTTCTTGGTCTGCTGGTAGTGGTCGAGCATCTTCTTGTGCGTCTCGCGGCCGATGCCGGACTGCTTGTAGCCGCCGAAGGCCGCGTGCGCCGGGTACAGGTGGTAGCAGTTGGTCCACACGCGACCGGCCTCGATGGCGCGGCCCGCGCGGTAGGCGGTGTTGACGTCGCGCGTCCACACGCCCGCGCCCAGGCCGTAGAGCGTGTCGTTGGCCAGGTGCATCGCGTCGTCGAAGTCCTTGAAGGTGGCGACGCTCACCACGGGGCCGAAGATCTCCTCCTGGAAGACGCGCATGCGGTTGTGGCCCTGGAAGACGGTGGGCGCCACGTAGTAGCCGCCCTCGAGGTCACCGGGCAGCCGCACGCGCTCGCCTCCGGTGAGCACCTTGGCGCCCTCCTTCTTGCCGATGTCGATGTAGCCGAGGATCTTCTCCAGCTGGTCGTTGGACGCCTGCGCGCCCAGCTTCGTGTCCGTGTCGAGCGGGTTGCCCGGCGTCACCTTCTTCACGCGCTCCAGCGCCCGCTCCATGAACGCGCCGTAGATGCGCTCGTTCACCAGCGCGCGCGACGGACACGTGCACACCTCGCCCTGGTTGAGGGCGAACATGGCGAAGCCCTCCAGGGCCTTGTCGAAGAAGTCGTCGTCGTGGGCCATCACATCCTCGAAGAAGATGTTCGGGCTCTTGCCGCCCAGCTCCAGCGTCACCGGGATGAGGTTCTCGCTGGCGTATTGGAGGATGAGCCGGCCCGTGGTCGTCTCTCCGGTGAAGGCCACCTTGGCCACGCGGTTGCTGGACGCCAGGGGCTTGCCGGCCTCGATGCCGAAGCCGTTGACGATGTTGAGCACGCCCTCCGGCAGCAGGTCCTGGACCAGCTCGGTGAGCAGGAGGATGCCCGCGGGGGTCTGCTCGGCGGGCTTGAGCACCACGCAGTTGCCCGCGGCCAGCGCCGGCGCCAGCTTCCAGGCCGCCATCAGGATGGGGAAGTTCCAGGGGATGATCTGCCCCACCACGCCCAGCGGTTCGTGGAAGTGGTAGGCGACGGTGTCCGCGTCCAGTTCGCCCGCGGAGCCCTCCTGCGCGCGGATGCAGCTGGCGAAGTAGCGGAAGTGGTCGATGGCCAGCGGCAGGTCCGCGGCGAGCGTCTCGCGGATGGGCTTGCCGTTGTCCCACGTCTCCGCGAGCGCGAGCAGCTCCAGGTTCTGCTCCATGCGGTCGGCGATCTTCAGGAGGATGTTGGCGCGGGCCGAGGGGGCGGTGCGGCCCCACGAAACGCGCGCCGCGTGCGCCGCGTCCAGCGCCAGGTCGATGTCCTCCGACGTGGAGCGGGGAATCTCCGTGAACACCTTGCCCGTGACGGGGGTGATGTTCTCGAAGTACTGGCCGCGCTTGGGTTCGACCCACCTTCCGCCGATGAAGTTCTGGTAGCGCGACTTGAACTTCACCTTCGAGCCAGGCTGATTCGGGGCGGCGTAGATCATGGACGCTCTCCTGCGTGGGCAGCGGGTGGGAACTGGCGCCCCCCAGGGGCAACACCCGTGCCACGCCGCGCCGCCTCGACGTCGCGGTGCGTCGTGTCGCGCATCGCGACACCTGGACGGACACAGCTGGCGCGGGGCGAGACACGCCGCGACACCCGGACGCGCCCGTGACGAGCGGAGGCGCGGGGCTCAGGAGCGGGGCGGCAGCGACAGGCCGAAGCGCTCCACCATGCGGTAGAGGGTGCTGCGGGCGATGCCCAGGAGCCGGGCGGCCCTGGCCACGTTGCCGCCGCTGCGGCTGAGCGCATCGAGGATGGCGTTCGCCTCCAGCTCGCGCAGCGCCACGGGGGACGGAGCCTCTCGCGCCGGTGGGCTCACGGGATGCCGGGGTGGGGCCCCCCCGGACAAGGGCGGAAGCGCGTCCACGTCGAGCACGTCCGCGCCCATGGCCCGGACCAGCGCCAGGCGCAGCACCGTCTTGAGCTCTCGCACGTTGCCGGGCCACGCGTGGGCCTGGAGGCGCGCGAGCGCGGCGGGCGACACGGCGCAGGGCGGGTGGCCTCCCTCCTGGGCCAGTTGGACGACGAGGGCCTTCACCAGTTCGGGCAGGTCCCCGCGCTCGCGCAGCGGCGGCAGGCGGAGGATGGCCCCCTGCAACCGGAAGTAGAGGTCGCCGCGGAACGAGCCGTCGCGCACGGCGCCCTCGAGGTCCCTGCAGGTGGCGCCGACGAGCCGGAAGCGCGAGTGCCGCACCCGCGACTCGCCGACGCGCGAGAAGCTCCCGTCCTCCAGCACGCGCAACAGCATCACCTGGAGGGCGGCGGGCATCTCCGCCAGCTCGTCGAGGAACAGCGTGCCGCCATCCGCCGCCGCCAGCTTCCCGTCCGCGCCACCCGCGCGAGCCCCCGTGAAGGCACCGGGCGCGTGGCCGAACAGCTCGCTCTCCAGGAGGGTGCTGGAGAGCGCCCCGCAGTTGACGGCGACGAAGGGCCCCGCGCCCACGTTGCTGGAGGCATGGATGGCGCGCGCGAGCAGCTCCTTGCCCGTGCCCGTCTCCGACAGGAGCAACACCGGCAGCGACGTGGGGGCGTAGCGCGCGGCCTCTCGCAGCGTGGCGCGCAGCGCGGGGTCGTCTCCCTTCAGCGCGGCCCAGGCATCGCCCTCCAGGCGCGGCGCTGTGGCGCGAGGCCCGGGTCCTTGCGCGCGAGCGCCCCGGGACTCCAGGCGCACCAGCAGGGCCAGGGCCGAGCCGGCGCCCTCCCCCACCAGCTCCGCGTGGACGCGCCAGGACGCGGCCATCCCCGGCAGGTCGGCCTCCAACGTGTCGCCGCGCAGCGCCGCTTCCTTCAGCGCGCGCCACGACAGCCCGAACACCCGGTCGGTGGGGCCCTGCACGTCGGGCGCCGCGCCGAGCACCCGCCGCGCGGCCGCGTTGAGGTGGGCGATGCGTCCCGGCGCCTCGAGGAGCAGGACCGGCTCGTCCTCTCGCGACAGCCGCGACGCCAGCGCGCCGCGCGTCGAGGAGGCGATCCTCGCCCAGGCGACCTCGCGCAGCCGGGCCTCCGCCGAGTGCGCGATGCTGGCCACCGTCATCAACACCAGCGGGTCCGCGTCGCTCGCCGGTCCGGTGACGTCCAGGACGCCGACGGCCTCGCCGAACGGGTCGTGGATGGGCGCCGCGTAGCAGACGAGCCCGTGGTGACGCTGGGCATAGTGGGCGGGGCCCACCACCGCGACCGCGGAGCCCTCCACCAGCGCGGTGCCGATGGCGTTGGTCCCCCGGCAGGTCTCGTCCCAGCACGCGCCCGCCACCAGGCGCACGTAGTCCGCGTGGTCCCGGAAGTCGCCGCCGGAGCTGCGCGTCGCGAGGATGACGCCCTCGCGGTCCGCCAGCAGCGCCACCCGCCCCGACGGCAATGGCGTCGCGGCGAGCAGCTCCAGCAGCTCACGGACTTCGTGCCACACCGGCTCCATCCGCGCGCGCCGCTCGACGAGCGCGAGCGCGCCGACGCTGGGCCCCTCTTCCGGCAGGCCCGTGCTCGGCGCCCCGAGCGCGCGCGAGCGCTGCCACCGAGGCAGGATGGGGTGGGCCTCCACACGCGCATCCGGGCCCCCGTCGAACGCGCCGACGAGGAACTGCTCCCACAGATGCGCCGACGCGCTGAGGGTGAGCGCTCCCATGGGGGGTGATTATTCGGCCAGCCCCCGCTCCGTGGGCAACCCGGAGCCCCTCCCAACCGCGAATGCTGAACCGACGCGGTGCGGCGTACCCGAGAGGCTCCGGGCGAGCGCTACGGCTTGTCGGTCGCGTCCTCGATTTTGTCACCCGCCTCCTCGGCGGCGTCCCCCGCCTGGTCGGCCGCGTCCTCGGCGGTGTCCTTCGCCTTGTCACCCGCCTCCTCGGCGGTGTCCCCCACCTTGTCCGCGGCGCGCTCGGCGTCGTCCTTCGCGCTCTCACGGGTGTTGCGGTGGCAGCCCGCGCCGAACGTCAGGGCCCCCAGCACCACGGCCATCAGCAGCTTCGCCTGCACCATCCACTCCTCGCGTGACGACACCCGGGACGCGCATGGCCCGGGCGTCGGAATGTGCGCCGGAAGGTAGGCACGACCGCCCGGGTGCCAAGGGGTGGACGCGCGGGAACCTCGCCTCGCCACGCGGAGAACGCGGCGCTCACATGGACCTCGGGTCGCGCCGCGTCCGTCGGAGCGGGACGACTCAAGGCGGCGTGGGGGCGGCGACGGAGTGCTGCTCGGACCTCCACTTCACCAACTCCGGAGCGGCCATGTGCACGGGTTTCTCGTTGGGGTCGTCACACCGGAAGCCCCCTTCCTCCACGAGCTGACGCGGGTCGCGCGGGTAGACGACGAAGCCGGGTCTGCCGCCCGGGCCCGGGACGGAGAAGACGTGATGCTCCTCCGCGTCCTCGCGCGTGGTGGGGCCGGCGAGGAGCAGCGCCGGCACCTGGCCGGGCGACACGCCCGCGGAGACCCGCTCCAGGGCCGTGCGACACAGCCGATGGCTGCCCATGCCGTGCGCGAACATCGGGAAGAGTCGGGTCCTGAAGATCGGCGCGCGACCGGAGGCGAGCCACCCCACGTGGTGGGCGATGCCCATCGTGGACATCGTGGCGAGGAAGAGCAGCACCAGCATCGCCACCAGCGACAGGCTCCAGCGAAGGGGCCATGGCGTCACGGCTTCGGGGGCCGCGTGGAACCGGGGCCAGAACCGCCGGATGAACAGGTGGGTGCCCGCCACCAGCGCCCCCGCCACGAGCAGCGCCTCGAAGACCAGGTTCCAGCGGACGGTGACCTGCGACACCACGTCCGCCAGGAAGGGGATCCACCCCACCAGGAGGAAGAACGCCGCCTGCACGGTCCACTCCAGCCCCATCACCGAGAGGAAGATGAGCCCGATGAAGAGGAGCAACAGCGCGAGAGGGATCTTCACCCAGATGCTCACGGCGCGGCCTCCAGCTCCAACGCGCGGTGGATGGCCTCGACGGGCAGTCGACGGATGTCGCCGTTGGCGAAGAGCACCCAACGCTCGCGCCCGAAGATGCCCGGCTCGTAGGCCACGGGCGCCGAGCCCACGTCCGCCTTGCGTCCTGCCACGTAGATGAAGTGCATGCCGGAATCGCCGACCACCCTCCAGCGCTCCTCGGGCAGTTCGAGCCCGGCATCGTTCGCGGGGAAGTCGCCCGCGTGGGCCGAGGCGTGTGCCCAGAGCGCGGCCCGCAGCTCGTCCAGGCGCTGGCGCCGGGCCTGGACCAGCAGCTGCGACTCCGTGGGTGGCGCGTCGGCGAGCCGATACGTCGCCCCCGTCTTCTCCCACGCCCCTGGCGTCATCAGCTCACGCCCGCCGGCGATCATCGACAGGACGAGCTGGATGCCGAGCCCGAACAGGAAGACCAGCGCGAGCGCGGCGCCGAAGCTCAGCGGAGGCATGCGCGTGAAGTCCCTGCGCAGACGGTTCCAGAGGAACCGGACCGCGACCGTCACCCCCAGGAAGACCCCGATGAAGAAGGAGATGGCGGAGAAGCGCAGCGTGGCGACCTCCGTCAGGTGCACGCTGGGCATGCCGGCGAGCGCTGCGGTCGGCGATATCAGCAGGAAGAGGGTGGCGAGGCGTGAGCGCACGAACGGAAGTCTGCCCCAGCTCGCTCCGGGGCCGCCAATGCCCCCCGGAAATTCCCCGGACGTGAGCGCCGCACGCAACCCGGTGACGACAGTCGCTGGGCAGCCAGGCCTCGACGCCCCCCTGCGTCGGATGGCGCTTTCTCGGAAGGTCATTCCCATCCTTCAAGGACGAGGGACAGCGGCCGCGATGAAAGGAGCGCCCATGCGGACCTGGCGATGGATGCGAACGAGGTGTGTCACCGCGAGCGCCCTGCTGGCGACCGTCGGCTGCGCGAGCGCCCAGGAGGACTACGGCTCGCAGATCACCACGAGCGCCACGCCGGACAACCAGCCGGTGTCGACCTTCCGGGACGTGCTGTCCCCCTACGGTTCGTGGATGCAGCTGCCCGACGTGGGCTGGGTCTGGCGGCCCGACCCCGCCATCGTCGGCGCGGACTTCGAGCCCTACGTCACCGGGGGGCAGTGGACGTACAGCGACTGGGGTTGGACGTTCGAGACGGATTGGAGCTGGGGGTGGGCGCCCTTCCACTACGGCCGCTGGTACCTCGCGCCCTCCACGGGATGGGTGTGGTGGCCTGACGACGAGTGGGCCCCCTCCTGGGTGGACTGGCGCTGGGGGGACGGCTTCGTCGGCTGGCAGCCCCTGGGGCCACCGGGTGTCTCGGTGGGCTTGTCGTGGACGTTCGTCGGAGTCACGGACTTCGAGCGGCCGCACTTGAATGAGTTCGTGGTGCCCCGAGCCCGGATGCCCGTGCTCCTCCAGCAGACCCAGTTGGTGGGAAGGCGGGTGCCGGCCCGTCATGGGCAGTGGAGCACGGGCCCCGCGCCCGAACAGGTCGCGCACATCACGGGACACCCGGTGCCCCGCTCGAAGGTGACGGCGCCGCCGACAGGGCATCCCCCCGTGACGGGAGCCTCGCCGGAGGTTCCCCGCTCGGCGCGCTCCGCGCCCGTGCCCGAGCGCCCGCAGACGAACGTGGCGCCGAGGCCCCCGACACAGCCCAGGCCCCAACCGCAGCCCCCGGCGCAGCCGCGGGAACAGCCACCCAAGGAAGCGAAGCCGACGAGAGGCGCGCACCAGGGCGAGGAGGAAGCCCCCTGGCCCGAGGAGCCGGTCCACACCGTGCCGAGGCCCAAGGCCTCGGAGCCTCCCGAGCCCCATTCGACCGAGGCGCAGCACCCAAGCGAGGCGCCGCACCCAATCGAGGCACCACCCCCAACCCAGGCGCCGCATCCAACCCAGGCGCCACACCCAACCCAGGCGCCGCATCCTCCCTCGGCTGAACCCTCGCCTCACCACGGTCGGTGAGCCTCGCGAGAGGCGCTCCGTACGGGGGGCGACGCCGGTCTCCGACAGAAGGGTGGGACTGGCGGGCGGCGAGCGCTTCCAGTTCGCCGGGAGAGGGGTGGTCATTCCCGGGCGGCGCGGCGCAGCTTTCCGGCACGCACCCTCCAGGAGGAGACACCGCCATGGCCGAGTCGCAGCCCTTCGTCAGTGACATCCAGGAGATCCGCCGCCGTGCCCGTGAGCACCTGGACGAAGGTGCCCTCACGGAGAACTACGAGGGCGACGTCACGACGACGCTGAAGCTGCTCAACGACGCGCTCGCGACGGAGATCGTGTGCGTGCTGCGCTACACGTCGCACTACATCTCCGCGGTGGGCATCCACAGCGAGGCGGTGAAGGACGAGTTCGGCGAGCACGCGCGCGAGGAGCAGGACCACGCGCTGCGCCTCGCCGAGCGCATCAACCAGCTGGGTGGCAAGCCGAACTTCAACCCCGAGGGACTGCTGGGCCGCAGCGCCAGCCAGTTCGTCGAAGGGCAGAACCTGGTCGACATGATTCGCGAGAACCTGGTCGCCGAGCGCATCGCGGTCGAGACGTACCGCGACATGATCCGCTACTTCGCGGACCGCGACCCGACCACGCGACGGCTGCTCGAGGACATCCTCTCGAAGGAGGAGGAGCACGCCAACGACATGCACGACCTGCTGGTGGCGCACCAGGGGCGCCCCATGCTGAACAATTGAGGGGCCCGGCCCGGTGGGCTCCTCGGGCGGGCCCCGAACGAGCCCACCTGGCCGAGGCACCTCAGGCGCGCGCGTACGCGTCGCGGTAGCGCACCATCCTCCCCAGGTCCGGGTCCCACAGGTTCAGCCGCAGGCAGTCCCGGATGTCCCGGGGCCGCAGCGTGGTGACGTGGGGCCGCTGGAGCTCCGGGATGGCGGCCATCGCCTCGGGCAGCCGGTAGAACGGGATGCGCGGGTTGAGGTGGTGGACGTGGTGGTAGCCGATGTTGCCGGTGAACCAGGCCATCACCGGACCACACCGCAGATAGCTGGAGGCCTCGAGCGCGGCGTCCGCGTGCGACCAGGAGGACTCCGGCAGGATGCTCACCTCGTCGAAGTTGTGCTGGGCATAGAAGAGATACGTGCCCAGCGCGTACGCGACGAAGAGCGGCCCCAGGAAGGCGCACAGATAGACGGCGGCGCCGAAGACGTGCCAGAGCGCGACGGACAAGGCGCCATGCACGAGCAGCGCGAGCCCGGACGTCCAGTAGCGCCGGGGGTTCTTCACGAACGGCACCAGGCACAGGCTGAAGAGGAACGCGGTGACGTAGCCGAACAGCAGCGTCACCGGGTGGCGCTCCACCATGTAGCCCAGGCGTTGCCAGCCGGACGCCTGTCGCCACTGCTGCGTGGTCCACGTGACGAACGTCCCCGCCGGGTCCGCGGCGATGCGCGCCGTGTTGGCGTGGTGATGGTTGTGCGTGTCATTCCAGATGCGCGCGGGCGTGAGCGTCAGGATGCCCTGCACGTGGAAGAGCCCCCTCGCCCACCGCGACGTGGGCAGCAGCGCGCCGTGCATCGCATCGTGGAAGAGGATGAACGCACGGATGAGCACGAGCGCCTCGAGCACGCCTCCGACGACGCGCAAGGGCCACCAGGGCGCGGCGGCCGCCAGCGCCACCGCCGCCACCAGCGCCGCATAGGTCGCGACGAGGTTCCACACGGAGCGGGCCGTGTCCTGCACCGCGAACGTTCGCGTGCGCGCGATGAGGTCCTTGCTCGACGAAGACACGGCACGGTCCATGAGGAAACACTCCAATGGCTGACGGCGCGGCGAGACGCCGCTACGGGGATGCGCGCGAGTCTTGTTTCATCTCCATGTCATGGCAGGGTCAGCCGACGCCTCATGACGAGCCGCCGAGCTGGGGGGCGCCGCGATGACGCGTGACGTCGCGCGCATGCGGGCGTCGCCCCATCCGCGACGAACGCCCCGAGGAGCCAAGCCAGGAGCCCGCGGCGCTCGCGCGTGGAGTCATGCGCGGCGCGAGTCGACGCGTGGAGGCCGCGGGGATGCGCCGGGGGCGCGTCGGGCGGGTGCCCCCGGGCCCCCGCCGGTGGCCATCCTCCACGCACCCGACGAAGGGCTCGGCCCGCTGGTCGGTTCAGGTAGAATCGGTGCGTCCAGATTGTTAGGTCCAGACGTTCGCCAAGGAGCCGTCGTGTTCCGATTCGAGTCCGACCAGGACCTCATCAAGTCCTTCCGCCCCCGGGACCGCCGCGTCATCGAGATGCCCGAGGGTGTCACCTTCCCTCACTTCGTGCGTGACTACCTCGCCTGGACGGAGACGTCGGGTGCCCGCGTGTACCTGGTCTTCTCCGCGCCGGGGAGCCACCAGCCCATCGGCATCATCTTCCGGCGGGACACGGGGGGCGGCGAGAACGTCTCGCGACTGTGCGAGTGGTGCCACCACTACGGTTCGTCGAACGAGGTCTCCCTGCTCACCACGGACGTCAACAGCAAGCGCCGCGTGGGCATCAGCCTCTGTTCGGACCTGCGCTGCAAGGAGCGGCTGGAGGACGCGGCCAACCGCTCCGGCAAGCACCTGCTCGACGCGCTGGAGCAGCTCAAGGCGCGCATGTACCGCTTCGCGAACGAGGCGCTCGGCATCGAGGCGCGCAAGAGCCAGCCGCCCCGCGACGCGGCCTAGCTGGCCGTCGCCGGGGTCCGCTGCGCTTGCTGCACCCCGGGCAGCATGGGCGCGGGGTTGAGCGCCTGCACCAGCAGGGCCCTGAGGGCCTCGCCCAGGTCGTCCACCACGGACACCGCGCCCGCCGGCGCGCCCTGGAGCGAGGCCGGCACCTCCGCCCCCACGACGATGACTGGCATGCGCGCCTCCCACGCCAGGTAGTGCGCCAGACCCAACGCCGCCTCGGACACGTCCAACAGCAGCGCGCCCACCGCCCCGGCGCTGAACGGCCGCCACAAGGGCCGGGCCGCCTCCGCCGGGGGGAGCACGCAGAAGTCCAGCCGCAGCACGTCGCTGAGCACCAGCCGGCCCAGCGTGCCGAAGCCGCTCTTCACCGCGGTGGGCTCGGCGGACAGCGCCTCCAGGCCCGGGACGCGGGCCATCACCCGTCGCGCCGCCGAGGCCCCACTGCCACACACGAAGATCTTCGCGGTGGCGACCTTCGCGGGCGCCTTCGTGCGCAGGATGCGCCCGCGCAGCGCGTGCACCTCGGCCGCGCCCAGCAGCTCGCTGGCGCTCGCGTCGGTGCCGGCCCCGTCCGCCAGCCGCGCCACGCCTCGCTGCATCAGCGTGGTGAGCACGCCCAGCACCTCCAGGTCCGGCGCCGGCGCCAGGTCGAGCACCTCTCCGAGCGCGCGTGGCTGGCGCAGCAGGTCCACCACCTGCGCCGTCACCGGGTGCTGGTCCTGCTGGAGGTCCACGTCCGGCGCCAGCACGAGGCGCGTGTGCCGGGGCGGCAGGCCGGGCAACAGCCGGTTCACCTCGTCCGACTGCCGCATGCCCTCCAGCAGCGCGTCGTCCATGGCCCGGTTGATGCGCACGCGCACCTGGTTCGTCCCGGGAGAGAAGGTGAAGGTCCCCTCGGACCAGGCCAGGAGGCGGAACAGGGCCTTCTCCCCTTCCACGCGCCCCAGCTTCGCGTTCACCGGGCGCCCCTCCACCACGGCGATCTCCCCGCGCTCGTTGCCGCGCTCCAGCGACAGCCGGCCGCTGCGCCGGTTCATGCCGAGCAGCTGCATCAGGTCCGGGATGCTCAGCTGGCTGAGCGAACCTTCGATCTCCTGCTGCTCGACCTTGAGGTCCTTGGCCGCCTCGTTGCGCCGGAAGATGTGCTCGATGCGGCTGAGCACCTCGTCCAGGTTGAAGGGCTTGCGCAGGTAGCCATCCCGCAGACCCCGGAAGCGATCTCCATCGAAGCTCGCCGTGGTGAGCACCACGGGGATGTCCTCGGTGCGCGGGTTGGTGCGGAGGATCTGGATGAACGTCCGCGCCTCCAGCAGCCGGCACCCCTCGTCGAACAGCGTCAGGTCCGGGTGGCGCAGCACCGCGACCTCGAGCGCCCGCGAGCCATCCGGCGCGTAGTGCACCTGGTAGCCCTTGGTGCGCAGCGCGCGCGACAGCGCTCGAACGGACTCGAGGTCGGGGTCGGCGATGAGGATCTTCCGGACCTGGGCCACCGTGCGCTCCGCGTATCAATAGGGCTGCAGGTCGTACTCGGCCTGCAGCTTGGAGATGAGCCCGTCCACCAGCGCGGTGTCCGAGGTGTGGAAGCCCCACGTCGCGCCGCGCCCGCGCCGCTGGATGAGGGCGTAGGCCGCGTTCTCCGACAACCAGAGGATGAACTCGTGGCGCGACACCCGCTCGTCCCCCTCCAGGAACACGGGCGTCAGCGCGGGGTGCGACTCCAGGTCCACGCGCCGCCCCAGCAGGTAGATGCGCGAGGACAGGTCGGGCGGAGCCGACTCCAGACCCGCCGCGATGGGCAGGTCCGCGCGAATCTCCGGCCCGCCCACGTAGAGCAGGCCGCGCGAGCCGGGGTCGCGCATCAGCTCCCGGGCAAGCTCCGCCTGGAGCTCGTCGAAGAGCACGTCCGCGACCTTGCCGCGCCGGCTCGGCTCCGAGCGTTCGTCCACCGGCAGCCTGGGGCTGTTGGGCGTGCCCAGCAGCAGGTCCACCTCGTCCCAGAACGGCAGCCCGTCCAGCATCAGCCGCCGCTGGAGCGACGAGCGCCGCTCGTCCATGCGGCGGCGGCAGCGGTGCACCAGCTCGTCGAAGTCCTCGCCGTCCTTGGGGAAGGTGCTCGCGCCGCCCACGAGCGCCAGCGGCAGGCGCTGCTCGACGTCCTGCACCTCCGGCTCCTCGCGCACGGCGGCGACGGCGCGGCGCACGAACATCATCGCCCCGAAGAAGTCCGTCTCCGGCAGGAGCAGGTAGAATTCCTGGTCGCTCGCCTTCGCGATGACGTCCGAGTCGCGGATGATCTTGCTCAGCGCGCGGATGATGCCACGCACCGCCTTCTTCGCGTCCGCCGCCCCGTGCCGCACCCGCACCAGCGGCAGGTTGTCGATGGAGAACGTCAGCAGCGAGAAGGTCCGGCCGTAGCGGCGCGCCTTGTAGATCTCCTTGGAGGCGTAGTCGGTGAAGTAGCTGAGGTTGTACGCCGCCGTCTCGCGGTCGCGCAGGCCCAGCCGCTGGAGCGCGAGCATCCGCCGGCCGTTCTTCACGCCGATGGCGGCGAAGTCCGCGAGCACGCGCGCGTCCCGGGAGTGCTCCAGCCGGAAGTCGCCGCTCAGCGGATCCGACAGCTGCGCGAGGCCGACGATCTCCCCCGACGCCAGCAGGGGCACGTACATCACCGCGGAGCGCTCGTCCCGGGCGAACCAGGGCTGGGCATCCTTCAGCCGACCCGCCAGGGGCCCCTCGGGGTTCATCTTCTCCGCGAGGAACTGCTTGTCGAGCAGGCCGCGGTACGCGCGCAGCACCAGGTCCCCCCGGTCGTCCAGCACCCACAACGCGGCGCTCTGCGCGTCACAGACGGCGGACAGTTCGGAGATGATGCGCTCCTGGAGCCACTCCAGGTCGGACTGGGAGATGAGGTCCAGACAGCGCTGGTGCAGGTTGTGGAACCGGGCGAACTCGAGGTTCTCGTCGCGGAGCTGGGCGCGCTCGCGGCGCAGGGCGGCGCGCTCCAGGGCGCGGTCCACCGCCAGCACCAGGTCCGCCTCGTCCACGGGCTTGGCCAGGCAGTCCGCCGCGCCCGAGCGCAGCGCCATCTCCGAGCCCTTCACGTCCGTGCGCTGGCTCACCAGGATGACCTCCTGGTCCGGATCCCTCTCGCGCAGGCGCGCGGTGAGGGCGAAGCCGTCCACCCCGGGCATCACCACGTCGGTGATGACCAGGTCGAAGGGCATGCGGGCCGCCTCCTCGAGCGCGAGCGTGGCGTTCTCCACGACGACCACGCGGTGGCCGTGGCGGGAGAGCATGTCGCTGGCGAGCTGGCGGAAGAACAGGTCGTCGTCGACGACGAGGATGGGACCGGCCACGCGCTGTCTGATCCGGGTGCGAGAGGGAAGCGGAGGTTACCGGCCCCCAGCAAGCCCGACAACGCCCTCGAAGACGAACGCAACCGGGCCACGGAGGCGGATGTCGGACAGGTCGGCGGGCACGCGGATGCCCAGGTCTCCCCCCGGCAGGGTGACACGCAGCCAGGTATCCGCGGGCAGCCGCTTCGCCAGCACCGCGGAGACGGCGGAGGCGCAGGCCCCCGTGCCGCAGGCCTGGGTGAGGCCACAGCCACGCTCCCAGACGACGACGGTGAGGCCATCGGGGTCCACCCGGACGAACTCCACGTTGGTCCGGTCCGGGAACGACGGATGATGCTCGAGCACCGGGCCCAGCCGGGACGCCTCCTCCAGCGGCCGGTCGAGGAGGACCAGGTGGGGGTTGCCCATGCTCACCGCCGAGGCGCGCAGGTCGGGATGTCCCGGGAGCGGCGCCTCCAGGAAGGGACGGCCGGTGGCCCCCGACGGGAGGTTGGGCGCGACGAGCCGGGCGGGGCCCATGGAAATGTCCACCGAGGCCACCCCGCGCTCGTCATAGCCGGGCATGCAGGTGAGCACGCCCGCGCCGGTCTCCACGTCGATGCGGCCCGGCCGCGCTCCGGAGTGGTCGACCAGGTGCTTCACCGCGCAGCGCAGCCCGTTGCCGCACATCTCCGCGATGCTGCCGTCGGCGTTGTGGACGACCATGCGGGCCACGCCTCGCTCGGACGGCAGCAGTGACAGGACGCCGTCCGCGCCGATGCCCAGGCGGCGGTCGCACATCCAGCGCGAGGTGGCCGCGTCGATGTCCGCGCCGGAGTGGCGCCGGTCCAGCACCACGAAGTCGTTGCCCAGGCCCTGATACTTGAAGATGCGCTCGCGAGCTTCCACGGACGCAATCCTAGTCGCGTGGCGTCACTCGCGCTCGTCCGCCTTCTTGGTGGGCGCCGGGGGCAGGTCGAGCGCGGGCACGGCGGCGCGGCCCGGCTTCACCTGGGGGATGGTGGGGGCCCGACCGGAAGTCCCACCGGGTGGCGGCGGGACGGGGCCGGCGCGACGGGACAGCTCGCTCTTCACCGCGGTGAGCTCCGCGTTGGCGCGCTCGTAGATTTCCTGGACGGGGTTGTTGCCCGCGCGGGCCGCCTGGCGGCGCAAGGCGCCCAGCTCCGACTCCTGGGCGGCGAGCTTCTCCTGGAGCGACTCGACCTGGGTCTGGAGTTGTTCCATCTCCGCGGCCATCTCCAGCACCGCCTCGGGCTGGGCGGAGGCCTTGAGTTCCTCCACGGCCGCGAGCAGCTCGGCGCGCTCGGCGTCGAGCGTCGCGAGGCGGGCCTTCTGGTCGGCGACGACGGACTCCAGCCGTTCGCGCTCGCCGCGCTCGCCCTGGAGGGCGAGCTTCTCCGTCTCCAGGGTCCGCACCTGCTCCTGGGCTTTCGTCAGCTCACCGAGGACGGAGGTGAGCCGGTCGGACGAGCTGCCCTCGCGCTGCTGGAGCATGCGCCGGGCCTCTTCCAGGGACTCGCTCAGGCGGGTGCGCTCGGCGCGCTCCGTGTCGAGCAGGCGCACCGCGTCCGTGGAGGCGGTCTCCATGGCGGTGATGCGTCCCTCCAGGCGGACGCGCGCGGCGCGGGCGACCGTCAGGTCCGACTGGAGGCGCTCCCGCTCGGTCGTCGCGGCGACGCGCTCCGCCTCGGTGCGCGTCAGGCGTTCCTGGAGGGACTGGAGCGCCTGCGCGCTCTGCGCCGCGGCGGCCTCCAGGTCGGAGAGGTGGGTCTCCAGTTCGGCGACGCGGCCTTCCAACGTGGCGTTGTCGGCGCGCAGCGCCTCCGCGCCCCCTTCGGCTTCCGCGAGGCGGGCCTCCAGGTCGGCCTGGGTCCCCGACAGCCGGGACTCCAGGTCGCCTCGCTCGGTCTGCATGGCCTCCAGTTCGGCGCGCTGCGCCTCGGCGCGAGCGGTGAGGTCCGCCAACCGGGCCGCCAGTTCCGCGCGCTCCGCCTCGGCGCGAGCGGTGGTTTCGGCGAGCTGGTTCTCGAAGGTGGCGCGCTCCGCCTCGGCGCGAGCGATGACTTCGGAGAGCCGGGCCTCCAGTTCGGCACGCCGCTCCTCAGCGCGCGTAGCGGCTTCGGCGTGCTGGTTCTCCAGCGCGGTCCGCTCCGCCTCGGCGCGCGCGGCGGCTTCGGTTTGCTGGTTCTCCAGCGCGGTCCGCTCCGCCTCGGCGCGCGCGGCGGCTTCGGCGAACCGGGTCTCCATGTCGGCGCGCTCCGCCTCGGCGCGAGAAAGCCCCGCGGTGAGCTGGGCCTCCAGCTCCGCGCGCTGGGCCTCGGCGCGGGCGAGTGCCTCCTCGAGCTTGCGCTCCAGTTCCGCCCGCTGCTCGTCGGAGCGGGAGAGCCCCTCGGAGAGCTGTGCCTCCAGTTCGGCGCGCTGCGCCTTGGCGCGAGCATTCGATTCTTCGAGCCGCGCCTCCAGTTCCGCGCGCTGGCTCTCGAACTGGCGCGTCTCCTCCGTCAGGCGCACCTCCCACGCCTCCTTCGCGCGAGCCAGCGCGTCGACGGATTCAGCGAGTCGGGTCTCCAACTCCGCCGCGCGCTCCCGCTCCCGACGTGCCTCCTCGGAGGCCCGCTCCAGGTCCTGCTGCGCGGCATCCAGGCGCGACTTCGTGCTCTCCAGGGAGGCCCGCTCGGACTCGAGCGAGCTCTCCATGGCGGTGGCCTTGCCCGCGAAGCGCCGCGCCGTCTCGAGCTGCACCATGAGCAGTTCGGCGTTCTCGCGTTGCGCGACGAGCCGCTCCCGCGCATCCACCAGCTCCGCGTCGAGCCGGGCGATGTGCATCCCCCGCTCGTGCAGGGCGGCGATGGCGCGCTGGAGCTCGGCCCCCAACCGCATGACCTCCTGGCGGGCCGCGTTCAGGTGCACCAGGTCCGCGCGCAGCGTCAGCACCTCCTGTCGCGCGGCATCGAGCAGGGCCGCCTCGGACTCCAGCGAGGCGACATGGCGCGCCTCGGACTCCCGGGCCTCTCGCCGGGTCGCTTCCAGCTCGCGCTCGAGTTCCTCGAGCCGGGAGCGAGAGGAGGCCTCCTGTCGGGCCAGCGACTCCCGGACCTCGGCCAGCTCCGCCGCGCGCGCGGTGGCGGCCTCGGAGAGCGTGTCGGCCTGGGTCTGGAGCTCCTGGAGCGACCACTCCCGCTCGGAGAGCTTCGCCTCCAGCGAGGTTCGCTCGCGCCCCAGCTCGGCGCGGACGGACTCCAGCTCCTCGCGCAGGCGCGCCAGGTCCGCCTCCGCGTCGGCGCGCGCGCGCTGCTCCACGTCGAGCTGCTCGCGCAACCGGGCCGCGCCAGCGGACTCCTCCGCGCGCCCCTGACGCTCGACCTCCAGCGCGGAGCGCGCCTCGCCGAGCGCATCCTCGATACCCGCCCGGGCCTCGCGCTCCGCGGCCAGGGTCGCCTCGGCCCGGGCGCGCCCCTCGCGTTCGGACGCGGCCTCGGCCTGGAGTCGGGTGACGACCTCGTCGGCGCCGAATGCGCGCTCCCGCATCGAGGCCAGCTCCGCCGCCAACGCCTCGCGGGCCTCGCGCTCCTCGGCCAGCGTCTGACGCGCCTCGCCCAGGGACTCCTGGGAGCGCGCCTCGCTCCGCTCACGGGCCTCGCGCTCGGTGGAGAGCGAGGCCTGGAGCTCCGCCACCGAGGTCTCGGCACGGGCCCGCTGGACCTGCTCCGCCTCGACACGAGCCCGGGCCTCGGCCAACGCCGCCTCGGCCTCGCTCCTCCGGGACTCCTCCGCCTGGAGCCGCTCGCGCGCCTCGGCCAGCGTCGTCTCGACCCCTTCGCGCCGCGCATCCTCCGCCTGGAGCCGCTCGCGCGCCTCGGCCAGCGATGCCTCGACCCGGGCTCGCGCGGTCTCCTCCTCCCGCGCTCGTGCCTGGGCCTCGGAGAGCGAGGTCTCCACGCGAGTCCGCTGCTCCACCTCTTCCTGGAGCCGGGACCGGGCGTCCGCCAGCGCCGCCTCGACGCTCACCCGCGCCGTCCCCTCCTCCTGGAGTCGGGACTGGGCCTCCGAGAGCGAGGCCTCCGCGCGAGTCCGCAGCTCCGCCTCCTCCTGGAGTCGGGACTGGGCCTCGGCCAGCGACGCTTCGACCTTCGCCCGCGCCGTCTCCTCCTCCAGGAGCCGGGACTGGGCATCGGCCAGGGCGGCGTCGACGCGCTCGCGCTCGGCCACCTCGTCGCGAAGCCGCGCGCGCACTTCCTCCAGCGTGGTCTCCGCGTGGGTGCGCTGCTGGCCCTCGCCGTGGAGCTGGCCCTGGGCCTCCGCGAGCGCCGCTTCCAGGCGGGAGCGGTGCTGGAGCTCCGTCTGGAGCTGGACCTGGGTGTCGGCCAGCGCCGCCTCCCAGCGGACGCGGCGCTCCTCCTCCTCGCCGAGCGCCTCCTTCGCCAGGGCCAACGCGCGACGGGCCTCGTCGAGGCTCTCCCGCGACTCCACCAGCGCGGCTTCCGCGGTGCCTCGCCGCTCTCGCTCCGCCTCCAGCTCCACGCGGAGCGCATCCAGCGCGGAGCCGGACTGGGCACGGCCCTCGCGCTCGGACGCCAGCGTCGCGTGGACGTCGGCCAGCGCGGCCTCCAGCTCGGCGCGCCGGGCCACCTGCGCGTCCAGCGTCTCCCGCGTGCTGGCCAGCGCCGCCTCGGCGTCGGCGAGCCGCTGCGCCGCGCTCTCCAGCTTCCCTCGTGACAGCCGCAAGGCCTCCTCGGCCGCGGCGCGCGCCTCGCGCTCCTCGTCCAGGGAGCCCCCGACGCGGGCCGCCAGCGCCGCGGTGGAGTCGCGCTCCTCGCGCGCCGTCTCCAGGTCCGCCTGCGTGGACTGGAGCGTCGCCGCCAGCTCGTCCGCCCGCGTCGTCTCCTCCCGACGGGTGCGGTTGAGCGTGGAGACCTCCGCCTCCAGCTCCACCACGCGCCGGACCAGCGCCTGCCGCTCGTCCTCGAGCTCGCCCCGGCGGGCCTCCATGTCCGCGCGGATGGCCGCCTCGGTCCGGGCCTCGTCCGCCAGCGACTCCGCCCGCGCCCGCTCCGTCGCGAGCGAGCCCTCCAGCTCCGTCACCCGCGCCTGGAGCTCCGCGCGCTGCGTCTCCCAGGCCCCGGTGAGGTCCACCTGGGTCCGGGCGAGCTCCGCCTCCAGCCGCGCCACGCGCTCGCGGGCCTCGTGGAGCGATTCCTCCAGCTTCGCCGCCGTGGCGCGAGCCACCTCCTCCTTCCGGGTGAGCGCCTCCAGCTCGCCCCTCAGCCGCGCCTCCAGCTCACGGGCCGCGACGAGCTCCGTCTCCTGACCGCGCCCCTCGGACTGGAGCGCCTCCAGCCGCGCCTCCGCGTCCTTGCGAGCGCCCTCGGCGGCGGAGACACGCAGCATCGCGTCCGCGAGCTCCCTCGCCGCGCGCGCCAGCTCCGCCTCCTTCACGGACAGCGCCGCCGCCGCCGCGCCCGCGACCTCCTCCGCTCGCGCCGCGCCGCCCTTCAGGTGCTCCACCGCCGCCAACGCGGCCGAGTACTGCTCCGCGATGCGCAGCTCCCGCTCACGCGCCGCCTCCGCCTCGCGCCGGCGGTCCTCGAGCTGTTCGGTGGCGCGCTGCGCCGCGAGCCGGTCCTTCTCGCGGTCGATGCGCAGCGTCCCCGTCTCCTCCTGGAGCTCGCGCACCTGGGCATAGGCCTGCGTCAGCCGCTCCCGGGCCTCCTCCAGGGACGCGGCCAGCTCCTCGCGCCGCGCGCGCTCCAGCCGCAGGGCCTCCTGGCCCGCCAGGGCCTGGACCCCCGCCTCCGCCTGCACGCGCTGCGCGGCCTCCACCTCCAGGCGCTGCGCCGCCAGCCGCCGGTCCGCGTCCGCCAGCCGCTCCTGCGCGACCTGGAGCTCCAGCTCGCGCCGCCGCAGCCGGCCCGTCAGGTCGTCCCGCTCACGCTGCGACTCGGGCGTGCCGCGCGCCTGCTCCAGCTGCGCGGTGAGGCGCGCCACCTCGTCCCGGGCCACCTCCAGCGCCGGCTTGAGCGAGGCGACCTCCGTCTCGCGCTCGGTCAGCTCCGTGCGCAGCCGGGTCAGCGCCTCCTTCAACCGCGCGCTGCGCTCCTCCCAGGACTTCGCGCGCGCGACCACCTCGTCCAGCTTGCCCTTGGTGAAGGCCAGCGGCTCCGGCGGCAGCTGCACCCACGTCGGGTCCACCACCCGCGACGGCTCCTGCCCCGCGACGACGAGGTAGTAGGCCGCCTCGGCGCCCTTCACCAGCGAGCCGTCCACCTGGAGCCCCTCGCCCTTCTCGAAGGCGAGCTGGTACCCCAGCACCGGCAGCTGCGTGGCCACCTCCACGTGGGGATAGAAGGCCGTCAGCGAGTCGAGCAGCATGCCGTACGTGGGCGGCACACCCTCCTCCGCCTCCACGAGCTGCGGCAGCGCCAGTCCGGCGAGGTTGCGCAGGCCCCCCACCAGGAAGCCCTGCTTCGAGACCAGCCGCGTCAGCTCCTCCAGGAGCGCGGGCGCCCGGACATAGGGCGCCAGGTCCGCCACCATCACCACGTCGAAGCTGCCCGGCTCCAGGTCGTCGTAGATGTTGGCCCGGAAGCGCAGGTTCACCCCACCGTGCGCCTTCTGCGCGGCCTGGACCGCGTCGAGGTCCGCGTCACAGGCCACGACGGCGCGCGCGCCCCGCTCCAGCAGGAAGCGGGCGCTCTCGCCTCCCGTGGAGGCCACCGCGTCGACCTCCAGGACGCGGCGGCGCGCGAAGAGGCTCTCGACGAAGATGTAGCGGGGCAGCAGTTCACTGGGCCCCATGCGGCGGAATGTGTGGTGCATGGGTGTGTACGGGGGTGGGAGTATAGCCGTGGGCCTCCGCGCCCCAAGGAAAGCGCCGCCATCCGTGGTGGGATGGCGCCCGGACGTCAGGAGAGCAGGCAACACATGAACGAGACACCCCGACAGGGCTTCGGCTACCGCGCACGGCGGACCTTCACGCGGCTCTTGGTCTTCCTCCTCATCCTCGGGCTGGGCGGCGCCGTCGTCTTCCTCCTCTCCCAGCTCAACGCGCGCACCTTCACCCTGACGGCCGTGGACGGCCAGCTGGTGGTCATGAAGGGCCGCACCGCCCCGGCGGGCGCCCTCCCCTACCGCCCCGGCGACCCGCGCCTGGCGGACGCCTACGCCCCCATCCCCCTCGAGGGCCAGGACGTCACGCTCCTGTTGATGCAGAAGTTCACCGAGCGCGACGAGCTGGACAGGGCCCTGTTCCCCCTCCTGGAGTCGCTGGCGCGGCCCCGCATCGCCTCGGAGGAGGCCCCCCGGGTGGAGCAGGGCCTGTACTACCTGCGCCGCGCCCAGAAGCTGGGCGGCATCACCGAGGAGCAGCGCCTCACCCTCCAGAAGCTCCTCACGGAGGTGGCCTACTTCCAGGCCCGCCAGAAGCTCGAGGACGCCCGCCGCCTCATCAGCGACGCCCTCGCCCAGCTCAAGGTCGCCGCCGAGAGTGAGAGCCGCCACGCACGCAGCGCGCACCAGATGCTCTCCACCGTGGGGCCCCCCGCCCGCGACATGGAGGAGGCCCTGCGCCGCGCGGTCCACACCCTGAGCGGCCCCCGGAGCACGCAGGGTGAAGAAGCGGCGCCGCAGCAGACGCCCCCACCCGCACCCACTCCGCCCCCCACGGAAGGGGCTCCGCAGGGCACCGGCCCCACGCCTCCGGTCGAAAATGACGCGGATTCCGGCACGACTCCCTGAGCAGGACGCGCCGCATCGTTCCTCTCAGGTTGGATTCCAGGCCGCTCGTACGTCGCGTCGCCGGCCAACGCACGCACTGTTGTGAGCCAAACGTGACGAAGGCCGTTGGAGATCGATCATAGATTGCAAGGGACGGACCTACCCGAGCACTAGATCTCGCGTTGACACTCGCGGGGGCCCCCCATACCTTGTGCCCGGTCGATGACGCCCCACCAGTGGCGGGGTCATCCCAAGGGCTCAGGGAGGGGTTGTGGCATCTCTACACACAGCAGTACGCCCCACATGTCTCCTGAGCCCTCTGGTCCTCAAAAGACCGTAGGCCCGTGGCGGTAAGCGCGGGCCCATTCACTACACACCCGTACAGTCACAATTTCGTGGCCTGGGAGCCCCCTCCCTGGGCAGTCTGGCCGTCTGCCCACGTGGTCACGTCATCGCCTTTTCCGTTTGGAGTGAGCCGCTCGTGAACTTCGAGACGCCCGTCAAGCCGTCTTCCGCGCCGATGCCTGTCCCGCCCGCCCCCAACGGCCATCCGGTCCCGGCCGCGAGCGCGACACCCGTGGCCCCCGAGGCCACCACGAGCGAGTTCGCGTCCACGACGATGCGGGTGCGCAAGCGCAACGGCACCGCGGAGCCGGTGGACCTGAACAAGATCGTCCGGGCGGTGGGCAAGAGCTGCGTGGGGCTGTCGCGCGTGGACGTGATGCGCGTGGCCACGAAGACCATCTCCGGCCTCTACGACGGCGCCACCACGCGCGAACTGGACAGCCTGTCCATCCAGACGGCCGCGGCGCTCATCGTCGAGGAGCCCGAGTACGCGCGCCTGTCCGCGCGCCTGCTGGCCACCTTCATCCAGAAGGAGGTCAGCAACCAGGACATCCACTCGTTCAGCCAGTCCGTCGCCGCGGGCCACAAGCACGGCCTCATCGCGGACCGGCTGCTGCAGTTCGTCCAGGCCAACGCGCGCAAGCTCAACGCCGCCATCGACCCGTCGCGCAACGACCTGTTCGAGTACTTCGGCCTGCGCACCGTCTACGACCGGTATCTGCTGAAGAACCCGCAGACGCGCGAGGTCCTGGAGACGCCGCAGGAGTTCTTCCTGCGCGTGGCGTGCGCGCTCAGCGGCGACAACGCCCGCGAGGCCATCGAGCTCTACCGCCTGTTCAGCTCGCTGGAGTACCTGCCCAGCTCCCCCACCCTCTTCAACTCCGGCACGCGCCACGAGCAGCTCTCCAGCTGCTTCCTGCTGGACTCCCCCGCGGACGAACTGGACGCCATCTACCGGAAGTACTCGGACATCGCGATGCTGTCGAAGTTCTCCGGCGGCATCGGCGTGGGCTACCACCGGGTGCGCGCGCGCGGTTCGCTCATCCGCTCCACCAACGGCCACTCCAACGGCATCGTCCCCTGGCTGAAGACGCTGGACGCCTCCGTCGCCGCGGTGAACCAGGGCGGCAAGCGCAAGGGCGCCTGCTGCGTGTACCTGGAGACGTGGCACGCGGACATCGAGGACTTCCTCGAGCTGCGCGACAACACCGGTGACGACGCGCGCCGCACGCACAACCTGAACCTGGCCAACTGGGTGCCGGACCTGTTCATGAAGCGCGTGGAGTCGGAGGGCGACTGGAGCCTGTTCGACCCCAAGGTGGTGCCGCACCTGACGGACCTGTACGGCGAGGCCTTCGAGAAGGCCTACGTGGAGGCCGAGGCCGCGGGCCTGGCGATGCGCAAGGTCAAGGCGCGCGACCTGTACGCCCGGATGATGAAGACGCTGGCGCAGACGGGCAACGGCTGGATGACCTTCAAGGACATCAGCAACCGCAAGAGCAACCAGACGGGCCAGCCCGGCAACGTCATCCACCTGTCCAACCTGTGCACCGAAATCCTGGAGGTGACGAGCCAGGGCGAGACGGCGGTGTGCAACCTGGGCTCGCTCAACCTGGGCCGCATGGTGGTGGACGGGAAGTTCGACTTCGAGCGGCTGCGCGCCAACGCCCAGCTGGCGCTCAAGCAGTTGGACCGCGTCATCGACCTCAACTACTACCCCATCCCCGCCGCCGCGGACTCCAACCGCCGCTGGCGCCCGGTGGGCCTGGGGCTGATGGGCCTGCAGGACGTGTTCTTCCAGCTGCGCCTGCCGTTCGACGCGCCCGAGGCCCGGGAGCTGTCCAAGCGCATCTCCGAGGAGATCTACTACGCGGCGCTGTCCACCTCGTGCGAGCTGGCCGAGCAGTTCGGCGCGCACCCGTCCTTCCCGGAGACGCGGGCGGCCAAGGGCGAGCTCCAGTTCGACAGCTGGGGCGTGAAGCCCACGGACGTGGCGCGCTGGGACGCGCTGCGCGCGCGCATCGTGAAGCATGGCCTGCGCAACTCGCTGATGATCGCCATCGCGCCCACGGCGACCATCGCCTCCATCGCCGGCTGCTACGAGTGCATCGAGCCGCAGGTGTCCAACCTGTTCAAGCGCGAGACGCTGTCGGGCGACTTCCTCCAGGTGAACCGCTACCTGGTGCGCGACCTCCAGGCCCTGGGCATGTGGAACGAGGCCGTGCGCAACCGCATCAAGCTGGCCGAGGGCAGCATCCAGGACCTCACCGAGCTGCCCGCCGACCTGCGCGCCATCTACCGCACCGCGTGGGAGCTGCCCATGCGCTCGCTGCTCGACATGGCGGCGGACCGCGGCGCCTTCATCGACCAGAGCCAGTCGCTCAACCTCTTCGTGGAGACGCCCAACATCGGCAAGCTCTCCTCGATGTACTTCTACGCCTGGCAGAAGGGGCTGAAGACGACCTACTACCTGCGCTCGCGTCCGGCCACGCGCATCGCCAAGGCGACGGTGGGCTCGTCGAGCTCCGCCACGCCGCAGGCCGCGGCGCCCGCGCCCGTGGCCCAGGCCTCGAAGGTGACGGACGCCGAGGCGGTGGCGTGCTCGCTGGAGAACCCCGAGGCGTGCGAGGCCTGCCAGTAACACGCGTTTCACCCGACATTTCGTGACTCCAGACCTGGCGGCCGGCGAGCGCGTTTCGATGCGCGCTCACCGGCCGTTTCGTCATCAGCGGGGGTTCTCGAGCGCGTGCCGTCGAGTACGTGACGCGTCCTTCTCCGAACTCGATCTGCATCTCCAGGGCATGTATTGATCGCCGCCATGCTGCTCGACCCTGGATTGAACCTGACGCTGCGTCCGATGGCGTATCCGGCGTTCTTCGAGATGTATCGGAACGCCATCAAGAACACGTGGACGGTGGAGGAGGTCGACTTCTCCACGGACCTGGTGGACCTCCGCTCGAAGATGACGGACGCGGAGCGCCACCTCATCCACCGGCTGGTGGCGTTCTTCGCGACGGGTGACAGCATCGTCGGCAACAACCTGGTGCTGAACCTGTACAAGCACATCAACGCCCCCGAGGCGCGCATGTACCTGTCGCGCCAGCTCTTCGAGGAGGCGCTGCACGTCCAGTTCTACCTGACGCTCCTGGACACGTACGTGCCGGACCCGGCGGAGCGCGCCAAGGCGTTCGCCGCCATCGACAACATTCCCTCCATCCAGCGCAAGGCGCGCTTCTGCATGAAGTGGATGGACAGCATCAACGACCTGGACGCCATCCAGTCGAAGGACGACCGGCGCCGGTTCCTGCTCAACCTCATCTGCTTCGCCGGCTGCATCGAGGGGCTCTTCTTCTTCGCCGCGTTCGCGTACGTGTACTTCCTGCGCAGCAAGGGCCTGCTCAACGGGCTCGCCGCGGGGACGAACTGGGTGTTCCGCGACGAGAGCGCGCACATGGCGTTCGCGTTCGAGTGCATCCAGGTGGCGCGCAAGGAGGAGCCGGACCTCTTCGACGCGAAGATGGAGCGCGACGTGGAGGCGATGCTGCGCGAGGCCGTGGAGTGCGAGACGCAGTTCGCCCAGGACCTGCTCAGCGGCGGCGTGGCGGGCCTGTCCGTGCAGGAGATGCGCGGCTACCTGGAGTACGTCGCGGACCAGCGCCTGCAGGTGCTGGGCATCGCCCCCGTCTTCCACACCAAGAACCCCCTGTCCTTCATGGACCTGCAGGACGTGCAGGAGCTCACCAACTTCTTCGAGCGCCGCGTGTCCGCCTACCAGGTCGCCGTGGGCGTGGGGGCGGCCAACGACGTGGTGCTCGACGCCACGTTCTGACGACGCGCCCGGGGCGGGCCCACGAGGTCCGCCCCTCGCGGCGCCGCTGCCGGGGGACACGAGGTGACATCGTCGCCTTTCGGCGCCTCCGAACGTTCTTCTCCCGACGAGCGCGTCACCATCTGGTGGCACGCGCACATCCTCCGGGGGTGGGTGGGAGGCCTTCACCACGACCGTGCTATGCCTGCGGGTCGCGCTCATGACCCGCCCCATCCTCCTCATGTGGCTCTGGCTGTTCGCCCTGTCACTCAACATGGTCTACCTGTTGAGCCAGGCGGGGGTGGCGCGGCTGTTCGGCATGCGGCCGTCGCGGCTCCAGCTGGGCTTCGGCCCCTGCCTCGTGAAGTGGCGGCTGCGCGGGGTCGAGTGGGAGGTGCACGCCATCCCCACCACGGGCTCGGTGGAGTTCGCGTCCGGCCCCGTCCCGGACGCGGAGCTGCCCGGGCACGTCCTGTCGCGCCTGCCGCCCGCCCAACACGCCATCGTCCTGCTGGTGCCCTGGGTGCTCATCGTCGGCCTGGCCCTGGCGAGCCTCGGCGTGGGCGAGGGGCTGCACCAGTTCCTCTCCGGCTTCATGCTGCCCATCGAGCTGTGGGCGCTGCCCCGGCGGGTGGACCACCTGGTGGCCATGCTGCGCCACGGCGACCTCCTGGAGGTCTGGGGGCGCATCCTCGCCAAGACGGCCGCCTACAACCTGATGCCGGCCCCCTTCCTCGCGGGGGGTGCGCTGCTGCGCCTGCCCTGGCGGCGCAAGCGCGTGCTCGCGGGGAGCCGGGCGGACCAGTTCGCGCTCGTCTCCTTCGCCCTCATCCTCTGCTGGTCCGCGTACGTCGCGGTCCTCTTCCTGCGGTCCTTCTTCTCCTGAGGGCTAGGGGCGCTCCTGGAGCGCCAGTCGTGCGCCCAGGGCGACGAAGACGCCCCCTGTCACCCGCTGCTGCCACGCGGTGAAGCGGGGGCTGCGCCGGAGCCACGCGCCGAAGGCCCCCGCGACGCCGGCGATGAAGGCCAGCCACAGCGTGCCGGTCAGGTCGAACAGCAATCCGAGCAGCACGAACTGCAGCCCGGTGGAGCCCCGGGTCGGGTCCACGAACTGGGGCAGGAAGGCGAGGAAGAACAGGGCCACCTTCGGGTTCAGCACGTTGGTGACGACGCCGTCCCGGAAGATGCGCCACAGGCTCGCGGGCGCCAGGCCGCGCACCGCGTCCGGGCCCGCCTTGCTGCGCAGCATCTGAATGCCCAGCCACACGAGGTAGAGCGCGCCCACCCACTTCACCACCGTGAAGGCCACCGCCGACGTGGCCAGCAACGCGGACAGGCCCAGCGTCGCCGCGGCGATGTGGAACAGGCAGCCCACCGCGATGCCCAGCGCGGAGACGAAGCCCGCGCCGCGGCCCTGGCCCACGCTGCGCGCCAGCACGTACATCGTGTCCGGGCCGGGAGTGAGGTTGAGGGCGATGCCCGCGAGAAGGAAGGCCACGAGGCGCGTCGGCTCGAAAAGCATGGAGGACTCCACTCCGTCGTCCCGGAGCACGGAGCGGAGATGGCCCGGCCCCACTCCGCGGCGCCACGATAGCCGGAGCGGACCGCGCGGCACACGGCATCGCGCACCGGGACGGCGTGGAGCGACCACACCCGCGCCCGTCAGGCCCGGGGGCGTCGAGGAGCGGACTCGGCGTGCCCTCGCGCTTCACCACGGGAGCCGGATGGCGGGCGCCGCCACCACGAACACCGTCGGGGGCCCGTGGTGTTCCCTTCAATGGGACGAAGCCACCGTCGCGGGAGCCCGTGACGTCCCACTCAACGGGACGACGCCACCGCCACGAGCACCGTCGCAGGCGACCATGGCGTCCCACTCAACGGGACGACGCCACCGCCACGAGCACCGGCGCCGGCACTCGTGGCGTTCTCCTCGGCGGGACGACACCACTGTCACGAGCGCCGTCTCTGGAGCCCTTGGCGTTCCCCTCGACGGAACGACGCCACCGCCACGAGCACCGTCGCCAGCGCCCGTGGCGGCTCCCCGGGAGCGCCCGACTCACACCGGGGAGCGGGGCCGCGTGGTGCGGTCCGCGGCGATGCGCTCCGCGCGCTGCGGCTCGAGCGAGCGCTCGGCCGTCCGGGCGCTGATCTCCGTCACCGGGCGGAACAGCGTGCGGTAGACGGCCGCCGCGAAGGCGCCGCCCAACAGCGGCGCGACGATGAACAGCCACAACTGCTTCAAGGCCGTGCCGCCCGCGAAGAGCGCCGGCCCCAGGCTGCGCGCCGGATTCACGGACGTGTTCGTCACCGGGATGCCCACCATGTGGATGAGCGCCAGCGCCAGCCCGATGGCCAGCCCCGCGAAGCCCACCGGCGCGCGCGCGTCCGTCGCCCCCAGCACCGTCAACACCAGCAGGAAGGTGAGCGCCACCTCCGTGAGGAAGGCGGCCCCGGCGTTGAAGCCCTCGGGGGACGCGGCGCCATAGCCATTGGAGGCCAGCCCCTCCACGGTCGCCTGGTAGCCCCCGGGCGCGCCCTTGGCGATGAGCAACACCACGGCCGCCCCGACGATGGCCCCTAGGCACTGGGCAATCATGTAGCCAGGGGCATGCCGCGACTCCATCTTCCCCGTCAGCAGCAGCCCCAGCGTCACCGCCGGATTCACGTGGCAGCCGGAGATGGGGCCAATGACGTACACCATGGCCAGCAGCGACAGGCCGAAGGCCAACGCGATGCCCAGGAAGCCGATGCGGTCTCCCGCCAGCACGGCCGCCCCCACGCCGCCGAGCACCAGCACGAACGTGCCCACGAACTCCGCCGCGTACTTCTTCATCGCCTCGTCGCCACCCGCCATGGCGGCGGCCTTGTCCCGGGGTTTCTGCTCTGGATTCGTCGAACGCATGCGCACCCTCTCTCGCCACGTGGCGACAGGTCGCGCGTCCATTTCCCGCGGCCGTGGCCTCGCGACACGAAGCAGTCCACCCGGGACGCTGCGCATGCCCACGACGACGACAACCCGACCCTCCAACCCATGGCCGGAGGGCTCGTGCCCGCGCTCAGCGCTCGAAGCGCCGTCCTCCCGCGCGAAGCCCACCCCGGACGACGGAGCGGGCCCTCTCCCGGAGGACGGCGCGAGCGCGCGCGGCTACTTGCCCTTCATCACCCCGATGAACGGGATGTTGCGCAGCTTCTCGTTGAAGTCGAGCCCGTAGCCGACGACGAAGTGGTCGTCGATGACGAAGCCCTTGTAGTCGATGTCGACCTTCGTCCGGGCCCGCGCCGGCTTCTCCAGGAGCGAGCACAGCTTCAACGACGCGGGGTGCCGGGCCTGCAGGTTCTCCAGCAGGAAGCTCATGGTGAGCCCCGTGTCGATGATGTCCTCGATGATGAGCAGGTGCTTGCCCGCCATCGGCTTGCTGACGTCGGTGGTGATGCGCACCTCGCCCGTCGTCTCCGTGCCGCCCTGGTAGCTGGACACCCCCAGGAACTCCAGGGTGAGCGGCAGGTCGATGGCCCTCGCCAGGTCCATGGCGAAGAACGTCGAGCCCTTCAGGATGCAGACGAGCGTCAGCTCCTTGCCCGCGTAGTCCCGGGTGATCTGCGCGCCCAGCTCCCGGACGCGCGCCTGCAGCTTCTCCTCCGAAATGAGGACGCCGACTTCCTGCTCGTAGAACGCCAAGGCTGCCTCCGCGCTACACGTACGCGTTGTTCATGATCTCCCCGAAGCCGCCGCCTCCGGGGACGATGTACTGCCGGTCATCCAGCCCCCGCTCCTTCTCCCAGAGCGCGCCCGGCGCGGTGCCGAACACCTCCGGCGGGGACATGCCCCGGTCCAGCCGCAGCGCGTAGATGATGACGTCCGGATGGTCCGTGGTCATCTTGCGCAGGTACTCCGGCGTGACGATGAGGTTGAGGGTGATGATGCGCCGGGGACGCCCGGGCACCTTGTCCTTGTAGAGGGTGATGGCGGTGGACAGGCTGCCCCCCGTGGCCCCCATGGGGTCCGGGAAGAGGACGAATGCGTCGTCCACGTCGCCGCCAATCTTCGCCCCACCAATCTGCGAGCCGACCACGGCCTGCGCCGCGTCGATCATCCGGCTCATGATGATGTGGTCCTGGCGCACCACCGTGGGGTCCACCGTGGCGTTGAGCAGGTCGTACGTCACCTGCGACGGCAGCGTGCCCGCCCGGGCGATGTTCACCGTCACCACCCGAACCTGCGGGTCGATGACCTCGCCCTGGTACAGCCCCTGCGGCGTGTGGTCGATCATCCGCGTGGGCAGGCTGACCATCTTCCGCGGGAACTCCGCGTTGACCACCGTCTTCACCAGGTCCGTGTAGAGCAGCTCCACCAGCCGGTTGATCTGCGGCTGGATGACGCCCTTGGCGCACAGCGTGGCCAGCTGGGACAGGAGGAAGGGATTTCCCACCAGGTGGACGTTGGGTCCATAGTGGTGGGTCATCTCGTTCAGCCGGAACGGGACGTTCGCGTAGAGGGTGTCGCGCATCGGTCAGGTCCTCGTGGCGCCTTGCCCGCGGGCGGGTGCGGTCAATCGAACAGCTCGAGCGTCTGGGGCGGAGTGCCCTCGGTCGGCTCCGGGACGTGGCACTTGCGGCAGCGCGGCTCGTACGCGCCCGCGGCCCCCACCACCACCCGCTCCCCCGACGACACGATGCGCTGGGAGCGATTGGCGGGATTGCCACACACCACGCAGATGGCCAGCTCCTTCGTGACGTACTCGGCCACCGCCATCAACTGTGGCATCGGCTCGAAGGGCCGGCCCTGGTAGTCCTGGTCCAGCCCCGCGCAGATGACCCGCACGCCCTTGTTCGCCAGCGCCTCCACCACCGCCACGACCTCCGCGCCGAAGAACTGCACCTCGTCGATGCCCACCACCTGCGTGTCGGGCTCCAACCGGTAAAAAATCTCTTCAGCCCGCTCCAGGGGCGTGGAGGTCACCTTCAGCTTCGAGTGACTCACCACCTGCGTCTCGTCATAGCGGTTGTCGATGCGGGGCTTGAACACCTGCACCTTCTGCTTGCCGTAGACGGCGCGTTGGATCCGGCGGATCAACTCCTCCGTCTTACCGGAGAACATCGAACCGCAGATGACCTCTATCCACCCGATATCTTTGGGGAATTGGTGCAAGGGACGCTCGCCTGGCCTGGGGGCGGAGGGGCGCGGATAGTCTGTCACCCCCCCGCGGGAGTCAACCGCCAACATCGCCCCCGCATGAAGCGGCCCGCCGGGCCCACCCGCCCGCCCGCCCGTTCCGCACCCGGCCCTCCATGGGCGGTGGCAAGCGACTTGAAAGGGCGTGGACCCGGCTCGAGGGCTGGGAGGTGCGGCGTGGCGACGACGACGGTGGGGCCGCAGGCGCGCGGCGGGGTGCTGGGGGTGAACGCTGCGTTCTACGCGTCGCCCGCTTCGGTGGGGCTGTTGACGCTGAACCTGCTGGATGGACTGTTCACCCTGCTCTTCCTCCAGATGGGCGTGGCGGAGGAGCTCAACCCACTCATGCGTCTGGCTTATGAGCAGCACCCTCTGTTCTTCATGTTCTCCAAGCTGCTCATCGTGAACACGGGGCTGTGGTTGCTCTGTCTTCACCGCCGCATGCGCGCCAGCCGCATCGCCATCCGGGTGGGCGCCGCCGTCTACGGCATCATCGTCATCTACCACCTGGCCTTCCTGACCCACCTGGTCCTCCAGTGGCCAGGAGGCCTTGGGTAGGGCCGCGCGCACGCCCGGACTGTGAGCGAGTGGAACAATGGCGAACGGGCACTCGCATCATACCCTTGCATTTTGCACCCGGTATGTCCCAGGCTTCCCGCCAGCTCCGACCTTTCGGGTTCGGGGGGGGACCATGAACATCACCGACGTCCGGGTGTTTCCGGTCGAAGAGGACAAGCTCAAGGCGTACGTCACCATCACCCTGGATCACTGCTTCGTCATACGCGACTTGAAGGTCATCCACGGCTCCTCGGGGCTGTTCATCGCGATGCCGGCGAAGAAGCGCAAGGATGGGACGTACAAGGATATTGCACACCCGCTCAACGCGGACACGCGCAGCCAGATGGAGCGTGTGATCCTCATGGAGTACGAGCGGCACCTTCATCAGGCGCAAGCCGGGATGCTCAGTCCCATGCCAGCGGACCTCGACTAACGTCCTTCCCATCCGCGCGTGTCCAGGTTAGTCAGCGGCCCCACCATGCAGCCGCGCGACTTCAAGATCTTCGCCGGGAACTCGAATCCCGGCCTGGCTCAACGTATCTGCGACTACCTCAAGCGGCCCCTGGGCAAGGCGGAGGTGAACCGGTTCTCCGACGGGGAAATCCACGTGGAGATCGGTGAGAACGTGCGCGGGCAGGATGTGTTCATCCTCCAGTCCACGTGCCCTCCGGCCAACGACCACCTGATGGAGCTGCTCATCATGTGCGACGCCCTCAAGCGGGCGAGTGCCGGCTCCATCACCGCGGTCATGCCGTATTACGGCTACGCGCGGCAGGACCGGAAGGTCGCCCCGCGCACGCCCATCACCGCCAAGCTCATCGCGGACCTGCTGGAGGTCGCGGGCGCCACGCGCGTGGTCTCCATGGACATGCACGCCGGGCAGATCCAGGGCTTCTTCAACATCCCCTCGGACCACCTGTACGGTTCGCCGGTGTTCCTGGAGGACCTGCGCAAGCGCTTCCCGGAGCCGCAGGAGCTGGTCATCGTGTCGCCGGACGCCGGTGGCGTGGAGCGCGCGCGCGCCTACTCCAAGCGCCTGAACACGGGCCTGGCCATCATCGACAAGCGCCGCCCGCGCCCCAACGCGTCGGAGGTGATGAACCTCATCGGCGACGTGTCCGGCAAGGACGCGGTGCTGGTGGACGACATGGTGGACACCGCCGGAACGCTCGCCCAGGCGGCCGCGGCCCTCAAGGCCAAGGGCGCGCGCAAGGTGGTGGCCTACGCCGTCCACCCCATCCTCTCCGGGCCCGCCATCCAGCGCATCCAGGACTCGGTGCTGGAGGAGGTCGTCTTCACGGACACGGTGCCCCTGTCCGCCAGCGCGCAGGCCTGCGGGAAGATCCGCCTGCTCACCACGGAGCGGCTCTTCGGCGAGGCCATCGCCCGCATCCACCGGGCCGACTCGCTCAGCTCGCTGTTCGTCTGACGGAGCGTCCGGCCGCCCGCCGGGCGGCTTGACTCCGAGCGCGGGGGCTGGCATGTCCGGCCCCCACCATCAGTCCCCTCATGGATAGGGCGACGTCTTCGGGGCCCGCCACTGGGGCGGGATGCCGAGAGCGCCGGGGCGGCTGGTGGCAACGCGGTCCCATCTCAAAGGCATTTCCATGTCCGTCGACAAGAGCACCCTCGAGGCCCAGGCGCGTGAAGGTTCCGGCAAGGGCGTTGCCCGCCGCCTGCGCACCCAGGGGCTGGTCCCCGCCGTGGTGTACGGCAAGCACCTGGCCAAGCCGGTGCACATCGCGGTGAACCCGAAGGCCGTGCGCGCGGCCATCAACACCCCGCACAAGTTCAACACCCTCATCCAGCTGAAGCTGGCCTCCGGCGCCCACCAGGTGCTGCTCAAGGACTACCAGATGGACCCGGTCACCCGGGACATCCTCCACGTCGACTTCATCGACGTGCGTGAGAACGAGCAGGTGAAGGTGAACGTGCCGCTCGTGCTCACCGGCAAGGCGCAGGGCGTGGCGGACGGCGGTCTGCTCACCCAGGCCCGCCGCGAGCTCGAGGTCTGGGCGCTGCCGAACGCCATCCCGGAGAAGATCGAGGTGGACGTGACGGCGCTGAAGATCGCGGAAGCCCTCCACGTCAACGACGTGAAGCTGCCCTCCGGCGTGTCCATCAAGACCAACGTCAACTACACCCTGGCCGTCATCAGCGCGCCCGAGGCGGCCGAGGCGGCCCCGGCGGCGGCTGCGGCGGCGGCCCCCGCGGCGGCTCCGGCGGCGAAGGGTGGCGACAAGGCGGCGGCCCCCGCGGCGGCGGCCAAGGCCCCCGCGAAGAAGTAGTCCTTCCCGGGTGTACCCTGGACGCGGGGCCGGCCTGGACAAGGCTGGCCCCGTTTCTTTTTGGAGCGGCGCATGAAGCTCATCTGCGGGTTGGGCAACCCGGGACGCGAGTACGAGAAGCACCGGCACAACATCGGGTTCATGGTGGTGGACGCGCTCCTGTCGCGCGCGAAGGCGCAGCTCAACCAGGAGAAGTTCGCCGCGAAGGTGGGCCAGGGCACCCTGGCGGGCGAGCGCGTGCTCTTCGTGGAGCCCCAGACGTTCATGAACCTGTCCGGCCGCTCCGTGGGCGAGGCGGCGCGCTTCTACAAGATTCCGGTGGAGGACGTGCTCGTCGTCCACGACGAGTTGGACCTGCCCCTGGGGCGGCTGCAGCTCAAGGCGGGCGGCGGCAGCGGGGGCCACAACGGCCTCAAGAGCATCGTCTCCAGCCTGGGCTCGGAGGCCTTCATCCGCCTGCGCTTCGGCATCGGCAAGCCGGAGGGCCCCAACGCCCGCGAGCGCGTGTCCGGCTACGTCCTGTCCGGCTTCGACGGCGCGGAGCGCGACCAGCTCGAGGAGCTCATCGGCCGCTCGGTGGACATGGCCGAGTCCTGGGTGCGTGATGGGGTGTCCACCACCATGAACCGGTTCAACCGCAAGGCGTGAGGGGCCGGGGGTGGGCTTGGGGGGCGGACGGCCCGGCGCGCCGGGTGCTTGACTTGCCGGGGGGCCCCTCCTAGAAGGCCCCTTCGCTCGCCGGACGGTGGTCCGGTGGGATGTTCTTTTCCAGCTTCCCGTGTTCGACGTGTGGCACGGGACGTAGCGCGGAGGTGACGGGCGCGCGGTTTCCCGTCCCCGGTGGTGGCCCTTCCAGGCCGCTCGCCGTTTCCCCGCTCCTCGGATGGTCCGAGGGGCACTCGACCCCAAGGGGAGAGAAAACATGGCAGAGACGCAGGCCGCCAAGCGGCTTCGTGAGTACGAGACCATCTTCCTGGTCAAGCCGGACCTGACGGATGACAACGTGGACAAGCTCAAGGAGCGCGTCCGCGGCATCGTCGACCGCGAGGGCGGCAAGGTCCTCCGCTTCACGGTGTGGGGCAAGAAGAAGACCCTGTTCCCCGTGGCGAAGCAGCCCCGCGCCATCTACGTGCACGCCAGCTACCTGGGCGGTTCCAAGCTGGTGGCCGAGGTGGAGCGCAACCTGAAGAACCTCGACGAGGTCACCCGCTACATCTCCGTGAAGCTGGCGGACGAGGTGGACCCCGACACGCGTCCGGTCCTCGAGGACCTGAAGCTGGCCGGCGACGTCGAGGAGACGCGTCCGGGCGCTGGCGCGGATCGCGACGGCGGCTTCCGGGGCGACGGCTCCGAGGAGTCCGCGGGCGAGTCGGAGGAGGAGTCGTCCGAGGAGGCCTGAGCGCCGCCTGGGACATTCTCTAGGGACCTATCCAGGAAACGAGCAAGTTCATGAGCAACGGTACGGACAGCAAGACGGGCGCGGCCCCGGGCGGCCGGGGTGGCTTCGGCGGCGGCGGGCCTCGCGGTGATCGCGGTGGAGACCGGGGTGATCGCGGCGGCGACCGCGGTGGCATGGGCGGTGACGACGAGAAGCGCGGCGGTGGCCGTGGCTTCAGCCGCAAGAAGGTCTGCCGCTTCTGCGCGGAGAAGAACGCGTCGGTCGACTTCAAGGACCAGGCGACGCTGAAGTACTTCGTCACCGAGCGCGGCAAGATCATCCCCCGCCGCATCTCCGGCAACTGCGCGAAGCACCAGCGCGAGGTGGCCACGGCCATCAAGCGCGCCCGTGGCATCGCGCTGCTCCCCTACAACGCGGTGGTCGGCTGAGCGCCGGTCCGCACAGGAGACTGCACATGAAGGTCATTCTGCGTGAGGACATCGAGAACCTCGGGAAGTCCGGGGAGCTCGTCACCGTGAAGGACGGCTTCGGCCGCAACTACCTGCTGCCGCGCAAGAAGGCGGTTCTGGCCAGCGAGCAGAACCTCCGTCAGCTCGAGCACGAGAAGGCGGTCATCACCGCCCGCAACGCCAAGCTGAAGGGCGCCGCGGAGGAGCAGGCGAAGAAGGTCGGCTCCATCAAGGTCACCATCAAGCGCAAGGTGGGCGAGCAGGACAAGCTGTTCGGCTCCGTCACGGCGCTGGACATCGCGGAGGCCGTCGCGGCCCAGGGTCAGGCCATCGACCGCCGCTCCATCCACCTGCCCGAGCCCATCAAGACGCTCGGCAGCTTCGAGGTGGAGCTGCGCCTGCACCGCGAGGTGACGGCGAAGATCAAGGTCGAGGTCGCGGCCGAGTAGTCAGCAAGGTCCGACTCCGCCGAGTCGTTCCAGGAAGGCCGTCCGGGGCAACCCGGGCGGCCTTTCGCCTTTCGTGGCGCCCTCCCCGTCCGGCTCGCGCCGCGCCCGGTCCGTCTGGCGACAGGCGCGTGGAGGCCAGGGCGCCGGGGGGCCTATCCCAGGGGCATCCACCCTGGAGGCCCGCCCATGCAATCGCCCCACGTCCCCACCACCGCCCACCGTCCCGACCTGGACTGGCTGCGCGTGGTGGCCATCGTCCTGCTGCACCTGTTCCACACCGGGATGATGTTCAACCACTGGGACTGGCACCTGAAGGCGCCCGTCAAGCTGGAGGTGTTGGAGGGGCCCATGGAGGTGATGCACCTGCTGCGCATGCCGCTCTTGATGCTCATCTCCGGCCTGGGCACCGCGCTCGCGCTGAAGCGGCGCACGGTGGGCGCGTTCGCCCGGGACAGGACGAAGCGGCTGCTGCTCCCGCTCCTCTTCGGGATGTTCGTCATCGTCCCGCCGCAGCTCTACGTGGAGCGCGTGTTCCGGGGGCAGTTCCAGGGCAGCTACGCGACCTTCTATCCCTCCGTGCTGGACCTCGTGCCCTACCCCGCGGGCAACCTGAGCTGGCACCACCTGTGGTTCGTCGCCTACCTCTTCGTCTACTGCATGCTCGCGCTGCCGCTGTTCGCCGCGCTGGAGTCGGCGCGCGCGCGGCCCCTGCTGGCCCGGGTGGAGGCGTGGCTGTGCCGGGGCGCCAACCTGGCGTGGCTGGCCGTTCCCCTCGCCCTCAACGACCTGCTGCTCTTCCGTCACCCGCAGACGCACGCCCTCTTCGACGACCCGCACACGTTCGGCCACTACGGGCTGCTGTTCCTGCTCGGGCACCTGCTCGGCCGCTGCCCCCGGGTGTGGGACGTGCTCCAGGAGCGACGCTGGTGGCTGCTGGGGACCGCGGGCGTGGTGTTCGCCATCATGGCGCCGCCCAACGAGTACCCCCTCGTGCCGGAGCGGCTCGGGCGCATCGCGGCGCTGTGGTCCTTCCTGCTGACGGCGCTGGCGTGGGCACGGCACTGCGTGCGCCGGGAGCGCCCCTGGCTGAAGCACGCCCAGGAGCTGTCCTATCCCTTCTACATCCTCCACCAGACGGTCATCCTCCTGGTGGGCTTCGCGCTCCTGCACCTGCCCGTGGGACCGTGGCTCCACTTCGCCTGCGTGCTCGGCGTGTCCTTCGTGGCGACGTGGGCGTTGAGCGAGCTGGTCGCCCGCCTGGCCTGGCTGAGGCCGCTCTTCGGCCTGAAGCCCCGCGCACAGGCCCCGCGGCCCGGGCCGGTGGCGACGCCCTCGGGGCATACTGCGTGACGAGGACTCCATGGCCATGCCCAACGCCCCCACCGAGGAATCGGCACGCTCCGTCTGGAGGTGGCCCCACGTCAACGCGCGCGCGGTGGGGTGGTCGCTCGCCTTCAGCGTGGTGGTGGGGCTGTCGTACGGGACGGCGGTGCGGTTGGACCAGCTCGCCTATGGCAGCACCCTGCCCGCCTCGCGCGCCTATGTGTGGGAGATGACGGGCGCGCTGTGCGCGTGGATGTCGTCGCCCATCATCCTGACGGCGGGGCTCAACGCGCCGTCGCCGCGCGTGGGGTGGGCGCGGTTCCTGGGGCTGCACACGCTGGGCTTCGCGCTGTACGGCGCCGTCCACATCCTGCTGATGCTGGGCACGCGCGAGCCCATCTACCGGCTGATGGGCTGGGGACCGTACGAATACGGGCCCCTGGCGTTCCGGCTGCCCATGGAGCTGCAGAAGGACCTCATCGTCTACGCCGTCGTCGTGTGCTTCCAGGTGCTGCTGGGCGCCTGGCGCGAGCAGCACGCGCGGACGCTGCGGGCGGCGGAGCTGGAGGGCGAGCTGCGCGCGGCGCGGCTCCAGGCGCTCGCGGGCCAGCTCCAACCGCACTTCCTCTTCAACGCCCTGAACACCGTCAGCTCCGTCATGTACGAGGACCTCGCGCGGACGGACAAGCTGCTCAGCGACCTGGGCCAGCTGCTGCGCGCCAGCCTGGAGCGGCGCGAGGCGACGTGGACGCTCGCCGAGGAGCGCGCCCACACCGAGCGCTTCGTGTCCCTGGTGACGGCCCGCTTCGGCGAGCGCGTCGTGGTGCGCTGGGACATCGCCCCGGGCCTGGAGCACCTGCGCGTGCCCAGCTTCGCGCTCCAGTCGCTGGTGGAGAACGCGGTGAAGCACAACGAGGACCGGCGCGAGCCGCTGGAGGTCCGCCTGCGCGCGCGCGACGAGGCCACCGGACTCCGGCTGGAGGTGGAGGACACGGGACGCGGCTTCGGGGACGTCTCGCCGGCCCGGGGCCCGGGCGTGGGACTGTCCCACCTGGAGCGCGTGCTCGCGCTCCTGCATGACGGGCGCGCCCGGCTGGAGCGGGGCCAGGGCCCGGAGGGGGGCGCGCGCGTCACGCTGTGGCTGCCCCGGGAGGTGGCCGCGTGACGCGCTTCCGGGTGCTGGTGGTGGATGACGAGGCCCCCGCGCGGGCCAAGGTGAAGCGGTTGCTCGCGGACGACCCGCGCTTCACGCTCGCCGGGGAGGCGACGGACGGGACGGAGGCGCTCGCGCGCGTCGAGTCCCTCGCGCCCGACCTGGTCATCCTCGACGTGCAGATGCCGGGCCTCACCGGCTTCGAGGTGCTGGAGGCGCTCGGCGCCGAGACCTGCCCCGCGGTCATCTTCTCCACCGCGCACGACGCCTTCGCGCTGCGGGCCTTCGAGGCCCACGCGGTGGACTACCTGCTCAAGCCCTATGACGCCGAGCGCTTCACCCGCGCGCTCGACAAGGCCCATGCCCAGCTGGTGGGCGGACGCGCCCGCGCGGAGCGGCTCCAGGCGCTGCTGGACGGCGTGGCGACGCGCCCCGGACGCCCGCTGGAGCGGCTCGTGGTGAAGGTGGGCGAGGCCTGGGTGCCCCTCCGACTGGACGCCGTGTGGCGGCTGTCGTCGGAGGACAAGTACGTGCGGCTGCACACCGACCAGGGCGAGCACCTGGTGCGCCAGAGCCTCAAGGCCCTCGAGGAGCGCCTGGACCCGGAGCGCTTCGTGCGCGTCCACCGGGGCGACATCGTCAGCCTGGACGCCGTCGCGCGGCTGGAGCCCTGGACCCATGGCGACGGCATCCTCGTGCTGAAGAACGGCGCCACCGTGGTGCTCAGCCGGACCTGGCGTGAAGCCTTCCTCCAGCGGTGGGGCATGGAAGGCTGACCTTTCCTGGAGCCCGGCCCACCTGACGGGCAGCTCCACCTTCCTCCACCCACCCGCCGCTACAGGTCTGTGTCGCAAAACTTGGCCATGTCAGAGCTGCCTGTAGAGTGGGCGGGCAGCCATGGAGAACACTCTCGACCTCAAGGACGGTCGCAAGGTCCACGAGGACCTGGCGGCGGAGCGCGCTGTGCTCGGCGCGGTGCTGGCGGACAACTCGTTGATCGCCGCGGTGGGAGAGGTCGTCCACGCGGATGACTTCTCCAGTCCGGCGCACGCGCAGATCTTCGCGGCGATGATCCGCCTGGACGGCCAGCAGAAGCAGGTCGACCACCTGACGCTGGCCGAGGAGCTGAAGGTCCTGGGGCAGCTGGTCGCGGTGGGCGGCCCCGCGTACCTGATGCGGCTGGACCAGGTGGTGCCGCTGGCGTCCAACGCGGTCCAGTACGCGAACATCGTCAAGGACCAGGCGCTGCGCCGCCGGCTGGCCAACGTCGGCCGTGAAATCCAGGACCTCGCCAGCCAGGAGACGGGCGAGCTGGAGGTGCTGCTCGACGAGGCCGAGCGCAAGGTGTTCCTCCTCGCGGAGAAGAAGCGCGAGGGCGACCTGCGCCCGGTCAGCGAGCTGATGGAGCAGACGCTCGACCTGCTCGACAAGATGAAGTCGGCGGCCACGGGCGTGACGGGCCTGTCCACCGGCTACCTCGACCTGGACAACCAGCTGACGGGCCTGCACGCCGGCGAGCTCATCATCCTCGCGGCGCGTCCCGGCATCGGCAAGACGTCGTTCGCCATGAACATCGCGGTGCACGCGGCGCTCAAGGAGAACAAGGCGGTCGGCATCTTCAGCCTGGAAATGCCCGCCGACCAGCTCCTCATGCGTCTGCTCGCGTCCACCGCCCGGGTGGACATGAAGAAGCTGCGCGGCGGTCGCCTCTCGCCGCACGACGAGGAGAAGTTCCAGGAGATGGCGGGCGCGCTCTACAACGCGCCCATCTACATCGACGACTCGGGCGGTCTGTCCCCGTTCGACCTGCGCGCCAAGGCGCGGCGCGTGAAGCAGAAGGATCCGCGCCTGTCGCTCATCGTCATCGACTACCTCCAGCTGATGCACCAGAAGGGCAAGGTGGAGAGCCGTCAGCTCGAGGTCGCCGAAATCTCCCGTGCGCTCAAGCAGCTCGCCAAGGAGCTGGAGGTGCCCATCATCGCGCTCAGTCAGCTGAGCCGTAAGGTGGAGGAGCGCAAGGGCGGCAAGCCCATGCTGTCGGACCTGCGCGAGTCGGGCTCCATCGAGCAGGACGCGGACGTGGTGATGTTCATCCACCGCGAGGAGACGGAGGAAGGGGGCGAGGGCCAGCCGCAATCGCCGTCGAACACCGTCATCCCCGTCGAGCTCATCGTCGCCAAGCAGCGTAACGGCCCCATCGGCTCCGTGGACCTGGTGTTCCTCGCGGAGTACACCCGCTTCGAGAGCCGCAGCCGGGGCGAGTAGCCGCGCGGGGGGCCTCACTCGTGGCCCGTGCGCAGGTAGCGCACGACCAGGGCACGCGCGGCCCGCGCCGCGTCCTCCATCCGAGCGCCGCGCCCCAGCTCCGTCGCCAGCGCGGAGGCCAACCGGCATCCCGTGCCACGCCGCCCCGGCGCGCGCTCCAGCCTCCGGCCCCGCAGCACCCGCGTCCCCTCGGCCGTGGCCAGCACGTCCGCCAGCCCCTCGGCGTCCGGGAGATGGCCGCCCTTCACCAGCACCGCGCCGAAGCCCTGCGCCACCAGCTCCCGCGCGGCCACCTCGGCCTCGGCCACGCTGCCCGGCGCGGCGCGGCCCAGCAGCCACCCGGCCTCGTCCAGGTTGGGCGTGAGCACCACCCGAGCCCCCGCGAGCGACAGGTAGCGCCGCGCGGACAGGCGCGACAGCACCTCGCCCCGCGACGTGCGCACCACCGGGTCCACCACCCACCAGGCCCGCGAGCCGCCGAGCGCCTCGCGCACCGCGGCCAGCTGCGCCAGCCCCGGCACCATGCCGAACTTCACCGCGTGCACCGGCCCCAGCTCGCGCGCGGCCTGGAGCTGCAGGCGCACCATGCGCGGCGGCGAGGCCACCCACGCGAAGGTCTCCCGCCCCTGCGCCGTCTGCGCCAGGGGCACCGCCACCGGCTGCCCACCCCGGGCCCTCACCGCCGCCACGTCCGCCAGCAGCCCCGCCCGTCCGGTGGGCTCCAGGCCCGCCAGCAGCACCACGCGCGGACTCACCGCCGGTGCTCGCGCGCCTTCTGGATGAAGGTCTTGTACAGCCCCACGTGCACGGGAATCGTCGTGGACATGTATTCGGGATGCCACTGCACGCCCACCGCGAAGCCATGCGCGGTGGACTCGATGGCCTCCACCACGCCGTCCGGCGCGATGGCGCTGATGTTCACGTCCTTGCCGGGCGCGCGCACCGCCTGGTGATGGGTGGAGTTCACCATCAGCTGCCCGTGCCCCACCGCCTCCGCCAGCAGCGTGCCGCTGCGCACGTCCACCGGGTGCTGCGGCTGGGTGCGGTCGTGCGACTGCTCGTGCACGCGCGCGCCCTGCACCTCCCGGCCGATGTCCTGGAACAGCGTGCCGCCCAGCACCACGTTGAGCAGCTGCATGCCGCCGCAGATGCCCAACACCGGCATGTTCCGCTTGAGCGCGCCCTTCATCAGCGCCGCCTCGAACGCGGTGCGCCCTTCCTTCAGCACCCCGAGCCCCTCGCGCGCCGTCTCGCCGTACGCCTCCGGCGGGATGTCGAACGCGCCGCCGGTGACGAGCAGCCCGGAGACGCGGTCCAGGTACGCGTCCACGCACGTCGGGTCGTCCGAGTACGGCAGCACGAAGGGCAGCCCCCCGGCGCGCAGCACCGCGTCCGCGTAGGGCACCTTCAGCTCGTAGCGGGCGAAGGGCTGCCCCTCGGGCTGGGCCCAGTCCGGAGTGATGCCGATGTTGGGGCGCCGCGGCGGCTGCCCATGGTGACGCGAGTGGTTGTTCATGGAGGGGTCCGTCGGTCGACCCTACTTCCCCACTCGCCCCTGTTCAAACGCACCCGCCAGCTGACGCACCCGCTCGGCGATGTCCCGGGAGAGCAGCGCGTCGGACACCACCGCCGCGCCATGCGCGCCCGTGGCCGCCACCCGGGCGATGTTGTCCAACCCCACGCCGCCGATGCCCACCACCGGCAGCGGGCTGTCCCGCACCACCCGTGCGAGCCCCTCCAATCCCAACACCGGCGCGGGCACCTGCTTCGTCGTCGTGCCGAAGACCGGACCCACGCCCACGTAGTCCGCGCCCGCCTCCCGCGCCCTGCGCGCCCCGTCCACGCCACGCACGGTGACCCCCACCACGCGGTGGGGCCCCAACAGCGCGCGGGCATCCTCGGGCGGCAGGTCGTCGTCCCCCACGTGGACCCCGTCCGCGTCCGCCAGGAGCGCCAGGTCCACGCGGTCGTTCACCAGGCACAGCGCGCCCGCCGCCCGGCACAGCGCGGCGACGCGCCTGGCGGCCTCCAGCGCCTGGCGCACCGGCGCGCGCTTCATCCGCAGCTGCACCACGCGCGCGCCCCCCGCCAGCAGCCGCTCCGCCTTGCCCTCCAGCGGCACGTCCGGCAGGACGGTGTCGTCGCACAGCAGGTAGGGACCGGGGGGAAGCAGCGGACGGCGCGGGACGTTCATCGGCACCAGACAGACTGGACGGCGGCGTTGACAGGCGGCCCCTCTGCTATAAGGTGGCGCGCTGTTTTCCAAGCAATTCTGAGGATTTGAAACATGGCGGACACGGTGGACCCCAAGTACCTCGACAAGCGCACCGCGGAGCGGTACCTGCGCTCCGGCCAGCTGGACGAGAAGGCGCTCGAGCGCCACCTCAAGGGCCTGCCGGACGTGGCGGACAAGGCCATGCCGGTGGAGACCTTCATGGCGGACGACGTCGACGACTTCGAGGACGACGAGGAGCTGGACGAGGAAGAGGACGAGGCCGAGTCGGACGAGGACACCACCGACGACGCGCCGGAGTCCCCGGTGGGCGGCGGCGAGGAGCCCCAGACGCCATGAGCACCCCGGACGAGAAGCGCGGCGAGACCTTCGTGATGCGGGGGGAAGCGCGCTCCGCGTCCGACGAGGCTCTCTCATTCACCACCTTCATCATGGGGCTGGGCACCGCGGTGGTCATCCACCTGGGCGCGGCCCCCAACCCGGAGACGGGCCAGGTCGAGCTGGACCTGTCGCTGGCCCGGCAGAACCTGGACCTGCTGTCGATGCTGCGCCAGAAGACCCGGGGCAACCTGACGCCGGACGAGGAGAAGCTCTTCGACGGGCTGCTCACCGACCTGCGCATTCGCTTCGTGGAGGCGAGCAAGCGGTGACAGTCTCGGCATCTCGCTCGGGAGGGCTGCCCGGGCGCATCCGCTTCGCGGCGCTGGTCAGCATGGTTCTCGCCGCCCTCACCGGGTGGATGGCGCTCAACGAGGCCGCGGAGATGGCCCACTTCTCCGAGGCCCGCTCGGAGCAGTCGCGGGTGACGCCCGACGACGCCGCGCTGTCGCTGCTCGGCGTCACCGCCTCCGACGTCGAGCGGTTGCTGGACACGCGCTTCGCGGCGCTCGAGCCCATGCGCGAGCCCCGGGCCGTGCTGATGTTCGTGCTCGCCACCGCCTGCGCCTTCGTCTTCGTGGCCTCCGCGCGCATGCTGCGTCCGGAGGGGATGCGCCGCGACGCCATGCGGCGGATGCTGGGTCGCGCCGCCATCACCGTGGCCGTGCTGCGCACCATCGACGGCGCGCAGTGGGCGGTGGTCGCCCGCCGCATGGGGAGCGTCATGGCCCAGCTGCACGCCCAGAAGCCGGAGTTCCAGACCGCGATGGGCGGCCAGATGCTCGAAACCATCTTCTCCGGCTATGCCCTGGGGACGACGGTGGTCTTCACCGCGCTCGTGGCGGGCACCTTCGCCGTGCTCGGCCAGTACTTCCACAGCGAGCCGGTCCGCGAAGCGCTCGTCGCCCTGGACGGTCCCAGGGAAGAGTAGTCCCCGGAAGACGTCGGCCGCCCCGGATCACGGGGCGTGCGGCGCCTCGGGGCCCGGCAGCAACGCCTCCAGCAGCGCCTCCGCGTCGGAGGGCGTGCCCTCCAGCGGCAGCACGCAGCCGGGCTTCGCGAGCGGCAGACGCACCAGCTCCTTCCGGGCCACGCCGAAGACGTGCGCCAGGTGGCCCAACGGCCAACGCGATTGCATCTGCGCGAACGTCGCCTCGTCCACGTCCTCCGGGCGCCCCGGCGGCAGCTCGACGTCCTCGTAGACCACCCGCTCGCCGCCCACCCGCCGGCCATTGCCGTAGGCGATGACGTCCTCGCCCTCGTCCGGGTCGTAGACGTACGCCTGCACGGCCGCGTTGGCGGCCCTGGACAGCAGCCGGGCGAGGGCGTGGTGCGCCGCGTACCAGTGCGCCCCCTGCCTCCCCGCGGTGAAGGGACCGACGTACGCCAGGCGCACGACCTTGCGGCGGCGGATGACGGAGACGTGGAGCCCGGTGGCCCCCGTGGCGCCATCCAGCGCCAGCGCCTCGCGCGCCAGCCGGAGCAACTCCAGCCCGCCGAAGGATTCGATTCGAATGAGATAGCCGCCGTGCGCTTCCAGAGTCAGCCCCCCGAGGGTGCGCGCCGCCTATAGCCGAGCCTCGCGCCCGGTGGCAACTCCGGCACCGTGAAAAGCCAGTTGCTACCAGGGGTCCAAAGTATTCCGCCCGGACCACTCCTCGGGCGCCTGGCCACGACGCATCGCGGCAACTTGCCAAGCCCGACGCGACTCTTACGTTGAGTTCATGCGACTCGACAAGTTCACGGTGAAGGCGCAGGAAGCGATTCAAGAAGGCCAGGCGCTGGCCCGCCGCGCCGACAACCCCCAGTACGAGCCGGAGCACCTCGCGGCGGCGTTGCAGTCCCAGAAGGACGGCATCGTGGAGCCGCTGCTGCGCAAGATTGGCGCGGACGTGAAGCTCCTGGCAGCGCGCCTGGGCGAGGCGCTCGGCAAGCTCCCCCGGATGCAGGGCGGCGAGAGCGCCATGCTCGGGCAGCGGCTGCTCAAGGTCTTCGACAAGGCCGAGGACGAAGCCAAGTCCCTGAAGGACGAGTTCATCTCCTCCGAGCACCTCCTGCTGGCGCTCACCCAGGACAAGGGCACGGTGGGGGAGATCTTCAAGTCGTCGGGCATCACCCGCGACCGCGTGCTGGCCGGCCTCAAGGAGGTCCGCGGGTCGGCGCGCGTGACGAGCCAGGACGCGGAATCCAACTACCAGGCGCTGGAGAAGTACGGGCGCGACCTGACGGCCGCCGCGCGCGCCGGGAAGCTGGACCCGGTCATCGGGCGCGACGAGGAGATCCGCCGCTGTGTCCAGGTGCTCAGCCGGCGCACGAAGAACAACCCGGTGCTCATCGGTGAGCCGGGCGTGGGCAAGACGGCCATCGCGGAGGGGCTGGCGCGGCGCATCGTCGACGGCGACGTGCCGGAGGGCCTGAAGAACAAGACGCTCATCTCGCTGGACCTGGGCGCCATGGTCGCCGGCGCGAAGTTCCGCGGCGAGTTCGAGGAGCGCCTCAAGGCGGTGCTCAAGGAGATCGCCGACTCGGCGGGCGAAATCATCCTCTTCATCGACGAAATCCACACCATCGTCGGCGCGGGCAAGGCCGAGGGCGCGATGGACGCGGGCAACATGCTCAAGCCGGCGCTGTCGCGCGGGGAATTGCACTGCATCGGCGCCACCACGCTGGACGAGTACCGCAAGCACATCGAGAAGGACGCGGCCCTGGAGCGGCGCTTCCAGCCCGTCTTCGTGGGCGAGCCGAGCGTGCACGACACCATCAGCATCCTGCGCGGCCTGAAGGAGCGCTACGAGACGCACCACAAGGTCGACATCCAGGACAACGCGCTGGTCGCCGCCGCCACGCTCAGCCACCGCTACATCGCGGACCGCTTCCTGCCGGACAAGGCCATCGACCTGGTCGACGAGGCCGCCAGCCGCCTGCGCATCGAGCGTGACTCCATGCCCACGGAGCTGGACGACGTGCGCCGGAAGATGACCCAGCTCCAGATTGAACGCGAGGGCCTGCGCAAGGAGAAGGACCCGCACTCGGTGGAGCGCCTGGCCCAGGTGGAGAAGGAGCTGGCCAACCTGGGGGAGAAGTTCAACACCCTCAAGGCGCAGTGGGACACGGAGAAGTCCATCAGCAACAACCTGCACGGCTTCAAGGAGAAGCTGGAGAAGGCGCGCAACGACCAGGCCGCCGCCGAACGCCAGGGCGACCTGACGCGCGCCGCGGAGCTGAAGTTCGGCGTGATTCCGTCGCTGGAGAAGGAGCTCAAGAGCCAGACGGAGAAGCTGACGGACGTGCAGAAGAACCAGAAGTTCCTCAAGGAGAAGGTGGACGCGGAGGACATCGCCGCGGTGGTGGCCAAGTGGACGGGCATCCCCGTCTCGCGGCTGATGGAGGGCGAGGTCCAGAAGCTCATCCACATGGAGGACCGGCTGGCCCAGCGCGTGATTGGTCAGCGCAGCCCCGTGGAGGCGGTGTCCAACGCCGTGCGCCGCGCGCGCAGCGGCCTGCAGGACCCCAACCGCCCCATCGGCTCGTTCATCTTCCTGGGCCCCACGGGCGTGGGCAAGACGGAGACGGCCAAGGCGCTGGCGGAGTTCCTCTTCGATGACGACTCGGCCATGGTCCGCATCGACATGTCCGAGTTCATGGAGAAGCACGCGGTGGCGCGGCTGGTGGGCGCGCCCCCGGGCTACGTCGGCTACGAGGAGGGCGGACAGCTGACGGAGGCGGTGCGCCGCCGGCCGTACACGGTGGTCCTCTTCGACGAAATCGAGAAGGCGCACCCGGACGTCTTCAACATCCTGCTGCAGATCCTGGACGAGGGCCGGCTGACGGACAGCCAGGGCCGCACGGTGGACTTCAAGAACACCGTCCTCATCATGACGTCCAACCTGGGCTCGCACGAACTGCAGGCGGGGATGGCCGGCAAGGAGGAGCTCGACGACAAGACGCGCGAGGAGGTCATGGAGGTGCTGCGCTCGCACTTCCGCCCGGAGTTCCTCAACCGCGTGGACGAAATCGTCATCTTCGAGCCGCTGCGCAAGAAGGACATCTACCGCATCGTCGACCTGCAGATCGCCAAGCTGTCGAAGCTGCTCGCCGACAAGCGGCTCACGCTGGAGCTGACGGACAAGGCCAAGGACCTGCTGGCGGACCGCGGCTACGACCCGACGTACGGCGCGCGCCCGCTGAAGCGCGCGGTGCAGAAGAACCTGCTCGATCCGCTGGCCCTGAAGGTGCTGGCCGGTGAGTTCGCGCCGGGCGACGCCATCCAGGTGGACGCGGGCCCCGACGGGCTCACCTTCGCCAAGGTGCTGGTGGACGCGTCGAAGAACGTGAAGCGCACGGCGTAGCCAGCCCGCGAGTCTCTCCCAGGCCCCATCCCTCCTCGCCGGGGGGTGGGGCCTCGTGTCGTCCGGACATCGCTAGTCGGACATGTCCGAGCCCGAGTCCGAGGCCTCGGAGCCCTCGTCATCCAGCGCGCCCCAGTGAGCCTCCATCTGCGCGACCATCGTGGCCAGGGGGTTGGCGCCGCCGTACAGCTGTCCGAAGGCCGTGGGATAGGCCACCTCGATGGAGCGGGCATGCTGTTCGAAGGACAGGGCCCGGAGCTGGTCCAACGTCAGCGCGGTGTTGGCGGGGTCCAACCCCAGGTTCTCGTATTCGAGGTCGTCGTCGCCGGAGTGCGGGTCCGTGAGGACGTCCCGGAACGAGCGGAAGTCGAACATGCTGAAGAGCGCGTCGCGCAGGTCGTCATCATCGACGATTCCGCCCGTGTTCGCGTCCCGGGCGACGGCCGTGTCATCCGCCACGGTCCCCGCGCCCCCACCCACGTCGGATTGGGCCAGCGGGAGCTTGCTGCGCACGACCAGCCACTGCTGGGCGTAGCGCTGCAGCGACAGGCCCAGCAACGGCGAGTCGTCGCCCAGCCCGTTGGTGTGCCCCCGGCGGTTGACCAGCTCGGCGATCTCCGCCTGGAGCGCCGCGCGCTTGCCCGCCTCCAGGCTGTTCACCAGGCCCCACCCGGGCAGCGTCCGCAGGTGGTCATCCAAGCCGTTCATCGACTGGACCGCCTCGGGGATGCTCAAGGAGGTCAGCTCCCCGTTGAGCGTATCCAGATAGACCTGCCAGGGCGTGGAGTGGTGGCGTTCCTGGGGCCAGAGCGAGCCGGCGCGTCCTCCCACCTCGAGCCCCGAGATTTCCCCGAGGTCGTCGGTGGAGATCTGCACGGCCACCCGTTGGAGGGGCGCGCCGCCCGGTGACGCGGCGGGAGCCTGACGCCGCTGCAGCGGCGCCAGCGTCTCCGACAGCCCCCCGTCGAGCCCCAGCGCCCGGGAGCCCATGACGTCCGCCTCGTGCTCCAGGCTTGCGTCGTCGTTGAGGGGCTCCGACTGGAGCTGACGCGTGGGGCGCACCCTGCCCTGCTTCTGCTGGACCACGTGCCAGGCCTCGTGCGCCAGGTGCTTCTCCTGGCCCGGGGCGACGTGGATGTCCGACCCCTGGGTGTACGCCAGGGCCTGGAGCTGCGCGGGCATGCCGGAGTTGAAGTGGACGCGCACGTCGTCCATCGAGAAGCCGGAGAGCGACTCGACACCGGCCTTCAAGTCGTCGGGCAGCCCCGTCTCGTTGCGCGGAGCGGCGCGGCGTTGCATCGCCTGGGCTTGTCTTGCCCGCGCGGCCACGCGCGGCGACTGGTCGAACGCGCGCTGCAACTGGACGAGCGGCGCCGCGCGGGAGGACGACAACGCCGCACCGCCCTCGCTGGCGGTCCGCGCTTCGACGGGTGCGTTCGACGAGGAGTGGGGTTCGTGCGCGACGTGGCCCATGCGTGGCTCCCGAGGAGTCACGAAATGTACCGCGCGCCTCTTCGGCGCCGACAGGATGCCCCGGGGTGCGGTGGACGCTCGGGCGCGTCGGACCCGCGCGGGTGTCGGCCGTCACGCGACGTCACGCGTCCCACGCCGCGCCGTCCCCGCCGCCCGCGCCAGCCCTCCCTCCCCGAGAGGGCTGGCGCGCCCCCACACAGGATGGCCTCTCCCGGCCGCTCAGGATGGCGAGGGAGGCTGCTCCGCCACGCCGGAGCCACCGCCCCGGACCTCCCGATATCTTCCGACCAGCTCGTTCCACGCCGCGTCGTACTCCTGGCGCAGTCGGGACCAGTCCGCGCCCTTCGCCGTCATCAACCGCCGCAGACAGTCGCCGGTGGATTTGAAGGACTGGCGCACGAAGTCGAGCTCCTGCCGCGTCAACCTCGAGTCGTCGGCGCGGCTGGCGGAGATGGCGGCCTGCCAGCCATCGAACTGGGCGCCGAGCTCGCGCAGCTCCGCCTCGCGCTTGCGCTCGTAGTTCGCGCGCCGGACGCCCGCCCGCTCCTCGGCCTCGGCGACGGATTGGTTGGCGTCGTCATAGGCGCGCCGCAGCTCCGCCCGGCCCGCCTCGAAGCTCTCCGTGCCCCGCTGGCGCAGCGCCTCCAGCCGCTGGTGGAACTCCTCGCGCCGCCGCTTCGCGCCGCTCAGCTCCCGCGACTCGTCGTCCGCCTTGCGGATGTCGTCCTGCGCTTCCACCTCGGCGATGCGCGCGTCGATGCCCTGCTTCTCCGCCTCCATCTTCTGCAGATACGCCTCGCGTTCGGTCATGGTCGCTCCCTCGCCCGGGCGGCCCGGCCGGGGCCCCCGCACGGAAATGGATGGGCCCGCGCCCCACGGTTGGGCACAGGCGGCGGGCCCAGGGCCCCGCCTCAGGGCCGGGGAGCCCCCGCGTCCGACCGCCCGGGCGACGAGGCGGCTTGACCTGGGGCTGGCTCCAGGCGAAGAGCCGGGCCCATGAAGCCCTGGGAGACACTCGAGAGCGCGCAGGTCCCTGGCGTGGGGGACGTCGCCCTCGCCCGTCGCGGTGACGAGTTCGTCCTGCGCGTGCGCGGACAGACACTGATGTCCAGCCGGATGCACGGCTCGGAGGAGGCCCTGGCGGAGGCGGGCTGCGCGGACCTCGTGAGCCGGGGCACGGGGCGGGTGCTCGTGGGCGGACTCGGCTTCGGCTACACCACCCGCGCGGTGCTCGACCGCGTGGGCCCGGGCGTGCGCGTCACCGTGGCGGAGCTGCTGCCCGTCGTCGTCGCCTGGAACAAGGGCCCGTGGCTCGCGCCCCTCGCGGGCGCGCCGCTGGAGGACGCGCGCGTCACCGTGGTGGAGGGCGACGTCGGCGCGCTCATGGCGAAGAGCCCCACCGCCTTCGACGTCATCCTGCTCGACGTGGACAACGGGCCCACCGCCCTCACCCAGCCGGGCAACCGGGGCCTCTACGGCCCCAACGGGCTCGCCAGGGCGGCCCAGGCCCTGCGCTCGGGCGGCACGCTCGGGGTCTGGAGCGCGGGCCCCTCCCCCGAATTCGAGCGTCGCCTGGAGAAGGCCGGCTTCACCGTCCAGGTGCTCCAGCCCCACGCGCACGGCAACAAGGGGCCGCGTCACACCCTCTTCATCGCGAAGCGCCGCCGCTGAAGCCCTCCGCCGCTCCAGTGTGGTGTAGTGCGGTCCCTCCCGCAACCGACCGGAGCCCCAGGTGAACCGCCCCTCCCTGTTCGCGTTGTCCCTCGTCCTGCTGACCCTGTCGCCGGCGGGCCCCGCCCTCTCGGCGGCCCCCTCGCCCGTGCTGGGCGGACTCGATGGCGTCTATCCGGAGCTGGACGCGCTCTACAGGGACCTGCATCAGAACCCCGAGCTGTCCTTCCAGGAGGAGAAGACCGCCGCGAAGCTGGCCGAGCGCCTGCGCAAGCTGGGCTTCGAGGTCACCACCGGCGTCGGCGTGCACGGCGTCGTCGCGCTCCTGCGCAACGGCAAGGGGCCCACGGTGATGCTGCGCACGGACCTGGACGGCCTTCCCATGGAGGAGAAGACGGGCCTGCCGTACGCGAGCAAGGCGCTGGCGAGGAACGACGCGGGCGAGAAGGTTCCCGCGATGCACGCCTGCGGCCACGACATGCACATGACGGTGTGGCTCGGCACGGCGACGCTGCTGGCGCGCAACAAGGACCGCTGGAGCGGGACGTTGATGATGGTGGGCCAGCCCGCAGAGGAGGTGGGCGCGGGCGCCCGGAAGATGCTGGCGGACGGCCTCTTCACGCGCTTCCCCAAGCCCGACTTCGCGGTCGCCCTGCACAACACCGCCTCCGCGCCCGCGGGCCGCATCGACGCCATCTCCGGCTACGCCATGGCGAACGTGGACTCGGTGGACATCACCCTGTACGGCAAGGGAGGCCATGGCGCCTATCCGCACACGACGGTGGACCCCGTGGTGATGGCGGCGCGCACCATCCTCGCCCTCCAGACCCTGGTCAGCCGCGAGAAGCACCCCCTGGAGCCCGCGGTGGTGACGGTGGGCTCCATCCACGGCGGCACCAAGCACAACATCATCCCCGACGAGGTGCGCCTGCAGCTCACCGTGCGTTCGTACAAGCCGGAGGTGCGCAAGGCCCTGCTCGCGGGCATCGAGCGGGTGGCGAAGGCGGAGGCGCTGGCCTCCGACGCGCCCCGTCCCCCCGACGTCGCCGTCACCGAGGGCACGCCCGCCACGTACAACGACCCGGTCCTCACCCGCCGCCTCACCGACGCGGTGAGGCGCGTGCTCGGAGAGAAGAACGTCGGCGAGGCCCAGCCCGTCATGGGGGGCGAGGACTTCTCCGAGTATGGGCGAGCGGGCGTGCCCGCCGTCCTCCTGTGGCTGGGCTCGGTGGAGCCCCAGCGCTTCGAGCAGGCCCGCGCCAACGGTGAGACGCTGCCCTCGCTGCACTCCTCCGGCTTCGCCCCCGACCGCGAGCGCACGCTGCGCACGGGTGTGACCGCACTGACGACGTCCGCGCTGGAGCTCTTGGGCAAGCGCTGACGCCCCTTGATACAAGGACGGCATGCACACCCGCGCCGTCCTCCTCTCCGCCTGCTGCCTGCTCGGAGCATGCGCGAAACAGGTCCCCTCCTCCGCGCCGACCTCGCCCCCCCAGGCCAGCGCCCAGCAGTCCGAGCGGTTCCCGGAGCTGGTGGACGCCATCTTCGCGGCGTCCTTCGACTTCTCGCCCTCCAGCGGCACGGCGGTGGGGCTCCACGCGTACGACGCGCGGCTGGAGGACTGGAGCCGGCCGCGCATCGAGGCGCGGCTGCGCGAGCTGGAGGCACTGCTCGGCCGGCTGCGCGCGGTGGACCGCGAGCGCCTGTCCTTCGACGAGCGCATCGACGCGGAGGCGCTGGAGAGCCAGCTGCTCGCCGAACAATACGAGCTGGGCGTGGTGCGCGGCTGGGAGAACAACCCCATGATGTACGCGGGGCTGCCCGGCGGCGCCATCGACGGGCTGATGAAGCGCGACTTCGCGCCCAAGGCCGAGCGGCTGCGCTCCGTGATTGCCCGTCTGAAGGCCGTGCCCGCCGTGTTCTCCGCCGGCAAGGCCAACATGGGCACGCCACCGCGCGAGTTCACCGACCTGGCCATCCGCATGACGAAGGGCTCGGTGGGCTTCTTCGAGGGCTCGGTGACCACCTGGGCGAAGGACGCCGCGGCGGGTGACGCGGCCCTGCTCGCCGACTTCACCGCCGCCAACGCGGCGGCCATCGCGGCGGTGCGGGACTACGCGAAGTGGCTCCAGGAGGAGCTGCTGCCGCGCTCCACGGGCCGCTACGCGCTGGGCGAGGAGCGCTTCCTCACCAAGCTGCGCTACGAGGAGATGATCGACCTGCCCCTGCCGGAGCTGCTCGCGAGGGGCGAGGCGAACCTCGAGAAGGACTTCCGGGACTTCGTGGCCACCGCGAAGCGCATCGACCCGCGTCTGACGCCCGAGCAGGTGATGCACTCGCTGGAGGCCGACCACCCCACGGCGAAGGACCTCATCCCCACGGTGCGCCGCTCCGTGGAGGGCGTGCGCGAGTTCCTCGTGCGCGAGGACCTGGTCACCATCCCCTCCGAGGTGCGCCCCCACGTGGACGAGACGCCGCCGTACGCGCGCTCCGGCTCGTTCGCGTCCATGGACACGCCGGGCGCGTACGAGACCCACGCGACGGAGGCCTTCTACTACGTCACGCCGGTGGAGGCGGACTGGGACGCGAAGCACCAGGAGGAGCACCTGCGGCTGTACAACGCGCCCGTCGTCTCCGTCATCAACATCCACGAGGTGTGGCCCGGCCACTACCTCCAGTTCCTCTACGCGCCGCGCTTCCCCACCAAGGTGCGCAAGCTCGTCGCCGTGGGCAGCAACGCGGAGGGCTGGGCGCACTACGCCGAGCAGATGATGCTCGACCAGGGCTATGGCAACGGCGACCCGAAGCTGCGGCTGGCGCAGCTGTCCGAGGCCCTGCTGCGCGACTGCCGCTACGTCGCGGGCATCAAGCTCCACACCGCCGGCTGGACGGTGGAGCAGGCCGCGCGCCTGTTCCACGAGAAGTGCTTCCAACAGCCCGCCAACGCCTACGAGGAAGCGCGCCGGGGCGCCTACAACCCCACATACCTCTACTACACGTTCGGCAAGCTGGAGGTGCAGCGGCTGGCCCAGGACTACATGAGCGCGAAGGGGGCCAGCCTGAAGCAGTTCCACGACGCCTTCGTCTCGCAGGGCAGCCTGCCCCTGCCGCTGGTGCGCAAGCTGCTGCTGCGCTGAGCCCCATCCCGCGGCGGGGCCTCGGACTGGAGGCCACCGCCGCGGCGGAGTCCCCCGTTACCTGCAGGCCCCCCAGGCGATGCTGGTGCAGCCCGTGTCGCCGCACCGGGTCCAGGTCGCGCAGCGCCGCGCTCCCAGGTCATCGAAGGCACGGACGCTGGTGGTCTGACGACCGGCTCCCTGCGTCGTCACGCAGAGCTCGTAGTCGATGATGGGTGAGTTCGGAATCTCGTAGAGGGCCTCCCCCATCGCGAGCATGCCGCTGCCACTCGCGCACATCAGCGCGTTGGCGGCGCTCGCCGCGCGGACCTCCACCACGCGCACCGCGCACTCGTCCTCGTCCAGGATGCCCACGGTGAAGGCCGTCCCCGTCGGGTCGCACGTCAGCTCCGCCACGGACTGGCAGGTGCCGCCCACGCACGTGCCTCCCGCGTTGCAGACCTGGCTGCCGGACGAGTCGCAGCACGCCTCCCCCACGTCTCCGCAGTCGCGGCAGAACTCCCCGCCGGACTCCATCACGCACACCAGCGAGCCCGAGCAGGACGTCGTGACGCCGCTGACGCAGCAGCCACTCCCCTCCGCGCCACAGGGCAGGCACGCCCCATCCCGGCACTGAAGACCCGGGTTGCAACTGGCGGTCTCCGTCCGGCACTCGCAGCCCTGCGTCCCCTCCGCCCCCGACGGGCAGTCCGGAACGCCACCGCCCTGGCAGCTCCCGCAGCCCGCCATGACGACCATGCACAACATCACCAGTCCCCGCAGGGGCGTTTTCAGGTTCACGATGAAGGTCCTCGTTCGAAGAGTCGAGTCAGTCCCGGGGGCGCTCATGGGCTGAGCACCAGGTGCACGCGCTGGCCCTGGTCATCCACCGCGCGCACCAGGACCTGGAGTTCATTGGTGACGGCCAGGGCCTCCTGGATGCGGTAGCCCGCCTTGCGCAGCTCCTCGGGCGCCAACTCGTCCAGCAGCGAGGTCTTCTCCGCGCCCGCGCGGAAGAGGAACGCCGCCTTCGTCTTGCCATCCGCCGCGGTGGCGGTGCCCACCACCCAGCCGGAATCGTTGAGCGCCACGCCCCGGGCGGACACGAAGCCCTCCGGCAGCGGCAACCACTGGCTCTCCCCCTTCGGAGTCCAGAGGAACGGCCGGAACAGCTTCTCGGAGGTGCGCGCGGTCCCCAGCACCATGCCCACGTCGTTGAGCGCCGAGACCTCCGACTCCTCGTCCACGAGGATCGTCGACTCCTCGCCGAAGATGCGCACCGCCCGGACCCCCTTCGACGTCTCGACGGTGGTCGCCACCTCCCCGAGCGCGTTGAAGCGCAGCCGCGCCTTCGCCAGCCCCTTCAGGTTCTCCTTCGGCAAGGGCCCCACCTCGTCGACGAGGTAGACGGCGTCCGCGTCCTCGGGCCAGCGCACCAGCGGCACGCCATGCGCGTTGCCGGTGAGCGCCTCGTAGCCCTCCACCCATTGCTCGACCCCGGACTTCACCGCGCCCGCCCGGAGCCGGAAGGCCCCCGTCCCCTTCGGGCCATACGCCGTGCCGAACAGGTCCCCGCCGCTGTTGACGGCCCGCACGTCGACGCGCTCGACGCCCAGCACCTCGCGCAGCGGATAGGGCTCCATCCTCGAGGTGAACAGGGTGTCCGACTCCTCCCCCTCCACCCGCGCCACCACCGCTCCGCCCTCGAGGAGGAAGCGAGGAATCACCGACACCGGAAGCGACGCCCAGGCCTTGAAGGGGACGACCTCGAAGACGCACTTCATGAGGCCGACCGCGAGCTTGTGCACCGCTCCTCCGGAGGCGGCCTGGATGACGGTGGGACCACTCCACCCCGAGGGCAGGCGGAGGGCGAAGCGCGCGGTGCGCTGCGCCTCCGGGACACGCACGTTGAGCACGCCGACGCTGGCGTCCACGCTCAGCAGCTCCACCAGCGTGCCGCCCGTGGGCGCGGGGCTGGACAACGTCACCTCGCCCGACAACTCGGTGGGCACCGTGGCCGGGCACCGGTTGGTGGAGGTGAGCATGCGCACCGAGGACAGGCGCGGCCTCGGCACCCCGGCGTAGGCGACGAACTGCTGGACCTCCACGGCCTCCGTCCAGAAGACCTTGAAGACGATGTCCGTATAGCCGTCGACCCACACCTGACTGCCGGAGGTCAGCACCAGCTCGACGTTGTGGGGGCACGCGGCGCGCTCGCAGTACGGGTCGTCCGCGCCGCGCACCAGCCGCGCGAAGGCCCGCAGCGTTCCCCGCACGCGGGTGACGCTGTTGGCGCCGCCCAGGGAATAGGGCCGTGGCAGCGTGTCGTCGAAGGTCCAGGTGATGACGTTGCCCGAGCGCGAGCCGTACAGGTTCAGCATCAGGTCCGAGCCGACGCCGAAGTCGCGCGCCGGGACGTGGAGGTCGAGCGAGTTGGCCGACTTGTTCAGCAGCCAGTAGCCCGTGGCGAAGGTGTTGCCATGCACGCGGATGCGAGCGGCGTTCAACCGCACGTGCGTGCCGCGCCAGACGTCATCCACGACGTCCGCGTGGGCGGAGGAAGCCAGCAACAGGCCGAGCAGGGCCACCAGGCCCAGCCCGTTCAGACAGCGTTTCATGAGGACCTCGACGACGATGGGTGGTTGTGACGATGAAGCAGTGGACCCGGTGGCTCAGCCGCCCTGCTGCGCGGAGACCTGGGCCATCAGCGACATGACGCGCGCGCGCGTGGCGGGAGGCTGCCCGGGGCGCAGCGCGAGGACCTGGAGCATCTGGACGAAGGGAGCGCCGCCCACGTCGAGCCGGTGGGTGATGACGTTCAGCAGGTTCGACTCGACGCCGGCGACGAGGCGCCCCGCGACGACCCAGCTCCGCAGCCGCTCCAGGTCCGCCGTGTCGAGCGAGCGCGCGTCCAGCGCGTCGAGCAGCGCGGCCTGCACGTCGCGGTTCTTCTCGAAGTCCAGCGCGTCCATCAGCATGCGCGTCGCCACGTCCTGGGGCGCGCGCCGCAGCGCCTCCGCCGCGGCGGCGCGGACCTCGGCGGACTCCGAGCGCAGGTGCGGCGAGGCCTGGTCCAGCAGCTCCTCCCGGCCGGTGTTGCCCAGGGCCACCAGGGCGTGCGCGCGGGCCTCGTCGCTCGCGGCGTCGCGCAGCGCGGCTTCCAGGGGCCGCAGGTAGGTGGCCACCTCCGGCGACTCCGGCGGCAGGTGGGAGACGACGCCTCCGAGCGCGTAGGCGGTGGCCCGCTCGACGCCGGGGTCGTTCACCGCGCGGGCCTGGGCGTTCATCGCCAGGAGCATCCGGCCCGTCTCCGGCTCGGGCTCCTGGAGGAGCCCCGCGCGCTGCACCATGAGGACGTAGGACGCATCGTGCTCGCGGGCGCGGGGCGTCTGGAGCAGCTCGCGCATCGTGGCCTGGGCCTGGGCGTGGCCCGTCCAGGCCAGCAGGTCCATCGTCAGTTCGCGCAGCCCCGGCGTCGCGCCCTGGCGCAGGAAGGCCGCCGCCAGCTCGCGGGTGCGCTCCGGCTCGAGCTTGAACGCGGCCACCGCGCGGCGCATGAACCCAGGGAGGTCGCCCAGCGCCTCGGGCTCGTTGACGCCGGCCAGCCGCCGCAACACCTCGTCCACCGTCATGCCGTCCGCCTGGCTGCGCAGCAGCGCCACCTCCGGGTCCCCATCGAACGCGATCTCCGAGGGCCTCCGGACGATGCCCTTCTCCAGCTCCGAGACGGGCGGCGGCTTGACCTGGCGGGAGGCGAACTCCACCCGCAGGCGCATCCGGCGCGACATCAGCGGGGTGCCGTCGGTGCGCAGGGCATCCAGGGCCTCGTCATGCGTCACGCCGGCCATCTGTCCATCCGGCGCGCGCTCGAAGCGCGTGAGCGAGCGCAGCGTCTGCTGGAAGGGCAGCTGCTCGGGGGAGGCCCGGAGGCGCTGGTAGCGCGAGCGACGCCGCGTCAGCATCGCGTCGGAGGCCCCCTCGAACTGGAACGTGGCCTCCACGTCACCCGTCTGGGTGGACTCGAGGGTGCTCCACCGCGCGGCGTCCCGCAGCTCGGAGGGGAACAGCTCCGCGGCCAGCGTCTGGGCGAGCTGCTGGAACAGCGCGGGCTCGGACGGCGAGAAGCGGATGGCCCGCAACGCGCCCCGTGCGTCGAGTTCCACCCACGCGGACGCGGACGGAGGCAGCAGGCGCGCCACGGCGGCCGCGTCCGGCAGGATGTCCTGTCCGGACAGCCTGGCCTCGTGCCGGGTCAGCGACTCGAGCGCCAGGCGCACCCGCGTCCCATCCGGCCGCGCCTCCAGCGCCTGGAGCGTCAACGTGCCCCCGAGGTGCAGCGTTCCATCCAGCGAGGAGGACTCCCCCGGGACGGGCATCGGCAACACCACTCGCTGCAGGTCGTCCCAGACGAAGCGATAGGTGCGCTCCTCGCCGGGCGTCCAACGAAAGAGCGGCAGCCGCGACGCGCTCGCCACGGACGAGGGGTCGTCGCGCCTGGGCGCGGAGCGCGTGAAGTGCCAGGCGGACAGACAACCCACGAGCAACAAGGAGGAGAGCACGGCCGTGCGGACGAAGGGCGTCGGGCGACGCATGGGAGACTCCAGGACGAGGCGACGAGGAAGGGAGTGGCCCGGCTCACGCGGCGCGGAGCCGGGCCACGGGAACGACTAGAAGAGCCGTGCCAGGGGAACCGCGACGGTCTCCGTGAAGATGTTCGTCTTCATGCCGAAGCCCGACCACGAGAACACGGGGAACTGGGCCGACAGGTCACCCATCTCGGCGTAGAGCAGGATGGTGCCATCCAGGAAGCGGACCTCGAGGTCCAGCCCCGCCTTCAGCCGCAGGAACAGCGTGTTGGGGTTCGTCGGATGCGACGGCGAGCTCAGGTAGATGCCGATGTCGCTCGTGAGCGGCAGGTTGACGCGGGTGAGCGTCACCTCCCCACGCACCGCCACCTGGAGGAACGGGATGCCGATTCCCACCGACACGAAGCCCTTGATGGCCAGGTACGGGGTGATGGAACCGACCACGTCGATGCCCACCAGGTCCAGGGCGCAGTCGCGCGTGACGGCGCCACCGATGTCGACCTTGATGCCGGTGTCGGCCGAGACGCCGCCCTTGATGGTGACGGGGATGAACCACACCACGAAGGTGGTGGCGGCATAGGCCGCGTCGCGCTTGAAGAAGGGCGTGTCGCTCGCGAACGTGAAGCGCAGCGGGTAGTGCTGGTCGAGGCCGACGATGGCCAGCCCCATGACGCGGGCGTTCACCTTGAAGCGGAGCCCATTGCCCTCGGTCGCCGCCTCGCCATGGACGTGGGCCAGCTCGAAGGGCGTCGGGCTGAAGACGTTCACGTATCCGGTGAACTCGCCATACAGCCGCACGTTGCTCTCGCACCACGGCCCCAGCGTCGCGGCCCGCAGCGGCGCGGTACCCTGGCTGACCTCCCACCCGGCCTTGTACGAGTAGCCCCCGCCAAACGTGTTGTCACCCGCGTAGCCGCTGTCGCCAGCCTCGCCCCCGTGGCGCGTCGCGCCCGTGGGAGGGTCCACCGGCGCATCCAGCGCGGCCACGTGTGTCCCGTACGTCTCCAGGTACTCCTCGAGCAGCCTCGAGTCGAGGGTGTAGTCCTTCTGGTCCAGCGCCTTGATGTCGAGCTTGTCGGCGTTGCGGACGAAGCTCTCGGCGCTGAAGTCGTTGCCCGTCAGGAAGAGGCAAGCGCGGAGGTCCGCGGCGCGGCGCGGCGCCATGGCCTCCTCCAACATCTCCTTGTAGCGACGGGGGCTCCAGTCACACGGCGTCGGCGACGAGGCGTCGAGGCAGCCTCGCGCCTGGGCCTTGACGAGCCCCTCCTCGATGGCCTTGTCGAGCCCGTAGAGCCGCTCCGCGGCGGCGGCGTCCAGCGCCTTCGTGTCGTGGTCGCGCGACCTGAGGAGCTCGGCGGTCTTCAGCCACTCCTGGTAGACAGACTCCCGCCGCGCCAGCAACGCGGTGAACTCCTCCTGCTCCCGCTGACGCTGGTCGAGCACGTCGTCGGGGACGCCGGAGAACACCTCGTTCATCTCCTGGTGCCACGAATCCGACGCGACGGCCCACTCACGCGCCTCGGGGTTCTCGGCCAGCTTCGCGGCCTCGGACTCGAACACGTAGGGCTTGGCGCCCTGGGGGTAGGCACCGGGGACGAAACGGAAGTACGCGTTCTTGGCCACCCGCTGCTGCGGGTTCCAGATGGGCGCCAGCGCCTGCTCGTCCAGGCTGTAGAGCGTGCGGTGGGCGATGCCCTCCTTGCCGTAGGCCGCGTCGAAGAAGGCGCGGGCGTCGTCGCCATATCGGCCGGCTCGCTGCTCGAAGCGGCTGAAGCCGTAGTACTTCTCGTGCACGTACTCCTGGCAGGAGGTGAGCTGGGTGCCATTCTTGTCCCAGCCCTCGAGCTGCGCGAAGTAGGCCTTCTCCGCCTTCGTCAGGTTCTCGAGGTTCTTGAGATAGAGCACCTGTCCCTTGAGGACCTGCCCCGCGAGGCTCTGGTCCATGCCCTGGAAGCGCGTGGCGCCCGGCGTCCATGCCTGGGTGCCGACCTTCCGCGGCTTCCCCCCCATCTCCTCCGGCATCTCGGCCACCTGCTTGGGCGAGGCCTCCCAGCGCGCCTTCCACTCCGATTCGACGAGCTGCTGGCAGTACGCGTCGTGGACCGAGCCGCACGTGTCCGCGCGGTAGTCGACGTTCGCGCACTGCTCCAGCGTGGGCGTCGGGCACTCGGCGGCGAACGCCGTTGGCGCCGTCAGCATCGCGACCGAGAGTCCCGCCCAGCGCACCGGGCGCCCCAGCAGACCCTTGTTCTTCCCCTGTGTCATATGACGCTTCGTCCTTGGTGAGTGGTCGCATCGAGCGCGACCGGACGAGCGCCCAGAGCACGGCGCATGCCGACCACCGCCTCACTCGGGGACGAGAGAACGGGTGCCGCTCACGCGAGGACGCGGCGGCAACACGGGGTTCGCGAGCGTTGCCTGGGAGGCAACAGCGACGCGGACGAGGCGCGGGCGCCGCGTGTCAGTGGGCCACGTGCTCGCGCAGCCAGCCTCGCGCATAGGCCCAGTCGCGACGGACGGTGGCGGGCGCCACGCCCAGCGTCGCCGCCGTCTCGCGGATGTCCAGGCCCGCGAAGTAGCGAAGCTCCAGCATCCGCGCCAGCCGCGGCTTGAAGGACTCGAACGACTCCAGCGTCCGCTCCAACACGCGCACGTCCACGGCGACACCCACCGGAGCCTCGGAGCCCTCGTCGCTCAGGCACAGCGGCTCCAGGCTCGCCTCCCGCCTGCGCGCAATCCTCACGCGCATGCTCTCCACCAGCACGCGTCGCATCGCCTGCGCCGCCGCCTCGAAGAAGTGCTGGCGCTGCCCCGTGTCCGCCGTGTCGCCCACCAGCCGGAGCCAGATTTCACGCAGCAGCACGCGGGGACTCAGCGGCGCGCGGGAGTAGCCTTCCGACATGGCCACGCGCGTCAGCTCCAGGAGTTCCTGATACGCCAAGGACCTGAGGACGTCCCGGGCCGCCGCATCCCCGTTGCGCGCACACTCCAGCAGCACGGCCATCTCCGGCATGCCCACGGTGACCTCCTGGGGATTGGGACCCCATCGATCCGCGACGCACCAGCTCCTGATTTTCGGAACGAATTCCCCGACAAATCTTGAGAACAAAGAATTGAAATTCGCGAATCAAGACACTGTCCCACCCGGGAGGATGAGACACGGTGAGCCATGAAACGTCGTGCGACGGAGTGATGGTGCGCCCAACCCGCGAGGGCGCCCTACCTGCCCGCACGTTTCGGAGGCATGAAATCGCCAGCCCGCATGTGTCACGAGCCGCGCCCCAGGGCTTGCGCGAGACACCGGGCGCTGCGGGCTGGGCGCTTCTGCGGAGGCCCGCTCAGGCGACCGGAAGCCAGAGGACGAAGCGCGCGCCGCGCCCGGCGACACGCTCATGGCGCAGGTCTCCGCGCATGCTCCGCGCGAGGCGACGGCACAGCGCGAGCCCCAGCCCCACGCCCGGGGCGGAGCGCGCCGCCGCCTGCACGGACTTGGAGAAGGGCTCGAAGAGCCTGCGGACCTCCGCCCTGGCGATACCCGGACCGTGGTCCCGCACCGCCAGCCCCACGGCGCGGCCCCTCCGCTCCAGCTCCAGGTGGACGCGAGGGTCCTCGGTGTTCGCGGCATACTTCGCCGCGTTGTCCACGAGGTTGAAGAGGACCTGCTCCACCGCCGCCGGGTCGGTCATCACCATGACGCCGGAGGGCAGCTCCACGCACAACGTCAGGCCCGCCTGGGCGGCGCGCTCGCGCAGGCGCTCCTCCATGCGCTGGACGACGGCGCGCACGTCCACCCGCTCCAGCTTCGCGGGGGACCGGCCACGCTCGATGCGGGCATAGGCGAGGACGTTCTCCACGAGGTGGCTGAGGCGCTCGGCCTCGCGGTGGAGGATGTCGAAGTATTCCCGCCGGCGCCGCTCGTCCGGCACCATGCCCGCGGCGAGCATCTCCGTGTACATTCGGAACGTCGTCAGGGGCGTGCGCAGCTCGTGCGTGACGGCGGAGACGAACGCGCCCCGGCGTTCGCTCAGGGCCACCACGCCCACGAGCAACGCCACCACGGCGATGCCCGCCAGCGCCACGCCGCTCCACGCCACCGTCAACACCAGGGGCAGCGAGGACAGCGCGCCGGACGAGCCCGCGTCCTGGGCGACGGCGCCGGGCACGAGCCGCAGCGGGAGCGCCGCGAGCAGTCGCCCCTCCCCTGGCTCCTCGACACCGCCCTTCGCCGGCTCCAACACCGCCCCGGGCAACAGGTCCCGCACACGCTCCAACAGCCAGGGCCGCAGCGTGCCCCAGTCCAGCCAGCAGCCCTGGACGTACTCCTCACCGTGGATTCGGGCGCGTCGCACCAGCACCAGCGACTCTCCCAACCAGAGCGCGCGCATCTCGCCCGGCGCTTCGCCGGGTGGCGGCGGCTCCGGGGCCTGCAACGCGGTGTTGGGCACCACGCTCTGCCTCGCGGCCTGCCGCGCGCTGCGGGAGCGCGCGAAGAACTCGCTCACGTTCTTGGACGCCTGGGCGCGGTCCGTGGTCGTGGTGCCGAGCGGCATGCGCCGCGCCTCCTGGACCTGCTGCGCCAGGGCCTGGGGCGCACCGGACAGCGTCCTCCTCAGGTCGGAGGCCTGGAGCAGCGCCGTCACCACGTCCAACCGCCGCCGCAGCTCTTCAGGGGGGACCTCGGAGTCCGGCGCGCGACGTTCCGGAGCCGCGGAGGCCCCGCTCGGGACCTGGGGCGAGGACACCACTCCCGCCGAGTCCATCTGGAAGTGGAGCAGGACATGGTCCGGTGGGCCGGAGCGCAGGGGAGACGCCAGCCAGTACGTCCCGTCCCGGATGGCGCCGCGGTTCGGATCCACGACGCCCCGCGCGGGGAAGAGGGGCAGATAGGCCTCCGCCACCACGGCGCTCTCCCGGGCCACCAGCGGCATCAGGTCGGAGTCGAGCCGCCACAGCGCCAGGCGCACGTTCTCCTCGCGCGTCGCGCTCTCCCGGCTGCTCCGGTCGGCGCGGTCCAACCTCAGCGCGACCACCGACAGCCACACCACGCCCGACAGCGCGAGCAGCAGACACACGCTCACCAACAGCCACACGCGCCAGGAGCGAATCATCGAGGGGGCTCCATTCCAGTGGCGCCACGGGGACTCCGCCCGGCTCCGCCCGTGACAGGCGCGGGCTCCCTCCCGGGAGCGGCCTCCCCGCTCGCCCTGGGAGTGGCGACGCGGTCCACGCGCGCGCCACGGCTCATGGCGTGCTCCCTGGGGCGCGGAACATGTAGCCCTTGCCGCGCACGGTGAGGATGACCTGGGGCTCGGAGGAGTCGTCGCGCAGCTTCTCGCGCAGGCGGGCCATCGTCATGTCCACGGTCCGCGTCTGCACGGCCCGCGCGGGCAGGTGCCAGACCCGCTCCAGCAACTCCTCCCGGGAGATGGCTCGCCCCGCGTTGTCCCCCAGGTAGCGCAGCGTGTCCGCCTCGCGCTCGGACAGGTCCACGCGCGAACCATCCTCGAAGCTGAGCTCGCGGCGCTCCACCACGAAGTAGCCCCCCGGGAAGACGACGCACGAGGCCCCCAGGGGCCGCTCGGCGGAGCGGCGCAACACGGCGCCCGCGCGGGCGAGCAGCTCGCGCACGGAGAACGGCTTCACCACGTAGTCGTCGGCGCCGAGCTTCAGGCCGCGGATGCGGTCCTCCTCCTGCCCACGCGCGGTGAGGATGATGACCGGCAGCGTGGGCCGGCTCTTGCGCACGTCGCGCAGCAGGTCCAACCCGTCTCCATCCGGCAGGACCAGGTCGAGCAGCACCAGGTCCACGGGCGTGCGCTCCGCCAGCCGCTGCCCTTCCTCCCGGATGCCCGCCTCGAGGACCTCGTAGCCCTCGAAGCGCAACGCATCCCCGATTCCCCTCCGGATGGCGGGGTCATCCTCCACGACGAGCACTCGGCGCGCGGCCATGACGCCATCCTACTCCAGCGTGAAGCCATGCCTCTTCGCCTCGCGCGCCACCACCTGCCCGATGGCGTCGTCCAGCGTCGAGGAGACGGCCGTCTTCTGCTCCTTGCGCAGCCGCGCCAGATACGCCGCCCGAGCGGCGGACAGCTCCTGGATCCGGCGCTGGATGGCCCCGCGCTCCGCCGCGCGAGCGTCGATCCACGCCTTGCGCCCGGCGGCGTCCAACCCCTTGAGGGGCTCCGGCAACGCCTCCGCCTTCATCGAAGCCAGGTCGACCTTGTTCTGAGCGACCGCGTCCACCAGGTCCCAGTTGGCGTTCGAGTAGTTGCGAGAGGCCTTCGCCGTCGAACGCGTCACCAACGCGCCCATGGAGAGCCCCTTCGTCTGACGGTCCTGCGCGGCCTGCCGCTCCTGTCCCGCCAGCCCCTCCGCGCCCCCGTAGGCGTAGTAGGTCTTGTTGAGCGCCTCGCCCAACCGGGCAATCTCCGCGTCCTGGGGCGTGGGCGGCTCCACCACCTGCGCGTCGTGGTCGATGTTCAGGTAGCTGCCATCCGCGAGGTCCGCCGCCAGCTTCCAATGCAGGGAGACGCCCTCGGCGTATCCTCCACAGTGGATGGTGTTCACGGTGATGCCCTCGTTCCGGGCCGCGACCACCGTCTTGCGGAAGTCCACCGGGCCCTGGTCGAACGTCTCGTTGCCCGCGATGAAGACGAGCCGCATCGCGTCCGGTGACTTGCTCCAGGAGAGCTTCCGCGTCGCCTCCCCGATGACCTGGCCCGCCAGCTCCGAACTGCCCGAAATCTGCAACGCGAAGAGACGCTCGGAGAGCGAGTCCAGGTCCGTGGTGAAGGAGGACACGCGGCGGATCTCACCGGGGCTCGCCCCTCGCTCGGTGTTCCCATAGACATACAGCGCGATCTGCAGCTCCGGCGCGACGCCGTCGCGCTTCGCCTTGGAGAAGCGGTTCACGATGTTCCACAGCTGCGAGCGCGCCTGGTTCAGCAACCCGCCCATGCTGCCGCTGGTATCCAACAACAGGGCAATCTGGATGACGGGGCGCTCGCCTTCGACGACGGGCTTCTCGGGCGCGACAGGCGCGGTGGAGGCGATGGGAGGCGGAGCCTCCACGGGCACCGGAGGGGCCACCGCCTCCGAGCGCGCGCCCAACAACAGCGCGCCGACCGCGAGCACCGTGGCTGAACCCAGGATGACAGGGAGCTTGAGGACCGCCTTCATCGTTCGTCCTTTCGTGGAGCAGTGCCCGGATGAGCACGCTCGAGACGGTAACGATGGGCCCGCGCTCCGGGTGTAACCGGATTGTAACCGGCGCCCTCGCTAGGGTTCGCTCCAGAGGAAGGACAGCTCCAGTTCGAGGGCCTCGAAGGGCTCCGCGCGCACCCGGTCGAGCGCGGCGTGCGTCGCCACGAGCACGTAGTGCGGGCCCTCCAGCCGGTACACCTCCAGCGTCCGCGCCAGCGGGTCGACGAACCAGACCCCTTTCACGCCCTCTCGCGCGTAGACGGGCAGCTTGACGGCCCGGTCGAGCGACGTCGTCGAGGGTGACAGCACCTCGCAGACCCAGTCGGGAACCAGCGTGAAGGCCGCGCCATGGGGGAGCGACGGCATCCGCTCGCGCCGCCAGCCCGCGAGGTCCGGCACCAGGACGTCCTCGTCACCGACATGCAGCTCGGGCTCATCCAGGATGAGCCATCCTCCGGGGCCCTTGCGTCCCCGATCGAAGCAGCCACCCACCTCGACGCCCAGGCGAGACCTCGCCAGCGCGTGCCGCGGCGCTGGCCTTGGGCTCACGTACAACACCCCGTCGACCAGCTCTCCGACCTTCGTCGGCGGAAGCGCCTCCAGCTCCGCGTAGGTCGCGCGCTTCGTGTCCATGACCACCTCGTCTGCCCCGCCCACCCACCCCATCTCCATGTGCATGCGAGGATGGATAGCACCGGGGTCTGACGTGGCAGGGTGGCTTGAGCTTGCCCTCCCTGACAGGTCAGGTCCAGTGGAGTTCCAACCACCCGCCCGAGCTTCCGCCCGAGCCCGCCTTCCCCGGATTCGAGCCGCGCTCAGGCGCCGCGGGCCATGAGCTGCTCGACGGCCGTGCGCACCTCGCGCAGGCGCGACGGGTCCGTCACCGCGACGAAGATGGTGTCGTCACCGGCGACGGTGCCCGCCAGCCCCGGCACCTCCGGCTCACGGTCCAGCGCGAGCGCCAGCGCGGGCGCGTAGCCCGGCCGCGTCTTCACGACCAGCATGTTCGGCGGCGCTTCGATGATGCTCACGCGCGCCCGCTCGGGGATGATCACCGGCTCCGCCACGACACGCTGGTAGCGCCCCGCCACCTTCTGGATGCCCAGCTTCTTCAGCCGCCGCGAGAGCGTCGACTGGCTCGGCGCCTGTCCCTCCGCCTCCAGCAGTTCCTGGAGTACCGCCTGATCGCTGATCTCCTGCTCCGAGATGAGCCGGAGGATTTCGTCGTCCAGGTTCATTCCCACCACCATGCATGCGCCTGAATTTCCATGCAAGGGACCTGCATGAAGGCGCTGGGGGAACAATACCCTTGCGCGCCGCGTCTTTCTGCATAATATCCGCGCCCTATTCGCGGCAATGCACGCATTTTCGTGCATATTCACCCACCAATGCATCCGATCCCGGTCGGGGAGCACAGGCCCATGAAGCACGTCACCCACATCAAGGATCTCGGCCCCGAGGGCGTGGAGGCCGTCCTCGCGCAGGCGGAGGCGTGGAAGAAGAAGGCGCCGGGCGCGCTCTTCCCGGGGAGCATCCTGGGGATGGTGTTCTTCAATCCGTCGCTGCGCACGCGCACCTCGTTCGAGGCGGTGATGCTGCGCGGGGGTGGCAACGCCATCATCCTGGACGTCGGGGCGGGCGTGTGGAAGCTGGAGCACCGCGAGGGCGCGGTGATGAACGCGGACCGGGCCGAGCACCTGAAGGAGGCCGCGCCCGTCCTGTCGCGCTTCGTGGACATGCTGGGCGTGCGGACCTTCTCGCAGGGCGGCGGCGACGAGGAGGACGAGGTCGACCCCATCATCAACGCGTTCCGCAAGTGGGCCACCGTGCCGGTGGTGAGCATGGAGTCCGCGCGCGAGCACCCCTGCCAGGGCCTGGCGGACGTGCTGACGCTGCGCGAGACGTTCGGCTCCACCAAGAAGCTGCCGGTGACGCTCACGTGGGCGCCCCACATCAAGCCGCTGCCCAAGGCGGTGCCCAACTCGTTCCTGCTCAGCGCCGCCGCGGCGGGCTGCGAGGTGCGCGTCGCCCACCCGCCCGGCTTCGAGCTGCACCCCGCCGTGCGGGCGGAGGCGGAGGCGTACGCCAAGGCCACCGGCGGCAGCATCACCTACACCCACGAGCAGGACGAGGCGCTCACCGGCAGCCGCGCGGTGTACGCCAAGTCATGGGGCCCGGCGTCCGCGCAGGCGTACTCGGCCAACGACGTCACGGCGCTGCTCGCATCCTACTCCGGCTGGATGCCCACCCTGCGCACCATGTCGCGCGCGGCGAAGGACGCCGCGTTCCTCCACTGCCTGCCCGTGCGGCGCAACGTGGAGGTCCACGACGAGGTGCTGGACCACCCCAGCAGCCGCGTGGTGGACGAGGCGGGCAACCGCTTCCACGTCCAGCGCTCGCTGCTGCACTGGATGCGCTCGCAGTCCCGCTGAGCGGCGCCCCCACCCGGCCGTCGCCATCCCCATCTCTTCCCTTCGAGGTCTCCCGTGCCCTTGTCGCCCGACCCGTACTCCGCGCTTCGTCACGCCGCGCGCTACGTGCAGCAGTTCCGCCGCAAGACGTTCGTCGTGAAGCTCGGCGGCGCCATGCTCAGCGACCCGCGCTTGCGCCGCTCCGCGTGCGAGCAGATCGCCCTGCTGTGGACGTTCTCCATCCGCCCCGTCGTCGTGCACGGCGGCGGCCCGGAGCTGGACACGCTGTGCGACGCGCTCCACCTGCCGGTGGAGAAGGTGGCCGGCCGCCGCGTGACGTCCGCGCCCGTGCTGGACGCGGCGAAGATGGTGCTCGCGGGCAAGCTGCACACGGACCTGCTGGCGGACCTGCAGGCCGCGGGTGTGCCGGCGGTGGGCCTGAGCGGCGTGGACGCCGGGCTCATCAAGGCGCGCAAGCGTCCTCCCGTCATGGTGACCGAGCCCGGGGCGACCGAGGGCAGGCTGGTGGACTACGGCCTCGTCGGCGACATCGAGGCGGTGGACACGCGCGTGGTGGAGCACCTGCGCTCGGCGGACTACGTGCCGGTGGTGGCCCCGCTGTCGGGCGGCGTGGACGGCGCGGTGTACAACACCAACGCGGACACGGTGGCGGCGGCGCTGGCGGTGGCGCTGGCGGCCGAGAAGCTCTTCTTCCTGGTCCAGGTGCCGGGCCTCTTGCGCGACCTGAATGATCCGACGTCGCTCGTCACGCTGGCGAACCTGACGGACCTGGCGACGATGGAGAACCAGGGCACCATCTCCGGCGGCATGCGTCCCAAGGCGCACGCCATCCGCCACGCGCTCGTGGGCGGCGTGGGCAGCGTGCACCTGGTGAGCGGCGTGGCCCCCAACGCGCTCCTGGAGGAGGTCTTCACCAACGAGGGCAGCGGCACCATGGTGGTCCGCGAGTCGGCGCCGAAGCCGGCGGGGACCGTGGGATGACCGCGGCGGAGCTGCTCCAGGCGCTGGTGGCCATCCCCAGCGTGTCGGGTGACGAGCGCCTCATCGCGGACACGGTGTCCGGGTGGGCGGAGGGCTGGGGCGCGCGCGTCCAGCGCAAGGGCCACAACGTGTGGTTCTCCGTGGGCACGGGCCCGCGCCGGCTGCTCGTCAACTCCCACCTGGACACGGTGAAGCCGTGCGCCGGGTGGACGTACGCGCCCCACGCGCCCGAGTGGCGCGAGGACCGGCTGTACGGCCTGGGCAGCAACGACGCCAAGGGCTGCGTGACGGGCATGCTCGTCGCCGCGCGCGCCCTGCTGGAGGAGGGAGTCCCCGAGGGCGGCGAGGTCGTCTTCGCGTTCACCGCCGAGGAGGAGACGGGCGGCAACGGCCTGGGGCCGCTGTTGCCCGAACTGGGGCCGCTGGACGCCGCCGTCGTGGGCGAGCCCACCAGCCTCAAGCCCTGCACCGCGCAGCGGGGCATGCTGCTCTTGCGCTGCACGGCGCACGGCCGCAGCGCGCACGTGGCGCACGCGCACTCCGCGCAGGCGGTCAACGCCATCCACGTGGCCGCCAGCGACATCGCCCTGCTGTCGGAGCTGCGCTTCCCGAACCACCCGCTCCTGGGCGAGGCGCGGGCGCAGGTGACGCAGATCTCCGGCGGGCTGGCGCGCAACCAGGTGCCGGACACGTGCGAGTTCTTCGTCGACCTGCGCACCACGCCGAGCATGGACCACGCGGAGGTGGCCCAGCGCATCGGCGGGATGCTCCGCAGCGAGGTCAAGGTCCACTCCGCGCGCTACCTGCCCAAGGCGACGTCGGACGCGCAGCCCATCGTCCGGGCGGCGAGGAAGGCGTCCGGCGAGGAGCCGGTGGGCTCCAGCACCACGTCGGACTGGGCGTTCCTGGGCGACCTGCCAGCGGTGAAGGTGGGCCCCGGCGACACGCTGCGCAGCCACCTGGCGGACGAGTACATCACCCGGGCGGAGCTGGAGGCTGGCGCCGTCTTCTACACGCGCCTGCTGCGCGGCTACTTCGAGGAGCTGGCCCGTGGCTGACACCCTGTGGGGCAAGGGCGCCGCGCTCGACGCGGTCATCCACCGCTTCACCGTGGGGGACGACCCCGTGGTGGACCTGTCCCTGGCGCCGCACGACGCGCTGGGCAGCGCCGCGCACGCGCGGATGCTCGCGCACGTGGGCCTCTTGAAGCAGGACGAGGCGCGCGCGCTGGTGAAGGCCCTCAAGGGCCTGCACGACGAGGCGCGCGAGGGCCGCTTCACCATCCGCCCGGAGCAGGAGGACGGCCACACCGCGCTGGAGGCCGCGCTGGTGGAGCGCGTGGGCGACGCGGGCAAGCGCATCCACCTGGCGCGCTCGCGCAACGACCAGGTCCTGCTCGCCGTGCGGCTGCTCTTGCGCGAGGAGCTGCTCGCCCTGGGCGCGGGCGCCGTGGGGCTGGCGGAGGCCTTCCTCGACTTCGCCGAGCGGCACGCGGCGGTGGCGATGCCGGGCTACACGCACCTGCGCCGGGCCATGCCGTCCACCTTCGGCATGTGGGGCATGGCCTTCGCGGAGGGGCTCCTCGAGGAGCTGGAGGCGCTGCGCGGCGTGTGGGGCCGGGTGGACCGCTGCCCGCTCGGCGCGGCGGCGGGCTTCGGCGTGCCGCTGCCCATCGACCGGGAGTACACCGCGAAGCTGCTGGGCTTCAGCCGCGTGCAGCGCAGCCCCATCGACGCGCAGAACGGCCGCGGCCGGCACGAGGCGGCGGTGCTGGGCTGGGCGTGCTCGGTGGCGGGCACCCTGGAGAAGTGGCTGTGGGACGTGCAGCTCTACAGCACGGACGAGTTCGGCTTCCTCGGGCTGCCGGACGCGTTCACCACCGGCTCGTCCATCATGCCGCAGAAGAAGAACCCGGACGTGGTGGAGCTGGCGCGCGGGCGCTGCCGCGAGCTGCGCGGCATCGCCCACCAGGTGGAGGCCATCGCCGGTGGGCTGCCCTCCAGCTACCACCGCGACTTCCAGTTGCTCAAGCGCCCCACCCTGGCGGGATTGACGTCGGCGCGGGCGTTGTTGGACGTGCTCACGCGCCTGGTGCCGGTGCTCCAGGTGAGGGCGGACGCGGCGGCGCGCGCCAGTGACGACACGCTGTACGCGGCGCACCATGCCTATGTGCTGGTGGCCGGGGGACTGCCCTTCCGCGACGCCTACCGGCAGGTGGGCCGGGAGCTGGCGGACGGCACGTTCCATCCGGACCGGGGCGCACTGACGGCCACCCACCTGGGTGGCGCCGGGAACCTGGGCCTCGCCCAGGCCCGCGAGGAGCTGGCCGCCGCGCGCGGCTGGCTCGATGACACCCACCGCGCGCTGGCGCAGGCCGCCGAGCGCGTGTGGGCCGACTGATTCTTCCCCGTGAGGAGTGACGACATGAGCAAGAAGAACGTGGTGCTGGCCTTCTCCGGCGGACTCGATACCGCATTCTGCACCGTGTACCTGCGCGAGCAGGGCTACGCGGTCACCACCGTCACCGTGGACACCGGTGGCTTCCCGCCCGAGCAGCTCGCCAGGATCGAGGCGCTGTCCGCCCAGCTGGGCGCGGTGGCGCACAAGACGGTGGACGCGCGCGGCACCCTGTTCCAGGGCTACCTGCGCTACCTCATCGCCGGCAACGTGCTGCGCGGCCAGCTCTACCCCTTGAGCGTCTCCGCGGAGCGCGCGTGCCAGGCGGTGGAGGTGGTGCGCGTGGCGCGCGAGCTGGGCGCGCAGTCGCTGGCGCACGGCAGCACCGGCGCGGGCAACGACCAGGTGCGCTTCGACGTGGCGTTCCGCTCGCTGGCAGGCGACCTGGAGCTGCTCACCCCCATCCGGACGCTGGGCCTGAGCCGCCAGCAGGAGCTGTCGTTCCTCGCCGAGCGCGGCATCCACCTGCCGCCGAAGCTGGGCGCCTACTCCGTCAACGAGGGCATGTGGGGCACGTCCGTGGGCGGCAGCGAGACGCTCAACTCGTGGAGCGCGCTGCCCGAGGCGGCCTTCCCCTCCGGGGAGATTCCCACCGACCTGAAGCCCCGTCCGCTCACCATCGGCTTCGAGCAGGGCGTTCCCACCTCGCTGGACGGCAAGGCGCTGGGCGCGGTGGAGCTGGTGGAGGCGCTCAACGTGCTCGGCCGCCAGTACGGCATCGGCCGGGGCGTGCACCTGGGCGACACCATCCTGGGCATCAAGGGCCGCGTGGGCTTCGAGGCGCCGGCCGCGCACCTGCTCATCACCTCGCACCGCGAGCTGGAGAAGCTGGTGCTGTCGGGCAAGCAGCTGTTCTGGAAGGAGACGGTGGGCAACCTCTACGGCTCGCTGCTGCACGAGGGCCACTTCTTCGATCCGCTGGTGAAGGACCTGGAGGCGTTCCTCACCTCGTCGCAGGAGCGCGTGACGGGCGAGGTCCGGCTGGTGCTGCACCCGCGCTCCATGGTGGTGGAAGGCGTGCGCTCGCCCTACTCGCTCATGGACGCGAAGGTGGCGACGTACGGTGAGGCGAACGTGCTGTGGACGGGCTCGGAGGCCGCTGGCTTCGCCAAGCTGTACGGCGTGGCGCAGATGCTCTCGCACAAGGCGAAGGGAGGCTGAGGATGAAGGTCTTCGTCGACAAGGTCGGTAGCGTCACCCGCAACCTGGGGCTGGGCCGCACCGTGCACCTCACCCCCGAGGTGCGCGCCGAGGAGGGCGCCGTCATCGCGGTGCGCATCCACGGGGAGAAGAGCGTCTACAACCAGCTCGAGGACTGCCACGGGCGGCTGGTCACGCTGCACGCGGGCGACATCATGGTGGGCGCGCTGGGCCACCGCAACGCGCTGCACGGCTACGAGGGCGTGGTGCCCGAATCCGTGAGCGTGGGGCAGCGGCTGCACGTGCTCAACATGGGCGGCGTCATCGGCAAGTGCACGTCCCACAACCCCGGCGTGGGCACGCCCTTCGAGGCCGAGGTGCTGGGCCAGGTGCTGGAGTTCCCGGAGCTGTTGTCCCGCAACGGGCAGCCGGCGCACATCACCTCCGGCGCGCTGAAGGGCTCGTCGGCGCCGGTGAAGTGCCCGGTGGTGTACGTGGTGGGCACCTGCATGAACGCGGGCAAGACGTACGCGGCGAGCGCCATGGTGCGCAAGCTGGCGCAGGCCGGCTACCGCGTGGGTGGCGCCAAGCTCACCGGCGTGTCGCTGATGCGCGACACGCTGAGCATGCAGGACTCCGGCGCGGACGTGGTGATGGACTTCACGGACGCGGGCATCGTCTGCACGGGCCCCCGCACGGCGGCGCGCGTGGCGCGGGTGCTGTTCAGCGAGCTGGCGGCGGCGGACGTGGACGTCATCGTCGCGGAGACGGGCGACGGCATCATGGGCGAGTACGGCGTGCAGGCCATCCTGGCCGACCCGGAGCTCAAGGGCCTGGCGGGCGCGTGGGTGATGTGCGCCAACGACCCGGTGGGCGCGGCCGGCGGCGTGCGTCACCTCAAGGAGACGTACGGCATCGACGTGGACGTGCTGGCGGGTCCCGCCACGGACAACGCGGTGGGCGTGCGCTTCGTCGAGCAGGTGGTGGGCGTCCCCGCCCGCAACGCCCGCGCGGATGCCGCGGGGCTGGGTGGTCTCATCCTGGAGAAGGTGTCGCCGAAGCTGGGCGCTGGAAGGAAGTCATGACGCGGGCGCATATCTACATCCTGGGGGCCTCCGGCTTTGGCGGTGGCGAGCTGCTGAGGATCCTCTCCAACCACCCGGCGGTGGCGGGCATCCGCGTGGTGTCCCGGCACCACGCCGGCGAGCCGGTCCACAAGGTGCACCCGCACCTGCGCGGGCTGGTGGAGGCTCGCTTCGAGGCGGAGCCGGACTGGCGCTGGCTGGCGGACTCGCAGCAGCCGGTGGTGTTCAGCGCGCTGGGCCACGGCGAGCTGGCCACCCAGTTCGTGGGCCTGGAGAAGAAGTGGGCCGAGGCGGGCCTGGCCGACCGCGTCCTGCTGGTGGACCTGTCGTCCGACTTCCGCCTGGACCACCCGGGCCGCTACGCGGGCGCCTACGGCAAGCCCCACCCCGCCCCGGACCTGCTGGGCACCTTCACCTACGGCCTCACCGAGTGGAAGCGCGAGGCCTTGAAGGGCGCCAAGCGCATCGCCAACCCGGGGTGCTTCGCCACCGCGGTGCAGCTGGCGCTGCTGCCCATCGCCTCCACGCCGGGGCTGGGCCTCTTGGCGGTGACGGGCGTGACGGGCTCCTCCGGCTCCGGCTCGCTGCCGGGCGAGGGCACCCACCACCCCACCCGCGCGCACGACTTCCGCGCGTACAAGCCGCTCGAGCACCAGCACGAGGCGGAGGTGGAGGTCATGCTCGTGGCCCACGGCGCCCAGCGCCACCGGCTCGCCTTCGTGCCGCACTCGGCCCCCATGGTGCGCGGCATCTTCGCCACCGTGCAGTTCGAGTGGCCGGAGCACGGCGGAGCCGTGGTGACGCAGTCGCTGACGGAGAAGTTCCGCCGCTACTACGAGGGCTCGAAGTTCGTGCGAATCGTGGAGGGCACCCCGCGCATCGCCGCCGTCACCGGCAGCAACTTCTGCGACATCTCCGTCGCCACGAAGGGCCGCTCCGTCGCCGTCATGGCCGCGCTCGACAACCTGGTGAAGGGCATGGCCGGCCAGGCCGTGCAGAACTTCAACGTGTCGCTCGGCCTGCCCGAGGACACCGGCCTGCGCCAGGCGGCCTGCTACCCGTAGGTCGAAGTCCCACCCGCTCCCGTCCTTCCGGGCTGGAGCGGGCCTGGGCCCGGGCGTTGTCAGGCTCCACCCGGCCACGCCGTCGGGCACGAGAAGCGCCTCCTCTTCGTCGAAGCGATGCACGTGGCCGGGCGTGTGAATCCGCCGCCCGTGCGTCAGGCTCCGCGTGTGCCCGCGTCAGGGCTGCGCTCGCGTTCCCCTCTCGTCGTTCGTAGCGGTCGAAGCATCGACGACTCCGGAGGAGGGCGCGCGCCCCACGACGAAAGGCCGTGCATGCCCATCGCAGAATGTGCAGGAGGCTGTCCTCGTCTCGTCTCCATCTCCGTGGACCCGCAGGGCAATCCCCTCGCGGCCGCGGACCCCACGCGATTCGCCGTCCGGTATCACCACTGCTCCACCTGTCAGCGCTTCTGGTGTGACGCCTGCGACGACGGCGCCCGCCCCTGCCGGCGCTGCGGCGCCGCGCTCGAGGCGCCCACCCCGCGCCACGCGCTGGAAATCATCTTCGGCGGGCGGGCGCGGATTCCCGAGCACCTGCTGGCCTCGGTCCAACGGCCGGGCGCGGCGCTCCTCCAGCCGAAGCGCCGGGGAGGGAACTAGCCATGGCCCACGCCATCCTCTTCGGCCGCAACCCCGGCCAGTACGACACGTTCGACGTGGAGGCCGACGCCGCCGAGGCGCTCGGGCTGGACACGTACCAGGTGGACCTCGCCGCCCTGCTCTCGGGGCAACTGGCCCGCGCGCTCGAGGCGGTGCCCGAACACGGCGCGCTGCGGCTGCTGTACCGGGGCTGGATGCTCACGGAGGAGGAGTACGCCACGCTCGACGAGGCCCTGCGCGAGCGGGGCCACCGCCTGTTCACCTCGCCCGAGCAGTACGCCGCCGCGCACTACCTCCCGAACTGGTACCCCCGCCTTGCCCCCTACACCGCGCGCTCGGTGTGGACAGAAGGCACGGACGCGGACGAGGCCTGGCGCGCCGCGCGCGCGCTCGGGTCGCCGCCCTGGCTCATCAAGGACCACGTGAAGTCCGCCAAGGAGCGCTGGAGCGAGGCGTGCTACGTGCCCGCGGGCGCCACGCGCGAGGACTTCGCCCGCATCTGCGCGGCGCTCGTGGAGGAGCGCGGGGAGCGCTTCGAGCGGGGCCTCGTCGTGCGCCGCTACCTGCCCCTCAAGGTGTTCGGCCGCACGCCCACCGGCCCCGCCCACCTGGAGTTCCGCCTCTTCTTCGGCCGGGGCCGCCTGCTCGCCGCCGAGCCGTACCACGAGTTCGACGTCGAGGTGCCGGACTTCACCGCCTTCGAGCCGCTGGGCCGCCGCGTCGACTCGCCCTTCTTCACCCTCGACGTCGCCATGCTGGAGGACGGCGGCTGGGCCGTCGTCGAGGTGAACGACGGCGGCGTCTCCGGCCTGCCCCCGGGGCTCGACCCTCGCCTGCTCTTCGAGGCCCTCCTGGGCGCCGGGTGAGCGGGCACCCGCCACTTCGCAGAGATTGGAGGGTCCTCACCGCACTGCGACTGAGGTAGGGTGTCCGACCCGTTTGAATTCAAAGCAGGCAAGGGAACGATGCATTTCGAGCTGGCCTTCGTCCTCATCTTCGCAGTCGCGACCGCGGTGGCCATCGCGGCGCGGTACTTCAAGATTCCCTACACGGTGGCCCTGGTGGTGGCGGGGTTGTCGCTCGGCGCGGTGCATGCGTTCGAGCCGCCCCACCTCACCAAGGAGCTGTTGTTCGCGCTCATCCTGCCGGGCCTGCTGTTCGAGGCGGCCTTCCATGTGGAGTTCCGCAAGTTCTGGAAGAACAAGCTGGCCATCCACTCCATGGCGATTCCAGGGGTGGCCGCGTCCGCGGGCCTGACGGCGCTCATCCTGTCGCCGCTGGTGGAGCGGATGAACGTGGTCGAGGGCTTCGGGGTGATTCCGGCGCTGGTGTTCGCGTCGGTCATCGTGTCCACGGACCCCATCGCGGTGGTGGCGTTGTTCAAGTCGTTGGGGGCGCCCAAGCGGCTCATGCTGCTGGTGGAGGGAGAGAGCCTGCTCAACGACGGCACCGCCGTGGTGCTGTTCACGCTGGTGGTGGGCGTGGCGATGGGAGGCCACTTCACGGTGGGCGGGGCGGTGTTCGACTTCATCAAGGTGGCGGGGATGGGCGCGCTGGTGGGCACGGCGGTGGGCTACGCCGCCGCGCGGGTCATCAAGCGCGTGGACGACGCCATGGTGGAGATCACCTGCACGGTCATCGCGGCGTATGGCTCGTTCGTGGTGGCCGAGCACTTCCACTACTCGGGCGTCATCGCGACGGTGGTGGCGGGCATGTTGTGCGGCAACTGGGCCACGCACGAGGGCATGAGCCCCACCGTGCGCGTCGCGGTGGAGAGCTTCTGGGAGTACTGGTCCTTCGCGCTCAACTCGGTGGTGTTCCTGCTCATCGGCATGGAGGTGGAGGTCGGCTCGCTGCTGGCGTCGTGGAAGCCCATCCTCGCGGCCTACGTGGCGGTGCTGGCCGGGCGCGCGGTGGTCGTCTACGGCGTGTCCGCCCTGCTGCGGCGCACGACGGAGCGGCTGCCGTGGACATGGAGCGCGGTGCTCACGTGGAGCGGGCTGCGCGGCGCCATCTCCATGGTGCTGGTGCTCGGTCTCCCGTCGGACTTCCCGCACCGCGAGCTGTTGGTGAACATGACGTTCGGCGTGGTGGTGCTGTCCATCATCGTCCAGGGCCTCACGATGGCGCCGCTGCTGCGGCGGCTGGGCATCACCGGCATGAAGGACGAGTACCAGGAGCAGTACGAGCTGGCCCGAGGCCGGCTGGGCGCCATCCACGCCGCGCTGGCCGCGCTGGAGGCCATGCGCCGCACGCGCGAGATTCCGGCGGACGTGCTGGGCCAGTTGGAGCGGGACTACCAGGAGAAGGAGACCGCGACGGAGAAGGAGCTGGCGGAGCTGAAGCAGCAGTCCATGCGCTTCCACGAGGAGGAGCACCAGGAGGCCGTGCGCCGTGTGCTCATCGTGGAGAAGGAGTCGCTGCTCAAGGCCTACCAGTCGGCGACCATCGGCAAGGAGGCGTTCGAGCACCTGACGGCGGAGCTGGACGAGCGCATCGCCCAGGCGGACGCGGCCGAGGCCCACACGGCCGTGCCAGCGGCGCCCCCGACCTCGGCGGTGGGAACCTGAGAGTGCGGTGAGGGCCCGGCGCGTCCGGGCAGCGTGCCCTGCTCCGCGCATTCTCCTGGCGCGGGGAGGGCCTCCGGTCTTCGATAGAAAGAAGGCCGTGTGTCGCGGCCCGCTCCTCACTACGAGGAGGACCGTCCTGTCGCGGCGTCTTCCACGGGCGTGGGGATGGATTCCACGCCAGGGGCCGGCTCGCCTCGCACGGCCCCCTCACGCGCGGAGGCCGAGTCCTCCGGACTCACGCCTCCCTGCGCCGCATCCTGGAGCGCGCCGGCCACTGCGACCGCCGCGGCATCCGCGCCGCGTCCAGCGTCGGCAGCGGACCGCAGGGCCGCCGCGGCACTCGCCAACGGCGCCGCGTCGCGCCCGGACTCAGCCGCGGGCGTGGCAGCCACGTCGCCCGCCGACGGAGCCGCGCCGTTCGTGGCCTCGGGCGAGGGCTGCGCGGCCGCCGCGGCCTCACGCTGCTCGAGTCGAGCACCGCCCTGCTCCGCCGCGCGGAGGAACTCTTCGTACTCGGACTTGCGCTCCTCGGACTTGCTCTGGGACTTCTGGCTCTGCGCCTCGGCGGCGGAGCGGCCGAGCTTCACCGCCCGGGCGCTGAGCGCGATGCCCACGCCGAAGGCGACGACGTTGAACACCGAGCCCATGCCCCCGTCCCAGAGAGCCCCCACGCCGCCCTGGGCGAAGGACATGAAGAGGAGGAACGCCGTGCCGGACAGCGCGGCGCCCGCCGCCGTCTTCCACGGCCGGAGCTCCATCACCCGAGCGGCGCCGTAGCAGAGCATCGGCAACACCCCGAGCACCCAGAGGTTCCCCAGGAGGATGGCCACCAGCTCGCGGAGCATCGTGGAGGGGAGCGCCTGGATGCGCTGGGCCAGCCGCAGCGTCAGCGCCACGCTGAGGATCGAGCCACCAATCAACGCCAGGAACCCCAGTCCCACGATGAACTGGAAGCGGCGGATACGGACGCGAAGCGGCTCGAGGACACTCGTCTTGGGACTCACGGCGGCCAGCCTACCTCACTTCAGCCCTCGTCCTCGTCCGCGTCCGCCAAGGCCCCTGGCGTCCGAGGAGGCGGCCCCTCCCCGTAGAACACCTCCTCCATCACCAACCCGTGAGCCGGCGCCGTGGGCCCGGCGCGCTTGCGGTCCCTGGCGGCCAGCACGTCGGCGACCCAGGACTCCGGCTTGCGCCCCTTGCCCACCTCCACCAGCGTCCCCACCAGGTTGCGCACCATGTGCTTCAGGAAGGCCGTGCCCTCCACCACGAAGGCGATGTCCGCTCCCGGAGCCCCCTCCACCGCCACCTTCCACACCTCGCGCACCGCGTGCTTCGCCTGGCAATCCGCCGCCCGGAAGGACGAGTAGTCATGCCGTCCCACCAGGTGCGCCGCCGCGCGGCGCATGGCCTCCACGTCCAGCGGCGCGAAGACCTCCCAATGCGTCACGCGCCGCAGGGGGGAGCGGGAGCGGCGATTGCTGACGCGGTAACGGTAGCGCTTGCCCCGGGACCAGCGGCGCGGGTCGAAACCCTCCGGCGCCTCCACCGCGTCCACCACCGCCACGTCCTCCGGCAGCAGGCTGTTGAGCCCCATGACGTAGGCCTTCATGGGCAGCACGCGCTCCGTGTCGAAGCTCACCACCTGCCCGGTGGCGTGGACGCCCGCGTCGGTGCGACCGGCGGAGCGCACCGACACCGGCGCGCCGAGCAGCTTCGCCAGCGCCCCCTCCAGCACGCCCTGGAGCGACGGGCCATTGGGCTGCACCTGCCACCCGACATACCGCGTGCCCTCGTATTCGAGCGTCAGCTTCAGCCGGGGCATGTCAGCGGTACTTGAGCCAGGCCTCGAGGAGCTCCGCCACCATGCGCCCGGCCGACACGCCGTTGCGGCGCGCGACGGCGTCGACCGCCTCCGCCACCTCCCTCGAGAGGGGGACGGCCAGCATGTGAGGCTCGGTCCGCACGTCGGGCCCCCCCGGCGCCAGGGCGGCGATGCCAGGCGGGAGGGTGATGGGCGCGGTGACGGCCGGGGACGACTCCGGCGCGGGGAGCTCCGGAGGGACCGAGGGCGCCCCCGGGTCCAGCGCGGCCACCACGTCCGAAAGCTCCAGCGCCTCCTCGGACGTGGGCGCGGTGGCGGCGCGGGAGCGCTGGCGCCGCTGCTCCTCCTGGAGCTCCTCCTCGAAGAGCTGCTTGATGAAGTTGGCCAGGTGCAGCGGCGTGGGCGTGAAGTCGTACGCGTCCAGGAACGCGTCGAGGTCGCGCTGCATCTCCGCCGCGGACTGGTAGCGCCGGTCGCGGTCGCGCTCCAGCGCCTTCATGAGGATGAGCTCGACCTTCTCCGGCAGGTCCTCCCGGAAGTACGAGGGAGCGTAGATCTTCCCCTCGGTGATGCTGCGCATCACCGCGACCTCCGACTCGCCGGTGAAGAGCTTGAAGCCGGTGAGCCACTCGTAGAGCACCACGCCCAGCGAGAAGATGTCGCTGCGACAGTCGAGCGCCTTGCCCAGGCACTGCTCCGGGCTCATGTAGCTGAGCTTGCCCTTGATTTCGCCCGTGCGCGTCTGGCTCACCTGGTTGGCGGCCTTGGCGATACCGAAGTCGAGGATCTTCACCGAGCCGTCGAAGGAGACGACGATGTTCTCCGGCGACACGTCCCGGTGCACGATGTTGAGCGGGTTGTCGTAGATGTCCGCCTTGGTGTGCGCGTGGTGGAGTCCCGCGCAGACACACGAGGCAATCTTCACCGCGTACACCAGCGGGAAGGGGATGCCGAGCGCCTCCGCCTTGGGGACGACCCGGCGCATGTCCCGGCCCGCCACGTACTCCATGGCGATGAAGTAGCTCTCCGCGATCTTCCCCAGGTCGTGGATCTGCACCACGTTGGGGTGGTTGAGCTGGGCGGCCAGCCGCGCCTCGTTGAGGAACATCTTCACGAAGGCCGCGTGCTTGGACAGGTGCGGACGGATGCGCTTGATGACGACGGGCGACTCGCGTCCGTCCTCGCCTTCCTGGTTCGCGAGGAAGATCTCCGCCATCCCTCCCACGGCGATCCGGTCGATGAGCCGGTACTTGCCAAAGCGACCGGTGTCGCGCTGCTGCGGTGCGGCGGGAGACATGACGTGACGGAACATTACCCGCGCCGGGCCCCGGGCGCTAACGAAGTTGGACGAGGGCCACCTTCAAGGCGGGTTCCTGTCCGTCCGGTGTCGGAAAGTCGAGGGACGAGGGAGCCAACGAGCCCACCACCCGTCCCTGTCGCCCCGTCAGGGCGAGCCCCTCCGACACCATGGCCTCGAAGCGCTTCATGGGCAGCCCCGCGTGGTTGCAGCAGGCAACCAGTCGTCCACCGGGGGCCACCACGCGCGCGGCGGCCTCGGCCAGCCGGGCATAGTCGCGCGCCGCGGAGAAGCGGGCCTCCTTCGTCGTGGAGAACGACGGCGGGTCGGCGATGACGAGGTCGAAGGCTTCGCCCTTCTTCGCCAGCCGTCGGAGCCAGTCGAAGACGTCGCCCGCGATGTAGTCGTAGCGGTCCACGGGCTGTCCGTTGAGGCGCGCGTTCTCCTCGCCCCACTCCAGGACGCGGCGGCTGGCGTCGATGTTGAGCGCCCGCTTCGCGCCACCCGCACGCGCGACGACGCCGAAGGCGCATGTGTACGCGAAGAGGTTGAGCACCGTGCGCCCCCGCGCCTCCCCCAACAGCCACGCGCGCGTGTCGCGCATGTCGAGGTAGAGGCCCACGGACAGGCCCTGGCCGGGGCGGATGAGGAAGGACAGGCCGTTCTCCGTCGCGGTGAGGGCGTCCACCGACTCGCCCCGCGCGGCGGCTTCCGGCGCGAGCGAGTCCTTCGCCACGTTGGCCAGGACCCGCGCCTCGCGGGGACGGCGCTTGAGATAGACGCTCGTCGGGGCCCACGCGGCGACGGCGGCGTCGAGCAGCGCCTCTTCGTCCCGGGGCGCGAAGTCGCGATAGAGGCTGATGACGCACAGGCCGCCGAACTGGTCCGCGGTCACGTCGGGCACGCCATCCGCGTCGCCCTGGAGGACTCGGAAGGCGGTGGTGCGGGGGTCGGTCAGCAGGGGGCCGCGTCTGGCGCGCGCGGCCCGGAGCGTGTCCACGAGGGCGGGCATGGACGCCCCTGTATCAGCTTCCCAGCTTCGCGCGGGACCAGACGCGCTCCAGCGCCTCGGTGGCGGCGCGGGACAGGTCCACGTAGTCGGTGCCGAGCAGCTGCCCCTCGCGCACGCACACGCGGCCGTCGACCACCGTCCAGGCCACCGGCGAGCGGGAGAGCTGGCCGATGAGGTAGGGCGAGTAGCCCGTCTCCGGGTCGGCGGCGGGGATGGAGTCGTAGACGACGAGGTCCGCGAGGCTGCCCTCCTCCACGGTGCCCGAGGGCAGCCCGAACAGGCGGGTGCACAGCTCGGCCGGACCATTGACGAGCAGGTGGGCCAGGGTGCTGTCCACGTCCGGCAGGTGGCCGGCGCGGGAGATGCGCAGCACGCCCACGAGCGCGGCGAGCAGCTCGTCCTGGAGGGTGCCATGGCCGCCCGTGCCCAGGCCGAGCAGGTGCAGGCGCAGGAGGATGGCCTCCATGGGGTCCGTGCCGCGCTCCAGCGTGCGCACGCCGCGCGCCGCGAGCGAAACGAACGTCCCGGTCTGCTCCAGGCGCGTGGCCTCGGCGTTGTCGAGCGCGCGGGCGTAACCGGCGACGGCGCGGGGGCTGAGCAGCCCCAGCGAGTCCAGCCGGGGCACCACCCGCTGACCATGGCGGGCGTAGGTGGTGCTGAGGTCGTCCTCGTTCTCCGCGAGGTGGAAGACGGTGGGGACATCCAGCTCCGCGCTGAGCCGGGAGATGCGCGACAGGAGCGCGTCCTCGCAGGTGTACGACGCGTGGAAGCCCAGGGCGCCGCGCACCAGGCGGTGTCTGGCGTGGCGGCGCGCGAAGTCGACGTTGGCCTCCAGCCACGCGTCGGCCTGGGTGGAGCCATCCATGCTGTGCGTGGAGTGGCTCAGGAGCATGCGCAGGCCCACGCTCTCCGCGGCGCGGGCCTGGGCGGCGAGCCCTCCCGCCACGTCCGCGCACGCCAGGTGCTCCACCACGAGGGTGACACCATCCCGCAGCGAGCGGGCGGCGGCGAAGCGGGTCAGCGCCTCGATGTCCTCGGAGGTGAGCAGGCGGGCCACGCGGCGCATCCGCTCCAGGCGCTCTCGCGGCGGCAGGAGCAGGAACTGGCCATTGGGTGGCAGCAGTTGCCCGTTGACGAGGTGAGAGTGGCTGTCCACCAACCCGGGGGCCACGAGGCGGCCACGACACGCCACCTCCCAGTCACCCGGCAGGACGGGGACCTGTGCGTCCGCCGCGACCCGACGAATGACGCCGCCCTCGACGACCACGGCCATGCCCCGACGGACCCGTCCATCCGCTCGGAACACAGCGCAGTTCTTCAGCAGCAGGCGACCTTCCATGTCCGCCCCGTGTCATAGCACGGGACCGGGGAGACGGGAGCGGGGTAAGTCCGGGAAACCCGGCCGCCTCAGGCCGGAGCGGGAACATCGGCACTGCTCGCCCGCTCAGTAGAGGCAAGGCTTGCGCCCGAGCCACTCCGAGACCGTTCCAGCGAATCGGGCCATCCAACAGAGCACCGCCAGTGTGCGCCCTCCTCCAGCGAGAGCGAATCGACTTCTTCCTCCTTCCCGAGAACTCATGGGCCCACTGCCCCCAGGCGCATGACCCGCCACGCTGGCTACAGGGTTGGCGAGTCACAGACGGCAGTCTGGGCCGGGCCGATATTGACGCTCAGGACAACCTGCATGAGGTCCTCCAAGGATGGGTTCGCAGCAAGGACGAGACCAGAGGCTCCAAGCCGCCAGGAGGCACAGTGGAGTACGTACGTGGGTGTCTCCAGCCTCTCCTGGCACAGACGCCCATCTTGGCGCATGGGGGCGTCGAACTTTGCTGTCAGCTCGCGAAGCGCGCGGGCGAACTCCTGGCAAGCGGACGTACGATCCTCGGCGCTCGGCCAATGCATCGATACCGAGATGATTCGCTCATCATCCACCTCGAATCCGAGGCCGAGAGGTGCGACCTGCTCCTCTCGGACACATCTCCAGAACCGAGATCTCCTCCCCATGTGGCGACAAGACCAAGCCTGCTTATAACGCTGAACGCATACCCTTCCAACACCACGCGCCGGAGCCCGCCGGACCCGCTGAATTCGCTTCGAACCGGACCGAGATCCGCCCATTCGAAGGCTGTACCCACGGCGTCGCGACCTTCCCTTGGCGCGAGATAGACGTTGGGTGGAGAGGGGCCAAGGTATCGGAGTCCACGGGGCTGACGTTCGCGAGGCCAACCTCCGTGTCCACCAATAGAGGGCGCGCATGCGCACCACTTCGACTCCCGCGCTCACCGGCTGCGCGCGGGTCGCCAGGTTGATGCTGCTACCACTCGCATAGGAATGCGCCGTCTCTACCACCTGGGAGACCCGATTGACGTTCCCGAACGGATCTGCTCTCCGACGGCGAAAGGGATGAGCGCCTCGATGTCCTCGAAAGTGGGCAGATGGGCGACCTGTCGCATCCGTTCAAGACGCTCACCCGCGCAGGCATGCGAATGGCCATTGGGTGCCAACAGCTGCCTGTTGCCGAACTACGGGTGGCTATAGCGCCCATCATGGATGCACATGCGCCGCGCCCGAGGCTTTGCATCTCAACAGCAGATGAGGCGCGAAACCCGAGGCCACACAACCCGCAAACAACACCCAGACGACCAGCAACAAATCAAACATTACCGAAACATTCCACCCCATCGACCACACACAAGCATCTAGCCACCAAGAAACAACAAACACACCTTGTCGCCTTCCAAACAAACAGGGAATATGTCAGATGCAACCCAGGCTCCCGTTCATTCCAGCCACAACCAGCAACGGACCCCACGATGCCCTACGCCGAGTCGTCGTTCCGACGGTTTGTATTCCTCGCGTGCACTCTCCTTGCCGGTGCACTCGGCTGTAATGAATCCCCCCCGACGTCTGCCGGCGTCTTCTCCGAGCACCACCAAACCCTGCGTGGTGATGGAGATCGAGAGGTGGGCGCGGATTGCGCAAAGGAGGGCGGGCCTGCCTGCCGCAGCGGCCTGTGCCTTCACTATCAGGCGGACCCTGACAAGGGCTGGACCTGCACTCGCACGTGTGCGCACTCCGCGGAATGTCCTGCTGGGTGGGAATGCCGTACCACCCATCCCACCGCAAACGCCCAGTGGTGCATCCCTCCTGCCTCCTGGAAGCCAACCGCGCCGTAGATCGTCGTCCCATTTGAAGAAGAGAAGTCCCGCCAGGTTGCGACGCTCCACGGGAAGACGCCATGAACCTTCAGAGACTCGTCGTCTGTCTTCTGCTGTTGTCCTCCTGGGCCGCGCTCGCTCAGGACTCCTTCTGTCCAACCAAGCCCATGGGCCCGTCGCCTTGCGACGACACCTCCTGCTGCAACGGCCCACCCCCTCCGGGCGCTCCTCCTCCACCTGGCGGTAGCGGCGGCCCCCCCCCTCCTCCGGGCAGCCCTCCCCCTCCCAACATGAATTTCGGCAGCATGGGCGGCTCCCGGAAGAATACCCCCCTGACGGGCTCCTCCGGCAGCATCAACATCGGCGACCCCTTCAGCATCGCCAACGGGCAGAGTCACGAAGCCTTCCTCGAGGCCATCCTCCCCACCGGCAACAGGACGCTCAACTTCGTCCGCTACTTCGTCTCACACTTCGACGTCTGGACCTACTACCCCACCCTGCGCGCCGTCCCCAAGCCCTACGGCTCCGACCCCCAGAATCAACACGCCGCGCGCTGGTGGCACAGCCTCCTCTCCGTCGTCCGAATCCGCTACTCCACCCAGTGGCTCCTGCTCGACACCAGCGGACACCAGTACTCCTTCGCCTCGTGCACCATCCCCTCCGGCTCCTCTTCATGCTTCGCGGGCAACGACGGCTATAGCTTCAGCCTCCGCAGCCGCCTCGAGCGCACCGCCACCGGCTTCGTCTTCCACGAGGACGACGCCCTTCGCTACGTCTACGAGGCCCACCACGTCCACGAGGCCACCTCCTTCTACTTCCTCTCCCGCATCGAGGACTACGCCGGCAACACCCTCCTCACCCTGACGTATGCCCAGCCCCCTGGCATCTCCTGCCCCACGGGCGAAGCAGGCAGCACCGCCGGCGTCCCCTACATCAGCACTGCCACCACCAACAGCGGCACCCAGCTGCTCTTCTCCTACAAGGCCCTCTCACGCACCAGCAGCGTCACCGAGTGCGTCCTCGACTCCATCGACATCCAGGCCCCGGGCACCTCCGCCCAGCGCCTCGTCTCCTACGCCTATACCCAGAGTGGCGGCGTCGAGCGTCCGGGTCTCCTCGCCTCCGCCTCCTCTCCCAGCCGGGGCGCCGGCCAGCCCCAGCGCGTCGAAACCTACGACTACACCGCCACCCAGTTCCGCGTCAGTCGTGACGGAAAGACTGTCGCCCAGCACGACTACGAGAATACCTACTACGCTCGCGTCACCTCCACTCAGGGCCCCGGCGAATCCCTCTCCGTCTCCTGGGGCGCTCGCGGCACCTGCCAGCCCGGCTCCAACTGCTGCGGCAGCACCCCCTACGTCCGCGACGTCGTCACCCAAACGGCTGGCCGCGGCGACGGGTTGTCCACCGCCGCCGGCTTCACCCGCTCCTACGAAATCCTCCCCATGGCCACGGCCTTCACCTTCCACGAGGCCCGCACCTACCGCACCGTCGACAGCTGCACCGTCCCCCAGTCCTGCTCCCCTGGCAGCGTCCAGTACGAGTGGGACTGCACCGACTCCAGCCGCACCTTCCCCGGCTTCGAGAAGGGAATCAAAGACAAGCGCGGCAACTGGACGGCCAACATCTTCACCGCCGCCACCGGCTCCCGCCCCAAAGCCCTCACCGAGAAATCCGCCGTCCTCGTCGGCGCCACCGACGTCAATGGCTCCAACGCCCTCCAGCGCACCGACTTCGCCTACACCTACGGCTACAACTTCCTCCAGCTCCCCAGTCACAAACAGCAGACTTCTGTCATCGCCTCCCCCAGCGATGAGAATCCATATTCCCGAATACAGTATGTCTATGAGAGTTCGACGACGGCCCCGCCCAACCGAGACAGGCTCAAAGCTACCCTCTGGAGCGGGTGGACCAAGGACTTCAAATCAACAGGGTGGGACAAGGTCCCGAAGACCATCGCCACTTTCACCTTCACCGCCCGCACCGTCGGCGACACCACGCCCGACCCGCTCGGCCGCGTCGTCGAGGAGCATGGCCCCTGCTACGTCGCTACCTCCGGCACTCCCACTGACTGTGAGGCCGGCAAGGACTTCCCCATCACCCGCTACTTCTACTGGCCTCACAACGCCGGCACCGCCGCCGCGGGCCACATGCAGAAAATCGTCAGGTACCCCTCTCAAGCACCTGGCACGACGCCGCTGGAAACCAAGTTCAACACCTACGACGTCTGGGGCAACCCCACCCAAATTGAAAACCCCGACGGCACCCTCACCAACAACACCTGGGTCGAGAACCGCCTCATCTCCTCTCAAGTCGGAAGCCAGCCCGCCATCCAGTTCGGCTACCTGGATGACCGCCTCTCCTACGTCAAGCACCGGGCCACCGACTCCTACGAGGTGTATTGCTACCGCACCGGTGTCTCCAGCACCAGTTGCTCCGGCACCCTGACGCCCAACCTCCAGTGGCGCGCTCGCGCCCCCAACTCCGACGGCACCGGGTGGACCGAGCGCGTGGAGTACGCCTACTGGCCCGACGGCACCCTCAAGGAGGCTCGCCATGTCGCCATGAATGGCACTGTCGCAGAAACCCGCTTCGTCATGAGCTACGCCGCCGACGCCCACAAGCGTCCCGTCCTCGAGAAGTGGGGTGAGGGCTCCGGCAGCTTCTCCGCCTCCGCGGCCTATGACGGCGCCGACAACCTCACCGCCATCGGCCACGCTTTCAACGCCCCTCCCGCCTGGTGCGGCGGCGTCTCGGACGTCTCCTCCGGCACTCCTCTCTCCGACCTCTGCAACCACCCCAGCTATGACCGCGCCAACCGCCTGGAGAGCCTCCTCCAGTACCCGGGCGGAAGCAGCGCCGCCACCAAGACTCTCTTCGCTCGTGATGCCCAGGGCAACATCACCGGCATCAAATCGGGCTGCGCGGCCTCCGACTCCTACTCGACCTGCACCCAGCCCGCCTCCACCTATGTCTATGACGACTTCCATCGCCTCGTGGAGGTGACGCCCGCCCAGGCAACGGGCACGCTTCGACTCGCCTACGACGCCCAAGGCAACCGCATCCTCCGCGAAACCGCCGCCATGCGCGCCCTGGGCGAGCGCGTCGAATACACCTACGACAACCTCTCCCGGCTCAAGCTCGTGGAGAAGGTCTCCGGCTCCCTGCGGACGGCCCTCTACCGCCTCGGTTACGACGACACAGGCGCGCCCCCCTCCGGCTGCGGCACTGGACTCGACCTCTCCACCGCCTCCTCTCGCTCGCTGGGACGTCTTCGCTACAAGCAGGACTCCTTCGGCTTCACCTGGTACCGCTATGACGAGGAGGGCCGCGTCACCGCCGAAGTCCGCGCACGCGACGGCTCCTGCGGCGGCAACGCCAACAACAACCCCCACACCCTCTATGCGTATACGGCCGACGGAGGCCTCGAGCGCGTCACCTACCCCTACGGCCGGCAGGTCCACTACCTCTATGGCTCCGGCGCCAACTCCCACCGCGTCACCGGCATTGAAGTCACCCTCCATGACGGCACCTCCTGGGGCACTCCCCGAACGCTGCTGAGCGACATCCGCTGGGAGCCCTTCGGCGGCCTGCGCAGCTACCGCCTCCTCCACGACAACGGCTCCTCCTCCGCCTCCGTCGACTACGCCGTCGGCGGCGACGCCAGCGCCTCCTCCGGCGGCTGCTCCTCCTCACCTCCCTCCTCCGGTACCGGCTATGACTTGACGGGACGCCTGCGCTCCCTCCGCGTCACCTCCAGCGCCGCCTCCACCGGCGCCGGCGACATCTTCCAGCGCAACTACCAGTGGGCCGCTGACCAAGTCCTTCGTACCGACACCTGCGTCCTCGGCGGCACCGCCCGCACGGAGACTTTCACCTACGACAGGCTCCTGCGCCTCACCGGCCGCCAACTCACCGGCGCCCAGTCCGGCACCTCCCTCGACACCTCCTACGGCTATGACAGCCGCAGCAACCGCTCCTCCTCCTCCGAGGACGGCTTCCCCTCCACCTCCACCCTCGCCTCCTCCGGCGCCGCCGACTGGCTCTCCTCACTCACCTCTCAAACCGACGCCTCCCTCCAGTCCCGCTACGCCTACGACTCTGACGGCCGCGCACTCCAGAAGGCTCAAGGCAAGTGGATGACGGGCGCCGACGCCTCCCTCCTCGAATTCTTCTACGGCCAGGACACCTCCGTCGCCACGGACACCGTCTTCCGCGCCGTCCGCGTCAACGGCGCCAGCTACAACTACTTCTATGACGCCGAGGGCCGCCGCAGGGCCAAGGGCTACGAAAACGGCAACAAGGACGAATTCTTCTACGACGGCGCCAAGCACCTCCTCGTCGACCAGGGCAATGGCAGCAACGCCTCCGGCGCGGCCTACCTCGTCACTGACGACTACGTCTGGCTGGGTGACAGGGCTGTCGCCGTGGTGCGCGGACGCCTCTCCTCCAGTTGGGCACGCCAGTCCGACGCCTCCACCACCTGCGACAGACACGGCGAAGCCACCGCCTGCGGCATCCGCTTCTTCGTCACCGACCACATTGCCAAGGCCGCTTTGACACTCGACTCCCAGCTTCGTGTCACCGACGTCACGGACCATGACGCCTTCGGCCTCCCCAACCACGTCTCCCTCCACGCCTCCACCGCCCACCCCTACCCCAACGGCCTCTCCTCCACTCTCGCCGACTTCACCCAGGTGGCTGGCTCCTCCAGCCTCACCGTCCAGGCCCGCGTCCTCTTCCACCTCGTCGACACCGAGTCCCTCTCCGGTGGCGGCGCCGAGGACGACACCGTCCACGTCAAGGACGGCGACACCGGCACCACCCTGGCTTCCTTCACGGGACACCTCGGCCGCAAGACCACTGCCTGGCTCCAGCCTTCCGCAGGCCGCATTGCAGTCGCCTTCACCTCAGGCCCCAACTCCAACCCCTCGCACGCTGGCGCCATCATCGAAGGCTATGAGTACCGCCGCTTCCAGTCCGGCGCTCAACCCTTCGCCTCTCCCCTCCGCTTCCCCGGCCAGTACTACGACGCCGAAACCGGCCTCTTCGAAAACTGGAACCGCTATTACGATCCTGCTGTCGCTCGGTATTTCCAGCCGGAACCAATATTGGCGGATCCAGAGTACATAGATTTCACGGCACAGCAGGGGCGCGGCCTTCCAGCGTATGCCTACGCAGTGAACAATCCGCTGTACTTCATCGACGAGACTGGACTGTGGCCTTGGGGAGGAGAAGACTACCAAGGCTGCTATTCGGCGTGCCTTGAGAGCGAGAATGCCTACGTGTGGCTTTACATGATCCCGTTCGTTCCCGTTCCAAAATGGGCCCTATTTCACCGCGGCTCCCATAACACTACGCTTCTTAGTTCATTCGGGCATCGGCTCGGTAGGGCCTTGGGTGGAACGGGTGCTCGGTCGTTTGTGGGAACCAGCGCGATGAGGTCTGCGGGTCGATTCGGCTCCACTTTCATCGCTCCTGGCCTGCTCGCGTGGAGTCTTTCGAAGACATCACTGTGCATGTCGCGGTGCCTGGAAGAGGATTCCGTCATGAAATCGTGCAATTAATTGAAGCTTCAACCATGATCGATTCTGAGGCCCGGCTTCAAGCAGCCATTCTTCTACGCCAGTTTCAATCCCAAGAGATAACAAACACAAAACTCGACAAGACATGGCCCGAGAGCCACGACCCTGCAATAGGACAGATCTTCGACGCAGTCTGGGGCACATACAGTGACCTCAACGAGCAACGATACGCACCATCAACGGAATCCGATGATCTGCTTCAACGATGCATCGGGTTCCTAGAATCGAGGCACCCTTACTCATGGCCTGTTCCCAACCCACTATTTCAACTACTCGGAATGCCGCTCTCGCTCATCACTTTCGGCATCGCAAATAGAATAATATGGAGAAAGTACATATTTCCTGACTACTGGCCATTCCCCACCAAGGAAGCGCGAGAAGCATCCATCCGAACAGAGCCTTTCTCATCCACCTAAACTCTCAACTCCATCCCGACAGCCTTCCCCCCTCTCATGCATCGCAGTGGGCGGCGTACTTGGATGCAACGAATCGCCCACATCCCATCGAAATCTTCTCCGAACACAACCAAACACTGCATTGAAATGGCAACAGGGAGGCAGGGGCTAATTGCACCAAGGAAGGTGGCCCAACCTGCCGCAGTGGTCTGCGCCTGCATTACCAAGCGGCCCCTGACAAGGACTGAGCATACACCCACACCGCAGAGTAGCCTTCTTGCTGAGCATGCCATACCGCCCACCCAACCGAGAATTCCCGATGGTGCGTCCCGCCCTCTTCCTGGACTCCAGCTTGCGCATCCCCCCCTAGGGCCTCACACCCATGAAACAACTTCTCATACTGACGGGAGTCCTATTGGTCCTCGGCTCGGAGGCAGCGTACGCGCAGGACGGAGCCTGGGCCAAGCCTCGATTCGCCATCTTCGGAGAAGGATTCGACTGGGTGGTAGTGAGTGTCCACGACCTCTCCGTGCGGCGAATCCGCGTCCCTGGCCCCAACGCCCCCCAGAATGTCACCACGACCCCAGACGGGCGCTGGATTGTCTTTACCGCCTTCGACGAGCAGGCCAACAACACCCTGCTTTTCAAATGGGATGGGAAAGATGGTTCACAGCCCATCCGCATTGGCGATGTCCAGGGCTACCACGCGGACCCGGTGGTCTCCCATGATGGGGAGCGCGTCGTCTTTTCCCACCATCCTCGCGCTGGTGGACCTCCGGGACAGCATGGGCCCAAGGCGACCGCGCAACTCTACGAAGTAGGCATCGATGGGAGTGGGCTCAAGTCCCTCACCGATGGTGACGGGTGCCATCTCGGACCCACGGCGCCTCGCGGAGAGCGCGTCTACTTCATTCATACTCCTTGCGATGGAACCCGGTTCCTGTCCTTCCTTGACAGAAACACGGGCAAGAGAGGCGGGCTCGGCCCCAAGGATGAGAGTTCCGCGAGTGATCCCTCACTCTCTCCTGACGGCCAACGCCTGCTCTACACCACCCGGACGATGACCCAGGCTACGCTGAAGGAGCTGAACATCAAGACCGGTCAGGTCAAGTCTGTCTGGACGTTCGACTACGACATGCCCAAGAACCGCCCCCAGTTCGCCAGCCGTCCTGGTGAATACATGTTCCAGAACAACGGGGCCATCCTCCTCGTCAAACAGGGGAAGGTCCAGCGAGTCACGACGCTCCACGGGAAGACGCCATGAACCTTCAGAGACTCGTCGTCTGTCTTCTGCTGTTGTCCTCCTGGGCCGCGCTCGCTCAGGACTCCTTCTGTCCAACCAAGCCCATGGGCCCGTCGCCTTGCGACGACACCTCCTGCTGCAACGGCCCACCCCCTCCGGGCGCTCCTCCTCCACCTGGCGGTAGCGGCGGCCCCCCCCCTCCTCCGGGCAGCCCTCCCCCTCCCAACATGAATTTCGGCAGCATGGGCGGCTCCCGGAAGAATACCCCCCTGACGGGCTCCTCCGGCAGCATCAACATCGGCGACCCCTTCAGCATCGCCAACGGGCAGAGTCACGAAGCCTTCCTCGAGGCCATCCTCCCCACCGGCAACAGGACGCTCAACTTCGTCCGCTACTTCGTCTCACACTTCGACGTCTGGACCTACTACCCCACCCTGCGCGCCGTCCCCAAGCCCTACGGCTCCGACCCCCAGAATCAACACGCCGCGCGCTGGTGGCACAGCCTCCTCTCCGTCGTCCGAATCCGCTACTCCACCCAGTGGCTCCTGCTCGACACCAGCGGACACCAGTACTCCTTCGCCTCGTGCACCATCCCCTCCGGCTCCTCTTCATGCTTCGCGGGCAACGACGGCTATAGCTTCAGCCTCCGCAGCCGCCTCGAGCGCACCGCCACCGGCTTCGTCTTCCACGAGGACGACGCCCTTCGCTACGTCTACGAGGCCCACCACGTCCACGAGGCCACCTCCTTCTACTTCCTCTCCCGCATCGAGGACTACGCCGGCAACACCCTCCTCACCCTGACGTATGCCCAGCCCCCTGGCATCTCCTGCCCCACGGGCGAAGCAGGCAGCACCGCCGGCGTCCCCTACATCAGCACTGCCACCACCAACAGCGGCACCCAGCTGCTCTTCTCCTACAAGGCCCTCTCACGCACCAGCAGCGTCACCGAGTGCGTCCTCGACTCCATCGACATCCAGGCCCCGGGCACCTCCGCCCAGCGCCTCGTCTCCTACGCCTATACCCAGAGTGGCGGCGTCGAGCGTCCGGGTCTCCTCGCCTCCGCCTCCTCTCCCAGCCGGGGCGCCGGCCAGCCCCAGCGCGTCGAAACCTACGACTACACCGCCACCCAGTTCCGCGTCAGTCGTGACGGAAAGACTGTCGCCCAGCACGACTACGAGAATACCTACTACGCTCGCGTCACCTCCACTCAGGGCCCCGGCGAATCCCTCTCCGTCTCCTGGGGCGCTCGCGGCACCTGCCAGCCCGGCTCCAACTGCTGCGGCAGCACCCCCTACGTCCGCGACGTCGTCACCCAAACGGCTGGCCGCGGCGACGGGTTGTCCACCGCCGCCGGCTTCACCCGCTCCTACGAAATCCTCCCCATGGCCACGGCCTTCACCTTCCACGAGGCCCGCACCTACCGCACCGTCGACAGCTGCACCGTCCCCCAGTCCTGCTCCCCTGGCAGCGTCCAGTACGAGTGGGACTGCACCGACTCCAGCCGCACCTTCCCCGGCTTCGAGAAGGGAATCAAAGACAAGCGCGGCAACTGGACGGCCAACATCTTCACCGCCGCCACCGGCTCCCGCCCCAAAGCCCTCACCGAGAAATCCGCCGTCCTCGTCGGCGCCACCGACGTCAATGGCTCCAACGCCCTCCAGCGCACCGACTTCGCCTACACCTACGGCTACAACTTCCTCCAGCTCCCCAGTCACAAACAGCAGACTTCTGTCATCGCCTCCCCCAGCGATGAGAATCCATATTCCCGAATACAGTATGTCTATGAGAGTTCGACGACGGCCCCGCCCAACCGAGACAGGCTCAAAGCTACCCTCTGGAGCGGGTGGACCAAGGACTTCAAATCAACAGGGTGGGACAAGGTCCCGAAGACCATCGCCACTTTCACCTTCACCGCCCGCACCGTCGGCGACACCACGCCCGACCCGCTCGGCCGCGTCGTCGAGGAGCATGGCCCCTGCTACGTCGCTACCTCCGGCACTCCCACTGACTGTGAGGCCGGCAAGGACTTCCCCATCACCCGCTACTTCTACTGGCCTCACAACGCCGGCACCGCCGCCGCGGGCCACATGCAGAAAATCGTCAGGTACCCCTCTCAAGCACCTGGCACGACGCCGCTGGAAACCAAGTTCAACACCTACGACGTCTGGGGCAACCCCACCCAAATTGAAAACCCCGACGGCACCCTCACCAACAACACCTGGGTCGAGAACCGCCTCATCTCCTCTCAAGTCGGAAGCCAGCCCGCCATCCAGTTCGGCTACCTGGATGACCGCCTCTCCTACGTCAAGCACCGGGCCACCGACTCCTACGAGGTGTATTGCTACCGCACCGGTGTCTCCAGCACCAGTTGCTCCGGCACCCTGACGCCCAACCTCCAGTGGCGCGCTCGCGCCCCCAACTCCGACGGCACCGGGTGGACCGAGCGCGTGGAGTACGCCTACTGGCCCGACGGCACCCTCAAGGAGGCTCGCCATGTCGCCATGAATGGCACTGTCGCAGAAACCCGCTTCGTCATGAGCTACGCCGCCGACGCCCACAAGCGTCCCGTCCTCGAGAAGTGGGGTGAGGGCTCCGGCAGCTTCTCCGCCTCCGCGGCCTATGACGGCGCCGACAACCTCACCGCCATCGGCCACGCTTTCAACGCCCCTCCCGCCTGGTGCGGCGGCGTCTCGGACGTCTCCTCCGGCACTCCTCTCTCCGACCTCTGCAACCACCCCAGCTATGACCGCGCCAACCGCCTGGAGAGCCTCCTCCAGTACCCGGGCGGAAGCAGCGCCGCCACCAAGACTCTCTTCGCTCGTGATGCCCAGGGCAACATCACCGGCATCAAATCGGGCTGCGCGGCCTCCGACTCCTACTCGACCTGCACCCAGCCCGCCTCCACCTATGTCTATGACGACTTCCATCGCCTCGTGGAGGTGACGCCCGCCCAGGCAACGGGCACGCTTCGACTCGCCTACGACGCCCAAGGCAACCGCATCCTCCGCGAAACCGCCGCCATGCGCGCCCTGGGCGAGCGCGTCGAATACACCTACGACAACCTCTCCCGGCTCAAGCTCGTGGAGAAGGTCTCCGGCTCCCTGCGGACGGCCCTCTACCGCCTCGGTTACGACGACACAGGCGCGCCCCCCTCCGGCTGCGGCACTGGACTCGACCTCTCCACCGCCTCCTCTCGCTCGCTGGGACGTCTTCGCTACAAGCAGGACTCCTTCGGCTTCACCTGGTACCGCTATGACGAGGAGGGCCGCGTCACCGCCGAAGTCCGCGCACGCGACGGCTCCTGCGGCGGCAACGCCAACAACAACCCCCACACCCTCTATGCGTATACGGCCGACGGAGGCCTCGAGCGCGTCACCTACCCCTACGGCCGGCAGGTCCACTACCTCTATGGCTCCGGCGCCAACTCCCACCGCGTCACCGGCATTGAAGTCACCCTCCATGACGGCACCTCCTGGGGCACTCCCCGAACGCTGCTGAGCGACATCCGCTGGGAGCCCTTCGGCGGCCTGCGCAGCTACCGCCTCCTCCACGACAACGGCTCCTCCTCCGCCTCCGTCGACTACGCCGTCGGCGGCGACGCCAGCGCCTCCTCCGGCGGCTGCTCCTCCTCACCTCCCTCCTCCGGTACCGGCTATGACTTGACGGGACGCCTGCGCTCCCTCCGCGTCACCTCCAGCGCCGCCTCCACCGGCGCCGGCGACATCTTCCAGCGCAACTACCAGTGGGCCGCTGACCAAGTCCTTCGTACCGACACCTGCGTCCTCGGCGGCACCGCCCGCACGGAGACTTTCACCTACGACAGGCTCCTGCGCCTCACCGGCCGCCAACTCACCGGCGCCCAGTCCGGCACCTCCCTCGACACCTCCTACGGCTATGACAGCCGCAGCAACCGCTCCTCCTCCTCCGAGGACGGCTTCCCCTCCACCTCCACCCTCGCCTCCTCCGGCGCCGCCGACTGGCTCTCCTCACTCACCTCTCAAACCGACGCCTCCCTCCAGTCCCGCTACGCCTACGACTCTGACGGCCGCGCACTCCAGAAGGCTCAAGGCAAGTGGATGACGGGCGCCGACGCCTCCCTCCTCGAATTCTTCTACGGCCAGGACACCTCCGTCGCCACGGACACCGTCTTCCGCGCCGTCCGCGTCAACGGCGCCAGCTACAACTACTTCTATGACGCCGAGGGCCGCCGCAGGGCCAAGGGCTACGAAAACGGCAACAAGGACGAATTCTTCTACGACGGCGCCAAGCACCTCCTCGTCGACCAGGGCAATGGCAGCAACGCCTCCGGCGCGGCCTACCTCGTCACTGACGACTACGTCTGGCTGGGTGACAGGGCTGTCGCCGTGGTGCGCGGACGCCTCTCCTCCAGTTGGGCACGCCAGTCCGACGCCTCCACCACCTGCGACAGACACGGCGAAGCCACCGCCTGCGGCATCCGCTTCTTCGTCACCGACCACATTGCCAAGGCCGCTTTGACACTCGACTCCCAGCTTCGTGTCACCGACGTCACGGACCATGACGCCTTCGGCCTCCCCAACCACGTCTCCCTCCACGCCTCCACCGCCCACCCCTACCCCAACGGCCTCTCCTCCACTCTCGCCGACTTCACCCAGGTGGCTGGCTCCTCCAGCCTCACCGTCCAGGCCCGCGTCCTCTTCCACCTCGTCGACACCGAGTCCCTCTCCGGTGGCGGCGCCGAGGACGACACCGTCCACGTCAAGGACGGCGACACCGGCACCACCCTGGCTTCCTTCACGGGACACCTCGGCCGCAAGACCACTGCCTGGCTCCAGCCTTCCGCAGGCCGCATTGCAGTCGCCTTCACCTCAGGCCCCAACTCCAACCCCTCGCACGCTGGCGCCATCATCGAAGGCTATGAGTACCGCCGCTTCCAGTCCGGCGCTCAACCCTTCGCCTCTCCCCTCCGCTTCCCCGGCCAGTACTACGACGCCGAAACCGGCCTCTTCGAAAACTGGAACCGCTTCTACGACCCACACATCGGCAGGTATCTCCAACGGGAGCCACTGCTCAGTCGCCCCGAATACACCGCAGCCATGGCCGCGCATGGATATGGCACGCCCACGTACGCCTATGCGGCGAACAATCCCCAATTTTTCTTTGATTCGGATGGGTTTTACTTCCGCAATTACGGATATATGGCTGTCGCGGTTAAGCCTGAGCGTGGGAATTGGTTCATCCTTCCGCCCCTCATGGAGTACCCAGGCCAGATCGATGGATGGTTCCACCTGAATGGTCGCATGATGAAGGTCGTCGGCAAGGACAAGTCGTGGCTGGGTGGGTTTGGCGGGTGCCTGGAAAGCAATGTGGAGATCAATCCTGACAAATCTTATGGTTGCAGGAGTGGCATCTGCCTCATCTACGAATTCACCCCGAGCCCAGAAAACGAACAAGATTGGACCGTGCCCGAGCACTTCAGCGAGCCACCTATCCCGTTGGTCCGCGCGCCCGACTGGCGTCCTTACGAGAACAACTCCCCGAGAAGAAATTGGCAGCAGTAATCCTCCGCTCGTGCCCGCTTCGCAGATAAAGGGTCACGATCCCGGACATTGAATCGTTCGCGGTATGTGACTCTCGGCGGAGAGATTCGACCGAGCAACGCCCCTCGGCACATTGTCTTGACCTCGACCTGTCAGCCCCTCGCATGGGCTGCCAGGTCGAGGTAGCCTCGGGGCCCACATGCGCTCGCGGTCCTTCCTCATTCCCGGCCCTGCGGCCCTCGCGGCACTGGTGCTCGCCGTGCGGCTCGGGATGTCTCCGCTCAAGAACTTCGACCTCTTCTTCCACCTGGCGGGAGGCAGATTCGTCGTGGAGCACGGGTTCACCCGGGTGGACCCCTTCAGCATCACGGGCACCGCGGGCTGGGTCCCCCACGAATGGGGGTTCGGCGTCCTGTGTGTCGCCCTCGTGAAGTGGCTCGGCGCCGCCGGTCCCGCACTGCTCGTCGCGGGGCTGGTGGCCCTCAACCTGACGCTGCTGTGGAAGGCCCTCTCGAGGGCCGCCTCGGGCCGCCTCGGGCTGCTCGCGGTGGCGTCCCTCGCCGCGCTCATCGTGGTCTACGGCCCCACCTTCCCCCAGGAGCGGCCCTACCACCTGGGACACCTGTTCTTCACCCTCGCCGTCCTCGGCGTCCAGTCCTGGCGCGCCGGCAACGACCGCATCCTCTGGGTGTTCCCCATCCTCGGCGCCCTGTGGGCCAATGCCCACGGTAGCTGGCTGCTCGGCCCCGCCCTCCTGGGAGCCACCGCCGTGGGACAGGCGCTCGACGAACGCACCGCCGAAGCCCGGCGCCGCGCCCTGCGGGCCATCGCCTTCGCCATGGCCATGTTCCTCGCCTCGGGCCTGGGTCCGGACGGCACCAACATCTACCTGTACCCCCTCCACCACTCACTGCTGCCCTCGACCCAGACCATCGTCGAGTGGCGTCCGCTGAACCTCGACCTCGCCTCCAGCTGGGCCTACCTCGCGCTCGCCGGCGCCGCGTGCTTCGTCGTGGGGCAGGCCCGCGTCCGCAAGGTGGCGAGCCTCCTCCCCACCCTCGTTCTCGGACTTGCCGCCATCAAGGTCCAACGCCACGCTCCCTTCGCCGCCGTCCTCATCGCCCTGGCCCTGCTGGAACACACGACGCTGGCCGCGGCGGAATCCACCGGGACGACGCAACCCGGCGCGTGGCAGCGATTCTGGGCCCGACTCGACGCCCTGACGGCACGCTGGAGCGCCAACGCTCACGGCGGCATCTGGCCCGTGCTCGCGCTCCTGGGCCTCGTGCTCATCCACGCCCTCCACCCCATCCCCATCGAGCAGGGCGTGAAGCGCTCGGTCATCCCCCTGCCCGTCTTCGAGGCCCTGCGCCAGCATCCGCCCGGCAAGGTCCTCAATCCCTTCGTCATCGGGGGGCCCATCTCCTTCTTCGCCGGCGCCGACTACAAGGTTTTCATCGACAGCCGGAATGACCCGTTCCCCATGACCGTCCACGAGGACTACGACAAGCTCGTCTGGGGAGAGCCCGGCTGGGAGGAGGCCCTGAGTCGCTACGACCCCGACTACCTCGTCTGGGAGGTCGAGAACCCGGGCAACATCCTGCTCGACAACCTGCGCATCCAGGGCGGCTGGCGCGAACAGGCTCGTGACGGGAAATGGGTCCTGTGGATCCGCGAGCGCCCCGCCGCGACAGGCCATCCATGAAGTCGTGGGGAAGTGCCCGACCGAGGACGTGGCTCGCCTGCGCGGCCCTGCTGGCGATGCTCGCCTTCGTCTACAGGCCGGTGCTCCATGGACACCTGCTCGCCGGGCGAGATGTCTTCCGCATCTTCTTCCCCGACTCCGCCTTCCTGCTGGAGTCCCTCCACGCAGGTGAGGTCCCCCTCTGGAACCCCTACCTGAGACTCGGTCAGCCCTTCGCGGCGACCCTCTACTCCCAGGTCTTCTATCCCCCCCGCTGGGTGGCCATCCTCCTCGCCGGGCCCATCGTCTCGATGACGGTGATGCAGCTCGCCCACGCGGCGCTCGCCGCCGTCGGCGTGTTCCTGTTCGCCCGGAAGCTGCGCGCCTCATGGCCCGCCGCCCTCGTGGCCAGCGCCACGTTCGGGCTGTCTCCCATGATGACGGACCTGGGCCTCCAACAGAACGTCATGGACGCCGCCGCATGGAGCGGCCTCATCCTCCTCGCGACCCATGAGCTGACCCGGCGCCCCGGCCCCACCGCCCTCGTCCGCCTCGCGAGCCTTGGCGCCCTGTCCCTCTTCGCGGGCTCCCCCGAGACCACGTTGTGGCAAGGGCTCGTCGCCATGGTGTACGCCGGGCTCGCCTCCTCCCGAGGCACCATTCCGGCCCAGGCCGTCCCAGCGCCCATCGCCGAAGCTCCAGCCCTCTCGAGGCAGGGACCGGACCTCGTCCCTCGACACCAGACTTCCTCTCCGGGGCCGGGGAGCGGCCCCCTCTCCCAGAGCTCCATCCACGCAGGCACCTCGACCCCACGAGCCGGCGCGCTCCTCGCGGCGCAGCCGCCCCCATCACCCGAACCGCTCCATCAGAGCCCCGCGGCCCCCTCCCTCGGCGCCGTACGCGACCGCCGGCCGCGCCACGTTCGCGCGAGGCTCCACGCCCTCTTCCGCACCGGCCTCGGGTTCATCGGGTCAGCGGTGCTCGCGGCGGTCGCGCTCGTCCCCGCCGCGGAGTTCGCGCGGAACTCGCTGCGCTCGCAACAAGGCTGGTCCGAGCAGCTCGCCTGGTCCATGTCGTGGCCCCAGGTCCTGTCCGTGGCCTGGCCGCTCGCGGACCGTCCACGAGGCGAATACTGGGGCGACGACCAGTGGTTCCTCCTCACCCTCTTCCTCGGGACCCTGCCCTGTGTCCTCGCCATCCTGGGAGCGGTGAAGGGGCCACGCGCTCGAATCCCCTTCCTCATAGGCGCCCTCCTGTTGACGCTGCTCAGCCTGGGCAAGCATGTCCCACTCGCGGCCTGGCTCCTCCAGCACGTCCCGCCCTTCACCTTGTTCCGCTACCCGGTGAAGTACTTCGTGGGCGCGGCCTTCTGCATCGCCGTGCTCGCCGCGCTGGGTGTGGATGCCCTGGGGCGCGCAGCCAGGACACTCCCTCCCTCGCCACTCAAGCTGGTCGCCTCCCTGCTGGGCATCGGGGTCGCCATCGCCGCCAGTGGCCCCATCGTCCGCAGCCTCCCCCTGCGCGCCCATGCCGCGACGGGAACCATCTGGGTCCTCATCGCCATCGGCCTCGCCGGCCTCCTGTTGTTCACGGTGCCTGTCTCCTCCACGCGGCCACGCAGGATGAGACAGGCCCTCGCGGCCCTCGTGCTCCTGGAGCTCGCGGCCGCACACGCCCTGCTGGGCGTCCCGGACTACACTCCGGGAGCGCCCCTGCGGCGTGCCTTCGCCTTGCGCGAGCACCTCCCTCAACCCTTCCAGGGACGCATCAGCGTGGACATCGAGGGCCCCAGCGATCCGACCCGGACCGGCCCCACACGCACCATCGAGCGCAGCCTCGACCGCCTCGTCCCGAACCGCTCCATGGAGGAGCGACTCCCTGCGCTGGAAGGCTACGGCGCCCCCGAGCCGCTGCGCGTGGACCGCTTCCACCTCGCCGGGGCCCGGAGCGTCTACGACCTCGCGGGCGTCACGCACTACATCCGCCAGGGACCGCCCCCCTTCGATGACCTGGAGCTGCTCCACGAGGCGGATGACGGCACGACTCTCTCTCACTCTCGCACGGCCCTACCCCGAGCCTTCCTCGTCCAGCGGGCCCACGTGGTGACGGACGACGAGGCCTTGGCCGCCGTGCTCGACGAGGGCCAGCCCTTCCGGGAGCAAGCCTTCCTGGCCTCGGGGGCGCCCCTAGATCGCCCCACATGCGGTGGCACCGTCAGCACCGTGAGCTCCGGCCTCCAGCACCTGGAGCTGGACGTGAAGGCCTGTGATGAGTCCTACCTCGTCGTCTCCGACAGCCACTATCCCGGGTGGCGCGCCACGGTGGATGGGAAGGAGGTCCCCATCCACCGCGCGGACCACTCGCTGCGCGCCGTGTACCTGACCTCGGGAGCACACCGCGTCCGCTTCGACTACGCGCCGCTCAGCTTCCGCATCGGGCTCGGGCTCTCCGTGCTTGGCTGGGTGAGCGTCGCCGGCGTGGGATTGGGCATCGGCCGGAGACGAACACTCCGGGCCTGATGCCTCCCTACGACTCCTGCCGGGATGCGTTCGCGGAGAAGGCCTCCCGCAAGAACCGCGCGAGCCCCGGCCGCACGCTGTCGATGTTCTCCGTGAAGCGGGAGTCGCCCACGTACATCTCCCCGAGCCCCCGGTGGAAGGCGGGAGCGCACGGGTAGAACCACTTCGAGAGGTACTGCCGATGCGCCTCCGCCAGCTCCATCACCTCCGGGGCCTCGGGCGCGAGCCCCGCACCGAGCCGGTCGGCCAGCGCCTTGAACAGCGCGTCGCCTTCCGCCTTGATGGCCGCCCAGTCCTCCTTGCGGTACCTCGCGGCCCGCCGGGACGACTCCCGATACGCCTCCGTGTCGCCCCACCGCTCCCGGACCTCCGCCTCGTACCGTGTCGGGTCGAAGCTCCCGAACGCCTCGAACATCTTCTCGCTGTCCATCGGTCTCCCCTGGTCGAGTGACTCCAGCGCCGCGTCCACGGCGCGTCTCAATGCGTCCAGCCGCGAGGCCCGCTCCGCCAGCAGCTGTCGCTGCATGAGCAGGGCCCCGCGAAGGTCGAAGCGCGAGTCCTCCAGGATGCGGCGGATCTCCTCCAACGGAAAGCCCAGCTCCCGGAAGAAGAGGACCTGCTGCAACCGCTCCAGGTCCGCCTGCGTGTACAGCCGATAGCCCGCCTCGCTGCGCTCCGAGGGGCGCAGCAAGCCCAGCTCGTCGTAGTGATGCAGTGCCCGGACACTGACCTTCGCCAGTCGGGACACCTGGCTGACCGTGAATGCCATCTCGCGCCTCACCTCGGATGAGATGTCTAGGGCCTCACGTCGCGTGAGGGTCAACCCCCTCCGCGCGGCCCCTCACGAAAGGCTCCGTCCCGAATCCGGGCAGGCGCCCGAGGGCCCGCGCGGCTCGCGGCCTCAGGTCCCGCGCGCGCCCGCCACGGGCGGCTCCGCCAAGGGCGGCACGAACGTGTAGAGCACGACGGCGCGGCCTTCCTCGGGGCGCACCGTCGCATCGCGACGCAGCACCCACAGCTGCCCCGGCCTCATCGGTCGCGAGTCCTCCAGCACGATGACGCCCGAGCCCTCGGCCACGTACAGGATGAGGGGCTGCTCGCGAGACGCCGTCACGGCATGCGCCCCCTTCGAGAGCACCACGGCCCCCATCCGCCCCGGCTCCATCACCGGGAACGGGACGAGCGTGACGTCCCGGCCGCTCGCGCCATGCGCCATGAGCGCCTCGGCGGGCACGAAGGTGAAGGGCGCCCGGCCCTTCAGCATCCGCGCGTCGTCGGCCTCGACATAGAGGTTGCCGTCGAAGCGCGGCGCGGCGAACACCAGGTTGCCCAGCATCCGCTCCGTGTCGCGGTTGAACCACGCGTGCCCGGTGAAAGGCGCGGACGCGATGAGCTCTCCCGGCAGGTGCGAGCCCCGTCGCTCCTGGAACGCCTCCCCATCCCCCCAGCGCTGCTGGACCTCCGCCTTCCCCGCGACGATGACGGTGGCCTCGTACGTGCGCCGGTGGATGTGCAGCGGACACGCCTGACCCTTGCCCATCGCGTGCAGGTGGACGGTGGACCCGTCGGCGAAGAAGAACGTGTCGGAGATGTCGGCGGCCTCCGGGTTCTTTCCGGACAGCCGCTCGAAGACGGCCGGGACGTCGAAGACCTCGACCTCCGGATCCTCCGGCACCGTCATGGCTCGCTTCACCGCCACCAGCACGCCCAGCAGCGACGCGGCCAGCAGCAGCGACAGCACCCGGTAGAGCGCCACGCGGCGGCGCAGCGAGTCGGCGTCCACGGCGGAGGGAAGGCTCGGGGAGGAGGACATCGAGGGGCTCCGGGCATGAACGGGCGCCGACCGCTCGCCCCGACGCCCGCCTGACCGTGAAAAGCAACATGGCGGGGCCCTCCCGGAGGAGGACACCCGCCATGGACCGGGACCCGACCCCCTCGCCGGAGCGAGGCGACCCGTCCCAGGACGACGAAGCTCAGTAGGCGTTGTTCTCGCCGAAGCTCTTCATCGTCTTCTTGTTCAGGGTCTCGTTGGAGGACTGGCCGTCGTTGGCGACGTTGGCGTTACCGGCCAGGGCCGCCGCGGAGGCGCCGAACAGCTTGCGGATGTTGTCGCCGAACAGGGTGACAACGCCGATGGCGGCGATCGCGATGAGGGCCACGATGATGATGTACTCGGTCATGCCCTGACCACGAGCCTTGCGCAGCTGGTTCTTCTTCGAGATCGCCTTCATGGGTTGTCTCCTGGGTTCGAACTGGGAAATGCACCCTGTGACTGAGGGTTGAACGGCACACTAAAGGAGATCCCACCTCCACCTCCATCCGTCATCGGGAGGATGGGCGGAATCTTCCGTGATTCCAGATGGATAGCCAGATTCTGAGAACCTGGCGGGCTGCTCAGGGGCCGGCCGGAGCCGAAACGGCGGTGTTGGCCGGGGCACACGCGGTGGCGGGGAGAGCGTCACAGAGTTGTTTCACGGCCCGGGCGAGCTCCGCGTCCTCGGGGTGAGCCTGGGCCACCTCGCGCCCCAGCGCAAGGGCCGGGGCGGCCTCCACCGGCGTCCAGACGGTGCGTGTGGCCCAGGCGCGCTCGGCGACGAGGCGCAGCCAGGCGGCGATCAGCTCCGGCTCCCGGCCCCCCTTGGCGACCTCCGGCTCGAGCAGCGACGCGGCCAGCGTGAGGTCCTTCTGCGCCAGGGCCGACTTGCCCAGGGCCACCGCGGCCTCCCGGCTGTCGGGCGCCACCTGCCGCCACAGCGCCGCCACGCCCCGCACCAGCGGATCATTCGCGGCGTGGTAGCGCTCCATGTTCCGGAACAGGCGGCCGGCCTGCTCGGCGGTGGGCGGGTGCTGGCGCAGGTAGTCCTCGATGAACAGGCGCGAGCTCCCGTCCGGCGAGCGGCGCTCGTCCTTCACCCGCACGTCGATGTTCGCCACGAAGAAGGCGATGGGCGAGGCGTACTCCAGCAGGTTGTGGTCGTCCGTGTTGATGGGGCCCGGGCCCGCGAAGTCGAGCTGCCCCGCCTCGCTGTGCACCTGCTTGGACAGGAGCGCGAACACGTCGCCGATGCCCACGCGCGACAGGTCCTTCTTCACCTCGGGCGCCTCCATGCGGGCCGCCAGGCGCGCGGCGTCCATCACCAGGGGCTTGCGGCTGGCCACCATCACCAGGTCATGCGGCCCCAGCCACGTGGTGGCGTGCGGGAAGGTGTCGCGCATGGTGCGGATGACCAGCTTGATGAGCTCCTCGTTGCTCTCGTACGTGTGGATCCACTGCACCAGTACGCCGTCGTCCGCGAGGTGCCGGTCCACCGTCTGGAAGAAGTCCCGCGTGAAGAGGCCGGACACGCCCGCCACCCACGGGTTGGACGGCACGCTCACCACCAGGTCGTACTTGCGGTCCGCCAGCGCCATGAACGTCTTGGCATCGTCGATGTGCACGCGCGTGCGCGGGTCATCCACCGCGTTGCGGTTGTCGTCCTTGAACAGGCGCGCCGCGTCGATGACCGCCGGGGCGATCTCCACCATGTCCAGCCGCTCCACCGGGTGCGCCAGCACGCTGCCCGCCGTGATTGCCGCGCCCGCGCCCACCAGCAGCACGTTCTTCGGCTCGCGCGCGTGCAGGAGCGCGCCCAGGTGGCCGGCCACCACCTGCGTCTCCACGTCGCTGCCGTTGGAGGCGTCGATCTTCCCGTTGAGCTTCATGAAGCGCAGGTGGTCCTTCGGATAGTCGGCCACCAGCACCGTGGCGAAGGTGTCGTCCCGGTAGAAGACGGGGCGGATGTTCCGCTCGGTGTCCTCGACGAGCTTCGCGTAGCTGTCCGGCGGCTTCTGGTGCGAGCGGATGGAGGCGATGCCCGACAGGCGCACCGACCAGCCGCTCATTCCCCCCAGCACCACCAGGGCCAGCGCCGCCGCCGCAGCAGCGGGCCACAGCGCCTTCGCGGGGCTCGCGGGCCGGTCCGGCAACGCGTGGAAGGCCAGCACCGCGGCGACGAGGTTGGACACCACCCCCGCGATGAAGTTGCCCTCCATGCCCCACCACGGCATCAGCACCAGCCCGCCCAGCGCGGAGCCGGTGATGGTCCCCACCGTGTTCCACAGGTACACGCCGCCCAGCTCGCGCCCCACCTCGGACACCTTCGCCGTGGCCACGCGCGCCACCGCCGGGAACGCCGCGCCCATGAAGAAGGTGGGCACCAGCAGCACCAGGCAGCAGAAGCCGAACGTCAACAACTGGAACAACGGCCAGGTGTCGACCGAGCGCGTCAGCATCCACTGCGCCGTGCGGAACAGGTGCGGCAGCCGCACGTACGAGGGCAGCGCCACGCAGAGGCTCGCCACCAGCCCCACCTGCATCCACGCGAACAACCGCAGCGGATCCACCTTCCGGGCCCGCGTCATCAGCCAGAAGCTGCCCAGGCCGATGCCGAGGATGAACGCGGTGAGGATGAGCGTGAAGGCATACGTGGACGCGCCCAGGACGATGGACAACAGGCGGATCCACGTCACCTGATACATCATCGACGTGAAGCCCGACAGCAGCACCCCCACCAGCGCCGCCCGCACCGCCGCCCGGGGATAGACGACGTCCGCGGCCTCCGCCGACGCGGGCGCGGACGCCCCGGGCGCCAGCGCGGGAGGATGGCGCCGCGCCAGCAGCAGCGCCGCCACCGCCAGCATCAGGTTCAACCCCGCCGCCAGCTTCGCGGACGCGGAGAGCCCCAGCGTGGGCACCAGCTTCGTGCCCGCCAGGAACACGCCCAGCGCCGCGCCCAGGCTGTTGACCGCGTACAGCCGCGCCAGCTCCCGCTGCACCCCGGAGAGGCTGTCCGCGAAGTGTCGCACCAGCGCCGGCAGGGTTCCCCCCATCAGCAGCGTGGGCACCACCAGGGAGAGCGCGGCCACCAGCAGCCGGGGCCCTACCCGCCACCCGTCCGGCACCCCTGGCGCCACCGCGAGCCATAGCGAACCGAGCCCGTCGAGCACATATGGAAAGGCGAGCGCATACAGCGCCACGCCCAGCTCCAAGACGCCATACAGCGCCAGCGGGCTCTTCACCCGGTCCGCTGTCCGCCCGAAGACAGATGCCCCCAGCGCCAGCCCGCCCATGAAGGTGGCGAGCACCACCGCATGCGCTTGCCCACTGTTACCCAGGACGTTCCCGAGATACTTGGACCAGACCAACTCGTAGACCAGCGCGGTGCCTCCGGACAGGAACAGGAGGGCCGCCACAAGGTTCTTCGGGAAACGTGCCATGAGGGACATAAGGGGACAGCGCGGAACCTTACTCGGTATGTTTGGGACCCACCAATGAACGCCCACCTGCTCCAAGCCGCGTTGCTCGCCTGGTCTCCGGGGCTGCGGGTGACCCGCGCCGAGGGAGACTGTGCCTCCGTGCTCCGCCGGCCCCCGGAGGAGCTGCTGGACCGGCCCCTCCACCTGGCCCTCGGCGTCTCCCCGGAGCGCGCCCGCGAGCTGGACGCCCGTGCCCGGGAGGACCGCCGGGCCGTGGAGTTCGCCTCCGCGCTGCTCGGCGGGGACGAGGACGCCACGCCCCTGCGCATGACGCTCGGGATGGACGGGGGCGAGGCCTGCGCGGCGGTGCAGGACCTCAACGCCCTGCTCGAGGGCGCGCCCCCGGTGCAGATCTCCCGGCTGTCCTCGTCGCTGAGCCATGAAATCCGCAACCCGCTCTCGTCGGTGAAGATGGCGGTGCAGACGCTGGCGCGGAACACGGGCCTGTCGGACAGGGATCGCCGGCGGCTCACCATCGCCAACCGGGAGATCCGCACCATGGAGCGCATGCTGTGGCTCCTCTCCGAATACGGGCGGGACACGACACCCAACCTGGACGCGCACGCGCTGCGGTCGGTGCTGCAGGAGGCCACGGGCATGGTGGCCCTGGAGCTGGCGGAGCGGCGCATCGAGGTGCGCGTGGACGAGGAGCCGGAGCTGCCGCGCGTGCGGGTGGACCCCAACCGGCTGCGCCCGGTGCTCGCGCAGGTGCTGCTCAACGTGGCCATGGGCCGGCCCGAGGACAGCCCGGTGGAGGTCGCCCTGCGCCGGGGCTCGCCGGGGCGCGTGCTGATGGTGCTCAAGGACCCGGCCGCGGCCCTGCCGCCGGAGGAGCGCGGCACCCTCTTCGAGCCGTTCGGCTCGCGCCTGGCCCGGGGCGCGGGGCTGTCCCTGGCCGCGCTGAGGCGGGTGATGATGGGCCAGGGCGGCGACGTCGCCGCGGAGGGCAGCGCCGAGCCCGGCATGGTGTTCACCCTGACGTTCGCCACCTGAGAAGAGCGCCATGGAGACCCTTCTCATCGTCGACGACGACGTGTCCCTCCTCGAGACCTTGAAGATGCACTTCGAGGAGATCGAGCACGACGGACAGCCGCGCTACCAGGTGGCCACCGCCACCAGCGCCGCCGCGGGGCTGCGCGCCGCGCAGGAGGCCATGCCCAGCGTGGTCATCCTCGACATGATGCTCCCGGACCGCACGGGCCTGGAGATCATCGAGGAGATGAAACGGCTGTGCGGGGACGCGCGCATCATCCTGGTCACCGCCTACCACGACATGGAGACCACCATCCGGGCCATGAAGGCGGGGGCCTTCGACTACATCCACAAGCCCTTCCCGGACCCGGCCGCGCTGGACCTCGTCGTGGAGCGGGCGCTGGAGTACCGCCAGCTGTCGCGGCGCGCGGACGAGCTGAACCGGGAGAACGCCGCCGTCCGGCTGGGCGACATCGTCGGCACCAGCCCGCTGATGCAGCAGCTGGTGAAGGAGATCGGCAAGGTGACGGGCAGCCACGCCACCGTGCTCATCTCCGGCGAGAGCGGCACCGGCAAGGAGCTCATCGCCCGCGTCATCCACAACTACTCCTACGACGAGTCGCGGCCCTTCATCGGCATCAACTGCTCCGCCATCGTCGACACCCTGCTGGAGAGCGAGCTGTTCGGCCACGAGAAGGGCGCCTTCACCGGCGCGGTGGCGACCAAGCCCGGCAAGTTCGAGCTGGCCGAGGAAGGCACCGTCTTCCTCGACGAGATTGGCGACATGTCGCTGATGCTCCAGGCCAAGCTGTTGCGCGTGCTCCAGGAGCGCGAGTTCGAGCGCGTGGGCGGCGTCAAGCGCATCCGCCTGCGGGCCCGCGTCATCGCCGCCACCCACCGCAACCTCGCCGAGGAGGTGGAGCACGGCCGCTTCCGCGAGGACCTCTACCAGCGCCTCAAGGTGATAACGCTCCAGATTCCCCCGCTGCGCGAGCGGCGCGAGGACATCTCCCTGCTCGTCAAGCACCTGCTCGAGCGCATCAACGAGAAGGTCCACAAGCGCGTCACCCGCGTGCCCCCGGAGGTCATGGAGCGGCTGACGCGCCTGCCCTGGCGCGGCAACGTGCGCGAACTGGAGAACGTCCTCACCCGCGCCGTGGTGCTGGCCCCCGGCGACGTGCTGCGCGGCGACGACCTGCCCACCCTGGACGCGCCCCCGGGCCCGGAGACAGGACGCCCCTCCGCCACCCCCATGTTCACCGCGCCCGCCGTGGACGACGCCAGCCTCATCCCCACGCTCGACGAGGCCGAGCGCCTGCTCATCGCCCGCGCCATGGCCGTCACCAAGGGTCACAAGGGACGCACCTGCCAGATTCTTGGAATCAGCCGCCCGACGCTCGAGCGGAAACTGCAGAAGTACAATCTTTCACAGGGACAGAGCACGTTGGGGCATGGCTTCACCGTGAAAGACGACCCGTGAACACTGTCCGTGCCACGACAGTCACCCGGTGGGATTGAACGTTTCGTTCAAGCTGATCAGACTGTTTGAACGTTTTGTTTCGGGTTTCGGACACAGACAGGGGGGTGTACCGTCCCTGTAGCGCTAAGTACCCGGCATTCTTGGATGTGTTCCCCCGGGAGCACTTCATTCCCGGCTGGCACGTTCCTTGGAACTGGAAAGTCCCGTCGCCGCCAGAGCAGGCGGCCGGTTCTACCCCCGATTCCTTCCACGGAGTGAATGCCATGCACGGTTTCAATCGCCCCCTCGGCCCCATCGGTTCCAATGCTGTGGCCCCTCTCCCGGCGACTGGCTCCGGGATGGTCGTCACCGCCAACCGCATCGTCCCTGGCCAGGAGGCCATCGACTTCAAGGGCTACTTCAAGGTCGAGTCCTTCCCGCACAACTCGACCATCTACCGCCCCGGTGACAACACCGACCGCGTCTATCTGCTGAAGTCCGGCCGCGTGCGGCTGATGCGCATCGGCAAGAACGGCACGCGCTCCGTGGTGAGCATCCTGCGCCCGGGCGACCTGTTCGGCGAGCTGTTCCGCCCCGAGGGCACGCCCATCGAGGAGATGGCCATCGCCGCGGGCGAGGCCGAGGTGTGGAGCATCGAGGGCCGCGACTTCCGCGCGCAGCTCGAGGCCCGCCCCGCCCTGGCGGTGGACGTGGTGCGCGCCTACGCCGAGCGCGTTCGCGCCCTGCGCAAGCGCGTGCTGGGCCTGACGTTCAAGGAGGTCCCCGCCCGGCTGGCGGACACGCTGCTGACACTGGTGGAGGCGCACGGCGAGCGCTGCCCCCACGGCGGTGAGACGGACCTGCGCGGCATCACCCAGCAGGACCTGGCGGACCTGGTCGGCGCCTCGCGCTCGTTCGTGTCCACGCTCATCAACGAGATGAAGCGCGAGGGCGTGCTGGGCAACGTCGGCCGCATCCTCTGCGTGCGCGACCAGAAGGCGCTGCGGAAGATCGCCTCCAAGGAGAAGTGAGCCGCGCCTGGCGCGCCGCTCGCGGCCCTCGCGAGCGGCCCCGCGACAGGCACGCGCCGATGACGGGCCCGCTCATGCACGCGCTGCATGGCCGGGCCCGTGCCGTTCTCAGCCGTTGAACGAAACGTGCGGCGGGGCGACGCGCGGGCCCCGCCCACGCCCCAGGTCGTCGGCGCTCGTGTCGGGCGAGGCCTCGCCGTGGGCCATCGCCGGTCCTCGCCTCACGGCCCGGCGACGTCCCCTCAGTGGCGGACGCGGAGCTCGTCGACCTCCACGCGCAGCAGCCAGTCGTCCTGGAAGTCCGTCGCGGCGGCGGCGATCTGCGCCAGACGCTCCGGCTTCGCCTTCCCCGCGTCCCGCAGGTCGCGCACCTCGCGATAGAGCGCCGCCAGGGACGGGTGCAGCGCCAGGGCCTTGCGGGCGCGCGCCTTCGCCTCGCCGTCCCCTTCCGCGAACGCGTTCACCTCGCCGAACCAGCGGTCCCACGTCTCCGGGTCGGACGGGCCACCGGCGACGGACGGCAGATGCGTGGTGACGAAGAGCTTCGTCACCGCCGGAACGTCCAGCTCCCGCCCCGCGAGCCGGGCCCGCAGCGCCAGCACCTCGCCGCCGTCCGACGCGAAGCCCTCCAGCTCCAACCCGCTCTCCAGCGAAAGCTTGAACGGCCCCCGCCGCGGCAGCACGCCCGAGCCGAAGGCCACCAGCGCCGGCCCGTTCCACGGCCGGCCGCCGTCGCCCTTCCCGCCACGGGAGACGATGACCGGGCCCTCCATTCGGACCAGCGCGGCCGTCAGCCCCGGCGCCACGGGCCTGGGCGCCGGCACCGACTCCAGCACGCGCCCCGTCACCTCGCGCCCATCCGCGAGCACCAGGTGGTTCACCGTCCGCGCCTTGCGCGCCTCCTCGAGCCCGTGGTCCCCACCGCGCTTCCACGCCAGCGTGGACTCGAACTGCGCCAGCACCTCGAACAGGTGCTCGAAGTCACGCGCCACGAACAGCTGCGGCTGCATGCGGGTGATGTCGAAGTCCGTGTCCACGCACGACACGTCCAGCGGGAGCTTGCGCACCGCCGGGGTGAGGCAGTGTCGAGCCTCGCCGATGCTCGACAAGAGCCCCGCGCCGTAGATGCGCGGGCTCTCCAGCTTCCCGACGAGGCCGTACTCCGCCGTCCACCAGTACAGCCGCGTGGCCCGCGTGCTCTCGCTGACGTAGCGGCGGCTCGCGTTGGCCGCCACCAGCCGCGCCTCCGCGTGCGCGCGCTCCTCCTCGCTCGCGTCCGGGTCCTCCTTCACCACCGACAGGTTGCGGATGGCGTCGAAGGACGCCTGGTCCTCCACGCTCGCGATGGCCTTGAACCCCACCAGCCCGCAGGCCTTGAGGTACTCCGCGTAGCGGCGGTTGGCGATGATGGGCGCGTGGCCCGCGCTCTCGTGGACGATGTCCGGCGCCGGCGTGTAGTCGATGTGCTCGTGCGTGCGGATGTCCGCGGCGATGGCCAGCACCCCCATCGACTGCAGCTCCGTGAAGACCGCCGGCGGGATGAAGCCGCGCACGCCCACGCACGACCAGCCCAGGCGCGCCAGCTTCACGTTCATCTCGTCCAGGCTGGGGATGCGCTCCGCGCCGATGCCCGTCGCCTCCAGGCCCTCCAGGAAGACGGGGTGGGCCTTGTCCGCCAGGTGCCCCCGCAGCTTGCCCAGGATGTGGCGCCAGACCGCATGGTCTCTCGGCGTGTACGCCTCGTAGTCCTGGCTCACCACGTAGCGCCTCAGGTGCGGCGGCAGGCGGGAGATGGTCAGTTCCGTTGGCGTCATAACCGGGCACTCCTGGCGAAATCTTGCAGCCAGAAGAAGATACCCAGCCGTTTTCGCTTCGGAAATCCGGCAGAATCCGACGTCTTCGTCGATTTATCGAACCAACTTCATACGGGTTGGCGGAGTCCACCCAGCAGGGAGGACGCGCCGGGGCTGAGCGAGCCGGAGGGCCAGAGGGCCACGACCTCGACGGCCTGGGGCTCCTCCTCGCGCAGGGGCCAGGCGCGGATGTCGGGTGGGAAGGGGTGCATGGCGCGCAGGTCCGGGGTGATGGCGCACGCGCGGAAGGCCCTCAGCAAATCGTAGAGGAGCAGGAAGCTCTCAGCGCGGGCGACCTCCTGGACGGAGACGCCGTGCGCCGCGAAGCGCGCGCTGTTGGCGCCGCCGTAGGGGTCGTCGCGCAGCCAGTCCACGAAGGGGTGTCCCTCCAGGTCCTTCACGTGCAGCGCCTTGCGCCCGGCGGCGGAGACGGCCAAGGCGCTGTCCGGGCCGGCGAGCACGACGAAGGGCATGCGCAGGAGCGACTCGGACTCCACGCCCTCGTGCGGAGGCAGGGGCGTGAAGTCGAGCGCCAGGTCGAGCTGGCGCGTCTGGACCTGCCGGGTCAGTTCGTGAGGGCCGCCGAAGCTGAGCACCAGCTTGAGGCCCGTGGCCGCCGCGTCCCGGGCCACCTTGCCCAACAGGGAGAGCGACAGCGTGGGGTTGAGGCCCAGGCGCACCACGGGCTCCGCGCTGGCCAGGTCCCGCAGCCGCTTCATGTCGAGCTGGTGCAGCGGCGTCTGCGTGCCCGCGAAGAGGCGCTCGCCGCGCGCGGTGAGCTGGAGCCGGCGTCCGGGGCCACGCTCCAGCAGCGTGGCGCCCTCGGCGAGCGCCAGCTCCAGCGAGCGGATGTGCTCGCTCACCACGGAGCGGGCGACACCGAGGTGCTCGGCGGCGGCCTCGATGCTGCCCGCCTCCACCGCGGCGGTGAAGGACTCCAGCCAGACGAGGGGACGCGCGAGCTTGCGGGGAGGCATGTGCCACATCCTCGCATCGCCCGCCCTGGCCGGACACGCGGGTTGTGCGCCCCGCGCCCGCCTGACGCGTCGTGCCCCACGGCGGCAAGCTCCCGCGGCGGGAGAGCGGGCGGGGCCGCGTCATGGGTTGAAACTCCGCTGGGGGCAGGCTAGCAGGTGGCGCGATGTCATCGACGCAGACCGCTCCCCGCTCCTTCGCCGAGAGGCTCCCCCGACGGCTGGTGGAGGCCCTTCCACTCTGGGGACCCGCGCTCGTCTGGTGCCTGCTGCACGGCCTGCTCGCGCTCGTCTTCTTCGGCGCGCCGCTCTTCTCCTCCGTGGAGCGCCTGGCGCCGTCGCTGCGCCCCCTGCTGCTGGCGGGCGGCCTCGTCCAGGCGCTGTTCCTGGGCCTGCTCGCCTTCGTGGCGACACTGCCACTGACGCTGCTCGGCCGGCGCTACGCCATCGCGATGCCGGTGTTGGTGGCCCTGGGCGTGGCGCTGCTCGGCGTGGACGCGCTGGTGCTGTCCTCGCTGGGTTTCCACATCAACGGCCTGGTGCTCGCGGTGGCGCTGCAGCCCCGGGCGCTGGCGGAGACGGGGCTCGCGCCCCACGAGGTGGCGCTGCTCGCCCTTGGGGCCCTCGCCGCGGTGTCGCTCGACGCGTGGGTCGGCAGCCGCTTCATCGCGAAGGGCCTGGGGCCGCGCCCGCGCCGGACGGGGCAGGCGGTGCTCGCGCTGATACTGGTGTGCACCCTGGAGCGGCTGGGCAGCGCCTGGCTCGTCTTCGCGCATGGAGGCGCCGTGCTGCACGCGGCCACCACCCTGCCCCTCCAGGCCCCGGTGCGGATGAATTCGCTGCTCGCGAAGGTGACGGGCCGCCCTCCCGCCTCCGGCCTGCGCCTGGGGGTCAGCCCCGAGGCGGGCGCCCCCGCGTCGAGCATCGACCCGGCCTCGGTGAAGTTCACGCGCACGCCGGACATCGTGCTGGTGCTGGTGGAGAGCCTTCGCGACGACTTCTTCCGCGAGGACGTGATGCCCCACCTGTGGCGGCGCGCCCGGACGGGCACGCGCTTCCTGCGCCACCACAGCGCCGCCAGCTCCACGGACTACTCGCTCTTCAGCCTCTTCTTCGGGCTGGAGGCGCAGCGCCGGGACGCCGTCGTCGGCGCCGGGCGCGCGCCGCTCTTGTTCCCCGCGCTGAAGCACAACGGCTACCGCCAGGCCTTCCTCGCGGCCTCGTCGGTGGACTGGATGGGCCTGAAGGACACCGTCTTCCGCGACGTGCAGGGCGGGCTGCGCACGGACTACGACGGGCGCAGCCACCTGCGCGACGCCGCCATGGTGGAGGACGCGCTGCGCATCGCCGAGCAGACGCCTCGCGACACGCCGCTGTTCCTCTTCGTCTTCTTCGCGGGCACGCACTTCGATTACGACTATCCGCCCCGCTCGGCGGTGTTCTCCCCGGCGTGGGACGGCAAGGGGGGGCTCGCCACCGCGCGGGTGCCCGCCGAGCACCTCAAGGCCCGCGCGTGGAACTCCGCCTACGAGGTGGACACGAAGGTGGAGGAGCTGCTGTCGCGCATCGAGGCCACGCGTGGCGCGCGGCCCCTGGTCATCTTCACCGGCGACCACGGCGAGGAGTTCCGCGAGCACGGCCGCGTGGGCCACGCCAGCGACGTCACGGAGCTCCAGCTCCACGTCCCCATGCTCGTCTTCGACGAGCGCCTGCCTCCCGGACAGGTCGACGCCGTCACGGGCCATATCGACCTGGTCCCCACGCTCTTCGACCTGCTGGGAGACGCCCACCCCCCGGAGCAGCTGGGCGATGGCGTCCCCATGACCCGGCCGGACCCGCGGCGCTACCTGCTCACCACCATCGGCTGGGAGCCGCGCTATGCGCTCATCGGCCAGCAGCTCAAGGTGCGCTTCGGCGCGGGCCTGCCGGGCACGGAGCTGTCGGACATGTGGGATCGCCCCCTCCCGGACGCCCAGGAGCGCTTCGCCGCCGAGGCCCCGCGCATCCTGCGCCGCCTGCGCGGAGAGCCCGCGGGAGGTGAGCAGGCCAGCCCCGCGCCCGCCACCGCGCCTCCCGCGACGGCGACGCCTTCACGCCCCTGAGTCCAGCGCGGCCGAGCACCGAACGTGAGCGTCGAGCAACACGCTGCCCGTTCTCACCATCTCGGCCCGATGCAGAAGCGCGGCCGCGCACCGAGCGCGAGCGACACGTTGCCCGTCCTCAGCGTCCCGGCGCGATTCAGAAGCGCAGCCGCGCACCGAGCGCGAGCGACACGATGCCCGTCTTCACCGTCGCCGGGTTGTGGTAGAACTGGACGAGGCGGAAGTCGGTGGCGACCAGCTCCGCGTAGGCCTCCACCCGGTCGAGGTCGAACGTTCGCGCGGAGTGGCCCACGCTCGCGCCGAGGATGAGCGCGGGCCTCAGCGCGGTGCGGAACCAGTAGTACCCATCCGGATAGCGCCCCGGTTGGGACAGGAAGTAGTCCCCGCCGAAGGTGTAGCTGAACATGCCGCCCACGGAGAGCGGCCGGAAGGTCCAGTTGCCGTAGCGCAGCCGGAACGGGTTCCAGCGGCCCTTGAGCGTGAGCGTGACGAAGTCCGCCCCCGCGATGGCGCGCGGCGCCCAGCCCAGCATCACCTCCGCCTCCACCGCCTCCTCCAGGAACGACCAGCCCGGGCCCGCGGAGGTGAAGCCGATGGAGCCCGCGAGCTGCATCGCGGCATGGCCCGGTACGTACCAGGGACGCGCCTTCTCCTCGGTTTCCACCGTCGTCTCCACCTCCGCGTCCGCCGCCCGGGCCGCGCGTCCACCGACGAGCCCCAGAACGACCACGAGCCATCCGACGAAGCGCAGGCGTGCCATCAGTAGTAGACCCGTTCGACATCCACCGAGTCGCCCACCACCGTGACCAACAGGTAGTTGCGGCTCTCGAGCGCGTCGGCGACGAAGTAGCGCACGCCTCGCCGCACGTCGCTGGCGTAGCGGTGGGTATGCGCGTGGAAGGAGATGGTGACCCCGGCCTCCGCCTGGAGCGCCTCCACCGGCTCCGTCAGGTCCGGGTCGAAGTCGGGGTGCCCCGGGGGCACGTGCGAGAAGGTGAAGGTATGGCGCCGCGCGGGCCCGGACATGAGCGCCTCGCGCAGCCGCGCCACGTCCGGCACCTCGCCGGAGAAGCCGTACTCGAGCGAGTTGGAGTCGAAGAGGACGAAGCGGCTGCCCTGGTAGTCGAAGGACTGGAAGGTGGGGCCAAAGGTCCGTTGGTAGAGCAGTCCCCCCTTCCCCATCAGGTCGTGGTTGCCGACGATGGCGAAGGTGGGCGCCGGAATCTTCTCCAGCAGACGCGCCACCCATTCGTACTCCTGCGCGGTGCCGTACTCCGTCAGGTCCCCCATCTGGACCACCAGGTCGACGTCCCTGCGCGCCAGGTCGTCCACCGCGTCCGCCGAATCGTCGAGGAACAGCTGGATGTCGCCAATCACCGCGAAGCGGAACGGCCGCTCCGGATCGTGGCGCGGCAGGCGCGCCAGGGCCTTCGCGTTGAGAGACTCCTCGCCGCCGCGAATCTCATAGGGGTGGAACTCGAACACCCCACACGCGGCGACCAGCAGCGCGAGCAATGATGGAATCCAGGGCCTCACGTCGTTCGAGCTAACGATGCGGGGGAGGACATTCAAGCAACGCGTGCAGCCAGCCAGGCCGACGCCCCACCAGGGCTCATGGTTGTCATCATCTACCTGACAGTCCTCCCTCCGTGGAGGCGGCTCCACTCCATGCGCCGTCATGACAGGGGCGACGAAGTCCACCGGCCACGAGGCATGACTGGCGAGCGCGCGGACCGCGTCCCCCGCTGGCCGGAACGCCCGGACGCCCCGCGCATGTGACGCCTGCGGCACGCCGCCGTCACCCAGAGGGGATATGCCTCCGGACACGGCGAGGGCTCCGGCCTCCGTCCGACGCCACCATGGGACGCCTGCTCTCCTTCGCCCTCGTCGCCGCCAGCCCCTTCGGGGGCGTGCTCGCCGCGGTCCCCCTGGGCGTGCTCGGCTTCGGCTACCCGGCCTGGGCGGTGGTGCTCGCCTGCGTGCCGCTCGGCTACCTCCAGGTCATCGTCGTGGACCTGGGCTGGGACGGACTGGAGCGACTGCGATGGTGGCGGGCGGTGCTCGCGCGCCCCCGGAGCCGGCTCGTGCAACGGCTGTTGGCGCATTGCGGCGGATTCTGGTCCACCGCGGCGCTCGTCCCACTGCTCGGCCCCTGGGTGGTGATGGGCCTGATGCGCCCCGCGGCCGTGTCCCAGCGGCGGGTGGCCGCCCCCATCCTCTTCGCGCTCGCCACGCTGTCCGGCGTCCTCGCCGCGCTATGCATCGCGGCGCCGGAGTGGGTGCGCTGAGGCGCCGCGCGGGGCACGACGCGGCGGCCCGCGCGCAGGTCCCCATCGCGCGAAGGATGCGTGGCGACGAGGAGACGGATACGAGCCGCGTCTGCCATTCTCGGTGCGGGCCCCGGAGTGACTATCAGGGTGGGCCCGCGCCATTTCCGGCCCCCCGCCCGATGCACGAATATTCTGACCTTGCTGGTCTTCCGGGGTCATGCTGAAACGCGCCGCCGCGGCCCCAGTCCGGGGCCACGGGGAGGACGTTGGTGGAGATCCAGAAGCCCTACCTGTTGTTCCTGGGAGACGTGTCGGACCAGCTCGCGGCGAAGACGGCGCACGGCATCGTCGACTGGAGGCCGGAGTGGTGCGTGGGGCAACTGCGGTTGCCGGGCTGCCAGGCCGACTGCGGCCTGACGGACATGGACATCGCCGAGGCGAAGGCGAAGGGCGCGCGGACGCTCGTGGTGGGCGTGGCCAACGCGGGCGGGGTGCTGCCACAGCACTGGGTGGGCAAGCTGGTGGAGGCGCTCGACGCGGGCCTGGACGTGGCGACGGGGCTGCACCGGCGGCTGTCGTCCATCCCCGCCATCGCCCAGGCCGCCGCGCGCACCGGGCGCCAGCTGCACGACGTGCGGGTCCCCGACATGGAGTTCGCCACGGGCAAGGGCACGAAGCGCTCCGGGCTGCGGCTGTTGACGGTGGGCACGGACTGCTCGGTGGGGAAGAAGTACACCGCGCTGGCGCTGGAGAAGGAGATGCGCTCGCGGGGCATCCAGGCGGACTTCCGGGCCACGGGGCAGACGGGCATCTTCATCTCCGGCCGGGGCGTGGCCATCGACGCGGTGGTGTCCGACTTCGTCGCGGGCGCGGCCGAGTGGCTCTCCCCGCCCAACGCGCCGGACCACTGGGACCTGGTGGAGGGACAGGGCTCGCTGTTCCACCCGTCGTTCGCGGGCGTCACGCTGGGGCTGCTGCACGGCGCGCAGCCCGACGCGTTCATCGTCTGCCACGAGCCCACGCGCAAGACGATGCGCGGCGTCCAGCATCCCCCGCCCTCCATCCAGGCCGTCATCGACCGCACCGTCCTTGAGGGGCAGCTCACCAACCCCCGCATCCAGTGCACGGGCATCGCCATCAACACCGAGCATCTGGGCGAGCCGGAGGCGCTGGCGCTGCTGGAGAAGACGGGGCGCGAGCATGGCCTGCCGTGCGTCGACCCCATCCGCACGGGTGTCGGACCGCTCGTGGACGAGCTGGCGCGGCGCTTCCCCCGCCAGGGCTGAGCCACCATGCGCAAGCTCACCATCCGGCACGAGAGCTGGCCCATCGCCGGCCGCTTCACCATCTCCCGGGGCTCCAAGACGTCCGCCGAGGTCGTGGTGGTGACGCTGGAGGAGGACGGCGCGGTGGGCCGTGGCGAGTGCGTCCCCTACGCGCGCTACGGCGAGACGGTGCCGGGCGTCCTGGCGGCGCTGGAGGCGGCGCGGGCGCGCATCGAGGCGGGCCTGGGGCGCGACGGCGTCCCCGACGTCCTGGAGCCTCGCGCGGCGCGCAACGCGCTCGACTGCGCGCTGTGGGACCTGGAGGCGAAGAAGGCGGGCCGGCCCGTCTGGGAGCTGCTGGGCATGGCGGAGCCACGGCCGCTCGTCACCGCGTACACGCTGAGCCTGGACACCGTCGAGGCCATGCGGCGCGCCGCCGAGAAGGCCGCGCACCGACCCCTGCTCAAGGTGAAGCTGGGCAGAGGCAGCCAGGAGGACCTGGAGCGCCTGCGGGCCATCCGCGAGGGCGCGCCCCATAGCCGCGTCATCGTGGACGCCAACGAGGGCTGGAGCCCCGGGGAGCTGGCTCCGCTGCTGGCCGCGTGCGCCGAGCTGGGCGTGGTGATGGTGGAGCAGCCGCTGCCCGCCTCGGACGACGAGGCCCTGCGGGGACTGGCGCGTCCGGTGGCCGTCTGCGCCGACGAGTCCGCCCACGACCGTCACGGGCTCGACGCGCTGGTCGGAAAGTACGACGCCATCAACATCAAGCTCGACAAGACGGGAGGGCTCACGGAGGCCCTGGCCCTGGCGGAGGCGGCGCGAGGCCACGGCCTCCAGCTCATGGTGGGCTGCATGGTGGCGACCTCCCTGGCCATGGCCCCCGCCGCGCTGGTGGCCCAGGGCGCGGAGGTGGTGGACCTGGATGGTCCGCTGCTGCTCGCCCGCGACCGGGAGCCCGGCATCCGCTTCGAGGGCAACACCCTCTTCTGGCCGCCCCGGGAGGTCTGGGGCTGAGCGGGCGCGGGGCGTGACTCACGGGGCCCGCCGGGCCCCTGTTGCGTCGCGCCGACGCCACACGGTGACAGGAGGCACTTGCCCTGGCGGGGCCGGAGGCACAGCATGCGCGCCCACCGTGTCCTCGAACACCGCGAGCCCGAATCCCCATCACACGTACACCGAGCGCCGCGCCGCCGCCCAGGCGGAGCTGACCGCGTTGGACCGCGTCAGCGCCCGCTACGCCAACCTGCGCACCGTGGCGTTCGTGGCGGCGATCGCCTTCGCCGGCTTCGTCCTCGCCGGGCGCATGTCCCGGGACGGGTGGTGGGGGACCTTGGGGGCGCTCGTCGTCTACGGCGTGCTCGCCGTCCTGCACCACCAGGTGTTCCGGCGCGAGGAGCGGCAGCGGCTCTACGTGCTCCTCAACGACCGGGGTCTCGCCCGCCTGGGGCCGGGCTGGCACGACTTCACCGAACGCGGGGAGCGCTTCGCCTCGCCCAGCCACCTCTACACCCCGGACCTGGACGTCTTCGGCCAGGGCAGCCTCTTCCAGCTCCTCAACGAGACCGCCACCCGCGCCGGCGAGGAGCGGCTGGCCGCGTGGCTGTCGGCGCCCGCCTCCGTGGCGGAGGTGGAGTCACGCCAGGGCGCCGCGCGCGAGCTGGCCCCGCGCGTGGACTTCCGCCAGGACCTGTGCGTCGACGCGCGCACGGTGGCCCGGGAGAAGGCCGACCCGAGCCTCTTCATCCAATGGGCGGAGGCCGGCCCGTCGCTGACGGCGATCCGCTGGTCGCTGCCACTCGCCCTCATCCTGCCCCCCATCACCCTGACGCTGTTCATCCTGGGACAGGTGGGGGTGCTGCGCGGCGCCTGGGTCTGGCTGGGCCTGGGCGCGCAGCTGCTGGTGGTCGTGCTCACGCGCCGCACCCTCAAGGCCATGGACGACGCCGTCGAGCGGGGCGAGCAGGGCTTCGTCCGCTACGCCCCCATCTTCGAGCGCGTGGAGGGCCAGCGCTTCGAGCATCCCCTGCTGCGTCAGCTCCAGTCCGGGCTCCAGCAACACGGCGAGCCGGCGGTGTCCGCGCACTTCAAGCGCTTCAGCCGGCTGTACTCGCTCATCGAGTTCAAGCGGCACCAGTTCCATCCCCTGGTGCACTGGGTGACGCTCTGGGACATCCACGCGCTGTTCGCGCTGGAGCGCTGGCGCGCGCGGTACGGCATGAAGGTGCGGCACTGGTTCTCCGCCCTGGCGGAGCTGGAGGCCCTGTCCTGCGTGGCCGGACTGGCGCACGACCGTCCGACGTTCGCCTGGCCCGTGCTGGAGGCCCGGGGGCCGCGCATGGAGGCGGAGCAGCTGGGCCATCCCCTGCTGGACGCGCCCGTCCCCAACGACGTGGCGCTGCCCGGTCCCGCGCACGCGCTGCTCATCACCGGCTCCAACATGAGCGGCAAGACGACGCTGATGCGGGCCATGGGCGCCAACGTGGTGCTGGCCCTGGCGGGCGCGCCCGTGTGCGCGCGCGCCTTCCGCCTCTCGCCGCTCCACGTGCTCACCAGCATGCGCGTGAAGGACTCGCTGGAGCGCGGCGTGTCGTACTTCTACGCGGAGGTCCAGCGCATCAAGGCCGTGCTGGACGCGGCGCGCGCCGCGGAGGGGCAGGCGCTGTTCCTGCTCGACGAAATCCTCCTGGGCACCAACACGCGCGAGCGGCAGCTGGCATCGCGCGAGGTGCTGCGCCTCCTGCTGGCCACCGGCGCCTGTGGCGCGGTGACGACGCATGACCTGTCGCTGACCGCGCTCGCGGAGGAGCCCGGCGCGCACGTGCGCAACGTCCACTTCCGGGACCACCTCGAGGAAGGGAAGATGGTCTTCGACTACAAGCTGCGCGAGGGCGTGGTGGACACCACCAACGCGCTGCGCGTGCTGCGGCTCGCGGGCGTCCCCGTGGACGACCCCGAGGCGCCAGCCCGCTGAAGCGGGCGAAGGGCCCGGGCCCCGATGCCCGGAAACGACACGGGCCCCGGGGAGCATGTCCCGGGGCCCGCGAGGTGGCTTCAGCCCGCTGCGCGCGTGGCGACTACTTCGCCAGCTCGATGAGCGCCGCGGCGCCCATGCCGCCACCGATGCACATGGTGACGACGCCGTAGCGGCCGTTGCGGCGCTTCAGCTCGCGCAGGATGGTGGCGACCAGGCGCGCGCCGGACACGCCCAGCGGGTGGCCCAGGGCGATGGCGCCGCCGTTGGGGTTCACCTTGTCCATGGGGATGCCCAGCTCGCGGATGCAGTACAGCGCCTGCGGAGCGAAGGCCTCGTTGAGCTCGAAGACGTCGATGTCCTTCACCTCGAGCTTGTTCTTGGCCAGCAGCTTGCGCACCGCGGGCACGGGGCCGATGCCCATGACCTCCGGAGGCACGCCCGCGACGGCGAAGTCCAGGAAGTAGCCCAGCGGCTTGACGCCCAGCTCCTTCGCCTTCTCCTCGCTCATCACCACCGCGGCCGCCGCGCCGTCCGTCAGCGGCGACGCGTTGCCCGCCGTCACCACGCCCTTGGCGTTGAAGGCCGGCTTGAGCTTGTTCAGGCCCTCGAACGTCGTCTCCGGGCGGAGGATGGTGTCCACGGACACCGTCACCGTCTGCGCCACGCCGTTGTCGTCGTAGACGGTGGTGGTGACGGGGACGATCTCCTCCTTGAACTTGCCCTGCTCGCGCGCGGTGGCGGCGCGGCGCTGGCTCTCCGCCGCGAACTTGTCGGAGTCCTCACGCGACACGTTGTGACGGGAGGCGATGTTCTCCGCCGTCACGCCCATGGACGTGTAGATCTCCGGGTGGTTCGCCATGATCTCCGGGTTGGCGCTCACCTTGTTGCCGCCCATGGGGACCATCGTCATCGACTCGGTGCCGCCGCCGATGCCGATTTGAATCTGCCCCGCCTGGATGGCCGCCGCGATCTGCGCGATGGCCTGCGTCCCGGAGGAACAGAAGCGGTTGATGGTCATCGCGGGGACGTCCACCGGCAGCCCCGCCAGCAGCGTGGCCTGACGGGCCACGTTCATGCCCTGCTCGGCCTCCGGCATGGCACAGCCCAGGACGACGTCCTCCACGTCCGACGGCTTCAGGCCGGGGACCTGGGCGACGGCCTCCTTGATGGCGATGGCGGCCAGGGTATCCGGCCGCGTGTCCTTGAACTCTCCCTTGTGCGCGCGGGTGAACGGCGTGCGGACCGCGCTGGCAATCACGACTCGACCAGCCATTTCAGTGTCTCCTCGCCCGGGCAGCGCCCAGGCATGCAGCGAATCCCTTTGTCGTGGTCAATGAGTACCGGCCAGCGCTCAGTTCCGCAGCGGCTTGCCCTTCTCGATCATGTGGGTCAGGCGGTCCTGGGTCTTCTCCTCGCCGCACAGGCTCAGGAAGGCCTCGGCCTCCAGCTCGAGCAGCTTCTCCTCGGTGACGAGCGCGGAGGTGCTCGTGTCGCCGCCGGTGAGCACGCGGGCCAGCTTCTGGCCGATCTTCCGGTCGTGCGCGCTGACCTGCCCGTTCATCTGCATGTCGTACAGCATCATGTCGATGGTGGCGTAGCCGCTGGGGCCGCCCAGGCGGAAGCGCGTGGGGCGCGGCGCGCGGAAGCCCGAGTCCGCCATGCCCAGCACGCGCGCCTTGGCGTCGGACAGGAGGAAGTCGCGGTTGGCGCTGATGCCGTCGGAGGCGGACAGGAAGCCCATCTCGCGGGCCTCCTCGGCGCTGGTGGCCACCTTCGCCGTGCCGATGGACAGGAACACCTTCTTGAGGAAGGGCAGCGGGTCGAAGTCCTTGTCCGTGGAGTACGCGCCGTAGACGTTGCGCAAAAGCTGCATGTTGCCGCCGCCGCCGGGGATGAGGCCCACGCCCACCTCGACCAGGCCCATGTACAGCTCGGCGCTCGCCTGGATGGCGTTGCCGCCCATCGTCACCTCGGAGCCGCCGCCCAGGGTGAGGTTGAAGGGCGCCGTCACCACCGGCACCGGGCTGTAGCGCATGCGCTGGTTGACGGCCTGGAAGCCCGTCACGAGCTTGCGGATGGCCTCGTACTCGCCGCTCTTCGCCGCCCACACCAGCGCGACGATGTTGGCGCCCGCGGAGAAGTTGGAGCCGTCGTTGCCGATGACCAGGCCCTTGAAGTTCTTCTCCGTCTCGTCCAGCGCCGTGTTCATCATCTCGATGATCTGGTCATCGATGGAGTTCATCTTCGTGTGGAACTCCAGCAGCGTCGCGCCATCGCCCAAATCCCACAGGGTGGCGGAGTCGTTGCCGACGATCTTCTTGTTGCCGCGCTTGAGGTACTCCACGCGCTGGGTGCGGGCGTTCTCCGGCACCACCTTCACGGACTTCGTGGGGATGTCCCAGTACGTGTCCTTGCCGCCCTCCACGCCGTAGAAGGACTCGCGGCCGGCGGCCAGCATGTCCTCCACCCACTTCGCCGGCTTGAGGCCCAGCTCCTTCATCCGCGCGACGCCCTTCTTCACGCCGTACGCGTCCCAGACCTCGAAGGGCCCCAGGTCCCAGCCGAAGCCCCAGCGCACGCCGCGGTCCACGTTGACCACGTCGTCGGCGATCTCCGGGATGCGGCGACTGGTGTAGGCCAGCACGTCCAGCGTCACCTGCTCGGCGAACTTCGCGGCCTTGTCCGTGCCGTTCAGCACGACGGCCACGCGCTCCTTGACGTCCTCCACCTCGCGGGCGGCGCCCAGCGACTCGAAGCGCACCTTGCCCTGCGGCCGGTACTCCAGCGTCTTCAGGTCGAGCGCGAGGATCTCCTTGCCGCCGCTGCTCTTGTCCTTCTTGTAGAAGCCGCCGCCGCTCTTGTCGCCCAGCATGCCCTTCTCCACCATCTTCTGGAGGAAGTCGGGGATGGCGAAGACGGCGCGCTCCTCGTCCTGCGTCAGCGTGTCGTAACAGTTCTTCGACACGTGGACGAAGGTGTCCAGGCCCACGATGTCCGCGGTGCGGAACACGGCGGACTTGGGACGGCCCATAGCCGGGCCGAAGATCTTGTCCACCTCCTCGATGGTGAGCTCCGCCGGGCCCATGGCCGCGATGGTGCGCATCATCCCGTACACGCCGATGCGGTTGGCGATGAAGTTGGTGGTGTCCTTGCCGTAGACGATGCCCTTGCCGAGCACCTCTTCGCCAAAGCGGTGGATGGTCTTCATCACCGCCGGGTCGGTCTGCGTGCCGGCCACCAGCTCCAGGAGCTTCATGTAGCGCACGGGGTTGAAGAAGTGGGTGACGAGGAAGTTCTTCTTGAACGCCTCGCCGCGGCCCTGCGTCATGCCGACGATGGACATGCCGGACGTGTTGGACGAGATGATGGCGTCCTTGCGCGCGTGCTTCTCCACCTTCTCGAAGAGCGCCTGCTTGACCGCCAGGTCCTCCTTGACCACCTCGATGACCCAGTCGCACTCGGAGATGCGGTGCAGGTCGTCCTCGAAGTTGCCCACCTCGATGGCGGTGAAGACCTGCTCGGACATGATGGGGCTGGGCTTCTGCTTGCGCATGTTCGCCAGCGCGCCGAGCGCGAACTTGTTGCGGAAGGCCTTGGACGAGGTGTCTTCGCCCGGAGCGGCCTTCGGCGGAACGATGTCCAGCAGCAGCGCGCGAACGCCCGAGTTGGCCAGATGGGCGGCAATGCCGCTACCCATCACTCCGGCGCCCAGCACAGCTACCTTGCGGATCCGCGTCGTCATTGGAAAAGGCTCCCTTGCTTGTGGGAAGGAGGGGACTGCACAAATGTAGGCGATTGACCCGAAAGTCAATCTGTTCGGCGGGTCGTCGTGCTCGCCACGGGGTCGTCACACCGACTACAAACCGGGCCTCCATGGCTCGCCTCGACCCGCACTCGTACAACGACAGCACGCAGCCGGAGACGGAAACCCTGGACTGGAAGGCCCGCGTCGATTTCCGGACGCGCCGCCTTCACGCGGAAGCGACCCTGACGCTCAAGGAAGCCTCCGCCGGTCCCCTCGACCTGGATACCCGGGATTTGGAGATTCTGGGGGTGACGGACGGCAGTGGTCGTCCCTTGCCCTACATCCTTGCGCCTCCTGAACCGATTCTTGGAAGTCGATTGCGCGTGGAGCTGCCGTCGGGGCTGAGGCAGCTGACGGTGCGCTACCGCACGGCGCCGGATGCGAGCGCGCTCCAGTGGCTCACGCCCTCGCAGACGGCGGGAGGGCAGCACCCGTTCCTCTACAGCCAATGCCAGGCCATCCACGCGCGAAGCGTGGTGCCGCTGCAGGACACGCCGCGCATCCGCATCCGCTACCGGGCGGCGCTGCGGGTGCCCAAGGCGCTCAAGGCCGTCATGGCGGCCAGCTTCGTGCGGCGCGAGGAGCACGGGGTGGAGGCGGAGGAGCACTACGAGATGCCGCAGCCGGTGCCCCCGTACCTGCTGGCCTTCGCGGTGGGGAGCCTGGCGCCCAAGGAGCTGGGGCCGCGCTCGCGGGTGTGGGCGGAGCCGGAGCTGCTGGAGGACGCGGCGGAGGAGTTCTCCGGCGTGGACGACATGCTGCGCGCGGCCGAGTCGCTGTTCGGCCCGTACGACTGGGAGCGGTTCGACCTGCTCACCATGCCGCCGTCCTTCCCCTACGGGGGCATGGAGAACCCGCGGCTGACGTTCCTGACGCCCACGCTCATCGCCGGGGACAAGAGCCTGGTGAACGTGGTGGCGCACGAGCTGGCGCACTCGTGGACGGGCAACCTGGTGACGAACGCGTCCGCGGAGCACTTCTGGCTCAACGAGGGCTTCACCGTGTTCGCCGAGCGGCGCATCCTCGAGGCGCTGGCGGGGCCGGAGGTCGCGGCGCTGCACGCGGCGCTGGGGCGGCGGGCGCTGGAGGAGGCGCTGCACCACTTCCGCGAGCACCCCTACCTCACCGCGCTGCGCACGCACCTGGCGGGCGTGGACCCGGACGAGGCCTTCTCCCAGATTCCGTACGAGAAGGGCTACCTGCTGCTGCGGGCCATGGAGGACGCGGTGGGGCGCGAGGCCTTCGACGGCTTCCTGCGCCGCTACCTGGCGACGTACCGCTTCCGCGCGCTCACCACCGAGGAGTTCATCGTCTTCACCGAGCGCGAGCTGCCCGGGGTGCTGGCGAAGGTGGATGCGGACGCGTACCTCAACCGGCCGGGAATCCCGCCGGGGGCGCCCGCCCCCCGCTCCAGCCGCCTGGAGGCGTTGCTCGGGCTGCGCGGTACCGTGCCGTCCGAGGACGCGGTGAAGGACTGGACGCCCGCGGAGTGGCAGCTGTTCCTGGAGTGGATGCCCCAGGACACGCCCCGGGACGTGTTCCGGCGGCTGGACGAGCGCTTCGGCCTCACGAAGAGCCGCAACTCGGAGGTGCTGGTGGCGTGGCTGGTGGCGGCGCTGCGCGCGGGCTGGGAGCCGGCGGTGGGCCGCGCCGAGGCCTTCCTCGGCGAGGTGGGCCGGATGAAGTACCTCAAGCCGCTGTATGGGGTGCTCGCCTCGTCCCGCGAGCACCGCGCGCTGGCGCGCTCGCTGTTCAAGAAGTACGGGGAGCGCTACCACCCCATCGCCCGGCAGGGCGTGGAGCTCATCCTGTCGCGCGCCTGAGGCCGCCCGTGACGGGGGCCCCGGGGGACGCGCCGGGGCCTACTTCGCGGACGCCGCGGCGAGGCGCTTCTGCGCGAGGTCCAGGTACTTCGCGTCCAGGTCGATGCCCACGTAGCGGCGGCCCAGCTTGAGGGCGGCGACGCCGGTGGTGCCGCTGCCGTTGAAGGGGTCGAGCACGAGCGCGTCCTCGGGGGTGCTCGCCTCGATGATGCGCTCGAGCAGGGCCACGGGCTTCTGCGTGGGGTGGCTGCCGAAGGCCTTCTCCTCGCCGCCGCGCGGGACGGTGAGCGTCCACAGCCGGCCCTCGCCGTCCGCGGTGACCTCCGCGTCGCCGGAGGGCGGCAGCACCCACGCGTCGCGCATCTGCTTGCCGCCGTTGTCCGCCTTCATCTTCGAGTAGTTGAAGACGTGCTGGAGCTTGCCGCCCGACTTCGGGGAGGCCCAGATGAGCAGCTCCGTCGAGTGGGTGAAGTAGCGGCACGCCAGGTTGGGGCTGGCGTTGGGCTTGAACCAGGTGACGGTGTTGAGCAGCTTGTAGCCCAGCTTCTGCATGGCGAAGCCGGCGTTGAAGATGACGTGCTGGGTGCCGCTCACCCAGAGGGTGCCGGTGGGCTTGAGCAGCCGCTGGCAGGTGGCGAGCCACGCGGTGGTGAACGCGTGGTCCTCCTCCACCCCGCGCGACACGTCCCAGTTGCCCTTCTGCACGGACACGCGCTTGCCACCCTTGCAGGTGGTGCCGCCGTTGGACAGGAAGTACGGCGGGTCCGCGAAAATCATGTCGAACGTCTGGGGCTCGAACTGCTGCAGCAGCTCCAGGCTGTCCCCGCGCAGGAGCGTCCAGGCGTCACCCTTCGCGTGCACGCTCTCGTTGAGGGAGCGCCGGACAACCTTCAGGTTTGGGGCAGCAGCTTCCGCGAACATCTCGCCTCCGTCGGACTCTTCGTCGTGGGACGCGGCGGAATGTCAGGCCACTTCAGTGCTACGTCTAATTTCTGGCCTGTAGCACCCTGAAACTTGACGAGCGCTTCAGGCCGTAGAAGCGCCGCGAGCAGGGCGGCAGCGCCTCTGGTGGAGGCCCTGCGTCACCCTGCTCGTCGGTGCTGCTTCAGTGGATGTGAAGCGGCGGCGGCCGAATCAGGCCTTGGCCTTCTTGCCACCCTTGGCGGCGGGGGCAGCGCCCTCGGCCGGAGCGGCGTCCTTCGCCGGCTGCGCGGCGTACTTCTTGCGGAAGCGGTCGATGCGACCCGCGGTGTCCACGAGCTTGTACTTGCCCGTGAAGAAGGGGTGGCAGTTCGAGCAGATTTCCACCGAGAACGAGCCGCGGGTGGAGTGGGTCTCGACGATGTTGCCGCAGGCGCAGGTGATGCGGGCCGGCGGATACACGGGGTGCACTTCAGGCTTCATGACGCTCTCCTGGGTGCCTTGCCCCCACCCGCCCACGGGAGGGAGGTCCGGCACTGTGGTGGCCGGCGCTTATAACGGCGCGCCGGCCGGGGCACAAGCTCAGCCCGGGCTAGTGGGCCGCCGAGCCGGGAGGCTCGATACGTTCCACCAACTTCTGGACGACCGGGTCCGCCCGTACGTCTTCGCCCAGCTGGATGTACGACAACAGATGCGTCCGGGGGGACGGCGTTGCGCCCTCGCCCGCCGTCTTCTGGAGGCTCGCCCGCCGGACCTCCAGGCTGGCGATCGCCTCCGTGAGGTTCTTCTTCGCGGCCGGCTCGGTGGTCGCCTGGAGCCGTTCGCGGGCCTTCGCCAGGGTCGTGTCGAGCAGGCGCACGTTCTCCTTGGCCCGAAGCGGCTCGGAGTTGTCCACGAAGCGGCCCGGGCCGTCGACGGACAGCTCCAGCCGGGCCAGCTGCCGGCCCCGGTCCCCCGGAGGCAGCAGGGTGGTGAGCCCCTGCCGCTGGGCGATGCCGGTGCCCCGCCCCTCGTGCGACGGCAGGACGAAGTCCACGCCCTCCACGACGTCGGCCAGCTTCGAGACCTCCACCCAGGGCACCGCCGCCAGCAGCAGGACGACGTCCACCTTGGACTGCTCGCGCAGGCGCTTGACCTCCGCGGTGACGGCCGGCTGGAGCGGCAGGCCCTGCATCGTCACGCCCGCGCCCCGGCCCTTCGCCTGGGGCTCCATGGGCACCGGCCCCGGGGTGGCGGGGGACAGGCCCACCACGCCCACCTTGAGGCCGCCCACCTCCGTCACCAGCGAGGCGGGGAACAGCAGCTTGCCCTGGGCGTCCGCGAGGTTGGCGGACAACAGCTTCATCTTCGACTTCTTCGTCTGCTTGCGCAGGAAGTCCACGCCGAGCACGAGGTCGCGCGCGCCCACGGCCATGGCCGTGGTGCCCTGCGCGTCCATCTGCGCCAGCAACAGCTCCGCCCGCGAGCGCGCATCCGGGGCCTCACCGCTGTCCCGGCTCTTGAAGAGCGCGTTGCCCGCGTCCAACACGAGGACCGGCACGCCCTTGGCGCGTTCGGCCTCGATCGCGACTTTTCGTCTGGCCAGACCGCCAGACGGGTTGTGCCTTCAACCACAGGGGGCGACTTCGCCCCCGTTGTCTCCCGTGAAGAGCAACACGAGCTTCTTGGGCGCCGCCCCCGCGACCAGGGGCAACAGCAGCAGCGCCAGCGCGGCGAGCCGCAACGACGGGTTCCTCATTTCCTGGCCCCCTTCTTGGGAGGTGCCGCCTTCGCCTTGTCCAGCTCCGCGATGCGCTCCTTGGCCGACTTCGCGGCGGCGGACTTGGGGTAGCCCTTCACGAGCTCCTCCAACGCCAGGCGCGACTCGTCCTTCATCTTCAGCTGCGCGAAGCACTCCGAGGAGCGCAGGTACGCGTCCGGCGCGGCCGGGGACTTCGGGTGGTCCTGCACCACCTTGCCGTACTCGAAGAGGGCCTCGCGGCACTTGGACTCGCTGAAGTACGTCTCGCCCAGCCCGTAGTGGGCCTCGCCGACCAGCGGATCCTTCGCCCACTTCTTCAGGAACTCGCCGAACAGCTGGCGGGCCACGAGCACATCGCCCGCCTTGGCCTTCTCCCGGGCCAGCGCGAGGAACTCGTTCTTGTCGGCGGGGCGCTGGAGCTCCTCGGCCTTCTTCTTGGCCTCGGCCTCCTTCACCGCCGCGGCGCCCTGGAGGGCCAGCAGCTTCTGGTCCTGCGCCCCGAGCGCCGTCTCCAGCTCGGTGATTTTGTGCAGGTAGGTCTCCACCTGGCCCCGCAGCTGGGCCAGGTCCTCGACCGTCTTCTGGAACTGGATGCCGATGTCCGCGTCCTTGCGGCGCGAGGCGGTGTCCAGGCCATCCAGGGCCTTGGTGACCTCGCCGATCTTCTGGTCGATCTTCGGCAACGTGGCGGCGAGCTGTTCGCGCGCCTCCTTCAGCTCCGCCTGCATCTGCGCGGAGTCGGCGCCGAGCCGGTCGACCTTCGCCTCGAGGGCGCGGCCACGGTCAGCGGGATAGAAGCACCCTGGGAGGACCAGCAGGGCGAGCAGGACGAGCCTTCGCATGGGGCGGGCATCTTAAGGCCAATCCGGCCGCCGCGTCCGGACTTCTCGCGCGTCTGGTGGCGCCGGCCGCCCGCCTGCCCCGCCTCAGCGCGTGCCCCCCAGGGCGTCCAGGCGCCCGGCGGCATGGGCGCAGGCCACCCGGAGGCGGACCGGGTTGAGGAAGAAGGGCACCGGGCGGGAGCGCCCCGCCTCCAGGGACTGGAGGCCCCGGCGGTACTCGACGACGGCCTCGAAGGGGCGGCGGCACTGCTCCAGCAGGAGCCCGAGCAGGTAGCGCGCGGCGGCGTGGTCCGGGTCCAACGCCAGGCAGCGCCGGAGGTCCCGCTCCGCCACCTCGTCCGACGCCCCGGAGGCCGCGCCGTCCAGGACGCAGGCGAACAGCAGGTCCGCCTCCGCGAAGGCGGGCGACGCGGCCGCGTCGGAGGACGTCCTCGCGTCGGCCGGTGACGCCTCCACCTCGAAGCGCTCCAGGCCGTGCGTGCCCGTCTCGTCGTTTCCCGGGGCCCCCACGCCGGGCACGCCCACGGGGGAGAACCGACCGGAGTCACGCGCGGTGGACGACGGCGAGACGGGGGGCTCCTGGACTGGCCCTCCCACGGAGGCGAAACGGCCGGACTGCCGCGCGGGCGGCGCTCGCACCTCCCCCGCCGTCAGGCCCGCCTCCGGCGCTTGGGGCTCGTCCACGCGCTGGTAGAAGAACGCCGTCTCCGTGCGGACGATGCGCAGGCCCGCAGGGACCTGGAGCAGCGGCTCCGACGCGGACAGCACCAGCAATCCCCCCGGCACGAGGCGCTCCGCCAGCGACGCCACCGTCCGCTGGAAGGCCTCCTGGGTGAAGTAGATGAGCACGTTGCGGCAGAAGATGACGTCGAAGCCCTCCGCGCCCGTCGCCAGGGGATAGGGCGTGTCCATCAGGTTGTGCACCTGGAAGCTGGCGCGCGCGCGCAGCGGCGGCACCAGCGTCAGCCGCGGGCCCAGGGGCACGAAGTAGCGTTCGCGCAGTCCGGCGGGCACGCGGCGCACGTGGTCGGGCGCGAAGGACAGGGCGCGCGCCTTGCGCAACGCCGCCTCGGAGATGTCCGTCCCCAGCACCGTGCTCGCCGGGTCCGCGCCCGCCTCCGCCAGCAGCACCAGCAGCGAGGCCACCTCCTCCCCGGTGGAGCACCCCGCGCTCCACACGCGCAGCGGTCGCCCCACCCGGTCGATCAGCGGCGCGAGCACGTGCTCCCGGAAGGCCGTCAGCTGCACCTCGTCCCGGAACAGGTCCGTCTTGTTGACCACCACCGCGGAGATGAGGGCCTCCAGCTCCGCGGCCCCCGAGGGCGAGCGCAGCAGGGCCAGGTACTGGTGGGGCGTGAGCCCACGACAGCGCTCCGTCAGCCGATCATCCAGCCGTCGCAGCTGCGGGCCGCTGAGCGCCATGCCCGTACGCGAGGTGAGGAAGGCCCGCACGTAGCCCCATGGGGCGCCCGGGCCACGCACGGTGGGTTCACCGCCCCACCGCGAGGGACTCACCCCGGGCCAGTCGCGCCAGCGCGGCCGCGACCTCGTCTCCGTGGATGAGGTGGTCCACCGCCTTGCGCTCCACCGCGGCGCCCGGCATCCCGAACACCACGCAGGACTCCTCGTTCTGCGCCAGCGTCAGCCCTCCGGCCTGACGGATGGCCAGCAGGCCGTCCGCGCCATCCGCGCCCATGCCCGTGAGCACCAGGCCCACCGCGCGCCGGCCATACGTGCGCGCCGCGCTCTCCAGCAGCGTCGTGCCCGACGGCATGTGGCCGTCCCGCTCCACGCCCGACTTGAGCGCCACGCGCCCCCGGAAGGGGATGACGGTGTGCTGCCCTGGCGGGGCGATGAGCACGTGGCCCGGCATCAACGGCTCGCCGTCCTGGGCCAGGCGGACCTTCAACCGGCTGGCATTGCCCAACCACCCGGCCAGCGACTCCGCGAAGGCCGCGTTGATGTGCTGGACGATGACGATGGGGGCTGGGAAGTCCGGCGGCAGCTCGGACAGCATCCGGTACAGCACCTGGGGGCCCCCGGTGCTGGCGGCCACCACCACCACGCCCATGGACACCGCGGGCAGCACGGACGTCGCCACGCGCGGCGGGGTGAGGCCCTTCTGCGGCCGGCGCAGGTGGCGGATGACCCGCACGGACGACAGCAGCCGGATCTCCCGCACCAGGTTCCAGGCCTCGGGGCCGGCGTCGATGGAGGGTTTGATCTGCAGCGCGAGCGCCCCCAGCTCCAGCGCCCGGTACGTCAGCTCCGGCGCCTGGGAGCGCGGGTCCGCCGTCAGCACCAGGATGGGGGTGGGACACTCCGCCATGATGTGCTCGGTGGCCGTGAGCCCATCCATCACGGGCATGTCCACGTCCATCGTGATGACGTGCGGGCGAAGCTCCTTCGTCATCTCCACGGCCTGCTTGCCGTCCGCGCACGTCCCCACGACCTCGATGTCCGGGTCCTTGCTCAGCGCCTCGCAGATGAGCTGTCGGCAGATGAGTGAGTCATCGACCACCAGCACCGACACTTTCTTGCCCATGCCCTGTCCATACCCCGTACGCGAGGTGCGGAGTATAGCCAATGCGGGGACCCGGCCCGACAGGGGTTTGACGTGAATCGGCTCAACCCAACAGCCGGCCCACCACGTCCACCAGGTCCTGGCGGACCAGGTCCCCCTTGGTGATGTAGCCGTCCGCCCCCGCCGCCAGCCCACGCCGCCGGTCCTCCTCGCCACCACGGGTGGTGAGGATGATGACGGGCAGGCGGGAGCGGACGGGGTGCCCCTTGAGGGTCCGGGTCAGCTCCAGGCCATCCATCCCGGGCATCTCCAGGTCCGTCACCACCAGGTCCACTGGGGCCGCGTCCAGCACGTCCAGCGCCTCCGCGCCGTCCGCGGCCATGACGGTGTCGTACCCCACCGCCTCCAGCAGGTTGGAGAGGAGCTCCCGGGTGAGCGGTGAGTCGTCCACCACCAGGACGCGGCGGCGCCGGGCCTCGGCCTCCGGGGTGGCGGACCGGGGCAGGCGCACCGCGCTGGTGCCCTGCGCGCTGGCGGTGAGGTAGGCGGCGGACAGGACCATGGCCAGACGCCCATCCGCCAGGGACGTGGCGCCCGTGAGGTGGGTGAAGCGCGCCACGAGCCCCCGCAGGGGGAGGATGGCCTGGACGCGCTCCTCCAGGACGCGGTCCACCACCAGCGCCGCGGCCCCGCCCTGGCTGCGGACCACCAGGACCAGCTCCCCCTCCTCCACCGGGCGCTCCGGGACGAGCCCCAGCAGCGCCCCGAGGAAGGCGAGCGGCAGCACCCGGCCCTCGACGAGCAGCGCGGGGCGCCCGGCCACCTCGCACAGGTGCAGGGGCTCCACCTTGAGCGCCCGGGAGACGTGGGTCGCGCTCAGGGCGAGCGTCTCCGTGCCCACCTGGATGAAGAGCAGGGGCGCCACCGTCAGGGAGACGGGGGCCCGCAACTCGAAGATGGTGCCCCAGCCCGGCGCGGACTCGACCCCGACGTCGCCCCCCAGTCCCTGGAGGGAGGCGCGCACGGCGTCCAGCCCCACGCCCCGACCGGACAGGTCCGTCGCCACCTCGCGGGAGGTGAACCCAGGCAGGAAGATGAGCTCCCGGGACGCGGCGTCCGACAAGGCATTGGCCGCGCTCTCGTCCAGGAAGCCCTTGCGCACGGCGATGCGCCGCAGCTGCGCGGGGTCCAGCCCCATGCCGTCGTCCTCGACGCGCAGGATGATGCGGCTGCCCTCGCGGGCGGCGCGCAGCGTGAGGCAGCCCCGGGGGTGCTTGCCGGAGCTCACGCGGTCCACCCGCGTCTCCAGGCCGTGGTCGAGCGCGTTGCGCACCAGGTGCATGAGCGGCTCGCGCAGGGCCTCCACCACGGCGCGGTCGGCGCGGGTGTCCTCGCCGTCGATGACCAGCTCCACCTCCTTGCCGAGCGTGCGCGACAGGTCCCTCACCATGCGCGGATAGGGTTCGAAGAGGACCGACAGGGGGAGCATGCGCAGCCCCTGCACCTCCTCCATCACCATGCCCAGGTCGCGCAGCTCCTCGTTGGACAAGAGCTTCGACTCGCGATGCAGGGCGGCGGCCAGCTCCTTGGCCGTGCCGAGCCGCGCCACCAGCGACGCGGCCGCGGGCCCCAGGTCCTCCGCCTCCCGCGCCAGCTGCCCCAGCTCCCGCGCCAGCGCGAGGCGCCGCGCGTTGGCCCGCTCCCGCCGCCGCGCCACCTGGGCCAGGTTGGTCACCGCGCTGGTCAGCAGGTCCAGGCTGGCCACGCCGATGCGCACCGCCGTGTCCATGCGCGACTCCGGCTGCCGGGACACCGTCGTCCCGCCAGCCGCCGCCCGGCCCATGTCTCCCGGCGCCCTCGCCTCTCCCGTCGTCGACGCGCCCTCCACGGAGGCAGCGGCGGTAGGGGCCCCCTGCCCTCGGCTCCCCGCGCCCGAGGCGCCCGTCTCGGGGCGTGGCGCGGACGGCCAGCCCCGGGAGGCCGGGGTCGGCGCCAGCGTCCCTCGTCCCACGGAGGACGGCTCTCCGCGCCCTTCAGCGCCCTCTCGGGAGCCGCCCGTGACGCCGCCGCGCGCGGACACAACGAGCGCGGAGCCGCTCCGCGGCGCTCCCGGAACGGCGTGGGCCCCCACGGCCGAGGAGGGCCCCGACGCGACCACGCCGCCCGCCCCCGTGGCATGGCTGGTGGACCGGGCGCCCGGTCCCACCTGGCCCGCGTCCCGATCCATGCCCGTCGGGGCGGTCCAGAGCGAGCGCGTGTCCGCGCCCGACCCGACCGCCGAGGCCTGCGACGGGCCCGGGGCCGCCTCCGCGCGAGCCCCCGGCGGTTCGGGAGGACGCCCATCCGGGGCGGCCGCGGTTTCGACCACCCGCGCCGAGGCGATGGCGCGGGCCGCTTCCTGCATGGAGACCTGGGCCGCGTCGCCGCCTGGCGGCGCCAGGGCCTCGCCTGCCTCCGCGCGGATGCACACCTGGAGCCAGCCCACCAGCCGGCCCACCTCGGGCGAGGAGCGCGGCGCGGGGGGGGCCGCGGAGAGGACGAGCACGGCGTCCGCGGCGCTGAGCAGCGCGTCGGTCGAGTCCGGGGACAGGGCGTAGCGCCGAGGCTCCGTGCAGCGGACGAGCTCCTCCATCTCGTGGACGAGCGCGTTGATGTCGTCGAAGCCCATCATCCGGGCCTCGCCCTTGAGCCCGTGCAGCTCTCGCAGCGCGCCGCGCCCCGCCTCGACGTTGGCGCCGACCTCCAGCTCCATGAGCGCCCGGTTGATGCGCTCCAGGCGCACCGTCACCAGGTCCCGGAACTGCCTGAGGAGGCGCTCGCTCGGGTTCACCCGCCCTCCTCGCGCAGCGGCTCCTGACCAATCTGGAAGCGCTCCACCACGTCGCGCAGGTCCCTGGCCAGCACGAGCAGGTCGGTGTTCGCGGTGCTGACCTGCTTGGTGGAGTTGAGGCTCTGCTGGGTGATCTTGAGGATGTCCGCCATCGTCTCCGCGAGCTGGTCGGTGCCCGTCTGCTGCTGCTGCGTGGCCAGGGAGATGCTGCGCACCGAATCCGACGTCCTGCCCGCCAGCCTGGTGATCTGCCTCAGCGAGTCCGACACCTGCTGCGCCAGCGTGGTGCCCGTCTCCACCGCGCGCACGCCGCCTTCCGTCGCGGAGACGGCGGCGGCGGAGGCCTCGCGCACCTCCTCGATGAGCCCCTCTATCTCCTTCGTCGACTCGAGCACGTTCTCCGCCAGCCGCCGCATCTCCGCGGCCACCAGCGAGAAGCCCCGCCCCACCTCCGCCGCCTTCGTCCCCTCCAGCTCCGCGTTGAGCGCCAGCAGGTCGGACTTGTCCGCCACGCCGTTGATGAACTCGACGATCTTGCCAATCTGCTGCACGCGCTTGTTGAGCCGCACCACCGCGGAGGCGATGGCGCCGTTGTCCTGGCGCATGCGCTCCATGGAGCCCAGGAACGACTCCGCCGAACGCTGGCCATGCTGGGCCGCGGCCAGCGTGCGCTGGGCGATCTGCGCCACCGAGCCCGCGTTCTCGGCGATCTGCCGCGCCGAGCGCGCCAGCTCCTCCGTCGTCGCGCTCGTCTGGTCCAGCGAGCTGGCCTGCTCCGCCGCCCCCGCCTCGTAGCGCCCGGAGGTGGTGAGGATCTCCTCGGTGGTGGCGGAGATCTGCGCGCCGGCGCGCTGCAGCTGCGCCATCACGTCCGCCAGGTGCGCGCGCATGGTGGTGAAGGCCGCGGACACGTCCCAGATTTCGTCCTCCGCCGGCACCACGCGCAGGCTGGCCAGGTCGCCCTCCGCGATGCGCCGCGCCTCGCTGGACAACTCGCGCAGGGGCCGCCCCAGGAGGGTGCCGCCCAGGTACGCGGTGGTCAGCGACAGCGCGAAGACGAGCAGCACCAGCGGCCCGCCCGACACCAGCGCCTCCAGGCGCAGGGTGGCCGCCAGCTCCTGGCTCGGAATCCCCCGCGACACCAGCTGCGACAGCGCCTTGTCCGCCAGGGCCGACGACAGCTGCGTGGACAGCACCGCCGGCGTCAGCACGGAGATGAACGCGAACGCCACCAGCCTCGCGCGAATCTCCGCGCGCCGAGGCATGGCCGCGATGAGCTGCGCGTGCGTCATCCCCAGCTCCGCCAGCCACAGCACCACCTTGCGCGAGCGCAGGATGACGAGGCAGTGGACCAGCAGCGCCGTGAGCGGGCCGAACAGGAGCCCCAGCCCCGCGATGCGCCGGGCGACCGCCATGTCCTGGACGGCGCCACCCCACATCGCCGCGCCCAGCGACAACGTCGTCAGCAGCCACAGCCCCAGCGAACCGAGGAAGGCCTCGTCCGGGGCCCGCGTCACCTCCGTCACCGCGGCCTTCAGGACCTCCGGCGTGGGTCGCGCGTCGCCGCGCTCCAGCCCGCGCAGCGTGCGCAGCCGGGACAGCCCCGCCGCCGCGCCCACCACCATGGCCAGCGCGCACACGACGCCCCCCGTCTGGAGGAGCACCCGCATCCGCGCCTCCACCGACAGGGCCTCCGCCAGCGTGAGCCGCGCGTAGTGCAGCCCCAGCGCCGCGCCCACCAGGTTCGCCAGGGGCACCGGCAACATCAGGTGACGACTGAAGGAGGCCCGCCTGGGGCCATTGCGCGCGCTCACCGCCTCACGCCTCCTCTCCCGACACGACATGGAAGCGCTCCACCGCGCGCTTCAAGTCCCTGGCCAGGGTGGACAGGTCCGCGTTGGCCACCGCCATCTGCTTGGTCGCCGCCGAGTTCTGCTCGGTGACGCGCAGGATGTCGCCCATGGCCGCGGCGAGCTGGTCGGTGCCCGTCTGCTGCTGCTGCGTGGCCAGGGAGATGCTGCGCACCGCGTGCGACGTCTGCCGCGCCAGCTCCAGGATGAGGCTCAGGCTCTCGTCCACCTCCGCCGCCAGCACCGTCCCGGACTCCATCGCCTTGAGCCCCGCCTCCGTCGCCATCACCGCCGCGTGCGTGGCGTCGCGAATCTCGTCGATGAGCTGCTCGATGGCCTTGGTGGAGCGGATGACGTTCTCCGCCAGCCGCCGCATCTCCGCGGCCACCAACGAGAAGCCCCGCCCCACCTCGCCCGCCTTCGTCCCCTCCAGCTCCGCGTTGAGCGCCAGCAGGTCGGACTTGTCGGCGATCTCGTTGATGAACTCCACCACCTTGCCAATCTGCTGGACGCGCTTGTTGAGCCGCACCACCGCGTCGGCGATGGCCTCGTTCTCCTCCTTCATGCGCTGCATGGCGCCCAGGAAGGCCGTGGCGCCCCGCTGGCCCGACTGGGCCGCGGCGAAGGTGGACTCGGCGATGGCGGACACGGACTCCGCATTGCCGGCGATCTGCTGCGCCGAGCGCGCCAGCTCCTCCGTCGTCGCGCTCGTCACGTTGAGCGAGCTGGCCTGCTCGTCCGCGCCGGCCTCCTGCTCGCCGGAGGTGGCCACCAGCTGCTCCGTGGTGGTGGAGATCTGCAACCCCGCGCGCCGCAGCTGCGTGAGGGCCTGGCCCAGCTGCGCCTGCATCTGCGCGAACGCGGCGGACGTCGCCCACACCTCGTCCTCGGCGGGGATGACGCGCGGCGGGCGCAGGTCGCCCTGGGCGATGCGGGTGGCGTCCTCGGTGATGGCGCGCAAGGGGGCCGCGATGACGGTGCCCCCCAGGTGCGCGGTGAGCAACACCAGCACGGCGATGAGCCCCGCCACGGCCAGCCCCTGCCCCTCGTCCGCGCGCCGCAGCGCCGCGTCCTGGTCCCGGGGCGAGCGGGCCGCCACCACCTCGTCCATGGCCCGCAGCGTCCGGGAGACGGTGGCGTCGAGGATGAACAGCGACGGGCTGAGCACCGCGATGGCGGTGAAGAGCACCAGGTGCCTGCGGATGTGCATGCGCCGGGGCGGCGCCGTGGCCACCACCTCCAGCGGCGACAGCCCGCGCGCCGCGATGACCGCCACCGCGACCCGGCACCGGCGGACCACCAGCAGGTAGATGAGCAGCGCCGTCAGCGGCCCGAGCGACGCGCCCACCAGCAGGATGCGCAAGCCCAGCCCCAGGGACGCGTCCCGCCAGGGGATGAACACGAACGCCACCGCCAGCGCCCCGCCCCCCCAGCTCTGCAGCGCGAAGGAGAAGCACCGCGCGGGGAACGCTCGCGCCTCCAGCAGCGCCGCCCGCAGGTGCTCCGCCGTGGCGGGCAGCACCCCGTCCCCCAGCGCGTACAACGTCGCGAGCGAGCGTCGCGCGTGCCACTGGACCAGGGCCTGCGACAGCACCGTCACCGCGGCGACCAGCCCCAGGAACACCCACCAGGAGCCCGCGGGAATCGCGTCCGTGAGCAACCCGTGCAGCAAGGCCAGGGTGAGGCCCACGCCGCTGGCCGGAGGCACGGGACTCACCATCCACCGCGCCAATCCCCCGAGCTCGTCCGGCGCCCTCATGTCCCCTCCCCGCCGAGCCCTCGCAGGAACCGCTCGAACTCCGCCAGCCCCACCAGCGGCCACAGCACGCCGCGCGCCAGGACGAAGCCCCGCAGGCTGCCGCCCGAGGCCCGCACTGCGACCGGCGGCGCCGGCAGCACGGGGTGGGCCTCCGCGTCGATCTCCAGCGCGTCCACCCCCACGGCGCCGCCCGTCGGGGACACCAGCACGCGCGAGGCCCCCGCCGGGGCCCGGAACGCCAGCCGCGCGGAGGTCGCCGCCTCGGCGCTTGCCGCGGCGATGGCGAGCACCTCGTGGGCCAGGAACGCGAGCCGATGCGAGCCCGCATGGCACAGCAGCATGCCCCGGACGGGGCTGGGGGGCCCCATGCTCAGGCCCCCTGGCTGAGGTGGTCGAACAGGCCTTCGGGGTCGATGACGGCCACGTCCCGGGGGCCGCTCTTGGCGGGGCCTCTCAGGTGGACGTGGACGCCCGTGGGGCCCAGGGGCTCCAGCGCTCCCGTGACGGGGGAGACACCGGCCACCGTGGTCGCCGTGAGGGCCAGGGTCCCACGCGGCAGGCGCACCAGCACCGCCCGCCGCGAGGATTGGCTCACCCCGGCCACCAGCAGGCCCATGTCGACCACCGGGATGACCTCTCCTCGGTGGGCGAACACGCCCAGCAGATGGGCCGGGGCGCCGGGCACCCGCGTGAGTTCGGGGAAGGTGACCACCTCCGCCGCGCTCTCCGCGGGCACCGCGTACCAGCTACTGCCACAGGCAAAGACGAGATAGGACTGACGCGTTTCAGGCTCGTGGACGGCCATGCCGCGCCAGCCTACATCGAACTAGCGCTGGAACTCGACGCGGCGGTTCTCCGACCACGCCTCTTCCGTCGAGGACGTGTTGGCCGGGCGGGTCTCGCCGTAGCCCACCGTCGTCACGGCGTTGGACTTGACGCCCAGGTCCGTCAGGTAGCGCTTGACGGCGGCCGCGCGGCGGTTGGAGAGCTGGAGGTTGTACTCCTCGGTGCCCCGCTCGTCGGCGTGGCCGGCCAGCGTCAGCTTGCCCTGCTCGCCCGTCTTCAGGCACTGCGCCAGCTCCGACAGGCGCGCCTGCGCCTCCGAGGTCAGCGAGGACTCGTTGAAGCCGAAACGGATGGGGCTCCAGTCGCACTTCTCCGCGGCGGCCGTCACGCAGCGGCCGGCGCTGCACTCCTGGCCCTCACCGCAGTCGGAGTTGGCGGAGCAGGTGTCCTGCGCCACCTGGCAGCGGCCCGCCTGGCACTTGCTGCCGGAGGGGCAGCCCGCGTCGTCCTTGCACTGCGCCTCGGCGCACTTGCCCGCCTCGCAGATGCGGCCATCACCGCACTGGTTGTCCACCGTGCACTCCGGCGGCTTGGGCGCGCACTTGTTGCCCTGGCAGGTGAAGCCCTCCTGGCAGTTTGCATCCGTGGCGCACTGCTGGCAGGTACCCTGGACGCAGACCTCGCCCTTCTCGGAGCAGGTCGAGTCGTCCTTGCAGTTGGGATAGCTGGGGGGGCAGCCGGTCAGCACGGCCACAGCGAGGGAGAGCCCCGCGAAAAGAGAAATCCGACGCATCATTCCTCCCGGAATCTTGAAAACGAAAGAGCACCCGCAGGGGACGGGTTGTGGGTCGCGTGTAGTCGCAGACGGCGGGGTGAGTCAAAGCATTTGTCCCTTTCGGGACACCCCTCCGCGCCCCGAAACCCTTGATTGTCCAAATATTTTCCGTGAGATTGTGACGAGTCCCCGTGAGCGGCCGAGCCTTTCTCGCTTTCCGCCGGGAGCGCCTCCCATGCCCGCATCCGTCCTCATCGTCGATGACGAGAAGAACATCCTGCTGACCCTGAGCCAGTCGTTGCAGCTGGCGGGGTATCAGACACAGCTGGCGAGCAGCGGCCAGGTGGCGCTGGACGTGGTCAGCGCGCGTCCGGTGGACGCGGTGTTGATGGACGTGAAGATGCCGGACATGGATGGGCTGACGGCGCTGGCGCGCCTGACGGAGCTCAAGCCGGAGCTGCCGGTCATCATGATGTCCGGCCATGGCACCATCGACACGGCGGTGAAGGCGACGCAACTGGGGGCCAGGGACTTCCTGGAGAAGCCCATCGCGCGGGAGCGGCTGCTGGTGGCGCTGCGCAACGTGCTCAAGCACCAGGCGGCCATGGAGGAGCTGCGGGAGCTGCGCGAGCAACTGGGCCGCTACGACATGGTGGGCAGCGGCCCGGCCATGCAGCGCATCTTCTCGCTCATCCAGCGCACGGCGCCGTCGGAGGGGCGCGTGCTCATCACCGGGGAGAACGGCACGGGCAAGGAGCTCATCGCGCGGGCGCTGCACCAGCACTCGCGGCGCAAGGGTGGGCCCTTCGTGAAGCTCAACTGCGCGGCGGTGCCGCACGAGCTCATCGAGAGCGAGCTGTTCGGCCACGAGAAGGGCGCGTTCACGGGCGCGGTGAGCGTGCGCCGGGGCAAGTTCGAGCTGGCGCACGACGGCACCTTGTTCCTCGATGAGATTGGGGACATGCCGCAGGCGATGCAGGCGAAGCTCTTGCGCGTGCTCCAGGAGGGGGAGCTGGAGCGGGTGGGCGGGGCGGAGACGCTCAAGGTGGACGTGCGCGTCATCGCGGCGACGAACAAGAACCTCGAGAAGGAGATCGCCGCCGGGCGCTTCCGCGAGGACCTCTACTACCGCATCAACGTCGTGCAGATTCATTCGCCCCCGCTGCGGGAGCGCCGCGAGGACCTGCCGGACCTCATCGACACCTTCCTGCGCGAGGCGTGCACGAAGAATGGCCGCCGGCCCCTCACCCTGTCGCCGGACGCGCTGGCGGTGATGAGCGCGTATGACTATCCGGGCAACGTGCGGGAGCTGCGCAACCTGGTCGAGCGGCTGGCCATCCTCTGCGAGGGCCCCGTCGTCAGCCGCACGGACGCGCTGGAGCTGCTGCCCCGGGGACGCGGCGCCGTGCCGCCGCCGGTGGAGGCGCCCGCGACGCCACCCCCGCCATCACCGAGCGTGGACGCGGCGGTGGTGGCGGCCGCCAGCACGCCCGCTCCGGCGCTCGTGACGCCCGCCCCCGTGGCCGCCCCGCCCCCCGCCCCTCCTCCCGGCTTCCGCCCCCGCGCGGACAAGACCTTCCGCGAGCAGGTGGAGGACGCCGAGCGGGAGATCATCCTGCACGTGCTTGCTCATACACATGACAACGTGACGGAGGCGGCGCGGTTGCTCGACCTCGAGCGCGGGCACTTCTACAAGAAGATGAAGGCGCTGGGATTGCGGCGCGGGGGTTCGGAGTCGTAATCCGTTGACGTCATCGCAGTTGCCCTCGTGCCATCCTTTGTGTGTCTTCGCGCCGCGAGACCGGCCGCGTGTCCATTGCGTCAGCCGGAGCATGGAAGAAATGCGTCGACGCTCCGGGTCGCGCGACTTCGGATTTGAATCATCGGCAGGTCCGGCCCCAGGTCGAAAAGATCGACCTTGAAGAAGAAAAAGACCCGCTCTCGCGTCCTCGACCGGAACTCCGACCAGGGGATGCGCACCGGCGGATGAAAAGCACGGAACGGAAATAGCGGGACGAGGTAGAGCCCGTGCTCATCGACTCCCACGGTGAGACAACTGTTGTAGTTGACCCAACCGAACCGTCCCGACACGAAGCGTTTGAGCGAGCGTGGAGCAGGCCCCGTCGAGCGGAAACGCATCGCGAGTCGTTGCCATCCCCCCATCTGCGCGGCGACGTAGCTGATGACCACCCACATCCCCACGAAAAGCATGGGGAACCCCAACCGAAACCACACGTTCGTAGCCGCGCCTGCGCTCATGGTCCGCGACGATATCCGAGTCCTGCATGCCCTGGGAACGGATGCACGCAACGCCATTGGATAATCCGCATCCCCGGGCGAGCCGTCATCCCTCCCATGGAAGCGTCTCACACCCAAACGTGTCGCAACGACGATCCGCGGAGTCGCACGGCTCGCGCTCCGGGGTCCCTCTCCACCCCGTGAGTGCGCGGGCTACGTGGACGCCAATCGCCACACACCCGTGGTTTGACATGGGATTGCAACGAATTCCTATACTCGAACGCGCCGCCTGGTCGTCCCCGCCCCACACCCACCCGAGGCGCGCACGAGACGTCTTCGAATCCCGCAGCCCAACGAGGAGCCCCATGACACTCTTTCAAAGAGCGGTGGTCGTGTCCGCCGCCGTGACATTTCTCGCGGTCCCCTCGGCCGAAGCCGCCATCGGCGACCGTTGCAGTCCACAAATCGCGAGCAATGCCTCGGCCCCCTCCGTGTGCACGCCGGTCTGCTCACAGTACGGGATGGTGTTCACGGGAAACTGGAGCAACTCGCCCACGCACCCTCCCGTGAAGGCCTGTCTCGATTCGGGCGGCGGCCAGGCCGTCTGTGGATGCGCGCTCCCGACTCCCTCCGGGAGCGCGACGCTCGTCCCCACCGTCCACTTCGTCGACGCGGCGACGCCGTTGCGCATCCCCATCGAGCTGAAGAAGACCTGCACTCAGGGGCCCGACACGCTGAACCCCAGCGACATGTGCCCCGTCATCACCGCGAACGGCATCACCTACTGGGCCCTGAGCTACGTCGACAACAGGCTGGCCATGGCCGTCGTCGCGTATGACGCCAGCGGCAACGTCGTGGGCCTCATCGAGAAGGCGGGCGCCCGCTATGTCTGGGACATCGCGGTGGATGCCTCGAACCACACCCTGGTCTTCAAGGGACAGGGCGGCAACACCTTCACGGTGAAGTGGACCGACCTCATCCTCCCCCAGATGAACGGGGCGACGACCTCGAACTACGTCGTCTGGCCCACCGCCCTCGGCGGCCAGGCCTGGTGGTCCAATGGCGTGGCGAACTATGGAGCCCCCGCCACCTTCGGCAGCGCGTCCGGCCAGCTCCTCGACCCCTATGTGGAGCACGGCGCTGGCAAGCAGTTGTGCGCCATCAAGCAGCAACCCTGGTTCGACTTCGTGAGCTCCACGGTGACCTCGCCGTCCTCGACGGTCACCTGCATGACGCCCCCCACCCCCGGACAGCCCACGTACAACGCGGCCATGAACGCCTTGCTCGACGCGGCGGTGAATGACCACGGCCTCATGGCCGCCCTGCGCACCGCCACGACGGACAGCCTCCTCATCTCGCTCGCGGCCAGCAGGGGGTTCACCCTCACCTCCGCGGACATCGCCCAGAGCCGAGGACACGGCTCCGGGTTCTCGAGCGGCTTCGACGCCGCGGACACGCTGGCCAGGACGGCTGTCACGGACGCGGACTGCGGCGGCGCCAACCAGAAGCCGTGCGTCCAATGCGCGGAGGAGGTGTGCGTCTACTGGCCCTTCAACTTCTGCTGCATCAAGGAGTCCTGCTCATGCTCCAGGACCACCAGCGCGTGCGCGACGGGCTTGCAAGTCAATGCCAATGGCATCTGTCAACCCGCCTGCCCTTCCGGTCAGATCTGCAAGGACTTCCCTATCTACCTGGAGTACAACGACAGCGGGACGACCGCCAACGGCGTCTGCGAGTCCTGGCTGGGCGTCTCCAATTGCGCCAAGGGAATCCCGAACAACGCGCTCGCGGACTACGAAGTCGTCTTCAGCAACGGGGTCGCCTACTACAAGACGACCAACACGCCCGTGCACACCTGGACCCCGACCTCGCTGAGCGAGACGCTCTACGTCATCGATGCCCGGGACGGTCGCATCTACATGATCAATGTCGATGGCCGGTACATCCAGATTCGCGGAGCCGCCAACTGTGTCGGCGAAACCAAGCCACAGGACACCTCGACCCGCTATTGCACCAAGCCGCGGTTGACGACCCATGCCGGAGTCCTGATGGGGTCGCTCGCCGGCCTGCCCTCTCCGAATCCCCCTCCGGGTCAGGACGCTCGGCAGCTCATCAATGTCATCGGCGCGGGCACCATCAAACTGAACAATGGCGTGATCCAGTGGATCACCAATGACAGCGGCCACTTCAAGCCGAGCCAGGACAACCTCAAGAACAGCATCGCCCACATCAAGAGGGCCGGGTTCCCACACTTCCCGCCCTACAATGGCTGCGACTACAACCTCCAACCCGTCGCGGGGAAGACGGGCGTCTACCGCCAGGACACCCTGGCGGGGAGTCATTGCGAGCTGTGATTCGACGCGGCTTCTCCCCGGCCACCGCTTCGGGTGGCTGGGGCGAGGTCCCGCGCGTGTCGTCGACCGGGTGCCACGTCACGGCCCCCCATCGCCGTGAGGTCCTCCGGCAAGCCGCGTCTGGCAATCCCTGCATCGGGTTGTCGACCGAGGTCCATGCGCCGCTGTAGCCCAAGAGAGAGGCGCCGCCGGTTGTGGCGGTCCAGTGCGTGCTGCGAGGCACGCCAGCGGCATCGGGTGGTTGGCTCAACGGTAGAGCACCGGGCTTTGACCCCGGGATGATTGCGCCGCGCCCCGCGCTCCCCGAGAATCGCGTCGGTCCAAGGCTCCTTCGCTCGTGCACCCCACCGACAGGAGACTCAGATGCGGACACCCGCAATCCAGGCCTCGGCGCTCGCAGTGTGGTTCCTCATGGGGTGTGGCCCCCACGTCGGGGGCGAGGCCGCCTCGCCCCCTGACGACCTCTCCGAGACCGTGACGGAGACAGCGGTCCGGTTGATGCCAGACGGCTCGATGCGGTTCGAGAGCAGGTCGCTCAGCCGCGCGGAAGCCCAGGCCCAGGTGGCCTGGAGGGAAGGGACGGACCTCCCGCCCCAGGGGCCTCGGGCACTCGGCATCGACACCCTCTGTCGCCTCTCGAGCCTCTGGCTCTATGACGAGCCTCTGAATCGAGGCAACAGGCTCTGCATCCTGCGTGAGCCCAATGCCCTCGTCGATTCCGTCAACCTGACCCAGGTCCCCTACAACGGAACCTCCACCTGGGCCTACAAGGTCCGCAGCTTCTACAGCGGCGACGACAAGGGCTCGCTGGGCTTCTGTGCCTCCGGGACCTGTGACCCGGCCTGGACCTGGTCTTTTGGCGTTCAACAACAAGTCCGCGAAATGCCGCTCGCAAACACCGCACACATCGATACCGCCACCCTGCGCATGTCCATCAGCAATCCCTGACGGGATGGCGCTCGCCCCAGCGGACATCGCGGCCCGCCGCCTGCCCGGCGGGCCAGTGTCGCGCGGTAACGCTTCGCAATCCCGCGTGCATCGCCCGTTCATCTCCGCCCGACACCGTGACCCACTCCGCGCCCAGGCGCGAAAGGAGAACGGATGTCGAACGGCCCTCGGCTCGCGCTGCTCTGCGCGGGCCTCCTGTCCACCGCCTGCGCGACCACCTCGGAGGCCGAGCGCCCTCGGGGGCCTCCGCCCAAGGCCCTCTTCCAATCACCGCTCGCCCTCCTGCTCGAGCATCGCGGAGAGCTGACCCTCAGCGGCGACCAGGTCGCCAGCCTGGAGGCCCTGGAGCGAGCACTGGAAGAGAAGAACGCCCCCCTTCGCGAGAAGATGCGGGAAGCGAGGGGAGCCCCGCCGGAGCAGTCAGGCCGAGGCCCGCCTCCTGGCGGCGGAGGCATGGGCGGGGGCGGCCCGCGCGGCATGGGCGGCGGGGGCGGCCGGGGGAGGATGGGCGCGGGAGGGCCACCACGCCACGGTGGCGGTCCGCGCTCGGATGGAGCCTCCCGGGAGCAGAAGGCCCTGCTGCGAGAGTTGGAGGACCATGAGACAGCGGCTTACATGGAAGCAGAGAAGCTGCTGGACGACACACAACGCGCCCGGGCGCGGGAGCTGTTCTCACAGCAACGCGAGGAACGGCTGCGCTGGCGTGAGTCGGCCCAGGGGTAGCCTCGCCACACGAGGCCCCGCCACGCCGAGCGGGGGTTCTTCGGTCGACAGCCCCCACCCACGGTCCCCCTCCGGGGACATGTCCATGTGACAACTCCCTGGGTGGCTCGGAATTCCGATGTACGCGAGCCCCCCAAGCCGTGATACGCCAGAACATACATGGCCAAAGCACGTCGCCGTCGCGTAGCCCCCGCTCCTCGACACCCCCTCACTTCGCGAAGTGACTCTTCCGTGGATCTCTCCCTGGACGAGGCGTTCCAAGCCATCGTCCGTGGAGCAGTGGAGGAGTCCTTCGCTCCGCTGGAAGCCTCGCTGCGACGCATCTCCGCGCGGCTCTCCGGACAGGAAGCACCTCCGCGTCCCACCACCACCCTCCGTCCCACGCCACGTCTCCAGAGCGTCCCCACGCCTCCGCCGCCTCCTCCCGAGGCCAAGGCCAAGGCCAAGGTCGTTCCGGAGACGCTCGCCTGCGCCATCGTCGGCTGCAAACGCCCGAGCCGCTCCAAGGGCTATTGCTCCGCGCACTATCAGAAGCGGCGCAACCTGGTGGCCACCGACCGGCTCCCCGCGTCATGGGTCGAGTTCGCGACCCCGCAGAGCGTCCCAGACGTCGCCCTGCCCCGTGGTCGCGCGGCCAGCCGGGACCGGGCGCCCACGCCGGAGCCTGTCGCCACGCCGCCCGCGCCGACCGGACCGCGCGTCTGGGTCCGCAAGAAGGGCCAGCCTCAGCTCACCGAGGCCATCCCTGGCAGCGCGGAGGGCGGCAAGCCGGCCCCCATGCTGTCGTCTGTCATTCCCCTGCCCACCAAGGCGGGGAACGAGGACGTCCAGTCCACCGTGAAGCGCTGGGCCGCCGAGTTCCTCGCGGACAAGCGCCCGCGCTGAAAGACAGACGGAAGCCACCCCGCACGGCTCCGCCGTCGTGACCTCCGCCAACGCGTCGAGTTCACGGCGGCGGAAAGTGGCGCTTCCGCATCGCCGTCGTGACCTCCGCCAACGCGTCGAGTTCACGGCGGCGGGAAGGGGCGCCTCCGCATCGCCGTCGTGACCTCCGCCAACGCGTCGAGTTCACGGCGGCGGGAAGGGGCGCCCCCATCGCCGCCTAGGGCCATGTCCACTCCGCGCACACGCGCGGCGCGGAGTTCACGGCGGCGGGAAGTGGCGCTTCCATCGCCGCCGAGGGCTATGTCCACTCCGAGCACACGCGCGGCGCGGAGTTCATGACGACGAGGAGTGGCGCATCCATCGCCGCCCAGGGCGTGTCCATTCCTGGCACACGGGCGGCGCCGCGTCCCGCGTCAGGAGACGCGCGCACGCGGCGCCCGAAGCCACTCACAACTGCGACGCCGTCGCGCAGCTCGGTGACGCGCTCTCCGCCGTCAAGCGCGTGAGCGACTTGCGGCTCGCGTCCGTGAAGGGCGACACGCCGACCACCAGGCACGTGCGGTACACCAGGGAACGGCTCGCGGGGTACGCGACGATGGGCAGCGACGTGGTGTCGTTGAAGTAGACGCTGGAAATCGTGGAGCCGTAGAACGGGCTCGAACCCCAGGCGACCTTCTTCCCCGTCGCGGCCGTCGCTTCGGTCAATCCGCTGTACTGCGCGGACTGGAAGGGCCATTCGCCCGCGGAGAAGCCATCGCTGTTCAGGGCGTTCCCGGAGGCATTCTTCGTCGAGCCGTTGTTGAGGCTGTAGCCCCCGTACACCAGCCCCGCGTCCGCGCCGAGCTTCAGCTCGACGAGGCCCAGTTCGTACAGCACGCCCGTGACGGAGTGCCGCGCGAGCAACACGTTGTACTTGCGCGTGGCGCCGATGGGCTCGTTCCACGTCCAGTTCGCCTGCGTCGTCAGCGAGCCCGCCGTGGCCACCGTCGTGGTGAAGTGATTCAGGGAGTCGCCCCACTGCACGTTGTTGAGCGCCGCGTTGGCATCGGCGTCCGCGAACTCGATGGGGCCATAGGGGCCTCGCAGGTCGAACGACGCCTGCCCCGCCGTGAGCTCTCCCAGGTCCAGCCGCGTGTCGATGCGCGGGAAGTCCATCCCCTTCTGGAACACCCAGCGGATGCTCACCGGCACCATGAACTTCTGGTGCGCGGACGCGGCCGCCGCCGTCGTGGCCGTCACGTCCGCCATGGCCTGACGCGTGCCCCACTTCGGATAGCGCAGCGAGAAGGTGTGGACGGTGGACGTGTCGCTGGCGGAGATGGGCGGCGTGTTCGCCTCCACCGGGAAGCCGAGCCCCAATGGAGAGTCGTCCTCGCCATGCAGCCCGGCGATGGTGCCCGAGGTGCCGTTGTCGAAGGTGCGATACAGCTCGTGCGCCACGAAGTAGCCGAAGCCCGACTCACCGCCCCGCGTGCCATCCAGCGTCACCGTGCGCCACGTGGCGCCCGCGCGCACCTCGTAGGTCATCTGCACCGCGTAGCCGCCGTTGCCCGACGGAGACTGCCGCTTGAGGGACACCGTGCGGGTGCGCCCCTGGGAGTCCGTCCACGCGTAGCGGTCCACCGGGATGCCCGACACCGTCGTCGCCTCGCGCGACACACCGTCGCCCCGCTCCACCGTGGGCTGCGTGCCACCGTCACTCCCGGCATCCGCCGTCCCGCCGTCCCCCTCGGAGGGGAGCCCGCCGTCGCCGCCATCAGGCCGCCCACCGTCCCCGCCCCCCGCGTCCGGCCCGGCATCGCTCACCCCCGCGTCCCGCGAGGGCTCGTCGTCATCCGACCCGTCACACGCCCCCAGCGCCCACACCATCCCAAGCACCGCGAGGTACCGCCTGCCCGTTCGCATCATCCACAGTTATCACGGAGTGCGGGGCCCGTGCGCCAGGCCCCGCGAGGCGGCCGGGACACGTGTCAGGCGGAGGTCTCTCCTTCCGGCGCGGGAAGGCCGCGCTCCGCGAGGACGACCGGGACGAAGCGCAGCGTGCGCTCGCGCAGGTCGCGCGCGGACAGCGGCGGAAGCGGGGGCTTGTCGAACAAGGGAAGGAACCCGGAATACATGGCCTGGTGAGACTGGGCCATGGAGGCCTCGTCCTCCCGCAGGAAGATCTGGAAGAGCAGCTCGTCGCCCGCCTCCGCCTCCAGCCCCGCGGCTCGCACCGTCGACACGCCCGCGGCATTGGCCACGCCCTTCTCCGCGCCGTCCTCCAGGACCTTCACCACCTGGTAGAGGTTGGCGCGCGACGTCGCCTCGTCGAAGAGGGCCTCCAGCAGGAACTCCTCGCCATAGTGCACGCGGGCCCGCTCGACGATCGCGCGCGACATCGCGGCGATGGCCACGTCCCGCTCCACCTGATCCAGGCTCACGAGTCCCTGGAGCATGCCGCCCACCATCCAGTCCCGGATGGGCTCGTTGCGTCGCCGTCGCGTCCAGGAGAAGGGCGGAATCGTGATGTGTTGCTCCGCGCTCCCATCCCACTCGGTCTCGACCCCGTGGCGCGAGAGCACCTCCCGCACCTCGCGCGCGATGGCGAGCGCGGCCTCCCCTTCCCCGACGCCCTCGCACTCCAGCGTCCCGAACACGAGGTGGAGCCCCTTGCTCCGGAGCACGGCCGACTCCAGGTCGTCACCGTGGTAGAACGTGGCCCCTCGCACCGGCCCCGCGTGGCGCTTGGCGGCGGCCTGGACCTCCGGCCAGCCGCTCGACACCGGTGAACCGATGCCCTGGAGCGCGAGGACTCCCACGCCCCTCAGCTCCTCGAAGGCCCGGTCGATGGCGTCGTTCGTCGTCGGCGAGTCCCAATGGAACTCGAACCGGTCGAGGTCGCGCAGCTGCTGCCAGGCCAGGTCCACCAGCGCCTGCTGCCGGGACTCACTCGACGAGTGGGCCATGGCCAGCTCCCGCACCTTCACCAGGACCTCGCCCTCGCAGCCCAGGCCGCTCTTGACGATGACTTCCACCTCGGTCTTCAGCCAGTCCATGGGCCCCCTGTCGTGTGTCCCAGGAACGGACGGTAACCCATGAAGTCGCACGCCCCCTCGTGCTTTCGCGGGGCCGGCGCGCGCTAGGGTACGCCGGCCAGCCGCAGCCCCGCGGCCGTGAGCGCCGCCGCCGCCACCACGACCACGAAGGGCAGCCGCTTCCAGGCCAGCAGCGCGCCCACCAGCACGCCCGCGGGGCGGGCCCAGCCCGCGAACCCGCCCTGCGCCGTCAGCGTCGCCGTCGCCACGAGCGCCGACAGCATCGCGATGGTGGCCAACGACATCAGCTCCTGCGCGCGCGCCGACACCTGGAGGCGATCGCTCAACAACGGCCCCGCGAGGCGGAAGGCATACGTGCCCGCGGCGAGCACGAGAATCGAGTACAGGGTCATCGCAGGGCCACTCCCACGGCCAGAAGCGCGAGCAGGATGGGGACCCCCGCGGGAAGGAAAGGCGTGGTGGCCAGGGCGATGACCGCCCCCACCAGCGCCACCCGGCGGGCCCGGGCCGCCTTGTCCTCCGCCCCGGCCCCATCGACCGGAGGCGCCGCGTCGGAGGTCTTCCGGGGCGGCAGGAGGCCGGGCAGGAGCAGCGCCAACAGGCTCGCGGGGAAGGCCGCGTCGAGCCCCAGCGTCGCGGGGTCTCCCACCGCGCTGCCCGCCACGCTGCCCACCGTCACGCCCAGGTTCCAGCCGACGAACAACAGCCCGCTGCACCACCAGTAGGCCGCGCGCCGCCGCGCCGGGTCGGGCTGCGCCAGCGCGAACGCCACCGACTCGTCCACCATCAGGTGCGCCCCCAACAGCCGCGTGGGCCACCTGCGCCCCAGCACGTCCGCCACCGCCAGCCCGAAGGGCAGGTGCCGCGCGTTGAGCAACAACCCCGCGAACACCGCCGCCACCGGGCTGCCTCCCGCCGCCACCACCCCCACCGCCACGAACTGCGAGCCTCCCGCGAACACCACCACCGACATGAAGAGCGCCAGCCAGACGGGCATCCCCGCCGCCACCGCCAACGCCCCGAACGAAATTCCCACCACGCCCGACGCCAGCGCGATGGCCGACACGTCGCGCACCAGGGCGCGATCCACGGTTCCCATGCACACCAATGTGGACAGGAGCGCCCCGTTCGTCAATAAGAACAATCATGCCGGTAAAACGAACACCCAAGCCGCCCCGTCCCCTGGATGCCATCGCGACGGCGCTGCGCCGCGAGCGCGAGCGGGCCGGCGTATCGCTGTCGGAGCTGGCTCGGCGCGCGGACGTGTCCAAGTCCACCCTGTCCCAGTTGGAGGCGGGCACGGGCAACCCGAGCATCGAGACGCTGTGGGCCCTGGCGGTGGCGCTGGGCGTGCCCTTCAGCCGTCTGGTGGACCCGCCCGCGCGGGAGGTGCGCGTCATCCGCGCCGGCGAGGGCGCGGCCATCCGCTCCGAACAGGCCCACTTCACCGGCACCATGCTGTCCGCGTGTCCTCCAGGCGCGCGCCGCGACCTCTACGTCATCCGCCTGGAGCCCGGCTCCATCCGACACGCGGAGGCCCACATCCCCGGCAGCGTCGAGCACCTCGTCGTCAGCACCGGGCGGCTGCGCGCCGGCCCCTCGGGGAACACGGTCGACCTCGCGCCGGGTGACTACGCCACCTTCCCGGGCGACGTGCCGCATCTGTACGAAGCGCTCGCCCCCCACACCGTGGCCTTCATGGTGATGGAGCACATCTAGAGACACCCACCCCGCGTGTGGTGGAACGGACACCTCGTGCCCATCGAGGTCGGGATTCCCGGGGAGTGGCGAATCTCCGGGGCAGACCCCGTTGCGCGGACGTGAAAGACTCGGGGGCGCATGAGCACCGCCCTCCCCATCCTCGGTATCGACTTCGGGACCACCAACACGTCGGCGGCCTTCTTCGACAAGGCGGGCAAGCTGCGCGTGGTGCCGGTGACGGACAAGAGCTTCACGCTTCCCTCGGTGGTGTGGTTCCACGCGAAGGACAAGGCCATCGTCGGGCACGCGGCCCGGCGGCAGATCATCGACGACCCGCGCCACACCGTCTTCGGCGCCAAGCGCTTCCTGGGGCGACGCTTCCAGTCCGAGTACGTCACCCAGCACAAGGACAAGTACGCCTTCGAGCTGGTGGAGGGCGACGACGGCTACGCCGCGGTGCGGATGTACGGGAAGGTGACGTCGCTGACGGAGGTCACGCAGCTGGTCATCCGGCAGATCCTCACGCTGGCCAACCACACCGCCGGCGAGCCCTTCCGCGAGTGCGTGCTGACGGTGCCGGCGCACGCGAGCATCCGCCAGCGCGAGGCGGTGCGACAGGCGGCCGAGCAGTGTGGGCTGACGGTGCGCGCCATCATCAACGAGCCCACGGCGGCGGCGCTCTACTACGCGAACCTGCGCAACCCCGAGCAGACGGTGATGGTGTTCGACCTGGGCGGCGGCACGTTCGACGCCACGCTGCTGGCGGTGCACAACCGCGTGGTGAAGGTGCTGGCCACCGGCGGCGACGCGTTCCTGGGCGGCGCCAACTTCGACGAGCGCATCGTGGAGATGCTGGTGGAGGACTTCCAGCGCAAGCAGGGCATCGACCTGCGCGGCAACAAGGTGGTGATGCAGCGGCTGGTGTTCGCCGCCGAGTCCGCGAAGATGGCGCTGTCCACGCGCGACGCCACGGTGCTGCGCGTGCCCTGCATCGCCCAGAAGGACGGCGGCTTCATCGACTTCGACTACACGCTGACCCGCAAGCAGCTGGAGCAGATGGTGTTCCAGCTCATCGAGCGCACCGCGTCCGCGTGCGACGACGTGCTCGAGCGCGCGAAGCTCAAGGCGGAGCAGATCGACGAGCTGGTGCTGGTGGGTGGACAGACGCGCATGCCCGTCATCCGCGAGCGCTTCTCGCACTTCAAGCGCCTGTCGTCGGACCGCGAGGTCAACCCGGAGCTGGGCGTCGCCGTGGGCGCGGCCATCCTCGGACGCAACCTGTCGCGCGGCATCGCCGGCCTGTCGGACGTGGTGCCCATGCCCATCGGCATCATGGTGCCCGGCGGCGCGCAGCACGAGGTCATCCCCGCCAACACCCCGGTGCCCGCGACGAAGTCGGTGACGTTGGAGCTGCCGCTCATCCCCGGCCCCATCTCCGTGGCCCTCTTCGAGTCGCTCGACACCACCACGGTGGAGCGCGAGCTGTTGGGCACGGTGCGCATCGAGCTGGACTGGCGCACCACGCACAAGGGCCCCACCACGCTGGAGCTGCGCATGGGGCAGGACTTCGTGCTCGGCGCCGCGCTCGTCTCGCCCCAGGGCGAGCGCCACCCGCTGGCCATCACCGACCTGCGCGCCCCCAAGCGCGCGTCGTAGCCCCCCGGGGCGCCACACGAGGCCCGGAGCACGCGGCGTCCCGCGCTACCACCGCGGCGTCCGGCGTGTCCTCACTGGAGGCGACGGGGAATGGCGTCCGCGATGGAGGTCCCCCGCCCCGGGTCCAGGATGATGACCTCGGCGGCGACGTGCACGCCCCCCGCGATGAAGTAGCCGACGCGGACGTCCGCCGAGTCGGTCAGTCGCCCTTCGTCGCGCGCATCGTTCCAGACGTACACCGTGCGGTCGTCGATGCGCAGGGTGAGGTCCTCGCCCGCCCCGATGTCATGCACGGTGAGATGGTCGGGGCCGGCGTCGACGATGCTGCCGCTCACCGCTTCCTCGACCCGCTCCAGGTTCATGCTTGGGTTCTCGGTCTGCATGACGCTCCCGTTCCGGAGGCACCTCGCTCGGACGACCCCGACCCTCCGGACGTGCCCGAGCCCCCTCGCCCGGCGGCCCCGGAGAGAGGAGTCCTCGCTCTGGTCCTCAAGCTGACGTCGACACGTCCCGAGGGCCAGCCACGAGCGGGCTCCGGCGCCACGGGCCTGGCTGGCGCTCCGAGCCTCCGAGGAGACGGGCGCGCGCTCCCCATGCTCTCCGTGGATACCGTGGCGACTCCCAGCGGGACGCGCGCCACGCCGAGACTTTCCTGGCGGACAGGCCACGTGGATGCGGGCATCCTCGGCGCGCGACGAGGCACATCGAGACGAGGAGGACACCATGGTGGGACGGATGGCGCTGGGATGGACGCTGGTGCGGGTCGTGTTCGGCCTGACGCTGGGCCTGGGACACGGCTGGTCGAAGGTCACCGGCGACATGTCGGGGTTCGCGCGGGGCGTGGCGGAGCTGGGCTTCCCCTTCCCACTGTTCTTCGCGTGGTGCGCGTCGCTGGCGGAGTTCCTGGGCGGGCTGCTCGTGGCCGTCGGCCTGTTCACCCGTCCGGCCGCCGCGTTCGCGGGCTTCACCATGCTGGTGGCGCTGTTCCGGCACCGCGCGGACTCGTTCGGCCGCATGGAGCTGGCGCTGCTCTACCTCTCCGTCATGGCGGCGGTGATGCTGGTGGGCGCCGGGCCGTACAGCCTCGACGCCCGCGTCCGGCGCAAGGCCTGAGGGCTACGCCGCCACGCGCTCCACGCAGGCGGGGACGTCGTGCGTGGGCGCGTTGACGACGCGCGACACCTCGTAGGCCTCCAGGCCCGTGTCCTCGGAGGGCACCAGCAGCGGCAGCAGCACGGCGGCGTCCTGCGGCTCCGGGCGCAACCAGACCTCCTGCCCCGTCGGAGTGAGGATGACGGGCATCCGGTCGTGGATGGGCGCCATCAGCGCGTTGGGCCCGGTGGTGATGATGGTGCAGGTGCGCAGCACCTCGCCCGTGTCCGGCGCCGTCCACTCCTCCCACAACCCCGCGAGGGCCATGGGGCGACCGTCCTGACGATGGAAGAGGAACGGCGTCTTCGGCTTCGTGGACTGCTTCCACTCGTACCAGCCATCCACGAGCACGAGGCAGCGACGCCGCTTGAGCGCGCTGCGGAAGCTGGGCTTCTCCGCCACCGTCTCGCCCCGCGCGTTGATGAGCTTGTTGCCGATGGACGCCTCCTTCGCCCACGAGGGGATGAGCCCCCAGCGGAACGCGTCCAGCATCCGGGCACCGTCATTCGGCACCACCGGCATCAGCTGCGTGGGTGCGAGGTTGAAGCGCGGCCGGTCCACGGCCACGCGGATGCCCGCGAGCCCCAGCTCGACGACGAGTTGATCAGGAGAGGTCCGGACGGTGACTCGGCCACACATGGCGCGGAGTATCGCCCGCTCCGAGACCGGACCCAAGCCATCCGTGCCTGGCCGCCCTGGTGACGACCCGCCAGGAAGCACCACTGCGGGCCCTGGGGCGACGGCGCGGGCCGTGGCGTCGGAGCGCGTCGGCCGTCCGGCAGTCACCAGATGGGGGTGTTTCACACAGGCCGCGCGAGAAAGCATCGGTGCGTCACCGAAGCTGGACTACACAGGCGCGCATGCCTCGTTCCACGCTCGCAGCCTCCTGTGCCGCCCTCTTCTTCCTCGCGTGTACGGAGCGGACGTCCGCGCCTGCGCCGGGCAGCGACGCGGGGAGTCCCTCCGGAACGCTCGGAGGTGAGCGGCCCTCTTCGTCCCATGGCACGGAAGGCGCGCCCCTCACGGCCCCGGACAGGGCCACGACGTCGGCCCCGGACGCGGGGCCCACGATGACCGGAGGAGGCGCTTCGGCTCCCGACGCGGGGAGTTCGGCCCCCACCGGGCAGGAGGGACCGACCGCGCCGGCGCTGGACGCGGGTGGTCCGACCGGGACGGGCGCCGCGAGTTGCTCCGCCGCACGGCTCCCGCCATCGCCCATCCGAGCCGCGAGTCCCGCGGTGCCCGCGCCGACCGAGGCCATGCGCCAGCGCATCATCACCGCCGCCCGGGCTTGCGACTACGCGACGCTGGGGAAGCTGGCGAACGAGAACGGCCAGGGCCTGCGCTTCACCTTCGGGGAGGGGGCAGACCCCATCCGGTATTGGCAAGAAGCCGAGGGACGGGGTGAGCCCGTCCTGGCCCGCATCGCCCGGGTCCTCGAGCTGCCCGACGCGAAGGAGGGGGCACTGTACTACTGGCCTTCGGTGCACCTCACCGGCCTGCGCACCGAGCAGGACTGGAAGCCGCTCGTGGACATCTACCCGGAGCAACAGCTCCGCGCGATGCAGAAGGCCGGTGGCACCTACTACGGCCTGAGGGTGGGCATCACCGCCGAGGGAGACTGGCAGCTCGCCGTCGCCGGGGACTGAAGCCGGCCCCCAGCGCCCCGCGTCGTCACGTCGAGCACCTCCGCGCATCGCGGCACCAGGCCCCACCGTTCGCTGCAGCGGACTCGCCGTTCGCCGCGCCGGGACTTCCATTCCCAGCATGCGCCGGCCGCGCACGCGTGAGCAGTCGCATCCTGGCGGCATGCGACGAACGACTCCGCTGTACCTCCTCACCCTGTTGGCCCTCTCGCTCCCCGCGCTCGCCACGGAGGACCCCGCGAGGCTCCAGGTCCAGGCCGCGACCCGCGCGATGGGCGGCGAGGAGGGCCTTCGCTCCCTCTCCGGCCTGCGCATCCAGGGTATCGGTCACTGGAACCTGCTGGAGCAATCCGAGCGACCCGCGCCCCCCTGGCTCGTGAGCTACGAGCAGGTCGACGAGCTGCGGGACATGAAACAGCGGCGCCTCCGCATGAGGAACGAGGACCGGGGTCCCCTCGCCGGGCTCGGGACATGGCAGGCGATGACCATCTTCCTGTCGGACGGCGTGGTCGCGCTGGAGCGCGGTGGGAAGACGATTCCCGCCGGCCCCGCGCAGCGGCAGGACCTGGAAGAGCGCCTGGACTTCGCCCCGGAGCGTGTCCTGCTCACCGCCCTGGACGCGAAGGACCTGCGCGTCGCGCCAGCCACCGTCCTCCAGGACGTGCCGCACCACGTGGTGACGTTCCATCACGGGCGCGCCACGGTGCGACTGTTCCTCAATGCCCACACGGCCCTGCCGACCCAGGTCGAGTGGGTCGACGCCCATCCCGGGGACTTCTTCTGGAACGTCTGGGGTGACGTCACGACCCGCTTGCGCTTCCAGTCCTGGACCCTGGAGTCGGGAGGGCTGCGCTATCCACGCCACTGGAGCTGGGAGCGCAACAGCAACGAGTACCACGCCTTCACCGTGACGAACCTGGAGCTGGCGCCCGCGATGTCCGACGCGGACTTCAGCATTCCCGAGGATGTGCGGAAGACCTTCGCCGCCAGGAGTCACCTCACGGTCGAGACCACGCCGTTGGGTCGCCCCGACAAACCCGCCGTCGAGCCGGTCCCTGGCGTGGTGCTGATTCCCGGCCGGTGGAACGTGGCGCTCGTGAAGCAGGACGATGGCATCGTGGTCATCGAGGCCCCCATCTCCTCCGGATACTCGGCGGCCGTCCTCGACGAAGCCCGCCGCAGGTTCCCCGGCGTGAAGGTGAAGGCCGTGGTCTCCACCAGCGACGCCTGGCCACATGTCGGCGGGCTCCGCGAGTACGCGGCCCGAGGCATCCCCCTCCACGTCCTGGACCTCAACCGCCCCCTCGTGAATGGCGTGCTGAGGGCACCTCGCACGCTCCTCCCGGACTCGTTGGCCAGGACTCCGCGCGGCGCGGTCCTCCAGGTCATCGGCAAGCGCACCCTCCTGGGCGGCGGGAAGAACCGGCTGGAGCTGATCCCCGCGCGCACGGAGACCGGGGAGCGCATGCTCTTCGTCTGGTTCCCGGAGCACCGCCTGCTCTACACCAGTGACCTCGTGCAGCCGATGCCGGACGGCACGTTCTTCAACGTGCAGCAGGTCGCGGAGTCCGTGGACGTGGCCACGCGCGAGCACCTGGACGTCGCGAAGGTGTTCGGCATGCACGTGGAAACGACCGACTGGTCCACCCTCACCCGGGCCGTGGAGGACGCGCGCGCGCCCGTCGCGAAGGGCCCTCCTTGAACCACGCTGGCCGGGCGCCGGGAGGTCCGCGTCAGCGGGCCTTGCCGAGCCTGCGCTCGAGCGCCTCGCGGCGGCTGCGACTCACCCGCAGCCGCTGACCGTCCTCGAGCACCACCACCGTCTCCGTGGGCGACGCATGGTGCAGCTCCCGGATGCGCTCCACGTTGACGATGGCCGAGCGGTGGATGCGCACGAAGCGCTCCGGGCCGAGTCGCGTCTCCAGCGCCGCGAGGCTCTCGCGCAGCACGTGCTCCTCTCGCCCCACGTGCAGCGTGACGCAGTAGTCATCGGCCTCGACCCAGTCGATGTCCGCCGCGGGCACCAGGACAGACCGGGTGCCCACCCGCACCATCAGCCGCTCCAAGGACTCCGGGGCGGTCCCCGGCGCGGAGGCCGACGCCGCGGTGGCTCCCGACGTGTCCGCGAGCAGGGCCGCCAGCTTGCGGCCCAGCTCCACGGCCTCCCCCTGGCGCAGCCGCTGCCGCACACGCTGCATCGCCTCGTCGAAGCGCTCGTCCGCGAAGGGCTTCACCAGATAGTCCACCGCGTGCACGTCGAACGCGCGGACCGCGAACGCGTCGTGGGCGGTGATGAAGACGACGGCTGGCATCCGCTCCACGCCCACCTCGCGGATGACTCCGAACCCGTCCAGCTCCGGCATCTGCACGTCGAGGAACACCAGGTGCGGCCGCAGCTCCCGGATGGCCGCCACCGCCTCGCGCCCATCCCGACACTCGCCACCGACGACCACGTCCGGATGACGCGCCAGCGCGTGGCGCAGGCCGCGACGCGCGAGAGGTTCGTCGTCCACGAGCAGCACCCGCAGCTCACTCATTCGTGGCCTCCCGCCCCGTCGTGGACGCGAGCTTCCGCAAGGGCAGCTCGACCCTGGCCACCGTCCCCGTCCCCTCCACCCGCGCGGTCAGCTCCAGCCGCCCCTCGGCCCCATAGAGACGGGCCAACCGCTCGCGCGTGTTGGACAGGCCGATGCCCGCGCCCCGCTCCAGCGAGAACGCGGCGGGCAGACCGGGCCCATCGTCCTCCACCACCAGCGACAGCCTGTCGCCCTGCCCCCGGGCGCGGATGCTCAACGCCCCCGCCGCCGTGCGCATGGACACTCCGTGGCGGATGGCGTTCTCCACCAGGGGCTGCAACACGAGGTGCGGGACCTGGGCGTCCATCACCGCCTCGTCCACGTCCCAGACGACGCGCAGCCGGTCCTCGAAGCGCAGCCGCTGGATCTCCAGGTAGCGCGACAGCAGGGACACCTCGTCGCGCAAGGGGACCTCCTGCGTCGCGCCCTGCTGGAGCAGCCGCCGCAGGATGTCGCTCAGCAAGACGAGCATCCTCGCGGCGGCGTCCGTCTCCCGCTCCCGCACCAGCACGACGATGGCGTTGAGCGTGTTGAACAGGAAATGCGGGTGCAGCTGCGTCTGGAGCGCCTGGAGCCGCGCGCCGGCCAGCTCGACCGCGAGCCGGGCCGCCTGCCGCTCCTGCTCCCGCTCCCGTCGCCGGGAGGAGAGCGCGTGCGCGACGCCCAGCACGGCCGCGTAGGCCATCGCCACCATCGGCAGCCAGCCCAGCGAGAAGCGCAGGAGCAGGCGGGCGAACGCCGGCGACGGGCCCTCCATCCCCGGGCCGAACGCCACGTGGCACAGCGTGTACACCAGCCCGAAGACGCTCCCCACCCCCAGGCAGGCCAGCACGTGCGCCGACACCGCCCGGACCTGGACGGGTCGCGACAGGGGGAACCGTCTCGCGAGCAGGAACAACCCCGGCGTGGCGGGGACCCACACGTACCAGGCGGGGAGCTGCGACGCGAAGGCACGCCACAACTCGAGCGGTCGGGCTCCCGACAAGGCGAAGAAATACGTCTCCACCGCGGAGAGCAACCCCGGCGCGGTCCATATCCCGAACCGCCACATCCACCTCCGCCACGCGGAGGGCGGTGCCTCGTCCATCAGCGACACAGTGCGCGGGAGTCTAGCGGAACCGGCCGCGGCCACCTATCGCCCGCCGGTCCGCCGGACCACGCGCTCTCCTCCCCGCTCCGGTGCCCGCCCCCCGACCTGTCGCCGCGACGTCCCGACGCGCCCGGCTTGCATGGCCCGCCCGCCATGCCCAGACGACAAGCAGAGAGGGAGGCGCGTCATGTCATTCTCGAGGACGAAGGTGGTTCCCACGCTGGCCGTCACCGACCTGGAGGCCGCCCGCGCGTTCTACGAAGGCCTGCTGGGCTTCGAGGAGGTCGACACACCAGAGGGCGAGGAGGGCGCCACGCTCTACCGCGTCGGCGATGGCTCGTTCCTGCTCGTCTACGAGCGGCCCGCGCCCTCCGGATCCACCGCCACCGCCTGCTCCTTCGCGGTCGCCGACGTCGAGGACGCCGTGAAGCGGCTGCGCCTCAAGGGCGTGAAGTTCGAGGAGTACGACATCCCGGAGATGGGCATCAAGACACGCGACGGCATCGCCGAGATGGGCGCCTCCAAGGCCGCATGGTTCAAGGACCCGTCCGGCAACATCCTGGCCATCGACGACTCCCTCTTCCTCCTGGAGGGGCGGGGCCAGTCGCGCCCCGCGTCCCGGGAAGAGGGCGCGCACGCGTGACGACTACGTCGGGAGCTTGATGCCGGACAGTCGCTGGTAGAGCTCCACCGCGAAGCCGTCCGTCATCCCGGCGATGGAGTCCGTCACGCACAGCAGGCGCTGGTACATGCTGAGCCGCGCGAGCGCCTGGCCCATGTCCTCGCCGCGCAGCGGGTCGTCCGGCCGCTGGAACAACTCCAGCGGCAACAGCTGCCGCAGCTTGCGCTCCTCGCGGTTCGGCGTATCCGTCGTCACCGCCATCGCGAACATGTCCAGCAGACCGCCCAACGTTTTGAAGCCCGCGCTCTCGATTTGCAGCACGCGCTCGCTTTCATAGCCGTGGCGACGGGTGACCTCCTTGATTTCCTTCAGGGGCACCCGCACGTCATCACGCGCGGAGATGAGGGGTAGCTCCCACTCGCCGTCCTCCATGGCCTTCACGTTCTCCAGGAACACCTTCACGCTGGCCTGGATGAGCACGCCGATGGCTCGCGCGCGGGCCTGCGCCAGCCGCGTCTCCGGGTGCGCCGGGGGCGGACGCTTGTCCTTCACCGGAGGCGGGAGCACCGCGTCGAGCAGCTCGCACGCCATCTTCGTGGGGATGAGCCCCAGCTTGGCGGAGTCCTCCAGGTCGATGACCGCGTAGCAGATGTCGTCCGCCGCCTCGACGAGGAAGGCCAGCGGGTGACGCGAGAAGACGCCCGGCTCGCGCTCCCGCAGCGCCGTCGCCCGGTAGGCCTCCAGCGCCAGCACCTGGTCGTCCTGGAAGTATCCGAACTTCTTCTCCGACACGCGGGCCTTGTCCGCCGCGCGGCCACCCGGGAGCACCGACGGGCGCGGATACTTGCTCATCGCCCCCAGCGTCGCCGCCGTGTAGCGCAGGCCCCCTCGCCGCTCGCGGGACTGGAGCCGGTTGAGGATGCGGAAGCCCTGCGCGTTGCCCTCGAAGCGCGCCAGGTCGCTCCACTCCTCGGTCGACGTGAAGGGGCTCCCTCGCCCCCCACGCGCCTCGCCCGGCTTCGCCAGGCGCTGCTCCACCCAGTGCTGGATGGCCGCCTCGCCCGAGTGGCCGAAGGGCGGATTGCCGATGTCGTGCGCCAGGCACGCCGCCGCGACGATGGTGCCCAGGTGCGAGGGCTCCACCTTCACGTCCTGGAGCCGCAGGCCCCGCCCCGCCAGCTGGCCCAACGAGCGCCCCACGCACGAGGCCTCGATGCTGTGGGTGAGCCGGGTGCGCGTGTAGTCGCTCGACGACAGGGGGAACACCTGCGTCTTGTCGTGCAGGCAACGGAACTCGCTGGAGAAGACGATGCGGTCGTAGTCGACGTCGTACGGGGTGCGCTCGTCCAACGGGAGCTGGTCGTCCGGGACCTGCGGCCGTTCGACCACGGCGTCCGCCGGCTTCGTCTCCGACCCCACCCGGTGCCCCGAGAGGAGATACCGCCACCGCTCCGTTCGACTGCTGCTGCCCACGGCTGCCTCGCTGTCGCTGACGCTGCTGGGACCGAGCCCGGGCACCATGCTGCTCCGCCCACACGCCGAGGCAAGTTTTCCCGGAGGCCGCGTCACACCCACCGGCCGACCGGGCGCCAGGGCCCCCCGGATGGCGGGCATCTGCGTGCTGGACGCCCGGGCTCGTGCTGGGCAGCCTTCGCGCGGCTCCCTTCTCCACTGGAGCCCAAGGAGTTCCACGTATGAAGCTCAAGGCGTTGTGCGTCGCCGTGTCGCTGCTGGCCGTTCCCGGTGTGGCCTCCGCGCAGAGCCCCCTCGACTCCCTCAAGAAGTCCGCCACGGACGCGGGCAAGGGCGCCGTCGAGAAGCGCATCAACACGAAGCTGATGGACGAGGGCCGCAAGAACCAGTGCAGCTTCAAGACGGGCACCGCGGAGCTGGCGGCCGGGTGCGACGCGAAGCTCAAGAAGCTGGCCAACGCCCTCATCGACGCGAAGAAGCAGCTCACCTCCGCGGGCGTGAAGAGCTACAAGTTCGAGGTGTCCGGCCACACCGACTCGACGGGTGACGCGGCCAAGAACAAGAAGCTCAGCGAGCAGCGCGCGGAGGCCATCGTCAAGGAGCTCATCTCGCGAGGCATCGCGCGGGACGAAATCATCGCCGTGGGCCTCGGCTCGGAGCGTCCCCTGGTGAAGCCGGACGACACCGACGCGAAGAAGGCGAAGAACCGCCGCTACGAGCTCCAGGTCCGGCTGTAGTCAGGGCGTCACGCGCCGGTCGGCGGCCACGGTCGCCACCGGCGCGGACACCCCGTCCGGTTCCCCCGTCCGCTCCGGCACGGACCTCGCCGTGGGGATGAAGGTCATCGCCCGCTCCGCGAGCGCGGTGATGGTGAGCGAGGGATTGACGCCGGGGTTGGCGGAGATGGCCGAGCCGTCGATGACGTACAGCCCCGCGTAGCCGAAGACCCGATGGTGGGAGTCGATGACGCCCGTCTCCGGCGAGTCCCCCATGCAGCAGCCCCCGAGGATGTGCGCGGTGGTCGGGATGCCCGCCAGCGTCTCGCTCACCATCGTCATGGGGTAGCCGTCCATCTTCCCCGCCACGCGTCGGGCCAGGTCCGCGGCCTCCGGGATGTTGGACGTGGGCGCCGCGCCTGACTGGAGGCCCGTGACGAGCCCCCGCCGCAGCGCCGTCAGGAGCCCCCGGCCCCGGCGCATGCGCAGCGCGCCTTCCTGCGTCCGCATGTAGAGGAGGATCATCGTCCGCCGGGCGAAGTCCGGCACGAACCACGCCTTGAGGAAGCGCCACGGGTGGCGCCCGAGGATGCCCACCAGCTTCGCGAGCCGGGACAGCATCGTCGCCCCGGACACCTGCGGCGCCATCAGCAGGCGGAAGAAGCCGGAGCCCGCGGAGTAGCGCACCGGCTCCAGGTGCGAGCGGTCGTCGGTGTGGAGGATGGAGCCGATGGCGATGCCCTGCGACAGGTCCGGCTCGGGGCGCCCGCTGACGACGCCGATGAGCGCCTCGGAGTTGGTGCGCACCCCGTCCCCCAACCGGGGCGACAGCCCGGGCAGCCCCTCCGGCCGCTCCTTGAGGCGCAGCAACAGGTCCAACGTCCCCAGCACGCCTCCGGCGAAGATGACGTTGCGCGCGGTGAAGCGCAGCGTCTCGCGGAAGAAGCGGCCCGTGCCGCGTCGCGCCTGGACCTCGTAGCCGCCCTCCGGCAGGGGGCGGACCCAGGTGACCTCCGTGTCCGCGTGGAGCGTCAGCCCGCGCTTCTCCGCCAGGTACAGGTAGTTCGTGTCGAGCGTGTTCTTCGCGCCGTGGCGACAGCCCAGCATGCACCCGCCACACGCGATGCAGCCCGTGCGCTCCGGCCCCTCGCCCCCGAAGTACGGGTCCTTCACCGTGACGCCGGGCTCGCCGAAGTACACGGCCACGGTGGACGGCTGGAAGTCGGGCCGGTCGATGTCGCGGCCCACCTCCTCCAGCACCTCGTCCGGGAAGGTCCGCCGGGGATTGACGTTGGCGCCGAGCATCCGGCGCGCGGTGGCGTAGTGCGGGGACAGCTCCTCCTTCCACTTCGCCAGATGTCCCCAGCTCTCCGCCGCGAAGAAGTCGTCCTTCGGGATGGGCAGCGTGTTCGCGTAGACGAGCGAGCCCCCGCCCACCCCCACCCCCGACAGGACGGTGACGTGGCGGAAGAACGTCATCTTGAACAGGCCACGCCAGCCCAGGCCAGGCATCCACAGCCAGCGGCGGAGGTCCCAGTTCGTCTTCGGGAAGTCCGAAGCGCCGAGGCGCCGCCCCTTCTCCAGCATCACCACCCGGTAGCCCTTCTCCACCAGACGCAGGGCACTGACGCTTCCACCGAAGCCCGAACCGATGATGAGCCAGTCGCAGTCCATCTGTGTCCGTCCTGGAGGAATCCCAATGGGAAAGAGGGGTGGGCCGCGGGCACGCCGCGAGGGAACATTCTATGAGATACCCACGCCGCGCCAGCGCGCCGTGACACGGCCACGACAGGGCCACGCCGCTCGCCTGCCCGACGGAGAGCCGGAACTCCCGCCTCGACTGCCGAGAATCCCGACTCCGCTGGCGGCCAGCCCCGGGGCGAGGGAAAGGGTCCTCGCACATGCCGAGCACCGCGTCGCTCGGTGCGTCGTCTCCCCGAGAGGGCGCGGCCGCTCGCCGGTGGCTCCCTCCGTCCGGCGGGCCCGCGCGCCGCTGGCAGATGCGTGCGCCCGGGAGCCCCGTGGGCGGGTTACCACCGTGGCGCGAGTCCCGCGGACGCGACGAGCGGCGGGGCTTCCAGCCACGGGAGACACACATGAAGAGAGGGTACCGACACGCGGTCGGACTGGGCTGCATCACGCTGGGTGGGGTGCTCGCCACGGGCCTGGCGCTCGCGGCGCCCGCGGCCTCCGACGACGAGGCCGGCGCGCGGCGGGCGGTGGAGCTGTACCTGCGGGGACACGTCACCGGACAGGTGGCGCCCTTCCAGGAGGCCTTCCACGACGAGATGAAGATGTACCTCAACCGGGACGGTGTCCTGGTGCGCAAGACGAAGGCGGAGTACCTGGAGGGCGTGAGCGGCAAGCCCGCTCCGGACGAGGCCCGCCGCAAGCGACGCATCGTCCAGCTCGACGTCACGGGAGACGTGGGCGTCGCCAAGGTCGAGCTCGACTACCCGAGCGCGCTCATGACGGACTACCTCACCGTCATCAAGACGGAAGCGGGGTGGCGGATCATCGGCAAGGTGGTCCACGTCCAGAAGCGCTAGAACCGCCAGGATGCGACTGGGTTCGCGGTTCTGGAAGGCACAGCTCTGGGGCTGGGGAGCGTATGCGCTCGCCGGCTACGTCCTCTCCATCCCCAATCTCCTGGGCGGCACGTCCGCGCAGGGGCCCCTGCCCATCGCCGCGCTGAAGCTGATGCGCTCGGTGCTGGGGCTCCTGTTGAGCAGCGTCATGGCCCGGGTGCTGGACCGGCTCTGGGCGAGGCGCCCCTCGCTCTGGGTCCTCGGTCTGGCGAGCCTCGCCATGGCCTCGGTCCTCGCGGCGCTCTGGCAGGCGGCGCTGCGGGCGATGTTCGGCCTGTTGCCCGTCTTCCACGCGGGGTTCTCGCATGACGTGCTCAACTACGCCGTCGTCCTGCTCGCCTGGAGCGCGCTGTTCCTGAGCAACGCGTACCGGCTGGACCTGGACGCGGAGCGGGAGCAGGTGCTGCGCGCCCTGTCGCTCGCCACCGAGGCGCGTCTGCAGATGCTGCGCTACCAGGTCAACCCGCACTTCCTCTTCAACGCGCTCAACTCCATCCGCGCGCTGGTGGACGAGGAGCCCGGCCGCGCCCGGCAGATGATCACCGAGCTGGCGGACTTCTTCCGCTACTCGCTGCTCGAGACCCGCGAGCGGGACGTCCCCCTGGGTGACGAGCTGCGCGCCATCCGCAGCTACCTGGAGATCCAACGCATCCGCTTCGAGGAGCGGCTGCAAGTCTCCTTCGACGTGGAGCCGGGCGCCGAGGACGCGAGGCTGCCGGGCTTCCTCATCCATCCGCTGGTCGAGAACGCGGTGAAGCACGGACTGGACACGCGCAAGGGGCCGCTGGAGCTGCGCGTGCGCGCGCGCGTCGAGGGCGCGTGGCTGGAGGTCGAGGTCGCCAATTCGGGACGCTGGCGCGCCCCGGAGGCCGCGGCGGCGACCCACGCGTCGGGGAAGCCCGAGGGGACGGGGACGGGGCTGACCAACGTCCGTGAGCGGCTGGCGCACGCGTACCCCGGCCGCCATCGGTTCGAGGTGCGCGAGGACGACGGCTGGGTGAAGGCCACGCTGCGCGTGGAGCTGGGGCATCGGGAGGCGGCATGAGCACGAGGCTGCGGGTATTGCTGGTGGATGACGAGCGACTGGCGCGAGCCGAGCTGCGCAAGCTGCTCGTGCCGCATCCGGAGCTGGAGGTCGTGGGCGAGGCGGCGGACGCGGACGAGGCGGCGCGACGGGTCGCGGAACTGGAGCCGGACGTGCTCTTCCTGGACGTGCAGATGCCGGAGGCCTCCGGGTTCGAGCTGCTGGCCCGCGTGGAGGTCAAGGCCCAGGTCGTCTTCGTGACGGCGTACGACACCCACGCGCTGCGCGCCTTCGAGGTCAACGCGCTGGACTACCTGCTCAAGCCGGTCCACCCCCAGCGGCTGCGCGCCACCGTGGAGCGGCTGCTCCAGAAGACGGGGACACCCCAGGGCGCCCCGACCGCCCGGCCGCTCACGCTCGATGACCACCTCTTCCTGTCCGGCGAGCGGCGCACCCGCTTCGTCCAGGTGGACGACATCGCGTGCCTGTGCAGCGCGGGGGACTACTCGGAGCTGGTGACTCGCGACGGCCAGCGCTACCTGACACCCCGCCCCCTGTCCGAGTGGGAGGCGCGCCTGCCGGAGAAGCACTTCACCCGCATCCACCGGGGCGCCATCATCCACCTCGCCTGCGTGGAGCGCGTGGATGGCACCGCCGACGAGGGGTTCCTGGTCCACGTGCGAGGCGCTGGCGCGCCCCTGTCGATGAGCCGGCGCCACGCGGCACGCCTCAAGCTGCTCATGACGTGACGCGCGCGGCGTGGGCGCGACAGGAGCCGTCAGAGCCCCTTCCACCACCAGGCGGAGAGCGCGTCGTCCTCGAGCTGTTCGGGGGAGCGCCGCAGGTCGTAGGCGAGCGGCGTCTCCAGGGCCCGGGTGCGGCGCACGAGGTCGCGCAGGGCCACCGCGCGAGGCGAGGCCTCGAGGTCCCCCACTCCGAAGGGGGCGGGAATCACGCCCTCCTTGGTGGACAGGACCTCCTTCCCCGTGAAGGGGTTTCGGAACAGCGGGTCGCCCTTGCGGACGTATCGCTGGAAGGTGTCCGCGAACAACGTCCTCGGCCCCATGTTGAACCACATGGCGATGAGCTCGAGGTCCTTCTCCGCCTCGGCCCCCACCATGACCTCGTGCACGACGTCGACCAGGGGGATGGGCGTGGCGGGCTCCGCGTCGGGGCCCTTCAGCCGCCCCATCTCCACCATGCGGCGCCAGAGCGGACTGCCCACGTCGCAGTAGAGATGCGGCGGTTCGACGTAGCCGTCCACCGGCACGAACTCGTCCTCCAGTTCCTCGTCCTCCTCCCCCGCTCCGCCCTCCTCGTCCGAGGCGTCCTGGGTGAGGAAGGTGAACTCACGCAGGCTGTCGAAGAAGTCCCGCCGGGTCGCGTAGTCGGGGTGCTCGGCGAGGTCGAACCGGTACGTGAAGCGCCGGGCGAGCAGCAGGTCCATCACCCGGAAGTGGGTGAAGCCGCAGTCGCAGCCCTCCTGGAAGCGGAAGAGTCGCGCGAACTGGTCGCGCGGAGCCGGGTCCCCCGCTGGCGCGCGCCGGTCGAGTACGCGCACCGCCCCCTCGACCATGTCCTCGATGAAGTGCAACGACATGGCGCCAGGATACAGGCCCGCGAACCGCGCGCCCATGACGACGACGCGCCCCACCTCGGGTGACACTGGAAGGATTGAGACAGGCCCCCTCCCCGCGGTTGCGGTCGCCGGAGCGCGCGAGTGGGACTACCCCTCCGGCGCGCTCCGACCTTCCGTCGGGGGCATTTGGAGCAACAGGAATGACTTCTTCCTCGCGACACGTGTCACGTGGGTTCTTCCTCCTGGTCGCCCTGCTGGGGACCTCGGCCCTGGCCCAGAGCGGCATCCATGCGCTCACGTGCATCGGGACCCAGGAGATGACCTTCGCGCCGGGCCTCAAGATCCTCCCCGTGGACGTCACGCTCAGCGCCAGCGCCAACCTGGACACCTGCTGGTCCCTCGACACGGACGTCACGTCGGCGACCTTCCAGGTCGAGGTCACCGGGAGCGGGAGCTGCGCGCGGGGTTCGTATCACGACGAAATCGTCATCACCTGGAACACGGGTGAGACGAGCACCCTCAGCATGAACAATCCCGTGGAGGTGCGCCCGCTGAGCCCGTCGGGGACGACGGCGTACGGCAGGGTCGTCTCCGGCCGGTTCGAGGGCTCGCTGGTCGCCACCACGCTGCAGACGATTCCGGGCGAGCACGACCTGCTCGACTGCCTGACGGGTGGCCTCACCCAGTCGATGGGACTGGTGAGCCTGTCGCTGATCCAGCTCCAACCCTGAGCTTCGCGTCGGCGAGTGGGGTGTAGACGACGTCGTGGGGGGGCCGCGCGCCCGGGGCCCGCGTGGGCCCTCCCGCCAGTCCGACGCCGCGTGCCTCGCCCCGGCATCGCGGAACGCGGACACGCGGCGCCAGGAGCCGCTTGCGGGTGTGTCGTCTCAGCGGCGCGAGGCCACGCGACGGGTGCGCCGCATCATCGGCACCACGGCCCGGTGCGCCCGACCGCGCCGGGAGGCCATCCGCTTGCGGCGCACCGGCATGGACTTCCCTCGGCGGGCGCTCACGCGCGACGCGGTGGCCTTCCTGCCCATGCGGCGGGTGGGCGCCCCGCGTGTACGGGACCACGACGCGAGCGCCTTCTGGGGGCCCATCTTCCGCCCGCGATAGCCACCTCCCGCGCGCTCGTACTCCGTCGCGAGCAGCTGGGCCTTGCGCGCGCTCCACGCCCCCGCGGGCCCGCCTCGCGTGCCCTGCATCAGGCGCTTGCGGATGCGCTCATGCAGCATGGGCCGCGTGTAGCGAGTCCTGGCCACACGCCGCGGACGGGTGCCCACGCGGCGGCGGTGCGCGCTGACGCGATTCACCTTGCGAGCGGGCGCCCGCGACATCGCATGCGCACGTCGCGTCGAGACACGCGTGCGTGAAGGGGTTCGAGACGAACGGACGCGCGACACCGCGCGCGAGCTTTTCCTGGCGACCATCAAGGCCCTCCTCCCAATGACTGGACTTCTGGATTGCGAGCCAGAGGTGTGGACGCCTGGGGCACGTCGCAATGGCCTGGCCTCCCCCCCACGCTCCAGGAACAGGGGCCCGGTGCACTCGAGCGCCCCTCCCTCCGGGGTCAGCGCTCCGGCGCCGGGTCCACGGGGCGGAAGAGCGCGCAAGCCCGCACCGGCTGCGGCGGGTACTTCTGGGGCAGGAGCGGACACAGGATGAACACCGAGGTCCGCGACCGCACGAGACGCGGCGGCGCCGCGCAGCGGTGACAGAGACTGTCCGGGAACGGGAGCGCGTCGGGAGGGGGCGTCGTCATGGCCTCTCGCGGCGAACCATCCCACGCGGGCCGCGGCCTCACGCGAGGATTCCCATGCCGCTCCGCGGCAATCTCAGCCCTTGAATTTCGAGGAAACTCGCGCGAGCGCTCACGGATAACTCCATTGACTGACTCTTTCCCACACCCCCTGAGGAGTCACCCATGGCGCCCCCCGTTCGCGTTGATGGCAGCCGCATCCCCACGTATCGCCGCCCCCCCGAGGACGTCGCACCGAAGCCCGCGACCCCGACGACGCCCAAGTCCGGCGCCGCTCCCATCAAGGACGAGTTCGTCCCCTCCGCCGTTCAGACCTCGGCCAAGGAGGCGCTCCAGAAGTTCCAGGACGCCGCGGCGAAGCTGTCGGGAGATCCGCTCTCCGCGGAGCAGAAGAAGGATTTGAAGGGCGTCTTCGGAGACAGCGTGGACCTGGACAAGGTGCGCGTCGTCAAGGGGCCGGCGGAGCTCTTCGACCACCTGCCGCGCCATGTGCCCGCGGTCACCATCGGCAACAAGGTCGTGGTCAATCCGAAGGACTTCCCGCCGTCGAAGGACCTGCTCGCGCACGAGGCCACGCACGTCTGGCAGTACCAGAACCACGGCATGGACTACGCGGCCAAGGCCCTGGTCGCCCAGAACGCGGGCGACGGCTACGACTGGCAGAAGGGCGTCTCCGAGGGAAAGAAGTGGGGCGACCTCAATCCCGAGCAGCAGGGACAGCTCATCCAGGATGCCTACGAGGCGGGCTACTTCGACGGCAAGCGCCCCATCACGCTGGATGGGAAGGACTACACCTCCTACATCGATGAGTCGGTGAAGCAGATGCGCGAGGGCAAGGGCGATCCGAACTGGGACTTCTCCAAGGTCACGGACAAGATCGACGACATCGTCGACGGCGCGAAGGACGCCGCCGGCAAGGCCTGGGAGAAGGTGAAGGAGCCCTTCGTCGCCGCCAGGGAGGGCTTCAAGAAGCTGGCCGATCCGCGAAGCTGGTTCTGACGAAACGCGGGAGACGTGACGCTGGCGCGCGGCCCGGTCATCGCGCCGCGCGCGGGTCCGTCTCGCGCAGCCAGGCCACGGCGGCCTCCTTCGCCACGGCGGGAATCGAGTGTCCCCCGGGGAACGGGTGGAGGCGCGCGTCGAACCCCGAGGCCACCAGCTCCGTGAAGATCCGCTGTCCGGTCGACTCCAGGGGCAGCACCGAGTCCTGTTGGCCATGGACGATGAGGATGCGCGGAGTCCCCCTTCGCTCCTGGGCATGCACGAAGCGCGGCGCGAAGGCGATGATGCGAGGGAACAGGTCTCCGTTGAGGACGCCGAGCGACAGCGCATAGGACGCGCCGTCGGAGAAACCCGAGAGGACGATTCGCTCCGGGTCCACCGCATGACGGGCGAAGACCCACGCCAGGGCCCGGTCGATGAAGCCCAGGTCCTGGCCATGCGGGCCCATCTTGTGGTCCCACGTGGGGCCGCGCGAGTCGATTGACAGGAGGAGGAAGCCCTCGGCCTCCGCCATGGCCCGAAGCCCCTCCACCATCTGCCCGGCGTTGCCCATGGCGCCATGCAGCGTCACGAGCAGCGCGGCGGGCACGGTGGGGTCGTAGGACTCGGGAACGAACAAGAAGCCGTCCCGCCCGGCGCCGAGCCCCAGGGCGTGGAGCCCCTTGGGCCCGGGCTTCCCAGCGACCGGGCCCGGGCGCGACGTCAGCCGCCCCGACAGGTCGAGCGCGGGCTCTCCTCCACCGCTCTCCACCTCGGTCGTCACCCGTGGCGAAGGGCTCGACACGCAGGCGATGAAGAGCCACGCGCACAGCCCCATGCACTTCGACAGGGACGCCCTGGACCCTCTCCGTGGACCTCGCGCCATCTCGCCTCCCCTCGGCACGTCGCCGTGCCATCACGTCGCCACAACGACGCTCGCGGGGGCAGTCTTCCATCGACCTGTCCAGGGGCGAGGTTCCTCCTCTCGCGCGCAAACATCCTTCGCCGTGACGCGGCGCCCCTTGCGCTCGACCCGGCGGCTCGCGTCGAGCCCCAGCGAGGGCGCCGCGGCGCACGACGCTCCCGGGTGCCTCACCAGAGGGGCGCCATGTTCTCCACGTACTTGAAGCCCGTCCCCGTGTTGAAGACCACCACGGACTCCTCGGGGGTCACCTGGCCCGAGGCCAGGAGCTTGCGCAGCGCGGCCACGCAGGCGCCTCCTTCGGGCGCCGCGAAGAGGCCCTCGGTGGCACAGAGGTCCTTCGTGCCCTGGACGATCTCCTCCTCCGAGACGGCCACCGCCACTCCGCCGCTCTGCTTGACCGCGCGGAGGATGAGGAAGTCCCCCAGCGCCTTGGGCACGCGCAGGCCGTGCGCATGCGTCGTCGCGTTCGGCCAGGGCGGAGCGTCCGGGCGGCCCTCCTCGTGTGCCTTCACGATGGGAGCGCACCCTTCCGCCTGCACCGCCACCATGCGCGGGCGCTTCGAGCCGATGAGGCCCATGGCCTCCATCTCCTCGAAGGCCTTCCACATGCCGATGAGGCCCGTGCCGCCTCCCGTCGGGTACAGGATGACGTCCGGCAACGTCCAGTCGAGCTGCTCCGCCAGCTCGTAGCCCATCGTCTTCTTGCCTTCGACCCGGTACGGCTCCTTCAGCGTGGCGCACTCGTACCAGCCGTGCTCGCGCGCGAGCCCGGCGCACACCCGCCCCGCGTCGGTGATGAGGCCCTCGACCCTCTCCACCTTCGCGCCGTAGGCCCGCGTCTCCATGACGAACAGGGTCGCGATGTCCCTGGGAAGGAAGACGTGCGCCTCCAGTCCGCCGCGCGCGGCGTAGGCCGCCAGGGCGCTGCCCGCGTTCCCGGCGGAGGGCAGACATACCGCCCGCGCGCCCAGCACCTTCGCCATCGACACCGCCGCCGACAGGCCGCGTGCCTTGAAGGAGCCGGTCGGGTTGCCGCTCTCGTCCTTCACCCAGACGCGTCTCGAGCCCAACCGTTCGCCGAGTCTCGGCGCCGGCAGCAGGGGCGTGAAGCCCTCGCCCAGGCTGAGCCGCAGCGCGGGGTCCTCCACGGGGAGCACTTCGTGGTAGCGCCACATGGAGCGCTCACGCCCTGGGAGCGAGTCCCGCCGGAGCGTCTTGCGCGCCTGCTCCAGGTCGTAGCGCGCGAAGAGCGGCGCGTTGCAGGACTGGCAGAGGTTCAACACCGCGCCCGGGGCATGGGTCCGGTCGCACTTCGTGCAATCGAGTCGGATGGCGGGCATGCGGAGGCGCAGTCTACGTCGGCCCGCTCGCCACCGTGAGGGGCCCCGGACGGGGTCTGGCGGCCCGACAACATGGTCGAAACAGGGCGCCTCGCCTGGCCGCGAGACGCGCCCCACGCGGCTACGGCCCGGCCTTCGCCTTGCCTTCTCCCTTCACGGGAGGAAACCACTTGCGCAGCAACGCCGGAGCCGACGCGCGGTAGATGTTGTCGTGACGCAGGTCGGGCCGAGGCTCGACCTCCCACTTCAGCCCCGCTGGCGCGCCCGCGCGCAGGAGTTCCCCCAGCCGCGCGACCTCGGGGACGATGTTGTCCTCGTCGGCGGAGGACAGGTAGAGCGCACGGGACAGTGTCTTCCGCGCGGCGAGGCGCGCCCCCGCCTTCGCCACCAGCTCGCCCCCGTTCCACCAGAGGCTCGGGCTCAGGGCCAGGTACGTGTCGAACAGCTCCGGCTCGAGGAAGAACGTCTCGACGATGAACAGCCCCGCGAGCGATTCGCCCAGGATGGCCGTCTCGCCTGTCCCCCGATAGTGGCGGCGCACGTACGGCATCAGCTCGTCGCGGATGAAGACCCGGAACGCGGCCGAGCCCCCCACGCGAGGGGCGATCTTCCGGTCCTCCTCCACCGTGGTCGGCCCCGTCATGTCGCGGCGCCGCTCCGTGTTCTCGATGCCAATCACGATGAGCGGACGCATCTCGCCCGCGCGAATCGCCGTGTCCACCGTCGTGGCCACGTGCGGGAAGTCCTCCTTCAACCCGCCATCCGGCATGTAGAGCACCGGATAGCGCTCGCCCTTCGTCTCCGCGTACCCGGGCGGCGTGTAGACGCTGATGCGCCGCGTCTCCTTCAGCTTGGAGGACTTCAGCGTGAAGACGTGGTGCGCGGGCACCGGCTCCGCGGGTGGCTCCTCCGGTCGCGCCATCGCCATTCCCGCCACGAGCATCCCCGCAAGACACAGCCACCGCATCGCCGTCTTCATCGCAGTCCTCCCGTGCATCAGTCGCGAAGCTCGAGCCACACCGGCGCGTGGTCCGAGGGCTGCTTGCCCTTGCGCGCCTCCCGGTCCGTGTCCGCGCCCGCCAGACGGGACGCCAGCGGCGCCGTGACGTAGAGGTGGTCGATGCGCAGGCCCTTGTTCTTGGGGAACGCGAGCATCCGGTAGTCCCACCACGAGAAGCGCTGCGTGTCCGGGTACAGCTTGCGGTAGGCGTCCGTCAGGCCGAAGGCGCACAGCCGCTGGAGCGCGTCGCGCTCCTTGAGCGTGAAGAGCGTCTGCCCCTCCCACTCCTTCGGGTCGTACGTGTCGATGTCCTCGGGCGCCACGTTCCAGTCGCCCCCGAGCACCAGCGGCTCGTCCGGCTTGTGCCGCGTGTCCAGGTAGCGACGCAGCCGGCCGTACCACTCCAGCTTGTACTCGTACTGGGGCGAGTCCACCGACTGCCCGTTGGGCGCGTACGCGCTCACCACGCGGATGCCGCCCACCGTCGCGGCGATGAGGCGCGCGTGCGTGTCGTCCACGCCGTCCGACAACCCCTTCACCACGTCGCGCGGCTCCTCCTTCGCGAGGATGGCGACGCCGTTGTAGGTCTTCTGCCCGTTCACCGCCGCGTGGTAGCCCGCCTCGCGCACGGCCTCCATGGGGAAGTCCTCCTCCGTGCACTTCAACTCCTGAAGGCACACGACGTCCGGTTGCGCGGTCTTCAACCATTCGAGCAGCCGCTCCTGCCGGGCTCGCACCGAGTTCACGTTCCAGGTGGCGATCTTCATCGCGGGCACCGTCGCACGACACCCACGCCCCCGCCATGGTTTTCCCCCCTGCGTGCGGCCCCAAGGCCACACCCCGTCGCACGGCCCGGGGGAAAGCCCCTGGCACGACCATCGCATTGGAGCCGGAGTGGGAGGTCTCCCACAGGAGCCCTCCTGGTGCGTCCCCTCCCGGACGCCCCGCCCGGAAGTCGAGGTCGCCGCCATGAGCACCAGGACGAGGAAGGCCCCCCGCCGCGCCGTGGGCATCACCCTGCCCCCCACGCTGAGGAAGTCGCTGCTGCCCGCCTGCCTCGCCGCGCTCGGACTCGTCGCCTGGAGCGACGTGCCGCTCCCCGCCTCCCTGCGGCCCTGGCTCGCCCTCGCCGAGCAGCAACAGGTCCCCGCCGCCCGGCCTCCCGCCGCGCGGCGGAGCACGTCAGCCCCCTCGGTGGAGGTCGCCTCGATGTCCACCCCGGAGACGTCCACGCCCGCCCTGCCCGAGGCCCCCGCCCCGGCGAGCGTCTCCGAGGACCCGCTCACGCTGCCCCACGAGCACGGCCGCCGCGTGGACCACCTGAGGCGCGCGCGCACGCTGCGCGAGCTGGGGGACCTCTCCGGCGCGCTCACCGAGCTGCGCCGCGCGCTCCATGACGATTCCACCGACGAGGAGGCGCTGGAGCAGCTGGCCCGGCTCGCGCGGCTGCAGGGCAACGCCGAGCTGGCGCAGCTCGCGTACGCGCGGCTCGGCGGCCTGCTGCCCGAGGACGCCGGCCCCCTCGTCCAGCAGGCCCGACTGCTGGTGGGTCTGGGACGCTACGCGGAGGCGGTGCGCGTGGGCGAGGAGGCGGTCCTCCGCGCCCCGGATGACGCGGAGGTGTATCAGGTGCTCGGCCGGGCCCACCTGGCGAGCAACGAGCTGGCCCCCGCCATCCTCCGCTTCCAGCAGGCGGTCCACCTGGAGCCCGAGCACGGCCACGCGCTCAACAACCTGGGCTTCGCCTGGCTGCGCGCGGGCGAGAACGCGAAGGCGGCCCAGGTGCTGGAGCGTGCCGCCGAGCTGCTGCCCCACGTGGCCTACGTCCACAACAACCTCGGCGTGGCCTGGGAACGGCTGGGCCGGCTGGAGGAGGCCCGCACCGCCTACGCCACCGCGACCCGGCTGTCGCCCCGCTACGTGCAGGCCCGCGTCAACGCGGACCGCATGGGCCGTGTCGCCCGCGTCGACGTGCCCACGACCGAGGGGCTCGCGAGCCCTCGCGCCGGGGCCGAGCCGCCGCTGCCGTGACGTGCTTCCCCGCCTGGAGACCGACCTCCAGGCGGACGTCGAGCCGGTTCCCGTCGCCGGCCCATCGGTCTAACGTGCGCCCCCGCCGAGAAGCGCCCATGAACCTGGCCCCTGTGATGCCCACACCTCCCGATGCCACCCCGCCGTCGCCCGCCGCGGCGCCTCCGTCCGCTCCGCCTCCGGGCCTGGGCGCCCGCATCTGGCGCTGGACGAAGCGCCTGCTCATCACCGGCGCGGTGGGTCTGGTGCTCGCGCTGCTCGTCGGCGTGGGCACGTACGTCTACTACAGCCGGGACCTGCCCTCCGTGGACGCCCTGCGCACCTACGAGCTGCCCCAGGTCACCAAGGTGACGTGCGGGGACGGCTCGCTGTGCGCCGAGTTCGCGCACGAGAAGCGCACGGTGGTGCGCGTGGAGGACCTGCCGCCGCACGTGCGCGACGCCTTCCTCGCGGCGGAGGACGCGGACTTCTACAAGCACGTGGGCCTGGACCCGTTCGGCATCGCGCGCGCGGCCATCAAGAACCTCATCCCCGGCAGCCGCAAGTCCGGCGCGTCGACGATCACCCAGCAGGTGGTGAAGAACCTGCTGCTGACGCCCGAGCGCAAGCTGTCGCGCAAGATTCGCGAGTGGATCCTCACCCCGCGCGTCGAGGAGGCGCTGACGAAGGACCAGATCCTCGGCCTCTACATCAACCAGTCGTACTACGGGCAGCGCCGCTACGGCCTCGAGGAGGCCGCCCTCTACTACTTCGGCAAGCACGCCAAGGACCTGGGCCTCGGGGAGGCCGCCGTGCTCGCGGGCACCGTGCAGTCCCCCCACCGCATCAACCCGGTGACGAACATGACGCGGGCGAAGTCGCGCCAGCGCTACGTGCTGGGGCAGATGGCCCAGCACGGCTTCGCGCCGCGCGACCAGGTGGCCGCGGAGCTGGACAAGCCCATCGTCCTCGCGCCGCGCCCCGAGCAGGCCGTGGGGCCGTACTACACCGAGGAGATCCGCCGCACGCTCATCGAGCGCTACGGCGAGAAGGCGGTGATGCAGGGCGGCCTGCGCGTGGACATCGCCATGGTGCCCCGGCTCCAGCGCGCCGCGGAGCAGTCCGTGCGCGCGGGGCTGGAGGCGGTGGACCGGCGCCAGGGCTATCGCGGTCCCCAGGGCACGCTGGACGCGGCGCAGTGGGAGCGCTTCCGCAAGCTCGTCGTCACCCGCATCGAGGAGGCCGGGCGCCGGCAGAAGGACCAGGGGTACGTGGCGGACCTGGCGCCGCTCGCCCAGGCGACGAAGAGCGCCCAGGCGCCCACCGAGCCCCCGGCGGCGACGCAGGAGGAGGACGGCGTGGAGGAGCAGCGCCCGGACCTGGCCTCCGAGGAAGAGGAGGCGCCGCCCTCCGAGGAGGAGCTGCTGGTGGCCTCGGTGCGGCTCAAGCCGCTGGAGGAAGGGCTGCGGCTGACGGGCTACGTCACCGAGGTGGACGAGAAGCGCAACGTGGCGCGCGTGGACCTCGTCGGCCGCACGGCGGAGGTGGCCTTCTCCTCGGTCACCTGGGCGCGGCAGAAGAAGCGCGGCGCGCCCAGGGGCATCGCGGACGTGTTCGCCCCAGGCCAGCTCGTCTACGTGCGCGTGCTGAAGGCCCCGCCCGCGCCCGCGTTCGTGGAGGCCACCCTGGACCAGATTCCCGAGGTCGAGGGCGGCCTGGTCGTCATCAACCCCGCCAACCGCCACGTGGTGGCGCTGGTGGGTGGCTATGACTCCGAGCGCTCGTCGTTCAACCGCGCCACGCAGGCCAGGCGCCAACCCGGCTCGTCCTTCAAGCCGTTCCTCTACGCCGCCGCCATGGCCAGCGGGCGCTACACCCCCCTGTCCCAGGTGAACGACGCGCCCGAGACCATCCGGGACCCGTACACGGGCAAGACGTGGAAGCCCCAGAACTACGATCGCCAGTTCGAGGGACCCATGACGCTGCGCCAGGCGCTCACGAAGTCGAAGAACACGGTGTCGGTGCGCCTCATCGAGGCGCTGACGCCGGCCACCGTCATCGACTTCGCGCGCCGCGCGGGCATCCGCTCCGCGCTGCCGGAGAACCTGACGCTGGCGCTGGGCACGGGCGAGGTGACGATGCTGGAGGCCGTCAACGCGTACGCCACGCTCCAGGCCAACGGCCGCCACGCGGAGCCGCTGCTGCTGCTGCGCGTGCGAGACTCGCGCGGCAGGGTGTTGGAGGAGCACCAGCCCGCGTTCGAGGAGACGCTGCCTCCCGCGGTGGCGTACCTCGCCACGTCGCTGATGCGCAGCGTGGTGGAGGAAGGCACCGCGCGCGCGGTGCGCGAGCTGAACCGGCCCGCCGCCGGCAAGACGGGCACCACGCAGGAGTCGAAGGACACGTGGTTCTCCGGCTACACGGCGGACTGGGTGGCCAGCGCGTGGGTGGGCTTCGACAACAACGCCCCGCTGGGCAGCAGCGAGACGGGAGGGCGCGCCGCGCTGCCCATCTGGCTCCAGTTCATGCGCGTGGCCCACGAGGGCCTGCCCGCGCGCGAATTCGAGGTGCCCGCGGGCATCCTCCAGGTGCGCATCGACCCCGCCACCGGGTTGCTCGCGGGGGCGTCCGTGCCCGGTCGCCTGGAGCCGTTCCTCGAGGGGACCCAGCCCACCGCGGAGGCCCCGCCGCCCGGCCAGGTGACCACCGACGAGTTCTTCCTCGACGAAGGCAACAGGAAGGGTCTGTGAGCCGAGCCCTGCTCCTCGCTTCGCTGCTCGCCGCGCACGCGGCGGGCGCCGCTTCCAACGCCCCGCCCCCCGCCGAGCAGGGCGCCGCCGTGCCCCGCCTGGCGCGCGAGCTGACCGACGACCTGCGCGCCCTGTCCGCGGAGGCCCCCGTCGCGGTCCATCTGTCGGGCGGCACGCCGGAGCTGCGCCGCGCGGTGGGCAGCGTCCTGGCGGCGAGACTGGCCGCCGCGGACCTGTCGCCCATCGTCCTCGAGGCCCCCACGCCCGAGGCCGCCGAGGTGGCGGCGCGCGCCCAGGGTGCTCGCACGCTGGCGCGACTGACGCTGGACGTGGAGGCGGGCGCGTTGCGCGCGCGCGGCGACCTGCTGGGCACCTGGGTGAACTTCTGGTCCGGCCGCTCGCCGACACGGCCGCCCCGCCCCGCGGGTGCCCTGTCGGCGTCGGTGGATGCCGACCCGGAGGCGCTCGCGCTGGCCTCGGTGGGCGGCCCGCCCGCGCCCTCCACGCGGCCCTCCGAGGCCCGGGGGATGCGGCTGCTGGGCGCCACCCTCGCGCGGCTGGAGTCCCCCGTGGCGGCGCTCGCGGCGGGAGACCTGGATGGCGACGGCAAGGACGAAATCGCCGCGCTGACCGAGCACGAGGTGTCCGTGTTCGCCGCGGACGGTCGGCTGCTGGCCCGACGGGAGCTGGAGACCCTCGCCCCCGCGAGCGTCACCACCCGCGAGCCCTTCGGCGCGTTGGCGGTGCTGTCCGGCCCCCCCCGGCTCGCGGCCTGGAGCACCCGCCACGCCCACGGAGAGGTGCTGACGCTCGACACCGCGCGCGGGGTGCTCAAGCCCGTCGGCGTGTTGGACGCGGCGCCGCTCGGCCCTGGAGAGCGGGGCGCCTTCATCCCGGGCCAGACGGCCTTCCAACCCGAGCTCCGGCTCGCGGATGGAAAGCCGTTCACGGCGCCCGCGCCCTTCACCACCGCGAGCCTCGTGGCGCCGCGCATGCTCTTCGTCCATCCGGACGCCACCGGCACGCTGTACGCGCGCGCCGGCGCGGCGCCGCTCCGGCTCTCCAGCCTGGGCGCGGGGAGCGCCCTGGGCGACCTCGACGGGGACGGCGAGCCCGAGCTCGTCACCACGTCCCCGCTGCTCCGCCCGTCGCCGGACGTGCTGCGCATCCATGCCCTCCAGGGCACGGACACGACGACCCATGAGCCGCTGTGGCAGGGGCCGCTGCCCACGGGCCGGGCGCTGGTCGTGGTGACGGCCGACCTGGATGGAGATGACCGCAGGGAGGTCGTCGTGGGCCTGTGGAAGCCGGACGGCACCACCGAGCTGTTCCTCTTGCGCCAGGGTGCGCCATGAAGCGCCGTGTCGCCCTCGCGGGCCTCTTCCTCCTCGCCTCCTCGCCGTCCCTCGCCGCCAGCCGTCCCCGGTACGGCGGCGAGGTGCGCGTCGCCCACGCCGGCCCTCCGGAGGTGGGGGAGCCCGCGCTCGCCGACACGCCGCTGGAGGCCACGCTGCTCGGTCTCCTGTCGCGCCCCCTCTGCACCGCGTCGACGCAGGAGGCGCCTCGCCCCGCGCTGGCGCGAGCGCTGACACGGCCGACACCCCAGGTGCTGAAGGTGACGCTGCCCAACGGCGCCGCCGCGAGCGCGCTCGCCCGCGCGTGGACGCGGCTGTCCAGCACCGAGGGCGCCTCACCCTACCGCGCCCTGCTCTATCCGCTGCGCGGCGAGGGGCGGAGCATCTCCGCCAGCGGGAGCACCCTGGAGCTGGCGCTCGCCTTCCCCTGGCCGGACCTGGAGCGCGCCCTGTGCCACCCGGCCCTGTCCGCGCCCGTCTCGTCCTCGCCGCTCGGCCCCTTCGGCGCCGCGGGCCGTGGCGCGCTGGAGGCGAACCTCGGCTGGCCGCAGGGGCGGCCGTACCTGGACCGGCTGCTGCTCACCGCCACGGACGAGCGGGGGCTTTCGCGCATGTGGTCCGCGCGACAGGTGCAGGTCGAGATGGGCGTGCCGGCCGAGACGGGGCCGGTGTCCGGAACGCCGCTGCACGCCACCTACCTCGCGTTCTCGCCCCGGCGGCTGCCCGCGGACTTCCGACAGGCCGTGGAGAGCGCCATCGACCGCGAGGACCTCACCCGCCTGTTCGTGCGCAGCCCCGCCGTGCCCATGCCGCACCTGCTGCCTCCGGCGCTGATGTCCCAGGCGGCCCGGCCCCGCCCCGTGGCCCCGGCGACCGCGCCCGCGCGCACGGTGACGCTGCTCTACGACTCCGCCCTCGAGGACCAACGCGCGGTGGCCGAGCGCATCCAGGTGAAGCTGCACGAGCGCGGCTACACCGTGGCCCTCGAGCCCCTGTCCCGCGCCGCGCTGAGGGCGCGCTGGGCCCGGGGCGACTTCGAGTTGATGCTGCACGCGCTCCTGCTGCCGCCGGTGCCGGGCCCCGCGCTCGCGGTGGTGCTCGACGCGGGCGGGCGCAAGGACCTGCTCGGCGTGGAGCTGCCGCCGATCGGCTTGTTGCAGGACGCGAGCGCCCGCGACGCCCGCGCCCGGGAGCGCGCGCTCGCGGTGGCGCCCTCGGTGCCGCTGGTGCCGCTGTACGCGCAGGGGCTGGGCGTGCGCGTCGCGCCGGAGGTGGATGGGCTGGAGATGGACGCCCAGGGCCTGCCGATGCTGGACGGCCTCTTCCTCGCGCCCGCGGAAGCGACGGCCACGGGCGGCCGTCCGTGAGGAGGGCCGCATGCGGTTGAGGACGCGCCTGGCGCTGGCCTTCGCGCTGCTCGCGCTGGTGCCCCTGGCCGTGGTGGTGCTCCCCACGCTCTCGCGGCTGCGCGACACACTGTCGCGGGAGCTGGATGCGCGCATGCAGGCGGCCACCACCAGCGCCCAGGAGGCGCTGGAGCGCTCGGGGGCCACGGCCCGCCGGGCGGTGGAGGAGCTGGTGGACAGCCCCGCCATGGAGGACCTGGCCCGCGACGCGCGCGAGCACCCCACCCGCGCCATCCAGGCCGGCACGGCGGGCGCGCTGATGAAGACGCGCGGCCTGACGGTGCTGTCGCTCTTCGACAACGACGGCAGGGTGCTGTCCTCCGGCCACCTGCCCGCCAGGCGCGGCGACCCGGACCCGGCCCTCTTCCATGTCACCCGGGTGAAGGCGTCGAGGCCGCTGCCCGTCCGCGTGGAGGTGCGCACCCCCTCCGGCCTGAGGCAGCTGCCCGCGCTCGTCACCGCGCGTCCCGTGGACTACGGCGACCTGCGGCTGTGGGTGGTGGGCGGCGTGCTGCTCGACGAGGGCCTCACCCAGCACCTCGCGCGCCTCACCCAGGCGCGGGTGTCGCTCCTCGCCGAGGGGGCGGAGGTGGCCGTGGCCGGGGACGCGGCGCCGCCCACCGTCGCGCGGGAGCTGCCCCTGGGTGAAGCGGCCACCGTGCGGCTGGTGTTCAGCCGCGCCGCCGCGCGCGAGGCGGAGGAAGGCGTCATGCGCGCCTTCCTGTTGCTGGCCGGGCTGGGGGGCGCGTTCGCGGTGTTGCTGGGGCTGCTGGTGTCGCGGTGGATGACGCGCCCGGTGGAGGCGCTCACCGAGGGCGCGCGGCGCGTGGCCGAGGGGGCGCTGGACGTGCGCGTGGAGTCGGACGCCACGGGCGAGGTGGGCGAGCTGGTGAAGACGTTCAACCACATGACGTCCGAACTGAAGGCCACCACGGAGCGGCTGGTGGCCAGCGAGCGCATCGCCGCGTGGCAGGAGGTGGCGCGGCGGCTGGCGCACGAAATCAAGAACCCGCTCACCCCCATCCGCATGTCGCTGGAGACGCTGCTCGCCGCGCAGGAGGCGCGCCACCCGCGCTTCCCGGAGCTCTTCAAGGAGAGCGCGGGCGTGGTGCTGGAGGAGGTGGACCGGCTGCGGCGCATCGTCGACGAGTTCAGCCGCTTCGCGCGCATGCCCAAGCCGCAGCTGGCGCCGGTGGACCTGTCCGAGCTGACCCAGAGCGTGCTCGCGCTCTACGCCACCCCGCCGCCGGGCATCGAGGTGCAGCCGTCCCTCCAGACGGGCGTCGTGGCGCGGGTGGACCGCGACATGCTGACGCAGGTGCTGGTGAACCTGGTGAAGAACGCCGAGGAGGCCATGGCGGACAAGGGCGGCAGCCTCCGCGTGCGCGTCAAGGGCACGGAGGCGGACGCCATCATCGAGGTGGAGGACAGCGGCCCGGGCATCCCCCCCGAGAACCGCGCCCGCATCTTCGAGCCCTACTTCACCACCAAGGAAGGCGGCACGGGGCTGGGCCTCGCCATCGCCGCGCGCATCCTCCAGGAGCACGGCGGCAAGCTGGAGGCCGGAGGGGAACCGGGGCGCGGCGCCCGCTTCAGCGTGGTGCTGCCCCGCGCCGAGGGCGCGACACCGGCGGGGTGAAGCCGCCGTCGAAGCGCGAAAGCCCGAGGCGACACGCGCCCCGGGCCCCCGGATGAAGCACCGTCGCGAACCGCGTCAGTCCTTGACGGGCGTCGCCTTGAGGGCGGCCTTGCCCTCCTTGACGTAGACCTGGAAGCGCACCGTCTTGCAGGCGTACTTCTGGACGAGCTGCTCCTTGTTCTTGCGCAGCTTCTGCACGAACTTGTCGTAGGTCAGGCCGTCGGCCGGCTCGCCGCAGCGCTCACGCGTCGTGACGAACTCGCGGAAGACCTCCTGGAAGTGCTGCTCCTCGGAGAGCGCCACCGCCGAGTTGCCCGACGGCGCCGCGCCCGGCAACGGGATGGCGGCCGCCGGGGCCCCACCGCGCGGGGGCAGCGGGATGGGCATCTCCCCTGTCGGAGGACGGGCCGTGGCCTGGAGCAGCTCGCGCGGAATCGCCGCCACGCGCGTCGTCTCGGAGTTCTCCGGCGACTGCGCCGCGGCCAGCGCGAACGGGTCCGCCGCCTGCTGGAGCGAATAGGCCGCCGTCGGCTGGTCCTCGAAGGCGAAGGCCCCACGGCGCGGCGAGGCCGTCATCGGCTCGGCGGGCGCGTCGAAGCTGTGGGGGCCCGGCTCGAACGGCATGGACGCCGCGGAGAACGGATTCCCGGCGGGCGGAGCGGGCGGCGGGGCCGGAGGAGGCGGCGGAGGCGCCGCGGGGAACGGGAACGGCTCCGCCGAGGCGAACGGGTCGCCGAAGGGGCTCGGGGCAGGCGCCGCGGCTGGCGCGGGAGGTGGCAGCGCGAACGGGTCGCCGAAGGGGCTCGGCGCGGCGGGCGGAGGCGCGGCCGTGGCGAACGGGTCGCCGAAGGGGCTCGGCGCGGCGGGCGGGGGCGCGGCCGTGGCGAACGGGTCGCCGAAGGGGCTCGGCGCGGCGGGCGGGGGCGGCGCGCTGGCGAAGGGGTTGGGCGCGGGGGGCGACGCGAAGGGCGCGGGGGCCGCGGCGGCGAACGGGTCCGGCAGCGGGCCCGGGGTGGGGGCCGCGGGGACGGGCTGATGCTGCGGCTGCGGCGCCGGCGGCGCGTGGGCGGCCATCGCCGCCGACAGGCTCAACGTGTCCGAGGACCCCTGCACGTCGTCGGCGCCACCGGCGCGGGCGCCGCCGCCCATCACCACCGTCCACACCAGCGTCAGCGCGAGCAGCCCCGCCAGGGCCAGCAACGCGGTCTGCTGGTACGCGGCCAGCGCGCCCAGCACCGGCTGCGTGCTCGCCACCGCGAAGACCTCGAACGGGGTGCCCTCGAGCGCGCGGCGCGAGCCCACCGCCAGGGGGGCCTTGCCGCCCATGAAGTCCCCATCCGTCATCACCGGCAGGCCGACAGGGCCCAGGCTCTGGAGGCTTCCCGTCTTGAGCACGACGCCCGTGGCGTTCGCGGCCACCTTCGAAAGCGAGCCCTCCGCGAGCAGCTTCTCGGGGCCCGCGGCCTGGACCAGCGCCTCGCCGTTCACCAGCGCGAGCGCCGCCACGCCCGTGGCCTGCGCGGCGGCGTCGAGGGCGCCCTCGTCGAAGAGGGGCGCGCCGACCACCAGCGTCACCGCCGGCTGCATCCCGAAGTCACCGCCCCACAGGACGGGCACCGCCGCGAACACGTGCTGGGCCCCCAGCGCGTCCACCACGGACGTGCCGGCCTTGGCCAGCGCGGCGACGTCCAGCTTCGTCGTGTCCGAAGAAGGCTCCGCGCCCACGACGGCGTGGAACGCGGCGTCCGGGGCCGCCAGCGCCACCACCGCGCCCTTGAGCTCCTTGGGCAGCAGCGCGTCCGCGGCGGCGCGCACGGCGCCGAAGCGCTCGGCGGTCAGCGGCTGCAGCCCCGGCTTCTCCTCGTCGCGGTCCTTGTCCTTGGAGCCATAGCCATAGGACGGCTTCGTCGGCGCGACGGGCTTGGGCGGCTGGAGCGCGTGGATGGCGGAGGCCACGTCGGGCGAAGCGGCCAGCTTCAACGCCAGGGCCTGCACCTCGGCGCGGCGGGCCTCGGCGCGACGAGCGACGTCGGCGATACCCGACGCTGCCTGGGCCGTGGCCCCCTCCGCCGCGCGCGCACGCAGCGGTCCCGACAGCACCGGGAGGTGAGCAAGCCCCAGTCCGATGACCAGGAACGCGAAGAGGAGGAACTTGAGGCGGACCATCGCCGTCCTTTAGCCCATGGGTGAAGGCTTCCGCTTATAGCGTTCACCATTCGGGCCCAGCAAGATTCGGACAGCGGACATCTGCGGCCCGGCCGCCCGGTGGACGACCGGGAAGGCCGGGCCCCTCCTCCGTGGGTTCTCGCACCTAGTAGGTGGGCGCGTTGGCCGCCACGTCCTCCGGCAGGCCGTCGGTGTGGACATCGCGCCGCTTGTCGACGGCGCGCTTGAGGCTGCGCTCCAGCCGGTCACGCGCCGCGTCGATGGCCTGCAACAGCGTCTCCGCCGTCTCCGTGACGTGGATCGACGCGAAGTTGGGCATGCGCACCGTCACCCGGCACTCCTTGTCCACGCCGCCCTTGGGGCCGTTGATGTCCACCAGCGAGATGTCGACCTCCGACGCCTCGTCGTCCGCGTACCGCTCGACGTGGCGCACCAGGTGCTCCCGCGCGTAGTCCCTCAGTGAATCCGTCAGCGTCAGATGCACTCCCCGCATCAACACCTTCATGTCATTCACCTCCAGGGCCCAAAGATGGACAGCGCCACGCCCTGGGGTGAGGGGGGCCTCTTCGCTCCCCTGCCCCCCGGGCGGCGGGACGACGCGTCCCTCGGGCCCCCATGGCGGACGTTTCGCTCCGGACCCAGGGTTCCCCAGACACATGGGTGCCGACCGAATCAAGGTCCTCCTCGTGGAGGACGATGGAGACAGCCGGGAGCTGCTGGCGGAGCTCCTGGAGTTCGACTTCGACGTCGTGACCGCCGAGGATGGGCTGGCCGGCTTCCAGGCCTTCGAGCGCGCGTGTCCGGACGTGGTGGTGACCGACGAATCGCTGCCGGGAATGAGCGGCACGGAGCTGGCGCGCAAGGTGAAACAGGCCGCGCCCCGCACGCGCATCATCCTCGTATCGGGCTACACGGAGGTGGCAGGCGCGGAGCACTGCGACCTGATGCTGCGCAAGCCGCTCGACGTGGAGCGCCTCAACGGCGAGGTGGGCCGGCTGGGCGCCCAGGCCCGACAGTGGCCGGGGGGCGCGGAGGAAGACGCCCGGCAGTGAACGGAGCGCCCGCCCCCCGGTGCCGCCCAGGGACGCCAGACCTACTATGTCCCTCCAGGACGACCACCACGCGCAGGAGGGAATGCCATGAAGTACTGCACCCGATGCGGCTCGGAGTACCAGGAGGGCGTGGAGCAGTGCGCCGACTGCCCGGGCAACCCCCGACTCGTGAGCGCGGAGCAGATGCGCGAGCGCGGCCTGCCGCTGCCGCACGAGCTGGACAAGCGCGTCTTCGTGCGCGCGGGCACCGCGGAGGATCCGCTCACCGTCGAGGCCTTCGTGGAGCTGCTCGACGAGGCGGAGATCCCCGTGTTCGTGCGCGCCGGCCGCTCCGGCGTGGTGGACAAGCTGACCACGGGCAATCTGCTGCCCTGGTGGGAGATTCTCGTCCCGGAGGAGCAGCAGGAGCGCGCCACGAGGCTGCTGGAGCAGGAGCGCGCCCGGGAGGACGCCACCACCGACGAGGCCGTCCAGGCCGCCGAGGACGAGGAGCTGGAGGGCGAGGCGCCCTCTCCCCCCCAGGCCCTGCCCCCGCCTCCCGCCGTCTGAAGCGACGGCGGCGTCAGGGCGAGCGCACCACCGGGCCCGGCTGGCCAGGCTCCGGTCGGCGCGCCTCGAACAGGCTCACGCCCGTCACCTTCCACTTCGCGTAGCGCGCGTTGCGGGCGAGGAACGTCTCCAGGTCCTCGTCCACGACGCGGTTGTAGCCCCCGCGAGACGCGTGGCGCAGGTAGGTGCGCTGCTTGCGCTGCACCACGAAGCCCAGGTGCGTCACCCGCGTGGCCTTCAGCGGCAGGTCCTCTCGGAGCACGACCAGGATGGTGCCCGAGGGGATGTCGCGCGCGTGCGCCATGACCCGCTCGAGCGGCAGCATGTCGAGGGTGAACGAGCCCACCACCTGCCGCTCCGGGGGCAGCTGCAGCGCCTGGGACGAGCGCGACTGCCAGGTGTGCCGGGTGAGCGTCTTGGTGACCGCCACCACGTCCGCGCCGCCCAGCCGCCGCGTCGCGTCCACGAGGAAGCCCTTGCGCACGTTGTTGGGGAGCCACTGCGCTTCCATCAGGTGGTTGCGGTCCTCGTAGCTGGGGGCGCTCGCGTAGCGCAGGCGCTCCAGCAGCGGCGCCACGTCCGCCTCCGTGCGCGCCATGCCCAGCGCCAGCGACTGCTCGACGAAGGTGAGGCAGTCCACCGCGTCCAGCCGGAAGGTCGGATCCGGGTCCACGCCCGTGCCCTCGCCCAGGGGCGACAGCTGGTAGGGCGTGTCGAGGAAGCGCCCGCTCATCTTCAACAGCCGCTCGGACAACGGCGCGTCGGCGGCCTCCGCCACGAGCGCGGCGAACGCCTCGGGGCCCAGCCCCGTCCAGCCGTTGGAGCGGTGGGGCGTGGCGGTCGCCGCCTGGGCGCCGACGGCGCCCGAGCGCAGCACCTCCCGCGCGCCGGGCGGGGTGGAGGGCGTGGACTTCGCGGCCGCGGGCGCCTGACCGAGCAGCGCCGCGACCAGCACCGCGGACAACGTCATCTCGCCACACCCGCCCTGCGGAGGATCGCCTTGCGCCGGTCATCCTGGAGCTGGAGCGTCTCGAGCTCCTTCTCGTAGGCGAGCTTCTCGTCGTTCTTCGCGTTCCACGACGACACGACCAGCCAGTCCAGCATGGACGCGTCGCCCCCCTGGTACAGGATGCGCGCGGCGCCGGCCGCCAGGGTCCGGTCCTTGTCCTCCAGCAGCGGCTTGAGCGCGGGGGCGGCCTTCTTCGCGGCCACGCCCTCGTACAGCTCCAGTCCCTGGCGCCTCACGAAGCGGTCCTCGGAGGCCAGAAGCTTGCCCGCGAAGGCGAAGCCCTCCGGCGCGCCCAGCCGGCACAGGCCGCGCGCCGCGGCGAAGCGGGTGCCCTCCGAATCCATCGCCAGGAACTCCTTGAGGACCTTGGCCTGCTTGGTGTCGCCCGCGTCGCCCACCGCCGTGAGCATGGCGGCGCGGACCTCCAGCTCCTGCTCCTGCCGGGCCGCCGCCACGAGCACGCGCCCCACCTTGGGGTTGCGCGAGGCGCCCAGCGCCTTCGCCGCGTCGCGGCGCACCCCGCTGCTCTTGTCGTCCAAGAGCGGCAGGAGCACCTGGACGTTGCGGCTCTTCAGCCGCCCCAGGCCCTGCGCGGCGTACATCCGCACCGTGCTGTCCTCGTCCCCGGCGAGCCGGGCGAGGGTGGGCTCGGCCGAGCGCGTCTCCAGCCCGGCCAGCACCGCCACGAGGTTGCGCCGGGGACGGTCGTCCATCACCTTGCGCAGCGCCTCGCCGATGACGTCCGCGGCGTACGGCTCCTCGCCCAGGTAGCGCAGCCGGGAGACGGCGGCGGGGACGGGGCCGCCCTGGATGACGCCCACCACCACCTGCTCCGACTCCGCTCGGCGGCCCATGCGCCTCTGGGCGGACGCCGGGCCGGCGTGCCCGAGGGAGGACCACAGGAGCGCTGCGAGGAGGAACGGGAGGAGGACGGGGGCGGACAGGCGCACGAGGAGCCCACGATGGCAAGCGCCGCGCCGGCCGTCAAAGTCCCCGCGTCCGGCCGGCCTCCCCGCGCCGGAGTCCCGCCCGATTCTTGACCCCCCAAGAGGCGATTGATACGACCGAAGCATTTCTCCCTCCTCTGAGGCGCCACGCTATGAAGAACCTGACGGTGCTGGTGGCGGTGGCGGGGGCGCTCACCGCGTGCGGCCCCGTGAAGTCCACCGCGAACATCCTCGACGCCGAAGTGCAGATCCAGGCGGCGCGCACGGCCGGGGCCGACAAGCTGGCACCGTACGAGTGGACGGCGGCCAACCTGTACATCGCCAAGGCCCGCGAGGAGGTTGGCTACTCCGACTACCAGGCCGGCGTGGACTTCGCGGTGAAGGCCTCCCGCTTCGCCAACGAGGCCCGCGAGAAGGCGATGTCCGTGGCCGGCGGCCCCGACACCGGCCCGAACCCGTGACGCACCGAGCGCTCCCGATGACGCGTCCCTCCCTTGCAGCGCTGCTCCCCCTCCTCCTCACCGTCGGCTGCGTCAGCGGCAGCAAGATTCGCGCGGACACCCAGGTGCTCGCCGCGGACGTCGAGCGCGCGCGCCGCAGCGGCGCCTTGCGCTGCGCGCCGGTGGAGCTGGCCACCGCCGAGGCCCACCTCGACTTCGCCAAGGGCGAGTTGAGCCAGGGCAACAGCGGCCGCGCCGCCTATCACGTCCGCGAGGCGGACACGGCGGTGGACCGGGCCCTGGAGCTGTCCAAGAACTGTGGCCCCCGGCAGGTGCTCGTGCGCGAGCGCCCCGAGCCCCAGCAGCCCCAGACCCAGCCGCAGGAGCCCCAGACCTCGTCGCAGCAGCCCCAGGTCGTGGTCCGCATCGAGGAGACGGACAACGACGGCGACGGCATCCTGGACAAGGACGACCCCTGCCCCGACCAGGCCGAGGACCTCGACGGCTTCCAGGACGCGGACGGCTGCCCCGACCCGGACAACGACAACGACGGCGTGCTGGACGCCAACGACAAGTGTCCGGACCTGGCTGGTGTCGCGGAGAACCAGGGCTGCCCGGCGGAGGCGCCCAAGGACCGCGACGGCGACGGCATCGTGGATCCGCTGGACAAGTGCCCCGACCAGCCGGAGGACAAGGACGGCTTCCAGGACGAGGACGGCTGCCCCGAGCTCGACAATGACGCCGACGGCATCATCGACAGCGCGGACAAGTGCCCCAACGAGGCCGGCTCGATGCAGAACCTGGGCTGCCCCGACAAGGACGGCGACGGCGTCAACGACGGCCAGGACAAGTGCCCGGACGAGCCCGAGGACAAGGACGGCTTCCAGGACGAGGACGGCTGCCCCGACCTGGACAACGACTCCGACGGCCTGGCGGACGCCCAGGACAAGTGCCCCAACGAGGCCGGCCCGCCGGAGAACAGCGGCTGCCCCGACAAGGACAGCGACAACGACGGCGTGGTGGATCGCCTCGATGCGTGCGTGGACCAGCCCGGCACCAAGGAGGAGCGTGGCTGCCCGAAGGTCTACAAGAACGTCGTCATCAAGCGCGACCGCATCGAAATCAAGAAGCAGATCCTCTTCGGCTCCGGCTCCGCGAAGATCATCGGCAAGCAGAGCACGGCCATCCTGGACGACGTCGCGGCGGCGCTGCGCGACGCCCCGTGGATCAAGAAGATCCGCATCGAGGGCCACACGGACTCGCTGGGCAAGGACGAGACGAACCTCAAGCTGTCGCAGAAGCGCGCCGACGCGGTGATGGCGCAGCTGCTGCGCCGTGGCATCGACCCGGGCCGGCTGGAGGCGGTGGGCTTCGGTGAGACCAAGCCCATCGGCTTGAACACCACCAAGGCCGGCCGCGCGCAGAACCGCCGCACCGAGTTCAACATCGTCGACCAGTGAACACCTGGGGGAGCCGGCGCTCAGCGCGGCCGGTTCCCTCCCCCACGCGGCGCCTCCCGGGTCTCCCCGAGGAGGCGCTTCGCTTTTCAGGCGCCCGAGCTCAGCCCTCCCACGCGAGTCGGGCCCATGCGCACGACCCGCCCGAGGAAGGCAGCGGCGCCCGCGCCAGTGGCCCAGGCATTCACGCGAGACGGGCCCATGCTCACGACGCACCGAGGAAGACCGCGGCGCTCTCGCCAGTGACCCAGTCCTCCGCGCGAGTCGAGCCCATGCTCACGAAGCCCCCCGAGGAGGCACTCCGCTTTCAGTCGTCCTTGAGCAGTTCGTGCAGCACCTCGGTGGCGTAGGCGCCCCGAGGCAGCTCGAAGGTGAGCCACATGTCCTCGCCCTCCGGCACGAGCTCCGCCGCGCCCAGCCGGACGCGGTAGGGGCGGCGTCCGCCCTCCGTCTCGCCCCCGCCTCGGCGGAAGTCATCGAGCGTCACGCCCTCCTCCACTAGGAGCCGCGCTTCCAGGGCGGCCACCTCGCCCGCGGCCGCCGTCATCCTCGGGCCGAACAGCGGCCCGGCCGGGCTCACCTCGAAGGCCGCCACGCGCGGGCCGTCCACCTCGGGCGACTCGCAGACGAAGAGGCCGCCCGTCTCCTCCTTGCGCAGGACGTCGCCGGCGAGCGCGGTGGCCAGCGTGCCGGCGCGCACCCGCGCCGCCAGCGCGCGGTTGAACAGGCGCGACTGGAAGGCGGAGAGGTACAGCTTGCGCTGGAAGCGGTCCGGCCGCTTCGGCAGCCGCTGCCCCAGCACCAGCAGCCGGCCCAGGTCCGCGTTGTCTCCCGCGCGGCCGAAGCGCTGCTCGCCGAAGTAGTTGGGCAGGCCCCCGGCCGCCAGCCGCGCGAAGGACTCCCGGGCCGCGCCCACGTCGCGCACGCCGCGCAGCCGCAGCCGGAAGCGGTTCCCCTTGAGGTGCCCGGTACGCAGCTTGTTGCCGTGGCGACGCGCCCAGTGGACGGTGACGCCCTCCAGCGAGAAGTCGCCCAGCCGGGCCTCCGCCTTCGCGGGCACGGAGAGCAGCTGTCGGGTGACGGCCTGCCGGTCCTTCATCCCCGCCACGCCGATGTCGTCCTCCGCGACGCCCAGCGCGGCGGCCAGCGCGCGCACCACCTCGCGCGTGTCGCGGCCCCGCTTCTCCAACCACAGGTAGAGGTGCTCCCCCTCGCCCGAGGGGAGGTAGGCGGGCAGCTCCTCCACCTCGAAGTCCTCGGGGACCAGCTTGAACGCGCCCCCGCAGCCCGGCACCTCCGAGGTGAGCCGGGGAAGCAGCGAATCTGTCTGCGTCGTCACGATGCCTCGAGGGTGGCCAGCAGTTCCTTCACGCGCCGGGCCAGGTCCTCGTCCGCGCGGGACTCCAGCAGCTCACCGGCCTGGAACAGCAGGAAGAACATCACGTCACTGAGCGCCTGCTTGAAGGAGGCCAGCGGCTCGCTGCCCAGCTGGGCGCGGTGCTGCTCGAAGCTCTCCATCAGCTTCGCCTCCGGCAGGCTCCCGTCCGCGGCGAAGGCCAGCCCCTGCAGCACCGGCGACGCGGACAGCGCCTGATTGGCGAGGGCGGCGTTGGCCGCGGCGATGAACGCGCGGTCCATGCCCTGCTTGGCCACCTCGTCGCGAATCTCCCGGAAGATGAAGTTGAAGACGCGCGCCGCCGGACGCGCATCCGCCGCCGGGGCCGTGGCCGTCTTCGCCGCCGGCTGCGCGGGCACCGTCCCGGGCCCCGTGCTCCCCGGCTGCGCGGGCACCAGCAGCGGCTTGTCCGTCACCGCCGCGAAGCCGCCCTCCAGCAACCGGAAGACGACCTTGGTGATGTCGAACTCGGACAGCCGGGCCGCGTGCCCCAGCTCGAGGATGGTGCGGCGCCCGTCCAGCAGGCCCAGCACGCGGTCCTCGTCCTCCTCCAGCTTCCCGTCGGACGGACGCTTGCGCGCCACGTACAGCCGCCCGTGGGGGATGCGCTTTCGGAAGTGCGCCATCTCGTCGATCTTCCGGATGCTGTCCATCAGCAGGCTCTGCGTGGACAGCTGGAGCGTGTGGCCCGCCTTCTCGTCCACGGGCTGGTCGATGAGGAAGAAGCTCCCCTCCCGGCACAGGACGATGGCGTGGAAGATCTCGCTCACCTGGTGCGTGACGCACTTGAACAGGTCATGCGCCTGCAACAGCCCCTTCTCCACCAGCGCGCGCCCCACCTTGGACGGGGGCTGGCCCTTGAGCGCGGCCTCCACCTGGGCGCGGTCCACGTAGCCCAGCCGCACCAACACCTCGCCCAGCCGGTCCGCCGGGTCGTCGGACGAGGCGCCGCGCACCTCCCCATCCCGGAAGGTGACCGAGCGCTCGCCGCCGGGCGCGTGCACGCGGATGATGCCGCTCCAGCGCGACTGGCTGAGGAACGCCATCAGGTCCGACAGCGGGAAGCCGCTGGCGTCGCCGGACAGCACCACGCGCGGCGGAGCGATGGCGCCCCCCTCGCAAGGCCCCCGCGCGAACACCAGCAGGTCGGGCGACGTCGGCATCAACGCGTACGTCCCCGAGCGCCCCGCCAGCGGCGACGGGCTCTGGCGCTCCTCGGGGACGAGCTGCCCCGCGTCGATGCGGAACCGTTGCGTCATGCCCGCGTCAATCCGAGTCCGCGGCCCAGGCGTTCTTGTTCGACACCCACTCCAGCTCGTCCTGGAGGCTGTGGTTGAGCAGCTCCTCCTGGAGGAAGGACAGGTCGACCGAGCGGCCGTTGAAGTAGACGGACGGCGTGCCCGACAGCCCCGCCGCGCGGCCCTGGCCACGGAAGCCCTCCAGCTCCGACTTGTAGGTGTCCGAGCGCAGCACCGCCTCCAGCCGCGCTCCATCCATCCCCAGCGACTTCGCCAGCGCGACGATGGCCTCCGGCTTCAGGTTCTCCTGGTGCTCGAAGAGCGCGTCATGCATCTGCCAGAACTTGCCCTGGTCGCGCGCCCACAACGCCGCCTGCGCGGCGGGGATCGCGTTGACGTGGTTGGACAGGGGGAACGGCAGGTAGCAGAAGCGCACCTGCGACGCGTTCTTCCGCGCGAACCCCTCCAGGATGGGGCGGGCCTTGGCGCAGTAGGGGCACTCGAAGTCGGAGAACTCCACCACCGTCACCGGCGCGGACGCATTGCCCATGCACATCCGCTCGTCGACCTTGAACTGCGCCCGCTGCTCGCGGAAGCCACCGTAGTACTGCGACAGCGAGACGATGACCTCCGTCGCGGGCGTGCCCTCGGCCACCATGCGCGCGGCGACCTGCGTCATCCGCTTGGCGTGCCGACAATTCGTGTGCGACTTGAGGCAGGCGCCCAGGGTGTGCGGGCAGCCGCAGTAGCAGAACTCGTCGCTGAGCACCGTGGCCAGCTCGCGCCGGGCCGCCGGGGACAGGGACGAGAAGTCCATGCCGGGGATTCCCACGAGCGCCGCCGCGGGGTCCGAGGGCGCGGCCGCCGGCTCCGGCGGCTTGGGCGGCGTGGCGGCGGGGGCCGGCTTGGCCGCGGGAGGCGGGGAGACGGGGGCGGAGCCCTCCGGATTCTTGCAGCCCGGGGCCGTCAGCGCCGCGACGGCCAGCAGGGGAACGACACGCTTCCAGCAGGAGAGGAGCACGCCGCGGGTCTTAGCCACGCGCGCGGGGCTTGTAAAGCAACGCCCGCCTCTGGCAGGGAAGCCTCCCTGCCCATCATGCCCAGAGTCCTGTTGCTGCACACCGGAGGCACGCTCGGAATGGCCGGAGGCCGCCCCTCCGCCCTGCGCCCCGCCGCCTTCTTCAAGACGCTCAAGGCGCGCGTGCCGGAGCTGTTCGAGCTCGCCGACCTGGAGTTCCAGCTGTTCAGCAACGTCGACAGCTCCGAGATGCAGCCGGAGATGTGGCAACGCATGGCCGCCCACCTCCACGAACAGCTCCCGTCCTTCGACGGGGCCGTGGTGACCCATGGGACGGACACGCTCGCCTACACGGCCAGCGCCCTGTCCTTCATGCTGCGCAACCCGCCCTGTCCGGTGGTGCTGACGGGCTCGCAGCGCCCCCTGGGCGAGGTGCGCTCGGACGCGCGGCTCAACCTCATCGACGCGGTGCTGTCCGCCCTGCAGGGCCCCCGCGAGGTCACCATCTGCTTCGACTCGCACCTGTACCGGGGCAACCGGGCGCGGAAGATGAAGGTGGCCGAGTACGACGCCTTCGACAGCCCCAACTGCCCGGTGCTGGGCACGCTGGGCGTGGACGCGACATTCGAGCCGGGGCTGCGGCCCCGGGGCCCCTTCCGCCTCCACGACCAGCTCGACCCGCGCGTGTTCCTCCTCAAGGTGTACCCCGGCCTGGACCCCGCCCTGCCCCTGCAACTGCTGCCTCACGTCCGGGGGCTGGTGGTCGAGGCCTACGGGGCCGGCAACTTCCCCATCGCCCCGGAGCTCGGGCGCTCGCTGCTGCCGCTCTTCACCCAGGCGCGCGAGCGCGGCGTCCCGGTGGTGGTGGTCAGTCAGGCCTATCGCAACGGCGTGGATCTCAGCCTCTACGAATCCGGAGCCGCGGCGCTGGCCCGGGGGGCGGTGGGCGGCGCGGACATGACCCCCTCGGCGGCGCTGGTGAAGCTCATGCAGGGGCTGGCCCTCCATCCGCGCTCGCCGGAGGCCCTGGCGCGCTTCATCCAGACCCCCATCGCCGGGGAGCTGACCGTCGGCAGGCCGACAGTGCCCCCTGTGGAGCCGCCTCGGCGGCGTCCGGCGCGCCGGGTCAAGACCGCTTAAGAGGGAATCACGCGGAAGCCGGAAGCATGCTTGCCGCCGCGAAAAAACGGCCCGTAAGATGGGTGACGCGATGTCCGAGGAGAAAACTTCCGTCCATTCCATTTCGGACCTGCTGGGCAGCGCCCAGCGGCAGAGCGCTTATCTGATCGTCATCAGCGCCAAGTCCGCGGCGGGCATCGGCCGGATGTTCAAGCTGGACCGCTCCGAGGTGGTGATGGGGCGCAGCTCGGAAGCGCAGTTCCAGGTGGAGGACGACGGCATCTCCCGCAAGCACGCCAAGGTGGTGGCGCTGGGGGATGGCCGTTTCCAGCTGGTGGACCTGGCCAGCACCAACGGCACGTATCTCAACGGGCTGAAGGTCAACGCCGCCCCGCTCTACGACGGCGACAAGATCCAGATCGGCTCCAACACCGTCCTCAAGTTCTCCATCCAGGACGAGCTGGAGGAGCAGTACCAGCGCAGCATCTACGAGTCCGCCACGCGCGACGGCCTCACCCGCGTCTACAACAAGAAGTACTTCCTGGAGACGGTGCGCAAGGAGTTCAGCTACTGCCTGCGCCACCGGGTGCCGCTGTCGCTGGTGTTGTTCGACGTGGACCACTTCAAGAAGATCAACGACGCGTATGGGCACCCGGCGGGCGACTACGTGCTGACGCGCATCGCGCAGCGGGTCAGCGACACGGTGCGCACCGAGGACCTGCTGGCGCGCTACGGCGGCGAGGAGTTCGCGCTGATGCTGCGTGAGTCCGCGGAGGACCAGGCCCTGGCGTGCGCGGAGCGCTGCCGGCACGCGGTGGACAAGGCGGACTTCGTCTTCGGCGGCACGCCCATCAAGGTGACCATCAGCCTGGGCGTGGCCACGTTGCTGGACTCGGACTTCTCCCAGCCCGAGGACCTCATCGCCGCGGCGGACAAGTACCTCTACCGCGCCAAGCGCGCGGGCCGGAACCGCGCGGACGCCAAGGCCATCAGCGGTCCGTGAAGGCCGTCACGGCCTGAGGCGCTCCTCCACGAACAGGCTCCCACGCGGACGCCGGTGACGACCATCGCGGACCGAGCACCGCCACTCGCGCGGGCGCGAGGGCCCTTCCGAGGACCGTCACAGCCGGAAGCCCAGCCGCCGCAGCCCCTCACGCGACACGTGCTGCACGTGGGTGTCCGCGTCGCGGGCCACCGCGTCGCTCAGCGCCGCCGCCGCGTGGGGCCCGCCCAGTCGCCCCAGCGCGACCGCCGCCGCCACGCGCACGTCGGCCACCGGATCCTCCCGCAGGCACGAGGCGAGCACCTTCACGTGCGCCGCCCGGCCAATGACCTCCAGCGCCCGCGCCGCGGCGGCCCGGACGAGCGGGTGGTCCGAGCCCAGCAGCTCCGCGGCCGTGTCGCCCCGGGTGGACTGGCGCTGTCCCGCCACCACCTCCAGCGCGGCGGCCACCACCTCCGGCGCCGGGTCCTCCAGCGCGCGCGACGTGGCGTCCAGCACCTCCGGCCGGCGCACGGACAGCGTCCCCAGCACCCGCACCGCGCCGGCGCGGAGCTCTGGCCGCTCGTGGCGCAGATAGGGCATCAACCGCTCCAGCCGCACCTGCTCGCTCTCCCGACAGTCGGCGAGCGCCGTCAACGCGTGGCCTCGCACCTCGGGGGGCTGGAGCGTGTCCCCGGCCACGCCCAGCAGGAAGACGGCGCAGCCCTTCTCGCGCGCCATCGCCTCCAACCAGGGCCGGGCCACCCGCGGCTCCCGCCGCTCCAGGTGCCGCTCCGCCGCGGCGGCCAGACTCACCCCATCCGCCTCCGCCAGCCGGCGCGCCGCCGAGCTGCGCACCTTCGTGTCCGGATCCTCCAGCGCCCGCTCCATCTCCTTGCGCGCCAGGGGCCCGTAGACCCCCAGCGACAACACCGCCGCGTCACGCCGCCGCGCCTCGGGGGCGGTCAGCTCCGGCTGGAGCGACTCCAGCTCGCGCGAATACACCGCGAAGAGCCGGTTGATGCGCTCCTCGTCCGTGGGCCGCGCATCCTCCAGGAGCAGCCGCCCCACCGACGTGCGCTGCCGCGACGCCACCGACATGAGCGCCGAAGCGCCAATCGCGTCCGACCCCTCCGGCCGCGACGCCATGGCCTCGAGGAGCACCCGGGCCGGCTTGCGCCCCAGGAAGGTCGACAGGTGGGCGAGCGCCGGCCCCCTCGCCGCCACGTCCTCCGAGTACAGCTCCAACTCCAGCGCCTGGCGGATGGCCTCCCGCCGCGCCCACACCCGCGCCGCCGCGTCCGCGCCCCGCGCCCCCGCGTCCTTCAGGAAGTTCGCGGACGACTGCTGGGACTCCGCCGCCGCCCGCGCCGCGGTGAGACAAGGGTCCAGGTCCGCCGACACTGGCGTGCCCGCCACCCACTCCGCGAGCAGGCGCCGCTCGGGGATGCCCCGACTCCTCGCGTCCACCCGGACGGCGGCCCACCGCACGCGCCAGTCCGGATCCTTCCGGGCCGACACCAGCGCGTCGCGAGGCGCCGGCCGCAGCGTGGCCAGCGACCCCACCCAGGAGTCCACCCGCCCGCCCGACAGGCAGCTGCCACACACCCGGGCCCGCTGGCTTCGCTCCACGACGTGCCGCTGGCAGGAGGCCCAGCACTCGGTCGTGCCAGTGCCCACACCGGGCTTGGAGGCCAGTAGCACCATGAGGAGAAACGCAGGGCTCACGAAGCGGACACTCTAGTTCAATCGCACCCCGCTTTTCCGTCCGGCGTCCTTGCGTTTTACCCGCCGCTGGGACATACCCGCTCCCCCTGAGCGGTCAGCACACATCTACGCATGGCGGAAGGAGGTGAACGCATGCCCGGTATCCGAGTGAAGGAGGGAGAGTCCATCGAGAGCGCCCTCAAGCGCTTCAAGAAGGCCACTGAAAAGGCCGGAATCCTTTCCGAGATCCGCAAGCGCGAGCACTACGAGAAGCCTTCCGTGAAGCGGAAGAAGAAGGCCCTCGCCGCCAAGAAGCGCGCGGTGAAGAAGGCCCGCAAGTCGTTCTAGTCGCGAGGCCGGTGTGAGGACCGGGGCGCCTTGCGGTCAGGCGCCCTGGTTCCCGCCGTCCAGTCCCCCCCGAATCACCGCCAATACGGAGTCGCCCATGGCCACCCTCAAGGAGCGGATCGACGCGGACCTGAAGGACGCGATGCGGTCCAAGAACGAGCTGAGCACCAGCGTGCTGCGGATGCTCAAGAGCGCCATCAAGTACAAGGAAGTCGAGCCCGGCGCCTCCGCCCTCGACGACGCCGGCGTGATGACCGTCATCGGCGGCCTCATCAAGCAGCGCCGCGACTCCATCGACCAGTTCAAGTCCGGTGGCCGCCCCGACATGGCGGAGAAGGAGGAGGCGGAGATCTCCGTCCTCCAGAACTACCTGCCCAAGCAGCTCACCGCCGACGAGCTGGCCGCCGAGGTCCAGGCCGCCATCGCCGAGGTGGGTGCCAAGGGCCCCAAGGACATGGGCGCGGTGATGAAGAACCTCTCGCCCAAGCTCCAGGGCAAGGCCGAGGGCCGCGCCATCTCCGAGGCCGTCAAGGCGCAGCTGGCGAAGCTCGGCTGACTCCCGCCGTCGTTGCTCCCACCCTCGCCCGGGCCTCCGACAAGGTGCGGCGGCCCGGTGTGGGTGGAGGGCCTCGGGTTGAGCGGAAACTTGCTCCCCCGGCCCCCCGTCATTAAGTGCCAGGGCCAGCCCTCCGGCGCCCTCCCCCAGGGAGCGTCGCCCGGGCCGCAGGAGCCCCACCGTGTCCCCCACGTTCCACGCCCCATCGCCGTCCCCGTCCGCCGCCCGTCAGGGCCTGGTGACGCTGCGGGTCGGGTGCCGGGCGGACGACGTCAGGCTTGACTGCCAGGATGCCGCGACGAAGCCCGCCCGGGGGCGGGACGAGGGGTGGCGATCGTGATCCCGGAGCACAAGATCCAGGAAGTCCTCGAGCGCGTGGACCTGGTGGGCCTCATCTCCCGCCACGTGGAGCTGAAGAAGGCCGGGCGGGAGTGGAAGGGGCGCTGTCCGTTCCACCAGGAGAAGACGCCGTCCTTCTACGTGGTGCCGGAGAAGCGCTTCTATTTCTGCCATGGCTGCCGGGCGAGCGGCGACGCGGTGTCCTTCGTCCAGCGCTACCTGGGCAAGACGTTCCTCGACGCGGTGCGGGACCTGGCCCGCGAGCTGGGCATCGACCTGGAGGCGCAGCAGGACCCGGGCATGCGCGAGCGGCAGCAGCTCAAGGAGGCCACGGACCTGGCCGCCGAGCACTTCCGGGCCCTGCTCTGGCACCAGGACGAGGGCCGCGCCGCGCGCGCCTACATCGCCAACCGGGGCGTGTCCGAGGAGACGGCGCAGGCCTTCGGCCTGGGCTGGGCCCCCGCCGCCTGGAGCCTGCTGGCCGAGCGCTTCCAGAAGTCCGGAATGCTCGAGTGGGGCATGAAGGCCGGGCTCGTCCTCAAGCGCAACAGCGGCGACGGCTGCTTCGACTTCTTCCGCAGCCGGGTGATGGTCCCCATCCGCGCGCCCGAGGGCCGGCCCATCGCCTTCGGCGGACGGTTGATGGGCGCCGACGAGGGCCCCAAGTACCTCAACTCGCGCGAGTCGCGGCTGTACAACAAGAGCGACACCCTGTTCGGCATGGACCTGGCGCGCGACGAGGTGCGCAAGCGCAAGGCCGCCGTCCTGGTCGAGGGCTACTTCGACTGCATCGGCCTGCACCAGGTGGGCGTGCGCCACGCCGTCGCGCTGTGCTCCACCAACCTCACCCCGGGCCACATGCAGGTGCTCAAGCGCGGCGAGGCCCGGGAGCTGGTCCTGCTGCTCGACGGGGACTCGGCGGGCCTGGCGGCCATCGAGCGGCTCGCCGGCCCCCTGCTCGCCGCCGGGGCGACCGCCCGGGTGGCGCTGCTCCCTCAAGGGGATGATCCGGACACCTTCGCGCGTCGAGAAGGAGCGGAGGGCGTCGAGAAGCTGCTCGAAGAGGCGCATCCGCTCACCACCCACCTGTTCGCCACCCTGCTCCCCCAAGGGAAGTCGGCGAGCTTCGAGGAGAAGATGGCGGCACTGGAGCGGCTCAAGCCCGTCGCGGCGCAGGTCCCCGTGGGACTCGTGCGCTCCACCCTCTTCGCCGCCCTCTCCGACCACTTCGGCTGGCGCCCCGCCGACGTCGAGGCGGCCCTGCGCAGCAAGGTCCCCCCCAAGCCCGCGGCCTCCGCCGCCCACGCGCCCCACTCGCCCGCCCGCCCGCCCGACGAGAAGCCACCTCCGCCCATGGAGGCCCTCTACGTCGCCTCCGTGCTGCGCGACCCACACCTGCTCTCCCGCGACATCTTCCGTGTATGTGACGAGCTGTCCCACATGGGCTTGCGCATGGCCCTGGCCCACGCCACATCGGGTCATGGCTCCCAGGACGCGCTCTTCGAGGCCTCCGAGGGAATCAAGCGCGCCATCGAGACCTCCTGGCGGCAGCTGCCCAATGACGCACAGGAGCTGGAGCAGGCGTTCAGCGCCATCTGCCGGGAAATCATGGTGCGGCGGATCGACGAACGCCTCACATATATAAAGCGCGCGACGGAACAGACGCCCGGGGCGTTCGACCTGACGGAGGAGACGCGACAGCTGCTCGCCGAGCGCGTGGAACTGCTGGCGCTCAAGAAGCGTGTCCTGGAGGAGCTGCGGCCCTCTGGCGCGGGAACAAAGGCGCCCTTGCAACCGGTTTGAGTTCGCGTTTGTAAGAAACCCTGACTTTGCGGTAGATCGGCCGGCTCGCCCCAGGCCTCAAGCCCCTGAATTTCTTAAGGAGAAGTACCCGAATGCCGACGCAGAAGCCCTCGAAGGCGTCCGTGAAGCCCACCAAGAAGAAGGTGGATCCGGTGATCCGCAAGAAGAAGGCTCCGGACAGTCCCGCGGCGAAGGGCGCTGGGGTGAAGGCGGGCGCGGAGGAGAAGGAGGCGGTCTCCGCGAAGGAGGCCACCGCCGAGGCCGTCGAGAAGACGAAGAAGAAGAAGGGCGTGGCCGCGGTCTCCGAGGACGTGGACCCCGAGGAGGCCGCGGAAGAGGCCGCCGCCGCCGTCGAGGTGGATCCGGACGCCGTCGAGGACGACGTCGAGGAGGACCCCGTCGCCGAGCGCAAGGAGGTCAAGGACCTGCTGGCCGCCGGGCGCGAGAAGGGCTTCCTCACCTACGACGAGGTGAATGACGCGCTGCCCGCCGACATCGTGTCGTCCGATCAGATCGACGACGTGATGAGCATGTTCGGCGACAACGACATCGAGATCGTCGACGCGCAGAAGGCCGCCCAGAACAACGAGATCAAGCCCACCGTCACCGTCGAGGAGGAGAAGGAAGACGTCGACGAGGACGAAAAGGACGAGGACGACGAGCCGGGCGGCAAGTCGAACGACCCGGTGCGCCTGTACCTGCGCAAGATGGGCAGCGTCAGCCTGCTCACGCGCGAGGGCGAGGTGGAGATCGCCAAGCGCATCGAGGAGGGCGAGAAGGAAGTCCTGCGGGCGCTGCTGGCGTGCAAGGTCGCGGTGGAGGAGATCCTCGACATCGGCAACCGGCTGAAGTCCGCCAAGCTGCGCGTGCGCGACGTCATCAAGGACGCGCCCGAGGAGGCCCAGTCCGAGGGTGGCGAGGAGGCCCCCGAGGAGGTCGGCGAGGGCGAGGCCCCGGCCCAGCTGGCCCAGAGCGAGCTCAACAAGATCGAGCAGATCTGCAAGCAGATCGAACGCTTCCGCAAGTTCGCCAAGGACTGTGAGGTCCTCGAGGAGGAGCTGGCCTCCAAGAAGAAGCTCACCGAGGTCCGCAAGAAGGAACTCAAGCAGGAGATGAAGGACCTCCGGACCAAGATGATGGAGGTCCTGGAGGAGATGCGGCTGAACAAGAAGCAGGTCGACCGCATCGTCCTGAACCTCAAGTCCCTCATCGAGCGCGTCGACAAGGCCGAGGACGAGCTGCGCGACCTGGAGCGCCGCTACGGCATCTCCATGAAGGAGCTGCGCCCGCAGCTCAAGGAGTCGCGCGAGAACCCGAACATCGGCAAGAAGCTCCAGAAGCAGCTCAACCTCACGCCCGAGCAGCTCGAGGTCCTGGACCGCGACGTGCGCACGGCGGTGCGGAAGATCAAGAAGGTCGAGGAGGAGGCCAACCTCCCCGTCGAGGCGCTGCGCCGCAACTACGACGCCATCCGCCTGGGCGAGAAGCGCGCCGAGCGCGCCAAGAGCGAGCTGGTCGAGGCGAACCTGCGCCTGGTGGTCTCCATCGCGAAGAAGTACACGAACCGCGGCCTGCAGTTCCTGGACCTCATCCAGGAGGGCAACATCGGCCTGATGAAGGCGGTGGACAAGTTCGAGTACAAGCGCGGCTACAAGTTCTCGACCTACGCCACCTGGTGGATCCGTCAGGCCATCACCCGCGCCATCGCGGATCAGGCCCGCACCATCCGCATCCCGGTGCACATGATCGAGACCATCAACAAGCTCATCCGCACCAGCCGCTACCTCGTGCAGGAGATCGGCCGCGAGCCGACGCCCGAGGAGATCGCGGAGAAGATGGAGCTGCCGCTCGACAAGGTGCGCAAGGTCCTGAAGATCGCCAAGGAGCCCATCTCCCTGGAGACGCCCATCGGCGAGGAGGAGGACAGCCACCTGGGCGACTTCATCGAGGACAAGAGCCTGGTGTCGCCGGCGGACGCGGTCATCAACATGAACCTGGCCGAGCAGACGCGGAAGGTGCTCGCCACGCTGACGCCGCGCGAGGAGAAGGTGCTGCGCATGCGCTTCGGCATCGGCGAGAAGTCCGACCACACGCTGGAAGAGGTGGGCCAGGACTTCGAGGTGACGCGCGAGCGCATCCGTCAGATCGAAGCCAAGGCGCTGCGCAAGCTGCGCCACCCGAGCCGCTCCAAGCGCCTGCGCTCCTTCGTGGAGAGCTGACGCCCGCCGCCACGCCGTGGCGCCCGAAAGGCCCCCGCTCCTGCATGGACCGGGGGCCTTCGTGTTTCTACAGTCCGCTTTGTGCCCCCTCCCCGCGCGAAGAAGCCAGCGTCCGCAGCGAAGCCAGCACCGAAGCCGCCGTTCACGCAGGCCGTGTGGCGCGCGGTGCGCTCCATTCCACGGGGGGAGGTACGCTCGTACTCGCAGATCGCCCTCTACGCCGGGAGGCCGGGCGCGGCGCGAGGCGTGGGGCGGGAGATGGCGACCCTGCCGTCCGGGCGCGAGGTGCCGTGGTGGCGGGTGACGCGCGCGGGGGGCCTGCTGGCGCCCCTGGTGGCGGTGGAGCAGGCCCGCAGGCTGCGTGCCGAAGGCGTGACGGTGGAGCAACGCGGGCAGACCTACCGGGTGAAGCCGGCCGCCGAGCCCCCTGCCCTCCCCGCCGCGCGGACGAAACGGCTGCGCCGCGCGCGCTGAGTGGGGCACCCTCGCGGCCCCTTGCCAGCGGCGCGTGCGCGGCGATATCAAACGGGCACGCGGGTGGTTCACGCCTGAGGGCCCTTAGCTCAGCGGTTAGAGCTGTCGGCTCATAACCGATTGGTCCCCGGTTCGAATCCGGGAGGGCCCATTCCCCTCAACTCCGCGCACCGACTCGGGAAGCTCCACCGAGGCACCGGGCCGAGAATCCGCCTCGGCCGAGTTCCGCACCACCGACGCACCACGCGGGCCGACGTAGGAAGGCTTCGACCTGGGCGCGGCTCGTGGCGGCGAAGGCCGTGTGCTGCTTCACGCCGTGGGGATGGAAGCGGTCGCTCCAGCGCCGCGTCGTAGAAGACCGCTGAACGCGCGACGTCCGCGACGCCAATCCCCGCAGGGTCGAGCATTCCCTCAGCGCATGGGCTCGAAGCCTCGCTCGCGCATCAGGGCGTCGAGGGTCGCGTCCTTTCCACGAAACTTCCGGTAGCCCTCGAACGGATCGACGGTGTTGCCCACCGACAGCACGTGCTCGCGCAGCCTCGCGGCCACCTTCGCGTCGTAGGCGCCTGCGCCCTCCTGGAACGCCTCGAACGCGTCCGACGCCAGCATGTCCGCCCAGAGATAGCGGTAGTACCCCGCCGCGTACGCGTTGCTGGCGAAGACGTGTCCGAAATGGGGCATGCGGAAGCGCATGCCGACCTCCACGGGTGCGCCCAGCTGCCGGAGCACGTCGCGCTCGAACGCGTCCGGGTCGATGCGCTTCGCCCCCGCCAGGTGCATCTTCATCTCCACGAGCGCGGAGGTGAGGAAGTCGACGGTGTAGAAGCCCTGGTTGAACGTCGCCGCCTTCTGGATGCGGGCCACGAGTGCCTGCGGCATGGGCCGTCCCGTCGTGTGGTGCACGGCGAAGCGGCTCAGCACCTCTGGCGTGACGAGCCAGCGCTCGAACAGCTTGGAGGGGAACTCCGCGTAGTCGCTCACCACGCGGCCGCCCCCGAGCGCCGGGTATGTCACGTCTCCATTCAGCGTGTGCAGCGCGTGGCCGAACTCGTGGAACAGCGTCTGGGCGTCGCGCCATCCGAGCAGCGCGGGGCTCCCGGCTCCCGGCTTCACGAACGGCATGCTGATGGCCACCAGCGCGGGCACCTCGCCCCGGAAGCGCTCCTGGACGCGGTACGTCTCCGTCTGACCTCCGTTGTACTTGCCTTCGCGCGCGTAGGGGTCGAAGTACAGCAGCCCCCGCTCCCGGCCGCTCTCGCGCTCCTTCACCGCGAAGACGCGCACGTCCGGGTGGTAGACGGGCACGTCTGGCGCGGGCGTGAAGGTGAAGCCGAAGAGCTGGCCCGCGACCCAGAACATGCCCTCGCGCAGCGTCTCCAATTGGAGGTAGGGCTTCACCTCGCTGTCATCGAAGTCATACGCCTGCTTGCGCACCTTCTCCGCGTAGTAGCGGTAGTCCCACGGAGCGATGGGCTCCTGCTGTCCCTGGCTCCGGGCAATGACGCTCATCGCGGCGACCTCTTCCCGCACGCGCGCGACGGCGGGCGTCCACATCGTCTCCAGGAGCTTCATCGCACGCTCGGGAGTCTTCACCATGGCGCGGGCGAGCTCCCGGTGCGCATGGGTGGGGAAGCCCATGAGCTTCGCCTGCTCCGCGCGCACCGCGAGGATCCGCGTGATGACGGCGTTGTTGTCGTGCGCGTCGCCGTGGTCGCCGCGGCTGTCGTAGTTGCGCCACACCTTCTCGCGCAGCTCCCGCCGCTCGGAGTACGTGAGGAAGTCCGCCACCACCGAGCGGGTGTTCGCCACGGCCCACTTCCCCGGCTGTCCGCGCGCGGTCGCCTCGGCGGCCACGGCCTTGCGCAGCGGCTCTGGCAGGCCCGCCAGGTCCGCCTCGGTCTCCAGGAGCGTGTAGCGCTTCTCGTCGGCGAGCACGTTCTGGTTGAACGTGGTGTAGAGCGTGGCGAGTTCCTGATTGAGCGCGGCCAGTCGCTTCGACCCCGCCGCGTCCAGCAGGGCGCCCGAGCGCACGAAGTCGTCGTGGTAGTACGCCACGACGCGCTGCTGTTCCGGCGTGAGCTTCGCCCTCACCGCCGAATCCCGGACCGCCTTGACGCGGCGGAAGAGCTTCCGGTTCTGGGATTGCTCGTCCCAGAACGCCGACAGCCGGGGCGCCATCGCGCGCTCCACGGCCTGGTACTCCGGTGAGCTCACGAACGAGGACCACGCGTTGTAGACCTCGTAGACGCGGTTGAAGGCGCGGCCGGAGTCCTCGAGCGCGGCGATGGTGTTCTCGAAGGTGGGCGGCGCCTTCGACTCCGCGATGGTGGCCAGCTCGGTCCGCGCCTGCGCCATGGCGGCTTCGAGCGCCGGCGCGAAGTCCTCCACCCTCGCGCGGTCGAAGGGAGGGACGCCCCCGTGCGGCCCGGACCAGGGCGCGAGCAGGACATCCGGCGACGGAGCCGGGCCCGCGAAGGCCGGGCCCGCCAGGAGGAGGAGACATGCTGCGATTCTGTTTCGTGACATGTAGACAGAATAGGAGTCAGGGTCGAGCGGCATCCATCGAATGGAATTCGTCCAGGAGCCCTGGATGGCCATGCTTGACCGAATCGACCGCGCGATTCTGGAGGCGCTTCAGAACGATGCACGGCTGTCCACGAGAACGGCTCAAGCCAGAGCCCCCCGGCCCTCTTGTTCATGCGTGGTGAGGTCCCATCACCGAAGAACCCCTTCGGTCCTCGTTCGTCGAGTGCGAGCGAGGTGGCCCACCAGGCGCCTTGCCCGTGTCGTACTTCCGAGGGGGGTCACATGGAAATGCATACCGGCCGCCGTGCACGCGGCCCGAGCTTCGTGGATGGAACTGTCCTGGCGTTGCGGGGCATGGCGCTGTGTGGGTTGTTGCTGTCATCGGGATGCTGCCGGGACTTCGGTCGGCACGCTTGCGCGGCAGAGGTCTCGCGCGGGCCGCTCGCGTCGAAGGCCCCTGTCTCCACCGGGGAGCCGAGGCGATGAGGTCCCTCGTCCCTCTGCTGCTCCTGCTCGCTTCTACGGGTGCGTGGGCGTCGGTTCCCTGCAACGGGAAGTGGAGTGGGAAGGTCTGCGCCCAGGAGACGTACCTCTCCGCGCAGTGGACGGAGACTCTCGACGTCTCCGCCAGCGCGGGCCAGCCTCCCGACATCCAGGTCCTCGTGCCCGCCTGGGGTGGAGAGGTGGTGGACCTGGAGATGACCGTCTGGACCGAGGCGGGCGACGGCGGTGTCGCCGGCCTCATCGACCTGGAGTTGCTTGCCAAGGCGAACCCCACGCTGTGGGATGCCCCTGAACTCCTCGCGGCGTGCGAGAAAGGGCTGAGCCCTGATTGCCGGACCCTGTTCGCGAACCGCGTGACGTTGGAGCAGCTCCAGGCGGCCACCCTGTGGGGCCACGCCTGCAAGGGTGCCCGTGACGTCAAGTCGAAGCGCCTGGAGTCCCTGAAGCTCGAGAGCCCCCTGTCCCCCATCCTGGAGCAGTTCGGCGCCCGCTACGTCTTCGTCGCCAAGGCAGAGGCGGGCTCCTCGGCCCGGTTGAAGGCGGTGGTGCATCACCGCTCCCGGAGGAGCGTCACCGAGAAGGTCTGCGGCCCCATTCACTCCGGGTCCTTTACCCAGCAGGCCGCGCGAGGCGTCACCCTGCCGCTCGGCGACTTCCGCGTCGACGTGGCTCCGAAATACGGAGGGACGCTCTCCAACGTCCGGCTCGAGGCCTTCGCCGCCAACGCCCTGGGCGTCTTCAGCCTCAGCACCACCACCCCCGGACAGGTCGCCGCGCTCACCTTCCAGGGTGACACCGAGGAGTGTGCGCCGATCATGGCCATCATCCCCAACAACCGGCTCGACTTCTGGAGGAGTCGTCCGATGAGCCTCTACCCCCTGAACTGGGAGGTGAAGGACTGCCAGTTACAATGGATTCCCAATCACGAGCGGACGCGCACGGAACGCCGCTGCTACCGCTCCACGCACCTGCGCCCCGTGGTGCCGTTGTCCCGGTGCGCCGAGGGAGAGCGGAACGGTGCCCTGTGCTACCCCACCTGCAAAGGCGGGTTCCATGGCGCGGGGCCGGTCTGCTGGCAGGATTGCCCGGCGGGCTACACCGATGACGGCGCGACCTGCCGCAGGGACGCGTACATCTTCGGCGCCGACAACTCGAAGTGCCCCTGGTACGACAAGTGCGGGCTCACCCTCGCTCCGGGCTGCTCCACCTGCCCGGAGGGATACACGACCGATGGCTGCACGTGCCGTCGCGACGTGCACATCTTTGGCAAGGAGTCCTACACGCGCGGCGCGGGCTTCCCCATGACGTGCCAGCCCGGCGAGCAGCAGCTGGGCGCGCTGTGCTACCGCGACTGCGAGGCAGGCTTCCAGGCGGATGGCGTCTCTTGCGCGGCGCGCGAGGAGACATGCGTCAACGTGCCCATCGAGGAGCCTCCGGACCCGTCGCTCCTGCGTTCCTTCTATTTCAAGGCCAGCGTCGGGCAGTTCTGCGCCACGCCCCCGCCAATCACCGCGGAGACCGACGAGCAGGCGCGAAAGCTGCTGGAGTGCTGGGCTCAGAGCAACTGCTCCAACTGCGCGTTCCAGAAGCTCACGGCGGAGGCGTATTTCAACTTCCCGTGTACCGGCTTGTAGCCCGCCCGTGAGTCCCGTGGACTGGCTGGTGGAGTGAAAAAGCCCAGCAACCTGTCGAGGTTGCTGGGCCTCTGAATGGAAAGGCGGATTGACACCAGGAGCGTTGGAGGCGGCGGGCCTGGTGCCTCGCCTGCCAGAGGCTCAACGGTGGAGTCGGACCTCGCAGTCGAGAGCCAGTGACAGGGGTAGCGCCCCCTGCCAACTCGCCCCCCCGGCTCATGACCGATGGGGCCCCGGTTCGAGTCCGGGAGGGCCCACTCCCCTCGACTCCACGCGGCGCCTCGGCTGTCGCTCACGTCCCCGGGCCGGAGGGCGGTGGGTCGCGTGGGGTGTAGTGGTGGAGCGAGAACTTCGTGTAGTCCCGCCCGTAGCCCATTTGATTGGCGTGATGGACAGCCATGTTGGCGAGGTCCGCGGCGCTGGTCGCGAAGAACTCGCCGGTGTTCGGGTCCATGAACTTGAACCCGGAATCGGGTGAGTCCATCAGGCCGACCACGTGCCCCGGCCCATCCCCCTCGGGTGAAAAGGACAGGCGGTAGAGGCCTGGACCCGGTGCGTTCTGACGAACGATGAAGTGGTCGAGGGCTCCGGCGAGATCTCCCATGGGGGCGTCATGGACGAGCCGTATCGGATTCATGCCCGCGCCCAGCTGTCGGTCATGCGCGAACAGGAGGTGCTCGTTCGCCTCGACTGCCTGGCGGTTGCGCTGCACGGCCTCCAGGTTCGCATGGGCAGCCGCTTCGAACTCCGGGCTCTCTGGATTCACGCGCCCGCTGTTGGCGTCAGCCAACATCTTCTGGCTTTCGCTCTGGAGTCGCTGAGCGGTACGGGTTTGTTCGTTGAGTCGCGCCCGGAGGCTGCTGTTCTGGTGCTCCAGGCCTTGCTGGGTTGTGACGAGCTGTCCGAGGTTGTTGTTGAGCTTGGTTCCGAAGTGGTGCGAGGCCGCCATCGGATCAGAGAAGTATCGCTCGTGGGAGTGGAGCCACTCCTGGGTGACGGCGGCGCAAACGCCCGGCTGTCCTGTTCGCGCGACGTCGGGCATGGACCCCTGGGCCACGTATTGGATGAGGGTGGGCCTGGTGTCCTCCTCGCCCGTGAACTTCGCCAGGATTTCGTTGGTATGGCGTTCCGTGTGGGCCGCGATTCGATAGGGTCTTTCGGGAGGCAACTCCTCACGGGGCGGCGAAGGCGAGCGTGAGCGGCTGCCGTAGATTCCTCGGCTTTGTGCCCCGAAGACCGCGGCCTCTTGCGCCGAGAAACTCCCGCGTCGATTCGGATGGGCCTCGTGGGGGCCTCCCCGTGTTTCGAACTGGGCGGGAGGAGGATGTGCAACCGGAGACTGCGGTGGAGAGCTTTGAGTCTGGACCGTGGTCGGCGCGCCCGTTTGGAGCGGAGCGGGCGACGGGCTGAGCCTGGGGGAGGTGGACGGCGAGGGCTTGTTGCCGATTCGGTTCGTCATCGTGGCCGCGCAGCATAGTCCACTCCACCGCGAGGATGTGGCTCTGGGTATGGACGCGCGTCCCATCACGTACGAAGGGAGGGCCCGCTCACGCCACGGGCTCTCCCCTCTCCCGACACAGTCCTCGCAGGGACCCTCGAGGACGTATTCCCAGCTCAGCTCAGTAGATGCACTGGAGCCCGAGGTTCAACACGAACGGGGTGCCAGTGTTGGAGTAGTTGTCCATCGTCCCCGTGGAGTAGCCAAAGTACTGGCAGACCCGGTTGATGGACGAGCGCAGGTACCACCACGAGGCGAACGGCGGGTTCATTCCACTGAGGAACGGGAACCGGGAGTCATTGGTGTCGACCCCACGCATCGCCACGAAGGTGCTCGGGATGCAGACCAGACCCATCACGTCCGCCGACGTGTTCTGGAAGCCGGTGAAGAACCCCGTGTTGTAGACGGAGCCGCACTCGCGATCCGCGATGGCCCCCGCGTTGTACGCCGCCTGCGAATCGAGCGAGGTGGAGCTGCCCTGCCACAGCGCCCACGCCCGCGCCTCGCTGCCCGGGAGGTCCTGCCAGGTCACCATGTCGCTCGTGAAGCAGTGGACGCCCATGAGCTCACCGGACTGCTCGCCGGTGTACATGCCTCGGGCATAGCCATACATGTTACAGACCGCCTCCGCGCTCCGGTTCGCGTAGGCCCAGTTCACATCCCCGCGATTGGTGATGGGAAATCCGCTCGCGCTCCGCACGGCGGCGGTCGTGTCGATGAATACAGTCCCGGCGAAAGCGGGAGCCGAGACGAGTCCGACGACGGTGAGGGCCAGGGATGACACGAGCTTGGAAATTCGCACCGCTCCGAACATTCTTTCTCTCCTGGAAGGACCAGTGGCTGACGTAGCCGAAGGGATATACGGAGCCGCGGGACTTCCTGGTCGCGCCCCATGTACAGGTCCGGAGCGCCGTACAGCGCATTGCACGCGCTTCATGCAGGGGCCTGCACGAACGCGCTCGAGATCCGCGACGCCCGCGGCTTGATCCTGGCCACGTCGGCCGGAGCCACCTCGAGGGCTGCCTGCGACCCATGGCCATCGCCGCGACGATAGGCTCGAGCATCGGCTGGACGCTCCTCGGGATCTCCGTCGTCTCCTACGCCTTCGAGGATGACAGCACCTGCCCCGAGAGCCGCGAGGATTGCCACGCGGCGGAGCGACAAAGCCTCGCGCTCCCGAGGACGGGGCCCGAATCCCACCGAGTCCGCCGCCGTTCCCTGACGCTCACGCCCCCGGTGGGCACCGTCGGCGACCGGGCCGTGGTCGGGTTCGGCGGCCGGTTCTGACCGCGACGCTCCCCCGTCGAAGGAGGGGCCGCGACCTCGCGAGGAAGTCACGGCCCCTGGAACGTCCTTCAGTCCCCGGTGGACGGGAGCACGTATGCCCACGCCCACGCGCGGTCGTCGCGAGGGTCAGTCATCGCCCTGGTCGTCATCGCCCTGGTCGTCCTCGCCCCCATCCCGGTCGTCGTCGTCGAACGCGTCGATGGAGCGGTGGAGGTTGTTCTCGATGGTGGAGCGCGCCGACGCATCCCTCGGGTCCAGCCGCCGACCGCTCTCGTCCACGAACCAGCCGGTCGGGTCGATGTTGATGGTGACGTTCGGCTCCTCGCCCGCCTTCACCTCGAAGCGGGCCTCCCGCTCCTGCTCCACGCGCACGCTGGAGACGAAGGAGAAGGGCTCACCGTCGATGTGTCCATCGATGACCATCGAGGCCCCCAGTTGGGCCAGCTCCGCGAGCGCCGCGTCACTCCCCGCCTCCGCGGTGGAGACCTTGCCGATGTCGAACTCGATTTCGTCGAAGATGCCCGGCGCCACTTCCAGGTTGCCCACATGGACGACCCGGCCACTCAGGTCCTCGGCCGACAGGTCGATGAGGAAGGGCCCCAGCTCCTGCTCGGACCCCTGGTCATCGCCGGTCCGCGGCGCACCGTCATCCGCCCCACCGTGCTGACCATCGTCGTCGTCATCCCCCTCGTGCTCCAGCTCCAGCTCGCGCACCGAGAGGCGGACCCTGTCGATGGTGATGCCGGAGGCGGGCTCGAGCTGCTGTGCGATCTTCCTCATGCCCGGGGAGGCCCCTACCCGCGTGCTCAGACCGACCTTGACGGTGTCTTCACCGCCACAAGCCGCGAGCAACATGATGGACGTGCACAAGCCGATGATTCGCATGCCTTCCGTCTCCTGGTTTCGAGGGACCTGACGGGCGGCGGCTCCGGCCCGGAACCGTCCGAGAATCCCCTGTCTGAAAGGAAGGAGTCCCGAGCGTCGGATCGGCCACATCCCGGCGCCCCACCCGGCCCGACTCCGAAAGTCCGTGGCCGTTCGACGGCTCGTGACTCCTTCCATGGAGACGGGGTACTGAGCGGGGAGACATGGCTTGTACGCGGACCGCGAGCGAGGAGCGCCCCCGGAGAGCCGGCACATCCTCCGTGCGGCCCGGGACGGACACCTGGGGGACCCGCTCCCACGAGGAGCGAGCCCGTCGCGCGCGCGTCCACCGTGGGGCCGCGAGCCATGTGGGCAAGAGGGGCATGTCGTGACGGAGGAGGAGCTCGCCACCTGCATCCAGCGGGCGACCCGGGGCGCGCAGGACGCCCACCGGGAGCTCTACCAGCGCTTCCAGGGCTCCGTGCGGCGCGTCGCGCTGGGCTACTCCTCGCTGGGGCCGGCGGAAGTGGAGGACGTGGTCCAGGAGACGTTCGTCCGGGCCTTCCGGGAGCTCGCGCGCCTCGAGCATCCGCGGGCCTTCGGTCGCTGGTTGGTGACGATCGCCCGGCACCATGCCCAGGCGCTCAGCCGGGGTGCTCGGCTCCGGGGGCGCGCTGCGGAGGACCTGGCGCTGGAGTTGGAGACGACCACCCCCGCCGTCCCTCCGACGCTGGAGCTGGAGCGGCGCGTGGCGGTGGTACGAGCGCTCATCGAGGAGCTGCCCGAGGGCCCCGAGAAGGAAACGGTCCGCCTCTTCTATGTGGAGGGAGAGCTGAGCGCGCGGGAGATCGCCGAGCGCCTCGGGCTGGGCAAGAGCGCCGTCACGATGCGCCTGGAGCGATTCCGCGCGCGGGTGAAGCGGCAGTTGCTGGCGCGGCTGCTGGCCGCGGGAGTGGGATGAACCATGAGCGACGCGGGCAGGCACCTGGATGCGCGCAGTTGGAAGACCTTGAAGGACGAGTCGCCTGACGCGGTGGCCTACTTCGCCGACCACCTGTCCCGCGACTGCGAGGTGTGCGAGGCGTTCCTCGAGCAGACCGGTGGCGACGACGCCTTCGGTCTCCAGGCGATGACCGACGAGACGTTGGGCGCGCTGGGCCCCGTGCGAGAGGACGCGGTGGGCTGGGCCCGGCTGCGGCGACGTCTGGCCCCTCCTCGACGCGCCTGGCTCACGGGCGCCGTGGCGGTGGCCGTCGCGGCCTCGGTCGCCTTCGCGCTGCGCCCCCTTCCCACCACGAGCGAGCAAGCGGGCTCCTCATGGAGGCTGAAGGGCGGCGCGGGCTCGTCCTTGGAGGTGACGGCCGTCGCTCGTCTGCCGGATGGGAGCCTGCACTCCGTCACCGAAGACGCCCCGTTGCCGTCCGACGCCGTGGTGCTGGTGCGCTACCGCTCCAACGAGGTCGCCGATGCGTTGCTCGCGCTGGAGTCGCCAGGAGCCCCGACGCAGATGCTGGGCGGCTACACGCTGGTGTCGGGAACACACGACCTGCGCGAGGGGGGCGAGCTGGCGGGCGTGTCCTTGGAAGGTGAGCAAGGCCCCCGGACGCTGGTGCTGGTCGCCTGGCCCCGAGGCCCTCGCTCCGCGGCCGCGCGCGACGAATCCCTCGCGAGCGGACGGGTGCCCGACGAGGCCCTCCAGGCGCGCCTCCGGCTCCAGGTGATGCCGGGGTATCTTCGCTGAACGTGTCCGTGCGCCGCTCCCGCCTCCACGTCGTCCTGTGGCTCTGCCTCCTGCTGCTCTCGGGCTGCGGCGTGGCGGCCGCCGGGGCGAAGGGGAAAGCGGTGCGCGTGAGCCTGGACTCCGCGAGGCTCGAGGCGGCGTACGAGGGCGAGCGCCATGCGTTGCTCATCGGCATCGGCCAGTACGACGACGACGCCTGGAACGACCTGCGCTACCCGGGCAAGGACGCCGAGGACCTGGGGCGCGCGTTGGCGGACCCGCGGCGCGGCGGCTTCCACTCGGTGACGGTGCTGAACCAGCCGGAGCGGACGACGCGCGCGGCGGTCCTGGAAGCCCTGCGCGCACTCGCCGCGCGCCCCTGGCGTCCCAAGGACATCCTGGTGGTCTACGTCTCGGGCCACGGCACGCTCGCGCGCGACGCGCGAGGAGAGCTGCAACGCTACCTCGTGATGCGCGACACCCGCTTCCGGGACGTCCAGGGGACGGGCCTGGAGATGGCCGTCCTCGAACGGGAGCTGGAGCGCCTGGGCTCGCGGCGCCGCGTGCTGGTGCTGGCCACCTGCCACAGTGGCACCGGCAAGTCCCTGCTGCCACCCTCGGTGCTCGACGAATTGGAGCGCACCAAGGGGGCGTTCCCGCCCCGGCCGCTGGAGGAGGACAGCCGCGCCTCGCTGGTGCTGTCCGCCAGCGATTGGGGCGAGGCGGCGCGCGAGGACGACGCGCTCGCCAACGACATCTACACCCACTTCTTCGTGGAGGCGCTCGACGGACGGGGAGACCGCAACCGGGATGGCGCGGTGAGCGCCACCGAGGCCCATGACTGGGCGCGCCGACACACGTGGACGTATACCCAGGGCCGCCAGCGCCCGAGCGCCCGGATGACCGAGGTGGGAGCGGACCCCGTGTTCCTCGCCGGGACGCTGACCCAGCCGGGCCAGCCCGAGGTGTTCTCCTACAGCCCGCGACTGGAGGGCTTCACGCTCAAGGTGGATGGCGTGGACGCCGGCGAGCTCCCGGGCGGCGTGACGCTGCCCGAGGGGAACCGACGGCTGGGACTGCACAAGGGCGGAGAGCTGCTGTGGGAGGACACCGTGGCCTTCCGGCCCGGTGAGCGACGGGCCCTGGACTCACTGCTGAGCGAACCCACGGAGGGCTCGCGTCGCACCGTGGCCCTGGAAGTGGGGGCCCTGGGCTTCCTGGATGGACGCAGCCGCCGCGAGGTGCTGCCCCCCACGATGATGGCGGGCGCGAGCCTGCGATGGGCCGGCGCGCTCCTGGAGCAGAGACTGGACGTGGGCGTTGACCTGTCCGCCGGACAGGGACACCAGGCGCTCCAACTCGCCGTGGGTGGGACGGTGCCGACGCGGCATCGCGCGGTGATGCTCGGCGTGACGGTGGGGCCCTCGTGGAGGTGGGGCCGGCTGGGCGTGTCCACGGGGCCGCGTGTGGCCGCATTGTGGCTGGAGCGCTCCTTCCAGTTGGACCTGTTGAGCCAGGACGAGCGCTACGTCACGGTGTGGCCTGGCTGGATGGCGGGAGTGTCATGGCGCGTGGGAAGCCGGCTCGTGCTGGAGGCGAAGGGCCAACTCCTATGGGCCTATGTGCCCGTGGACGGGAAGACCCGCGCGGTGGGATTCGGAGGCCTGTTGCTGGGCGGAGGGTATCGCTTCTGATGCGTGCACCGAGACATCCCTGGCTCGTGGCGTTCGGGGCCCTGGCCTTCGCGGGGGCCTGTGGCGGCTTCAACAACGGGCTCTTCGAGGAAGGCACGGTGCGGGGGAGACTCCTCGGCGCCGAGGCCGACGTGGCGCACGTGAGCGTGCTCGGACAACCCGACCTTCGCGCGAGCGTGGGGGCGGACGGACGCTTCGAGCTCGCGGGCGTCCCCGCGACGTCCGTGGAGCTGTTCCTGGTGGCCTCGCGCACCCGGGCGGCGCGCGCGAAGGTGGTGCCACGAGGGGCCCGCGTCACCGACCTGGGCGACATCGACGCGCCCCAGGGCGCCTTCATCACCGTGAGGATGCGGGACACCGACGGCAAGGTGCCCGAACGAGGCGAGGTGGAGGTCGAGGGCACGACGCTCGACGACCTGAAAATGGACACGTCGACCGGAGAGGTTCGCGTCGGCCCCCTCCCCGCGGGCTGCTACACGCTGGAGGTCGAAGGCGACAAGCTCGGCAAGGTCGAGGAAGAGCTCTGCGTCCGCGAGGGTGAGTCGCTGGTGCGCGACATCATCCTGCGAAAGGACGACGACGATGACGGAGGCACCGACGACGACGGAGGAGACTGAAGCCCTCCGGAGGTCCCCGGCGAGCCCCCCCACCCGCGCGTGCCCCCATGACGTCCGTGGCGTCGTTCCTCGTGGCCTCGCGCCCCTTCTTCCGCGCTCGGTCACTCCTGCAACAGGACTTCTCGTTCGCCGATGTTGCCATCGGCATCGATCACACTCACCCGAAGCTTCGTCTCACCCGGGAAGCGCGCCTTGAGCACGCTCTTCTGCTCGGTCACCGACGGTGGGGGGACCTGGAGGAACTCGGAATGCCAGGCGATGAAATCGTTCGTGCCCCAGGCGATGTGCCGAACCCCCGCCTTGCTGGAGAACGTGACGCTGGTCGCCGTCTCGCTCAACACAGGAATCTCATTGACCGCGTAGCGCGCGTTGTCGGGGTCGAGCCACCGGTGGAATCCCAGGCGCACCGCGCTGCTCCGATCCCAGCCAGGCTCCTGCTCGGGTAGCACCGGCGCGAAGGCCGGCCCCAGCTCGCTCTCGGGCTCCTCGACCATGAACGTGCGGTTGAAGAAGTCGAAATCGCGCATCATCACACCCTTGTTGTTGGTCGGATGCAGCAGGCTGAAGCAATGGCCGAGCTCGTGCAGCGTCGCCCCCGCGCCGGTGGCGTAGTTTGCCCAGTAGGTCCCGCGCCCGACGCTGTCGTCGAACAGCGCGGCCCTGTCGATGCGCCGCGCGTCCAGGAAGCGCGCGGCGACCTCGTCGAGCGACTCGGCCCACGTGTGCAGACCACCACTCCCGAAGAGCGCGAGCCGATTGCCGCCGAGCGCGGTATGAGAGAACACCTGCTGTTGCGCCGGATCGAAGTGCGTCGTCGACAGGATGACCACGTTGATGGTCCAGTCATGGTCGGGCAACGCGGCGAGCTCACCTTCGAGATGGAAATACAGGTCGTAATCACTCATGGCCCGCGCCTGGGCGGTGGTCAGCGAGCTGCGGAAGGTCTCCACGAGAGGAGCGCCAGACTTGTCGCGCGCGAGGCGGAACGTCCGGCGCCCGAATCCCTCGGCCTCGAGGGACTCCGCCATGAAGGTCTGCATGAGCTCGGCCGCAGTGCCGATTCTACGCAGGGCGCTCGCGACGTCGTTCGGCGCTCCCGCGGGCGCGTCGAACCGCCCTTCCGAATCCGCGGCGAGCATGTACACGAAGCGGACGACGCGCGGGTTGGTCATGGGCGTGTAGGCGACGGCGAACCGGTGAAGCACACCTCCTGCCTCGAGCACGACATCGTTCGCGCCAGGGACGAGCCGCACCAGGGCCTTGAACCGGCCGCCGTGCGCCGGCCACGGGCTCCTCGGCGCGTCGACCAGACCGGCGGAGACCTCCGCCGTATCCGTCGGCACGGTGCCGGAAAGCAACGCCACTGGGTACCGCAACCGCTCACCCGCACCGAGGTTCTCCACGGAGAGGAGCGGCTCGACGACCTCCACGACACCCGGCGCCGTGGTGACGTGCGTGCCCAACCGGTCACTCCTGCGAGCGATGACGTGATAGCTGCCGAACGGCACGTCGGCCGTCTGCCAGGTGGAGACCGTCGACCCGGCGACCGCCGCATTGCCAAGCGTGAGCGGGAGCCGATCCGAGGTCGTCTCCGGATCGCCATCCGCGTCGGCGAACAGGTCCACCGTGGCCGAGTCCGCGATCGATGAACTCCACTCGATGGCCACCGGCACTCCGGGAGCCACCCTCAGCCGCTCGGCGGGCCGGATGACCTGGGTCTGTCCGACGGCGTCGTTGCCGGGAGATTCCGAGCCGCACCCAACGGAGATTGCACCAACGAGGGCGAGTCGCGAGACGTACAGGCGGAAGGACATTCTCCCACCCTACCATCCGTCACACATGCTCATCGTGCGGCTCACGGATGGTTGTCTGGCTGAACCACGCTGAGTGGCATCTCGTGGCTTCGACGTATGCTCCCCCGTTGGTCCGGCACGGGGTCGCCAACTCCGCCCATCGAAATCAGCGCTGATTCGAGGACTGGCGTGTCTGGCAATGGACGTGGAGGTCTCCGGCCCGCGGCCCCATCCATCCGATGTCCACCGCATGGAGCGCGGCGGCATGCGGGCTTCGCACGCGCCCCGCGTCGTCGCGAAAGGGCATCGTCTCTGGACACCATCGGACAGCCACGGCGAGCGCCAGAGTCCGCGCCGTCCACCCGCGCACACGGCGCGCGACTCTCCTCGCGAACGACACGCCCCATCGACAAAGCCAGGGCACCCCACTCCCCTACCTGGAGTTCCCTTGGCATCCTGGTCCCGTCTCATCGCGCGGCTCCTCCCCCTCCTCTTGCTCGGCCCGGCCTGCACGCCTTCGGAAGAAGAGGCCGTGGTATCAGCCCCCCTCGGAAGCACGAGGGCCGCCATCACCCTGCCGCCCGACTATGCCGATGAGTTGGTGACGGTCGTCGATCGCCCCACCGCGCTCGGCTTCACACCGGACGGGCGGCTGCTCATCACCACTCAGCCCGGCCAGCTTCGCGTCGTCAGTGGCGGCGTCCTCCTCCCGACCCCGGCGCTGAACCTCGCCTCCAAGCTGTGCTCCAACGGAGAGCGCGGGCTCCTGGGCATCGCCGTGGACCCGGCGTTCACCATCACCCACCACGTCTTCCTCTATTACACGTTCAACAAGTTCAACACCTGCGTGTCGAATACCGCCAACGTGCCCGTCAACCGCGTGTCGCGCTTCACGCTGTCGGATACGAACACGGTGGACCCGGCCAGCGAACTCGTCCTGCTGGACAACATCCCCTCCACCGCGAGCAACCACAACGCTGGCGACCTCCACTTCGGCTCGAACGGGTTTCTCTACGTCAGCGTGGGTGACGGCGGATGCCAGCTCGGAGACCCGAGCCGTTGCGCGAGCCTGAACGCCACCGCGCGACGGCTGGACGTGCCGCTGGGGAAGATCCTCCGCATCCGCAAGAACGGCGGCATCCCGACGGACAACCCCTTCGCGGCGGTCCCGGGGAGCCGCCGCTGCGCCAATCCGGCCGGCGTGCCTCCAGGCACGGGGCCCTGTCAGGAGATCTTCGCCACCGGCCTGCGCAACCCGTTCCGCTTCGCCATGAAGCCCGGCACCAGCAGCTTCCTCATCAACGACGTGGGACAGGACACCTGGGAGGAGATCGACGAGGGCATCCTGGGCGCGGACTACGGTTGGAACGTTCGCGAGGGGCACTGCGCCACCGGCTCCACCACCAACTGTGGTCCGCCTCCAGCGGGGATGACCAATCCCCTCTTCGACTACAAGCACGGCACCAACCCCGCGGGCTCGCCCTTCCAGGGGTGCGAATCCATCACGGGTGGTGCCTTCGCTCCTCCCGGGTCGTTGGCCGCATCGGACGACAACGCGTACTTCTTCAGCGACTACGTCTGCGGCAAGATGTTCAAGCTGACGAGGGGCTCGGGGACCGACGTGACGGTGGAGGCCTTCGCCACCGGGCTGGGCAGCGGCTCCGCGGTGACGCTGCTCTTCGGCCCCGCGGGCGAGGACCAGGCGCTCTATTACACGACCTACGCGGGAGGCGGAGAGGTCCGCCGCATCACCTTCACCGGCGAACACAATCGCCTGCCCACGGCGTCCCTCTCCGCGTCCCCCACCCAGGGCGCCCCTCCTCTCGCCGTCAACTTCAATGGCGGCGCCAGCAGCGACCCCGACGGGGACACGCTGACGTACTTCTGGGACTTCGGAGATGGCAGCCCCTTGACGCAAACAGCCTCCGCCCTCACGAACCACGTCTACACCACGAGCGGGATCTTCATCGCATCACTTCGGGTGAGGGACTCGAACGGAGCCATGTCCGTCCAGAGCGGCTACGTCCGCATCGATACGAGTAGCTCCCCGCTCAGCGGCCCGGAGTCGGGCCAGCCCGTCCCGGTGGACCCGGTCCGGAGTCCTCGCCACAAGAGCCCGACTGTCCGCTGCGACCCCACGGCTCGTTCGGGATGCAGTCCATCGCCGGACAGATGAGACCGGCGCCACCTCCGCCTCCGGGCGGGGGGCCTCGTGGACATTGCCGCTGTCGCGGACGAGCGATTGCGCATCCTCGGGGCCGCGGGCCAGACACGGCGCGCCATGACAGAACCATGACAAAGGCATGGGGCGCACATGGACCTCCGCGGCAACCCTCACGGTAGGTTTGCCGCATCCGACTGACCTGCACCGAGGTACCTCCATGCGCGTCATCACACCTGATCTCCTCGTGGCGGCGGTCACCGAACTTTCACTTTCGAGGAGCGGCAAGCTCGTCCGCATCAAGGACGTGTTCGCCTGGTGTGACTGGAACGGCGTGGACTACCAGGGAGCCGGGCTGAAGAACCAACCCCTCTGGGACGCGGAGCGCGAAGAGGCGCGTGGCCAGCACCGACTGCTGAAGTTCAAGAGCGGAGAGTGCAAGCAGTCCCGAGTGGGCTGGGCGCTCGTTCCCCACGGAGCCAGGGCACGAGAAGCCGCCGGTACGCTGGGTTGGCGCGAGCAACTCTGGGATGGTGAGAAGTGGGATTGGGCCGGAGGGACGCCGCCAGTCGTGGCGCGACGCCCCAAGCCCGATGCCGAAGGTCGTTCGCTGGGCTGACCCCACTCGCCCCAACGCCTCGCCGTGTGACGCGCCTCGATGAGGGGCGACGCGCGGAGGCGGAAGAGAGGGGGGTCTGGCGGGGTACCTGGCAGCGAAAGCCCCATGAGCCGAGCCTCTGCCCTGATAGGTTGTCATCCTGTCGGGCCAGGGGTGTGCCATCCAGTGCCAGAGGTTGGACTCACGCCGGAACCATACGTCTCAGCGCCTCTCTGCCTGCGGATGGGAACACCGCGGGCATCCCGTGAAGGCAAGCAGCATCGCGAACGCCTCTCGCGCCGTGGAGAACCGGGCCATGAACCTCGGCCGGCCAATCACTGACGCATGCGCGCGCGGTAGGCGCGAGGTGAGACGCCGAAAGCCCGCGTGAAGCTCGTGGTGAAGTGGGCCAGGTCACCAAAGCCGGCCTCCAGGGCCACATCGGTGATGCGCGCCCGGCTCTCCCGGAGGGACGCCGCGGCCACCCTCAGCCGCGTGGCGATGACGAGCTGTCGGGGCGTCTGTCCCGTCATCGCCCGGAACACGCGCAGGAAGTGGAAGCGCGTGAGCCCGGCGACCCCCGCCAGGGTCTCCAGCGAGCAGTCCTCCGCGATATGGGACTCCAGATGACGCAGCACCCGAGCGACCCGGCGGGCCTGCGCGTCGGAGACCTCCACTCGCGCCGCCCCCCGTTCCCCTCCCAGCCTCACCGCCGCGTCCACCATCGCCAACGCCGCTTCCCGGAGCGACTCCGCCTCACCGCATTCGAGCGCCTGTCGCGCCAGGAGCACGGCCTCCACCGAGGCCACCGACGCCGGGATGCAGACCCGCGCGAAGGGATGTGCCCCCCGGCCGGCCTTCCCCCGTGATTGCAGCGCCTCGTCCAGCAGGGAGTCGGAGCACTCGACGACGAGCGAACGGTCGCCTCCGTCATCGACGTGCCGGAACTCGTAGGGGGCCGCACGGTTCCCGAGCAGCAGGGCGCCCGGCCCCACCACCGCGTCGCCCTCCGGTCCCCGGACGTGGAAGGCGCCGGACAGCACCACGCTGATGGAGGCGCGGGAGTGCTCGCCGCCAAAGACAGGGCTGTGAGCGCCCGCGCGACAGACGCAATCGCTGACGTCGAACGCTTCGTCGGCGCCCAGCGCGTGATAGCCCGGCGCGCGCGCGGGGAGCACCGCAACATTCCCAAAGTCTCGCGTCATGGGCCGATGCTATCCCGACCTCCGTCCCGGTGAAGCGCGGTCCAGGAGGGAGTCGGACATGGTGGCGATGTGGTCGATGCGAGGCGTGCTGGTGACCCTGAGCCTCTGGGCGCTGGGCTGTGGCGCGCATGGAGGCAAGGCGGCGGAGGCGCCGACGCAGCGCGCGGGCACCTGCGCTCCGGAGCTGTACGGCGCGGGGCTCTTCACCACCGGGGCGTGGGACTTCTTCATGGCCTTCTCACCGGACCAGCAGCGCGTGCTCTTCGGCCGGGCCGACGACAGCTTCGAGCGGTACACGCTCTACGAGACACGGCGCGCGGAGGACGGGCACTGGTCCCGCCCCGAGCTCCCCCGCTTCGCCGCCGAGTGGAGCAACGCGGACCCTCACCTCTCGCCGGACGGGCGCACGGTGTATTTCATCTCCAATCGCCCCGGGCCCGGGGAGCCCGGCCCACGTGCCACCTATGACATCTGGGCCGCGTCCCTGGGCGCGGACGGGGAATGGAGCGACGCGCGACGCCTCCCAGCCCCCGTCAACGACCCGAGCCGCGACGAGTGGTCCCCGGCCGTCGCCGCCAATGGCAACCTCTACTTCGGCGGCGAGCGCGAGGGCACGTTCGGCGGCAGCGACCTGTGGGTCTCCCGTTGGGTCGACGGCGAATACCAGCCTCCGGAGAACCTGGGCCCCGCCATCAACTCCACGGCCCACGAGTTGGAACCGTGGATTGCCCCCGACGAGCGCTACCTGCTCTTCAGCGCCCTGCGACGGAGGGATGGGAGGGGCCGCTACGACCTGTTCCTCAGTCGCAAGGTGGAGGGGAGATGGGAGCCCGCGCGCCTGCTCTGCGAGGGCATCAACACCCCGCACAGTGAGTACAACCACAGCGTGTCCCCCGACGGGAAGTGGCTCTATTTCAGCAGCACGCGCCCCTTCAGCGGCGAGGTGGGCGAACGCCTCGACAGGCCCCGGGATGACAGCAACCTCCAGGGCATCGGCAACGGAACGGGCGACATGTATCGCATCCCCATGAGCGAACTGGGGCTGTGAGACCGCTCACCGTCCGCACGGCGGGCCGCGTGCGGATACGCTGCGCGCTCCCGACACCGTCATTCGCTTCCACACCATGGAGGTGGAGGTCACTCCGGCGCTCCGAATGACCATGGTCATCCGGCACGCCCCGCCAAAGAGCCCCCGACAGCAACGCGGCGCGAGGACGCCGAGGCACGGAGGGTGGAGTGGACAAGTCCCCACGTGTCGCCACAGGCTCTTCGGAGATGAACGGTTGGACAGATGCAGTCCGACTCCATCCGTCCAGCAAGGCCACCATCGCCATTCAGACGGGGCTACGGGCGCACGCCTCTCCTGGAAGAGGTCTCCCCGCATTTGACCCGGAAATATCGCCACACCTACAATCATTGACGCCCAGGCAAGAGGGGTTCGCGGCGGGGGGCCTGTTCAGGAATCAGTCGTTCGTTCAGGCGGTGCACAGGCATTGGGCATCCCGCGAGCTCCCACACGCGGTGTGACGGAGCATGCATTCAGCCAGGAGCTGCCTTCGCGACGTATTCGAGGCTCCTTTCGGAGGACGGGCCCACCATGACTTTCGCAAAGACTCCCGATCCGGCTTCGCTCGCCTCGCGGCCCTTCCTCCCGACCTGGGCGTGGGCGATGCTCTTCGCCGTCTTCGTCGGGCTCGTGGTCGTCGTGAAGTCGTTTGTCTTTCCGGATCGGTACCGGGATGTCGACATCGCGTCCTATTGGGCGGCGGCTCAGACAGCGTTCGTGGACGGAGCCTCTCCCTATGGCGCCGAACCGCCCCGGCTCGCCCAACAACGCTGGATGCCCGACCGCTTGGAAGTGCCACCTTTCCTCTACACGCCGGTCGCGCTGGTGGCCTTCGGACCGTTGCAGTGGATGACGCCCCTCACCGCCGCCTGGGGGCTGTTCGGATTGAACCTGCTGGCGGTCGTGGTGATGATGACCTTCCTGGTGCGCACACTGGCCCTGGGAGGCTCGCGCCGCTTCGCCTGGACCTGTGCCCTGTACGTCCTGGTCTTCCCGCCGCTCTACGAATCCATTGGCGCCGGCCAGATCAACCTGTTGCTGATGCTGCTGGTCTTCGGCGTCTGGCACGTCTACCGAAGCGGACGAGCCACCGTGGCCGGCGGCCTGGCCGCCGCCTCGGTGATATTCCTCAAGCTCCATCTCGGATTGTTGCTGCTTCCCGTGCTGCTACGTCGACGCGTGTCGTTGCTCGCGGCCTCCACGGGAACCCTCCTCCTCGGCGCGGCTGGGTCGGCGGCGGTGTTCCCGTTCGATGCCTGGGGGAGCTGGCTCGAGCACGTCGTTCGCACCAGCTCAGTCGTCTCGCTCCCCAAGGGCCTGCCGGGCGTCGCCATGATGACGAACCTGGGACTGCCCGCGATGACGGCGCGCTTCCTGCTCCCGAGCCGCACCCGTCCCTACCTGGACGTGCCGCCCTGGGTCTCCTCGGCCGTCCCCGCCCTCTTGTGCGGACTGGTCTTGCTGTGCACGGCCTGGGTGCTGTGGCGCTCCAGCCGCATGCCCCATACCCCCCAGCGCGCCAACGCGGAGGTATGCCTCGCGCTGACGGCGGCCTTCGAGGTCTCCCCCCTCTCCTGGACCCACCACCTCGTGTTCGTCTTGCCGGCGATGCTCCTGTTGTTCCGGCACGTCGTCCTCGACCCGGAGCGTTCGCGCCTGACCCGAGGCGTTCTCGTCGCCGCGATGCTCATCCTGGTCCCGCACCCCTTCCTCCTGGGCAACGTCGACGTCCGCGTCCTGGTGGCGGTGGCCACCCTCCAATCCCTCTCGGCCCTCGTCGTGTGGGGAGCCTGCGGCGCATGGGTGCTGGACCTGAGTCGGGAGCCGTCCTCCGCCATGCGGGAGGACGATGGCTCCGGAGCCATCCTCGGAGCCACGCCCTCACCGTAGGCCCATCCTCCCCGTCGACCGCCTCAGGGGAGCTTGAACACCCGCAGGTTCTCCTCGCCCTTGCGAACCAGGACGAGGGCGTCGTGCGTCGCCAGGTAGAAGAACCTGTTCTTCACCAGGTCATGCCACCCTCCGAAGGCGCCAACCTCGTACTCCGGTGCCTCGCGCAGCGTGCTGGCCGTCGCGTCGATGACATAGGTCCGGTACTCGAAGATCCCATCGCCGTCCTTGTCGTACCGGAACGCGGCGATGTAGCGATTGAGCGGCGCCACGTAGGCCATGATCTGCCCCTCGAAGTCGCCCTTGAAGCAGCGCGCGAGCTCCAGGCCATGGTCCAACGGGGAGAACTCCCACTGGGTCGTGTCCAGGTTGTACGCGATGAGCTGCGGGGGGAACGTGTGGCGATCGGCGCCTCCCGGTAGGGGGAAGCTCACCAGCTTGCGCCCCACCTTGACCATCTGGGCGAAAGCCCATGCGGGCGGCGTGATGACCTCCCACTTCCAGGTCTGGTCATCGATGTCGAAGGACCACCACTGTGAATAGTTGTAGTTCTCCGTGGGCCCGAAGAGGTATTGCCTCTTCACCTCGTCCCAGAACGTCCAGCCCGCCGCGCCGCCGTAGCCCGTCGCTCCGTCGTACTTCGACCCTGGCGTGTCGAAGGGGTTGTGACGCTTCCAGGTGCGCGTGTCCAGACTGTAGCGCCACATGCGCCGGACACCGAAAGCCACCTCGTTGAGGTCCGGGTTGTAGACCAGCCCGTTGTAGGTGTGACGGGCCACCGGATTGCGCGTCGACGCGGCGGGGCGGTCCGCGTCGAAGAACTCGTCCGGGTAGACGTCACTGTCCGGGTTCTTGCGGATGTAGTCCGCGGCGGGCAGATAGACGCTCAAGGTGTTCCCATACGCGTCGCTCGGCCAGTTCGCCGGGTTGTCCGGGAGCTTTTCGATGCTCCAGCGCATCCTCGACATGTCGAAGCGGTAGAGGCCGTTGTTCGCGCTGTCGTTGTGGCCGCCACCGAAGGCCCACCAACGGGCGTTCGGCGCGTCGAGCGCGATGCCAGAGAAGGCATTGATGACGCCGGAGAGCCCCTGCGAGCCCAGGTCCCGGTAGCCCGGAATCGCCGCCTCGAGCTCCGCCTCGAGTCGGGTGATGGGCGTCCCGGAGACCTCCACCCACCGGCCCTTGGGGACGATGGCCCACGACACCTGGTTCACCAGCCCCGTCCCATCACGCCCAGGCGTCCACACGTCGCCCGCGAGCGTCCCCATGTCCGTGCCCTGCCCCCAGGTGAAGGACGGGCTCCCCGCATCCGGAAACTGCGTCCCACCGTCGGTGGGCTGTGTCCCGCCGTCCTGCGTCCCACCATCGTTCGACCCGGTTCCGCCGTCCTGGGTCCCACCATCCCCCGACCGCGTCCCGCCATCCGAGCCAGGTGGCTCCCCATGTGGCGAGTCCGACGCGCTGCAACCCGCGAGCCCCCCAAGCACCGCGAGCGCCACGATGAAGACCCACGCGGATGAACGTCGCTCCAGACGGACTGCGCTCATGTTCCACTCCTCCAGATGAGCGACGCACGCGAACAAAGACACGAGAGCATCCGAATCCCCGAGGCAAGCGACATGCCACGGGGCGCTTCGCGTGGATTCCCCAGGGAACGAACCCCGAGACGAGCCGCGCGCCAGGGAGATTCGGGGGGAGAACCCCACAGCGTGTGGCCCACGTGCCCCACTCGCGCCCCACCCTCGCGAAGCGCGCGGTGACATCCTCCAATGGCATACCACTCACGACACGGTATCCATGCGGCTGAAGACAGCACATCGCACGCCTCGTGAAACAGGACGCCGCGCCAACGCTCCAGTAGCGGCGGATCAATGCCGTGCGTGCCAATCTCCTCGCCGAGGCTGGCAACTTTCTCACGCTACGTCCGGGTCAATGAGGTTTCATTTCCTACTTGGATAACTCGTTTGACGGAGAGATTCGCGACATGAAACCTTGCGGGAATGACGACTCCACACCCCAGGCTTCCTCCCCACCGTTTCAATCCCAGACAACACCACTCCACCCTCCTCGAAGCGACGCGCGGACGCGCGCGGGGCGTGATGCTGAGTGCACTCGCGGTCGCGTGCCTGGCGCTCCCCGCGCGCGGCGGCGCGGTCGAGCCGGAGCAGACGCCGCCGTGGCCCACGAGCCCACCGGCGCCCATCTGCGGCAACGCCTCCATCCTCGATGGGCCGAGCACCGCGCCCGCCGGCGCCATCACCGTCCCCGCGGGTGACAACAGCGGCTTCGACTTCAATCAGCCTGGCGCGACGTTCTGGTTCGCGCCGGGGGTCCACACGCTGGCGCAGGACGTCTACGGGCAGATCATCGCGCGCGCCAACACGACATATATCGGGGCGCCGGGCGCCATCCTGGACGGGCAGAACGTGAATCTGTATGCCTTCACGGGGAACGTCCCGAATGTCACCATCCGCCACCTGACGATCCGCAACTTCGGTCGCGGGTTGGACAACAACAACGAGGGCGTGGTGAACCACGACTCGGGGACCGGCTGGACGGTCGAATACAACACCATCGTCGGGAACGACGGTGCCGGCGTCTTCCTGGGGTCGGGCAACGTGGTCCGCTACAACTGCCTGAAGGACAACGGGCAGTACGGCTTCAGCATGTTCAGGCCGCCGGTCGAAGGGGGTTCGGCCATCGAGGACATCACCCTGGACCACAATGAAATCACGGGGAACAACACCGACGACTGGGAGAGCCGCATCGAGGGGTGTGGTTGCACGGGCGGCGGCAAGTTCTGGGACGTCCGTGGCGCGCGGGTGACGAACAACTGGGTCCACGACAACCGGGGAACGGGGCTGTGGGCGGACACCAACAACATCGACTTCCTCTTCGAGGGCAACTACATCGAGAGCAACGATGGTGAAGGTATCTGGTATGAAATCAGCTACAACGCCACCATCCGCAACAACACGCTGCGCCGCAACGCGTGGGTGAGCGGCAACCGGAACCTGGGCTCCCCCGGGCCGGCCATCTACCTGTCGGAGTCCGGCGGCGACGCGCGCCTGGCGACGACGGTGAGCGGCGCGCCGAAGATTCTCATCCACGACAACCTGTTCGAGGACAACTTCTCCGGCGTCTCCATCTACGAGAACGCCAACCGTTTCTGCAACTCCAACGGCAACACCAGCAAGGGGTACTGCACGCCGTTCGTCACCCCCACGCTGCTGCCGGAGTCGCCGCGCAACTACGAGTACCCGAACCCCATCAGCGCCACGCACCCCTGCTACACGCTGGTGGCCAGCGAGCCGTACAAGACGGATTGCCGGTGGCAGTCGAAGAACATCGAGGTGCGAGCGAACGAGTTCCGCTTCGACCCGGCCGTCGTTCCGTGCGCGGGGTCGTACTGTGGCGCTCAGGCGCTCTACGCCACGGGGGCGGACAACATCCCCTGGTCGCCGTACACGGTGGCGGGCATCCAGGCCGACGTGATGTTCAACAACGGCAACAGCTTCCACGACAACGCCTACTTCGGGCCCTGGCGGTTCGCGAAGGGCTACGGCGAGACGGTGAACTTCGCGACCTGGCGGGCGGCGCCGTACAACCAGGAGGCGGGCAGCACCATCGAGGGCGACACGGGTGGGCCGCCCACCGGGCCTGGGGCCACGGGCAACGACCTGGACGCGGACACGTCGACGCTGGAGGGCTCGCTCGGCCAGTGGTCGGCGTGGTACTCGGCGACGGTCGCGCAGTCGTCGACGGAGGCACACGGTGGGACGCACAGCCTCCGCGTGGACGTCACGGACGCGTGGGGTTGGGGCGTGCAGTTGGCGAACTGGCCCGGCTTCACCACGGCCCCGGGCGTCAAGGTGATCAGCCTCTGGGGCAAGCTGGGCGCGGGCACCGGGCTGACGCCCAAGCTGACCGCCCGGTGGCTGGACGCGAGCCAGACGGTGCTCCAGACCCACGAGGTGACCCTGCCCGCGCTCACGACGACGTGGCAGCGGGTGGGCGCGGTGGTCGATGCCCCCGCTGGCGCGAGCACGCTCGTCGTCTCCCTGACGGGGGGTGGAAGCAGCGGTGACTTCTTCTTCGTGGACGACATCGTCGTGGGGAACGCGCCCAACGCGCTCGACGCCGCGAGCGCGGGCGGAGAGGGCTCGGTGGGACAGTGGTCGGGGTGGTACGCCGCGACCGTCGCCGCCGCGACGGAGGACGCGTATCGTGGCGTGGGCAGCCTGCGGATGAGCGTGACGGACGCGTGGGGCTGGGGCATCCAGCTGTCGAACTGGCCCGGGTTCTCCGCCTCCGCGGGCGCCAAGCGGGTCAGCTACGCCGTTCGACGTGGGAGCGGCTCCATCACGGGAGTCGCCCTGCGCGTGAGGTGGCTCGACGCAAGCCAGGCCCTCCTCCAGACCGACCTGCTCCCGCTCACGGCGCTGACCTCGAGCTGGCAGCAGGTCATCGCCAACGTGGTGGCGCCCGTGGGCACGACGAGCGTCTTCCTCGACATCCATGGTGCCTCGGGCGCCGTGGGCGACATCCTGTACCTGGATGACATCGTCATCACCGACCTCCTGGATTGAGGCCGGGCCCAAGGCCTGACGGTGAGCCTCGGGGGCCGGAGGGACTGACAGCCGGCCCCCGGGCGCTCACCGAACCCTCCTCGCCGGACTGGGATGAGCTCCGGTGAGTCCCCCCGTCCTCATGGCGTGCGCGGACGTGCTTCTTCCACCGGCGTCGAGGCGAACCGGCGGAAGAAGCTGCTGTCGTTCCAACGGGGGCGCTCGGGGGCGTTGGCCACGGTGAGGGAGAGGTCCGCGAGTACCTGGACGAACTTCGCCGCCGCCTCCCGGTCCATCGGCTGACGCAGGTCATCGGAGGGCGCGTGGTAGTGCCGGAGGCGCCACGCCGTCGACGCGCGCTCCTCGGGAGAGCCCGGCACGTAGCCGAACTTGAAGGACAGGGCGGGCACCCCCTTCAGGATGAAGGCGTACTGGTCGCTGCGGATGAACAGCATCTGGTCGGGCTCGGGGTCCGGGACGAGCGTCACCCCATGGGCGGCGGCCACCTGCTGGAGCGGCGCCACCAGGGAGGACTCCTCCTGCCCCAGCGCCAACAGGTGGGTGAGCGGGAACAGCGGCAGGAACATGTCCATGTTGAAGTTGGCGACGATGGAAGCCAGGGGCACGGTGGGCCGCGCGGCGAAGTAGAGCGACCCGAGCAGCCCCTTCTCCTCTCCCGTCACCAGCAGGAAGAGCACGGAGCGCTTCGGCTTCAGGGCCTGGAGCCTTCGCGCCACCTCCAGCACGGAGGCCACGCCGGTCGCGTTGTCCATGGCGCCATTGAAGATGGCGTCGCCCTTCACCGGCACGCCGACGCCGACGTGGTCCAGGTGCGCGGTGAGCACGACATACTCCTTCGCCAGCGTCGCATCGCTCCCAGGGAGCACGCCCACGACGTTGGCGGATTTCACCGGCCCCTCCGTCCACTCGGCCCGGGCCTCGAGCCGGGTGGGCAACTCGAAGCGAGGCAGCGGCCGGTTCGCGTCCGCCATCGCCAGCACCTCCTTGAAGGAGTGCCGCGCGCCGGCGAACAGCTTCTCCGCGTGGCGCGAGTTGAAGAGCGCGCTGACCTTGAGCCCCCGGTCCTCGACCAGGGAAGGGTCGGCGAAGACCATCGCCGGATCGAACCGCGACGCGGCGATGCGCGACCAGGGCATCTCCGCCTTCTTCGGGTTCATCAACATCACGACGCCCACGGCGCCCGCGTTCAGGAGCACCTTGACCCGCTCTTCGGGCGAGCCGTGGTGGGCCACGAGCGGGCCGGGAATCTGGTGAGGCCACCCGTGGAGGAACACGGCCACCTTCCCCTGGAGGTCCAGCCCCGCGAAGTCATCATGTCCCGCCTCGGGAATCGAAAGCCCATACCCCACGAACACCAACGGGGCCTCCACCTGCCCCGACTCTCCCAGGCGTGAACCGATGATGGCGTCACGACCGATGACCAGGGGGATGCGCTTGCCATTCCTGACGAGCGTCAACCGTGACTTCGCGTCCACCAGCTGACGGGAGACCAGCTCCACCTCCTGGGAGTACCCCTCCCCTGCCCCCGGCTCGATTCCCATCGCCGCGAGCTGCTCCGCCACGTAGCGCGCGGCCTTCGCGTAGCCCTCGCTGCCCGTCTCCCGTCCCTGCATCGCATCGTCCGCGAGCACGCGGACATGGCCCCACCAACGCTCCGCTTCCGGAGACGCGGCGGCGGGAGCCACCATGGGCAGCAAGAGCAGAAGCACCATCGGCAACGGGCGGCGGAACATGCGTGCGCTCCAAGACAAGGGCCTGCCTCCACAACGCCCGGCGCGCGTCGCGATTTCCGGGGCACCGAGGAACGTCACGATTTCCCCGCCAGGAGCTCACGTGGGAGCCTGAATCCCGGCCTGGGCCTCGATACCCTCGGGCACGACGCCGTCGGGGCGCAGGGGACGCGGGCCTCCGCGGCAGACGATGCCGCATCGCGCCGCCACGAGGCGCGGACACCTCGCCCCTTGCATCGGCCGCGACCATGGACGAGAGGTGGGAGGCGCGCGGGGACCGTGCCCCGCCCGGTGAAGCCCGGCCTGTCACGGGGTGGGAGGCTCGAGCGTCTTACGCGCCAGGATGACCATGATTGCGCTCCGCCCCCCTCCGCCGTCCGAAGAGCTCCAGCGCCACCGCCCGAGACTGCTCGGGCTCGCCTACCGGATGCTCGGAGAGCTGGCCCCCGCCGAAGACGTGGTGCAGGAGGCCTACCTGCGCTGGCACCAAGAGGACCCGCGGGACATCCAGAGCCCCGAGGCGTGGCTGGTCACGGTGGTGAGCCGGCTCGCGATGGACCGGCTGCGCCGCGCAGCCACCGAGCGCGCCGCCTACGACGGCCCCTGGCTGCCCGAGCCCGTATTGACCGGAGTGCCCACTCCGGCCCAGGCCGCGGAGCAGGCCTCCGACCTCTCGGTCGCGCTGCTGGTACTGCTCGAGTCATTGAAACCCGAAGAGCGCGTGGCCTTCTTGCTGCGAGAGGTGTTCGACGAGGAGTACGCGACGCTGGCGCGCGTGTTGGGGCGCAGCGAGCCCGCGGTGCGACAGCTGGTACACCGCGCGCGTGAGCGGGTGCGGGAGGGACGTCCGCGCCTCCCCGCCCCGCCCGAGGTGAACGAGCAGCTCCTGAGGCGCTTCCTCTCCGCGCTCCACACCGGCGACCAGGCGGCGCTGGTCTCGATGCTCGCGCCCGGGGTGACCTACACCAGTGACGGCGGCGGGAAGGCCTATGCCGCGCGCAGGCGCATCGAGGGCGCCGAGCGCATCATCCGGATGCTGCTCGGGCTGCGGCAGAAGCTGCACGGCACGATGGTTCACCGCATCGTGCAGCTCAACGGCCAGGCCGCCGTGCTCACCTTCCGCGAAGGTGCGCTCTTCCATGCCACGATGCTCGACGTGGACGGAGAGCACATCCGCGCCATCTATCGGGTGCTCAACCCCGACAAGCTGCAGCGGCTCCTGCGAGATGCCATTCACCTCATGTGAGTCGGGGTTCCTGGCGGCGTGCGCAGGGGGACGGCGATGCGGTTCAGCGCGTTGATGAGCGCCACCTGCGCGACCAGCGCCGCGAGCGACGCCTCGTCGAACGCCGCTCGCGCCGCCTCCCACACTCCGTCCGGCACGCCCTCCGGGCCCAACAGGGTCGCGGCCTCGGTGTAGGCGAGCGCGGCCCGCTCCGCGTCGCTGAAGAGCAGGGATTCGCGCCAGACGACGACCTGGTGGAGTCGGTCCTCGGACTCCCCCAGATGGCGCGCCTCGCGCACATGCCTGTCCACGCACAGGACGCAGCCGTTGTGCTGCGAGGCGCGAATCTTCACCAACTCACGGATGCGCGGGTCGAGCGGGCCCTCCCGCAGCGCGGTGTCCACCGCGAGGAAGGCCCGGTAGGGCGCGGGGGCGAGCCGGGCGATGTCCAGACGCGGTCGGGGGTGTGACGTGTCGCTTCGCGGTGTCTGCATGGGATGCGCTCCTGAAGAGTTCACCCAGAAAGACGCGCGACCCTTGCGCCCGTGACAGGCGCCCCAGGCCCCATGCCCGAGGTCTCCGCGAACCAGGTCACCGAAGATGCGCCATCCGTCCTCGCCACCTCACCGGGAGGTCGCCCAGGCCCAGGCCACGTGTCCATCCGGACGGACGAGCAAGCCATCCACGCCGTGCAGGGGCTCGGTGTCAGCGGCGCGCCCCAGCGCCAGGACGTTCAAGCGCGGTCTCCATCCCGGCACCGGCTCCCAGTGGGAGGGCGGCGCGGCGACGTGGCTGGCATGGAGCCACAACCAGTGGCCAGCATGGAGGCCCGAGTAGAGCGAGCGCTGGCTTCCATCGACGAGCCGCAGCGTCCAGTCGGGGAGTCTGCGTCCCGACCATCCCGGCAGGTCCCCCGGGGCCGGCGCGGGGACGAGGGCCTCCGGGCACGTCACATCCAGGCCCCCGAGGTGCTCGGCGAGGCGCTGGTTGACGGAGGGCAGGCGCAGCAGCCCGTTCATCAACTCCCTCAGGGCGAGGACCTCCGGGGTGAATCCCATGAGCGCGGACTGCGCCTGCGTGTTGTCCAGCAGGGCCCGGCCCACGGGGTGCCGCTCCCGGTGGTAGCTGTCCAGCAGCGCGTGCGGCGCGCCCTCGCGCAGCACGGTGGCCAGCTTCCAGCCCAGGTTCATCGCGTCCTGGAGACCGACGTTGAGCCCCTGGCCTCCGGCCGGGTAGTGCATGTGCGCCGCGTCGCCGGCGAGCAGCACCCGCCCCTGGCGGTAATGCTCCGCCAACCGGGTCTCGTCGCCGAAGCGGGAGAGCCACTCGGGCCCTCGCATGCCGAAGTCGGAGCCCGCCACGCGCGTGAGGCTCTCGCGCAGCTCGTCCAGGGACAACGGCTCGCGCAGCGGCGCGCGCTCGCGCTCCGCGTCCGTGACGATGGCGCGGTACAGCCCTTCCCCCAGAGGCACGACGACCGCGTTGCCACGCGCGTTGTTCAGCGCCAGGAACGGCGTGGCCGGAGGTCGCTCCAGCCTGACATCCCCCAGCATCGACGTCCGGCGGGTCTCCGTTCCCGGAAAGGCGATGCCCGCCAGCTGCCGCACGGCGCTGCGCGCGCCATCCGCGCCCACGACATACCGGGCCCGGCAACGGAAACGAGCGCCCTTCGCGCTCCCCTCCAGGGACACGCCCTCTTCGTCCTGGCGCAGCGACTCCACGACGTGGCCTCTCGCGATGTCCACGCCCAACCCCTGGGCATGCTCCGCGAGCAAGGCCTCGGTGAGGGCCTGGGGCAGATACAGGGTGTAGCGGAACGTCGTGTCGAGGCTGGAGAAGTCCAGCCGCGTGTCCAGCAGGCCGAAGTGGCCGGTGGGCAGCGGGCGCCCACGCTCGAGGAACCGCGCCTCCATGCCCCGCAGCGCGAGCGCCTCCAAGGAACGCGGATGCATCGTCAGGGCACGTGACTCCCGCACCGGCTCCTCGCGGCGCTCGAGGACGCACACCTTCACGCCCGCCAGCGCCAGCTCGCACGCCACCATCCATCCCGTGGGGCCCCCGCCCACGACCGCGACTTCGACCACCCGCTCCATGTCCTGCCTCCCAGCGAGAATCTAACGTTGTTAGTTTTCATCTAACGGCGTTAGATTGGGGCGTCAAGACGACGGGGTATCGAGGGCGCATGCGCATCCAGAAGGAGCAGGTGGTCCAGGCGGCATGGACGCTGGTGGATGAGGTGGGCGTGGAGGGGTTGACGATGCGCTCGCTGGCGCAGGCGCTCGCCATCCAGGCCCCGTCGCTCTACTGGCACTTCCCGAGCAAGCAGGCGCTCCTGGACACGATGGCGGACGCGCTGCTGGATGACGTAGGGCTCGAGCGCCCCCCGGGGCGGAGCTGGGAGGCGGTGGTGAAGGACGTGGCGGGCCAGCTGCGGCGCGCGTTCCTGAGCCACCGCGACGCGGCCCGCGTGTTCGCCGGGACGGTCGTCGCGTCGGAGAACACGTTCCGCGTCAGCGAATGGGTCATGGAAGCGCTGGCGCAGGCGGGCCTGTCCTCCAAGGACGCGGCCTGGGCGACCTTCACGCTGCTCGACTACGTCCTCGGCTTCACCATCGAGGAGCAGTCCTTCGGCGCGCGAGACGCGCAGGAGCCGCCCCTGGCGGAGCGGATGCGGGCCCTCGCCACGCCTCGCTTTCCCCATGTGGCCCGCGCGGTGGAGGCCCTGGTCGACCCGGACTTCGACGCGCGCTTCGCGTTCGGCGTGGAGCTGCTCCTGGCCGGGGTCCGCGCACGCCGGCCCGCGCGCGCGCGGTAGGCCCACGCACCCGGAGGAAGGCCCGCGCCCTCCCCTGGGGGCGGACGCTCAGCTCATCTTCTCCAAGAGGGCTCGCAGCTCCGCCTGCTGCGCGGCGCTCAGGCGCCCGAGCCTCGCGCCGAAGGCCTCCGAGAGCAGCGCGGTGCCCTGCTGCATCACCTTGCGACCAGCCGAGGTCAGCAGCAGCCGGTGCCGCCGCAGGTCCGCGGTGTCAATTTCACGACGCAGGAAGCCCGCGGCCTCGAGCCGCTTCACATACAGCGTCACCGAGGGCTTGGGCATGGAGAGAGCCGCCGCCAGCTCGGCCGGGTACGGATGCGCGTCCACCTCCGCGAGGACGAACAACTCCTTCGTCTCGAGGCCCAACGCGGTGATGTCGGAGGCGACGCTGGAAATCACCGACATCAGCAGCCGGTGGTTGAGCGACCAGATCCTCGCCGGGTCGATTTTCGACATGGCTCCTTGCGTGGAAATTGATTCAACATTAACCAAGTTCCAGATTGAACTAATTCGTCGTCCTCACAATGTAGCACCCCTGGGAGCCCACCATGCCGTTAGACCACTACGTGACGCTGGGCCGATCCGGCCTGCGAGTGAGCCCGCTGTGCCTCGGAGCCATGACGTTCGGTGAAGACCTCGGCTGGGGGTCGAGCGTCGAGGAGTCCCAGCGAATCATCGACCGGTACATCGAGCTCGGCGGCAACTTCATCGACACCGCGAACTTCTACACGAAGAGCCACTCCGAGAAGATCCTCGGCGACCATGTCGGGCGCCACCCGGCGCGGCGGGACAGGCTGGTCATCGCGACGAAGTTCAGCGGGAACCTCTACCCGGGGGACCCGAACGGCGGTGGCTCCGGCCGCAAGTCCGTCGTCGCGGCCTGCGAGAACTCGCTCCGCCGGCTGCAGACGGACTACATCGACCTGTACTGGCTGCACAACTGGGACGTCCACACGCCCATCGAGGAGACGATGGCGGCGCTCGAGGACCTCGTGCGCGCGGGCAAGGTCCGCTACCTCGGCGTCTCGGACACGCCCGCGTGGAAGATCGCCCAGGCCAACGTGACGGCCCACTTCCGGGGGTGGTCCGCCTTCGTCGGCCTGCAGATCGAATACTCCCTGCTCGAGCGCAGCGTCGAACAGGAGCTGGTGCCCATGGCCCTCGAGCTCGGGCTGGGCATCACCCCGTGGTCGCCGCTCAAGAGCGGCGCGCTCAGCGGCAAGTACACCCGCGCGAACGCCGGGCAGCAGAAGGGCGACCGGGGCGTGTTCCTGGAGCCGTTCCTGAACGAGAAGACCTACGCCCTCGTCGACGCGCTCGAGGCCATCGCCCGCGAGAACGGGAGCACCGTGGCGCGCGTGGCGCTGGCCTGGGTCCAGGCCCAGCCAGGCGTGAGCTCGACCATCATCGGCGCGCGGCGGCTGTCGCAGCTGGAGGACAACGTGGGCGCCCTCGACGTGAAGCTGTCCGCCGAGCAGCTCCGCCAGCTCGACGCGCTCACGAAGCCGACCTTCGGGTTCCCCCAGAACATGCAGCCCATGTTCCCCGCCATCCACAATGGTGGGACGACGGTGAACGGCGTCTTCGCGCCGCCCTCCCCCTTCGGCTTGGTGAAGGGCGACAAGCCCTACTGAAGCGGGCTCCGCTCGACCTTCCCCCCCTCGTGAGAGGGGCGACACCCGGGCTGATGACGGCGGCCATGCCCCTGATGACCCCAGACATCAGGGGACACCCGCTGGCCCCAGGCCGCTCGTCGCCAACCGCCCGAAATCATGAAGGCCCGCAGGCCACACGTGTCGACATGGGAGTGGCATGTCGGGTGCAAACGGACATGGCATCGCCGGACCGACCCCGCCGCACCTCACGAGGAGTCCCCATGTCCCCCCGCATCGGCAAGACGCTGTCCCGCTCCGCGACCCTGCCCGCCCCCACGCAGTCCCAGCCCAAGCCGCCGGCGCGCGCCGCCACGCTCCCCGCTGGCGCGCCCTCCACGTCGACGCCCAAGCCCGCGGCGACCGCGCCCGTCGCCAACGCCTCCCAGGCCCCGGAGACGAAGCCGCTCAAGCACGGGGGCATGCCGGAGGGAGCCCTCCCCTACAGCCCCTGGGAGAAGAGCACGGGCCAGGCGTCGGAGGTGATGGTGAGCGGCGGTGACAACAAGCTCACGGCGCCCCCGGCCGCCACGCAGCACGTGCTGGTCGACAAGCCCGGCAAGCCCTTCCAGAAGGACACCTTCGGCGGGGGCATGCTGAGCGGCAACGTGGGCTCGATGCAGGCCTCCACCACGAGCCACAGCGGCAATGGCGTGCACCACTACTCCGCCCAGGCCGAGGTGAACGGGCCGCACGCCGCCTTCGAGCTGCAGAAGACGCACGCGGGCCGGCTGGGGGTGACGAGCGGCCAGCTCACCGCCGAGGCCAACACCTTCAAGGCGCAGGCCCAGGCCGGCGTGTCGCTCGACACGAACGCGCACGCGTACACGGCCGCGCTGACGGCCAAGGCGGAGACGGGAGTCGGTGTCACGGCGAGCGCCAGCCACGACTTCAACCGCCACGTGGGCGGGTACATCAAGGGCGAGGCGAAGGCCTCCGCCACGGCCTTCGCCGAGGGCGTGGCCAGCGTGGACCCGAAGACGGCCACGGCCATGCTCTCCGCCCAGGTGGGCGCGGCCGCGACGGCGGGCGCGTACGCCACCGCGGGCGGACACCTGGGCCGGCTGCACGGCTCGTTCACCGGAGGCGCGGTGGTGGGCGCGGCGGCCCAGGCGGGCGGAAGGGTGGGGCTGGAGAATGGCTTCTTCAAGCAGTCCGCGGACGTCCAGGCCGCCGCGGGAATGGGCACGCACTTGAAGACAGACGTGGCGGTCGACCTGCGCCACCACATCAAACCCGGCCTCGTCTCGGGCCTGCGCCCCGCCGCCGCCCTCGGCATGAGCGTGGCCTCGCCCGCGAACACCCTCCAGCCCGAGAAGTCCCACGTCGAGAAGTTCTTCGCCAAGGTCATCCACCCTCGCGGAGGACGCACTCCCCAGGAGTGACGTCGACCGAGCTGGACCGAGGCGGGCACCCACGCAGCGCGGTACCGGGTGCCCGCCCGCTCGACACCGGTCCCGGGGTCGGGTGGCGTGCCCGACGAGCGCCTTGCCCCGCATGAAGCGCCGCGCCATTCCCTCTCACATCGCCAATCAATTGCCACAGGCAACCACTCTCATGGCCCGCATTTGCATTTTCATGACATTCGTGGCTTACTGCTTTCGCATCCGACGCGGGCTCGCGCCGGGTGTGCGATGAAGCAGGAAAGCCATGCGCCATGGGCTGCAAGGTCATGCCCTCGGAACGGGTCTACGCTCAGGTCACGTCACCTGACGCCGCGCTCCAAAGGCATCTCCATGCCATCCGTGCGCCCATTGCCTCTCGTGCTTCCTCGTCCATGTACCTCGACAACGTGGGGCCCGAAGGGCCTCGCCACAAAGGAAGACACCATGCAGATGAAATGGATTGCCGCGGCCGGCCTCGTTGCCTCCCTGCTGACGGGCTGTGGCGGCCCCATGGACGAGTCCCTGGACGGCGTCCCGGTGGACCAGGGGGGCTCGACGGAGCTCATCACCAGCGAGGCGCAGCCTGGAGAGGTCCAGCAGATGACGAACCAGTACGGGCAATGCTGTAACGCCCTCTGCAAGGGGACCATGACGCGCTACTTCCACCCCGGCGTCACGGATGGCAACTGCACGCCCTTCATGCGTGGCTACTGCGCGGACAAGGGCGGCCTCTTCGACGCTTGGTGGGGCGCCTGCTGAAGCCTGTCGCCCTCTGAAGTCCCAGCCCCCCGCGCCCTCGAGGCACCACGCCCCGAGGGCGCTGAAGTCCTCCGAGCAGCAGGCGCACCACCGCCCATCCCCGGACACGAAACGGACACAGGTTCAGGGCCCGCGCAGGGGAACCGCCGGCCCAATCCAACTGAAGGAATGGAACGGGCGGACCTCCTGGCTCACGTTGGCCCCCGGCGCTCCATCATGGAGAAGGACGCCCTTGTCGGTGACCCTGAGCAAGGTCGCCGTGAAGTATCGATCGACGACGCCGTACTCGCAGACCAGCATCACCTGGCCCACATAGGGCTCGAGGTCCTCCGAGTGAAGGAGGTCCCGCGACATGAACACGGGGTCCGCGCGGTAGTGCGAGAACGGGAGCGTCGGATAGTGGTATTGCTCCAGCGGCCCCTTCTTCACGCGACGAATCGTCGCCTGCCGCCGCGTCTCTCCCTCGGGCACGGCGATGCGGTGCTCCGCGAAAGGAGCCACCTGCTCGGCCGCGCTCGCGCCAGCACGCAAAGGCCAGTCCTCCAGTCGCGTGTGCCGCGTCCCCACGGCCCAACGCCAGGGCCACGCCTGGCGCCCCTCCACCGCGAACATCAGCCTGGGCGCGAGCAGCTCCCGCGCCTCGGGCGGGCAGACCACCGTGCCGTCGGGCCGCACGCGCGTGAAGGCCCAGCCCTCCGGCGTCGGCAGGCTCCTCACGTCGTCGTCCGGGCTGGGGCACCAGGACTCGGGAGGTGACGCGCGCCCCACCACGGCCTCGAAGACATGGTGGGCCCGCAGCTGGCCGGTCGATACGTCCCAGAAGGCCACCTCCTGCTCCGCCAGCCCCACGAGCGTGTCGCCCGCGCCCCACAACAGCCCATCGATACGGCCCACCCGCTCGAGGCACCGCAGCAGCATGGGAGCGTCCCCCAGCTCCCACACCATGATGCGGTCGTTGTTCATCAGGAACGCCGCCCTGGAGCCATCGGGCGACCAGGCCCAGCCCCAGGCGTCGCGGTGCCGTCGCGAGTCGGACCAGGAGGACTCCGCCTTCAGCCGGAACCGGAGCCTCCCCTCCTCGAAGATGAAGATCGCCGGGTGCGCGTGGTCGAGCGGAGGCGCGCCGTCGTCGTCGTCATCGGGATGGTGCCCACCGTTGCTGACCACGGCCAGCCTCCGGCCGTCCGGGGACCAGGCGAGCAACTCGACCTCGGGCTCGCAGGGAGCGAGCTGTTCGCCGAGTTCCGCCACGGTCCGGCCCGTGCGCCCATCGACGAGCAGGAGCTTCTTGCCCCCGAGGGCCAGCAGCGCCCCATCCGGAGAGAAGGCCATGGGGAACTTCAGTTCCTCCGAGGCGAACTGGAGGTCGCCGCTCCCCAGGTCGGTGACGGAGACGAAGTCGAAGTACTCATGCCGATTCGAGGCCGAATCCCACCAGTCGCACGAGTCCTTGCAATGGCCGAAGACGCGAGCACCGTCCGGACTCCAGCGAACCCAGGTGAGGGGGTAGGTCCCCGAGTGTCGTCCCTCGAACCGGGCCGGGCACCAGCGAAGCCCTTCACTGTCCTCGTCGAGCACCGTCCCCTCCACGAAGGGGACGATGCATCCGCGCGCGGCGTCCGGCCCGCGCGTGGAGATGAACAGGAACTTCTCGTCGGGTGACCAGCACCACGCGGGCGGGTGCCCCTCGTTGACCACGTGCTCCGGATTCTTGACGCCCCATGGGGGAGGTGACCCCCAGCGCCGCGTGACCTCCACGGTGAAGGACGGGCGCGTCCCCGCGAAGGCCCTCATCACGCTGACCGCGGCACAGTCGACGACGACGCCAATCCAGGTGCCCGAGGGCGACCATTGGAGCGAGGAAGAAGGCAGCCGCCTCATGGTCATGAGGGTGTCCTCGAACCCGACCTCGTCGACGACCTGCCCCGTGGCCAGCTCCCAGATGCGGATGACGCATCCCCTGAACGACTCGTCCCGGTCACTCCCAAGCGCCAGGTAGCGCCCGCACGGGCTGAGCGCGGCGGCATGCATCCGCCCCGAGAAGCGCGGGGTCTCCATGAGCCGCGCCCCCACCGCCAGGACCTTCTCGGAGACCCTCCGGTGAAGCTCCGTGACGCCCTGCTCGCGCTCGAGCCGCGAGAGCCGCTCGCGCAGCGGCGCGAGGTCCCTGGCGGCCACGAAGCCGCTGAAGTCGGCCTGTTCCACCCACCGCGCCAGCTCCTCGTCGGCACAACGGGCCAGGTGAGCGAAGTCCACGAAATGCTCGGGCATGTGTCTGGAGCCAACCACTCTTGCAACAATACTACAACTACCTCTCCATGGCTCCAAGCCTCCCGACGCGCCACGACAGGCCCCGGACTCCTGGGAAATCCCCTCATCCATCGACGGACTTTCAGCGATGCCTGTCGACCGCGTGGAGATGTCTTGCAAGTGCTTTCGGGCGGAGGCCAGCGTCCCACGCACCCCAACATCCCAGACAAAGGAAGTCAGATGCCACGAATCACTCCCTTGCTTTGCCTTGTCACACTCCTCGCCGCGTGCGCGGGCGACGTCACCGAGGTGGAAACGAGCGGGGCCTTGCCCCACCGACAAGAGGCGTCGAGCGACCGCCCGGTGGGCGAGGTCTCCGCCCGCGGTGACGGCTACTGCGACGAATTCGAGACGCCCCCAGACCTGTCCCTGGGACTGCGAAGGAAGTTTCTGTGGTGACAGCGCCTGCTCGTCGGAAGAGGACGTGTGGACCTGTGAGATCGACTGCTGGCCGCGGCCTGCGGGCTCCAGCCAGCAGCCCCGACGTGACTTGTAGGCCACGGCCTACAACCCGCGCCTCGCGCTCTCGTCCTTTCGCACCTTTGGCGTCTGGCCCGGGCCTTGCCTTCCTGTGCCTCCAGAGCCCCTCGCACAGGAGCAGGACCATGAGCATCGGAAGCGCCACCTCCATCAAGCGGTTCATCAACCAGCCCAAGGTCGACGACACGCTGCCCAGGCCCACCTGTGGCACCCCGAGCCTGCAGCCGTCCCCCGCCACGCCCCCGGGCGCCGGTGCGACGAGCTGCTTCGAGCCCCAGAAGCCGAAGAACCCCGTGAACCTCCTGCCCGACTTCCCTGGCGCCATCTGCAATACGGGCGCTCCGACGCCGGAGACGCGGGCGGAGGACCCCTTCAAGGCGCTCCTCGCGCTGACCGTCGGCGAGCAGGAGCCGCGGTAGGCCCCGAATCCCTCACGACCCCAGGCTTCCCCATCGAAACCCATCCAAGAGCTTCGACCTGACATCGCCCCCCCGGGAAGCGCTCGCTTCCGATACCCAGGAGCAACGAACATGAAGAACCGTCTGACGTGGTTGCTGAGCATGGCGGCCCTCGCGCTGACCGTGGGCTGTGGTCCCATGGAGCCCGGCGAGGAGCAGGCACCTGCCCAGGAGCCGTCCCAGTCCGAGGAGGTCTCCGCGAGCACGGTGTCCACCTGCCGGCTGAAGTGTGACTACAAGCTGGAGAACTGCAAGGCGGGGTGTGGCGGCAACCTCGGCTGCCGGACCGTGTGCGTCGCGACCTACAACATCTGCGTGACCAACTGCTGAAGCCTCGCCCGAAGCCCCACACCCCTCCAGGGCGGGCCTCCTGCTGTCGGAGGCCCGCCCTCGGGTGACGCATCCTCAGCGCGCCCCTGAACTCCCCCTCTCGACATCCGCCCTGTGTCGCCGCCCGCTCCCGGGTCCTCGCATGGCCGTCGCGGGCCAGGCCACAGTGGCTCGGAATGTCAGACACCGAGGGGCGGAGGTCATTACAGACACGCCAGGGCACGTGGTTGACGGCTCCCCAGCCTGGAAGCCATAGAATCGCCCATGCCGACTTCCAGGAATGTCTATCTTCCGCTGCTTCTCGTGGCGGTCGTCTGCCTGCCATCACCCGGGCGCGCGGCGAACCTCAGCGCCGCGTCCTCCACCGCCTACACCGTGCCGAACGGGACGTTCGAGGCCCCCGCGCTCGCGGCCTCGCCCGGCTACCAGTACGCCCCCACGGGCTCGGGCTGGACGTTCGTCAATGGCGCGGGGCTGTCGCGCAACGGGACGGCGTTCACCTCCGGCAATCCCAACGCGCCACAGGGCGCCCAGGTGATGTTCCTCCAGGGCGTGGCGGCGGCCACGCGGACCATCCACCTCCCCGCGGGCTACTACGTCTTCGGCTTCGCCGCCGCGCAGCGCGGCAACCTCGCGAGCACGCAGCGGGTGGAGCTGCGCATCGACGGAGCGACGGTCCTGGGCGTCACCCCGGCGGGCGCCACCTACCAGCGCTTCACCACGGGCCCCGTGCTGCTGGCCTCGGGTGCGCACGCGGTGGAGTTGCACGGCACCAATCCCCAGGGGACCGACAGCACCGCCTTCGTGGATGACCTCACCGCGACGCGGGTGCGCGACATCTCGCTCAGCGGTTTCGAGTCCCCGGCCCTGCCCGCCTCGCCCGGGTACGCGTATGCCCCCACGGGCGGCCCGTGGTCGTTCAGTGGGCTCGGGGGATTGAGCCGCAATGGCAGCGGCTTCACGGTCTCCAACCCCAACGCGCCGGAGGGAGCGCAGGTGCTCCTGCTCCAGGGTGCCTCATCCGCCACGACCGACATCACCATCCCCCGCTCCGGCTACTACCGCTTCCGCGTCAGGGCCGCGCTGCGCGCCAACAGCCCGTCCCAGCCGACCGCGAAGAACCTCCGCGTCACCGTGGGGACGACGCAGGTGGGCGAGTTCCGCCTCGCCGGAACCCAGTACGCCGAGTACCTCTCCACCGCGCTCTCCCTCGAGGCGGGCACGAGCGTGGTGGGCCTGACGGGCGTGGACACGCTGCCCGGTGACCACACGGCCCTGGTGGATGACTTGCGGATGGAGATGCTCCACGACTGGTGGGACCCCCAGGTCTGGGGCGGCACGGTGCCCGGCGGGGCCGACACCGCCACCGTGGGCGCCGGCAGCGCCGTCTGCCTGCGCGGCGCCGTCAGCACCGGCTCCATCACCGTGGGCGGCGAGCTGCTCGGCGTCCAGAACGCCGGCTTCGACGTCACCACGCGCTACGTGATGGTGATGGGCAGCGGCGCGCGGCTCGAGGTGGGCCAGGAGCTCACGCCGTTCCCGAACACGGGCGTCTTCACGCTCGTCGGCAACCCGGACGGCTCGGACGTCATGGGGATGGGCAACAAGTTCATCGGCGCCATGGGCTCCGGCACGCTCCGGCTCCATGGCCAGGAGCGCGTGAGCTGGACCCAGCTCGGCGCGAACGCGCCCGCGGGGAGCGGCTCCATCGTCGTCAAGGAGGCGGTGGACTGGCGGGCGGGAGACACCATCGTGGTGGTCTCCAGCCACCGCGACTGGAACGAGGCGGAGAAGCGGACCCTCACGGGGCTCACCGAGGGGAACACGCGGCTGGCGCTGTCCAGCCCCCTCGCCTACGCGCATACCGGCGTGGTGAAGACCTATACCGACGGCGCTCGGAGCTGGACAGCGGACCTGCGCGCCCAGGTGGGCCTGCTCACCCACAACATCAAAGTCCAGGGTGACACCGCCTCCCAGGCCACCGGCCACGGCGGGCACGTGATGATCATGGACAACGCGACGGCGTACTTCAGCGGCGTCGAGCTGTTCAACATGGGCCAGAAGAAGCTGCTCGGCCGCTATCCCTTCCACTGGCACATGCTCGGGAGCGCGGGCGCAGGGCAGTACTTCAAGAACTCCAGCATCCACCAGTCCTACAACCGGGCCATCACCATCCACGGCACGGAGAGCACGCTGGTGGAGAACAACTTCTTCTACGACCACGTCGGCCACGGCGTGTTCCTGGAGGACGGCAGCGAGCGCTTCAACGTCATCAAGAGGAACGTGACGCTGCTCACCAGGCGCCCCGCGCCGGGAGAGCAGTTGACCCCGTCCGACAACGAGCTGGACCAGGTGCAGAACCGCACCCCGGCCAGCTACTGGATCACCAACCCACAGAACACGTTCGAGGACAACGTCGCGGCGGGCACGCAGGGAACAGGGTTCTGGTTCGCCTTCCCGGAGCGGCCCATGGGCCTGTCCGCGACGGACGCCCGCTTCTCCTCGCTCCGCCCCCGGACGCTCCCGATGATTTCGTTCAAGGGCAACAGCGCCCACAGCACCATGTCCGGGTTCGACATCTTCGACGGCCTGTCCCCCAGCCACTCCATCGAGGCGAACCTGGGCTGGTCCGACCCCGCCCTGCATCTCATCGAGAACAGCACGTGGTACGCGAACGAGTTGGGCATCTACACCGGCATCGGCGCGGGAGGTCCATCCGACAACCTGGTGTTCCGCAACAACGTCCTGGTCGAGAACACCGTCGGGGCGATGATGGCCAGCTACAGCATCATCGACCAGAGCCTCTTCGTGGCGAACTCGGGCGAGGGGCTCGTGGGTGGAACCCGGCATGCCTACCGGGTGTACGACGGCGCCGGACAGGTCCGCGACTCGCACTTCGTCGGGTGGGACGCCGCCAACGCCAACTTCCTCATCAACACCGGCGCCGCCATCAAGCACCCCAACCACCAGTTCACCGGCAACACGATGTCCCCCGTGGGGCCGCCGCGCATCAGCCTGGAGGACTTCGACATCCCTCCCGTGGTGGGCGCCCACGCCAACCACCCCGGACACCCGCGCTACTGGTCCATCGTCCTGCGCGACCAGACGGGCGGAATCAGCGGCAAGGCGAACACGTCCATCATCTCCAGCCATCCCTTCATGCGGGTGGGGGACGAGTTCCGTCCCGCGAACTGGGAGCGCGCCTGGCGCAGCGACCACCGCTTCGTCCTGTCGCGGCTCAGCTACTCCGTGCCGTTCGAGCAGACGCCCAACGTCGCCGTCACCCGCGAGAAGGCGGGGACGCCCACGGCCCACGTCTTCTACATCGACGTCGACGGCTACCGCGAGTGGCACCAGCTCCCGTTCATCGTCAACGAGGGCTTCGAGTACACGTATGCCTACGAGGCGCTCCCCGCGGTGAAGTCGGTGGCGATGAACATGGAGGACGCGACCGCGGGGGACCAGTACGTCGCCCGCTTCAAGGACTTCGGCAAACTGGGAGGCCTCCGCTTCTCGTCGACGCAGGGCGGCTTCCCCTCGCACGCGTCACTGGCCAGCCTGCGGAGCGCGGCCACCTCCGGCTACTTCCTCCAGTCGGGCGGCGACCTGTACATCAAGGCGGTCGCCACGGCGAGGAACCAGACCTTCATCATCAACTGGGACACGAACATCGCGGTACCCGCGCTCGACACGGACGGGGACCAGCTGCCGGACTCGGCCGAAATCAGGGCGGGACGACACCCCTTCGACGCGGGCGACCTGGGGGCGGAGTTCGTCCCGGCCGGGGACTTCGAGGGCTGGAGCACGCCCGTGGACATCACCGGCTTCGCGTCGACGGGGGGCGTGCTGACCGGGACCTCCTCGGGTATCGGTGACGCGCAGGTGGTCAACACGGCGTACAACTTCAACGCCAGCCGCGTGGCGAAGGTCCAGGTGCGGATGCGCGCGTCGCAGAACACCGGCGTCCAGCTCTTCTTCGCCACGTCCACCCTGCCCGGCTTCTCCGGCACGCGCGTGGCGAGCGGGTCCTATACCGGCAACGGCGCGTACCAGACGGTCACCCTCGAGGTCGCGGGGCAGCCGGACTGGACGGGGACCATCACCGACCTGCGCCTCGACCCGGTGTCCGGCCTGGGCATCCAGTTCGACATCGACTGGATTCGCGCCGTGGCGCCCTGACGAAGGGACGCGCCCGCCGACGCCAGGGGTGACCGGCGTCGGCGGATGGGGCCGTACCTCGCCGGCCACCCCTGGCCTCGCCACGCGCCTCCAGGCCGTCAGGGCAGCGCGTCCAGCAACGCGGCGAGCGCCTCCGGCCGCGAGGCGAAGGGCGAGTGCGAGGTGTCCAGGGACTCGACGGTGAAGGCATTGCCCGGCGTGAAGGCGTCCGCCTCGCGAATCATCAGGTCCTGGAGCGCCGGAGCCAACGCGCGGTCCTGGGCGCAGCGAAGATAGCTGCGGGGAATCCGGCCCCAGCGCTCGCGCGTCGCCCCCACCTTGGAGGTCCAGAGCGAGATGGGGAGGTCGGGCGTCAGCGAGAGCGCGAAGGGAAGGAAGTCCGCCCAGGGCACGTCCTGGTAGTACGCGGCGCGCAGCGACTCCAGATAGTCGGGCCCTCCGCGCGGATCGATGCGCACCGCGCCCAGCTTCCCCGCGTCCCCGAGGAACAACGCCTCACCGTGGCCGGTGCGCGCCTCGGGCAGGGCCCCATAGGCGCCTGCGCTCCCCCGTCGCAGCGGACAGAAGGCGCTCAGGTAGACGAGCCGGCCGATGTGCTGGGGCGCCAGCTCGCCCGCACGGGTGATGACGGTGCCCCCCGCGCTGTGCCCCACGAGGACGGGCTTCGTGCCCCCCGCGGCCCGGCGCAGCGTCTCCAACGCGGCGACGACGACGGTCGCGCAGGCGTCCAGGGTGATGTCCGCCAGCGGCGAGCGCTCCTCGCGCAGGCCCGCCGCGTCGCCCGTCACATAGGCCCTGGGGAACCTCGCCTCGAGGCCGTGCCCGGGCAGGTCGATGGCGACCACCTGATGGCCTCGCGCGGAGAGCGCCTCCACGACGCGCCTCCAGTGCAGCGCGTTGTGCCAGGCGCCATGCACCAGGAGGAACGAGCGCGGGGGCTTCCTGTCGTGCCCGGACGTGCCGGCGATGGCGCCGTGCACCGGGAGGACGCCCGCTCCCACGAGGCCAGCCTTCAGCAGCTCCCGCCGGTTCATGATGGCCTCATCGGGCGGAGTCCAGGGAAGACGCGTGCGAGCCGAGCGCCCGCGCCAGACGGTCCCGACGCTCCACGAGCTCGAGGAGCCGCTGGTCGAGCTCCGCCAGCCGCGCGCGATGGAGCGCGAGCGTCTGTGGGCAGAGGGCCCGCGTGACGTCGCGGAGCATGCAGCGCGGGAACGTGGCGATGTCCACCAGCGAGAACCCCTGCCGGATGAAATGGGCCACCTGCTTCACCCGGCGCTCGGCCTCCTCGTCGAAATCCCGGTAGCCGTTCGCCCGACGATGGGACGCGAGCAACCCCGCCTTCTCGTAGTGACGGATGGAGCGCGCACTGCAGCCCGTGCGCCGGGCGAGTTCTCCGATGTTCATCCAACCTCCTGGAAGAGGACGCTAGTCCCTGACACTGGTGTCAAGGTCAAGTCGTGTCAGGGGGACCCGCGAAGCCCCCACGGGCCCCACCACGTCGCCCCGGCCCTTTCCCTGCCTCGAGGGGACTCCTGAGTCGCCGGAGCTGGGAAGGGTGAGACCGGGCAGGTCCACTGCGACGGTGACCTCATGGATTTCCGAGGGTTGTCTCGGAGAATCCATACGACCTCTCGTCCGACCTCCACCAGAAATCAGGCACTTATATACGGCAACTGGATTGCACTAGCAGCTGGCGCACCTTGCAAAGGAGAGTGCCGATGAAGTGGTTGATTGGAGGAGTGGTTGTCGCGATGTTCGGCGTGGCGTGCGGGGGCTCGGAGGGGCCGCCGGTGGACAGGGTTGACGAGGCCGAGAAGGACATCGAGTGCTCGTCGTTCACGCTGCGCTTCGAGGAGTTCTACGGGTTCTGCTACGAGGACTGCCTGGGCAAGCTCGTCGTCTCGAGCGATGGCAGCGCGACGGCCGCGCGCGCGGACTACCTGGGGCAACCCGAGACGACGCGTGACTTCACCCTGACCGCCGAGGAGCTCGTGGCCGTGCGGAGCGCCCTCCAGACGGGAATCTCGCAGCCCTGGGACGCGCAGTACGGCTGCCCGGACTGCTACGACCAGGGGCGCTACTCGCTCGTGTATGAGTCCTGCGGGCAGCCGCAGACGACCCTCGTGGATCCGGAAAAGCAGCCGGAGACGCTCCAGCCCCTGTTCGCGAAGCTGCGGGACCTGCTCCGCGCGAACGAACCCTGAGAACCCAGCCACGGGAGGTCCCGTCAGCGGACCGTGATGAGACCTTCCGTGGCCGTCAGCGCCTCACCGACGCGGGCTGCTCACCGCGAAGGTGGGGCGCCGACGCCTCGCCAGGCGGCCATCGCGCGCGCCCCCCACGTTGCTTTCGACCGCGACAATCCCCATCAACCACGACGCGCCGCCGCCCCATCTCCGCCACGAATTGGAATAGGTGACAATTATTCACAGGGAACCCAGGCGTCATGAAGTATGACGCCCCCATGACCCCTACGCCTCAAGCTTCATCACGACGACGCGGGCTGCTGCTGGCCTATGGCGCCGCCGCGCTGATCCTGGTCGTCCCCCAGCTGTCTTTCGCGGACCCCGATTGCCAGATGGGCGACCCGCGGCCCATCTGCAACCCCACGGAGACGGATCCCCCGCCGCCGGGGCCTTATTGGATTCATGAAGGCAAACCCTTCTTCGTGATTGGCGTCTTCGACTACCCCCGACGGGCCAATCCCAACTCGGGGCCCGCGGAGCTGCTCCCCGACCTCGACAAGACACAGTTCGCGCTGGGCGAGCTGGGGCGCGCGGGCTTCAACGCCCTCATCGTGCCCATACAAGACCTCACGCCCGCCGACCTGGACACGATGGAGCAGCACGGCATCCACACCCTGGCCAGCGCCTGGAACTGGAGGTTCCGGGGAGAGCCGGGTGGTGAGCTCCATTGGGTGCGGGAGGTCGCTGCCCAGCACCACGTCGGCAGCGACCTGGACCTCAAGATCCAGGCCCTGAAGAACAAGCCGGCCCTCCTCGGTTACGACAGCCAGGACGAGGCCGGGTGGAACAAGGTGGGGTCCGGACAGGTCGCGAAGCTCCCCGGAGGTGGGGTCGACCCCGTGCTGACGGCGTACCAGCGCTCGCGCGTCCCAACCTTGGAGGAGGCCGTGAGCTTCCGGGAGTTCGTCAATGCCAGGGACCCCGCGCACCCGGTCTACTACACGGAGGTCGCCGCCTATGATCGGTTCGGAATCCCGACCACGGACCCGAACTTCCCTGGCTTCTCCATCACGGACTACCGGCAATGGCGTGGCGCGGCGAACGCATGGGGACAGGACAGGTACCCCATCGGCGCGACGAAGGCGGGGGTCTCTCCTGCCTTCCCGAATGCCCCCCTCAATGGACCGGCGGAGACCCTCGAGGCGATGAAGGCGCTCTATGACGCGGACTCGGCGTTCCCCTTCTCCCCCACAGGCCCCATCCTCATGGTGCTCCAGGGGCAGGGAGGCAACGAGTGCTGCATCTGGGATCCGGAGACGTTCCCCGGGCGCCGCCCGAACTACATCGAGACCCGCTACATGGCCTACTCCTCCATCATCCAGGGGGCTCGCGGCATCTACTGGTGGGGAACGATGGATATCGAGCAGGACTCCCAGCTCTGGTGGGACATCAAGAAGGTCGCCTCGCAGCTGCGCCTGCTGGAGCCCGCCCTCGTCTCGGGCCTCGGCCGGGGCCTGGTACTCCCCACCACCCTCGGGGGTATCGAGTTCCCGCTCGGCCAGCACCACGTCGTCATCGTCGCCAACCGCACGCCCACCACCGTGACCGCCACCATCCGCCCGCCGAGCTGGAATGGCACCTCCCCCGCGTACCGGCGCTTCGAGCAACCCGGCGCCCTCTCCTACGACACATCCTTGAATGGCTGGGAAGACACGTTCGGCCCGTGGGAGGTGCATGTCTATACGGATGCGCGTCGATTCGGGCGGAAGGATGACTTCGACGGGGACGGGAAGTCCGACTTCACCTGGTACTGGCCGACGCCAGCCCAGCCCCAGGAGGGGATGCTCACGGTGCTGGCCAGCACGCTGCCCAGACCGATGCGCATGGCGGGTGGGCTGCCGGGGGACATCACGCTTACGAGTGACTACGACGGGGATGGCCTCACGGACTTCGTCGTCTACACCCCCGCGGAGAACTCCGGCACGACCGGCTTCTTCTCGGTGTGGAGGAGCCAGGGGCAACACTGGAGCTGGTTCAGCCTGGGCGAGGCTGGCGACATCCCCCTGGCCGCGGACTACGACGGAGATGGCACCACCGACCTCGCCGTATACCACCGCCTCGCGACTCCGGAGGGGACCCCTCCGAACGTGGTCTATGGAGAGTTCAGGTGGATCTCCAGCCAGACCGGCGCCTTGCAAGTCTTCAAGATGGGCGAACCCGACGACACGCCCATCGTCGGAAACTTCGACGGGGACAACAAGGATGACTTCGCCATGTACAAGGCCAAGAGCAGCACGGGCTGGGGCGGCTGGTTCACGGTGTGGAAGTCCCAGTCGAGCGGCTGGGATTGGGACACGATGGGACAGGTGGGAGACATACCCGTCGTGGGTGACTACGACGGCGACGGCATCAGCGACCTGGCGCTCTATACGCCCCGCTGGCCCGCGGATGACGGCGGCGGCTACTACACCTTCGTGCACAGCTCCACCGGGACCTCCCAGGTGAGGTTCCTCGGGGGGGTCGGAGATATCCCCGTCACGGGCGACTACGACGGGGACGGGAAGACGGACGTCGCCGTCTACACGCCTCGCACGGCTGCTTCCGGGGCGGGCGGGTTCTACACCGTCACGTCCTCGAGCACGCAGACCACGAGCACCCACGGTAGGTCCGGCGTGCGCGTGGGTGAGCTGCCCATGGGCCAGGAGTGGCAGCAGTAGGAAACCGTGGCGCCACGCTCCAGCCCGCGAGCGGAGTCGCGGACCGCTGGGGGCGCGAGGGAACGTCGGGGCCCAAAGACACCTGGGTCAAATCGGTCCCCATGGGGGCCCCAGCGCCTCTCTTCCTCTCGCGCCCCAGTCCGCATCTCCGGTGTCCGCCGTGTTTGATATGTCGATGTCACGGCGCTCCCAATCCATGAGGAGCCCGCCCCGAGAGGGAAATCCACATGCATACCGTTTCGACATGGGCCCGTCGCGTCCTCGCCACCGTCGTCGGAGTGGGCACGCTGGTCACCTTCGGTTGTGGTGACATCGCCGAGCGGGAGGAGAGCGCCCAGCCTCCTCCCCGACAAGAGGATGCCCGTCTGGAAGACGCGCAGCTCGTCCAGGACGAGGCGGGGCTCGAGGATGTCGACCGCCCTCCCGAATGGCCCATCCCCCCGACGCGGCCGACGGTCGCGCTCCTGTCGCCTGGCTCGGGGAGTTTCCTGCGAGGAACCGTGATGCTCGAGGCGGACGCCTACTCCGAGGAAGGCATCATGCAGGTGGAGTTCCTCGACGGCACCACCCTCATCGGCACCGCCTATGATCTCCCCTACGTCCTGAACTGGGACACGACGACGGTGACGCCAGGCACGCACACGTTGAAGGCCCGGGCCTTCGACTGGCTGGGCAACGTCGCGACCTCCACCGCGGTGAGCGTGATGGTGGACAACTCCCCGCCGGTCATCCTCAGCGGCGCTCCCATCTACAACCCCACCACCTTGAACTACGTGCGTGGTTACATCTCCGTGGGCTGGACGGTCACCGACCAGGGCCTCTCCGGCGTCGCCCTGGTGCAGATGCTCCAGGATGGGACCCTGATCGCCACCTCGGGTGGACACCCGGGCACGGACTACAGCTTCTCGTGGGACACCCGCCTGCTGGAGAATCGCCCCTACGAGCTCTCCCTCCGCGCGACGGACCATGCGGGCAATGTCCAGATGTTCTATCGGAGCGTCATCGTCGACAACGTGGCACCGTGGGTGGCCCTCACGTCTCCGGCCAACGGCGCGGTGGTCAGCGGCGTCGTCACGCTGTCCGCCAACGCGAGCGACTCCCAGGCGCTGTACTACGTCGCCTACGAGATCGATGGCGTGCTCCAGACGCCCTACTCGACCACCCCGCCCTTCTCGAAGACGTGGGACACCACGGGGCTGTCGGGGACGCATACGATCACCGCCGTCGCCTATGACCGGGCGGGCAACAGCCAGCGCAGCACCGCGACGGTGTACGTGCCCTGAGTGGAACACGCAGCCGCGCTGGCGAGCCGTGGAGCATGCGCGGTCCACCGGCGCGGCGGTGCGCGAACTCCGCGCACCGCCACCCGAAGCCGGGGGCCGGACTCAATCCAATCCAAGCCACACCTCGTCGAACGACACGCGGTTCCTCCATCCGGAATCAGACGCTGCCTCCCGACCTGTCCAAAGACAGCCGTTCCATGGAGGCCCTCCTGGACAGGCGTTGAGCCGGACCCTGACCATGCGCGGCGCGGACCGGGAGCATTCCCCACCCCGGCTCCCGCCGGCTGTTCTCACGCATCCCATCCACAAGCAAAAAATGTCAGACATGCCCACGCATAGCGTTCGGACCCAGTGGGGTGGTTCGTCTGCTTCTTGGAACCCGGGGGACTCTGGGTGGGCACCAACACAGGAGGGCTGTGGGAGGCTTCAGCGCTCTTCGGGATGCGCGAGCCAGGTGTCGATGCGCTCGCGCTGGTCCGGGAGAGCCCCATCCTCGGAGGCCATCCGCTTCGCCTCGGTGACGACACGCACGGCGCGAGCACGGTCCTTCCGTGACTCCCACAGCGCCCGGCCCAGCAGGAAGCGGGCCTCCGTGCGCTCCCCGGGCGAGGGCCGGGCCTGCGGCGCTCCCGCGACGGCGCGCTCGAGCAGCGCGATGGCCTCCGCCGGACGATGGAGCTGGAGGTACGTCTGCCCCAGCTCATTCAGCGCCGCGGTCCAGCGCGAGTCCGGGTCCTCCGACTGTTCGAGCTCGATTTCGACGCCCCGATGGAACAGGGCCAGGGCTTCTTCATGGCGATGCAACCCCATGAGAGCGCGCGCGAGGTGCCGGAGGTAGGGCGCCACCGGCGCGGCGCGAGGCCCATACAAGGACTCCCGGATGGCCACCACCTCGCGGAACTGCGCGGCCGAGGACTCATACTGCCCGCTCATCATATGGAGCACCCCCAGGTTTCCCCGGACCGTCGCGGCGCCCAGGCTCCTGGCACCATCGGTCTTCTCGACGATGCCCAGCGCGCGCTCGAAGTAGGGGAGCGCCTCCGCTCCCCGCCCGCTGAGCACGAGGGTGGACGCCAGCTCGTTGAGCACGTCGTAGATGCGCGGGTGGTCGGGCCCCAGCGTGCGTTCGAGGGTGGCCAGCGTCTCGCGGGAGGTACGCTCCCCATGGGCCAGGTCCTCGCGCGCCTTCGCCGGGTCGGCATAGGCCAGGTGTGGTACCTGCACCCGAATCCACAGCATGGGCACCACGGCCTGCCGCCGCCGCGCGGCCTCCGGATGTTCCCTGCCGAGCGCGCGCCCGGTGATGTCGGCGCTGCGCTCCAGGTAGGCCCGGGACTCGGTGGGGTTGAGACTCCGCCAGTGCGTGAGGCCCAGCTCGAGGAGCACGTCCGCGACCTCGAGGCTGTCGGGGCCGAAGGTCGCCTCGGCCAGCTTCAGCGCCTGCGTCTGCGTCGCCACCGCCTCCTCGTAGTGGCGTTGCATGCGCAGCAGCGTGCCTGAGTAGGTGAGGAGCTGGATGCGCGCCAGCTCATGTCCGGGCCCCAGTCGCTCCAGGGCGGCCACCGCGCGGTCCTTCCACCGGGCGGCCATCTCGTACTCGTCCAGGCCGACGCAGGACACGCGGACCAGGAGCGTCCACGCGCGCGTCGAGATGACGTCCTGGCGCGTGGCCTCGGCCTGGTCCAGGGCCTCGAAGAGCGCGGACTCCGCGTCACGCCACTTGCCCGCTCCTTCGCGAAGCTCGCCCAACAGCAGCATGAGCTCCGCGCCGTCATGGCGATTGCCCGACTCGCGGAGGGCGCGCGCCTCCGGCTCCACCAGCGCGAGGCCCTCCGCGTAGCGGCCCGTGGCCAGCAGCGCCCGGCCTCTGGCCATGGTGGAGCGGAGCCGCTCGCGGGCTTCGGCGTCCGAGGGGGCGCGGGTGTCGGAGCCCACATCCCGTGACAGACAGACGGAGACGGCCGGCAGCCCCGCCGTCACCCGGTGCGCCTCGTCCACCATCTTCGCGTCCGCCTTCGACAGAAGCGCGGTGAGCGCCGAGATGTCCGCGAGTCGGCTGTCGAGGCAGCGCATCCGCCTGCCCACCGCTTCGTCCTCGGACCGCGAGCCACGGGCATGTGCCGACAGGCAGACGTCGATGCGCGCCTGTACCCAGGTCCCGGTATACGCGGCCAGGTCGCCGCGCACGCGTTCCCAGGCCGCCGTGGCGTAGGTCCTCCCCGAGGCGGCGAAGGCGGCCTGGATGGCGGCCTGCTGCGCGGGCCCCCAGACGCTGGCGAGTTCCTCCCGCGCCGCGCCACAGGACCAGGAGGCGCTGGTGTGGAGGACATGGGTGAGTCCCACGCAAGCGGCCAGCAGGAGCATGCCCGCTGCGACCATCGCCCCGCGACGCCATCGCCTGGTGATTCCCCGCTGGAGGGCATCGAGCAGGGCCGAGAGCGCGGGAAATCGCGTCGAGGGGTCCGGAGAAAGCCCTCGCAAGAGGAGACGACGTGGCCACATCGGCACGTGGCCCCTGGGATGAGGCGAGGCGCCCTGTTGCCCATAAAGGGCCTCGTGGAGCGCCACGCAGAAGGCGAACTGGTCGACCAGCGGGCCCTCGAGCGGCGCGCCCGCGTCCACCTCCGACGCCGTGGGAGGCTCCCCTCTATCGGCGGGTGGAGCCTCCCACCTCCGAACGGAGTCCACCCGAGACGCCGCCACGTTGGCGGAGGGCGCCTGCCGCGCGAGCCGGAAACCCGTGATGTGGACACGACCATCCGGTCCCACCCGGACCTGGCCTGCCTCGAAGTCTCCATGCACGACGCCCACCGCATGCGCCGCCGCGAGCCCCCTCCCCGCCGCGACGAAGACGTCCAGCACCTCCCGCCACGCGCGCGGCCGCGCCACCAACCACTCGCCGAGCGTCTGTGTTTCCAGTCGCTCCATGGCCAGGAAGACGTGCTGACCGAAGACTCCCACGTCATACGTCGCCACGACGTTGGCATGGGAAACCCGAGCCCGGGCCTGGGCCGCGCGCAGCAGCCGGGCGCGTTCCCGCTCCGCCTCCACCCCGCCCCCTTCCGTGCGAAGCAGCTCCAGCGACACGCGGCGCTTCAACTCCGGATCATACGCGTCGTAGACGGCGCTCGTGGCGTGGACGCCCCGCGCCTCGATGATGAGGTAGCGTCCCACCATGGCGCCTCTCGTCGGCGCCCAGTCCTCGGCAGAGGAAGCCCGACGGCGCTCCACGAGACGGGCCCCGCACGAGGCACACGCGCGAAGGTGCGCATCCACTTCGGCGCGCCGCTCCGGTGACAACCCATCGCGCAGTCGCGACAGGAGCTCCGCGTCGTCAAGACAGCGCATGGAGGGGCCTTCCGTGGCAAGGATATGAAGGCAAGCCGGACCGCCGCGCGGACGCCAACATTTTCCCCCCCCCCGACATGCTCAGAAGTCTGCCATTGTTGCCGCAATCCTCGCGGCGAGTCCAATCGCAGGCGTTCATTCACGGCGTCGGAGTCCCCCTCACCCGCCCGGTCTGCCCATTCTGGAGCCCGGGCCCCGGCTGCCCATACCGCCCCGAGCGTCAGCGCTTCGTGGGGTGTTGGAGCCACGCGTCGATGTTTTCGCGCAGCTCCTGCCAGGCCCCGTCCGAGGAGGCCATCTGCTTCGCCTCCGTGACGAGCCGTAGCGCACGCGGACGGTCCTTGCCAGACGCCCACAGGGCCCGGCCCAGCAGGAAGCGGGCCTGGGTGCGGTGTCCCGGCGCGGGGCGGGCCTGTGGCAGCCCGGAGACGGCGCGCTCGAGGTGCGCGATGGCCTCGAGCGGACGATGGCACTCGAGGTATCCCTGCCCCAGGGCATTCAGGGCCAGGATCCAACGGGAATTCATGTCGCTCGGCTGTCCGAATTCGATGTCGACGACGCGGTGGAGCACCGCCAGCCCTTCGTCATGGCGTCGCAGTTGGATGAGCGCGTGACCGATGTGCCGGAGGGCGGGGGTAATCGCCGCGGAGCGAGGCCCGTACAGCTCCTCCCGGATGGCGACCGCCTCGCCCAACTGTTCGACCGCGGCCGCCCAGTTTCCTTGTTTGTAATGCAGCACCCCCAGGTTGAGTCGGACCGTGGACGCGCCATGACTCCTGGCGCCGTCGGACTTCTCGACGACTCGGAGCGCGCGAGAGAAATAGGTGAGGGCCTCCGACACCCGCCCGCTGAGCATGAGCGTCGACGCCAGCTCGTTGAGCACATCGTAGATGCGGGGGTGGTCGGGGCCGAGCGTGCGCTCCAGCCTGGCCAACGTCTCCAACGAGGTGCGGACACCGAACTCCAGGTCCTCGCGCAGCTTCGCCGGGTCGTCATACGCCAGATGCGGCTCCGATGCCCGAAGCCACAACACGGGCACCACGGCCTGCCGCCTGTACGCGGCCTCCGGGTGGTCCGCGCCCAGCGCCCGCTCGGTGATGTCGGCGCTGCGCTCCAGGTAGGCCCGGGACTCGGTGGGGTTGAGACTCCGCCAGTGCGTGAGGCCCAGCTCGAGGAGCACGTCCGCGACCTCGAGGCTGTCGGGGCCGAAGGTCGCCTCGGCCAGCTTCAGCGCCTGCGTCTGCGTCGCCACCGCCTCCTCGTAGTGGCGTTGCATGCGCAGCAGCGTGCCTGAGTAGGTGAGGAGCTGGATGCGCGCCAGCTCATGTCCGGGCCCCAGTCGCTCCAGGGCGGCCACCGCGCGGTCCTTCCACCGGGCGGCCATCTCGTACTCATCCAGGCCGATGCAGGACACGCGGACCAGGAGCGTCCACGCGCGCGTCGAGATGACGTCCTGGCGCGTGGCCTCGGCCTGGTCCAGGGCCTCGAAGAGCGCGGACTCCGCTTCGCGCCACTTGCCCGCTCCTTCGCGAAGCTCACCCAGCAGCAGTGACACCTCCGCGCCCTCATGGCGATTCCCTGAGGTCCGGATGGCGCGGGCCTCGGGCTCGACGAGCGCGATGCCTTCCGCATAGCGGCCGGTGGCCAGCAGCGCTCGGCCACGGGCCATGACGGAGCGGAGCCGCTCGCGAGCCTGGGCGTCGGCGGGCTCGCGAGCGTCGCCGTGGACGCCCTGCCCCAGGCAGCCGGCGATGGGGGGGAGCCCCGTCGTCGCGCGGTGTGCCTCGTCCACCGTCTTCGCATCCGCCTGGGCCAGGAGCGCGGTGAGCGCCGAGATGTCCGCGAGTCGGCTGTCGAGGCACCGCATGCGCTTGCCCTGCTCCTCCTCGGACCGCGCGGACCGACCCCGCGTGGCCAGGCAGGTGTCGACACGCGCGCCGACCCACGCTTCGGCATAGGCATCCAGTTCTCGACGCACGCGCTCCCAGGCCACCGCGGCGTAGGGCCTGCCCGTGGCGGCGAAGGAGGATTGGACGGCGGCCTTCTGTCCGGGTCCCCAGACGCTGGCGAGCTCCTCCCGCGCGCCCGCGCAGGCCCAGGAGGCGCTGGTATGGAGGACATGGGTGAGGCCCACGCAGGCGGCCAACAGGGCCACGCCTCCCACGACCATCAGCCCGCGACGCCACCGCCTGCCTCCACCCCGCTGGAGGGCGTCGAGCAGGGCCGAGAGCGAGGCAAAGCCCTCCGAGGGGGAGGAGGACAGGCCCCGCAGGAGGAGACGACGTGGCCACGTCGGCGCGCGACTCCTGGGGGAAGCCACGGCGCCCTGCTCGGAGGGTGGCGCCCCCCGCGCGGGCTGGACGCCATAGAGCGCCTCGTGGAGCGTGACGCAGAAGGCGATCTGGTCGACCCGAGGACCCGGGAGCGGCGTCTCCTGCCCCGTCCCGAGCGCCGGGGGCACGGCATCAGCGGGGAGAGCCCCCCACCCGCGCACGCGGTCCACGCGTGACGCCGCGTCATGAGCGGAGGGCCCTCGCCGTGCGAGGCGGAACCCCGTGACGTGGACACGACCGTCCGGCCCCAGCCGGACCTGCCCTGGCTCGAAGTCGCCGTGCACGACCCCGACCTCGTGCGCCGCCGCGAGCCCACGACCCGCGGCGACGAAGGCGTCCAATACCTCGCGCCATGCGCGGGGCGACGCCAGCAACCACTCGCGAAGCGTCTGGGTGTCCACGCGCTCCATGGCGAGGAAGACATGCTGGTCGAAGGTGCCCACGTCATAGATGGCCACGACGTTGGCATGAGCGACCCGGGCCCGTGCCTGGGCCTCGCGCAACAGCTGGGCACGCTCCTGCTCCACGTCCAGTCCCGCGCGCCCGGTGCGCAGCAACTCGAGCGACACGCGGCGCTTCAGCTCCGGGTCATACGCGTCGTAGACGGCGCTCGTGGCATGGACGCCCAACACTTCGACGAGGAGGTAGCGGCCCACCGATGCCCCCCTCGTCGGCGCCCAGTCGAGGTCCGCGGCCGGAGCGACGCCACGCGACAGCTCCGCCATGAGGGGCCCACACCGGGCGCAGGCGCGGAGATGGTCGTCCACCTCGGCGTTCCGCTCCGGCGTCAGTTCGCCACGCAGGCGTGAAAGGAGGATGGCCTCGTCGAAGCAGTGCATCAGATTCTTCCCCATGGGCAGGGGTATGGCGCCAACCAGGGCACAACGCCCACGCTACCATTGACGCATCGCGCTTCATCCCTCGGCGCACATGGGACCGACGGAAGTCACGCCCAGCCACGACTTCCATTTCCGGCAACCCGGATACAGGAGGACAGGATTCATCCAGGACACGCGGACCGCGAGCGTCCACCAGCGGATGAATGCAATGACAGACGCGCATCGTACGCTTCGACCTCGGCGGCGCATGCCACCATGCGCGCGCCGCACACGCCCATGACGGGCAGAGGAGACACCTGCATGCATTGGCTCGCGTTCCGTCGTCATTCCCGTCGTCCCCACCTCCCGGGTCCGTGGAGTCTTGGCGCCCTCGTCGCGGTGGGATTGGTATCAGGCTCGCTGCTGCTGAGCCCTGGCGAGGCCTCCGCGGAGGAGACCAGCCCCTGTCCCTTCTCGAACGTGCTGTGCCTGTTCGACGGCCCCGACTTCACCGGCGCCGTCTGGAACGTCCGCGCGTGGCCTCCCGGGACGTCCACCTGCGTGGGGTTGCCGGAGCATGGCTGGGAGGACCGGGCGGTCTCCGCCATCAACACGGGGACCCAGGCCGCCTACCTGTTCCCCAACGAGGACTGCACCGGCTATCCGCAGACCATCGGCCCGGGCGAGTCGGTGAGCCCCCTCTACTTCGCGCCCAAGAGCGTCTTCGTCTACTGACGCCTCGCACCACGACTCCAGGCGGGCAACCAGACGCCTGGAGTCGTCACGCCGAACGGTACGTCCCCAACACCTCGTCGATGGCCAGCCGCCAGTCCATGGCGAGCGCAACATAGGCGCCACGGACCTCCTCGCGCGTCGACAGGTCCGCGGAGCAGGCCTCGTCCCACACGAGCGCGAGGCCCCCACCCTCTTCAGCGAGAGGTCTCCTCCACGAAGGCCGCCAGCGCGTCCTCGAACGCCTCCGTCGCCTCCAGGAAGGGCGCGTGCCCCACGTCCGGGAGCCAGGTCCCCCGCTCCGAGCGGGCGCACGCCAACACCACCTCCGAGCTCATGCCCGGCAGGACCACCTGGTCGAGCGCGCCGTGGAGCGTCGCCACCGGTCGGCCGCAGCGCTCGAGCTCCACGGAATAGTCCTCCGCGCGCGAGAGCAACGCGCGCCTCACGTTCAGCGGCACGCGCAACATGGCCTGGACGCTCGCGTCGACTCGCGACGCCTCGAGGGGCCGCGCCGAGCAGGCCGCGATGAAGGCGCGCGCCGTGGCCGCGTACGTGGCCGGGTCCTCCGACAGCAGGCCCCGCGCGTTGGACATCATCCCCGGTCCGAACAGCGCCCGAGCGGGCTTGCCCGTCCGGAGCGACGCCGCCACGAAGAAGAGCCCGCCCAGCGCGCTCCCGCCTCGATGCCGGAGATAGTCACCGACGACGACCCCGCCATACGACCACGCCACCACGACGGGCCGCACCAGGCCGAGCCGCTGGATGACCGCGTCCACGTCGCCCGCGAAGTGGCCCCCGTCATACGGCCCCTCCCCTTCCGGCTTGTCGGAATCACCATGCCCCCGGAGGTCCATGGCGACGAGGCGGTGCCCCTGGGCCAGTCGGCCCCCCAGGAGCCCTTCCCAGCTGTGGCGGCTCTGCGCGAGGCCGTGGACGAAGAGCACGGAGGGGGCCCCCGTGGACGGGCCCGACTCACTCACCGCGAGCCGGACGCCAGCGGAACCCTCGACGAAGCAGGTGCGCACCATGGTGCCAGCCAGTACGCGCCCCGGGGCGGGGCGTCAATCCTTCGCGCGGGGACTCCGACTTTTTGTCGGCAAAACCCTCCCTGGCGGGGCCGCGGCCACGCGCAGCCCCGGGTGGCTGGCGAGGACCAGCTCGGTCGTCCGGGCGATGTGCTCGGTGAGCAGGGCACACGCCCGCTCCGCGTCCCGGTCCAGGGCCGCCTTCACCAGCGCGGCGTGTTCGTCCTCGACGTTCCGCCCCGCCCGCCCGTGGGCCTGCGCGAGCCGCCGGTAGCGCTCCGTCTGGTCGAACAACGTCGCGTGGAACTTGAGGAGCCAGGGAGAGCCGCACGCGCCCAACAACGTCGCGTGGAAGCGCGCGTGCTCCTGCTCCCAGGTGTCGTCGAGCACGCCCCCGCCGGACGTCGGCGCCCGACGCTGGAGCCGGTGGAGGGCCGCGGTCACCTCCCCCTCCCACGCGATGTCGCCCTGGGCGAGGGCCCCGCGCAGCGCGAGCGTCTCCAACTGCTGCCGCGTCCGCGTCAAATCCAACAGGTCGGCCCGGGAGATGGGCGCCACCCGGAAGCCACGCTGGTCCTCGATGGTGACGAGCCCCTCGGACGCCAGCCGGCAGCACGCCTCCCGCAGCGGCGTCCGGCCCACGCCGTAACGCGTCGCCAGGTGCTCGAGCCGCAGCTTCTCCCCCGGCGGCAACACCCCGTGGAGGATGTCCCCGCGCAGGCGATCCACGACCTCGGAGGCGAGCGTCGGCTCGGACACAGGACCACGAACACGGGATGGAGCAGCCATCATTCTCCTCACGGGACGAGCGACCTATACGACACGGCCCGGAATTGACACAAGGTGTCACCCTGGATGCAAAATTAATTTTGTCGACAATCCATTGAACCTACTCCGTTCCGCCGCTAGCCTGCGAAGGGAAACGACGGAGACCGGCGACCATGCGGATTGCTTCGATTCTGGTGAAGGACGGGCCTGCGTTGGGAGTGCGCACGCCCCGGGGGATGGTCAACGCGACGGCGCTCGACCCCACCGTCGGCGATTGCTTGCGCGCGCTGCTCGGGCGTGGCCCGGCCGCGCTGGCGGCGCTCGGCAGGCGCGTGGCGGAGGCGACGCCCCTTCCCGTGCTCGCGGAGACGGAGTTCCGCTACCGGCCGCTCGTACCGGAGCCGGGCAAGTTCCTCTGCCTGGGACTGAACTACGTCGCGCATGCCGCGGAGGCCACGTACGAACCGCCGCGGCACCCCGTCGTCTTCTCGCGCGTGTCGTCGGGCCTGCTCGCCCATGGGGAGCCCCTGGTGGTGCCCACCTGTTCGAGCCAGCTCGACTACGAGGCCGAACTGGCCGTGGTGGTGGGCCGCCCGGGGCGCCACATCCCCAAGGAGCGCGCCCTGGAATGGGTCGCGGGGTACACGCTCTTCAACGACGGCTCGATTCGCGACTACCAGAAGCGCACGCACCAGTGGACGGTCGGCAAGAACTTCGATGGCACGGGCCCGCTGGGGCCCGAGCTCGTCACCCCCGACGAGCTGCCAGAAGGCGCTCGGGGCCTGCGCATCCAGATGCGTGTCGGAGGAGAGCTCCTCCAGGACGCGAGCACCTCCGACATGATCTTCGACGTGGCCACCGTCCTCGCGGACCTCTCCGAGGCGATGACGCTCCAGCCCGGAGATGTCATCGCCATGGGCACCCCGAGCGGGGTGGGCGCGGCGCGGACGCCGCCCCGCTTCCTGCGCGAGGGGGACGTGTGCGAGGTCTCCGTCGAGGGCGTGGGCATCCTGCGCAACCCGGTCATCCAGGCCACGCCCACCCATGCCGAGCCGCCCTCCCCCGCGACGAGGACTGGCGCGCGAGCGGCGGAGTGAATTCGAGTCGTCGAGGACGCAACCCCCGGGAGGACCCATGTCCACGCAAGCGAGACTGCCCAGCAGGCTTCACCACACGGCCTATGTGACCAAGGACCTCGAGGCGACGCGGAGGTTCTACGAGGACCTGATTGGACTGCCGCTCGTGGCGACCTGGTGCGAGTCGGACGAGCTGTTCGGCGCCGTCCGCACCTACTGCCACACCTTCTTCGAGCTGGCGGACGGGAGCGCGCTGGCGTTCTTCCAGTTCGAGAAGCCGGAGGACCAGAAGCTCTTCGGCCCGGAGATTCCCGCCTCGCCCTTCCACCACATCGCGCTGAACGTCGACGAGGAGACGCAGCGGGGCATCGAGCAGCGGCTGCGCGCCGGGGGCTACGCGGAGCCCGACATCTACGTGCTCGAGCACGGCTACTGCCGGTCGCTCTACGCGACGGACCCCAACGGGATGATCGTCGAGTTCACACACGACAGCCCGAAAGCCATCCAGGCCGACCTCGTCAAGGCCCGCCGCGACAAGGCCCACCAGGAGCTGGCGCGCTGGCTGGCCGGGAACCACGCGTCCAACAACGTGTTCCGGTGAGCCTCCTCACCCTCTCGTTCGACAACGGGCCCGACCCCCGTGTCACGCCCCGGGTGCTCGACATCCTGGCGTCGCACACCATCACCGCGCGCTTCTTCGTGCTGGGCAAGCACCTGCTCACGGAGGAGGGACGGAGCCTGGTGGCGCGGGCTCGCGACGAGGGGCACCTGGTCGGCAATCACTCGTTCACGCACGAGACGCCGCTCGGGGAGGACTCGCGTCCGGACGCGGTGGAGGCGGAGATCGCCGCCACGGACGCCCTGCTCGCGCCGCTGGTGCCGGCGCCGAAGTGGTTCCGCCCCTTCGGCGGGGGCGGCAAGCTGGGCCCACACCTGTTGAGCCCTCGCGCCGTCGAGCACCTCGTCCACCACCAATACACCTGCGCGCTGTGGAACAGCGTGCCGGGGGACTGGCTGGACCCGGAGGGCTGGCCGGAGAAGGCGCTCGCGGACTGCGCCGCCCTCCCCCACGCGTTGATGGTGCTGCACGACATCCCGGACGCCTGCGTCGAGCAGCTCGACGGGTTCCTCCACCGGGCATGGGCCCGGGGAGTGCGCTTCACCACGCGGTGCCCGCCAGACTGTCTGCCCATCGTCAACGGGCGCATCGCGGGCGACCTCACGGGCCTCGTGGCGGGCGCGTGAGACCTGGCCCGCGCCCCAGCTCCCCTACTGGATGGTGATGGGGATGTTGTAGAGGAAGCAGACCGGGACCTTCTGGGGCTTGTACTCCCAGCCCGACTTGAGGCCCTGGATGATGTCCTCGTCCGCGCCGGGCACGGACTTCACCGGGGTCACTTCGTACACGCTGCCGTTGGTGGCGACGCAGACCTTGTAGATGCCCTGCAACGTCTCGCCACGGTGGGTCTGCTTGAACACCTCGGACAGGCGCGGCGCCGACTGACGCACCACGTCTCGCTGGATGACGAAGGGGGGGACGTTCTTGGGCTTCACCGGCTCGGCCGGGCCCGTCCCGCCCACGGTGCCGCCGACCACGCCGCCCACCACTCCGCCCACCACGCCTCCGGCCACGCCGCCCTCGACGCCGCCTTCCACCCCGCCCTCGACGGGCTCCGGCTCCGACGCCGCGGGCTCCGGCTCTGGCTCCGGCGGCGTCTCCACCGGAACTGGTTTGACCTCCACCGGTTGGCGGAACTCGGTCCGGGGCTTCTTCTCCACCGTGCGCGGAGTCGTCCGCCTCGCCGCGGGCGGCGGGGGCGGCGGCGGGGGTGGCGGAGGCGCCTTGACGAGGTTCAGCACCACGTCGATGGGCTGCTCCGTCTCGATGACGAGGGGTTTCACCAGCAACGCCAGTACCGCCACGACGCCAACGTGGACGGCGATGGAGAAGGCGGCGAAGCCGAGGAAGCGTGAGGAGGGAGGATCGGTCTGCTGCGCGAACATGCCGGGGCACGGCATACCACAAGCCAGAAATGACTCGTCGCGTTGTAATTGTACTACACCAACAGAACGGCTTGCTCGTCACGAAGACGCCACCCGATTGGTACCTGAGGGCTGGACACTCGTGCTAGAGGGCCGCCGCGGCGTCCCCCATCCCAGAGGTATCTCCCGTGCAGACAAAGATGAAGTGCGTACTCGGGCTCGCGGCTGCCTTGAGTGTCGCGGCGTGTGGCGAGTCGACCGAGGAGGTCGGCGACAAATACCAGGGCGTCATCGACGCCTCGACCCTCGACTCGAAGTTCCGTCCGACCAGCGGTGTCTACCGTCCCGTGACAGGCAAGGCGAAGGGCGCGAGCGTTCCCTTCTACAACCTGGGACAGGTCGCCACCGAGCGCAAGGACGACAAGGGCGTGCTGACCAACTCGGGCGTCCCGGTGGACGAGAGCGGGCGCCCCTACCTCCCGGCGAGCCGGGTGGTGGCCACGTCCTATGACTTCACGGACGGCTGCAAGACGGGCAAGCCGGACTTCGACTTCCGCAACGACGATTACCCGGAGACGGTGCAGTGGCCGCTCTTCGCCAACCTTCCGCTGAGCGTCACGGGCAACACGACCCCGCCGGTGCTGCCGCTGGTGAAGGTGAAGCGCTGGGCGGGCACGGGCGCCGAGCAGTGCAACGCCATCAAGGACGTGGCCTCGCTCACCAAGGGCACCTTCGGCGGCGCCGCCGAGGACGGCGACACCATCGCCCTGCGCGCCGTCATCGACGTGTCCGCGCAGCTCAACCCGCTGCGCGCCGACTCCGCGTTCACCTCCCAGGGGGGGTGGTACCGCGGGCTGCAGCTGGCCTACCTGGAGGGTGGCGCGGTGCCGGTGGACGAGGCTGGCAACGTGAAGGTGATGGAGGGCGTCCTGGTGAGCCCGCCGACGGGCGCGCCCGCCACGGAGACCGCCGTGTACCTGTTCTCCGCCCTCCCCGGCGAGGCGGACTGGTCGCCGGTGGTGCGCCTGCGCACGTTCACCGCGACGACCGCGAAGCCCGCTTCCAGCTACACCGGTCTGTGCGTGGACGTCTGCGCGGAGACCGAGCTCAACCTCACCACCGTCACGCGGTACGCGGGCGTGCTCTTCGTCGTTGGGAGCACCCTGTGAGCGCCCCCCTTCCCGTCCAGAGCCCTTCCATGAAGACCCTCTTCGTCCGTGGCGGCGGCGCGCTCGCGCTGCTGATGCTCGCGCTCGTCGCGACCCTCCCCTCGCCCGCGCTCGCCGCCGGCCAGAACTACGGCCGCATCGCCGGCTACGTGTATGACCCGACGGGCGCCGCGCTCGCCGAGGTGCCCCTCACCGTGAGCGGCCCGGCGCTGCAGCAGCCCCAGTCGCGCACCAGCGGCGAGGACGGCCGCTTCGAGTTCGACACCCTGCCTCCGGGCGAGGGCTACATCCTCGAGGTCAACGTCCCGGGCTTCGCCCCCATCAAGAAGGTGGGCATCACCGTCCTGCTCGGCCAGGCCACCCAGGTGGACGTGAAGCTGGAGGTGTTCACCGAGACGCAGGCGGTGGCCACCTATGAAATCGTCGAGAAGGTCAACCCCATCATCAACCCGGACTCCGCGCAGATGGGCGCGGTGATGAACGCGGAGAAGGCGGCCACCTCGCCCGTCTTCACGCAGGTGCAGGCCATGCCCCAGCTGGTGGCGGGCGTGGGCAACGGCAACGCGCCCAGCCTGCGCGCCGGCCTGTCGCGCTACGGCAAGTTCTACATCGACGGCATGGACACGTCCGACGTGGTGGACGGCAGCATCAGCTCGCCGATGAGCTTCTACGCGGTGGAGAACTTCGAGGTCATCACGGGCGGCCTGGATGCCCAGTACAACTCGCTGGGCCTCATCGAGAACGTCGTCAGCAAGAGCGGCTCCAACAAGTTCACCTACGACGTGACGATGATTCTCTCGCCGGCGTGGGCCAACGCGAAGTACCGGGGCGCGGCCAACCAGAGCCCCAACGTGGGCAACTACACGCAGAACGAGGTGCCGCTGTCGGAGACGGCCTTCTACAGCCCGCTGGTCGGCGTGGGCGGCCCCATCATCAAGGACAAGCTGTGGTTCTACTTCTCCGGTCAGTGGAACTTCTCCAAGCGCGACACGCCGCTGGGTGAGGAGAGCCGCACGTCCGACACCCAGACGCGCCTGGCCCGCCTGAAGCTCACCTGGCAGCCCACGCCGAAGGACCGCCTGTCCCTGGCGTTCAACTACGACAACAACACCATCACCAACCAGGTCTCCTCGACGTCCGCGTCGCCGGAGGCGGAGACGCAGATCGACCGCGGCGGCTTCTTCGCCATCGTCAACTACGACCGCAGCTTCTCCGAGAACGTCCTCTTCCAGCTCCAGGCGGGCACGACCTACAAGGACATCTGGCAGGGCCCCATGGACGAGGACTCGCAGGACATCGCCCACATCTACAACAGCACGACGTACCGGAACGCCGGCGCGCTGCGCAACGAGGTGGGCAACCTGGTGACGGAGAAGCGCATGCGTTACCAGTTCGACCCGACGCTGCTCTTCAAGGTGAAGAACCACCAGATGAAGGCGGGTCTGCAGTTCAGCTACCTGAGCGGCGACAAGACGGCGCAGGTGATTGGCAACCAGCGCTTCAACGACCGCAACGGCGAGTGCAACCCGGAGGACCCGTCGACGTTCCAGTACTGCAACGAGCGGCTGGACTTCTACAACTCGGACGGCGTGCAGGCCCCGCTGACCACCGAGGCCGGGACGCTCATCTCCAGCGCGTTCATCCAGGACCGCTGGAACGTCAACCGCTACTTCACGCTGGTGGCCGGTCTGCGCGCGGACGTGGGCCGCCTGTACGGGGACAACGACCAGTTCATCACCAACCTGGTGGGCATCGGCCCGCGCCTGTCGGCCACGTATGACGTGTTCGGCAACCGCACCACGCTCATCAAGGCGCACTACGGCCGCTCCAACGAAGTGGGCGACGTGTTCATCGCGCAGCACGCCAACCCGGAGCTGCTCACGGTGCGCTCGACGTTCGCCAACGGCGCGTTCGAGGAGTGCTACCCGGACACCGTGGGCAACTCGCGGTGCAGCGTGTCGGGTGGGGCCTCCGGCCGCTACTTCGACAAGTCGAGCCACACGCCGCCGCACGTGGACGAGCTCGCGCTCGGCCTGCACCACGCCATTGGCGAGGGGGCGGTCATCGGCGCGGACCTCACCTACCGCAAGTACTCCAACATGTGGGTGGACGAGGAGATGAACCGCATCTGGGATCCGTCCGGCCAGCGCGTGGTGGGCTACGTGGATGGCGTGAACCACACCATCGTGAAGATCCACAACCCGGACGACGCCTGGCGCGACTACAAGGGCATGGACCTGTGGGCGCAGGGCAAGACGGGCCCGTGGGACCTGCTGGCCAGCTACACCCTGGCGTACAGCAACGGCACGGTGGGTGACTACTTCGACGGCTACGGCTTCAACCCGCGCTTCAAGCACTACTTCGAGGGTCCGTCGCCGGAGGACATCCGCCACACCATCAAGGGCGCCGTCGGGTACACCACCCAGTTCGGCCTCGATTTCGGCGTGCGCTTCAACTACCGCACGGGCGCGCCGATGTGGATGTACCAGGAGGGCTCCGTGGACCGTCAGCGCGTGGTGCGCTCGCCGCGCGGCACGGGCCACTCGTACAACACCAGCACGGGCATCCCGGACTTCAACGACCCGGCCGCCATGTCCGAGCTGCGCCAGCCCAGCCAGTTCCTGTTCGACGTCCAGGCCCGCTACGACCTGAACCGGCTGGTGAAGACGAAGGAGACGAAGATGGAGCTCACGCTCATCATGTTCAACATCCTGAACAACAGCGACGTGACCTTCGTCCAGGAGCAGTGGCGCGCCAGCAACAACCGCTTCGGCACGGCGACCAGCCGCCGCAGCCCGATGCAGGCCGAGCTGCTGTTGCGCGTTCGTAACTAGTCCTACCTGGCTGCTCGCTCCCGGAGGCCCGCGTCTCCGGGAGCGAGGGCCCTTGAATCCAGCGGCGCCACCGTTCTAGACGGGCGTGTGACTTCCTCCACCCGCCCCTTCCGACTCGGGCTGCTGTCCGCCCTCCTCGCCGCCTGCGCCTCCACGTCCCCCGCTCCGGAGGCCGCGCAAGCGACGCCGCCGCCCGCGCCGAGCGCGCAGAAGGTCGCGCCCCCGTCCCTGCGCATCAGCCTGGTGGGGACCAACGACCTGCATGGCTGGGTGATGGCCTCCCGCGCCACGCTGTCGGATGGCACCGCCGTGGAGCAGGGCGGGCTGGCGACGTTCGCGGGCTACCTGTCCATCCTCCGGGCGGAGAACCCGGACGGGGTGCTGCTGCTGGACGGCGGTGACCTCTTCCAGGGCACGCTCGCGTCCAACCTCACCGAGGGCGCGGTGGTCATCGACGCGATGAACACCCTCGGCTATGTGGCCTCGGCGCTCGGCAACCACGAGTTCGACTACGGGCCGGTGGGCCCGCGCTCCGTGGCGCTCGAGGGGGACGACCCGTTCGGCGCGCTCAAGGCGCGCATCACCCAGGCGCGCTTCCCCATCCTCGGCTTCAACGTCACCGACGCCCAGACGGGCGCCGCCCCCACCTGGCTCGGCAACGACGGCACGCTGATGGTGGAGCGCAACGGCGTACGCGTCGGCATCGTCGGGCTGGCCACGCCCCACACCCCGCAGGTGACCAACCCCGTGAACGTGGCGAGCCTGCGCTTCTCCGACCTGGCGCCCGCGGCGCTCTCGGCCGCCCAGGGGCTGCGCGCCCGCGGGGCGGAGGTGGTGGTCGCGGTGGCCCACGCGGGCGCGGTGTGCAAGCGCCACGACGACCCGCGCGACACCTCGTCGTGCGACCGCGGGGACAGTGAAATCATCGAGATGCTGGAGGCGCTGCCCGAGGGCACGCTGGACGCGGTGGTGGCCGGGCACACGCACCAGCCCGTGGGCCACTTCGTCCGGGGCACGCCGGTCATCGAGACGTCGGGCCGGGGCCGCGCCTTCGGGCTCGTGGAGCTCTTCGTGGACCCGGTGACGCGCAAGGTGCTGCCCGAGCAGACCCGCTTGAAGGGCTCCATCCCGGTGTGCGCGAAGGTGGATGCGACCCTGGGCACCTGCGACGAGCGGACCCTGAAGTCCGCGAAGCAGCTCCAGTGGGTCCCCGCCACCTTCCGGGACCAGCCGGTGGTCGTCGACGCCGCGCTGGAGGCGCAGCTGGGCGAGGCGCTCGCGCGCGTGGAGCAGGAGCAGCGGCGGTCGCTGGGGGTGAGCGTCCCGGTGAAGCTCACGCGGGACTACGACGCGGAGAGCCCGCTCGGCAACGTGCTGGCGGACGCGCTGCGCGAGGTCTCCAAGACGGACATCGCGCTGCTCAACAGCGGCGGCCTGCGCGCGGACCTGCCCGCCGGTGAGCTGACCTATGGCGCCATCTTCGAGGTGCTCCCCTTCGACAACACGCTGGCCGTCGTCACCCTCACCGCTCCGGAGCTGCGGCGGCTGCTCGAGGCCGCGTATGCCCGCAAGGGCGGCACCTTCCAGATGTCGGGGCTGAAGGTGAAGGTGGAGAGCTGCAACGGGGTGACGAAGCTCGTCTCCCTCACCCTGCCGAACGGCAAGGCGCTCCCCGCCAACAAGCGCCTGCGCGTGGCCATGCCGGACTTCCTGGCGCGAGGCGGCGGCGGCCTGGAGGAGGTCCTCAAGTCCCTGCCCCCCGGCAACATCGACCTGGGCGAAAGCCAGGCGCTGACGCTGCGTGACGCGCTCGTCGAGCACTGGAAGGCCCGGGGCAAGCCGCTGGCGGCGCCGACGCCCGGCCGCATCCTCCGCGCCACCTCCAGCGCCGCGTGCCCCACGGAGGCCGCTGGACGCCCCTGAGGTATCGGCCGCGCCTCTCGGCGGCGCGCATCGGCGAGGACCGGTGCGCGCCGCCTGCAATGCCGCCATCGACAGGTCCACGTCGAGCTTCTGTCCTCCCAGGAGATCGATCCTGTGTTTGCCATGTCCTGGAGGCGGGACCGCAGCGCGCGTCGCACGGAACGCCCGCGCGCTCAGCGCGCCTCGGAGTCCAGTGAGCCGACGATGCGCCGCACCTGATTCACCCGCCCCGCCTCCGTCCGCGCGGTCACCACCTCCAGGATGAGCGCATAGCGCCGCGTCTTCCCCAACGCAGCGAAGGCTCGGGCCGCCCCGGGATTCGCGGCGAGCGCGGCCGTCAGGTCGTCGGGGACCGTCGCGTTGCGCTGCGACTCGTAGGCGGCGGCCCAGCGGCCATCCGCCTTCGCCGCCTCCACCTCGGCCAACCCCGCGGGCCGCATCCTCCCCGCGGCCATCAGCGCCTCCACCTTTCGCACATTCACCCGCGACCAGCGGCTGCGCGGCCGGCGCGGCACGTACTTCTGGAGGTAGTAGCGCGCATCGAGCGACTTCCGAAGGCCCGAGATCCACCCGAAGCACAACCCCACGTCCACCGCCTCGTCATCCGTCAACGAGGTGATGCCCGACCCCTTCTTCGCCAGCTTCAACCAGACGCCCGCCCGCGCGCCGCCGTGCGCCTCCAGCCACGCCTCGAACTCCGCCCTCCCCCGGAAAGCCTTCACCGGCGCCTCGTCCGCGCCGCCGCGCTCAGCGCGCGCCATCACGGCCTCCGAGGACGTCCAGATAGTGACGGTTGAACATGATGCCGAGCACGTTGCCGAAGGGGTCGATGACCGACGCCGTCACGAACCCCGGCCCCCGCTCCGTGACACCCTCCAACAGCTCCGCGCCGAGCGCGAGCAGCCGCGTCAGCGTTCCGGCCACGTCGTCCACGTGCCAGTAGACCACCGCGCCGCCCCGGCCCGTCGTGAGCCCCGCCGGCGCGAACCGGCGGTCGATGATCCCCAGCTCGTGCTGATGGTCCCCAATCCGGAACTCCACATAGCCGGCCCCCCGCCCCGCCGCCTCGCTGCTGAAGTACGGCTCGACGCCCAGCAGCTCCGAGTACCACCGGGTCGCGGCCCGCAGGTCGTCCGCCCAGAGGTTGAGGGTGCTCATTCCGCGCAAGGTGCTCATGGTGCTCTCGTGTCGTGGCCGCGCTCGTTCGCGACCGGGTGACCCTCCCTCGCAAAGGTGACAGAATGGGTCACGTTTGAAGCGCGAACCCGTCATCGACCGTCTGGACCGCGTCCTCGGCCTGCTCGCCTCCCGCCCCTCGTGGACGGCGCCGGAGCTGGCGGAGGAGCTGGGGGTCTGCGTTCGCACCATCCGCCGGGACCTGGCCCGCCTCGCCTCGCGTGGGGTCCCCATCGAGTCGGACCCCGGGCGAGGAGGCGGGGTGCGCGTGCCGCCGCGCACGGGGCTGGGACGCGTGCAGCTCGACGCCCGGGAAGTCGTCGACCTCATGCTCGCCCTGGCCATCGCCGAGCAGCTGCGTTCTCCCTTGCTGCTCTCGACCCTCAAGGGCCTGCGACAGAAGCTCTCCGCCTCGTTTCCGCCCGAGGAGCGCTCCCGGGTGAGCGGCCTGCGCCGGAGAATCCTCGTCGGCCCCAGCTCGCGGAACGTCACCGCGACCTGGAAGGCGCCCAGCGCCGCCGTGCTCCGCCCCATCCAGGAGGCGTTCCTCGAGCAACGCGCCCTGGAGCTGACGTACCTCGCCCAGGACGTGCGCACGGTGCGCGTCGTGGAGCCTCATTACCTCCTGCTCAGCTGGCCCGCCTGGTTCCTGCTCGTCTGGGACCACCTGCGAGGCGCCGTGCGCATGCTCCGCGTCGACCGCATCGAGTCCGCGCGGCTCACGGGGTCGACGTTCCGCGTGCGCACCTCGGAGTCGATGCTCGCCACCCTCGGCGACGTCTTCGCCTCGCTCTGAAACGGGGGACTCCACCCCGGTGCACGCGGGGGCCACCGGTCGCCCCGGAGCGAATGGCACACATCGAAGGCGGTCAGGACTCCCGCCGGGCTGTCACCTTTGTGCACGTCTTTGTCGCGGTGCCGGAAATGAGGCGGCGTGGAGTGTGCGAACTCGGACCCGTCGAGTCGCACCTCTCGCCGAAGCTCACCGAGGAGTCCTTCATGCACCGTGTCATGAGCGGGATGCTCATCGTGGTCGCCGTGTGCCTCGCCTCCCCCGCGCAGGCGCGTGACTGGTTCGTCCGCGCGGGCGCCACGGGAGGAGAGGGTTCGCGGGACAAGCCCTTCGCGGACCCCTGGATGGCCCTGGAGCGCGTGGAGGCGAACGACGCGGTCCACGTCGCGGCGGGGCGGTACTACGGCAAGCTGGAGCGCGGCAACTGGGAGCTCGTCTTCCCCGGCGTCCAGCTGCTCGGCGGCTATGACGCGGCCTTCCAGGAGCGCAACCCCTGGAAGAACCTCACCGAGCTCACGTGGCGCAAGGGCTCGCCGAACCGCCCGGACGTCTCGCTCGCCCGCGTCAGCACCAGCACCCAACGGGACACGACGGGCGCGACCATCGATGGCTTCCTCATCGACATGCGGGACACGTATGAGTACGTCAGCGAGGGCGGCGACTTCGACCCGAAGGCGATCCACCGCCCCGGCGCCGTGGACCTGGCCCCCGGCGGCGTCCTGCGCAACTGCATGATCGTCAACTCCATCCAGGGCGTGCGCGCGTCGCCCGGAGCCGTGGTGGAGAACAACGTCATCGTCAACTCCATCTACGCCGGCATCGTCTCCAGGGGCGGTGGAGACCAGGCCGCGCCCGTCACGGTCCGCGACAACACCGTCGCCTTCATCTGGGCAACCAAGGCCATCGCCGAGGGCGGCACCGAGGGCGCGGGCATCGACGTGACGAACAAGGCCGTCCTGGAGAACAACCTCGTCGTCCACTCCGACAACCACGGCGCCCAGGTGACGGTCCCCGCCAAGGTGACGTTCCAGGGCAACGCCTTCTGGCGGAACCTCTACTCGAACGTGACCTTCTCCTTCGAGGGCAAGAAGTCCTCGCTCGACGACTCCGACATCGCGGACGCCGAGGACGTGGGCTTCGCACGCGCGGGGGGCAACGTCGCCATGGACCCGAAGCTCCCGTTCGAGCCGACCTGGTACGAGAAGTTCACCCGTCGCGAGGCGCGTGGGAAGAAGTTCGACGCGAGGGCCTGGGAGGAGACACGCACCGGCGCCGGGCTCCCCGCCTCGGGTGAGCCGCTCGCCGTCTTCGCGCCCGCCTATCCGCTCCAGTCCGTTCCCGCCCTCCTCGCCCCTGGCAACGCGTCGCTCCGCCAGGGCGCTCGGGTGAAGAGGCTCGTGGTGGCGTTCTCGGAGGCCCCGACGACGGCGAAGGGCAAGGCCTATCCCCGAGTGAGCCTCGCCACCCTCCAGGCGAACGCGAAGGCCTACGACGGCAGGGACGTGGAGGTCCTCGTCGGGGCGCAGGGCGTCGCCAACCCGGACAACGGCCCGGCGGGCACCTCCCGGGACACCCACAAGGCCGTGTTCCTGGTGGACGAACAGGCCACGGCGCGCACCACGGGCTTCTTCAAGAAGGGGACCTCCGTCGAGCGCATCATCGACGCCATCCCCAACTACGGCTCGGGCCCGCCGAGGGACCTCTTCGTCGTGCGCGGCACCGCCCGCGTCAGCCCGAGCGTTCCCCGGTACGCCATCGTCATCGACGGCATCGAGCCCTTCGAGCAGGAGGTCGCCGAGGCCCCCCGTCCCAAGGGACGGGACTGGTTCGTGCGGGCCGGGGAGAGCGGCGGGGACGGGTCGCGGGAGCGGCCCTTCAAGGACCCCTTCCAGGCATTGGAGCAGGCCCAGCGCGGCGACCGCATCCTGGTGGCGCAGGGCGAGTACGGCGGGAAGCTGAAGAGTGGCAAGTGGGTGGTGGACGGCAAGCAGTACCTCGCGCTGCTCGGGGGCTGGGACCGGGACTTCCAGCGGAGGGACCCTTGGAACACCCCCACCCTCCTCTACTGGCCGCCCGAGTCGAAGACCTCGCCCCAGGGCTACCTCCTCGAGGGCAACGGCGACCACACCGGGCTCATCGTGGACGGGTTCGTCTTCGACCGCCGCACCCTCAACCGCTACGACGCGGACGGCTTCCTGGACCTCAACGGTTCGCCGGACGACGAGCATCTCTGGGTGTCCTCGCCGGGGTCGGTGATTCGCAACTGCACCTTCGTCAACGGCGCGGGCGCGGCGGTCCGGATGAGCAACGCGGTGACGTTCGAGAACAACATCGTGGTGAACATGGTGTCCGACGGCATCCGCGTCACGGGCGGCTTCGGCACGCGGCCCGCGCGGATTCGCGACAACACCTTCCTGTTCGTCTGGAACCGCAACCGCCCGCATGACGGCGCCACCTCCACGGGCACGGGCGTCGCGCTGGGAGGCAACGTGCCCGCGGTGCTGGATGGGAACGTGTTCCAGTACATCGACAACTTCGCGGTGCGCTCCAGCGCCAACACGAGCGAGGTGGTCCTGACGAACAACACGTTCTTCCGCAACTGGGCCACCTTCCGCTCCACGCTGGGGACGCCGCCGCCCACGGTGGACGAGAAGTCCATGCACCTGCTGGCGGACCTCCCCTTCAAGAAGCAGGAGGGCAACGTCGTCGCCGATGGAGGCTTCGAACTCGACCCCGCCATCTATGCGAGCTGGTTCGCGCGGACCTCGAGCGCGACCAGCCACTTCACCGCGGAGGAGTGGAGCCAGATCGCCCCCCCATCCACCGGCGCGGAGCCGGCGAAGGCCGGCCTGGGCCGGGCGTTCGACTGGAAGGCGGCCGCGAAGCTGTTCCCGAAGAACGGCGAGGTGAAGGGCGCGAGGCCGAGGAAGCTGGAGACCGGAGGCTGACCTCCGGCGTCCGGGGAGCCATCCGCGCCGCCGACACGCGCGGCGGCGACGGGCTGGCGTTGACTCCCTCCACGAGCGCCTGCGAACGTCCCCGTCCCTTCACGCAGGACTCCTCGGAGAGGGATGGCTCGACCCGTACGACGCGCTCGCGAGACCTACGCCCCCGCCCGCTGGAGAGAAGAGGGACTGCTCCGGCGCGACAGCCTCCTCCAGGGGCTGACCCACGCGCTCCACCGGGGGGCGCCCGCCGTCCTCGTCCATGGCCCCGTGGGCATCGGCAAGTCGGCCCTGCTCCGGGACTACCTGAGCGGTGACTCGCGACCGGACGTCCCCATGGAACGGGCGTTCTGGTTCGCCTTCGAGCGCATCTTCAGCGTCGAGCACGTCCTCCAGCGGCTCACCGAGCGCATCCAGGGCGTCGACGCGCGGCTCCACCCCATGGAGGAGAAGCTCGAGGCCACCGTCCACGCCCTGCGGGAGACGCCCTACCTCCTGGTCTGGGACGGGCTGGAGTCCTCTCACGACCTGCTGTCCTCCGAGGAGCGGGCGTGGCTCCGGCGATTCCTGGAACGCCTCGACGGCGGCGCGACGCGCGTCCTCATCACCAGCCAGAAGGAGGAGCGTTGGCTGGAGGCCGCCCGTCCCGTCTGTGAGCGACTCCGACTGGACGGACTGGACGCCCAGGAGCGCTGGACCTTCTACGACATGCTGCTCGCGGAGGAGCCACCGAAGCCGCCCGCCACGAGGACGGACCCGGACGAGGTCGCGCTCATGGAGCGGCTGGAGGGCCATCCGCTCCTGATGCGCATGGTCATCTCCCGCGTGAAGGACGTGGGGACAGCCACCGTCCTCGCTCAACTCGACAAGCTCCTCCCGTCTCCGGCGCCGGGCCTCGACGCGAAGCTCACCGCCGCGCTGCGCCTCATCGACAAGGCCGTCCCGGACGACATGCGGGACATCCGCGTGCGCATCGGCCAGCACGAGCGGTTCATCGGGCTCACGGATGTCGTCCAGCACGTCGCGTACGAATACGACGACTCGCAACAGCTCACCGCGCGCTTCCTCGAGGACCTCCGACCGACGGGGCTGGTGACGCCCTACCCCCACGAATACTTCGCCGTGCACCCGCTGCTGACCGGGTTCTGGCGGAGCGTCGCCATCGACTCGTCCATCCAGGAGGAGAAGCAGCTCGCCTCGTCCATGGACCAGGACGCGTGGGAGACCTCCAAGCTGGAGCCGGTCCACCAGAACTTCCACGTCGAGTACAACGTCCACAATTACCGGCGAGCCATGGTCCTCGCCCAGGTCCATGGGCTGGACAGCAAGTATCCCCAGATAGCGCGCCTGCTCGTCCGGGATGCGCGGTACATGGAGAACTTCGCGGAGGCTCGCCAGCTGTGTCTCGCCCTGGCGGAGTGGGCCTCGAACCGGAGCCCGCGCGACGAGGCCTTCGCCTTCAGGCAGCTCGGAGAGGTGGCCGAGGAGCTCGGCGAGCTGGAAGCGGCGGAGGACTGGTGCCGCAAGGAGCTCACCGTCCACCAGGGGCTGAAGGCCCGGAGCGCCATCCTCGGCTGCCATGACCGGCTCGGAGACCTCGCCCTGGAGCGCGACGACTTCGAGGCCGCGGAGTCCTGGCACCTGCGTGCGCTCGCCCTGGCCCAGGAGTGGGGCGACGAGGCGGAGCAGGCCTACAGCCTCTACAACCTGGGGTACGTGGCCGAGGCCCGGGACGACCTCGCGCGGGCCGAGGCCCGCTTCCTGGAGGCGCTCGCGCTCGAGGAGAAGCTCGACGACCCCACGGAGATGGCGAGCAGCTGCGAGGCGCTCGCCAGGGTGGTCCGACAGAGGCAGGACCTGCCCTCCGCCAGGCAGTGGCTCCTACGGGCCCTGTCCCTCTACCAACAGGCTGACGAGCCCCTGTACGCGGCGAGAGTCCAACGCCGCCTGGGCATCGTGGCGAGACAGCGCGGCGAGCATGACGAATCCGCGGCCTGGCTGCTCCAGAGCGCGGGGTTCCTCGCCAAGGCCGACCCTCCGAACCCGGAGAGCCTGGAGCGTGCACGGACCGCGTACCTCGGGCTGTTGAAGGAGCTGCCGCCCGAGCGCCGCGCCGCCTTCCGCGAGCGGTGGAGCGGCGCCGGGCTCCCGCCCCTGCCCGACACCGCCGACTAGCTCAGGCCTTGGCGGGGGCCTTCGCGCTCGCGCTCGCGCCCTCGCCCTCGTCGCGTCCGTGCACGGCGGCGGGTGGGCTGGTCGCCTCCACGGCGGAGAAGGTCTCCAGCACCTTGTAGGCATGGCTGGAACCGCGCGGCACGAGCCAGGAGTCGCCGGGGTTGAGCAGGATGACCTGTCCCTCCAGGTGCAGCTCGGCGCGGCCCTTGAGCACGAAGCCCACGGTCTCGTAGTCCCGCGCCGCGGCGGGCCGGGGCTCGCCCGGCGGCTCGTCCTCCCACAACCGCATGGACACGCGGACGCCGGAGGCCAGGTACTTCTGCCCCATCTCCCCCCTGGGAGAGCGCCGGCTCTCCACCTTCTTCACGCTCGTATCGCCCATGGCTTCGTCGCCTCCTCTGGTGAAGGTAGGGAAGCCATGGAGGAGGCGGCGCGGAAGGCCCGCCGGCCCGTCCGCCCACCAGGGACGCATGCCCCGCAATGACGAAGGCCCAGCCTTCACGTGGAAGACCGGGCCTCGGGCTCACTCAAGGGTGGCCATGTTACCGCACGAAATCAGACCGCGCGGACGTTCTGGGCCTGCAGACCCTTGGGGCCGCGGGTGACCTCGAACTCCACCTTCTGCCCCTCCTGGAGGGTGCGGAAGCCATCCATGTTGATGGCGGTGTGGTGGCAGAAAACGTCCTCACCGTTGTCCTGCGCGATGAAGCCGAAACCCTTGGCGTCGTTGAACCACTTCACAGTACCGATTGCCATGTGACCTTCTTCTCTTGCTAGGTGGCGACCCGGGACCAGCCGGACCACCAGTGCGGGGCGGACATCGCCCCGGCACTGCCGCGACAATCCATCCTCCGGCCCCTTTTGTCCACCTGAACCCCTTCTGTTGGGCAAACAGGCGTCACCCAGAGGACAAATCCGGGGGTGGAAAATCGCTCCAGCGGTCAACAGGCCACATCCGCCTATTCATCCCGACCCTGGCGCCCCCCTTCACATTTCTTCACCGGGCCCGGGCGCGCCCTTCACACCCGACCTCTACCTTCCCCCCCATCAACCTGGCCGGACGCCCCTGCGCCCGGCCCTTCGTTCGATGGAGTGGGATACATGTTCGGATTCGTCTTCGGAACCGCGTGCCTCGCCGGCCTCTTCTACACGGCGCGAGGGGGAAGGCACTGGCGTCACCACCCGTGGGGACGGGGTGGCCACGGGGGCTGGCGTTTCCGGCTGCGCTGGCTGTTCGAGCGCCTGGACACGTCCCCGGGCCAGGAGAAGGTCCTCATCCGCGCCGCGGAGGAGGTGTTCGAGGCCTTCGCCAAGGTGCGTGACGAGGCCGGCCCCAGCCGGACGACCGTGGCCACCGCGCTGCGGGGCGAGCACTTCGACGGCGGGGCGGTGCGGGAGATGTTCACCCGGCACGACGCGGCGCTGGAGGAAGCCCGCCGGGTCTTCCAGGGCGCGCTCGCGCAGGTGCACGAGGCGCTGGACCCCCGGCAGCGCAGGGAGCTGGCGGACCTGCTCGAGCACGGCTTCGGCCATGGCTGGCGCGGTGGACCCGGCTGGCACGGCTGGCGGGGAGGCCCCGGCTGGCACGGGCGTCACTGCGGGGGGCGGGGGCGGTGGCACGAGGACGACTCGCGGATGGTCTGAGCGCGCGCCGCCCTTCCCCGAGGAACGACCATGTCCCCGTACACCCTGCACCCGTACCGACGCCGGCTGCTCATCGTCCTGCTCGCCCTGGGAACCGTGGGAGGGTATGCCTCCGGCTTCGCCAGCCTGGCCCGCCACCGCCACTGCCCGGCGGGAGGCTGGCGGGAGCACTGGGGCGCCAGGGGTCCCCAAGGGCCGGGGGGCCTCCCGACCTCCTCCACCCCGCCCGCCTCCGTGACCGCCGAGGCGCCGCTCTCCACGTGGACCCCGGCGTCCCCGGTGGTCGCGCGCTAGAGTCCTCGCGTCCATGTCCACACGTGTCCTGCTCATCGACGACGACACCCGGTTGTACGAACTGCTCGCGCAGTACCTCGGGCAGAACGGCCTCAGCGTCACCCACGCCGCCGACGGGGGGCGAGGGCTCGCCGCGCTGGAGGCCAGCGCGTACGACGCGGTGCTGCTCGACGTGATGATGCCGGGCATGGACGGCCTGGAGGTGTGCAAGCGCATCCGGGCGAAGAGCCGCATCCCCGTCGTCATGCTCACCGCCAAGGGGGACGAGACGGACCGGGTGGTGGGGCTGGAGCTGGGCGCGGATGACTACCTGCCCAAGCCCTTCAGTCCCCGCGAGCTGCTGGCGAGGCTGCGCGCGGTGCTGCGTCGCTCCCAGCCGTCGGCGGTGGCGGACCGGCTCGAGGCGGGCGGGCTGTCCATCGACGTGGCCGGGCGCGAGGTGCGCGCCGAGGGCAGGCTGGTGGACCTGACGGGCCTGGAGTTCGACCTGCTGGTGGCGCTGGTGCGCCGGGCCGGCCGGGTCATCCCCCGGGAGGCCCTGCTGGGCGAGGCTGGCCGCAGCGACACGGTGGTGGGCGAGCGCACCGTCGACGTGCACATCTCCCACCTGCGCCAGAAGCTGGGTGACGTCGGCACGCGCCTCATCAAGACGGTGCGCGGCGTCGGCTACGTCTTCGCCAAAGAGGGGGCGTGATGGGCTGGCGCGGCAAGCGAGGACGGGACTGGCGCGGGCCACGACGTGGCCCCGGCGCTCCGCCGCCCTCGGAGGACGGGCGCGACGGGCGGGCGCGGGCCCCGGAGGACGGGCGCGAGGCGCGCCCCCGCGCTCCGGACGAGAGGCCCCCGGACCCCTGCGAGGCCGAGTACCGGATGGCGTGGGAGGCGCACCGGAAGGAGTGGGATGACGAGTACCAGATGGCCTGGGAGGCGCACCGCGACGCGTGGGAGGAGCACCGCCGCGCGCTGGAGGAGCACCGCCAGGCGTGGCGTGAGCAGCAGCGCGCCTGGAGGGACTGGAAGCGCGACGAGTGCGGTCCCTGGGGCGCGGGCCATGGCGACGCCGAGGACCTGGCCCGCTGGCTGAAGGACGAGCGCGATGCGCGCGAGAAGGCTCCGGAGGGCGCGTGGGCACACGGCGAGGAAGACGCCTCCAGCGACAGGCACGAGGGGCCGCCCTTCGGTCGCCATGGCCGTCCGGACCGGTGGCCGTGGCCGCCGCCCGGGGCGCGCCCGCCCCAGTGGAACCGGCGCCGGGAGCGGTTGAGGCTCCAGTACTGGCGCATGAGCCGGCTGGGGCACTTCGTGCGGGCGCGGCTGCACCGCCGCCTCTTCCTCTGGTTCGGGCTGACCATCCTGATGACGGGCGTGGTGACGGCGTCGGTGTTCAGCCTCGTCGGCGGGACGACGTGGAAGCAGGAGATGGCGCGGCTGCGCAACTTCGCGGGCCACCGCTTCGAGGAGGTCTGGGACGAGCCCTCGCGCCGCGAGGCCCTGGCGCAATCCGTGGCCGCGGACCTGGACATCGACGTAGAGCTCCAGGACACCACCGGGGCGGTGCTGACGCTGGCGGGCGGCCCCTGCAAGCATACGGAGATGACCATCCCGGTGACGCGCGCCGAGCGCCCGCTGGGGCAGGTGCGCCTGTGCTACGGGAGCCACCGCGGGAAGGACCCGCTCCGGATGGTCGTCCCGCTCATCGCCGCGGGGCTGGTGCTGTGGCTCGCCGCGGGGAAGATGGCTCGGCGGCTCGCCAAGCCGGTGGACTCGCTGGTCCAGGCGACGGAGGCCCTGGGCTCCGGAAAGCTCAAGGCCCGAGCGGAGGTACTGCCCCACTCCACCGGTGAGTTCACGGTGCTGGCGGTGGCCTTCAACGACATGGCCTCGCGCATCGAGCGGCAGGTGGCCGACCAACGCGAGCTGCTCGCGGCCGTGTCCCACGAGCTGCGCACGCCGCTGGCCCGGCTCCGCGTGCTGACGGAGCTGCTGCGTGACGGTGGCGGCAACCCGAAGACGCTGGACCAGGTGGACCGCGAGGTGGTGGAGCTGGACGCGCTCGTCGGGGAGCTGCTCGCCAGCTCGCGGCTCGACTTCGGACAGCTCACGACCCGGGCGCTCGACGGGCGCGCGCTGTCGACCCAGGCCCTGGAGCGGGCGGGGCTGCCCATGGACCTGCTCGACGCGAGGCCCGAGGACACGAGCCTCGTCGGAGACGCGACGCTGCTGGGCCGGGCGCTCATCAACCTGCTCGACAACGCGCGCAAGCACGGCGGTGGCGCGCGGGTGCTGCGCCTGGAGGAGCGAGGCGACCAGCTGGCCTTCTGCGTGGAAGACCAGGGCCCCGGCCTCCAGCCAGGCGAGGAGGAGCGCATCTTCAAGCCCTTCTACCGGAAGGACCGGGGTGTCGAGGCCCGGGAGGCGGGCTCGCTCGGGCTCGGGCTGGCGCTCGTCCAACGCATCGCCCAGGCCCACGGCGGCGAGGTCTTCGCGGCCAACCGCGAAGGCGGGGGCGCCCGGGTGGGCTTCACGGTGAGGAAGGCGGGTCCCCCCGCTTCAGCCGACCGCCCCGCGGCGTGCGTGAGCGGAGGGCGGTAGGGCCCCATCTCCCGGCGCGTCCACCACGCCCCGGTGGAGCGGTCGTCGTCGCGCGCCGCGCGAAAGAAGGCGGCGGCGCGTCCCGACGCCCGACTACTGCTTCGCCGACGCGTCCGGAGCGGAGAACGCGAAGTCGACGGTGGCCGGCGCGTCGTCCTTCACCGTCACCTCGGCCGTCTTCGTCCCGAGCGTCTCGTGCCACGCCTCGACGGTGTACGTCCCCGCCGGCAGGCCCTCGAGGAAGAACGCGCCGTCCGCGCCGGTGGTCGCGAAGTAGGGGTTCGGGTTGCTGACCACGAACGCCGTCATCCACGGGTGGATGTCACACTTGAGCTTCAGCACGTCGCCCTCGGTGGGCAGCTTGCGCTCCACCGGCGGCCCGGAGGGGGCCTGCGCGACGTTGAAGGCCGCGCGCGTGCTCACCACGCCACGCACGTTGTGCAGCGTGCCGTCGCTGTTCTTGAACATCACCGACTGGCCCGCCACCGCGCCCTGCACGCGCGGCACGTAGGTGCACTTCGACTGGTCCACCACCACCGGGGCCTTGGGGGCCGGAGGCGCGCCCGGCACGGTGCCGCGGATGCGCACCACCACGTTCTGCAGCTTGCCGTCCTTCACGAGCAGCGACTGGTCCCTGTCGCCACGGCCCTCGCAGGCGGGGTCGCTGTTGGCGGGCAGGTCCGCGGCCGGCGGCGGGGTGCCGGTGAACGACACCGTCCCCTTCACGACCCCCTTGCCGGCGGGGGCCACCGGCACGGCGGCCTCGGGCGCCTGGATGGGCGTGGCCGCGTGCTCCTTCGCGCCCTGGGCCGCGACGGGCGTGGTGGGAGCAGGCTGGGGCGGCGCCTCCTCCTTCTTGCAAGCAGGCAGGGCCAGCAGGCCCGCGACTCCCACCATCGACAGGCCGAGCGTGCGCAGCGTCATCGTGACATCTCCTCGAGCGAACCGGTTACATCGTCCGCATCCCCTCGTAGTCAAAGGACGCGGACCTGTCCAACGGCTCCGCTCGGGACGACTACTCGCGGCGGCTGACGCTGAAGGCAGCCAGGCCCAGGAACACCGTCGCGAAGGCCAGCAACACCGCAACCTCCAGCCCCGAGCCGGACATGGGCGAGCCCACCGCGAGCGACGCCTGGGCGCCATACAGCGCGCGCCGCACGCCCTCCACGGAGAAGCGCATGGGGTTGAGCACCATCACCCACGACAGCCACGTGCCCGCGCCCTTGAGCGGGAACATCGCGCCGGACAGCACCCACATGGGCAGCAGGACGATGCTCATCACCGCGTGGTAGCCCGCGCTCGACTTCACCCACCAGGCCAGCGACATGCCCATGCCCGTGAGCGCCAGCGCGGACAGCACCATCACCGCCACGAGCAGCGGCAGGTTCACCGAGGACGCGCTCACCCCCGCCAGCGGCGCCAGCAGCAGGAACAGCGACGCCTGCATGAGGGCGATGGCCGACGAGCCGAGCGCCTTGCCCAGCACCACCGCGAGCCGCGAGCCCGGCCCCGCGAGCACCGCCTGGAGGAAGCCCTCCTTCCGGTCCTCGATGACGGTGATGGTCGCGAAGATGGCGCTGAACAGGAGCACCATGGTGACGACGCCGGGGAAGAAGAACTGCTGGTAGCCCAGCCCCTGCGCGCCCTCCACGCGGAACGACCCGGCGAACCCCGAGCCGATGACGAACCAGAACAGGATGGGCTGCGCCAGCGCGCCGACGACGCGGCTGGGCTGGCGGAAGAAGCGCACCACGTCGCGCGCCATCAGCACGCGCACCGTCGCCCACTGGAGGGCGAGCGTCCCCGGCGGCGACGCCGCGGGCTCCCCGGCGGCGAGCGGCGCGGGGGCGGTGGAAATCTCGGCGGTCATCGGCGTCTCCTCGGCGCGGGCTCCGCGGTCGGCACATCGGCGCCCAGCGCGCGCCCGGTGAGCTGGAGGAACACATCCGCCAGCGTGGGCCGGCGCAACGACACGGACGACAGGCGTCCGCCCGGAAAGGCCTCCACCACGCGCGGCACCCAGGTGTGCCCCTGCTCCACCTCCACCAGCACCCGCCCGTCCACCACCTTCGCGTCCAGCCCCAGCTTCTCGCGCACCTCGCGCGCCAGGGCCTCCGCGTCGGACGTCTCCAGGGAGAGGATGTCCCCGCCCATGCGCGCGGCCAGCGCGGCCGGTGTGTCGCACGCCACCAGCCGGCCCGAGTCCAGCACCGCCAGCCGGTCGCAGACCTCGGCCTCGTCGGCCCGGTGCGTGGTCAAGAGCACGGTGAGGCCCTCCGCGTCGCGCAGCCGCTTGAGGTGCGCCCAGAAGGTCCGGAAGGCCGCCTCGTCCAGGCCCTGCGTGGGCTCGTCCATCAGCACCACGCGCGGCTGGTGCACCAGCGCCCGCGCCAGCTCCAACCGCCGGCGCATGCCGCCGGACCAGGTGCCCACGCGCTCGTCGCCCCGGTCCCCGAGGCCGATGAGGGCGAGCATCGCCTCCACCCGCGCGCGGGCCCGCTCGCCCGTCAGCCCGTACAGCCGGGCGCCCAGCGCCAGGTTCTCCCGCGCGGTGAGCAGGTCGTCCAGGCTGCCGCGCTGGAAGATGATGCCCAGCTGCCGGCGCAGCGCGGGGTCGCTGAGCGACAGCTCGCGGCCGGCGAAGGTGACGCGCCCGGCGTCGGGCGCCATCAGCCCGGCGAGCATCTGGAAGGTGGTGGACTTGCCCGCGCCATTGGGCCCCAGCAGGCCCAGGATTTCGCCCGACCGCACGGAGAGGGAGAGCCCGTCGACGGCGACGCGGTCGCGGAAGCGGCGGGTGAGCCCCTGGATGTGGAGCAGCGGGGGCGACGCGGTGGAGACCGAGGTATCAGGCATGGGCGGTGTCCCCCGGCTGCCCCGCGCTAGCCGCGAGGGATGCGGTCGAGACACATCGCCGCGAAGAGGCCGGTGAGGTAGAGCAACGAGAAGAAGAACGTCTGGCGCGCCCAGGGCTTTCCCAGGTGCCGGAAGAACCCCCACGCCCCCTGGCCCAGCCAGCCCAGCCCCAGGACGACGGCCGCCGCCAGGTACCAGGAGCCGGAGATGTTCAGCTGGAAGGGCAGCAGCGTCATCGGCACCAGGGCCACCTGATAGAGGACGATCTGCGCGCGGCTGGATTCGTCGCCGCGGTCGAGCGGAATCGACTTGAGCCCCGCCGCCGCGTACTCCTCCTTGCGGAACAGCGCGATGGCGATGAAGTGCGGCATCTGCCACAGGAAGAGGATGGCGAAGAGCGCGAAGCCGCCCCCGTCGATGCGGTCGGTCACCGCCGTCCAGCCCATCAGCGGCGGCAGCGCGCCAGGCACCGCCCCCACCAGCATGGCCGCGGACGTGCGCGCCTTGAGCGGCGTGTAGGCCAGCACGTAGCTCAGCAGGGCCAGCAGGCCCAGGGCCGCCGTCAGGAGGTTGGCCCCCAGCGCGAGCGCCGGCAGGGACACCGCGGCCAGGGAGACGCCGAACCACAGCGCGACCGGGGGCTCCATGCGCCCGGACGGCAGGGGCCGGTTCTGCGTGCGCGCCATGAAGCGGTCGCTGTCGCGCTCCCAGAAGCAGTTGAGCGCGTTGGCCGCGCCCACCGTGCCCGCGGTGGCCAGCAGCGTCACCAGGGCGTGGCCGGTGGACAAGGGGCCCGGGGCGAGGAACATGCCTCCCGCGGTGGTGATGAGGACCAGGGAGGAGAGCCTGGGCTTCATCAGGGAGATCAGGTCGGACGCGGTCGTCGACACGGACTCTGCACGCGCGCTCAAGCGGACTCCAGGGCTAGGTACGACAGGCTCGCTGCCGCCAGGGGAAGGGCCCTCCCATACAGGCACCGCCCGGGGGTGGGCAAGGACACGTCGCCGCCACGCGCCAGCAGCGGACGGCTGCTCGCCCCGCGGCGCGTACGACCTCGCATGTCCGGACGGTCCAGGGGAGCCAAGGTCCCCGGGGCATAGCTCCCACCCCGGCCCCGGGCAACCCGGACGACGGGGCCGACCCCGCGGCGGACTGCCCGCGAGCATCAGCCCCGCTTGTCACCGCCCCGGACCGACGGGGAGGAGCCTCACCCGCCCGACAACGACCTGGCGGCCGAGGCGTGCTCGCCGCTCGGGTCGCGCTTCAGGTACTCCTGCGCCAGCATCTTCGCCTTGGCGCCCTGCTTGGCGTCCTTCGACAGGAGCGTGGCGTAGAAGTAGTAGGCCGCGCTGAAGCCCTCGTCCGCGTTGAGGGCGCGCTGGTACGTCTCGTCCGCCTTCGCCGCGTCGCCCTTGCCCTGGTAGACGCGCGCCAGCTCGGTGAGCGCCATGGCGGAGCGACCCGGCTGCCCGACGAACTCCTGGCTCGCCTTCTCCAGCTGCTCCTGGGCCTTGGTCCAGTCGGAGCGCTCCCGGTAGATGGAGCCCATCGCCAGCCGGGCCTCCGGGTTCTTCGCCTTGGGGTCCTTGACCGCGCGCTGGTACTGGGTGAGCGCCTCGTCGAGCTTGCCCTGGCGCCGGAAGGCGTTGCCCAGCATCACCACCAGCTTCGGGCTGTCGCCCATCGTCTTGAGCGCCGTCTGGAGCGCGTCCGCGGCTTCCTTCTCGCCGCCCGGCCGACCCATGAGCGCCTTGGCCAGCTCGACGTGGAACTGGGCGCGGGTGCCGTCCACGCGGATGGCCTTGCGCATCTCCTCGGCGGCCGCGTCGAAGTTGCCCTCCGCCAGGAGGCGGCGGCCCTTGATGAGGTGCAGCTCCGGGTTCTGCTTGTCGAGCGTGAAGCCGGTCTCCTCGCTCTTGAGCACCTCGGCGCGCGCCTTGTCCTTCTCCAGCGGCACGCCGGTGGCCTCGGAGAGCTTCTTCTGCTCCTCCGGCTTCATGTCCGCCATGGCGGCGGACACCCGGCTGATGAGCAGCGAGCGGGCCAGGTGCGCGGCGGCGAGCTGGCGCGGCGACGGCGGCGGCTCCGCCTCCAGCAGCTTCTTCAGCATGCCCTGCACCAGGGGGTAGTTGGGCTCGTCCTGCTCGAGCATCAGCAGCGAGCGGCCCAACAGCGACTCCGGGTGGTCCTTCTCGTAGCGCAGCGCGAAGTCGTAGTTCTGCCAGGCCGTGCCGTCCTGGCCGAGCCGGCGGTACACCGCGCCCAGGCCCGAGTAGATGCGCGGGTCGTCCGGCGCCAGCGTCTGGGCGCGCTCCAGCGAGTCGCGCGCGCGGTCCAGGTCGCCCGCGTTCATCTGGATGAGGCCCTGCGTCAGGTAGAGCAGCGAGCTGGAGCGGCCCTGGGCATCCAGGCCCTTCACCGTCTCCTCCAGCTTGTCGAGCGCGTCCTTGCCCTTGCCGCCGTAGGTCTGCACCAGCGCGTCGGCCGCGATGAGGTGCGAGCTGACGTCGCCGCTCTTCTTGCCCGCGCCCAGGTGGTCCTCCGCCCGGTGGCGCGCGTCGTCGCCGCCGCCGTGCTCACCCCAGCGGATGGCGTAGGCGTACGCGAGGTAGCCGTGCGCCTGGGCGGAGTCGGAGTCCACCTCCAGCGCCTTGTCCGCCTCCTCACAGGCCTTCTTGTAGCTGTCGAAGGAGTCGCGCTTGAGCAGCTCCGCGGACGCCTCCAGGTGCTTCTTCAGCTCGCGCGCCACCTTGCGGGTGTGCGCCGTGTACCAGCCATAGCCGGCGATGAAGAGGGGCAGCGCCACCAGCAGCGCGAGGGTGACCACCTTGCCGCCCTTGCCCCCCTGTGTCCGGGGGCGACCGCGCGGCTGGTCGTCGTCATCGTCGTCCTCGTCCGCCTCCTCCACGACCGGCTGCGGCCGGCGGGGCTGCTGGGGACGGGGCTGCGCGTCCGCGCGGGCCTGGGGCGCGGGAGCGGACGGCGCGCGGGGCGCCGGCGCGGGCTTCGGCGCGGGAGCCGCCTCCGCGGGAGCGGTCGTCGCGGCCGCCGAGGCCAGCGCCGCCGCCGACTGCTGGGCGGCCGTCGGAGCCACGGGGGCCACCACGGGCGCCGGGGCCGGCGCGGCCGGACGCGGCGGTTCGATCTTGTACTGCTGGAGCAACGTGACGGTGTCCGGGTCTCCCGGGTCCGCCGCGAAGGCCTTCAGGAGGTTGGCCTTGCCCGGCTCGGCCTCGCCCGTCTTGAGCTGGAGCGAGCCCGCCATCCGCAGGGCGACCTTGTCCTCCGGCTGCACCTGGAGCGCGCCGAGCGCCTCCTCCAGCGCCTTCTTGTCCTTGCCTTGCTCCGCGTAGACGCGGGCGAGAAGGAGGCGCGGGTCGGCCACATTGGGGTGGGCCTTCACTCCCTTCTTGCAGACGACCATCGCCTCCATGAAGCGACCCATGCTCAGGTACGCTTCCGCGAGGGGCTTGTAGGCGGCGGAGGACGGATCGGAGGCGAACGCGTGTTCGAGCTTCGCGAGCTCGGCCGGGCTCAACGTCTTCGAAGGGGAGGTAGACATTACCGGGGAAGGGGCACCGGGCGGGAAGGGTACACCGGAGAAGAGGGGTTTTTATGGCACCCGCTGCGCGACACGTCAATCAGCCGGATGAGGGCCTACGGCTTGCGCTTGACAGGCGGGGAGGGGTCCGGTACTAGCCCGTTCCACTTCGGCGGCCCCAAACCGCCGGACGCGACCCCGGTCGCACATAGCAGGTGTAGTCCCCATGTGGGGGTGTAGCTCAGTTGGGAGAGCGTCGCGTTCGCAATGCGAAGGTCGTCGGTTCGATCCCGTCCACCTCCACCACGCTGAAAACGAAGGGCCTCACGGGAAACCGTGAGGCCCTTTGCATTTGGGGCAATTCCAGCGACTGCCGAATTGCAAAGCAGGCGGGCTTTGTTATCCGGAGCCGATGACCGACCAGCCTGCCTCCCTGTCGTTCTTCGCGCGCTTCTGGCTCGCCTGGCTCTGCTTCTGGCGCTGCCTCGTCTCCCGCGACTTCGCCCGGGCCGTCCTCCCCGCCAGCCGGGCCTATGACGCCGGGCAGCTCCACGCCCTCCCCTCCGGAGCGCCCGCCCCGGCGGCGCCGCCCGGGGCCGAGCCTCCCAAGGAGGTGAAGCCGGTCGAGCTGCCTCCGGAGCGCGCCCACGCCAGCGCCCTGTCCCTGCTGGGGATGCTCCAGCGCGAGGGCCGGCTGGTGGACTTCCTCCAGGAGAACGTGGCCGCCTACTCGGACGCCGAGGTGGGCGCCGCCTCGCGCACCGTCCACGAGGGGTGCCGCAAGGTGCTCGGCCAGTACCTCACCCTCCAGCCGGTGGTGCCCCAGGCGGAGGGAGACCGGTTGACGGTGCCCGCCGGGTTCGACGCCCAGCGCATCCGCCTCACCGGCAACGTGACGGGGCAGCCGCCCCACGCAGGCACGCTGCGGCACCACGGATGGGTGGCCACCGAGGTGCGCTTCCCCACGGTGAGCGCGGCCATGGACGCGCGAGTGCTCGCTCCCGCTGAGGTCGAGCTCGCCTGAGCGTCGCCTCGACGACACATCCCTCGGACAAAAGGGAGCCCCTGAAGGAGTTCAAGCCCGATATGGCCCGCTATTCCATCGGCATCGACCTCGGCACCACCCACTCCGCCGTGTCGTATTTCAACCTCGAGGAGGGCAAGCCCCGGGGACGGGCGCAGTCCATGCTGCCCATCGCGCAGCTGACCGCGCCCGGGACGGTGGAGGCGCGCACCCTCCTGCCCTCCTTCCTGTACCTGCCCGCCCCGCAGGAGTTCCCGCCCGGCAGCCTCGCGCTGCCGTGGAACAAGGACGCCTCCTGCGTCATCGGCGAGTTCGCCCGCGCGCACGGCGCCAAGGTGCCCACGCGCCTGGTGTCCTCGCCCAAGAGCTGGCTGTCCCACCCGGGCGTGGACCGGCGCGCCGCGCTGCTGCCATGGCAGGCGCCCGAGGACGTGCAGCGCGTGTCCCCGCTGGACGCGTCCGCGCGCTTCCTGCGCCATCTCAAGGAGGCGTGGGACTCCACCTTCGCGAAGGAGCGGGACGAGTCCGGCAACGCGCTGGCCGCGCAGGACGTCATCGTCACCGTCCCCGCCTCGTTCGACGCGGCGGCGCGCGAGCTGACGCTGGAGGCCGCGAAGGCCGCGGGCATCGAGCACCTCACCCTGCTGGAGGAGCCCCAGGCCGCGCTCTACGCGTGGCTGGAGGCCATGGGCGAGACGTTCCGCCAGCAGGTGAAGCCGGGCGAGGTCATCCTCGTGGTGGACGTGGGCGGCGGCACCTCCGACTTCTCCGTCATCACCGTGCGCGACAACGGCGGCGAGGTGGAGCTGCTACGCGTGGCGGTGGGCGACCACATCCTGCTGGGCGGCGACAACATGGACCTCGCCCTGGCGCACACGCTCAACCAGCGCCTGACCGCCGAGGGCAAGAAGCTCGACACCTGGCAGTTCAACGCCCTCACCTACGGCTGCCGTCAGGCGAAGGAGGCGCTGTACGGGGACACGTCGCTCGACAAGGCCCCCATCTCCATCCCCGGCCGCGGCTCGTCGCTCATCGGCGGGACGCTGCGCACGGAGCTGACGCGCGAGGAGCTGGACCGGGTGCTCACCGACGGCTTCTTCCCGGTGACGCCCGTCACGGAGCTGCCCCGCACCGCGCGGCGCACGGGCCTGGCGCAGATGGCGCTGCCGTACGCGCAGGACGCGGGCGTCTCGCGACACCTGGCGGCGTTCCTCACCCGGCAGGCCCAGGCGCTGGCGTCGAGCCACGACGCGCCGGTGGACGTCTCCGGCAAGTCGTTCCTCCACCCCACCGCGGTGCTCTTCAACGGCGGCGTCTTCAAGGCGGGCCCGCTCAAGGCGCGCGTCATGGAGGTGCTCAACGGGTGGCTGGAGGCGGACGGAGGGGTCCCCGCCAAGGAGCTGGAGGGCGCGGACCTGGACCTCGCGGTGGCGCGGGGCGCGGCGTACTACGGCTGGGTGCGCCAGGGCCACGGCCTGCGCATCCGCGGTGGCACGGCGCGCGCCTACTACGTGGGCGTGGAGTCGGCGATGCCCGCGGTGCCCGGCATGGAGCCGCCCGTGAAGGCGCTGTGCGTGGCCCCCTTCGGCATGGAGGAAGGCACGCAGGCGGACGTGCCGCCGCAGGAGTTCGGGCTCGTCACCGGCGAGCCCACCAGCTTCCGCTTCTTCTCCTCGTCCGTGCGCCGCGACGACACCGTGGGCGTCATGGTGGACGACGTGGCGGACGCGCTCGCGCGGGGGGACATGGAGGAGCTGGCCCCCATCGAGACGACCATGCCCGGCCAGCCGTCGGCCTTCGGAGACCTGACGCCCGTCAACCTCCAGGCGGCGGTGACGGAGGTGGGGACCCTGGAGCTGCGGTGCCTGGAGAAAGGGGGCTCCGGCCGCTGGAAGCTGGAGCTCAACGTGCGCATGAAGGAGTAGAACGCCGACCGGCTACTGGAGGTGTATGCGAATCGTCGGCATCGACCTGGGCACCACCCACTGCGCGGTGGCGTCCGTGGACCCCACCCGGGGCGCGAGCGCGCCCGTGGAGGACTTCTCCATTCCCCAGCTCGTGCGGCAGGGAGAGGTGGCGCCCCGGGCGCTGCTGCCCTCCACCGTGTACGTGCCCGCGGGCCACGAGCTGAGCGCCGACTCGCTGCGGCTGCCCTGGGGCGATGACGGAGGGCCCTACGTGGTGGGCGAGCTGGCCCGCTGGCAGGGCGCGCGCGTGCCGGGGCGCCTGGTGGCCAGCGCCAAGAGCTGGCTGTGCCACCCCGGGGTGGACCGCTCCGCCCCCATCCTCCCGTGGGGCGCCCCCGCCGACGTGCACAAGCTGTCCCCCGTCGACGCCAGCGCCCTGCTGCTGACGCACATGGCGCGCGCCTGGGACTTCGCGCACCCGGACGCGCCGCTGGCCAAGCAGGAGGTGGTCATCACCGTCCCCGCCTCGTTCGACGAGTCCGCCCGGGCCCTCACGGTGAGCGCCGCGCGCAAGGCCGGCCTGGAGAAGTTCACGCTCCTCGAGGAGCCCCAGGCTGCCTTCTATGACTACACCGCGCGCCACCGCTCCGACCTGGCGCGGACGCTCGCGGACGTGCGGCTGGTGCTGGTGGTGGACGTGGGTGGCGGCACCACGGACTTCACGCTGGTCCACGCGGGGGTGTCCCCCGAGGGCCCCATGCTGCGGCGGCTGGCGGTGGGCGACCACCTGATGCTGGGCGGCGACAACATGGACGCCGCGCTGGCGCGCCGGCTGGAGGAGAAGCTCTTCCCGGATGGGCGCCGCCTGTCCGCCACGCAGTGGACGCAGGCCATCCAGGCCGCCCGCGCCGCCAAGGAGTCGCTGCTGGGCAAGGCGCCGCCGGAGAAGCACGGCGTGTCGTTGGTGGGCGAGGGAAGCCGGCTGCTGGGCGGGACGCTGTCATCGGAGCTGTCTCGCGACGAGGCCCAGGCGCTGGTGCTGGATGGCTTCTTCCCGCGCACCGCGCCCACCGACCGCCCCCGGCGCGCCGCGCGCATGGCGCTCCAGGAGCTGGGGCTGCCGTACGTGCAGGACGCGGCGGTGACGCGGCACCTGGCCGCCTTCCTCGCGCAGCACGCGGCGGCGGGCTTCGCGGCGCTGGGGGAGACGTCCCCGTCCGAGGGCGCCCTCCCCCGCCCCGACGCCATCCTCCTCAACGGTGGCGTCTTCAACTCGCCCTGGATTTCGGACCGGCTGGTGGAGGCCGTCTCCGCGTGGTGGCCCCAGGCCCCGCGCATCCCCCTGCTGCGCCACGAATCGCTGGAGCTGGCCGTGGCGCGCGGCGCGGCGTACTACGGCCTGGTGCGCCGCGGCCACGGCCTGCGCATCGGCGGAGGCGCGGCGCGCGCGTACTACGTGGGCCTCCAGCGTCCGGCGGACAGCGCGGAGCAGCCCGCGCTGTGCCTCATCCCGCGCGGCTTCGAGGAAGGGCAGAAGGTCGACCTGGGCGAGCGCCCCTTCACCCTCACCCTGGGACGGCCCGTCCAGTTCCAGCTCTACTCGACGACGAGCGACCGCATCGACAAGCCCGGAGACCTCGTCCCGCTGGCCGAGGACCTCAAGCCCCTGCCCCCCATCCACACGCTGCTCAAGGGCGCCACGGGGAAGGTGGCGGACGTGCCGGTGCACCTCCAGGCGGCGCTGACGGAGATCGGCACGCTGGAGCTGTACTGCGTCTCCGACGTGGCGGACGAGCGCTGGCGGCTGGAGTTCGAGCTGCGCGGCACCGGCGGCTCGCACGAGCTGACCGTCACCGAGTCCATGCCGGCGCGCTTCGCGGAGGCGAAGGAGAACATCGAGCGCGTCTACGGCAACAAGCCCCTGCCCCTGGGGCCCAAGGACGTGAAGCAGCTGTCGCGCACGTTGGAGAAGGCGCTCGGTCCGCGCGACACGTGGCGGGTGCCGGTGCTCCGGGAGATGTGGAGCACCCTGTTCGCGGGCGCCAGCAAGCGGCGGCGCAGCGAGGACCACGAGCGCGTCTTCTACAGCCTGGCCGGCTTCACCCTGCGCCCCGGCTTCGGCTACCCGCTGGATGGGTGGCGCGCGGAGCAGACCTTCGGCCTGTTCGAGGCGCTGGCGCAGCACCACACCGACAAGGCGGTGTGGACGGAGTTCTGGGTCATGTGGCGCCGCGTCTCCGGCGGACTCACGGAGGCCCAGCAGCAGAAGCTCTACGCCTATCTCCAGCCGCACCTCGCCCGGAGGGTGCCGCCCGACGCGCCCGCTCCCGGCAAGCTCAAGGGCATCCAGCCGGAGGGACTGGAGGAGATGGTCCGCACCGCGGCCTCGCTGGAGCACCTGTCCCCGGGGGACAAGGCCGAGGTGGGCCGGTGGATCGCCGCGCGCCTGGAGGCCGAGGCGAAGTCCGGCGGCCCCTGGGCCTGGGCCCTGGGCCGGCTGGGCGCGCGCGTTCCCCTCTATGGCAGCGGCCACAAGGTGGTGGACGTGGAGACCGCCGAGGCGTGGCTGTCGCTGCTGCTGAAGCTGGACTTGCGGAAGATCGACGGCGCGCCGTTCGCGGCCGCGCAGCTCGCCCGCCTCACGGGGGACCGGACGCGAGACATCGACCCGGCGCTGCGCGAGCGCACCGCCGAGGCCCTCGTCGCGGCCAAGGCCTCGGAGACGTGGGTGCGCATGGTGCGCGAGGTGGTGGCGCTGGAGGCCGCGGACGAAGCGCGGGCGCTGGGCGACACGCTCCCCGCGGGGCTGCGGCTCTCGTAGACGGACCGGCGCGACGGGCCCAGGCACCTCGACTCCGGTGCGTGGGCGGACCGGGGCCCGCCGCCCGGACATGGAACGAGCGGTGGTCGGAACGCCGAGCCAGGGAATACCCCTCCAGGCGGTGGCTCGCCCACCACCGTCGGTCACGGGAAGCAGTTGGCGCGGCGGCGGACTCAGCCCTGAGCGGCGGAGGGCGGAACCGGAGCGGCGGGCTCGACGGAGTCCTTCGGCGCCGACGCGCCCTCGACCACCTGGAGGACGGGGCCGCCCTCTTCGGAGCTCGCGGCGGCGTCCTTGCTCGCCTTGGGCTTCTTGGTGCCCGCGCCCGAGCGGCACGTGCGGCACCAGGGCTGGTTCCGGATGGCGCCATCCGCCATCTTCCGCAGCCCGAACTGGGCCAGCGGCTTCAGCGTGCGGCACTTGATGCACATCAGCGAGATGAGCACTTCGTGGCCATCCGCGTCGTAGACGGCGGACTTGCGCCGCTTGCGCGGCTGGGCCTGCCCCGGTTCACGCGGCTTCGCCTTCTCCGGCGGCGGCGTCATCATCGGGGTCACTTTGTAGAGCATGTCGGTCCCTCCCGCTCTCGGGTACCCATGCACGCAGTCCTGACTGGGGCCACCTCGGCACGGGCACTCGCGCACCCTAGAGTAAGGACTCTTCCCTCCGTTGGAAACTGATCCCAGGCCGAAAAATCGGCCCCGGAGCGTTTCCGCTGATCTTTCCGAGGGTTGCCGCCCCAGTCCAGCCACAGCGGATCAGCTCCGGGGCGAATTTTCGACCGGGGCGGACGCTACCGGGACGCGGTGGGGCACTCCGTCGCGACGCCGCTGTAGCGCACGCGGCCCACGGTCGGGGCGGGGAGGATGCCCCCGTGGGACTCGCCGTAGGCGATCAACGCCTGGCGCAGGTCCATGCCCCGGATGGGGGCCAGCACCGCCCGTTCGGGGGGCAGCGGCCGCGTCACCCCCTCCAGGCCGTCGCCGCCGCGGGCCAGGAAGTCCGGGAGGGCCACGCGATAGCGCCGGGTGGGCTCCAGGGGGATGCCCCCGGTCAGCGTCACCGCCCGCAGCCGCGTCGGCCCCGGGCAGCGGGCCAGGGTCAACTCCAGCCCCGAGACGGCGAACACCATGCCCCGCTCCCAGCCATGGGCCAGCTCCAGGAGCCGCCGCAGCTCGTCGCCGCTGAGGGTGAGCACCGCCACGGTGTTGTCGAAGGGCAGCGCCTGGTAGACGTGGCCGAAGGACAGCGGCCCCGCCGGCAGGTCGGCGCGGATGCCCCCGGGGTTCATGATGGCCACGTCGGCGCCGGCGGCCTCCCGCAGCGCGTCCGCGATGACGTTGCCCAGGGCGCCCTCCTCCGTGTAGCCGCGCGCCAGCGGCCCCGCGCACGACACGCCAGACGCGCGCCCCTGGGCCTGCGCCACCTTCGCCAGCGTCGGCGCCAGCAGGTCGTGGACGGCTTCGTCGGGGAAGAGCGGCTTGCCCATGAACTCCGCCGGCACCAGCGTCCCCTGCTCCCGCACGCCCACCTTGTGGCCATCACAGCTCCAGGAGGCCGCCTCCACGTGGCCGCACAGGGGAATGGCGGCCTGGATGCGCGTGAGCGCGGGGTCCACGCGGCGGCGGACCGGGTCCACGAACAGCTCCACCACGCCCAGCGAGCGCGCCTGGCCCGTCGTCTCGATGACGGGCACGCCCGCGATGAAGTGGCCCATCACCTGGTGGGTGTGGCCCGCGACCACGGCGTCCAACGTGCCCGGAGGGAGCTTCTCCAGCATGTCGATGATTTCGGCGTCGCCGCGCTCGCAGCTCGACGTGTCGCGCGGATTCGTCAGGTCCGCGCACTTGCCGCCCGCGTGCGCCACGGCCACCACCACCTCCGCGCCACGCTCGCGCAGGGAGCGGGCCGCCTCGAGCGCGGAGGAGGCCAGGGGCGCGAAGCGCAGCGAGGACACGTTGGCGGGGTTGGTGACGCTGGGGGTGGACTCCGTGGTGAGGCCCAGCACGCCCACGCGGACGCCCTTCACGGTGAGCAGGTGCGTCCCGTCATTCCCCAACCACTCGGGGGTCCTGCCGGTGACCGCGTCCTTGAGGTTGGCGGAGAGGAACGGGAAGCGCGCCTGCCTCACGCGGGCCTTGAGCGCGCCCAGCGGATCCGCGCTGGAGTCCGACGCCACGGGGGAGGGCCCCACCGGGCCATAGTCGAACTCGTGGTTGCCGATGGCCGCCGCCGCGAACCCCAGGTGGTTGTAGACGTCGACGACGACGGCGCCCTCGGTCAGGTTGGAGGCCAGCGTCCCCTGGAAGAGGTCCCCCCCATCCAGCACCACCACCCCGTCGGGGTTGTCCGCGCGCAGCACCCGCAGGTACGCGGAGAGCGTCGCGGCGCCGCCCTGCTCCAGGACCTTCCCATCCAGGAAGCGCGTGCGGTGCGGCTCGACCTGGCCATGGAAGTCGTTGATGCCGACGAGGGTGAGCCTCACCGGAGCGGTGTCCACCGGTGTGGACGTGGGCGGAGGCGGGGTGGCGCAGGCGACGGTCAGGGTCGCGAGCGCGAGGAAGAGAGGGTGCGAGGAACGCATGCGCGGCCGCACTTCACCGCGCCCGGGGCGCCCTGGCAACGCGCATCAGTCCCGTCGCCGACGACGCCCCGCCAACCCCAGGGTCAGCAGCCCGAGGAGCACACTGCCGGGCACGGACACCGCGCCGCACGTGCAACCCGAGCTGTCGTCGTCGATGGGGGATTGGCCACCGCCCGAAGGCTGCCCCGGGGAAGGGCCGCCGCCATCCCGCCCTCCGTCGGAGGAGCCCCCGTCCGTGCCCCCGTCGGAGCCACCGTCCGACTGCTGCGTGCCGCCGATGAGGGGCGGCGTGAAGGCGTCGGCCACCGCCGGCCAGGGCGCCAGCTTGAGGTTGCCCACGCCATCACCGTTGTCGCTGTCCACGCCGACGAAGAGGCCATGGGGGAAGCCATCCCCCGCCAGCAGCGACGTCACCGCGAGGCCTCGCGCCCCGTTCGCGGAGATGGCGTCGATGCCACCATCCGTCGCGACCATGCGGAACGTCCCCACGAACGACAGGCTGCGACGGTCGATGACGGCGAACGTCCCCTCCGTCGTGTCCGCGGCCATCAGGTAGCCGTTGGACGCGCCCGAGCGGTACAGCCCCAGGCGGTTGACGTTCGCGGACAGCGGGGCCGTCCCACCGAGTTCGACGACCTGCACCCGCTCCGTCGTGTCGTCCGGCTCCGCCCCATATCGCCAGATGGCCGTGCCGCGTTCGATGACGAACAGGGCGCTCGCCTCGTCATCCACCGCCAGGCCATTCACCCCGCGCGTCACGGAGAGCGTCCGCACCAGGGTGGCGCCAACCCCACCATCCCCACCGTCGAGTGTGTACTGGTGGACGGTGCCCCCGTCCGTCGCCGCGAACACATGGAAGGCCCCCGTCCTCGGGCTGCGATAGAGCGCCACGCTGGAGAACTGCGCCCCGGTGACGAAGCCGAACCCGAGACGGGAGAGCTTGTCGGCCGCCCGATCATCCACCACGTACGCCGCCAGCCCGTTGAAGTTCGAGTTGGCCGTCACGGCCAGAGTCCGATTGACCCCATCGAGCAGGAATCCATCCCGCACCGCGACGGCCCAGGTCGGCCCATCCGCCAGCTCGGATTCGATGGGCTGCCCATCCGTGCCATACGTGATGAGGCCCGCATTCCCATACGCGGTGATGAGCAGGCTGACGCCCGCGTCGTCCGAGGCGACCGACAGCGCGACGTCCTGGATGGTGCCGCTGAGCGCGGTGGCGCCGGGCGTCGACTCCACCGTGGGCTGCACCTCGACGGGCTGGGCGACGGCGAGCGAACCCGACATCAAGGCAGTCAGGACAAGGGAGAGTGGGTTGCGCATGACCGGGCTCCGGACGAATAGGTGGGTCTAACTTGTCACGAGAGGTGTGTCTTTCAAGTACAAAGCCCGTGGGAACGGTTGGCTCCTGGTAACTGCGTCGGGTACAAAGTGCGTCCTCCAGCCAACACAGAAAAGCGACCATGGCGACCAAGCGCGCACTCATTACGGGCATCACGGGACAGGACGGCAGCTATCTCGCGGAGCTTCTCCTCTCGAAGGGGTATGAAGTGCACGGCATGGTGCGCCGGTCCTCGGAGGAGAAGTTCGAGCGCATCCAGCACCTGCACGGGAAGCTCCAGCTCCACCAGGGCGATCTGCTCGACCAGTTCTCGCTCGCGTCGCTGCTCAACCTGGTCAAGCCGGACGAGGTCTACAACCTCGCGGCGCAGTCGTTCGTGCCCACCAGTTGGAACCAGCCGGTGCTCACCGGCGAATTCACCGCGCTGGGCGTGACGAAGATGCTGGAGGCCATCCGCCACACCCGCCCGCAGGTGCGCTTCTACCAGGCGTCCTCGAGCGAGATGTTCGGCAAGGTGCTGGAGGTCCCGCAGACGGAGGACACCCCCTTCTACCCGCGCAGCCCGTACGGCGTGGCCAAGGCGTACGGCCACCACATCACGGTGAACTACCGCGAGTCGTTCGGCCTGTTCGCGGTGAGCGGCATCCTCTTCAACCACGAGTCCCCGCGGCGCGGACTGGAGTTCGTCACGCGCAAGGTCACGTACAACGTGGCGCGCATCAAGCTGGGCCTCCAGGAGAAGCTGCCCATGGGCAACCTGGACGCCAAGCGCGACTGGGGCTTCGCGGGCGACTACGTGGAGGCGATGTGGCTGATGCTCCAGCAGCCCCAGGCCGAGGACTACGTGGTGGCCACCAACGAGACGCACACCGTGAAGGAGCTGGTGGAGATCGCCTTCGGGCGCGTGGGCCTGGACTGGCAGAAGCACGTGTACATCGACCCGGCGTTCGTGCGCCCGGCGGAGGTGGACCTGCTCATCGGCGACCCGGCGAAGGCGAAGAAGAAGCTGGGCTGGGAGCCGAAGGTGCGCTTCAAGCAGCTGGTGGAGATGATGGTGGACGCGGACCTGGAGCGCGTGAAGGCAGGGCAGCGGTAGATGCGGATTCTCGTCACGGGAGCGGATGGGTTCGTCGGCAGGCATCTGTGCGCGTTGCTGCGCGCCGCCGGCGATGAGGTGGTGGAGGCGCACGGGCCTCGCGGCGAGGGGGTGAGCAGCAGCGCCCTGCACTTCGACGTGGCCAACGAGGCCGCGGTGAAGGCGGCCGTGGCCGAGGCGAAGCCCGAGGGCGTCATCCACCTGGCGGGCTTCAGCTCGGTGGCCAAGAGCCACCACAACCCGTCCCGCGTGTTCGCGGTGAACACCATGGGCGTGGTGCACCTGCTCACCGCGCTGCGGGAGAGCGCCCCCAGGGCGCGCGTCGTCCTCGTCGGCTCCGGCGAGGTCTACGGACCGGTGCCCGAGGGCACCCGCGCCACGGAGGACACCCGCCCCGTGCCGCTCAGCCCCTATGCGGCGTCCAAATCCGCGGCGGAGCTGGCGGCCGTGCAGTTCCACCGCAGCTACGGGCTGGAGGTGATGATGGCCCGCCCCTTCAACCACCTGGGCGCGGGCCAGGACCCGACGTTCGTCGTCCCCTCCTTCGCGTCGCAGATTCGCGCCATCGGCCTGGGCACGGTGGACCCGGTGCTGCGCACGGGCAACCTGGAGGCCGTGCGCGACTTCTCCCACGTGCGCGACGTGGTGGAGGCGTACCGGCTGCTGCTCGTGAAGGGTGAGCCCGGGCAGGCCTACAACATCTGCAGCGGCCACGGCCGCACCATCCGCAGCCTGCTGGAGGAGATGCTGGTGCTCGCGGGCGTGAATGCCCGCATCGAGCTGGACCCGGCCCGCCTGCGCCCCTCCGACATCCCCAGCCTCGTCGGCGACCCCGACAAGCTGCGGGCCCTGGGCTGGGAGCCCAAGCTGACCGTGACGGACGCCCTGCGCGACGTGCTCGGCCCCAAGCTCCCGGGCGCCCACAAGCCCCAGGGCTGAAGCCCCCAGCAGCCCCGCCCCTCCCACTGTCAGGTCCGGGAGGGGCACCCGTTAGTGTCCAGCACACACCAAGCCGGGAGACAGGGACATGACGGACACGACGCGGGGTGGTTTCACGTTCTTCTGGCGGGAGCAGTCGCCGTTCTCGCAGTGGCACCGCTCGCGCTTCGTCGTGGCGGGGGTCGAGTACTGCTGCATGGAGCAGTACATGATGGCGGGCAAGGCGCGGCTGTTCGGTGACGCGCAGGTGCTGGCCAGCATCCTCCAGGCCACCGCGCCCAAGACGCACAAGGCGCTGGGTCGCGAGGTGCGCGGCTTCAGCGACGCCGTGTGGGAGCGGGAGCGCGAGCGCATCGTCTACGAGGGCAACCGCGCCAAGTTCACGCAGAACGCGGCGCTTTTGGAGGCGCTGCTGGCCACGCGTGGCACGCAGCTGGTGGAGGCCAGTCCCACCGACCGCATCTGGGGCGTGGGGCTCGCCGCGGAGGACGCTCGCATCGACGACCCGTCGAAGTGGCGGGGGCAGAACCTGCTCGGCAAGGTGCTGACGCGCCTGCGTGACGACCTCCTCGCGGAGGGCGTCTGCTCGGCGTAGTCACCGCGCCATTCGCGCCCAGGCGCGCAGCCGCCGGTCGAGCGAGAGGAGGACCCACAGCTCCGCGAGGTTGTCCGGGTGGACGGCGGCCAGGGCGCGCTGGAGCGGCGCCTGGGCCCGGACCTCTCCCCACTCGGACAACACCCGCAGCGACATCAACGAGGGGTGGTGCTCGAGCACGCCCAGCAACGCCTCCACCACGCGGGGGCTGCGCTCCCGCGCCAGCTCCTGCACGACGGCCTGCCGCTCCGCGGGCGTCGTGTCCGGGCTCCACAGCGCCCGCTTCAGCGCCTCGAACTCCGCCTCCTCCAGCAACGGCCGCGGACCGGCGGGCTCCCAGTGCTCCAGCGTGACGTGCGTGCGCCCGAAGGCGACCTGCTCGCGGCGCGCGCCGTCGTCACCGAACAAGCCCCTCAGCCTGTCGGACGCCGGGCCGCCCCCCACCAGCATCCGCCGCGCACGCTCCGCCAGCTCCGACGACGCGCCCATCAGGTGGACGCGCAGGACCGTGGCCTCCGCGTCGGAGAACCGCTCGGGCGAGACACGCTCCCACTTGAGGTACACCTCGGCCAGTCCGCGCGCCTGGACGTACCAGCGATACTCCAACCACACCGCGTGGGGCCGCGAGGCGAAGCGCGCGTCATCGGGCTCATGCAGCCTGGGCGCGCCCTCCTCCACCCCGCCGAAGCAGTCCTCCAGCCGGGCCCGGGCCTCGTGGAGCTTCATGCGCCTCCCGGGTTCAGAAGTCGTACTCGACGGGGAGGGACAGCCCTGGCAGCGACAGCACCGCCCGGCCTCCCGACTTGCCGGAGAGCGTCGCCAGGCGCTCGGAGATGGGCGTGAGGTCGAAGCCCAGTTCGGCGAACTTCATCGCCTTGCACCGGTCGCCGTTCGCGTCGTGGATGAGCACCAGGTCGGCCACCGGCGCGCCGCTCGCGTCCTTCTGGAACTGGCCATCCCACCCCAGGGTGTACGAGTGCTCGGCGCAACCGCCACCGTGCGAGACGCTCAAGGAGAGCACGTTGCCCTGCACCTTGGCGCCCTCGATGTTGATGGGGTCCTTGGGCTGCGGGTTGGGCATCACCACCAACGGAAGCGCCTCGGCGGGGGACTTCGCCGCCTCCTCCGACGATGAAGGGGGCACCACGATGTCGCCCGGGGGCAGGGCATCCGCCGCGACATCCGGCTCCGCTGGCTCCTGCTTCGACGCGCCATGCGCGCAGCCGACCACCAGTCCGCCCAGCACCAGACCATTCCAGATGAGCTTCCGCATCCGCATCCTCCAGGGGCAGCTCCGGCGCGGCGAGGACGGGCCCACCCCGTCCATGCGCCAGACGTCACGCTCAGCGTCGAAGCGCGGCCTCGTAGAGCGCCAGTGTCCCTTCCGCCGTCCGTTCCCAGGTGAACTGCGCGGCGCGCGCGCGCCCCTTCTCCGACAAAGCGCGCCGCTCCTCCGGCGAGCGCATCAGCCGGTCCAGCGTCGCCGCGAGCCCCTCCGCGTCGTCCGGGCGCACCGCGGGCGCCGCGTCGCCGCAGACCTCCGGCAGCGAGCCCGCCGTCGAGACGACGGCCGGCGTCCCCAGCCGCATCGCCTCCAGCGGAGGCAGGCCGAAGCCCTCGTAACGCGAGGGGAACACGAACACCGACGCGCGGCGCATCAGTTCGTAGAACACCGGCTCGGCCTGGTAGCCCAGCGGCCGGATGTCGTGCCCTTCCGCGCGCAGCCGCGCGATGCGCGACTCCACCCGGCCGGAGCCGAACCAGCTCTGCCCCGCGAGCACGAGCGGAACCGGGCGCCCGCGCGCGCGCAGCCGCTCCACCGCGTCCAGCACCAGGTCCACGTTCTTGCGCACGTCGAGCGAGCCCGCGTAGAGGACGTACTCCCTGGGCAGCGCCAGCGAGCGCACGAAGTCGCCGCTCGTCGCGTCGAGCACCGGCGCGTGGACGTGGTCCACGCCGATGGGCACCACCTCCGCGCGCGACTCCACCTCCGGGAAGCGCGCCAGCAGGTCCCGCCGCGTGCGCTCGCTGATGCACACCACCCGGTCCGCCAGCAGCAGGCTGCGCGACAGCCACAGCCGGAACTGCCAGCGGAACTTCGCGGACACCGTCTCCGGCATGAGCAGGGGGATGAGGTCCAGGACCGTGAGCACGTAGGCGGTGCCGGGGACGCGCGTCAGCGGCAGGTTGAAGTTGCCCAGCGCGTGGTACAGCGGCGGGCGGGTGCGGCGCAGCAGCGCGGGCAGCCGGGCGAGCGTCCAGGAGGTGCGGCCGCTGTCGCCCCGGGGGTGCTCTCCGCTCGCGCGCGCGCCGAGCTTCTCCAGGTGGACGCCGCGCGCCTCGAGGGCGCCAGCCAGACAGCGGGTATAGAGGCCGATGCCGGTGGTCGGCTCGTCCCAGAGTGTCGCGTCGAAAGCGATGGGGCCGGTGGACACGGTGCGCCTCATAGCACGGCCGTGTGATAGGCAGGGCCGCGCATGGCGATCCACCAGCTGATAGCGAGCTTCGTCCCCGGCGACGCCACCGGGCAGGCCGCGCTGCACCTCCAACTCCTGCTGCGCCGCCTGGGGCACTGGGGCGGGCTGTACGCCGACGAGGTGGGGCCGGGACTGGAGGGCCTGGCCAGCCCCGCCGCCACCCTCCGGCCGGAGCCGGGTGACCTGGTGCTGTACCACCACGGCATCGCCTCGCCCCTGAGCAGCCGGCTCATGCACCTGCCGTGTCGGCGCGGCCTCGTCTTCCACAACATCAGCCCCGCGCGCTTCTACCAGGGCCTGCCCCTGGAGGACGCGCTCGTCGCCGGGCGCGCGCAGCTGGCCGCGATGGCGCCCTTCGTGGACGTGGCCATCGGCGTGTCGGACTACAACGCGGCGGAGCTGCGCGTGGCGGGCTACCGCAACGTGCACACGGTGCCGCTGCTCATCGAGCCGGAGCGCTTCGGCCGCGACCGCGCGGACGCGAGGCTGCTGCGCCAGCTGGAGGGCCCGGGCCCGGTGCTGCTCGGCGTCAGCCGGGTGATGCCGCACAAGCGCTTCGAGGACCTCCTCGCGCTGCATCGGGAGGTGCTCCGGCTGCGGCCCCAGGCCCGGCTGTTGATGGTGGGAGGCTACGAACCGGGCAGCCGCTACTTCCGCTCGCTCCAGCGCGAGGCGAAGGGGCTGGGGGGCGTGAGCTTCCTCGGACGGCTGAACCACGCGCAGCTGGTGGCCGCGTATCGCTCCGCCTCCGTCTTCGTCTCCATGAGCGAGCACGAGGGCTTCGGCGTCCCGCTCATCGAGGCCATGGCGGCGGAGGTGCCCGTGCTGGCCTACGCGGCGGCGGCCGTGCCGGAGACGCTGGGCGGCGCGGGCGTCGCGTTCGACCAGAAGCGCTTCGCCTTCCTCGCCGAGCTGGCGGTGGACCTGGGCGAGGACCTGTCGCTGCGCGCCCCCATCCTCGCGGGCCAGCGACAGCGGCTCGAGCACTTCTCCGCCGCGTCCGTGCAGAAGGCGCTGGAGCGCGCGCTGGGAGAGGACGTCCCGGCCCCGCGTCCGCGCGCCCGGCCCCGTCCGAAGAAGCGTCCCCGGGTCGCGGTGGTGGTGCAGCGCTATGGCGAGGTGACGGGCGGCGCGGAGATGCTGGCCGCGCAGGTGGCCGAACACCTGACGCCCCACTGGGACATCACGGTGCTGACCACCTGCGCCAAGAACCACCTGTCGTGGGAGAACGTCTTCCCTCCGGGCCCGGACACGGTGCGCGGCGTGGACGTGCTGCGCTTCCCGGTGACGCGCTCGCGCAACATCCGCGGGTTCAACGGCCTGTCCCGACAGCTCTTCGACCGGAGCAACGAGCGCCTCCGCGAGGAGCAGTGGGTCGCGGAGCAGGGCCCGCTGGCCCCCGGCCTGCTGCGGCACCTGGCCGCCACGCGAGACGACTACGACGGGTACCTGTTCTTCACGTACCTCTACGCGCCCACCGTGTGGGGCCTGCCCCTCGTCGCGGACCGGGCGCTGCTGGTGCCCACCACGCACGACGAGGCCCCCATCCGCTTCGACGTGTACCGCGACGTCTTCGAGCGTCCGCGCGCGCTGCTGTGCCTCACGCCGGAAGAGCTGACCATCATCGAGAAGTACTTCCCGAACCACGCGCGCACGCGGGTGGTGGGCGTGGGCGTGGACCGTCCGGCGGCCGATGGCGCGCGCTTCAAGGAGAAGCACGGCATCCACCGGCCCTACCTGCTCTACGTGGGCCGCCAGGAGCCGGGCAAGGGCGTGCCGGAGCTGCTCCAGCACCACCAGGCCCTCAAGCAGCGCTTCGCGGACGCGCCGGACCTGGTGCTCGCGGGCGACGCGCACATGGACCTGTCGGGAGAGGGCGTGCGCTACCTGGGTCGCATCCCCGAACAGGACAAGCACGACGCGCTGGCGGGGGCCCTGGCGGTGGTGGTGCCCTCGCGCTACGAGAGCCTGTCGCTGCTGACGCTGGAGGCGTTCGCGCAGTCGACCCCCGTGCTCGTCAACGGGCGGTCGGACGTGCTGGTGGGCCAGGTGACTCGCAGCGGCGCGGGTCGGGCCTACACGAACCTGGACTCGTTCGTCACCGGCCTGCGCGAAGTGGGCGAGCAACGTGACGCGCTGGGGAGACGGGGCCTGGCGTACGTGAAGAAGCAGGGCTGGCCACAGGTGGTGGCCACGTACAAGGAAGAGCTGGAACGCATCCTCGAGGAGAAGCGTCGATGAAGCTGCTGGGACGGGACATTCCGGCGCGGGAGCTGATTGCCCGCATCGAGGAGCGCCTGCGCACGCGCGGCCTCCCCACCTCGGAGCCAGTGGAGGTCCCCCCCGAGGGCGTGGAGCCTCGGGTGGAGCCGCTGACGTTCAACCTGCACGCGCTCGAGGAGCACGCGGACGCCACGCGCGCGCTGCCCCTGCATACCCACCGGGGCGGCGTGGGCCAGTTGGTGGTCGTGGCCAAGTGGGCCTTCCGCAAGTCGTGCCAGGTGTTCATCAACGAGGCGCTCGGCCGGCAGCGCGTCTTCAACGGCCACGTGCGCGACTCGTACGCCCAGCTCTCCGCCGAGGTGCTCCGCCTGCGGCGGGAGGTGGAGCAGCTTCGCGCCAGACAGGCCGCCCCCGCCCTGGTGGCGGAGGAGCCGGCGAAGCCCGCCCGCCCCGCCCCGTCCTCGGACGGCGACCTCGTGCTGCCCAGGCCGAGGACCGCCACCGCGAAGCCCCCCGAGCCGTCGAAGGCCGGGAGCGCGCCGTCGAGCCCCACGCGGGGCCAGGGCCAAGGCGCCTCCTCGGAAGGTCACGCCCGGACGGCCCCTCGCGAGGCGCCCCCAACCCAGTTCCCCGCGGCGCCTCCGGCCGCGAACGAGGACGCCCCCGCGAGCGGCCGCGCTGGCGCCACCGCGCGAGGAGCGCGGCCGGCGACCGGGGACGCATCCCGTCCCGCCTCCCACGCGGCGGACGGGGAGGCCCGCTCCAGCGGCACGGGCGGAGCGCGGCGTGACAAGGCCAGCCAGGGCGCGCGTGGCTCGCGAGCGGACGACGAGGGCTCGCCGTCCCACCGGGGCGACGCGTCCCCGGGGCGCGCGGGGAAGCGCAGCGGCAAGTCCTCCAGGCGCCCCAAACGGCGCTGACGGCGCGGCGCGCGCGAGCGGGCTTTTCGCGGCGCGGACGCGAGGAGGATGGCGTTTGACGCCTCCCCCTCGCCATGCTCAAACCGGGGTGAGTGGAAGCCCCGTCCGTCACCGTCGTCATCCCCGCGTACAACGAAGGCCAGCGACTGCCTCGCTTCGTCGAGCGGCTCGTCCAGGTCGGGCTGACGGTGTCCACCCCGGCGGTGGAGTTCGTGGTCGTCGATGACGGCAGCGCGCCGGAGCACTCCTCGGCCCAGCGCGCCTGCGTGGAGAGCGCCCGCGCGCGCCTCGCCGAGGCGGGTTCGGTCCACACGTTCACGTACGTGGCCGCCGAGCGCAATGGAGGCAAGGGCTCCGCCATCCGCCTCGGGTGGAGCCGAGCCGCCCCGCAGTCCGAGTGGCTCGCCTTCCTCGACGCGGACGGCGCCATCAACGCGGAGGAGCTGTTCCGACTCGTGAAGTTGTCGTCGGCGCCGGAGAGCCGGTCGGTCGACGTGCTCGCCGGCTCGCGCATCCTCATGGCCGGTCGCCGCGTGGTGCGCAGCCTGGCCCGCCATCTCCAGGGGCGCATCTTCGCCACGCTGACCGACCTGACCTTCGACCTGAGGTTCTACGACACGCAGTGCGGCGTGAAGTTCATCCGCGCCGCCCTGCTCCGCCCGCTGCTGGGGGTGCTGAACGAGCAACGCTGGCTGCTCGACGTGGAGCTGCTCGCCCTGCTCAAGCGCCAGGGCGCCCGCTGCCAGGAGGTCCCCATCGACTGGGAGGACTTCGGCGGCTCGAAGGTCATCCCCGGACTGGACGCGGCCCGCATGTTCTGGGGCCTCCTCCAGTTGCGCCGCCGGCTGGACCGGCTGGCCCTGCCGTCGCCGTCGCCCCGTTGACGAGGCCCACCTCCCCCCACTCCCGGCCTCCCGGTCACCGCCCCCTCGGGGAGGGCCCCTCTCGTCAGGGTGCCCTCCGACGGAGCCCTGCCCCACGGGGCGACACCGCGGGGGCAGCCGGAAGCGCTCTCTCGCGTTACAACGCGGGCAGACCACCCGCTTCCAGCCTCCTGGGTTCACGCCCCGTCCAGAGGCCGCTTGCTTTCCAGACGGGGCACCGCGAAATAGGCCCCGCACGCGAGCCGTTGCTCCGGGTTCCTCCTACACCTTCTGTGATATGCGCGCCTTGACCGACCTGCCCTCAGCCCCCGGTTCCACCCTCCAGCTGGGCCTCCCGGGCTTCACCTTCGAGGACCTCTACCGCCCGCGCGGCCTGCGGCGGCTCGCGAAGAGCTTCGATGCGCAGCTGGCCGAGGACGACCCGTCGCTGTTCCAGGCGTTCGACGCGTACCGCCAGTCGGGCGGCACCAGCGTCCGCGGCCCCGAGGAGTCGGACCTGCTCGTCCGCGTGGCCCGTCACGTCTCGCGGTTCGTGGCCCGCCTGTTCCGCGTCGAGGCGGAGCAGGAGCGGCTGGCCGGCGGCCTGAAGGGCGAGCTGCCCCTGTTCGACTTCAAGCGCGAGTTCATCACCCGCCGCGTCTTCAAGAAGGGCGCCCCGGAGCGGCCCACCCTGGCCGAGTTCCCGTCGCTGGACGCGCGCATGCGGCTGCTCATGTCGCTCGGCTTCCCGGAGGCGGTCGCCACCGGGGACGCGGAGCGCGGGCTGGCCGAGTCGGTGTTGTCCCTGATGGAGCTGGAGCGCCTGTTCTCCGGCAACCTGCCCGCCGGGGAGCAGGAGAAGGCGGAGGCCCTGCGCGCCCGGTGGGCGGCGCTGCGCGCCTCGCTGCTCGCCACGCAGGAGGGACGCGACGCGTTCGGCTCCAGCCTCGTCACGCACGGCGACGACGCGGCGGAGCTCCAGGCGGTGCGCGCGCTCCTGTCGCTGGCGGACCGCTGGACGTACGCGCGCGCGCTGCACCCAGAGACGAAGGAGCAGTTCCACGCCTGGCCCACGCACCGCATCCCCAAGCCGCTGGTGTTCGACCAGCTCGTCCAGCTCCAGCGCCCGGACGCGGAGCTGCCCGAGGCCACCGAGGGCCTGGCGCACCACCTGCGCCACCGCGACGGCTTCAAGCTCACCGACCGCCGGGGCACCCCGCGCGACGTGATGAACGAGGTGGACTACTGCGTCCTGTGCCACGAGCGGTCGAAGGACTCGTGCTCCAAGGGCTTCCCCGCCAAGGACCCGGTGGCCGAGGGCCACAGCTACAAGAAGAACCCCCTGGGCATCCCCCTCACCGGCTGCCCGCTCGACGAGCGCATCTCCGAGGCGCACCTGCTCAAGCGCGAGGGTGACTCGCTGGCCTCCCTGGCCGTCATCACCCTCGACAACCCCATGTGCCCCGGCACCGGCCACCGCATCTGCAACGACTGCATGAAGGCCTGCATCTTTCAGAAGCAGGAGCCGGTGAACATCCCGCTGGCGGAGACCGCCGCCCTCACGGACGTGCTGGACCTGCCCTGGGGCTTCGAGATCTACGGCCTGCTCACCCGCTGGAACCCGCTCAACGTCCGCCGCCCGTATGCCCTGCCCTACGTGGGCCGCAACGTGCTGGTGGTGGGCCTTGGCCCCGCCGGCTACACGCTGTCGCACTACCTGCTCAACGAGGGCTTCGGCGTCACCGGCATGGACGGGCTGAAGATCGAACCGTTCCCGGACGAGCTGGTGGGCAAGGGCGGCCACGCGCTGCGGCCCATCCGCGACTGGCGGGCGCTGACGCGCGAGCTGGACGAGCGCGTGCTCGAGGGCTTCGGCGGCGTGTCCGAGTACGGAATCACCGTGCGCTGGGACAAGAACTTCCTGACGCTCATCCACCTGACGCTCGCGCGCCGCGAGGGCTTCCGCATCCACGGCGGCGTGCGCTTCGGTGGCACGCTCACCATCGACGACGCGTGGGCGCTGGGCTTCGACCACATCGCCATCGCCGCCGGCGCGGGCCGCCCCACCATCATCGGGATGAAGAACAACCTCATCCGGGGCATCCGCAAGGCGAGCGACTTCCTCATGGCGCTGCAGCTGTCGGGCGCGTTCAAGCGCGACTCGCTGGCCAACCTCCAGGTGCAGCTGCCCGCCATCGTCATCGGCGGTGGCCTCACCGGCATCGACACCGCCACGGAGCTGATGGCGTACTACCCGGTGCAGGTGGAGAAGGCGCTGCAGCGCCACGAGACGCTGGTGGCGACGCTGGGCGAGGAGGTCGTGCTCGCGCGGCTCGACGCCGAGGAGCGCGTCACCTACCAGACCTTCCTCGAGCACGGCCGCGCGGTGCGCGCCGAGCGCGAGAAGGCCCGGGCCGAGGGCCGCGCGCCCGACTTCATCAAGCTGGTGCGCGGCTGGGGCGGCGTCAGCCTCGTCTACCGCCGCGGCCTCACGGAATCCCCCGCCTACCGCCTCAACCACGAGGAGGTCACCAAGGCGCTGGAGGAAGGCATCCGCTTCATCGAGCGCATGAGCCCGGTGGAGGCGCTGCCGGACGCGGGCGGCGCGGTGCGCGCCCTGCGCTTCGAGCGCATGGTGACGGTGGACGGCAAGCTCAAGGGCAGCGGCCAGTTCTTCGAGCTGCCCGCGCGCACGGTGTGCGTGGCCGCGGGCACCTCGCCCAACGTCACCTACGAGCGCGAGTACCCGGGCACCTTCCAGCTGGACGAGGACGGCGCCTACTTCCAGGGCCACGAGCTGGTGGAGGGCGAGGGCGGCCTCACCCTCCGGAAGGTGGAGGCGAGCGAGGACCTGGACGCGAAGGTGGGCTTCTTCACGTCCTACGCGAAGGACGGGCACTTCATCTCCTTCTACGGCGACAACCACCCGACGTACGCGGGCAACGTGGTGAAGGCCATGGCCAGCGCGAAGGATGGCTACGTGGAGGTGGCGCGCCTGTACGCGAAGGAGGTGGCCGCGCTCGACCTCGACGACGAGCTGGCCCAGGCCCGGCGCGACGAGGCGCGCGCGGCGCACTTCGCGAAGCTGGACGCGGCCTTCAACGCCACCGTGGTCGCGGTCAACCGCCTGACGCCGACCATCGTCGAGGTGGTGGTGAAGGCGCCCTTCGCGGCGAGCCACTTCCAGCCCGGCCAGTTCTACCGGCTACAGAACTTCGAGCGCAACGCGCCCGTCGTCGATGGCATGCGCCTGACGATGGAGGGCCTGGCCCTCACCGGCGCGTGGGTGGACAAGGAGCAGGGGCTGATGGGCACCATCGTCCTGGAGATGGGCTCCTCGTCGCGCCTGTGCTCGGCGCTCACGCCCGGCGAGCCCGTCGTCCTCATGGGCCCCACGGGCGCGCCCACGGAGATCGGCCACAACGAGACGGTGGTGCTGGTGGGCGGCGGCCTGGGCAACGCGGTGCTCTTCTCCATCGCGCGCTCGCTCAAGGCCGCTGGCTGCCGCGTCGTCTACTTCGCCGGCTACCGGCTGAAGTCGGACTCGTTCAAGCAGGACGAAATCGAGGCCGGCACGGACCAGATCGTCTGGTCGGTGGACTCCGGGGACACCATCGCCCCGCGCCGGCCGCAGGACTCCGCCTTCCGGGGCAACGTGGTGCAGGCCATGCTGGCCTACGCCGAGGGCAAGCTGGGCGTCGCGCCCGTCATCTCCCTGTCGGAGGTGGACCGCATCATCGCCATCGGCTCGGACCGGATGATGCGCGCGGTGGCCGAGGCGCGCCACGGCGTGCTCCAGCCGTACCTGAAGCCGGACCACGAGGCCATCGGCTCCATCAACTCGCCGATGCAGTGCATGATGAAGGAGATCTGCGCCCAGTGCCTCCAGCGGCACGTGGACCCGAAGACGGGCAAGGAGACGTGGGTCTTCTCCTGCTACAACCAGGACCAGCGGCTGGACCAGGTGGACTTCGTCAACCTGAACCAGCGCCTGCGCGGCAACACGGTGATGGAGAAGGTCGCCGACCTGTACCTGGGACAGCTGCTCCAGAAGGCCCCGCACCTCAAGCGCGTCTGAGGAGGGCCTCCCCGCGCGTCTTCACCGCCGCGTGCCGGTGAAGACGCGCAGCATCTCCTGGTAGTTCTTCACCAGGTCGTCCTCGCGCGTGAGGACCGCGTCCACGTTGGCGTCGCCGTACTGGCGGCGCACGTCCGTCAGCTTCTGGAAGGCCTCCACCTGCTGGCGCATGGACGCCACCTGCGCGCCCAGCTCCGCGCGCTGCGCCTCCGGCAGCTTCGCCTGGAGCGCCTCCAGCTTCGCCAGCTCCTCCTCGTACTGCAGCGTGCGCCCCAGCTGCCGCTGGCCGATGACGGCCGTCACCACCTCCGCCAGGCCGTTGACGTCCACCACGCTCAGCCCCGCCTGCGCGCGCGCCTCCGCCTCCGCCTTCGCCTTCGCCTCCACCACCTTGAGGCCCGCCCGCGCCGCCGCCATCGCTTCCGGCGTGCCCGCGTCCACCAGCGCCCCCAACCCCTGCAGCCCCTTCACCTGCTGGCCGTACACGTCCAGCATCCGCTGCTGGTAGGTCACGTACGCGTCCACCTTCTCCCGCGTCACCACGTACGCGCCGGGCTCGGTCTCCTCCTCGGGGGGCGGGCCAGCGGGAGCCGCCGCCTCCGCCTCAACCCTGGGTGCTGGCACACCCGTGTCCGCATCCTTCTTACAGCCCGAGAGGGTCACCACCCCGGCCAGGACCCACAGCACCTTGCGCATCCGCTCTTCTCCCGAGAGACGGGCCGTCAGTCCCCGCGTATATGCTTCGCCCGTTCGAATGGCGGAGAGTGGCCCGCTTCTGTCTGTCACGACGGGGTTGTTCCGGCCACTGAACAATCGCCGCATTACCTTTGACCAACCCCGCCGCGGTCGTGTACGAACCGCGGTCCTGTCGCACCGGTGGAGGGACTTTGAGGATTTTCCTGGTTAGGCACGGCGATGCGGACGCGGAGATCCCCGAGGGTCTCGGCGACGAGGCTCGCGCGCTCACGGCGAAGGCTCGGGCGAATATGGCGGCCCACTTCGCTGCACTCTCCGAGCGCATGGGTCCCATCGGCCTCATCCTGACCAGCCCGCTGGTTCGCACGGTACAGACGGCGCAGATCCTCTCCTTCGTGTCGAAGCACGAGGGCCTGCTGCGCGCGCACCGGTGCCTGCTGCCGGACATGCCGGTGGGCGCGGTGGAGCCGGTCCTCGAGGAGCACGCGGACGAGAACCTGGTCCTGGTGGGACACCAGCCGTCCATGGGGGCGCTGGCGGCGCACCTGCTGGGGATGCAGTCGTTCCCCAAGCCCGTCAACCCGGGCACCGTCATCGCCCTGGAGCGCCCCGAGGGCGACGGCACGCACCTCAAGTTCCTGTTCTACGCGGCCCCTGGCCAGCAGGTGCTTGACGTCATCCAGTGAGGCCCGAGCGGCCATGATGGACGAAGCCCGCTACAACCAGCTCGTCGCGAGCGTCTTCAAGAAGATGCTCGCCGCGGCGGATTCCATCGACCCCGACATCCTGGAGGCGGAGAGCACGGGTGACATGCTCACCCTCACCGCCCGCTCCCGGGAGAAGTGTATCGTCAACACCCAGCGCGCCGTCCGGCAGATGTGGGTTGCGGGCAAGGGGCAGGGCATCCACTTCGACTACGACGAGGCCACCGGCACCTGGAAGGACGACAAGGGCCGGGGCCTGGAGCTGTACGCCTTCGTCGCCGACGTGGTCCGCGACATCAGCGACGCGGACTTCGTCTACCCCTCCTGAGGCTTGCCCGGAGCGGGAGCTTCGGGCGCCATCTCCACGCGGTCTCCCCCCGCGGCCTGGGCCCGTCGCAGCGCGTCTCCCGCGTCCTTCAAGAGGCCGCCGAAGCTGACCTGCGTGTGGGCCGCGCCCGGGGCCACCTTCCCCGCTGGAGGCTCGGACACGGACACGCCCACGGAGCCGGTGCCCGCGGGCAGCACCTTCGCGCCCTTGAGCTTCTCGCGCAGCCGCTCGGCCACCACGCGCGCGCCGGAGCGCGGCGTGTGCGGGAGGAAGACGACGAAGCGGCTGTCCACGAAGGGCACCGCCACGTCGATGTCGCGGATGCCCGAGTGCAGCAGGCCCAGCGCCTCCGCCAGCGCCACGGTGCGCGAAGCCGTCGACAGCCCGGCCGCGCGCTCGGCGAACCTGTCCAGCTCCACCATCAGCACGGCGATGGGGTAGCGGTAGCGCCGGCTGCGCTTCACCTCCATCACCATCAGCCGCTTGAGGAACTCGAAGTCCGAGGACTGCGACGGGGCGGGCGACGCCGCGCCAATGGCCGGCATCTCCCGCGTCACCCGGCGGCCCTCCAGCTCCAGGGCGGGCGCCGCGCGCGAGGGCGCCGCGCCAGCCGTGGCGGAGGGAGTCCGGCGGGCCTCGTCCCGCTGCAGCAGCAGGGAGACGCACGTCAGCACGGTGGCGCGCTTGAGGGGCCCCACCAGGCTGCCGTCCGCCCCGGCCTGCGCGGCGCGGGTGTCGGCCTGCTCCTCGTCCGGCGGGTACATCAGCAGGACGGGCACGGAGGCGTTCTGCGCTCGCAGGGCGCGGCACAGCGACTCTCCATCCACTGCCCCCGTTCCGGCCGCCAGGACCACGGCGGGCGGACGCTCCCGGGCGGCTCTCTGCGCCTCCTCGGCGCTCGCCACCCAGCTCACCTCGTGGCCGGCCCCCTCGAGGAACCGGCGCAGCGAACCCGCCACCGCGGCGGCGGGTTCGACCAGGAGCACGAAGGCCATCAGACCTCCATGACCTCCTTCTCCTTCTTCTGGACGATCTGATCCACCTGGGCCACGCCGGCGTCGGTCTCCTTCTGGACCTTCTCGGAGATGCGCTTCTGGTCGTCCTCGGTGATCTTCTTGTCCTTCAGCTGCGTCTTGAGCGCCTCGTTGGCGTCACGGCGGATGTTGCGGATGGCGACCTTGTGGTCCTCGCCCTTGGTCTTCACCTGCTTGGCGATGTCCTTGCGGCGCTCCTCGGTGAGCGGAGGGAACGGCAGGCGGATCATCTCGCCGTCGTTCATCGGGTTGATGCCGAGGTTCGCCTCCCGCAGCGCCTTCTCGATTTCCTTCAGGACGCTCTTCTCCCACGGCTTGATGGTGATGAGCCGGGGCTCCGGGGCGTTGACGCTGGCCACGCCGGACAGCGGCGTGGGGGTGCCGTAGTAGTCGACGCGGATGTTGTCGAGGATGGCCGTGCTGGCGCGCCCGGTGCGCACCTTGCTCAGCTCCCGCTTGAGGTCCTCGAGCGTCTTGTCGATGCGGCCCTTCAAATCGGCGACGATGTCTCCGCTCATGTGCGAGCTCTCCTTGGAAGACGAGGGGGTGAAGGGAGGCGCGAGCCTCAGGCCCAGGCCGTCTCGCTGCCACCCACGACGGTACCAATCTCCCCACCACCGAGCACCGCGCGGCCGATGTTCCCCGGCACGGTCAGGTCGAACACGATGATGGGCAGCTTGTTGTCCATGCACAACGAGATGGCCGTGGAGTCCATCACGTTGAGGTTCTGCTTCAACACGTCCATGTACGTCAGCGAGCGGTAGCGGCGCGCGGTGGGGTCCTTCTTCGGGTCCGCGCTGTAGATGCCGTCCACCTTGGTCGCCTTGAGGATGACCTGGGCGTTGATCTCCATCGCGCGCAGCGAGGCGGCCGTGTCCGTGGTGAAGTACGGGTTGCCGGTGCCCGCGGCGAAAATCACGACGCGCCCCTTCTCCAGGTGGCGCACCGCGCGACGGCGGATGTAGGGCTCGGCGATCTGCTCCATCTTGATGGCGGACAGCACGCGCGTGTGCAGGCCCTTCTTCTCCAGCGCGTCCTGCATGGCCATGGAGTTGATGCACGTGGCCAGCATGCCCATGTAGTCCGCGCTCGCGCGGTCCATGCCCTCGGTGGCCCCGGCGATGCCCCGGAAGATGTTGCCGCCTCCGATGACGAGCGCCACCTCCACGCCGGCCCTCGACAGCTCGATGACCTCGTCGGCGATGGCATTCAGCGTGGGTGGGTGGATGCCATACTTCCCCTCGCCCATCAGGGCCTCGCCCGAGAGCTTGAGGAGGATGCGCTTGTACCGGAGCGGTTGGGTCGTGTCGGAGGACATGCGCCTCCGCTTCTATCCCCCGTCCCGCGCAACATCAACGCCCGAGTCTGCCCCCGGGCCACGCACCGTCCGCTGCAAGTCGCCAGCGGCCCTGGCCAGGCCCTGCAAAGGCGAGGGCCGCGTCGCCCGCTCCGCTCGGGAGCATGGCGCGCGGCCCTCCAGGCACGTCCCGGGCCCCTTGGGGAAGGGGCCGTGGTGACTCAGGCCTGGCCCAGCGTCTTGGCGACTTCGGCGGCGAGGTCGTCCTTCTTCTTCTCGATGCCCTCACCCACCTCGTAGCGGACGAAGCGGCGCACGGTGACCTTCTCGCCGATCTTCGCGGCGCGCTCGGTGATCATGTCGCCGACCTTCTTCTTGTCGTCCTTCACCCAGAGCTGGTCCACGAGGCAGACGCCCTCGTAGTACTTCTCCATCTTCCCGACGAGGATCTTCTCCAGCATCGCCTCGGGCTTGCCCTGCTGCTTGAGCAGCTCGCGCTGGATCTCCTTCTCCTTCTCCAGGTTCTCCGTCGGCACTTCCTCGCGGCGGACGAACTTGGGGTTGGCGGCGGCGATCTGCATCGCCACGTCCTTCACCAGCTCCTGGAAGTCAGGGTTGCGCGCGACGAAGTCCGTCTCGCAGTTGACCTCCACCAGCACGCCGATGCGGCCGCCGTGGACGTAGGTGCCGACCAGACCCTCGGCGGCGACGCGGCCCTCCTTGCCAGCGGCGCGGGAGATGCCCTTCTTGCGCAGCCACTCCTCGGCCTTGGCGAAGTCGCCATTCGACTCGGCCAGCGCCTTCTTGCAATCCATCATGCCCGCGCCGGTCCGCTCGCGCAGGTCCTTCACCATCTGGGCGGTGATTTCGGCCATGTTCGTCTCCAGCTTCCGCCGTCGTCCAGGGCGACACGCGCCAGGCGGAGCATTGGGGTTCAAGGAAAGACTTCGGGACGGAAGAAACAAGGACGGCCGGGTGACAGGCGTCCTGATACGCCACCCGGCCGTTCGAGGACTGGGAACCGCGAGGGACGGCTACTCCGCCGCCGCCTCGCCGCTCTCCTCGCCACCCTCGGACGCGGGCTGCTCGGCGACGGCCGGGGCGCCCTTCATCTCGACGAGGGGGCCACGGCGCTCGCCGCCGCGGTCACGGTCGCCGCCACGGCGGTCGCGGTCGCCACGGCGCGGGCCACGGCGGTCGTCGCGCTCACGGCGGTCGTCACGACCCTCGCGCTCCTCCTGCTCGTCGCGCTCGGCGGCGCCGGACGCGCGGTAGCGGGCCGCGCCCTCGAGGCAGGCCTCGGCGATCTTGGAGGTGAAGAGCTTGATGGAGCGGATGGCGTCGTCGTTGCCGGGGATGACGAAGTCGATGCCGTCCGGATCGCAGTTGGTGTCGACCAGGCCGATGACCGGGATGCCCAGGCGCGTCGCCTCGTGGATGGCGATGTGCTCCTTCTTCGGGTCGATGACGAAGACGCAGCGGGGCAGCTTCGACATCTCCTTCACGCCGCCCAGGTTCTTCTCGAGCTTCTCGCGCTCGCGCTCCAGGGCCGCCACTTCCTTCTTCGGCAGGCGCTCGAAGGTGCCGTCCTCGGCCATCTTCTCCAGCGCCTTCAGGCGGTCGATGCCCTGCTTGATGGTCTTGAAGTTGGTCAGCGTGCCACCCAGCCAGCGGCTGGTGACGAAGAACTGACCGGCGCGAGAGGCCTCCTCGCGGATGACGTCCTGGGCCTGCTTCTTGGTGCCGACGAAGAGCACGGAGCCGCCGCGGGCCGTCACGTCCGCCACGAAGCGGAACGCCGACCGGGCCATCGTCACCGTCTTCTGCAGGTCGATGATGTAGATGCCGTTGCGGGCGCCGAAGATGTACGGCTTCATCTTCGGGTTCCAGCGCTTGGTCTGGTGGCCGAAGTGGACGCCGGCCTCCAGGAGCTGCCGCATCGTGATGCCGCCGGCGGCGGCCATGGCCTGCTGCTGAGTCGTTTCCTGCGTGTCGATCGACATGTGTTTCTCCGGTTGTGTCCGCCACGCCCGGGCGAAGCTCCGGTCGAGGCCCGGGAGCGCGGCCCCTCGCGAAAGGGACCTGCCACCCACGAAGCACCGGTGACCGGCTCGAGCGTGTGTGTAGTGGGTACGACTGGGGTGACTTCCCCCACCCCTAACCTCGGGGCGGGCGGTCCTTAACAGAACCCCTCCCGGTGGCGCAAGCTTCGCATCACCGGGGGTGCTGGGCGACGGGCCGGAGCCCGCCCGCCCACCAGGCGTCCGACCCTCCAGGGAGGCTTGCGGCCCGGAGGGACGCCCGGCGCGGCCCCGTCCCCCAGGGGGGCGCCGCGCCGGACACGCGCCTAGACGCTGGCCTCCGCCGCGCCGTGGCACTTCTTGTACTTGCGGCCGCTGCCGCAGGGGCAGGGGTCGTTGCGGCCCACGCGGGGGCCCTGCTGGGCGGCCGCGGGCCGGGCCGCCGCGGCGACGGAGGCCTCGTCCAGCTTGCCCTCCGCGTTGCCACGGCCCTCGACGGCGCGCTTCTGCTGCTGGGCCAGCTGCCGCTGGATGCGGACGGCCTCCTCCTCCGCGCCGGTGGCGGAGCGGGGCTGCACGCGCATCAGCTGCGAGACGAACTGCGCCTTGATGGCGGACAGCGTCTGGATGAAGCCCTGGTAGCCCTCGCGCTTGTACTCCTGCTTCGGGTCCTTCTGGCCGTAGCCACGCAGGCCGATGCCCTGGCGCAGGTGGTCCATGCCCAGCAGGTGCTCCTTCCAGAGCCGGTCGATGGTGGCCAGGTAGTTGTACTGGAGGAAGCGCAGGAAGTTCTCCCCGAACTCCTCCTCGCGCGACAGGAACACCTTCTCCGCCGCCTTGTAGATGTGGTCCTGGAGCTCGTCGCGGTTGCCCACGCCCTCGAAGCTCATGTCGAGGTCGAACGTCTCCTTCACGTTCTTCGTGAGCGACTCCAGGTCCCACCCGTCCGAGCCCTTCGTCGGCGCGTAGGTGTCCACGGTGGAGACGATGACGTCCTCGACCGCGTCCAGCACCATCTCCTTGAAGTCCGCCCAGCTCACCATCTGCTCGGAGCGGCTCTTCACGCGCGTCTTCGGGTCCTCCGTGTACTCCACCAGCGGCACGCCCGCGCCCGCGGCCAGCACCTGACGGCGCAGCTTGTAGATGGTGCGCCGCTGCTGGTTCATCACGTCGTCGTACTCGAGGAGGTTCTTGCGGATGTCGAAGTTGTGACCCTCGACCCGCTTCTGGGCCCCCTCGATGGCGCGGGTGAGCCACACGTGCTCGATGACCTCGCCCTCCTGCATGCCCAGCCGCTCCATCAGGCCCTGGATGCGCTCGGACCCGAAGATGCGCATCAGGTCGTCCTCGAGCGACAGGAAGAAGCGGCTGGCGCCCGGGTCACCCTGGCGGCCGGCGCGGCCGCGCAGCTGGTTGTCCACGCGGCGCGACTCGTGGCGCTCGGTGCCGATGATGAACAGGCCGCCGGCCGCCATCACCTCGTCGCGCTCCGCCTTCGTCTCCGCCTCGAGCCGGGCCTGGGTGTCCGCCAGCTTCTGGTTCCACTCGGCCAGGGCCTGCTGGTAGGCCACGTTCGGGTCCACCGGCGGCGTGCCATCCGCGTTGGGCTGCGCCGGCACCGGCGCGGGGGGCTCCGGCGGCGGGCCCATGGACGCCTTCGCCAGCACCTCCGCGTTGCCGCCCAGGAGGATGTCCGTTCCACGGCCGGCCATGTTGGTGGAGATGGTGACCGCGCCCTTGCGGCCCGCCTGCGCGACGATGTCCGCCTCGCGCTGGTGCTGCTTGGCGTTGAGCACGTTGTGCGGCACGCCCCGCTTCTTGAGGAAGGTGGACACCACCTCGCTCTTGGCGATGGACACCGTGCCCACGAGCACCGGCTGCCCCGCCTTGTGCAGCTCCTCGATCTGCTGCGCCACCGCCTCGAACTTCTCGCGCTCCGTCTTGTAGACCACGTCCTGCTGGTCCTTGCGGATGTTGGGGCGGTTGGTGGGGATGACGCGGACGTCGAGGTTGTAGATCTTCGCGAACTCCTCCGCCTCCGTGTCCGCGGTGCCCGTCATGCCGGACAGCTTGGAGTACATGCGGAAGTAGTTCTGGAACGAGATGGTCGCCAGCGTCTGGTTCTCGTTCTCGATCTTCACGCCCTCCTTGGCCTCGATGGCCTGGTGGAGGCCGTCCGACCAGCGGCGCCCGGGCATCTGGCGGCCGGTGAACTCGTCGACGATGACCACCTCGCCGTCCTTCACCACGTAGTCCTTGTCGCGCTTGTAGAGCGTGTGCGCGCGCAGGGCCTGCTCGACGTGGTGGAGCGTCTCGATTTCGGCGGGGTCGTAGAGGTTGGACACGCTCAGCCGCTTCTGCAGCTTCTCGATGCCCTCGTCCGTCAGCGACACCGAGCGGTGCTTCTCGTCCAGGGTGAAGTCCTGGTCCGGGACGAGGCCGGGGATGACCTGGTCCACCCGGTAGTACTTGTCCGTGCTGTCCTCGGTGGGACCGGAGATGATGAGCGGCGTGCGGGCCTCGTCGATGAGGATGGAGTCCACCTCGTCGACGATGGCGTAGTTGAGCTCCCGCTGGACGTAGTCCTGCAGGCGGAACTTCATGTTGTCGCGCAGGTAGTCGAAGCCGAACTCGTTGTTCTGCCCGTACGTGATGTCCGCGCGGTACGCGTCCTGGCGCTGCTTGTCGGACAGCTCGTGCAGCACGCAGCCGGTCGTCATGCCCATGAACTTGTAGACCCGGCCCATCCACTCCGCGTCGCGGCGGGCCAGGTAGTCGTTCACCGTCACGACGTGCACCCCGCGCCCGGACAGGGCGTTGAGGTAGCTGGGCAGCGTGGCGGTCAGCGTCTTGCCTTCACCGGTGCGCATCTCCGCGATGCAGCCCTCGTGCAGGAACATGCCGCCGATGAGCTGCACGTCGTAGTGACGCTGGCCGATGACCCGGCGCGCGCCCTCGCGGATGAGCGCGAAGGCCTCGAAGAGCATGCCGTCGAGCGGCCGCCCGTTCTGGATCTCCTGCTTCAGCCGGGCCGTCTCGGCGGGGAAATCCTCGTCCTTGAGGGCCCGCATCCGGCTCTCCAGCTCGTTGATGCGGATGACCTTCTCGCGGGCCTTCTTGAGCTCACGCTCGTTCTTGGTCCCGATGAGCTTCTTCAGCGTCCATTCGATCATTCGATTGACTCTCTCGCGGCCGGAGAATCCTCGAAGGACGGCGGCGAGTGAAGGGAAATCCCCGGAGATGTAAGGGGGGCTTGGTGGGAAACCACGGGTGCCCCCTGAAACTTCCTCTCGGCCGGTTGCCCAGCGCGCATCGGTTCAGAGTAAAGCGGAACCGAGTCCACGCAATGTCCCCTTCGAGAAATCAACGCCGCCCCTCGGGCCGGCGCGCTCCCCCGGGAGCCCCCCGCCGTCCCGGCCCTCCCCCGTCCCGCCAGGGGGCCGCCCCCCGCATCCCCGCGCCTGCACGCACCGCGTCGCCCCCGCCTCCTCCCAGGGCGCGGATTCCCCCCATGCCCGTACAGACGCAAAACGCCACGGCGGGGCGCTGGCTGTGGACGTGCCGCGCGGGCTTCGAGGCCCACCTCTACGAGGAGCTCGCCTGGGCTGAGGCCGCGCCGCGGCTGCTGGGCGAGGCCCTGGTGGAGAGCGATGCCCCCGAGGGCCCCCCGCCCGCCTTCGCCCGCGCCGGCTACCAGGTGCTCGCCCCGCTGCCCCCCGGCCCCACCGACGCGCAAGCCGACGCCGTGGCCCGCGCGCTCACCGGACAGCGCGGCGCGAGGCCCTGGGTGCTCCAGGCCTTCACCCCGGACACGCCCCGGGGCAACACGCGGGCCGCCGCCGCGGAGGCCCTGGAGGCCGCGGTGCGCGCCCGGCTCCCGGCGGAGCGGCTGCTCGACGACGCGCGGCGGGCCCGCGAGGCGGGGGCCCTGCTCGTCGGGCTGTGCGTCGCGCCGGACGGCGTGGGCGCGCTGGGGCTGGTCGCGGCCCGGGAGGCGCTGTCGCTGGCGCCCGGAGGCCGGCGCCGCATGCGGCGCGAGGGCGAGTCCCCGTCGCGCGCCGCGATGAAGCTGGAGGAGGCGCTGGACGGGCTGGCCCTCGAGCCCGGGCGCGGCGACGTCTGCGTGGACCTGGGCGCGGCGCCGGGCGGCTGGACGCAGCGGCTGGTGGCGCGCGGGGCGAAGGTGGTGGCGGTGGACCCGGCCCGGCTGATGCCGGAGCTGGCCGCCCACGCCCGGGTGGAGCACGTGCAGGAGAGCGCGTTCGCCTACGCGCCCGACGCGCCGGTGGACTGGCTCTTCTGCGACATGGCGTGGCGCCCGCTGGAGGTGGCGCAGCTGCTGGCCAAGTGGGGGCGGCGGGGCTGGGCCGGTCATCTGGTGGCCAACATCAAGCTGCCCATGAAGGACAAGAACCCCATCCTCCACCGCGTGCGCCACATCCTCGTCGAGGACGGCGGCTGGGCGGGCCTCACCCTGCGCCAGCTCTACCACGACCGGGATGAGGTCACCGTGACGGCCCACCGCGTGCGCTGAAGGCCCCACGCCCTCCTGCGCGAGGGCGCGCGACGCGCTAGAGATGGGCCGCAAGATGCCCTACCCACTCGACGACGCCACCGCCACCGCCCTCGTGTCCCTGTTCCCCTGGGTGATGACCCGCAGCCCCCAGGCGCCGGTGCAGGCCGCCGTGGAGGCGCTCCTCCAGGCCGAACAGGCCCGCAGGGGCCACCCGGACGCGAAGACGGGCGCGCTCCAGGTCCCCGCCCTCACCCAGGGCACCCTCCTCAAGGAGGAGTACGACTTGTCCACCCACGCGCACCACGACGGCTGGCGCGTGGGCGCCGTCATCGCGGACGTGAAGGGGATGATCAACCTCAACGCCCGCTTCGGCTTCGCCACCGGGGACGCCCTCCTCCGCGCCACCGTGGAGTCGCTCTCCGCGCAGTACCCGGGCGCCAAGGTGGTGCGCCTGCACGGAGACGCCTTCGCCGCCCTGCTCGTGCCCACCTCCCAGCTCACCGTCGACGCGTCACTGGCTGGCCCCACCCACGAGCGCCTGGCGCGCGACACCCGGCGCGTCCTGCCAGAGGGCACGCCGGACGAGGACGCGCCCTCGTGGACGGTCAGCCTGTTGGAGGTGACGGTGGACGCGCCGTCACACTGGCAGGTGCTGGGGCCGCTGGTCTGGGCGGAGCTGGAGCGCGCCCACGTCATGCAGCGCTCCGGTCGCGCCCAGGGGCTGCAACGGCGGAGGCTGCGGCTGGATGGCTTCGTGCCCGGACCCGCCACGCTCTGAAAGGGGCCGCCATGGCGGGGCCTCCTTTCGGGGACGGGCACCGGGAGAAGGGTCCCGCTACTCCTCGAGGATGAACTTGCGCGGGTTCTGCGGGATGCCGTTGACGCGGACCTCGTAGTGCAGGTGCGGCCCGGTGGAGCGGCCGGTGTTGCCCACCGCCGCGATGAGCGAGCCGCGCTTCACCTTGTCACCCGCCTTCACCAGCATCTTCGCCAGGTGGCCGTAGCGCGTCTTGATGCCGTAGCCGTGATCCACGACGATGACGTTGCCGTAGCCACCCTCCAGGCCCGCGAACACCACCGTGCCGTCCGACGGAGAGAAGACCTCCTTGCCGTGCGGCGCCGCGATGTCGAGCCCCGCGTGCATCACCCGGTCCGCCGTGTACGGGTCCAGGCGCTGACCGAAATCGCTCGTCACCCACCCGCGCGCCGGCCAGATGGACGGCGTCGACGCCAGGAGCGACTTCTGGTCCTGGAAGTACGCCTGCAGCTCCTGGAGGCTCTGCTCCTGCCGCGTGGCCTCCGCGCTCAGCTTGTCCAGCCGGCCCATCAACAGCTTGGGCGTCTCCGTCGTCGTCAGCTGGGTGAACTGGGTGTCCGTGGCCGGCACCTGCGTGCCCGCCTCCGGCTCCGTGGGGCCCATGGCCAGGTTGCGCTGCGGGTCGGACAGGAGCGTCATCGCGCGCAGCTTCTGGTCGAACCGCTCCACCCGGTCCAACGTCGACCCGATGTGCTCGATGCGCTCACGCACCGACTTGAGCTGCGAGCGCAGCGTCAGGTTCTCCTCGCGAAGGATTCGATTCTCCGACGCGTCGGCCGCCACCTGGAAGTAGTGGATGCTCGCCCCCGCCCCCAGTCCCACCACCAGCATGAGCCCCATCCCCACCTGCATGAGGAAGGACCGCTGGATGGTGTACCGCTTCACCGGCGCGTCGTGGTCTGGGATGACCATCAACGTGAAGGACTTTTTCGCCACAGGACAGCTCCCTGCTTGCGTGGGACTTCCGGCGCCCGAAGCTAAGTCGCTCCCGCGCGCCCATCACCTCCCCCACCGCCTCACCCCTCCCGCTAACGTCTCCGGCCTAGCGTCTGCCAGGGCTGGAAACGTTTGGGCAGCTACCATTCAGTTTCCAAGAGTGTCAAGGTCAACAGTGACCTGAAGAGGCGGTTGTCGGCCACGCGCGGGGCGATTTCAGGCCTCGACCCGCACCACGATGACGGTGATGTTGTCGTCGCCGCCGCGCTCGTTGGCCAGGTCGATGAGGCGCTTGGGCACGCCCTCGAAGCCCTGGGCCTTGGCCACCACCTCGTGGATCTCCTTGTCCTCGAGCATGTTGGCCAGGCCGTCCGAACACAGCAGGAAGACGTCGCCGGGCTCGGAGACCAGGCCCATGACGTCGACCTGGACCTCCTCCTCGAAGCCCACGGAGCGGGTGATGATGTTCTTGTAGCGGGAGTGCTTGGCCTCCTCGGGGGTGATCATCCCGGCCTTGATCTGCTCGTTGACCAGCGAGTGGTCCTCGGAGATCTGCTGGATGAGGTCACCCCGGATGAGGTACGCCCGGCTGTCGCCCACGTGGGCGAAGAAGGCGTGCTCCTCGCGCACCACCAACGAAATCACGGTGGTGCCCATGCCCGAAAGACGCGGATCCTCCTGCGCGGCGGTGTAGATGGCCAGACAGGCCTTCTCCACGGCCGTGCGCAGGGCCTCCGGGATGGGTGAGTCCTGGAGGTTGGGCACGGACAGGAAGGGGTTGTCCTTCCCCTCCCGCGCGCGCCGCAACTCCTTGTCGATGGTCTCCACGGCGATACGGGAGGCGGTGCCCCCGCCCGCATGACCCCCCATGCCGTCCGCCACGACGTAGAGCTGGAGCTCGTCGTCGAGGAGGAAGCTGTCCTCGTTGTGGTTGCGCTTACGCCCGACGTCCGTCAGGCCAGCGGAAACGACTTTGAGGCGGGAGGCCGCGGTCTGCCCTGCGGTGTTGGACACACCAAGGATGCTATGTGAGACCCAGGGATGGGGCAAGGACACGGATGACCTTGCACCGCGTCAAGCCGTCCGGCGCAGCCGTCCCCGGGGGTTCCCCTCGGGTCCGGACTCCCGGCTGCGGGCCCGGGGCGGCGTCAGGGCCCGGTGGGCCGAGCGCACCAGGGCCTCTGCGGCCCCCAGCGCCTCGCGCGTCACCTCCACGCCGGACATCATCCGGGCCAGCTCCCGGGTGCGCTCCGCGCCGGCCGCCAGGACTGTCACCTGGGACACGGTCCGCTCCCCCTTCACCGCCTTGCGGATGAGCAGGTGCGCGTCCGCGTAGGCCGCCACCTGGGGCAGGTGGGTGATGCAGAGCACCTGACGGTGGCCGCTGACCTCCTTGATCATCCGCCCCACCACGTCCGCGATGGCCCCGCTGACGCCCGCGTCCGCCTCGTCGAGGATGTAGCACCCGCCCTTGTCGCTGTCGGCCAGGGCCCGCTTGAGGGCCAGCAGCAGACGGCTGGCCTCGCCACCGGAGGCCACCTTCGCCAGCGCGCGCGCCGGCTCCCCGGGGTTGGCGCTGAAGAAGAACTCCACCTCGTCCAGGCCGTCCGGGCGCAGCACCTCTCCGGGTGTCACCCGCACCTCGAAGGCCGCCTTGCCCATGGCCAGGTGCCCCAGGCCCTCGCGCACCTGGGCGGAGAACTCCACCGCGCTCGCCGAGCGCGCCCGCGACAGCGCCGCGGCCGCCTTGCGCGCGCGCTCCTCCACCCGCCGCCGCTCCGCGGCCAGCTCCTCCAGCACCTCCTGCCGGTTCTCCAGCGTGCCCAGCTCGGCCTCGATTTCGCCGCGCTTCTTCAACACGCCATCCAGCGTGGCGCCGTGCTTGCGGCACAGCCGCTTGAGGCCGTCCAGCCGCTCCTCCACGTCCGCCAGCCGGTTCGGGTCCGACTCCAGGCCCTCCACGTACCGGTTGAGCCGCCGCCGTGCCTCCTCCAGCTCCGCCAGCGCCGTGCTCAGCGCCTGCGCCACCGGGGACAGCGACGCGTCGCACTTGACGGCCTCGTGCACCAGCCCCAGCGCCCGCCCCACCGTCTCCACCGCGGACGGCTCCTCCCCGGAGACGAGCAGCTCCGCCTCCGCCGCGTGCCGCTTGAGCTTCTCCGCGCTCGACAGGCGCTTGCGCTCCGCGTCCAGCCGCGCGTCCTCCCCCGGCTCCGGGTCGATGCGGGAGATTTCATCCAGTTGGAAGCGCAGGAACTCCGCCCGCTCGCGCACCTTCGCCTCGTCCCCGCCCAGGGCCTCCATGCGCGCGTCCACCTCCCGCAGCGCGGAGTACTCCCCGAAGTAGGCCGCCAGCGGCTCCTCCACCTCCCCGTACCGGTCCAACAGCACCCGGTGCAGGGCGGGGTCGAAGAGGCTGACGTGCTCGTGCTGCCCGGCGATGTCCACCGCCCCCCGGGTCAGCTTCGTCAGCACCCCCACCGTCACCAGGGCGCCGTTGACGTAGACCTTGCCCCGGCCGGTGCGCCCCAGCACCCGGCGGACGAGCACCTCGTCCCCCAGGTCCGGCAGCCCCAGCTCCTCCAGGCGCGAGGCCAGCACCGGGGTGCGCGCGAAGACGCCCTCCACGGACGCCTCCTCGCAGCCGGCGCGGATGACCTCCGCGTCCGCCCGGCCGCCGAGCAGCAGCCCCAATGAATCCACGAGGATGGACTTACCCGCCCCCGTCTCACCCGTGAGGACGGTGAGGCCGGCTCCGAACGCCACCTCCACCTCCTCGATCACCGCCACGTTCGAAATCCGCAGACCCAGCAGCACGCGCGCCCTCCAATGTCCGTACGACGGCCCTGGCACTGAACACCCTAACAGGTCCCCCTGACACTGCACAGGCGTTCCGTCCAGCCGCACGGATGGCGGGCGGGTGGGAGGCAGGGCGCCGTTGGCGCCCCAACCTTCCCCTCCGACTCAGGTCTCGGTGAACAGCTCCTGGATGTCCTGCTCGGTGAGGGTGCGTGCCATCTCGTCCCCCTCCCCGCCCAGGACGCCAGCGGCCAGGTCCCGCTTGCGGCGCTGGAGCGAGAGGATCTTCTCCTCCACCGTGCCGCGGGTGATGAGCTTGTAGCTGATGACGGCGCGCGTCTGGCCGATGCGGTGCGTACGGTCCGTGGCCTGGTCCTCGACGGCCGGGTTCCACCACGGGTCGAAGTGGATGACGTAGTCGGCCGCGGTGAGGTTGAGGCCGGTGCCGCCCGCCTTCAGGGAGATGAAGAACAGGGGCGGGCCGTCCGGGCGGTTGTACTCGTCCACCTTGCCCATGCGGTCCTTGGTGCGGCCGTCCAGGTAGAGGTAGCGCAGGCCCTTCTTGTCCGCCTCCGCCTTGAGCAGCTCCAGCATCTCCGTGAACTGGCTGAACACCAGGGCGCGGTGGCCCTCCGCCACCAGGTCCTCCACCAGCTCCATGAAGCGCTCGACCTTGGCGCTGGGCGGCAGGAGCGTGCCGGGCGGCATCTTGAGCAGCCGAGGGTCGCAGCACACCTGACGCAGGCGCATGAGCGCGGCGAGAATCGAGACGCGGCTGCGCTTGAAGCCGACCTTCTCGATGCTCTCGTTGACCTTGCGGCGGCTCTCCTCCATCACCTCGCGATAGAGGGCGGCCTGGCCGGGCTCCATCTCGCACCAGGCCACGCTCTCCGTCTTCGGCGGCAGGTCCTTGGCCACCTCCGTCTTGAGGCGGCGCAGGATGAAGGGCTGGATGCGGCGGCGCAGCCGGTCCTTCACCGTCGAGTCGTTGGCCACCTGGATGGGCTGCTCGTAGCGGTCGCCGAAGCCGTCCGCGCTGCCGAGGAAGCCCGGCATCAGGAAGTCGAAGATGCTCCACAGCTCCGACAGCCGGTTCTCCAGCGGCGTGCCCGTCAGGGCCAGGCGCGTCTCGCTCGGCAGCGCCTTGCACGCCTGCGCGGTGGCGCTGTCCGCGTTCTTGATGTTCTGCGCTTCGTCCAGGATGACGTAGCGGAAGCCCACCTGGGAGAGCTGGTCCAGGTCGCGGCGCACCAGCGCGTAGGACGTGAGCACCAGGTCCATCTCCTTCAGGTCCTCGGCGCGCTCCTTGCGGTCCTGGCCGTGCCACACCATGGACTTCAGGCCCGGGGTGAAGCGCTCCGCCTCGCGCTCCCAGTTGGCGAGCACGCTGGTGGGCGCGACGACGAGCGACGGCTTGCGGCCCTCGTCGTTGGCCACCTTCTGCAGGAGGCTGAGCGACTGGATGGTCTTGCCCAGACCCATGTCGTCCGCGAGGATGCCGGACAGCCCGTGGCGGCGCAGGAACCACAGCCAGGACAGGCCCGCCTCCTGGTAGTGGCGCAGCGTGGCCTGCAGGCCGTCCGGCACCGCCACCTTGGGCACGCCCGCCGTCTCGCGCAGCTCCAGCATCGCCTGGCGCGCCTTGGCCTCCACCTCGGTGAACTCGCCCAGGTCCGCCAGCAGGTCCAGCGCGACGGCCTGGTGCAGCGGCAGCCGCGTGCGCGAGCGGCCCGGCATGGCGCCGGCCTCCTCCAGGAGGTCCGCCACGCGCTTGATCTCCACCGGGTCCGCCTCCGCGAACGTCCCGTCCTTCAGGGGGACGAAGCGGCGGCCGGAGTCCAGCCACATGCGCACCGCGCCCAGGTCCACCGCCTGGTCGTCGGTGACGAACTCCGCGTCCAGGTCGAACCACTGCACGCCGCTCATGCCCACGCGGATGCGCGGCTTGAGCTTGGGACGCAGGCGCACCTTGGGCGCCTGCACGCCGAAGCGCTCCCACTCGGGCGGCAGCGACGCCAGGCCGCGCGCCCAGAACTCCAGCGCCACGTCCCCCGTCGCGTCGAACGCGTGCGCCTGCGGGTCGAAGCGCAGCCCCATGTCCAGCAGCTGCTTGCCCGCGGCGCGCTCCAGGTCCTCGCGGCGACGGAACAGCTTGCGGCTGTCCCCGCCCACGCCGCTGGCGTAGCCCAGGTGCGTGGCGGTGGGGGACACCGGCGCGGTGGTCTGCCCGTAGCGCGCGGCCAGCTGCACCTTCACGCGCTCCGGGTTGCCCTCCAGCGTGAGGACGAAGTGGGGCTGCACCGTCTCGTCCACCTCGATGTCGTCGGCCTTCAACGACATGCGGAAGCGCGGCAGGTGCGCGGCGAAGAACGTCAGCACCCGGTCGAGCTGCCCCGTGGGGAAGGACATGCTCGGCTCCAGCAGCCACTTGCGCAGCAGCCGGGGCGGGAAGTCTGGCTCCACCGGGTGCAGGTTCTGCCCCTGGATGACCCAGGTGCGCCGCCCCGACAGCAGGATGACGTCCTTGAGCGCGTAGCTGGCGCCGTCCGGGAAGAGCAGCTCGATGCGCGCGTCCGCGCCGTCCGGACGCGACTCCAGGCGGATCTGCGGCCGCACCGGCGTCTCCGTGTTGATGAGCGCCGTGCCGCGGTAGATGACGCGCCGCTGGCGCAAAAGGTCCAGCACCTCGCTCAGGTCCTCGTCCGACAGGACGATGCGCGAATCGTAGCGGTGCTCGTGCCGCGCCAGCACCATGAAGACGCGCTCGTCCGCGGGGGCGATGCGCCCCCCCGTCTGGAGCACCCGCTTCACGTGGATGGGGCCCTTGGTCTGCGCGTCCTGGCGACGCACGTCCACCACCCACTGGCGGCTGCCCGAGTTCGTGTTCGCGGCCGTCAGCCGATAGAAGAACTCGTAGTCCGGCTGCGAGGACAGGCCCAGCCAGCTCTCCACCTTGGCGAGCGCCGGCAGGCTGACCGCGTCCGCGGCGGGGGCGTCCGGCTCCACCGGGACCTCCGACTCCACCACCTCGTTGGCGGCGGCGGACGGGGCCGTGGCCTCCGGCACGGCGGCGGCCACCGGCTGGGGCTGCGGCCGGGGCGGGGGACGGAAGCGGGCCGCGTAGATGAGCGCCGCGGCGACCACGTGCTTGCAGTGGGGGCCGTACACGTTCCACGACTGACACGTGCAGGAGGAGGTGGCCTTGCCCCCCTCCAGCATCAGCGCGACCTCGTAGCGCTCGCCGGTCGAACCAGCGACCTGCGCGCGGATGCGGTCCCCCTCCCGCTGGAGCCCGAAGACGCGCCGCGACTCGGCGACCTCCCGGCCCTTCTTGAAGGTGGTGGGTTGGACTTCGGCCTTCAGGCCCCTGAGCCACTGGGTGTCCTGAGGAGGGAGGGCGTCTCGGATGTCGACGGTGGATTGCACGGCTGGCAAAGGCCCCTGGCTCCTGGCGCCGGGGAACCTTTGCCACTAGCACAGCAAGAGGTCGCCCGCTCGCGGGAAATGTGGATGAGTCGGCCAGCGGAAGCAGCCACCGACATCAGGCTATGAGAGCATCAACGCTCGCCATGGCCCGGACCGTCCGCCCCCGTGTCTTCGTGACCCGCCAGCTCCCTGGAGAGGCCCTCGGCCGACTGGGCGAGCACGTCGAGCTGCGCGTCTGGGAGGACGAACTGCCACCCTCCCGGGACACACTCCTGGAAGAAGCCTCCAGGGCGGACGGACTCGTCACCTTGTTGACGGACCGGGTGGACGCCCGCCTGCTCGCCCTCGCGCCGGGGCTGCGAGCGGTCAGTAATGTGGCCGTGGGCTACGACAACATCGACGTCGCGGCCTGTACCCAGCGCCGGGTGGCGGTCGGGAACACCCCGGGGGCGCTCACGGAGACGTCCGCGGACTTCGCCTTCGCGCTCATCCTGGGCCTGGCCCGCCGGGTGGCGGAGGCGGACGCGTACGTGCGCGCGGGGAAGTGGCGCACCTGGAGCCCCACCCTGCTGCTGGGCACGGACGTGTACGGGGCGACCCTGGGCATCGTCGGCGCGGGCGGCATCGGCTCGGCGGTGGCCCGGCGCGCCCGGGGCTTCGGAATGCGCGTGCTCTACGTGAGCCGGGAGGCGAAACCCGCGCTGGAGGCGCAGACGGGCGCGCGCCGGGTGGACAAGGCCACGCTGCTGGCCCAGGCGGACATCGTCAGCCTGCACGTGCCGCTCACGCCCCTGACGCGGCACTGGGTGGGGCGCGAGGAGCTCGCCGCGCTGAAGCCCGGCGCCCTGCTGGTCAACACGTCGCGGGGTGGCGTGGTGGACCCGGAGGCGCTCGTCGAGGCCCTGCGCGAGGGCCGGCTGGGGGGCGCGGCGCTGGACGTGACGGAGCCGGAGCCCCTGCCCCCGGACAGCCCGCTGATGACCCTGCCCAACGTCCTGCTGGCGCCGCACATCGCCAGCGCGTCTCACGCCACGCGGGGGCGCATGGCCTCCATGGCGGTGGACAACCTGCTGGCCGCGCTGGAGGGACGGCGGCCACCCCACTGCGTCAACCCGGAGGTCTTCGCATGAACCTGCCCGCCCCCAGCGCGTCCGACCCCACCCTCGTCGCCGACCTGAACGCGCGCCTGCGCGACGTGCCGGACTTCCCCAAGCCCGGCATCGTCTTCAAGGACATCACCCCCGTGCTCGCCGACCCGCGCCTGTTCGGGCGCGTCATCCACGCCATGGCCGAGCCCTTCCGCGGCCGGCACATCACCAAGGTGGTGGGGGTGGAGGCGCGAGGCTTCCTGCTGGGGGCGCCCATCGCCCTCACGCTCGACGCGGGCTTCGTCCCCGCGCGCAAGCCGGGCAAGCTGCCCCACCGCTCCGTCGTGGAGCGCTACTCGCTGGAGTACGGCGCGGACGGGCTGGAGATGCACGAGGACGCCATCCTCCAGGGCGAGCGCGTGCTGGTGGTCGACGACGTGCTCGCCACCGGCGGCACCGCCGACGCCACCGCGAAGCTCGTCCGCCGGCTGGGCGGCGAGCTGGTCGGCTTCAGCTTCCTCATCAGCCTCGACTTCCTCGAGGGCCCCAAGCGCCTGGGACCGGACAAGGTGACGGCGCTCCTGTCGTTCTGAACCGGGGCCGCCCCGCGCCGCCCACCCCATGGCGCGGCCCGGAAGCGGCCTGGGACACCACCCGCCCCTTTGCCCGCCTGCTGCCGCGCCCCCGACACGTGGCCACCTGAGTCGGGGGAGGCCCCAGGTCCGCCGCCCCGTCCAGGAGGCGTCATGCCCGAGGTGCGCGCCAGCGGGGGTGCCCGCATCCGCTACGACGACGTCGGACAGGGCGAGCCCGCCCTGCTCCTCATCCCGGGTTGGTGCACCCGCCGGGACCTCTTCCAGCCCCTCCTGTCCCTGTGCTCGGCCCGGCGCCGCGTGCTCCGCGTCGACCTGCGGGGCCATGGCGACTCCGAGCAGGGCCCCGGCGACTTCCACGGCGGCGACATCCTGGAGGACCTGCTCGCGGTGGTGGAGGCGAGCGGCGCCGGACAGGTGGTGCCCGTGGCGCTGTCACACGCGGGCTTCTGGGCGCTGGAACTGCGCCGGGAGCTGGGCGCCGAGCGCGTCCCCCGGCTGGTCCTGCTCGACTGGCTCGTCACCGAGGCGCCCCCCACCTTCCTCTCGACGCTGCACGGCCTGGTGTCCGCCAACTGGCGGCGGGCGCGCGAGGACCTCTTCCGCGAGTGGACGACGGGGGTGGAGCGCGAGGACCTGCGGCGCTTCATCATCGACGAGATGGGCGGCTTCCCCGAGGAGATGTGGGCCCGGGCCGGACGGGAGATCGCCGCCGCCTACGGTCGCGAGGGCTCCCCGCTGCGCGCCCTCACCGGCCTGAGCCCCGCCACGCCCACGCTCCACCTGTACGCCCGCCCGGACACGCACGACTACCTGGAGGCGCAGGTGGCCTTCAGCGCCCGGCACACGTGGTTCCACGTGATGCGCCTGCCCGCGGTCAGCCACTTCCCCATCCTCGAGGTCCCCGCCCTCATCGCCGCCGTCCTCGAGTCCTTCGTCACCGGACGACACACCCCGGTGCGCACCGGCCCCGACCTCGACCCCGGCGTCTCCCTCCCCACCTGAGCCCGCCCCTCCTCATGGGCCCGGGTTGACGCCCGGGGCGGCCACGTTTATAAGTTGGTCACACAACCAACAAACGATTCCCCATGCCCAGACCATCGAACACCGAGGAGCGTCGCCAGCAGATCGTCACGGGCCTGCTGAAGGTGATGTCGGAGCGTGGCTACGAGCGGGCCTCCGTCAACGAAATCGCGAAGGCGGCGGGGCTGAGCCCGGGGCTGGTGCACTACCACTTCAGCGACAAGCAGGAGATCCTCCTGGTGCTGGTGGAGCAGCTGGCGGCCCGGGGGCGCGCGCGCGTGGCGGCGCGGCTGGCGAAGCTCTCCGTCCAGGACACGCGGGGCCGGGTGGACGCGTTCCTGGACGCCTTCCTCGCCATGGGCGCGGACGCGGACGCGGAGGCGGTGGCCGGCTGGGTCACCATCAGCGCGGAGGCCATCCGGCAGCCCGAGGTCCGCGCCGCCTACGAGCAGGTGGTGCGGGCGGACCTGGAGCAGTTGGAGTCGCTCGTCGCGGCCCTGGTCGGCAAGCGCCGCGCGCGCGCCCTGGCGGCGGGGCTGTTCGCCGCGGTGCAGGGCTACTTCGTCCTCTCCGCCAGCGCGCCGGGGCTGGTGCCCGCCGGCTCGGCCGCGAGCACCGTGAGACACATGGCCGCGGGCCTGCTGGACGCGCAGGACGCGAGGGAGCGCCCGTGAAGACCGCCACCAAGCTGGGACTGCTGTCGAGCCTCTACCTGTCGCAGGGCCTGCCCTTCGGCTTCTTCACGCAGGCGCTCCCGGTGCTCCTGCGCCACCAGGGGTTGTCGCTGCCCGCCATCGGCCTGTCGCACCTGCTCGCGCTGCCGTGGGCGCTCAAGTTCCTCTGGGCGCCGCTCATGGACCGGCACGGCTCCGCGCGCTGGGGGCGCCGCCGGGGCTACATCCTCCCGTTGCAGTGCCTGTCCGCGGGCCTCCTGCTGTCGCTCGCGCTGCCCGCCGACGCGGTGGATACCCGCTGGCTGATGGCGGCCATCCTCGGCGTCAACCTGCTCGCGGCGACGCAGGACGTGGCCACCGACGGGCTCGCCGTCCAGCTGCTCACGCCCTCCGAGCGGGGCTGGGGCAACGGCATCCAGGTGGCCGCGTATCGCGTGGGGATGATCCTGGGCGGCGGAGTGATGCTCGCCGTCTTCGACCGGACGGGCTGGCGCGTGACGTTCCTCGCGCTCGGCGCGACGCTGCTCGCGGCCACCGTCCCCATCGCGCTGCACCGCGAACAGCCCTCGCCCCCGCCCGAGCGCCAGAGCCTGGGGCTGGCCTGGTGGTGGACGCACCCGGGCGCCACGACGTGGCTCGCGCTCCTCGTCGCGTACAAGGCGGGGGAGGCGCTCGCCACGGGGATGCTCCGCACCTTCATCGTGGACCAGGGCCTGTCGCTCACCGACATCGCGTGGATGCTGGGCGGCGTGGGCTTCGCGGCGGGGCTCGCGGGCGCCCTCGTCGGAGGGAGCCTGGTGACGAGGATGGGACGGCGCCGGGCCCTGGTCGTGTTCGGCGGCATCCAGGCGGCGGCGGTGCTGCTGTACGCCCTGGTCGCCAGTGGCCCCGCGTCGCGCCCGCTGCTCGCCCTGGCGTGCGCGGTGGAGCACGTGGCCAGCGGCATGGCCACCGCCACCCTCTTCACCGCGATGATGGACCGGTGCCGGCCGGACCACGCCGCCACCGACTACACGGTGCAGGCCTCGCTCGTCGTGCTCGCCACGGGCGCGGCGGCGGCGCTCAGCGGCTTCAGCGCGCAGGCGCTGGGCTACGCCGGCCACTTCCTCCTGTCCGCCCTGCTGTGCGTCGCGGGCACGCTGTGCGTGGCGCCCGCCTTCTCCCCACGTCGCGGGCTCCCCCCCGAGGTCTCCGAGGTGTCGCCATGACCATCGCCGTCTACGCCGGCAGCTTCGACCCCATCACCGCCGGCCACCTGTCCGTCATCCGTCAGGCCGCGCGCCTGTTCGGCCACGTCGTGGTCATCGTCGCCGTCAACCCCGCCAAGAACGCCCTGCTCACCCCGGACGAGCGCGTGGCGCTGGTGCGCGAGGCGGTGGCCATGCATCCCAACGTCTCCGTCGCCTGGACGGAGGGCCTCATCGTCGACCACGCGCGGGCCATTGGCGCCAGTGTCCTGCTGCGCGGGGTGCGCGGGGCGACGGACGCCCAGTTCGAGACGGAGCTGGCGCGGAACAACCGCGCGCTCGCCCCCGAAATCTCCACCCTCTTCCTGCCCGCCGAGGCCCACCTGGCCGAGGTGAGCAGCAGCGCGCTCAAGGCCCGCGTCGCCAGGGGCGAGGACATCTCCGGCTTCTGTCCTCCCGCCGTCGCGACCATGCTGCGCGAGCGCCTGCATCCTTCCCACGGGAGCCCGACATGAGCCTGTCCTTCATCCCCCTGGGCGTGGGAGACGCCTTCTCCGCCCTCTCCTACTCGTCGTGTCTCGCCGTGGAGGCGGAAGGGCAGGTGCTGCTCGTCGACTGCCCCCACCCCATCCGGAAGATGATGCGCGAGGCGTCGCTGTCCTCGGGCGTACCGCTGGACGTGGACCGCGTCAGCGCCGTGGCCCTCACGCACCTGCACGCGGACCACTCGTCCGGGCTGGAGGGGCTGGGCTACTTCTCCTTCTTCGTGCTGCGGCGCAAGCTGGAGCTGCTGGCCCACCCCGCCGTGGCCGAGCGCCTGTGGGCGGGCCACCTGGCCGCCGGCATGGAGTGCCTCATCGAGAAGCGCGGCGAGCCCCCCAACCCCAAGCACTTCGAGGACTACTTCGAGCACCTGCCGCTCTCCACCGAGTCGGCCGTGCGCCATGGCCCGTTCCTCGTCGAGGCGCGCATGACGTACCACCACGTGCCCACCACCGCGCTGCGCATCCACGCGGGCGGCCGGTGCCTGGGCTACAGCGCGGACACCGCCTTCGACGAGGGGCTCATCGCCTGGCTCGGCAAGGCGGACCTCGTCATCCACGAGACGAACCACGGCGTCCACACGCCCTACGAGAAGCTCGCCGCGCTGCCGGAGGACACACGCGCGCGCATGCGGCTCATCCACTACCCCGACGAATTCGACACCCAGGCCAGCGTCATCGAGCCGCTGGTCCAGGGCCGCCGCTACACCGTCTGACGCCCCCACGAAGGCGCCCGCCCACCCGACCGGGCGGGCGCCCCGGGACGTCCTCGCTACTGCGAGAAGATGAGCAGCGAGTAGGGGCCGATGGCGAACGACGCGTTGTTGAGCAGGCCGTCCTTGGACCCCGGGTAGGCCGTCGTCGACGCGGACGGGGTGTTGCCGAAGTCCGACGAGTACCCGTTCCAGTCGCTGTTGAAGCGCAGGTGCCAGGTGCCCGGGTGCGGGAAGCCGATGTTGTAGTTGTTGAAGGTGGTGTTGCTGAAGTTGGCGACGACGATGACGTCGTCCCCTCCGCCGCCGTTCTCGTAGCGGTGGTAGGCAATCACCTTGTTGGTGTTGTTGACGTGGTGGACGTTGACGTTGCCCCCGCGAAGGCCGCGGGTGTTGTTGAACCAGTTGCGGCGCAGGCGGATGAGGTCGCGGTAGAGCGTGGTGATGCCGCCGTAGGTGGACGCCTTGCTCCAGTCCAGCGGGTCGCCGTCGGAGAAGAACCCGTCCTCGAGGAACTCCTGGCCCTGGAACAGCATGGGGATGCCGGGCGAGGTGAGCGCGATGCCCGCGCCCAGCGTGGAGCGCTTCTTGGCGGCCCAGCTGCCGGCGTTGCCCGGCCAGATCTCCTCCGGCACGCGCGAGTGGCCGTTGGCGACCTCGTCGTGGCTCTCCGTGTAGATGATGCGCGCGTAGGCGCGCCCGCTGAAGCGCTGGGTGATGGCGTCGCGCACCGCGAACATGTTCCGGTTGGCGTCGTTCTGCTCGATGATGGCCGCGCGGATGGGGTGGACGAACTCACCCGCCCATTGCGCGTCGAACCCCGCGCCCCCCTGGTCGTCGGAGACGGTGGCGTCGGTGATGGAGTTGCCGCCGCCGAAGTCCTCGGCGATGGAGATCTTCCACCCGCGGTTGAAGTCGATGTCGCGGTTGATGGAGCGGAACACCGGCCAGGCCTCGGCGATGCCGTTCGAGCCGTCCGACGTGCGCATGTACTTGGTCGCGTCCCAGCGCAGGCCGTCGCCCTTGTAGTGGTCCAGCAGGTCCATCATCGAATCGCGGATGAAGCTGCGCACGCCCGCGCGGCCGTAGTCCGGGCGCGTGTCGCCCCAGGGCGTCGACTTGCGCCAGTCGTTGAAGAAGTACTCACCGCCGTTCTGCAGGCAGTCGTTGCTGAAGCACCACATGGGCAGGTCGCTGGGGCCGTAGTGGTTGTGCACCACGTCGAAGATGACGGCGATGCCCCGGTAGTGCGCCTCGTCCACGAAGCGCTTCATGTCGTTGGGCGTGCCGTAGGCGCTCTCCGGCGCGAACGGGTACGCCGCGTTGTAGCCCCAGGAGAAGTCCCCGGCGAACTCGAACACCGGCATCAGCTGGACGGCGTTCACCCCCAGCGCCTGCAGGTGGTTCAGCTTGTCGATGGCGCTGTTCCAGTTGCCCGGCCCCCAGCCCGGCGAGTCGTGGAAGGTCCCCACGTGCATCTCGTAGATGACCATCTCGTTGAAGGCCGGCGTGCTGTAGAGCTGCGAGTTCCAGTAGTACTCGCCATGGTCGAAGATGATGCTGGCGCCCGTGGAGTTCTCCTGCCACTTCGACCGGGGGTCCGCGCGCTCCGCGTCGCCGCCAGACGTGTTGCGCGTGACGAGCTTGTACTTCTGCCCCTTCACCGCGCCGGCCACGTCGCCGGAGAAGTACTCGGACGACCCCTCCCGGCTCAGCTCCAGCGTGTTCCAGCCACTGAAGTCCCCCTTCACGAAGACCTTCGACGCCAGCGGCGCCCAGACGCGGAACGTCGTGCCTCCGGAATAGACGATGGCCCCCATGCCCGGCCGGCTCGACGCCGCGAGCCGCTGGACGACCTGCCCTGTCTCCTCACCGGAGCCCTGTTGATTCGGAAGCGCGGTCTCGCCACAGCCCAGCAGGCCGGCCAGCAGCAACGCGCCCCACACCCTGTTGTGTCGCATGGTGACAACCTCCCTGTGTTCAGGGGCGTCCTAGCAATCGCGGCGAAGTGCGAGCAAACCGCCCTCAAGTGAATTCTGTGATTTTCTGCCATGACACACTGCACCACCGGGCCCGGGATTCGGGGTGGGGAGCGGGCGCCGGGGTGGCGGTGGAGTCGGGCGTGCTCGCCTTCGACGCGTGAGTGCGCTACTCCCGCGAGCCCGGCGCCGCGCGGGCGCCCCAGGAGAGAACGACTCGCGATGACGAAGACGACAGCGCCGGCCCCGGGCGCAGCCCGCCTCCTGCCGCTCGCCCTGCTCTGGGCGCTGGCGCCGGGACTGGCCCTGGGCGCCGAGCCGACGAAGCCCGTGCGACTGACCTTCCTGCACCTGGCGGACGTGTACCAGGTGCAGCCCATGGCGGGCGGGAAGGCGGGCGGGCTGGCGCGGGTGGCCACGCTGCGTCGGCAGGTGCTGGCGGAGGCGCCGGGCGCGCTGACGCTGCTGGGCGGTGACACGCTGTCGCCGTCGGTGGAGTCACTGCTGGAGGTGGACGGCAAGGCGCTCAAGGGGCGCCACATGATCGACGCGTGGAACGCGCTCGGGCTCGACGTGGCGGTGCTGGGCAACCACGAGTTCGACTTCGGCGACGACACGCTGAAGGAGCGCATCCGCCAGTCGCGCTTCCCGTGGCTGGGCGCCAACGTCACGGACGCGAGGACGGGCGCGCTCTTCGACGGCGTGAAGGCGTACGACGTGCGGGAGATGGACGGGGTGCGCGTGGGCCTGTTCGGCGTGGTGCTGCCGGAGACCAAGACGACCACCAAGGCGGGGCCGGACACGCTGTTCGGCGACGTGTGCGAGGCGGCGAAGGGCGCGGTGGCGAAGCTGCGCGAGGACGGCGCGAAGGTCATCGTGGGCCTGACCCACCAGACGCTCGAGCAGGACCGCGCGCTCGCCCGGTGCGTGAAGGTGGACGTCATCCTGGGCGGGCACGACCACGTGGGCGCGGCGGACCGCTCCACGGGCACGCCCATCTTCAAGGTCGCCGCGGACGCGGTGGAGCTGGGGCGGCTCACCCTGGACGTGGACCCGGGCACCGGACAGGTGCGCAAGACCACCTGGAAGAAGCTGCCCGTCACGGCCAGGGTGCCGGAGGACGCGGCGTTCAACGAGGCGATGAAGCCCTATGGCGCCCTGTTCGCGCGGCTGGCGGAGCCCGTGGGCCGCACGCCCGTCGCCCTGGACGCGCGCGGCACGGCGGTGCGCTCGCGGGAGACGAACCTGGGTGACTTCGTCGCGGACACCTTCCGCGAGGCCTCGGGCGCGGACGTGGCGCTGGTCAACGGCGGCGCGCTGCGCTCGGACGCGGTGCTGCCCGCGGGCGTGCTGACCCGCAGGGACCTGCACGGCCTCATGCCGTACACCGACTCGCTCGTGGTGGTGACGGTGAGCGGCGCCACACTGCGGGCCGCGCTGGAGAACGGCGTCAGCCTCAGCCGCGAGGACGCCCGGCCCGGGCGCTTCCTCCAGGTGTCCGGCCTGCGCTACACCTTCGACGCGCGCAAGCCCGAGGGCGAGCGCGTGCGGCAGGTGACGGTCCAGGGCAGGCCGCTGGACCCCGCCGCGACGTACCGGCTCGCCACGCTGAGCTTCCTCACCAGCGGCAAGGACGGCTACGACATGCTCAAGGGCCAGCCCACCACGCCCGCGCTCGAGGACGGCCGCACCCCGCTGGACCTCATCGCGGACGCGTTCCGCGCCGGCCACCCCGCCCCCCGCGCCAGGGGCGATGGCCGCATCGTCCGGCTGGACGGTCAGGGCCTCGCGCCGGACGCGCGCAGGCCCGCGGCGCCGCTGAAGTAGCCCGCACCCTCGCCCGCAGCGCGGGGCTCCATCCGCTTTCAGACAGTCATCCGGGCCTGGAGGGGGGTAGGTCCGGCCCCGTGGCTGGAAAGCGCTGCCGGGTATTGCTCCACTGCGCCGCGCACGGAGCCCCTCTCCTTCTTCGACGCGACGACCGCTGGCCCTGGGACTCCTGACCACCCCTACGCGGGAGCTTCCCATGGCCGAGCTGGAGACGTTCCGACTGCCGGAGTCCGTCAGCGGGAGTGACGCCGACATCACGCTCGCGTTGTCGATGATTCAGGCCTGGCGCAAGGACGGCATCTTCCAGGTCCAGACGACGAATGCGCAGGAGTTGAAACTGCAACGCGCGTTCGAGGCGAGCCGCCGCTTCTTCCGTCAGCCGCTGGCCGTCAAGGCCCGGTGCGTGAGCGACCTGACGTACAGCGGCTACATCGCCTCCGGCGAGGAGCTGACCGCGGGCGAGGCGGACTACTCGGAGGTGTTCACCGTCTGCAAGGACGTGCCGCTGACGGACGCGCGCGCGCAGGCGCGCTGGCCCTGCCATGGCCCCGCGCCGTGGCCTGAGGAGGGCTACCGCCGGGCGATGAAGGAGCACATGGAGGAGTTGGGCGCGGTCGGCGAGAAGCTGCTGCGGCTCGTCGCGCTGGGGCTCGGCCTGGACGACCTGAACGCGCTCACCCGCCTGACGCGCGAGGGCTGGCACCACATGCGCGTGCTGCGCTTCCCGGCGCGCTCGCCCACCGCGACGCGCGGCATCGGCGCGCACACCGACTACGGCCTGCTCGTCATCGCCGCGCAGGACGACGTGGGCGGCCTCTACGTGCGCCCCCCCATCGAGGGCGAGAGCCGGCCCCGCAACTGGCTGCCCGGGGAGAGCTCCGCCGGCATGTACGAGCACGACGAGCGCTGGACGTACGTCAAGCCCACCCCCGGCGTGCTCACGGTGTTCCCTGGCGACATCCTCCAGTTCCTCACGCGCGGCTATCTGCTCTCCACGCCCCACAGGGTGCGCCTCAACACGCGCGAGCGCTTCGCCATGGCCTACTTCCACGAGCCCCACTTCGAGGCCTGCGTCCGCCCGCTCACGCACCCCACCGGCGACGAGTTCATCCACTACGGCTCGCACTTCACCAACATGTTCATGCGCAGCTACCCGGACCGCGTCACCACCCAGCGCATCCTCGACGAGGACCGGCTCACCATCCTCGCCTGGCTGCGCCAGGAGGCCGTGCTGCGCACCATGCCCGTCGAGGAGGAGCGCCGGCTCGCCACCGGGTGAGGCGCGTCAGGGCACCGTCCAGCCGCGCAGGCGGTACACCGCGCGCCCCGCGAGCTCCCGCAGCGCGTCCGTGCTCTGGGCGAGGAAGGCCGCGCGGGGCAGCCAGCTCAGGCGCCCCGTGCGCTCGCTCGGCGAGCGCACGTCCACCGGCAGCGTGTCCGGCCGCAGCCCCACCGCCGCGAAGCAGCCCGCCGCGCGGGGCATGTGCGCGGCGCTCGTCACCAGCAGCAGCGTGCGCCAGCCCTCCCGACGGACGATGCGCTCGGACTCCACCGCGTTCTCCCGGGTGTTGCGGCTGCGCCCCTCCGTGACGATGCGCTCGGCGGGGATGCCCCACGCCTGGAGCTGCCGCGACAGGACGTCCGCCTCCACCACCGCCTCCGGGCTCGGGTCCAGCGAGCCGCCGGAGATGAGCACCCGCCGCGCCCGGCCCGCCCGCAGCAGCTCGAAGCCGCGCAGCACGCGCTCCACCGCCGCGTTGTATTCGGGGCGCCCCGTGCGCTCGCTGGCGGACGGGTCCAACCCGCCGCCCAGGACGATGACGGCGTCGTACGTCACGTCCGGCCGGGAGGTGTCCCGCGCGCCCGCCTCGACCCGGCGCGTGAGCAGCGTGGCCACCCATTCCGTGGAGAAGGCACAGACGACGACGAGCCCCAGGACGAACAGCGCGCGCCCCACCCGCGGCCCCAGCCGCCGCGCCCGGCTCGCCAGGAGCAGCACCAGCGCCCACGTCAGCGGCGCCAGGAACAGGTCCAACACCTTCGACAGGAAGAGGAACACGCGCGGCGCCCGGCGACCTTCAGCGCTCCCCCCAGTGGAGCTTCTGCCGGAGGATGGAGAAGTAGGCCACCCTGGGGTTGCGGACCAGGTTCACCCGGTTGGGCGAGCGCACCACCTCGATGCAGTCCCCGCCCTGCAGGCCGTGGCCCGTCTGGCCGTCGAGCGTGAGGTACGTGTCCGCCGTCTCGCTGCGCAGGGTGACGCGGATGACGCGGTCGGCCGGCACGACGATGGAGCGCTGGGTGAGCGCGTGCGAGCAGATGGGGGACAGCACCGTGCAGTCCACGGAGGGGTGGACGATGGGGCCGCCGGCGGACAGCGAGTACGCGGTGGAGCCCGTGGGCGTGGCGAGGATGACGCCGTCCGCCTTGTAGGTGGTGATGGGCACCCCGTCGATGGACGTCTCGTGGTCCGCGATGCGCGCCAGCGCGCCCTTGTTGATGACCACGTCGTTGAGGATTTCGTCCTCGATGAGCACCCGGCCGCCGCGGATGAGCCGGCAGGTGAGCTTCATGCGCGAGTCCACCTGGAAGCGCCCCGCGAGCACCTCCTCCAGCGTGGAGAACAGCTCCTCCACGGGAATCTCCGTCATGAAGCCCAGGCTGCCCAGGTTGACGCCGAGGATGGGCACCCCGCGCCCGGCCAGGAGCCGCGCCGCGTAGATGAGCGTCCCGTCCCCGCCCAGCACCACCGTCAGGTCCGCCCGGGCGGACAGCTCCCGGTCCTCCACCCGCGGCCAGCCCAGCGCGTGGGCCAGCGTCCGGTCCGCCAGCACGGTGAGCTGCGGATAGCGCTCGCGGATCCGGGCCGCCAGCGCCACGGCCTCCGGTTTGTCCCTCTTCGCGACGATGACCAGGGTCTGCACGGGCGCATTTTCTAATCCAGCCGGGCCTCCGAGCGCCTCCCTGTTTTGTGGGGGTGCCCTCCCCCGGACAGACGCCCCGGCGCGCCGGGGGCCCGGGCGCTATTTTCAGCACGCCATGGACCTCTTCGAACATGCCGGCCAGCAGGAGCAGGCGCGCCGGGCGCCGCTCGCGGAGCGCATGCGCCCCCGCGCCCTCGCGGAGTTCGTCGGCCAGGAGCACCTCACCGGCGAGGGCCGCTTCCTGCGCCGCGCCCTGGAGAGCGACCGGGTCCCCAGCCTCGTCTTCTGGGGCCCGCCGGGCACCGGGAAGACGACGCTCGCCCAGCTCATCGCCCACTCCACCGGCGCCGCCTTCGAGTCCCTCTCCGCCGTGCTCGCGGGCGTGAAGGACATCCGCGAGACGGTGGCGCGAGCGCAGGAGCGCTGGAGGCTCCACCGCCAGCGCACCTTCCTGTTCATCGACGAAATCCACCGCTTCAACAAGGCGCAGCAGGACGCGCTGCTGCCCCACGTGGAGAAGGGCACGGTGACGCTGATTGGCGCCACCACGGAGAACCCCTCGTTCGAGGTGAACGCCGCCCTCCTGTCGCGCTCGCGCGTCGTCACCCTGCGGGGCCTGGAGGAGGAGGAGCTGGTGGCGCTCCTGCGCCGGGCGGTGGCGGACCCGCGGGGGCTGGGCGGCCAGACGCAGGTGGACGACGAGGCGCTGGCCTTCCTCGCGTCCACGGCCGGCGGCGACGCGCGCAAGGCGCTCACGGCGCTGGAGGTGGCCGCGGCCCACGGCGGCGCGAAGGTGGACCGGGCCGCCGCCGAGGAGGCGCTCCAGCAGAAGATGCTGCTCTACGACAAGGGCGGCGAGGAGCACTACAACGTCATCAGCGCCTTCATCAAATCCATGCGAGGCAGCGACGTGGACGGGGCGCTGTACTGGATGGCGCGCATGCTGGAGGCGGGCGAGGACCCGCTCTTCCTCTTGCGGCGCATGGTCATCTTCGCGTCGGAGGACATCGGCAACGCGGACCCGCGGGCGCTGGCCGTCGCGGTGGACGCGCTCCGGGCCTTCCAGCTGGTGGGGCTGCCGGAGGGCACCCTGCCCCTCACCCAGGCCGTCACCTACCTGGCGCTGGCGCCCAAGTCGAACGCGGTGCTGACGGCGTACGCCGCCGCGCGCGAGGCCGTGGAGAAGGAGGGCGCGCTGCCGGTGCCGCTGCACCTGCGCAACGCCCCCACGAAGCTGATGAAGTCGCTGGGCTACGGGGGCGGGTACAAGTACCCGCACAACTTCGAGGGCAACTACGTCCCGGAGGACTACCTGCCCGAGGCCCTGCGCTCCCGCAGCTTCTACACCCCCACCCGCAACGGGCTGGAGGCGGAGCTGTCGGACCGCTACGAGGCCATCCAGCGCCAGCTCGCGGAGCGCGCCCGCGAGCCGGGCGAGGAGGGGTGAGGCGCCCCTCCCCGGAGGACGTCCCTCAGGAGGCGACCTCGAGCGGCTCGCTCCCCTCGGCCTCGTCCTTCAGGACGCGGGGTTTCATGGAGCGGCCGGCCACCTCGTACTGCTTGAGCAGGCGGCGGAAGTTGGAGCGGTCCACGCCCGCGGCGCGCGCGGCGCTGGAGACGTTCTGGTTGTTCTTCTCCAGGAGCGCGGACAGGTAGCGGCGCTCGAAGGCGCGCATGGCCAGGCGCTTGGCCTGGGCGTACGGCAGGTGGGCCAGGCTGAACACCTCCACCGCGGAGTCCGCCTGCGGCGCGGACTGGAAGCCGGGCGGCAGGTCCTCCACGTCGATGACGTCGTTGGCCGTGAGCACCACCGCGCGCTCGATGACGTTCTCCAGCTCGCGCACGTTGCCCGTCCACCGGTTGCAGGTGAGCGCCTCCATGGCGCGCGGGGAGATGCCCGTCACCTTCTTGTCCGCCTTGGACGCGTACAGCTTCAGGAAGTGGTGCGCCAGGAGCGGCACGTCCTGCGGCCGGTCGCGCAGCGGCGGCAGGTCGATGGTGATGACGTTGAGCCGGTAGAACAGGTCCTCGCGGAACTTGCCCTGCTCCTTGGCGCGGGACAGGTCCACGTGCGTGGCGGCGATGACGCGCACGTCCACCTTGACGGGCTCGTTGGCGCCCACCCGCTTGACCTCGCCCTCCTGGAGCACGCGGAGCAGGCGCACCTGCGTCGCGGGCGGCACGTCGCCAATCTCGTCCAGGAAGATGGTGCCGCCGTCGGCCGCCTCGAACAGGCCCTTCTTGTTGCCGGTGGCGCCGGTGAAGCTGCCCTTCACGTGGCCGAACAGCTCGCTCTCCAGCAGCGTCTCCGTGAGCGCCGAACAGTTGACGGCGACGAAGGGCTTGTCCTTGCGCGAGCTGCGGTAGTGGATGGCGCGCGCCACCAGCTCCTTGCCCGTGCCGCTCTCGCCCTGGATGAGCACCGTGGCGGTGGAGTGGCTGACGGTCTCCACCAGCTTGAAGACCGAGCGCATCTGCGGCGACTGGCCGATGAGGTCCTCGAACTGGCTGCGCACGGTGAGCGCCTCCTCCAGCGCGCGCGTGCGGTCCTTGAGCGCCTTGCGCTCGGCGGCCTTGGCCACCGTGAGGCTCACCTCGTCGATGTTCTCGAACGGCTTGGTGAGGTAGTCGTATGCCCCCGCCTTCACCGCCTCCACCGCCGTCTCCACCGTGGCGAAGGCCGTCATCATGATGACCTCCACGTCCGGGCGCTCGGCCTTGATGCCGCGCAGCAGGTCCATGCCGGACAGGTTGGGCATCTTGATGTCGAGCACCACGACATCGATGGTGGGGTCCTTGGCCGCCGCCAGACCTTCCACCGCGTCGTCGATGGCCACCACCGGGTGGCCCTCGCGCTGGAGGATCTGCGTCACGGCCTTGAGGACGACGGAGTCATCATCCACGACGAGGACTTTGGCGCGCCTGACTTGGTTCACGGCAACCTCTCGAGCTGCAGGGGGATGGGCAGAAAGACGGTGAAACGGGAGCCGGCGCCCACCTGGGTGTCGACGTGGAAGCTGCCCCCGTGGTCCTGGACGATGCGGTACGCGATGGACAACCCCAGCCCGGTGCCCTCACCGGGGGGTTTGGTGGTGAAGGACGGCTCGAAGATGCGCGGCAGGTGCCGCTCCTCGATGCCGCAGCCGGTGTCGGACACCGCGAAGAAGCAGCGGTCCCCCTCCCGGCCCGTCTCCAGCGACAGCCGGCCCTCCCGGTTGGGGAGCGCCTGCAGGCCGTTCTGGAGCAGGTTGAGCACCACCTGCGCCAGCTGGCCCGGGTCGCCGTACACCTTCGGAAGGCCTTCCTTCAGCCCCAGCGACAGCTCCACGCGGGGCGTCGCCTTGAGCTGGGCGCGGAAGAGCACCGCCGCGTCCTCCACGCACCGCGACAGGTCGAACAGCCGCCGGTCCTCCACGCGGCTGTGCCGGCTGAACTTCAGGAGGCTCTCCACGATGCGCTTGCAGCGCAGCGCGCTCTCCTCGATGAGGCCCAGCGATTCCAGGTCCGCCTCGCTGCGTCCCGCGTCGCGCGACATCAACTGCGCGAAGGCGAGGATGCCGCCCAGCGGATTGTTGATTTCGTGCGCCACGCCCCCCGCCAACTGCCCCACCGCCGCCATCTTCTCCGTCTCGATGAGCCGGCGGGTCATCGCCTGCTCCTCGGTGACGTCGCGGTAGGTGCACACCACCCGCTCGTCCCCCGCCATGGGGTACGCCGACACCACGTAGGTGCGCCCGGCCTGCTGCACCTCGCCCCGAGCCCCCTTGCCACTCTCCATCGCCGCCGGCAGCGGACAGCCCACGCACGGCTCGTTGCGGCCGAACAGGTAGCGGTAGCACGCGATGTCGGACGGAATCTGCTCGATGGAGCGCCCCGCCACGTGCGCGTACGCCAGGTTCGCCCGCCGCACCGCGAAGTCCCGCCCGCGCACCACGCACAGCGGCGTCTCCATGCAGTCGAACGACAGCTCCCACTCGCGCTTGGCCTGGCTGAGCATCCGCGTGCGCTGCGCGACGCGCTCCTCCAGGTCCGCGTTGAGCAGCTTCAGCTCCGCGTTCTGCTCCTGCGTCACGCGGTACAGCCGCTCGTTCTCCGCCTGCAGCGCGTACTGCTCGAACGCGCTCTTCACCGTCAACACCAGGTGGCTGTCGTTCCACGGCTTGGAGATGAAGCGGAAGATCTCCGAGCGGTTGATGGCCTCCTCGATGGCCTGCTGGTCCGCCTGCCCCGTCAGCATGATGCGCTGGGCCCGCGGCTCCTGCTGCTTCACCCGGGTCAGGAACTCCACCCCGTTCATCCCCGGCATCCGGAAGTCGGAGATGACCACCTCCGGCCGGAACGCCTCCACCGTGCGCAGCGCCTGCTCGGCGTCCGTCGCCGTCTCGATGTCCCAGTCCCCGCGGCGGAGGACCCGGCGGATGGACTTGAGGATGTTCTCCTCGTCGTCCACCAGCAGCAGCCGCCCGCGAGCGGCCGCGTCTTGAGAGGGGATCTGTGCGGCGAGGGGACCCATCGGATTCTTTCCGCCCCACGACATTTGCAATGAGCCTGCCAGCGGCAGAAGGGTTGCAAACCCATGGAATCACGAGATGAATTGAGTCCCCGACAGTCGAGAACCCGAGTCATCCTAGACTCACCCCACCCTAATGGGTCAATGCGGACTCAGGGTCTTTGACCCAGGTCACTCGTCCCGCGGGCCAGGAGGCGGGAAGAGGGTGAGCGGGGTGTGGAGGCTGATGCGGTCCCTCCCGTCGGCCTTGGCCCGGTAGAGGGCCTCGTCGGCGGTGAGCAGCAGCTGCTCGGGGCTCAGGACGGTGCGGTGGGGGAAGCTGGAGACGCCGAGCGAGGCGGTCACCTTCAGGCGGCCATCCGGCCCCACCTCGAGCAGCGCCAGCTCGCGGCGCACGCGCTCGGCCACGGTGAGCGCCCCCGTCAGGTGGGTGCGCGGCAGCAGCACCGCGAACTCCTCTCCCCCGTAGCGCGCCACCAGGTCCGTCTCGCGCACGCCGCGCTGGAGCGCCGCGGCCACCTCGCGCAGCACCCCGTCCCCGGCGGTGTGGCCGTACCGGTCGTTCACCTGCTTGAAGTGGTCCAGGTCCAGCAGGATGAGCGACAGCGGGTCGTCGTAGCGCTGCGCCCGGCGGAACTCGTCCCGCAGCCGCTCCTGGAAGTGCCGGTGGTTGTGCACCCCCGTGAGCCCATCCGTCGACGACAGCCGCTGCAGCTCCCCCACCTGCCCCGCCAGCCGCTTCAACCGCGCCTGCGCGTCCAGCAGCCGGTCGACCCGCGCCGACAGCTCGTCGCCATCATATGGGTCGAAGACGACCTCGGCTCCCCGCCGCAGCACCTCCAGCCAGGGACGCATGCACTCCCGGCGGGCCACCACGAGCACCGGCGTGCTGGGGCCGCCCTCCACCTGGGGGAGCAGGCGGTCGACCAGCGGACGCATCGTCGAGGGGCAGCCGGGCGCGTGGAAGAGCACCAGGTCCACCTCGGCCGCCAACCGCATCACCTCCGGGCCGGGAGGGATGCGCCGCAGGACCCGCTCCCCGGGCTCCAGGGCCCGCGTCAGCTCGGCCTGGTTCGAGTCCGCCTCTTCCACCACCAGCAGGGTGCAGGGTCTGGCGCTCACAGTGTCCCCGTAAATTGGCACTTGCACGGTATCACACCCTGCTCCTGGGTGGGAGGCCCGTGATTGATTTGGGACCGAGGGCTTGCTAGCGAGCCGCTCCATTCGAGCGTGTCGGCGTCACCGACGCGTCGCAGCACCGAGGTCCCGCGTGGCCAAGTACCCCAGCATCAGCCTCTTCCTTCCCGCCTGGAACGAGGAGGACTACGTCGAGCGCGCGGTGAGCCGGGCGCTCGACGTGCTCCCCCACCTGACGGACGACTTCGAAATCATCGTCGTGAACGACGCCTCCACGGACCGGACGAAGGAGCTGGCGGAGGCGATGGCGGCGAGGGTTCCGCAGCTTCGGGTCATCACCCACCCGGTGAACCTGAAGCTGGGCGGGGCGATGCGCACGGGCCTGGCGGCGTCGACGAAGGACATCGTCGTCTACTCGGACATGGACCTGCCGTGGGACTTGCGGGAGCTGGAGCGGGCGCTGCACCTGATGGACTACCTGGAGGCGGACATGATCTGCGCCTTCCGGTTCGACCGCACGAGCGAGGGCCCCAAGCGCATCGTCTACTCGTTCGTCTACAACCTGCTCATCCGGTCGCTGTTCGACATCCAGATCAAGGACGTCAACTTCAGCTTCAAGGTGATGCACCGCCGCGTGCTGGAGTCGATGGAGCTCAAGAGCCAGGGCTCGTTCATCGACGCGGAGCTGGTGGTGAAGGCCATCCGCAAGGGCTTCCGCGTGTTCCAGATGGGCGTGGACTACTTCCCGCGCACGCGCGGCATCTCCACGCTGGCCTCGCCCTCCGTCATCGTGAAGATGGTGAAGGAGCTGGTGCGGCTCTATCCGGAGACGCGCTCGCCCCAGCCGCCGGCCAACCCCGTGCGCCTGCCGCCCACCGTGCAGCCGCTGCGCCCGGTGTCCGGCTCCGGCGGCCGCGCCGCGCAGGGCTGAGAGCATGGCGCGCGCCCGCACGCGCCTCGTGGTGAACGCGGACGACCTGGGCCTGCATCCATCCCTGGACGCGGGCATCCTCCGCGCGCACCGCGAGGGCATCGTCACCAGCACCACCCTGCTCGCCCGGGGGCCGAACGCGGCCGAGGCCGTGGCGCTCGCGCGGGCGCAGGGCCTGGCCGTGGGCCTGCACCTGGCGCTGTCCACGCGGCTGGAGCCCGCGGCCCCCGCGCGCGCCGTGCCCACGGTGGCGCCCGGAGGGCGGCTGCGCGCCAGCTGGGCGGACTTCGCCCGCGCGTGGCTCACCGGCCAGGTGCGACGCGACGAGGTCGCGCGCGAACTGGAGGCCCAGCTGGCGCGGGCCCGGGAGCTGGGCGTGGAGGTGGACCACCTGGATGGCCACCAGCACCTGCACCTGTTGCCGGGCATCCGCCCCCTCGTGGAGGCCCTGGCCGCGCGCGAGCGCCTGCCGTTGCGCTGGCCGGACGCCCTGCCCCGCGCGCCGTGGCTGCGCGCGCCGGGGCCCGCGCTGAAGACGTCGCTGTTGACGGTGCTGGCGCGGCTGGCGCCCCGGCCCCCGGAGGGCGTGCGCCGGGTGAGCGCGGGCGGCGTGTTCGAGGCGGGCCGGCTGGACGAGGCCGCGCTGCTCGCCGCGCTGGACGCACTGCCCGGCGGGGACTTCGAGCTGGGGTGCCACCCCGGCGAGGGCGCGCCCCACGTCCCGGAGGACCCGGCGTGGCGCTATGGCTGGCAGGCGGAGCTGGACGCGCTCACCAGCCCCCGCGTGCGGGCGCGGCTGGAGGCGCGCGGCATCCAGCTGCGCACCTACGGGACGCTCGCCTCCGCGACGTAGAGCACGTGGGGCGTGGTGTAGCCCCGCCCCAGGTCCACCACCTCGCGCACGGCGAAGCCGGCCTCGGAGAGCAGCGACGTCATCGCGCCGCGAGGCTTGAGCACCATGCCGCCGCTGGCCTGGGTGCGCCCCAGCAGCGACACCATCACCCACTCCTGCGCCAGCGCCTTGCGGTGCTTCCAGGAGCCGTCCCCCTCCACCTCCTTCAACAGGAAGCAGCCGCCCGGCTTGAGCAGGCCGCGCACGGCGCGCAGGAAGTCCGGCCAGCGCGCCTCGGGCAGCAGGTAGAGCACGTCGCACACCACCGCCGCGTCACAGGCGCCGGGGAGCCCGGGCGCGAGCGTGGCCTCCACCGTGCCCTCCGACAGGCGCACGTTGGGCAGCGCCCCCAGCGCCTGGCGCGCCCAGCCCACCTTGCGCGGGTCCGGGTCCGCGCCATGCACGACGCGGCCCGGGGCCTCCAGCGCGAGCAGCGCGGACAACAGGCCGTGGCCACAGCCGATGTCCGCCACCACGCCCCGGGGCGCGCGCTCCACGACGGAGAGCAGCGGCGCCGAGGACGCGCGGGCATGGACGTGGAAGCGCTCGGCGGCGGGGAGCGCGCCATACAACGCGAGGGCCTGCCCGAGGAGCGTGCTCATGAGATGTAGTAGTCCGCGCCGAAGGCCCACGACAGGACGACCACCGACACCGCGCCCACCGCCATCGCGCTCCGCCGGAGCACCGGCCGCTCACGCAGCAGCATGGCGCCGGTGAGGAAGACGGGGAAGGCCGACAGCAGGTAGCGCCCCATGCCCATGAAGTCCTTCGTGGACCACGCGGGCAGGCCGACGATGGCCAGCACGTAGACGGCGTAGCCCCACCCCAGCAGCTTGCGCGTGGGCCACACCAGCGCCAGCGCCAGGAAGGTGAAGAAGGCGTGCGCGGCCAGGCGGAAGGCCTCGCGCTTGTCGCCGGGGGACAGGATGACGCGCTCGAACCAGCTCACCTTGAGCCAGGTGTGCCACCCCGGCTGCTGGTCCCACCCCGCGGCGCCCTGCACCTTCACGAAGGCGAACGGGTCTCCGAACTGGTGCCACAGGTAGAGCATGTAGCAGCCGAAGCCCAGGCCGGACAGCACGGGCAGGAAGTCCACCACGCCCCACTTCTGCCCCCGCGCGTGCTTCCACTCCAGCCGGCGCACCAGCAGCCCCAGCACCACCGCGGGCGCCACCGGCCGCGCCGCCGTGGCCACCGCCGCCACCAGCACCGCCGGCCCCAGGTGCCCCTTCTCCAGGAGCAGGAACGCGGCGATGACCAGCAGGACGAACAGCGCGTCGGAGTACATGGCGCCGTAGAAGTAGAAGGTGAACGGATACAGGGCCATCGACAGCCCGCCCTGGAGCGCGGTGGGCTCGTCCGCCAGCAGCCGCGCCCAGCGCGTGAAGAGCAGCAACGCCAGCGGCCCGCACAGGAAGGTGATGAGCACGCCGGCCTGGTAGACGTTGGGCCCCAGCGTCTGCACCGCGCGGATGAGCAGCGGGTAGAGCGGGAAGAAGGCCACCGAGCTCTGCTGCCCCGGCGTGAACTGGTAGCCCTCCTGCGCGATGCGCATGTACCAGCTCGAGTCCCACGCCACCCAGCCCATGGTGACGTACTCGTCCAGCCTCACGACGGGGTTGTTCGGGTCCTTGTGGAAGTAGCGCCACGCCCCCGCCCCCGCGGCGGCGCTGCAGACGACGACGGCGACGAGGCTGACCAGGACGATGGCGCGGGACGCGGAGCGGCTCATTCGGGCGGCAGGCTGGTCCCAGAACGCCGCCCGGGTCAAGCATGGGAACGGGAAGCGGGCCTCCCGCCCCATGACGCGAGGAGGCGGGGCTCAGCGCGGGTAGAACGTCTTGCCCGCCTTCACCAGCTCCACCAGGAGCGGCGCGGGCGTGAAGCGCTCACCCAGCTTGTCCTGGAAGTGCTCCAGCTTGCGCAACAGCTCCGACAGCCCCAGGCCGTCCGCGTAGTGGAACGGACCGCCGAGGAACGGCGGGAAGCCCAGGCCGAAGATGGCGCCCACGTCGCCGTCGCGCGCGCTGCGCAGGATGCCGTCGCCCAGGCAGCGGATGGCCTCGTTCACCATCTGCAACACCAGCCGGTCCGCCATCTCCGTCGCGTCGAAGTGCTGGCGCTCCTTGCCGTGCGGCAGCAGCGCGTAGATGGACGGGTCCACCGCCTTCTTCTTGCCGTGCTCGTAGAGGTAGAAGCCCTTCTGGTTCTTGCGGCCCAGCCGGCCGTCCGCCACCACCGCGTCCAGCGACCTGGGCGCCGCCATGCGCTTGCCGAACGCCGCCTCCATGATGGGCCCGACCTTGTGGGCCACGTCGATGCCCACCTCGTCCAGCAGCGTGAGCGGCCCCACCGGGAAGCCGAACTCCACCAGCGCCTTGTCCAGCGCGGCGATGTCCGCGCCCTCGCCCAGCAGGTGCGCCGCCTCGTTCATGTACGGCGCGAGGATGCGCGACGTGTAGAAGCCCGGCCCGTCGTTGACGACGATGACCGTCTTGCCCTGCCTGCGCCCCACCTCCACGCAGGTGGCCGTCACCCAGTCCGCGGTGCCCGCGTGGGTGATGACCTCCAGCAGCGGCATCTTGTGGACCGGGCTGAAGTAATGCATGCCGATGACCTGCGCCGGCCGCTTGCTGCCCTTGGCCAGCTCCGTGATGGGGATGCTGGACGTGTTGGACGCGAAGATGGCCTGGTCGCCGGTGACGGCCTCCACCTCCGCGATGACGCGGTGCTTGAGCTTCAGGTCCTCGAACACCGCCTCGATGACCAGGTCCGCCGCCTTGAAGCCGCTGTAGTCCGTGCCCGCGCTGATGCGCGCCTGCTTCGCCGCGGCCTCGCGCCACGTCAGCGAGCGGCGCTTCACGCGCTCGTCCAGGACGCCCTGCACCTGCTTCAGCGCGCGCGCCACGCCCGCGTCGTCCTTGTCCTTCACGCGCACCTGCGCGCCCTGGAGCACGCCGGCCACGTAGGCGATGCCGCCGCCCATCAGCCCGCCGCCGAGCACGGCCACCTTCTTCACCTCGCGCGGCTTCACGCTGGCGTTGGACGTGCCGTTCTCCTTCTTCAGCGCCGTGGTCGCGAAGAACACCTCCACCAGCCGCCGCGACACGTCCGACACCACCAGCTCACCGAACGCCTTCGCCTCCGCCTCCAGGCCCGCCTTGCGGCCGGACTCCAGCCCCACGCGCACCACCTGGAGCGCCTTCTCCGGCGCCGGGTACTTGCCGCGCGTCTTCTTCAGGAGCTGCTTGCGCGCCTGGTCGAAGAGCAGCTTGCGGCCCAGCGGGTTGTCCTCCAGCGCCAGCTCCGCCCACACCTCCTTCCTCGCCAGTCCCTGGAAGAAGCCCGCCAGCCCCTTGCCCCGCGCGCCACCGGCGGCCGCCCTCAGGCCCTGGTGCGGGCGCTCCGGCACGAGCGTGCCCTCGGCCAGCTCCCGCGCGCGCCGTGACGCCACGGCGCGCAGGATGGGCACCGGCACCACCTCGTCGACGATGCCCAGCTTGCGCGCCTTGGACGGCTTGACGCTCTTGCCCGTCAGGATGAGGTCCAGCGCCGCCTGCGCGCCGATGAGCGCCGGCAGCCGCTGCGTGCCGCCCGCCCCCGGAATCAGGCCCAGCTGCACCTCCGGCAGCCCCAGCGACGTCTTCGGGCTGTCGGTGGCGACGCGGTAGCGGCACGCCAGCGCCCACTCCAGGCCGCCGCCCAGGCACGCGCCGTGGATGGCCGCGACCACGGGCTTGGAGAAGGCCTCCAGCCGGTCGAAGGCCGCCTGGCCGTCGCGGCTCATCGCGGCCGCCTCCTCCGCGCTGCGCAGCGTCTGGAGGTAGTCGATCTTCGCCCCGGCCACGAAGCCGTCCTTCTTGCCGGAGATGAAGACCACGGCCTTCACCTCGGGCTCCTGCTCCGCGCGCTCCATCAGCCGCGTGAAGGCCGCGCCCACCTCGGGCGACAGCGTGTTGACGGGGGAGTCCGGCAGGTCGAAGGTGATGACGGCGACGCCGTCCTCCACCTCGAAGGAGAAGCCCTGCTTCGCCTCGAGTTCCTCGAGTTTGATGGCCATCACGCACGCTCCAGGACCACCACGGCGCCCAGGCCGCCGGCGGCGCAGACGGTGCACATCACCGTGTTCTTGTTCCGACGCTTCAGCTCGTTGAGGGCCTGGGTGACGATGCGCGCCCCCGTGGCTCCGAAGGGATGGCCCAGCGCGATGGAGCCGCCCGTCACGTTCAACCGCTCCCGGTCCACCTCGCCCACCGGCGCGCTCCAGCCCGCCTTCTTCGCGAACGTGGGCGACGCCAGCGCCTGGAGGTTGCTCGCCACCTGCGCGGCGAACGCCTCGTGCATCTCCACCAGGTCGATGTCCGCCAGCGTCATGCCCGCGCGCTCGAGCGCCGTGGGCACCGCGTAGACGGGCCCCTGCAGCAGCTGGTCCCCGGGGTCCGTGGCCGCGTAGGCGTGCGAGCGCAGGTAGCCCAGCGGCTCGTAGCCCAGCGCCCGGGCGCGCTCCTCGCTCATCATCAGCAGCGCCGCGGCCCCGTCCGTCAGCGGCGACGCGTTGCCCGCGGTGACGGTGCCGTACTTGCGGTCGAACACCGGCTTGAGCTTGCCCAGCGCCTCCAGGCTGCTGTCCTCGCGGACGATGTTGTCGCGCGACGTCGTCTGGTCGTAGCGCGGCGGCACCGCCACGTGCATCACCTCGTTGTCGAAGCGGCCGTCCCTCCACGCCGCCGCCGCGTTGCGGTGCGACGCCAGCGCGATGCGGTCCTGCTCCTCGCGGGTGATGCCGTTCTCCTTGGCCATCTTCTCCGCGCTCTCCCCCATGGACAGGCCGGTGGAGTACTCCGCGATGGCCGGCGGCACCGGCACCAGGTCCTGCGCCTTGAGCTTCTGGAAGGGCTTGAGCTTCTCCGGCAGCGAGCGCCCCTTGGACGCCGCCGCCAGCGCGTGCGCCAGCGGCCGGCTGGTGAACACCGGCGGGTCCGACATGGCCTCCGTCCCCCCCGCGATGGCGACGTCCACCTCCCCCACGGCAATCGCGTTGGCCGCCGTCGTCATCGCCTGGATGGACGTGGCGCACGCGCGCGCCACCGTCAGCGCCTCCACCTTCATCGGCAGCCCCGCCGCGATGACCACCTCGCGCGCGATGGACGGCCCCGTCAGCGTCGGAATCACCTGGCCGAAGACGACCTGGTCGATGAGGTTCGGGTCGATGTCCGCGCGCTGCACCAGCTCCTGCACCACCATGCGCCCCAGGTCGAGCGCGGTGAGCCCGGAGAACGCGGTGCCCGCCTTGACGAACGGGGTCCGCAGGCCGCGGACGATGGCCACCCGCTTGTGGCCGTTGCGCTTCTCGCTTGCCATGAGTCCTCACCCTCCTACGTCGAGTGAGGCCCATCTAACGGGCGGTGCTGCATCGCGTCAATGTCGGATTGACTCAAAAGTCAATGCACGACAATCCGCGACCGCGGGCCTGTTTCCAGAGGGGGGCAGGCGAGACTGTCCCGGCGCGCGGGGCCGTGCGCCATGGCCCCGCGGTGCGAGGCCCGCGTCCAGGACCGGACACTGGCGGCGCTCGGGCTACGGCGTGAGCGTGCCCTGGCGGAGCGCGGCGCCGTGCTTGTGCACGGCGTCCACCACGAACTTCGCGGCGTCCGGGTCCGTGGGCGGGAGGATGCCGTGGCCCAGGTTGAAGATGTGCCCCACGGGGCCGGCGCGCAGGAGGATGTCCTTCACGCGGCCGTCGAGCGCCTCGCGCGGCAGGAACAGGTGCAGCGGGTCCAGGTTGCCCTGCACGGCCACGTCCGGGCCCAGCACGCGGCGGCCCTCGTCCATGGGCATCGTCCAGTCCAGCCCCACCACGTCCGCGCCGGTGCTCTTGAGCAGCGGCAGGTGCGTGGACATGCCCACGCCGAAGACGATGACGGGCACGCCGGTGGCCTTCAGCTCGGACACCATGCGCGTGAGGTACGGGATGCAGAAGCGCTCGTAGTCCCACGGCGACAGCTCGCCGCCCCACGAGTCGAAGATTTGGACGATGCTCGCGCCCGCCTCCACCTGCATCTTGAGGTAGGGGATGAGCGTGTCGGTGAGCTTGGAGAACAGCCGGTGCGCCAGCTCGGGCTGCTCGAACATCAGCCGCTTGATGAGGATGTAGCTCTTGGAGCCGCCGCCCTCGACCATGTACGCGGCCAGCGTGAAGGGCGCGCCCGCGAAGCCGATGACGGGCACCGAATCGTTGAGCGCCTTGCGCGTGCGGCGGATGGCCTCCGCCACGAAGCCCGTGCCCTGCACCGGGTCGGGCACGCCGAGCCTGTCGATGTCCGCCGCCGTGCGCACCGGCTCCGGGAAGTGCGGCCCCTTGTCGCCCAGCTCCAGGGTGATTCCCATCGCCTCCACGGGAATCAGGATGTCGGAGAAGATGATGGCGGCGTCCACGCCCAGGCGCGTCACCGGCTGCACCGTCACCTCGGCCGCCAGGTCCGGGTGCTTGCACAGGTCCAGGAAGGCGATGTTGCCGCGGATGGCCCGGTACTCGGGCAGGTAGCGGCCGGCCTGGCGCATCAGCCACACCGGGGTGGTGTCCGTGGGTTGGCGGCGCGCGGCGCGGAGGAGTCGGTCGTTCACTGCGTGGCTCTCGAGGTAGGCCCCGTCCCCAGCGAGGGGAGCGGGGGCGGCATGGGTTCTTTCGGCGGCGGCTGGCCCCACGCCAGCTGCTGGCGCAGGGGCTCGTCGCCCTCCGAGATGTACAGCAGGCGGTTGGCGCCGTCCTCCCAGGTGAACTTCCCCGGGCCGCCGTCGCGCACGAGCTTGTACTCGAAGACCCCGCCCACCGGCAGCGACAGCGTGAAGGCCCCGCCCTGAGGGCGCAGCGAGCGCTCGGGCTTCCACCCGCCCAGCTCCGGTCCGCTGCCCACCAGCCTCACGGACGCGTCGTCCGTGGCGAGCACCACCCGCCGTCGGGGCCCCGTGGCCTCGCGCCCCGCGCGCGCCCGCGCCACGAGCGGCGCGAAGCCCCCCGGCGTCGCGGGGCGCAGCCGCAGCGCGCGCACCTTCCCCGGGTCCACCATCGCGTGGAAGAGGGGTGATTCGGCCAGCCGCCCCAGCATGGCTTCGGTTCCCGTGAACGGGTCGATGCCCAGCCCCGTCTGCGCAAGCTCCATGGGCAGCATCAGGCGCCAGGGCCGCTGGCTGGCGTTGATGCCCACGACGATGGCCTCGTCCGGCGTCACGCGGGCGTAGGCGAAGAAGTCCTCGTGGGCGGCGAGCACCAGCGTCTCGCCACGCACGAGGGCCTCGCTGCCCCGCCGCATCGCCAGCCACTGACCAATCCACGCGCGCAGCGGGTGGTCCGGCGTGAAGCGCATGTCCCCGCGATTGTCCGGCTCCTTCGCGCCCGTCAGCCCCTCCTCGACGCCGTAGGTGAGCGCCGGCACGCCGCGCATCGTCAGCTGCGCCGCGAGCGCCTGCTTCACCCGCTCCACGTCCCCGCCGCACTCGCTCATCACCCGGGGCAGGTCGTGGTTGTCCAGCAGCGTCACCATCGCCTGCGGCGCCGGGTTGAGCCGGTCGTTGGTGAGGATGGCGCCCAGGTGCGAGGGCGAGCGGCCCCGGCAGAAGACGTCCACCAGCGCGAAGGCGAGCGGGAAGTCGAACATCGCCCCGAAGCGGCCCTCCTTCATCACCCGGGCCTGCGTCACCGGGTCGCCATCCAGCAGCTCCCCCAGCAGCAGGAAGTCGCCGCCGGCGTGGGCGCGCAGGTCGTCGTTGTAGCGGGCCCAGAAGGCCGGAGGCAGGTGCTTCACCGCGTCCAGGCGGAAGCCCGCGGGCCGCACCGCGTCCACCCACCGCAGCGAGTGCGACAGCAGGTGCGCGTAGACCTCCTCCTTCTCCACCGCGAGGTCCGGCAGCCCGTGCACGTCGCGCATCACCAGCTCGTTCGGGTCGTTCCAGTTGTCGATGGGCCCCAGCCCGTGGAACCACTCCGGCCTCGACGCCACGAGCCGCGTCTGGGGCCCCACGTGGTTGAGCACCACGTCCAGCACCAGCCGCATGTCGCGCCGCCGCAGCTCGTCCGACAGCCGCCTCAGCAGCGCCTCGTCGCCGAAGCGGGGCTCGACCCGGCCGAAGTCATCCACCCAGTACCCGTGGAAGGCGCCGTAGCCGTAGAACTTCTCCGTGCGCATCTGGAAGACGGGTGAAAGCCACACCGTGCGCACGCCGAGCTCCTGCAGGTCGTCCAGCCGGTCGATGACGCCTTGCAGGTCTCCGCCGTGGAAGGCCTGCGGGTCCTTCGCGTCCACCGCGCCGTCGTTGCGCGCGTCGCCGTTGGCGAAGCGGTCCACCAGCACGAAGTAGATGGCGTCCCCCGCGGGCGGCGTCCACGCCGAGCCCCGGTAGGGCCGGGGCGCAGGAGGCGCCTGGGACTCGGGCTTGGGAGGCGGCGGCGGTTCGTTCGGGGTGCTCGTGCCCGGCTCGATGCCCTCGCCCGCGGGCGCGTCCAGGCCCGGCGCCACGCCCGGCCCGCCGTCCGTCGCGGGGACGAGGTAGGGCGAGGCGAGGAACGAGTCGAAGAGCGCGGCGGCCTGCCCGGCGATCTGCCGCGACACCTCGTCCTGCGCGTCGTCCTCGCGCTGCTGGTCGAACTGGAGCGCGGCGCCGTAGTCCTCCTCGTCACTGGTGGGCTCCATGGGCGAGGGCGTGCGGCCCGCCGTCGTCTTCACGGACACGTCCCACGAGAAGCGCCCGCCCACCTGCCCGAAGAACGACACCCGCGTCTCCACCAGCAGGTGCAGCGGGGAGTCGGGCGTCAGGCCCTTGAGCATCGCGAAGCGCCGCTGGCTGTCGGTCACCTTCGCGAAGTCGGTGGCGTAGCCCGCGTAGGGCACCACCTCCACCTTCAGGTTGCGCTTCGCCAGCGCCTGCGCCACGCGCTGCTTCACCCCGTCCGGCACGTCCGCCACCGTGCCCCGGCGCGTGGCGTCGTCCCGGATGTACGCCACGGACACCACCGTGCCCTCCGGCGCCAGCACCGGCGGCTCGGCGCGCTTGAGGCACGCCACCGCCGACACCGCGAACACCAGCGCCCACCACCGCTGTCTCAGAACCATCCCTCGGCCTCGATGGCGACCACCGAGTGCCAGTGGCGCTCGGGGCCGACGTACGTGTTGTACTGGTTCAGGCTGTCCACGAAGGAGTTGCCGAACGCCGCGTGCTGCGTGGAGTACTGCAGGCCGTAGAGCAGGCGAAGGCTGGGGCGCGCGTAGATGCCGCGTCCCGTCGGATTCAGGACGATGCCCGCCTTGCCCTGCCACGTGTTGCGCGTGGCGCTGTCGCCGTACTCCAGGCCGCGCGAGTCGGGGACGCCCCGGGTGTTGGTGAACACGGAGTCCACGTGGTTGCGGTACAGGTTGCCGTTCTGGCTCTGCTCCGTGGCGATGCTCGTCTCCGCCAGCAGGTGCACGCGCTCGGTGAGGAAGTACTGGAGCCGCACGACGGTGGACGCGATGAGCCGGTCGTCGTCACCGGGCTTGATGGCGTTGTCCTCGTTGAAGGCGTAGCCCACCCAGACGCCCCACAGCGCCTCGAGCTTGTCGGGGATGAGCTTGATGTACGCCTCGTTGCCCAGCGACGCCTCGTAGCGCTCGTCCGTGAGGTCCGCGATGAACACCGTCCAATCCCGGTCGCGGTAGCGCTCCGTGTACGACTGGTCCGGGTGCTTGCGCTCGAAGGTGACGTAGAGGTTGTCCCAGACCAGCGGCCCCACGTTGCCGAAGCCCAGGTAGCCGATGCCGCGGAACGACAGCGCGCTGCGCGGCCTGAGGTCGGGCACCAGGTCCTCCTGGCCCGGGTTCGCCTCGAAGTAGCGCGCGACCACCTCGCGCCGCGCGAAGTCCTCGTAGGAGACGCCGTCGGACGCGTAGAGCGAGTTGCGGTTGCCTCGCACCTTCGGCTCGTAGCCCAGCTGGCCGCGCACGCCGACCTCCAGGTGCCCCGGAATCAGCCGGTACCGGAACGACGCGGCGCCGGTGAGCACCGTGTTGTACTTCTGGGGCCGCAGCGTGTAGCCGCTGTCACCCACCGCCAGCAGCACGTCGAAGCGGTCGCCCTGGTACGTGCCGGACAGGCCCACCGTCTCCCAGAGCAGCGTCGCAGGGCGCTGGTCGTAGATGTGCAGGTCGTTCCAGCGGTCCTCCAGCGTGCCCAGCTGCCACGTCACCCGGTCCAGCAGGATGTTGCCGGCGCGCACGAACAGGTAGTCCGCGCGGAAGTTGAGGAACGAGCCGTTGCCCGGGTCCGCGCCACGGAAGGACGTGCCGGAGAAGCGCGTGTGGACCTCCGCCCACGTCTCGTCCGTGCCCGGCGAGGCCTGCAGCACGTCCAGCCGCAGGTTGAGCTCGCCATACGGGCTCTCGTTGAGGAGCCGACCATAGAGCCAGTAGTAGCCCAGCTGACCCGACCCGCCGGAGAAGTCCGGACGGGTCATGATGCGGAAATACCCCGCGGCGCCGAAGCGGTCTCGGGTGGCGTCAGCCAGGGATACGAGCGGGATGAGGAGCAGCAGGAGAGCGCCGAGGCGCGCGGGCAGGACTCGCATGGACGGGCCCTGCTTATAGCGCACCTCGCCTGCCCGCCCCTACTCCGCGCGAAGGACGACGATGGTCCGCTCCGGCACCCCGTAGGTCGTCCCCGGCACCGTCACCGGCGCGTCCAGCCACGCGTTGCCCGTCTGGCGCGCGTCCAGCCCCGTCGCCGACAGGTACTCCGGGCTGTCGAAGTACGACTGCGTGTCGATGAGGCGCTTCCACGTGCGGCCCGCTGGCAGCGTGAACTCCACCGCGCGAGGCTCCATGTTGATGAGCACCACCAGCTCCGGCCCGAAGGACGTGTCCGGGTAGTGCATCATCAGCTGCTTGCTGTCCCAGGCCACCTCCTCCGTCCCCTGGGCGCTCTTCCACACCAGCGGCGAGCCCTTCTCGTAGTCCGGCGGCGCGAACGCGTACGCGTGCTCCTTGCGCAGGCGGATGGCGGCCTTGACGAACTCGTACATCCGGTGGCGCTCGTCGCGCGCCAGGTAGGCCCCCCACTGGTACCAGTTGAAGGGGTTGTCCGCGCGCGTGGAGTAGGCGTTGTTGTTGCCCAGCTGCGTGCGCATCCACTCGTCGCCGCCCAGGATCATCGGCGTGCCGTGGCTGATCATCATCGACATGAAGGCGTTGCGCATCATCTGCCGGCGCAGGGCCTCGCCTCTCGCGTCGCCCACCGGGCCCCAGTTGCGTGAACGGTTGTGGTCCTCGCCGCTGACCTTGTCGCAGAACGGGCTGTTCGGCGTGTCGCAGCACACCGGGTTGAGGGGCCCGCACTTGTTCTGCTTCGTGTCGTACGCGAACAGGTCGTACATCGTGAAGCCGTCGTGCACGGTGATGAAGTTCATCGAGTGGTAAGGCCGGCGGCCGTTGCGCACGTACCACTCCTTGCTGCCGTACATCAGGAAGGCGCCGTCGGCGGAGCCGGGGCGGCCGCACAGCGAGCCCTCGTTGGAGTTGAGCTTCCAGTCGTCCCGGTTGATGAACGCGCGCCACCAGTCGCGGAAGCGGCCGTTCCACTCGTACCAGCCGTTGCCCGGCTGGGTGAGCGAGTTGGGGAACTCGCCCATGGGCATGCAGTACCAGCCACCCGCGCTCCAGGGCTCCGCGATGATGCGCGTGTTGTAGCGCTGGAGCACCGGGTCATCGATGATCTCCTGCAGCACGGTGTTCCGAGGGTCGTCCCAGCGGTTGTAGTCCTGATCCCTCTCCCCGAGGATGGGCGCCAGGTCGAAGCGGAAGCCGTCGACGTGCAGCTCCTCCGCGTAGAAGCGCAGGCTGTCGATGATGAGCTTGCGCATGGGCCGGTGGTTGGGCCGCGTCTGGTTGCCCACGCCGGTGTTGTTCCAGTACGTGCGCCGGTCCGCGTTGAGCCCGTAGTACGCCTGGTTGTCGATGCCTCGGAACGAGTACAGGCCCGCGACCTCCGCCGGGTCCAGGGACTCCAGCGGGTCTCCCGGCATCACGTCGTCCGTCTCCAGCTTCTCGCGCCACAGGCCACCCTCGCCCGTGTGGTTGTAGACGACGTCGACGATGACCTCGATGCCGCGCTTGTGCAGCTCCTCCACCATCCACTTGAACTCGTCGATGACCTGGTGCGGCTGCTTCATCGCCGCGTACGACAGCTCCGGCGCGAAGAAGTTGATGGTCTGGTAGCCCCAGTAGCCGCCGTCCAGCGGCTTCTCGTGGATGGGGAGCAGCTCCACCGCGGTGATGCCCAGGTCCGCGAAGTAGTCCGCCTTCTCGCCCATGCCCCGGTAGGTGCCCGGGAAGCGCACGCCGCTGGCGCCGTCCGCGGTGAAGCCCTTGGCGTGCACCTCGTAGACGATGAGGTCGTTCCAGCCGTGCCCCCGCCAGTGCTCGTCCTGGCGGTTGTCGCGCCACTGGCGCTCCGCCTCGCCCCAGACGTAGCCGCTCTGGACGATGACGCTCTTGGCCGACGCCGCGTACGTCACCTCCGTGCGCGCCGGGCCGCTGGCGGTGCTGCCCTTGGACCAGTCGTGGTCCCGGTGCAGGGCCTTCGAATACGGGTCCGTCAGGAGCTTGTTCGGGTTGAAGCGGTTGCCGTAGACGTCCGCGTCCGCCTTGAAGCCGTGGATGGAGCCGGGGAACCACCGGGGGTCGTATTCCCAGTTGGGCCCCCAGGCGCGGAAGCCATAGTGCTGCCCCAGCCCCACGCCCTCCACGTAGACGTTCCACACGTCCCCGTAGCGGGTCATCTCGTACGTCCGGGACGGCCGGGTCACCTCCGGGTCGTCGAACAGCAACAGCTCCAGCCGGGTGGCGTTCTCCGAATAGAGGGCGAAGTTGACCCCTTGATCCGCGAAGGTCGGCCCCATGTAGCGCATGCCCTCGACGTCCTCGACCGAGTAGCTCGGGGCGCGGGCCTCGCTGTGGTAGAGCCGGACGTAGTCGCTCTCGCTGCAACCGACGGCGAACAGGAAGGCGACCAGGATCGCGCCCCTCGGGAGGGACAGGCGGGCAGTGCTCATGCGGGCGGGGGACCTCTAGGATTCCGGACCGGGCATCCATAACAAGCCGCTTCCAGCCCTGACAAGGCGGCCCTCCCGTCCCCGCCCTCCATTTCCCGGCAACTTACGAGGGGATTCGTCCGAAAATGACGCGTCGCACCCAACCGTGGGGGTTTGGGGAAAGCGCGAGCCTCCGGATAATGTGCGCGGCCATTCTCACCCCTCCTCACCCGAGCGCGTCTTGTCCGAAGTCATCCTGAGCGGAATCAAGAAGTCGTTTGGCTCCAACCTCATCGTGAAGGGCGTCGACCTCCAGGTCGGCGAGGGCGAGTTCCTCGTCATGGTGGGGCCCTCCGGGTGCGGGAAGACGACGCTCTTGCGGCTCATCGCCGGGCTGGAGCAGGTGGACTCCGGGGAGGTGCGCATCGGCGGCAGGCGCGTCAACGACGTGCCCCCCCGGGACCGGGACGTGGCGATGGTGTTCCAGTCCTACGCGCTCTACCCGCATATGTCGGTGCGGGAGAACCTGGCCTTCGGGCTGACCTTGCGCAGGTTCCCTCGGGAGGAGATCGACGCGCGCGTGGCGGAGGTCGCCGCGATGCTGGAGCTGAGCCACCTGCTGGACCGCAAGCCCAAGGCCCTGTCCGGCGGCCAGCGCCAGCGCGTGGCCATGGGGCGGGCCATCGTGCGCCAGCCCCAGGTCTTCCTCTTCGACGAGCCCCTGTCCAACCTGGACACCGCCCTGCGGGTGCAGATGCGCGGGGAGCTGGCCCGGCTGCACCGGAAGCTGGGCGCGACGATGATCTACGTCACCCACGACCAGGTGGAGGCGATGACGCTGGCCACGCGGGTGGCCGTCTTCAACGCGGGCGTGTTGCAGCAGGTGGGCCCGCCGCTGGAGCTGTACAACCGCCCCGCCAACCGGTTCGTGGCGGGGTTCCTCGGCTCGCCGTCGATGAACTTCCTGGAGGCGCGGCGCGAGGGCGGCCAGCTCGTGGGCAAGGGCTTCACCCTGCCCGCCCCGGCGGACCTGCCCTCGGAGTCCGCGCGCGTGCTCCTGGGCCTGCGGCCGCAGGACCTGCGGGTGGCCGCGCAGGGCCCCCTGACGGGGACGGTGGACGCGGTGGAGCGGCTGGGCTTCGACGGGTACGCGTTCCTCGCCACGGAGGCGGGCCCGGTGGCCGCGCGCTTCGACAAGGGCACCCACGTGGCCGTGGGCGACAAGGTGTCGCTGGCGCCCGTCTCGGACGCCCTGCACGTCTTCACCGGGGACGGGGCCGTGGCGCTGCGGCACCCGGCGGAGCGCGAGTCGCTGGAGGTGGCGTCTTGAGGGGGCTCGTCGCGCTGGCGCTGCTGTTGACCGCGTGGAGCGCGGGCGCGGCCGAGGCGCCGGCCGTCCCCCTCAAGCTGTGGCACGCGTACCGGGGCGCGGAGGAGGCCGCGCTCCTGAAGGCCGCGGGCCTGTTCACGCAGAAGACGGGCGTGAAGGTGGAGCTGCTCGCCCTGCCGTACGACGCCTACGCCTCCAAGCTGACCAACGCCATCCCCCACGGGGCGGGGCCGGACGTCTTCCTCTTCAACCACGAGCGGCTGCGCAACTTCCAGTCGCAGAAGCTGGTGGCCCCCACCACGGACCGCATCGTGCGGGGCGACTACTTCCAGAACACGGTGGAGGCGCTCGAGGTGGAGGGGCAGCTGTACGGCTACCCCCTGTCGCTCAAGTCCCTGGCGCTCTACGTCAACACGCGGCGGGTGCCCCGGCCTCCGGCGAACACGGACGAGCTGCTGCGGCTATTGCCCGCGCTGTCGGACGCGAGCCAGGGGCGCTTCGGGCTGGCGTACGAGAGCGGCGACTTCTACTACCACGCGGCCTTCCTCTTCGGCTTCGACGGGCCGCTGTTCGACGCCTCCGGTCGGGCCAGCTTCACCACGCCCGGCATGGCGCGCTCACTGGCCTTCGTGAAGCAGCTCCAGGACTCGGGCCTCATCCCCCAGGAGGCCTCCGGCGCGCTGGTGAAGACGCTCTTCAACGAGGAGCGCGCCGCCATGGTCATCAGCGGGCCCTGGTTCGCGGGCGAGGTGGCGTCGACGGTGCCCTATCGCGTGGTGGCGCTGCCGGTGGTGAGCGCCACGGGCATCCCCATGCGGCCGTTCCTGGGCGTGGAGGCGGCGTTCGTGTCCTCGCGCTCGCAGCAGGCGCAGAAGGCGCACCAGCTGGCGCGCTTCCTCTCCATGGGCGAGGCGTCGCGGGTGCGCGCCACGCTGGGCCGGCAGATTCCGGCGGACGTGGCGGTGTACCAGCTGCCGGAAGTGCGCGACGACGTGCTCATCTCCTCGTTCCGCGAGGCGGCCCGCCACGCCACGCCCATGCCCAACACGCTGGAGATGGCGCGGGTCTGGGAGCCCATGAAGCTGACGCTGCGCGCGGTCCTCCAGGGTGGCACCGCCCCGGAGGAGGCCGGCGCGCTGGCGGACCGGCGCTATCGCGCGCTGCACCGGGAGCGTCCGCCCGACGCGAAGGCGGGCCCCTGGCTCGGCCTGGTCGGGGTGCTGGCGCTGGGGGGCGGCGTCTGGGTGCTGCGCAGGCCGGCGCCGCTGCAGCCGTTCCGCAAGCGCTATCCGGACATGGCTCGCGCGGCGGCGTACCTGGCGCCCTCGGCTGCGGGGCTGCTGGTGCTGGTGTTCGTCCCGTTCGCGGTGGGCCTGGGCCTGTCGCTCTTCCACCACGACGCGGGCACCTACTCCTTCGTGGGCCTGGCCAACTTCGTCGACATCCTGGCCAGCCGCGGCTACCGCATCACCGAGCCGCTCTCGTTCTACTTCACGCTGGCGGTGACGCTCCTGTGGGCGCTCGTCAACGTGACGCTCCACGTGGGCATCGGCCTGGCGCTGGCGCTGCTCTTGAAGAACCCGCTGCTCAAGCTGCGCGGCGTGTACCGGGTGCTGCTCATCATCCCGTGGGCGGTGCCCAACTACATCACCGCGCTGATGTGGAAGGGCATGTTCCACCGCCAGTTCGGCGCCATCAACGGCCTGCTGGTGGCGCTGGGGCTGGAGCCGGTGAGCTGGTTCACGCGCTTCTCCACGGCCTTCGCGGCCAACGTGGCCACCAACACGTGGCTGGGCTTCCCGTTCATGATGGTGGTGGCGCTGGGCGCGCTCCAGTCCATCCCCCAGGAGCTCTACGAGGCCGCGGAGGTGGACGGGGCGAGCCGCTGGACGCAGCTGCGCCGCATCACCCTGCCCCTGCTGCGGCCCGCGATGCTGCCGGCCATCATCCTGGGCAGCGTGTGGACGTTCAACATGTTCAACATCATCTACCTGGTGTCGGGAGGCGAGCCGGGTGGCGGCACGGACATCCTCGTGTCGGAGGCGTTCCGCTGGGCCTTCCAGCGCAACGAGCAGTACGGCTTCGCGGCGGCGTACTCGGTGCTCATCTTCGTGGTGCTGCTGGGCTGGTCCGCCTTCACGCGAAAGCTGACGGGCACGAACGCGGAGGTGACGGGGTGAACCGGCCCTCCGCCCTGAAGATGGCCTTCATCCACGTGGGGCTGAGCCTCATGTGCATGGTGACGCTCTACCCCGTGCTGTGGGTGGTGAAGATGGCCCTGTCGCCCTCCGACGGGCTGTCGCTCACCATCAATCCGTTCCCGGAGGCCGTCACCTTCGACCACTTCCGCGAGGTCATCTTCGGCACGGACGCGGAGGGCCGGTGGCTGTTCGGCCGGCAGCTCCTGTCGAGCCTCGTGGTGGCCGGCGCCACCACGGTGGTGGGGCTGACGCTGGCGGTGACGGCGGCGTACGCGCTGTCGCGCTTCCGCTTCCCGGGGAAGGAGGGCGGCATGCAGGCGCTGCTCGTCACCCAGATGTTCCCGGCGACGCTGATGCTGGTGCCCATCTACAGCATCCTCCAGACGCTGCGGCTCCTGGACACGCTCACGGGGCTGGTCCTGGTGTACGCGACCACGGCCCTGCCCTTCTGCATCTGGATGTTGAAGGGCTACTTCGACACGCTGCCGCGCGAGTTGGAGGAAGCGGCGGTGATGGACGGGGCCTCGCCCCTCCAGGTGTTCCTCCGAGTGGTCCTGCCGCTGGCCCGCCCCGCGCTGGCCGTGACGGCGCTGTTCTCCTTCATGCAGGCGTGGAACGAGTTCGCGCTCGCCGCCACGCTGCTCAATGACCCGACCCACTTCACCCTGCCCGTCGCCCTCCAGCGGTACGTGGGCGAATACAAGGTGGAGTGGGGCAAGTTCGCCGCCTGCGCGCTGGTCGTCTCCGCGCCGGTCATGGCGTTGTTCTTCGCTCTCCAGAAGCACCTCGTCGGCGGGTTGACCGCCGGCGGCGTCAAGGGGTGATGGCCGATGTCGCGTTGTCCGCGGTCTCTTCTTCTCGTCTTGTCGTTGCTCGTCGTGGCCTGCGGGGATGACCCCGCCGGCACGGGACCCACGCTCACCGCGCCCACCGTGCGGGAGATCACGCCCACCGGCGGTCCCATCGCGGGCAATACGCTCATCAACGTCTACGGCTCCGGCTTCCAGGACGGCGCGAAGCTGTACCTGGGCAACCAGGAGGCGCTGCGGACGGTGGTGGTCAACTCCTTCCGCATCTACGGCTACTCCCCCACGGCGACCACGGCGCAAGTGGACGTGCGGGTCGTCAACCCGGACGGCACCTACGGCGTGCTGGTGAAGGGCTTCACCTACGAGGGCCCGCCCGCGGCGAACATCGACCAGGCGGAGGTCCTCAACGGCAACCTGGACACCGTCAGCGGAGGCCAGCCGGTCGGCGTGCTGGTGCGCGGCGCCGTCACCGTCGCGGGCCTGACGCGCGGCGTGGGCCAGGGCGGCGGCGTGCGCGCCCAGGCCGGCTTCGCCGCCGCGGACGCGGACCTGCTCAACCAGGAGAGCTACACCTGGGAGGAGGCCACCTACGAGAAGGACTCCGACAGCGGCGAGGCGGACGTCTACAAGGGCAACGTGCTGCTGCAGCCGGCCATCGGCGGGGAGAGCCGCGAGTGGGTCATCGCGATGCGCTTCTCCATCGACGGCGGCAAGACGTGGGTGCTGGCGGACGGTGACGGCACCGCCAACGGCATCAGCAACGACATGCTGCGCCGCGTGTTCATCACCCGGCCGCGCGTGGACTACTGCAAGCTCGGACCGGACGGCAACCGCGCCAACCCGGAGCTGTTCTACAAGCCCGGCGACACGACGCTCCTGAAGGTGCTGGGCCAGGTGTACGCGGCGGGCATCACCCAGGGCGCGGGCGCGGGCTCCGGCATCACCGCGCAGCTGGGCATGGGGCCGGTGGACACCGACCCGCGCACGTCCGAGGCGTGGACGTGGATCAACGCCACGTACAAGGCGGAGCACGGCAACAACGACGAGTGGGAGGCGGAGCTGCCCAACCCCGGCGTCGCGGGCACGTACAAGCTCGCCTTCCGCTTCAGCATCAGCGAGAACGCGTGGCGGGTGTGCGACGCGGACGGCGTCAACGACAGCGCCGAGGGCGAACTGGCCTTCAACCTCGCGAAGCTGGGCACCCTCACGGTGGGCAACGACGCGCCGAAGCCGCCCATCGGCTGGTGCAAGATTGGCGAGGACCAGAAGGCCCCCGAGGCCATCACCTACCAGACGACGCAGACGTCGGGGCTGAAGACGGTCTACGCGCAGGTGTACATGCAGGGCGTGACGGACAAGGTCGGCGCGGGCCCGGGGCTGTCGGGTCAGCTCGGCTGGGGCCCCGCGGGCGAGGACCCTCGCACCTCGCCGCTGTGGAACTGGACCACGGCGCTCGCGTTCAACAAGGACAACTTCGAGGTCAACGACGAGTGGAAGGCCGCGCTGCCCAACCCGGGCCTGAATGGCGAGTACCGCTACGCGGTGCGCTTCAGCGGCAACGGCGGCCCGGTGCGCGTGTGTGACGGCAACGGGGTGGACGACGGCGGCCAGGAGTTCGAGCTGGACCAGCTGGGCCAGCTCACCGTGTCGGGCGAGGTCGTGGTGCCCAAGGTGATTGGCTACTGCAAGCTCGGACCGGCCGGGAGCTCGACGCCGGAGTCGGTGACGTACGCCACGAGCGCGGAGGCGACGCGCAAGGTGGTGGGCCAGGTGTACGTGCAGGGCGTGACGACCAGCACGGGCGCGGGCACGGGCGTGGTGGGCCAGCTCGGCTACGGGCCGGCGGGACAGGACCCCGCCACGTGGACCTGGGTGGACGCCGCCTATGCGAATGACGACGGCACGAACAACGACCAGTACGAGGCCACGCTCCCCAACCCGGGGACGGTGGGCAGCTACCGGTTCGCCTACCGCTTCAAGGTGAACGACGGCGCGTACCTCCTGTGCGACGCGGACGGCGCGAACGCCCCCAAGGACTTCGACGCGACGAAGACGGGCACGCTCACCGTGAGCGCGCCGCAGGACATCTCCATCGGCTGGTGCAAGCTGGGTGGGGAGTCGGACGCGCCGCCGCCCAACGAGGTCTACCGCGTGGGCCAGGCGACGAAGGACATCTACGCCCAGGTCTACATGGAGGGCGTGACGCCGGGCACGGGCGCGGGCGCGGGCATCCAGGGCCAGGTGGGTTACGGCCCGGTGGACCAAGCGCCGGACTCCGCGAGCTGGCACTGGACGTCGACGGGCGCGAGCTTCAACCGCGAGTCGGGCGGCGGGAACAATGACGAGTGGAAGGCCGCGCTGCCCAACCCGGGCGAGCCGGGCCAGTACAAGTTCGCCATCCGCTTCAACGTGAACGGGGGCGCGTACCGGTACTGCGACGCGGACGGCCTGAACAACGGGTTCTCGCTCGAGCAGGCGGGCAACCTGGAGGTCAAGGCGGTGGGCGTGGACTCCTGCCAGCTGGTGGGGCCGGCCACGCTGAGCGCGACGCCGGGCGGCGCCACGGCGGTGGTGCGCGGCAAGGTGCTGGTGACGACGGTGACGGACGTCACGAGCGGCGCGGGCGCGGGCATCACCTCCGAGGTGGGCTACGGCCCGGAGGGCTCCGACCCGGCGACGGCGTCCGGTTGGAGCTGGAAGACGGCGAGCTTCGCCGCCGAGACGGACAGCGGCGCGCAGGATGCCTACGAGACGGCGCTGACGGCGCCCGCGGCGGAGGGCACCTACGCGGTGGCCGTGCGCTTCCGGTACCAGACGGGCGCCTGGGCGTACTGCGACCGGGACGGCAGCGCGAACGGATATCAGCCGGCGCAGGCGTCGGTGCTGACGGTGGCGGAGGTCGTGCCGCCGCAGGTCGACTGGTGCCGGCTGGGGGGCGAGGCGGAGAGCGATGTCCCGTCGGAGTCGTACGCGGCGGACGAGGCGGCCTCCACGGTCATCGCCGTGCAGGTGCACGAGGCGGGGGTGACGCCGGGCGCGGGAGCGGGCGCGGGCATCACCGCGGAGCTGGGCTATGGCCCCTCGGACAGCGCGCACACGGGCGGCGCGTGGCAGTGGGTGGCCGCGACCTACGCGGCGGACACGGGCAACACGCAGAACGACGAGTACCGGGCCACGCTGCCCAACCCGGGGACGGTGGGCAGCTACAAGTTCGCGTACCGCGTGAAGCTGGGCACCGGGCCGTACGTGTACTGCGACGCGAACGGGACGGATGACGGCTTCGACGTGGCCCTGGCGGGCAAGTTGACGGTGCTGGCCGGCGCCCCCGCGGTCTGCCGGCTGCAGGCGGTGAGCGGGACGACGGTGGGCAGCGGCGACGCCGTCACGGTGACGGGCCGGGTGCGCATCCCGGGAGTCACCTCCGGCAACGGCGAGGGCGCGGGCATCCAGGTGCAGGTGGGCCTGGGCAACGCGGACGTGAACGCGTCGACGACGCCCGCGTCCTTCACCTGGAAGCCGGCCGCGTACACCCGCGAGGCGCCGGACGAGGCGGACACGGACGAGTTCGGAACGACCATCCACCCGGCCTATGAAGGCAACCGGGCTGTCGGCATGCGCTTCAGCACGGACAGCGGCGCCACCTGGACGTATTGCGACAAGGACGGCAGCGACGTGGGTGGATACACGCAAGGGCAGCAGCATGCCCTCACGGTCAACAAGCATCAGGACATCGACTACTGCAACCTCCAGTGGCCCTTCTCGGCTGCCTCCGGAACGACCATCTACGGTCAGGTCTACGAAGACGGCGTGACGAACCAGTCCGGAGCGGGCGCCGGCCTCACCGCGCAACTAGGGTACGGTGACGCGGCGATGGACCCGGGCGTCGCCGGCTGGACGTGGGTGGCCGCGCCCTACCTGAGCGATGACGGCAACAATGACCAGTTCTCCGTGACGCTCCCTGACATCGTGGTGCCCGCGGGAGTCACCATGTCGTACGCGTTCCGCTACTCGCTCGACGGCGGCCCGTTCTGCTACGGCGACCGGAACGACCGGGGAGGCGGAGGGAAGTTCGGCGACGGCTTCGTGGGGACGAACCTGGGGACTGTCAGCAACCCCTAGCCCGCCTGCTCACCGGCCGCGTGGGCGGGTTCACCCCCTGCGCGGTCGGTGACGAAATGATCCGCCCCCCGGCAACAGTTGCTTGACAGTATGGGGGGGCACTTATAAAAGCCCCGCCGTCGCAACGCGGAACACGCCTCCGGGCGGATAGCTCAGCGGCAGAGCGTCGCCCTTACAAGGCGAGGGTCACAGGTTCAATCCCTGTTCCGCCCATGGTTGTGGGGAGTTAGTTCAGTTGGTTAGAACGCCGGCCTGTCACGCCGGAGGCCACGGGTTCAAGTCCCGTACTCCTCGCCATTGAGAGCCCAGCAATCCTCAGGGGTTGCTGGGCTTTTCTTTTTCCTCCGTCCCCCTATGTGCCCTCAGCGTGCCCCTCCGGCGTCGTTGGCCGGAGCGGCGTGGAGCTGGAGGGATAACGGCCGGTCGAGCTGCTGCACCGCGCTCTCGCGGGCCTCCGGCGCGAGATGGGCGTAGCGCATCGTCGTTTCGACGCGTGGCCCATCGGCTCCTGGATGACCTTGAGCGGGCCCCCCGCCTGGCGAGGTGGCTGCCGTAGGTGTGGCGCGGCTCGTGCCAGGTGATGGGCCCCTGCTCGCGGCTGATGCCCGCCCGGCTCACCGCTGCGGGCTTGTCCGTCTGAAGAGCTTCGCGCGCGGGACGCGTTGGAGCACGCCCTGCTCCTGGGCCAATGCGAGCAACTTGTGCGGCATGGTCAGGACGTCGTTGATGGACTTGAGACTCAGGAGCTTCACCCCGGAGCCCTTGCGCTTGCGCAGGGCATCCTTCGAGGGGGCGTCCCTCCGTCCGGAATGCCCGCTGGCTTCTTCCGCATCGCGGCCGTGAAGTCCTCGATCTCCGCTGGACCGATGATGAGTCGTCCTCGCTGGCATGTGGCCCTGGGGCAGCAGGTGGGCGCTTCTCGCGCTGCCCCAAGGCACCGGCGCTTCGCCCTCTACCAGGTCTTCGCCGCGGCGAGCACCTCGTTGAAGTCCATGCCGTTGACCCGCATCACCGCGAGCCAGTTGATGGGCCCCACGACGTCGAAGACGAGGCCCTTGCCGCCCGTGGCTTCGACGATGCTGGCCCCCACGGTGTTACCCGTGCCGACGCCGTAGACGATGCCCGCGCCCGCGAGCTCCACGCTCGCGAGGCCCACGCCGAAGTTGTTGTCTCCCACGGACGCCGCCACGTGGTACCTGCCGTCGGGAACCTGGAGCCGGAACCTTGCTCCGGGCTGCGACGTCAGCACGAAGCTGGCGAGGCGCGGATCCTGGGTGCCTTTGCGGTCCCCTCGGGTCTGGAGACCGACTGCGTCCTGCCAGCCCCAACCGCGGGTCGCGTTGAAGGCGGAGTCGTCGGCCACCGCCCAGCCCGTCACCATCGGCGGTCCGGGAGGCTGGAAGTTCAGCGCGATCAACTCCTGGGTCGCACGCGGGATGACCTCGAGGGTCGCCTGGGCATCCACCGTCCCGACCTTCGCGTGGAGCGTCGTCGTTCCCTCCGACAATCCCCTGACCGTGCCGTCGGCCACCGTGGCGATCGACACGCTGTCGGAGCTCCAGGTGGCCTCGCAGGTGACGTCGCGGGTGAAGATGTCCGCGCCGCGGTGGTAGGAGCCGACAGCCGTGAGGCCCGCCGCCCCTCCGCGAGCCACCTTGAGCGTCGACGATGGCTGAATCGTCAACGCATCGAGCACGACGTCGCCCGTCATCGGCACCACGTCGAGGACCCGGGCGCCGACCAGCCCGCGCCGGGTGAGGGGGTCGGTGTAGCTGGCCTGCAGCCGCGCCCGGCCCGGGTTGATGGCCCGGAAGGTGCCGTCCTCGTCCAGGGTCGCCACCTCCGGGTCGAGTGAGCTGAACGTGATTCCCGAGGTGGGGACGACCGAGGTCCCGTCCTGGAACACCGCCGTCACCCCCAGCTTGCCGGTCGAGTTCGTCTCGACCTTCGCGTCAGGCGCCGTCACGTCGATGCGCCGCAACAGGCGCGCGGGTCGCGGGTCGAGCCGGTAGACGAAGACAGGGGTGTCGACGGTATTGACCACCATGAAGACATTCAGGCTCGGCACGTAGCGGAACCGCCCGAACGTCCCGTTCAGGTTGGCCGGTCCGGGCACCACCGTGCCCTGCGCCGCACGCTTCGTCCAGACGCGGGTGTCGAGGTTCAGCGTGTAGATGTCCCCGCCACCGTTCCATGCCACGAGCTGGTCGGTCACCGGGTCGTAGTCGACGCCGGGATTTCCCACGTCTTCAATCTCCCTCGCGCCCGTGGTCGCGAGCCGCGTGCGCTTCGGCACGAACTTCCCCAGCGCGTCGATGGTCCAGGTGTCGGTGGAGCCCTGACCGACCTCGACGTACAGCTTGCGCCGAGGATCGACGACCGCGTTCTTGTAATAGCCGAGCTGATTCGCCTCGCTGCGGATCGTCCACTTGCCGGTGGCTGGATCCCAGACCGACACCGCCTCCGCGCCGGAGTGGTACCAGAGGACGCGGGTGTTGGGGTCGTAGGCGGAATTGGCGCCAGTGCGCGTCCCGAGCTGTGGCAGCTCGGGGTGATTCTCCCAGCGCTGGGTGTCGAGGTCGAGCGCGGTCTGGGGCCAGCCATCCCAACCGAGCGCGAGGAACCGGTCGAAGGGCGGAGGCAGGTATTCGAGCCCATCGTAGGTGTGGATGGCGCAATTGACGCCCAGCGCCCGGTCGGGACATTCCGCTCCGGGGCTGACCGGATCCGGGTCGGTCAGGCGGACCCACGCGCCCGTTCGCAGATCGAAGCCGTAGACTTCGTTGCCGTAGTAGCCGTTGTGACCGCCGCCGGTGATGTAGAGCCGGTCGCGTTGGGTGTCGAGGGCACCACTCGACCAGTCGTTCATGATTCCGCTGATGCCCTCGCCCCAGCCGAGCCACGGATGCATCGCGGGGGACAGGGCCGCGGCCCGCAGGTTCGAATTCGGGAACGCGTACCAGTGCCCCGGCTCCAGCCCGGAGAGCGCATCCGGCGGTGGGTTCGGAATCGTCACCGTCACCGGATTGGACGGAAGACTCTCTCCCCCATCGTCGGTGAGCGCCGTGACGGTGTACGTGTACGTCTCGCCCGGGACGACCGGGCGGTGGGCGAAGGACGGCCGCTCGACCTGTCCGACCTGCCCCGCCCCCAGCAGCACGCGGTAGCGCTTGACCGAGGCGGTCGTCGACGGCGCCCACGTCAGCGAGACTTCGAAGGGGGAGACGCTTGCCGCGACGAGCTGCGTGGGCGCGCCGGGCCGGGCGCGCCTCGGAGCGCAGGCGCTGGCACCGGCGTCGGGGCCCGCGTCGGCACCTGCATCGACACCCCCGTCGGTTCCCGCATCCGTTTCCGTGACGACTCCGCCGTCCTCCGACGCAGTGGCACTGTCGGAACAGCCGGCTGAGCCCAGAATCAACACACCGAGGACAAGGGTTCGAACGAGCAGAGAAGGGGGCATCTGTGTCCAGTCCTGTTGGGGGGCACCGAGGTGCTGACTCAGGGGCGCACGACGCCGTCGAAAACGCCGTAGCCACCCGGGATGAAGAAGTCCTTTCCGGGCTCGAGCCCATAGGCGCGGAGCACCGTCGCCGCGACGTCCTGCGACGTCGGCGTCCGCGTCACGATGTCCCCGGACTCCTCGACGAGCCTCACCGGAATGCCCATGGGCGAGCCCTCCATCCTCTCGTCGTAGCCGCCGATCATCTGGTTCCCCTGGATGCCTCCTCCCACCAGGAGGGCGCACGTCGCGGGGTGGTGGTCGCTGCCCACCTTGGGGAACGTCCGCCCGAACTCGCTGTAGACATACACGAGCGTCTCATCCAGCAGCGAACGCGACGGGTCCGAGCGGCTCGGCGTCAGGCTCATCTCCAGGCACATGCGCCCCACCATCTCCAGGGCGATGCGCAGGTACTGGGCATGGACAATCTGGCCGTTGACGAAGTGGGAGTCGAAGGTGAAGCCCTCGATGCTCGTTGCCCGCAGGTTGACGGTCGACACCAGGTCGGACTTCAGCAACTGGAGCGCGAACGCATAGTCCCCCATCGACGCCATCGTGCCGCAGGCATCCGCATAGCCGGTGCAGGCCATCCAGTCCTCGGGATACGCGGGATCGGCCTTGAGCTTCTCCCAGGCGGGCGTCTTCTCCAGCACCGACAGCATGTCCCGGCGAATCGTGCGACTGGCGCCCTTGTACGTGTCGTAGAGCTGCTCCAGGTACCCGTCCGTTCCGGCGCTGGAGGTGCCTCGCTCGCGGCGCACCGCCTTGAGCAGGGCCGAGTCCACCGCCGTCGCGGGCACCGTGCCGGACCTGGGCGTGCCATCGAAGGCGAGGTCCGGCTCATCCTTCCGCGCGCGCAGGCCGTTCCACGTGCCGTCCCGCCGGTCGGAGAGCGTGGGCTCCACCGTCGCGCTGGAGGAGAGCAGCGTCGGGTTCGCCAGCGCGGGCAGCCCGAGCGCCATCGGCAGCGGCCCCCCCAGGGCGACATTGGGCAGGGGCCGGTCCGGGAAGCGTGACGCCATCGCGTTGGCCACGACGGCCTGCACCGACGGAGCCCGGAAGGTGGAGCCGGCGACACCGGACATGCTCGCGATGAGGCCGCTCGCGTGCGCCGCCGTCCCCTGGTCTGCTCCCACCAGCAGCACCGCCTTCTCGTAGAGCTTGTAGGCCGGGTTGGCCCACACGTACCCCTCCGGGCGGTAGACCTGGGCGTTGCCGACGACGGGGTTGTTCCCGTTCCTGTCCGCCGGATTGGCCCAGTTCCAGTAGACGGGCACGCGCAGCTTGCGCGCGGGCCCGGGCGACATCAGGTCCACCGGAGAGCGGTCCAGGTGCTCCACCTGCTCGGGGTTGTACCCGTAGGCGTAGTTGCCTCCCTGCGCGGGAGGGATGAACTTCTGGATGCCCGCGCGGGTCATCGGCGCGAAGAAGGACTCCCAATGCAGTCCGCCCACCAGCCAGATGGCCAGCATCTTCGTGGGCCGGCCCGACGCCGACTGCGCCATCGCCGACGGCAGGCCATACCGCGCCAGCAGCCCGACCTGCGCGGCCCCGAAGGCCGCTTGAAAGAGATTGCGACGAGAGAGCTTCATGGCGGGCCTCAGTAGAAAACCCAGTGCGGGTGGCGGATGAAGTACGAGCAGGCCCCCACGAAGGCGGGCTCGGTGTCCGTCGGCGTCGCGAGCGGCACGAAGACGTCCGTGTACAACTCGTCCACCTGCGCGTCGGTGAAGCGCTCTCCCAGGAAGTGGAGCGACCAGCGCTTCAGCGTGGCCTTGACCTCGGCCGGGTCCGCCGTGCGCGCCGCGCCCTTCGGGAACAGCGCCGTGTTGTCCTGCTTGGCCAGGGCCCTCCGGCACCAGCGCTGGGAGACCTGCGTCAGCGTCAGGGCCAGCGTGGGCGAAGGGGTCCGGTCCGCGGAGACCTGGTTCATCACCGAGCCTCCCCCCAGCCCATGGTAGCGCTCGCCGCTGATGTACTGCCGGGGGGTGGGGATGGCGTCCGGCGACTGGAGCGGGAGGTACTCCTCGCCCCGGGACTCCGCCATGTCGAAGCCGAACTCCTTCGCATTGACGAAGAAGTCGTCGTACCCCAACCCGAGCTGCTGGTAGAGCGCGCGCTGCATCTGGTCCGCGCTCATGCGGGTGATGCGCGGGGCGTCGCGGTCCGGCCGGGCATCGCGCTGCTGTGTGCCGAGCCCTTGAATCCAGGCTCGCACCGCCTCCACGGAGAGCTTCGCGGTGCCCTCCGAGACGAGCTGCGCGTAGGTCTTCTGGCCGATGGGCATCTGCTTGAAGGCGCCGGTGCCCCGGCCCTCCAGGAGCCGCAGCAGCTCGCTCTCGTCGGGGCTGCCGGCCTTCACCAGCCGCACGTCCGCGACGAGCAGGCCCTGGAAGGCCTCCACCGAGGCGAAGTAGCCGCGCGCGCCCTGCGCGTGGCAGCCCTCGCAGTGCGGTTCGAGGCCCTCCATGATGCGAAGGGTCTCCGAGGTCGCGGGCGTGCCGCAGGCCGACTGCTCCTGCGCGCGGGTGGTGGACGGAGTCACCTCCGAGCGACAGGCGGCCATCCAGGGGAGTACGAGGAGCCATGCGTAGCGGTTCATGTCAGCGCCCCCTCTGGAAGAGGTCCGACTGCGTGAGTGCCTTGATGTATGGGCGGGCCTTGCGTCCCCCGGAGATGAAGCGCGCCACCTGGTCCTCCAGGTAGCCCGCCTCCTTCGCCGGGTCGATGTCCCGTCCCATCACCTGCGCGTGCAGGTGCCGTACGACACACCGGTCGAACGAGCCCGAGGCGACGATGAGCTTGGCGAAGCCCAGCGGCCCCACCGTCCCGTCACTCACCTGGCCCAGCAGGTTCTGCTCCGCCGGGAGGAAGTCGATGAAGACGGCCTCCGGATTCGCCTCGGCCTGGGCCTGCGTGACGGGCGTCAGCAGCGTGTCCGGCATGTACCAGCGGTTCCAGTGGCTGAACGGGTCCGAGTGATAGGGGTACTCGCCGGTGCGCCACCGCGCGGGCCAATGCCACACCTTGCCCACACCCGGCATCGGGTAGGTCGCGCCATGGCCCTCGAAGCCGTGCCCCATCTTCGCGAAGCGCTTGAAGTGGATGGCCGCGGGGTCCACCCGGCGGTGGCAGTGCTGGCAGGTCCCCTCCGTGCCCGGGTCCCGCTTGTACTCGTTGAACTCCTGTCCCTGCGGCGGGGAGAGCTCCTCGCAGGCCAGCATCTCCAGCGCCCGCGCGCCGCGCACGCGCTCGCGGGGGTAGGCGCCGAGGAAGCCGAGGCTGGTGAGCATGCCCGCGGCGGGGATGCCCTTCATGGCCGTGGACTGCGTGCGCGGGTCGTATCGGTAGTCTCGCTCCTCCAGGAAGAAGGGGCTGCGGGCCGCGACGGAGAACTCTCGCCAGGCCGTCGGGTCGCCCTGGCGGTGGTCGGGGTCGACCGGCGCGCTGGCGAAGCGCGACGGTCTCCACCAGGAGTCGTCCTCGAGCAGGTACGTCAACTCGCCGGCGAGGCCCTGCATGACGTAGGCGGCCTGCAGGCGCGTGGGCCCCACGGAGTAGTTGCCGAGGATGAGGTCCGTCATCGGCCGGTCGTGCCAGCCGAGGTGCGCGAACAGCCGGGCGGGCTCCTCGGCGACGAGCCGCCGCTGCCCTTGAGGATTGTGAAGCCCGTAGTCCTCCCAGCCCGGATAGCTCCCCGTGTCGGCGTGGCAGCGCACGGCGGCGGGCCCGCAGCCACAGTTCGCGATGGGGCCCACGGTGGCGCAGGTCACCGTCACCGGGAAGCCGCTCGCGTCGTAGGTCTGCCCCGTGGGCGACACGCTCGCCGCGAAGCCCACCAGCACCGTCGTCGCGCCCGGGGCCCACCAGGCCTCGAGGGAGCGCTCCTCCGCGGGTGTGCCATCCGGCTTCAGGCCCTGACAGGCATCCTTGTCGTCGCGGAAGTACTTCCACGCTCCGGCCTTCGGGGTGCCGTCCGGGCACCGGACGATGGAGCGCTGCTGCTGCAGGCCATACTCCGGTGGATCCGCCGACGGCCCCACGGGCGGGATGTTGAACCAGTCGCGCGCGGTCTCGAACAGCGTCCGATAGAAGGTGGGCTCCTGGAGCGTCCGGTCCACGAAGGCCGAGACGTAGGCGCGCTGCGCCGCCTCGTCCCCGGCGGCCTCCAGCGCGGCGTACTCCGCGTCCGTCGGAGGCTCGCCCCGCAGCGCCAGCGCGCTTCGCCGCAGCAGGCGGCTGGGGATGAGCACGTCGGCCGGCACACCCGCGTCGGAGCCATCCCCGGGCGGGGGCTCGACGCAGCCGGCGTCCTCGCCATTCGGAGTCGACCCTGGAAGCGAGCTACTGCCGGAGCAGCCCAGCCAGAAGAGGAACGGTAGGAGCCACAGCGGCGCGCACGCGTCTCGCGCGGCTGCCAGCCCTGGAGGGGGGAGCTTTCGGTGGGGCATCAGCGGCCCCTTCGCAAGTCACATGCCATGGGGCGCTCGCGCGGGCGCTCCCTGTGCGCAGGGGACGTTTCTCAACTCCTGAGCCTTGGCGCCACGGGGGGTGTCCCCTACAGCTTGCGGCCCGCGCGCCACACCCGACGATGAAGCGGCTGCACCGCTCGTCTGAACTCAGATGGGCTGCCCGGGCACACGCGCAGGGAGCTCTGGTGCAAGCGAATCCCCCCAATGGCAAACCCACGCGACGTGAATCCAACGGCGATGGGATGAATCCTCGAGGGTGTGTCCGCTGAGTGATGGCTGGCGAACACTGCTGGAGCGTCAGCCCAGGGCTCGCTTCACACGCGGGACGAGGCGGTCATTGGATTGACCGCCTCGCCGCGCATGGCCATGTGCGGCCAACTGCTTGCTTCGTCGGCGATTACCAACTCCCGTCGTAGCCGACGCCAGTCCTGAGGGTCAGAGAGGTCTCATCGCAGCGGTGATCGATGTTGCCATTCGCATCGTAGTCGCACTCATAGATGCCACTCCCGATGTAATAGCTGTGACCGCCAGCCTGCAGGGTGGTGCTGAGGTTGCTCCGCATCACCTGGTTGTACTTGTAGTTGTAGAACGTGGATTGATAGTTCAGCTGGATGGCGGAGCTCAGATTGACGGGAATGCTGCGCGCGCGGTCGGCCCAGAAGGTGGCGTAGTAGGCCGTTTCCACGTGGACATAATAGGGGTCTTCATACCGCGCGGTTTCGACCGCCTCCAGGGTGACGAAGGGTGTCCCGGTCAGCGCGTCGCGGTGGGTGTCGACGGGGGTGCCGCTCCTCTGCTCCAGCGCGCTGGCCGCCTCCGGATTCTGGGCATCGATTTCCGGCTGGCAGGCCAACATCAGGGGGAACAGCGCGAGCGTTACGGCGAGGAAGGTACGGTTCATGGGATCGGTGTGTGTGACGTTGGGTGACAGTCATTGGGCCGGACTGGCCGGCTCGGTTCGAATGAGCAGACGAGGGGAAACCAATGCAGCGAAAACCGTGAGTTCCTCCTTTCAAAGAGAGTTCAACCGCCCCTGGACATCCATGCGGCTGGCCCTGACCGCGCTTCGCCGCCGCGCGACGAGCCCGCGAATGGAGGGCTGGAGCACCCATCCCAATGCGACCAGCCCGGAGAGCAGTCCCACCGAGTCTCCGATGCGCGCATAGAGCGTGGGCACCCGGCCCACCGGCAGCTCCGCGCGCATCACGCGCTCCTCCGCCGTGAAATGGTCCAGTTCGCCATACACGCGCCCGTAGCCGTCCACCGCCACGGACAGCCCCTGGTTCACCTGCCGCACCATGCTGAAGCCCTGCTCCACCGCGCGGAACACGGCCTGCCGCGTGTGCAGCGGGCTGATGCCCTTCCAGTCGCTCGACGGCAGCAGGAGCAGTTCGAGCCCTCGCTCCGCGGTGCTGGCGAACACCGCAGGGAAGTCTCCGTCGAAGCAGATGGCGCCCCCCAGGACTCCCACGCCGGGGGCCTGGCTCACCGCCGGCTCCGCGCTGCCCGGAATGGAGTGCTCCGCCTCCCAGCCCGGCACCGGCCGGGCCTTGACGTAGCGCCAGGCCACCGCGCCATCCGGTCCCACCAGGATGAGCTCGTTGCGCAGCATCCGCTCCGCCTCGGGCGCCATGCTCGCCACCGACATGCCCAGCCACACGCCCCGCTCGCGCGCCAGCGTGCTCCCCCGCGCGATGAGCGCCTCCAGCTCCGGGGCCAGCACCACCGCGTTGCCCTCGGACCAGAGGAGGAGCTTCGCCCCCTTCGCGGCCTCCTGCTCCGACAGGCGCAGCAGCTCCTCGTTCACCGCGCGCGAGGCCTCGGCGAAGGCGCGCCAGTCCTCATCGGCGAAGGCCTCGCCCTTCATCAGCCGGGACAGCCCCGCCTCGCGGCCCGTGGCCACATCCCCCGCCACCGTGATGCCGGCCACGCGGACGGACTCGCCCACCCTCCCCGCCCCCGCGAGCCGCAGCGCTCCGAAGCCGAGGATGGCCACCAGGACCGCCGCGTACACCGCCACTCCGGGCAGGACGCGGCGCCCTGTGTCCCGGTGCTCGAACGCCCAGTTGGCCACGGTGGCGAACCACACCAGGACGAACGTCAGGCCCCACAACCCCGTCACCGACACCCACTGCACCAGCACCGACACCTTTGCCTGGGTGTAGGCCAGCACGCCCCAGGTGCCGAACGGGTTGCCCATGCTGCTGAAGAGCTCCAGGCCCGCCGTCGCCGCCGGCAGGAAGAGCGTCCCCGCGAAGGAGCCGCGCGGCCTCACGACGAGCCGGTCCGCCAGGTACAGCCCCGCGACGACCACCGCGCCCCCCAGGGCCATGCCGAAGGCGCTCGCGGCGGAGCCCGGGAACACCCCCAGGTTCGCCACGCCCGCGGCGACGGTGTTGACCACCAGGAGCCCCACGAAGCCCACCGCGGGCCGCTGCCGCCGGGAGAAGTAGAGGAACACAGCGCCCATCAGCCAGCCGGGCAGCACCGCCCACTCCGTGTTCAGCAACAGCACCAGCGCAGCCCCGACACCCAGGGCGAGCCACGGCATGAGCGTGGACAGACGCCCCGCTCCCGCGTCCGCATGACCGCTCATCGCGCTCCCCCCTTCTTCTTCGCCGAACCCGTCGTCGGCTTCAGCCGCTCGAGCGCCTCGCGCGCCTCGTCACACCAGCGCAGGTGCGCCTCCAGCCCGATCAGTCCCGCGCGAATCGACAGGTGCTGGTAGGCGAACTCCGGGTCGTCTTTCCGGGCAGGGCGGACCTCCTCGTCGATGAGGCGCAGCGCCGCCAGCAGCGCTTCCGCCTCGGCGCGGCTGCGCTCCACCTGCGCCAGGGAGTCCTCGGGTCCCACCTGGGCCCCGAAGAAGAGCTTGAGCAACAGCTCGTTGCGCTCGACGTGGGGGAGCACCGGCCGCCTCAGCCATTCCGCGAGCGCCGTCCGCCCCGCTGCTGTCACGCGGTACACCTTCCGGACCCGTTCGCCCGACGAGCACTCCTCCGGGTCGAGCTCCACCAGCCGCTCCTCCGCCATCCGCGCCAGAGTCGGGTACAGGTTGCCGTAGCTCTCCTGCCAGAAGTGCCCCACCGACTGCTCGATGGCGCTTCGCAGGTCGTACCCACTCATCGGCCTCCGGCACAGCATCCCCAGGATGGCGAACCGACAGGTGCTCTCCCGCGCCATGACTGCCTCCTCCACCCAGATATATCAGACTGATATATCGGGCCGCCAGCCCCACGGCGGTGAAGGCGTCAGGCCTACAGCAGGCGGCAGAGCCACACGCTGGGGATGGCGGCCCTGTTGAGGGGGAGGGAGGGTGCAGAGGGGCCGAGGAGGGCCGCTGACGGGGCCGCCCGAGCGATGCTCCCGGCCGGTGGCCCCTCCCTCGCCTCTTGCACGAGAAGGCGACGAGCAGTTCGTCCTGACGACTCTCGCAGCGCACCCGCGCGAATCCGTGCACCCGCACGCCGCGCTCCGAAGCCACGCCCGGGTGGCCACGGAGCCCTCTCGGTCACCCGCCTTCCCTCCGCCTGACTCAGAGGAATCGGTAGGCGAGCATCGCGCGGACGTTGAAGAGTCCGTCGGTCGTGGTGGAGGGGTTCTGCGGCCGCTTCACCCGCAGCGGTGAGTAGAAGGCCGAGCCGCTGACCTCCAGTCGGGAGGTGATGGGGTACAGCAGGCCCGCGGTCCCGGAGAACGTCACCCCATCCGTCTTCAACTTCGTATGGTCCTCGATGCCGCCGTAGCGCGCGTTCACGTGGAAGGCGAGGTTCATGTAGGTGAACGCGAGCGTGGCGAAGGGTGTGAGTCCGTAGGCGCCAGGGATGCGATAGGCCCCGCTCACCTCGACCCCCACGTAGTTCATCTTCACCCAGTCGCGCGACTTCTCGGTGCAGTCGAACGGGTTGCGCTGGGGATCCTGTCCGGCGCGAACCTCGGATTCGGGACAGACGAAGTCGCCCTTGACCGAGCCGACCTGACCGTTGGCCGAGACACCAAGCGTCAGGTGCGGGAGCGGTGAGAACGGGCGGCCCACCGCGAACGAGAAGATATTGGACTTCACGCCGTTGATGGGAATCGGGGGCACGTAGGCCAGGGTCAACGAGAGCCGCAGCGGGAGTCCCAACGCGAGTCGCACCCTGCCGAACGCGGGGAGCTTGTTGAGGTCCTCTTCCTTGACGCCGTTGAAGCCGACGGTGCGCTCGGTGGCGCTCAGCGACGGAATCCACCCCGCCTCGAGTCCCAGACTCAGGGTGCCCCAGTCCGAGGGGCGAGGCGTGCCCAGGCTGGTCAGCAGCGACACGGACGTGAAGTACTTCATCGCCCAGGACTCCGGACGATTGAAGGAGATGCGCTCCGTTGCGTCGAGCGTTTCAGCCGCCAGGGCGGTGGACACGGGCATGACGAGGGCGGCCAACACGAGCAGCCGCGGCAACGCCGTGGACGGGCGCTGAGACACATCGTTGGGCATGGGTTCTCGCACGACCTCTTCCCCGGGTCTCATGTCCTGGCTGGGCATCCTCGCCAGCCTTCAGCGCGAGTGGACGAGCATTCCGCGCGGAGGGTGGACCCGCGCCTGGATATTGCGGAGCCCGCCGCGCACGAGGCGGGGCGACCTGATGCAACTGTGTGGTGGCGCGCAACCTACGCGCGGCAGGCACCGCTTTCGGACACCCTCCTGCTCGCGAGGGGCGATCCGGTTCGACGCCGCCTGCCATCCGGTGGGTCGAGTTGGGTGACGTCCGCGTTCATTCCCCAGACGGACATCGCATTCCCGGGCGGGTGCGCGGTGGCGATGGGGGCACCACTCTCAGGACCTTCCGAGCCGTGCGAGGGCTCGAACAAAGAAGGAAGAGGCGTCATGAGGATGAAAAGGCTGTCGCTCATCACGGGAGTCATCCTGTCGATGGGGAGTCTCGCCACCGGATGCAGCGACAAGACGACCGGAGGGAACAGCGGGCTGCCGAACGACCCTGCTCCGGCGGATCCGGCGACGTTCACCCAGGTCTACACCACGGTGATTGCGAACCGCTGCACGCCCTGTCACACGACTCCGGGCGGCATCGGCATCACGCAGGGCATGCTCGACATGACCACGCAGGCGGCCGCGTTCACCAACCTGGTCAATGCTCCCACGGCGGGGGTCGGGTGCGCCGGCGTCGGGACCCGGGTGGTGCCCGGCATGCCCGCTTCGAGCATCATGTTCTTGAAGGTCAGCCTGGTGGACCCGGCACCGTGCGGCGCCAAGATGCCATTCGGCCTACCCCCGCTCTCGCAGGCCGAGGTCGACATGATTTCTTCGTGGATCACCTCGGGCGCGCCGAACAACTGAGTCGCCCCGCTCACTCGAGCCAGGGGCTCACCGGGACCCGGTGCGCCCCACGAACATGAACTGAATCGGGACCTCGTTCTTCACCTTGACGCTCCCGCCTCCCGCGCTCACCGGGGTGATGCCGTAGTCCGTCTGCCGAATCGTGGTGCCCCCTCGGGCGACCAGGCGGTCCTGCGAGAGCTCGACATGCAGCGGGAGGCTCACGGGCCTCACGGTCCCGTGCAGCTCCAACTGCCCATCGAGCTGGACTTCATAGGTGCCCGGCCCCGTCTGTCTGGCCTCGCACCGCGTCGAGGTGAAGCGGATGTCGGGATAGCGTCCGGAGTCGAGCACCTGGGGCCCCAGCATCGTCTCCTGCACCTTCGGGACGTCCTTGGCGGGCTCATTGTCCGGTAGGACCCGGAGTTCGCGGCTCTCGAAGGTCGCGGAGACATGGCTTCGCGCCAGGTCTGCCTCGTCCAGGGTGACCTGCCCGGAGAAGGCCGGGGCGACCACCTCGTGCTCGTGCCCGAAGGTCTTGAGCATGCCGCTCTTGCCGATATGGAGCCGGACGGAGCTCTCGTTTGCGACCAGGTGATAGACGCGTGGCTCGGCTGCCTGGGCCGTCAGTGCCAGGAGCACCACGGTCAGAAACACCCCCCACCGTCCCGATTCGCGCAGTGTCATGAAGAAAAACTAGGGGCCCTCATGCCGGCTGCAACGCCCGCGCGAGAGGACCGGCCCCTTCACGACTCCAAGACGGACTCGGCACCAGTGAACGACTCAGCGCGAGGGGAGCATGAGGCCGCGCAGAATGCGCTTGACGGCACGGCCCCCTGTCCCGTACTTCTCCTCGTCCCAGGCCCCGCAAGTTCCTGATCTTGCAGGCGTCTTCGTCATGGGAAGTGGGTTGGGTTGGGGAGTTAGTTCAGTTGGTTAGAACGCCGGCCTGTCACGCCGGAGGCCACGGGTTCAAGTCCCGTACTCCTCGCTAGAGAGCCCAGCAATCCTCCGGGGTTGCTGGGCTTTTTCTTTTCCGGGTCCGCCGCCCGCGACGAAGGGCGGTATTCATGCGGGAGTTCCCCGCGCGACGAGACCCGGACGCCCCATGCGACTGCCGATATTCCAGGTCGATGCCTTCACCGACCGGGTGTTTGGCGGCAACCCAGCCGCGGTCTGCCCGTTGAAGGCATGGCTGCCCGACACCGTGATGCAGCGGATCGCGATGGAGAACGCGGTCGCCGAAACCGCCTTCTTCGTCCCCCGGGGGCGGGATTACGAGATCCGCTGGTTCACGCCCGAGATCGAGATGGACTTGTGCGGGCACGCCACGCTGGCCGCCGCGCATGTGATCGCGCGGCATCTCGACCGGTCCGTCGAGTCGATCCGGTTCCACTCGAACAGCGGCGAGTTGTTGGTCCGCATCGACGCGGAGTCCATCACCCTGGATTTTCCGTCGCGCAAGCCGGAGCCCGCGCGGGCGCCGCCGCTCATCCTGGAGGCCTTCCATTCCAAACCGGTCGAGGTCCTGAAGGCCCGGGACTACGTCCTGGTGTTCGAGGACGAAGCCACCATCAGGAGCCTCGCTCCCGACCGGAACCTGCTCGACCGCATCAACCTCGACCCGGGTGGCGTCGTTGCGACCGCCAGGGGGCGCGACGTCGATTTCGTATCGCGATATTTCACGCCCCAGGCGAGCATCTTCGAAGACCCCGTCACGGGCTCCGCGCATTGTTCGCTGGTGCCCTACTGGGCCGAGAAGCTGGGCAAGGAGTCGATGGTCGCGATGCAGCTGTCGCCGCGAACCGGCACGCTGTACTGCCAGCAGCGGAACGACCGGGTGCTGCTGTCGGGCAAGGCCGTGACGTATCTCGAAGGGCACCTGACGCTCCACCCCGACGACTGACGCCAGCGCCCGCCGGCCGACTCATCGCCGTGCGTCGGAACCGGAGCGGTAGCATCCTGCACGAAGTGGACTACAGCGCCCCTGCCTCGCGTGCGGCAGGAGGAACAATCTCCGTCGCCCGGATGCCAGTGTCCCCCATGCCGCGGAGTACCTCCACGAAGCGCTCGCTCGCGATGATGCACCCAGGATGGTGAAAGAAGCGAAAGACGTCTGCCTCCGGCAGGGATGCCTCATCGAGTTCCCAGAGGTACGGCGCTTCAGTGGTCTGCTGTATCCCGCAAATGGGGCACGGCTCTCCCAGCGGCTCGGGGCGGTACTTGAGCGCGTAGTCGCCAGCCACCAGCAGTTCGAGCTCCAAGAGCGGGGGCACATCACGCGAGACATTCAAGGCGGTCGGTTCGGGCTTGATGCCCCTCAGCCCGGCGGTGACGAGCCGTTCCACGCCCTCGGGCTGGGCGTAGAGGTGCCACACCCCATCCATCGCAACCTGTGGGGGACGGCCTCTCACGCGGCCCACCAATGGCCCCATCCCCATCCCTGGCTCCACCACGGCCCCCGGCGGGAGGAACGGCGAGCAGAGGTCGCGGAGTCGGACGTACTCGTCCCAAGGAGCCAATCGTGCCCTCCGATACTCCCGCTCCTCCGGCAGCGAGGACAGGTCGGCGCTCGGGTAGTCGAGGCCCACGCCCCCTCCCCCGCCCCCGCACTCGGGGCACTCCGTCCCCGGCAGCCCCCACCTCCGCCGCCCGGTGGCGGACCACCGAACCGTGGTGGCGGCCAAGTCGGTGATGAGCCTGAGCAGGTAGTAGCGCATCACCCATCCTCCGCAAGACGCATGTTCGCAGTGAGCTGCTGCCAGTACGACATGGGCATCCCGACGAGACGGTACTTCTGAATGAGGTAGCCGGCGCGCTCGAAGAGAAGGCGCCTCGTCTCTCGCTTCGGGAGACGCTTGTTGAGGCGCTCGATGTAATCGGACCAGTCCTTGTTCCACGGTGCGCCTTCGGCCCCCCCCCCGTGAATCTCCTTGTGACGCTTCACGTCGATGGCGAGGGCATACTCGTGGATATTGATGCCCTGCTCCTCGAAGTACTTCTCAAAAGCGCGAGGGAAGATGTGGTGTTTCTCCTTCGGGACCTTCTCCCACGCCTCGCGCGCCTTGCGGAGTGCCTTCTGTGATGGGAGTTCCTCCCGCCGGTGCCAACGTATGACGAACACCGGCTCGCGGCCGGGCATGACCTGCGGGGCGCCCCAGTAACGCTGAGGTGAGGTGCCAACGCCCACCATCGGCGCCGCGACGCCACCACCTCGGAGGGCCAGCGGCGCGGACGACACGTCCTCGCATTGGTACAGGCCACAGGTGTCACCAACGCACGCCACGGTGACGCACCCCTCGTCGTCGTCCTCCTCAGCCGCCTCGGTGCAGTCCTCCGCGGAGTCGTCCTCGCGCGGCAGCTCGACGCGCCCAGCGACGGGCGCCGACGCGCAGCCGCCCAGCAAGCACAGCAGCACCACCCACCACACACGCAACATCGCCATGGAAGTCCCCCCGGACCTGGTGTCCTCGGCGGCATGCGCGACGGCCTCGAGCACGCGGGGACCACCGCGGCAGGGCTGTCGCGCACGCGACACCGAGGGACGATAGCAGCGCCCCAGTCCGAGGGAGAGGACGCGCGAGGGCTCCACCGACGCCAGCGCGGAGCCACACGGTGAGGTAACGGGGCTCCAGTCCCGTTGTATCCCGACGACTTCGTGGGACAAGCCGCGGTTCGGTACTTCTGGAGCGCCCTCGCCTCCGTGGAGCGCCCGCGCCTTCGGCCAGCGCCCCCCCTCGACATTACCTGCGCCCCCCGGTGAGGGGATTCACGCGCCTCCCACGTCATCTCCGTTACGCCCCACCCCGGGGCGGCGGAGACATCGTGATGAGATCCCCCATATTCACAGCGCTGGTGCTGCTGGCCCTCGGCACGGCCAGCGCCGCCAGCCCAGATGGTCACCTGAGTCAAACAGCGCCCACGGGCAACACCGGCGGCGACCTGTCCGTGACGTCGACAGGCCAGGCGGTGGCGTCCATTCCCATCCAGGTCCCTCCTGGCATCGGCGCCCTGTCCCCTTCCGTCAGCATCCACTACAGCAGCCACACCGAAAGCGGGGAGCTGGGCGTGGGGTTCTCCCTCGCCGCGACCTCGAGCATCAAACGCTGTGGCCGCATCCTGAGCGACGACGCGGCGCTCCACGCCATCACCTTCAGGGACGAGGTGAACGAGAGCCTCCCCGAGTTCCCCGCGGACTGGCTCTGCCTCGACGGCATGCGGCTGGTCGGCATGAAGAACGGGCTGAAGATCGGCCGCGTCTACCGCAAGTACAGCGACGACGGCAGCCGGGTCATCGCGCGGACCTCGGATGACGGTCGCCCCGGCTTCGAGCTGCAATTGCCGGATGGCTCGAGCCACTTCTACGGCACGGACGACCAGAGCCGCGTCTACAGCTTCGACATCGACGCGGCGGGAGGCCCCGTCAAGAAGCCCTACGAATGGAAGCTGACCCGCGTCCGGGACCCACACGGCAACGCGATGACCTATCACTACGTCTTCACGGACAACCTCACCGACCCGCTGGGGACGCACTCCCGCCTGGACCACCGGCTGAGCGAAATCCGGTACGTCAACAACACGCGCCGCGTCACCTTCCAGTACGAGCGCCTGCCCCAGGAGGAGATCTTCAACGGCTTCTTCTCGTTCACCCGCTACCGGCAGTCCTTCCGGCTCAAGAGCATCTCGACCTTCGCGCCGTCCGCCATCGCCACCGCTGGCGAGCGCATGGTGCGCAACTACATCCTCACCTACACCAACAGCGCGTCGACGACGAAGCGCTCCCTCCTGCAGAGCATCCAGGAGTGCGTCCAGGAGAACGGCGCCGCTGTCTGCAAGCGCGCCACCGAGTTCACCTGGCAGGCCGGCGGCTATTACGGAGACATCCTCCTCGATGACAAGGACGAGGACTTCGCCTTCGACCAGAGGCTCTTCCCCGTACACGGCATCCCCGAGCAGGACCACGAGGCCGTGTTCCAGATGCTCCAGCTCGACGGCAACCAGGATGGGACCACCGACATCCTGGTCGCCCCCTGGTGGGAGGGCGGCGGGCAGGCCCAGACCTGGAGCTTCTGGGCCATCCGTCCCTCTCCGCAGGACTCGCAGATCATCGACACCGACATCCCGGTGAGGGCCCCGCTGCCGATTCCCCAGGAGCCGGTCGAGGTCTGTGATTACGCCAAGAACTGCCACACCTACCTGCTGCCCGGAGACGCCGTCTCCAGCGCGACCTTCGAGCTGGACGGTGATGACCGCACGGACGTCCTGGTCCCCTTCGGCAACCACTCCGACCAGCCGCTGCTGTGGGGATTCGCGCCGAACATCCAGGTGCTGCGGCAGACTCCAGGCCTCCCCCAGGGCTTCTCCGTCGCGGACACCTATGCCCCCTATGCCAATCACGCCTTGATCGTCGCCCCTGGTGACTTCAACGGCGACGGGCTCTCCGACCTGATGGTGTGCGCCGAGAGCGACACCCGAGACTCTTATTTCGACCCGAAGAACGGCTCCAAGACGCTGCCGCCGGGCCTGGAGGGCTCGACCCTGTATCAGGGGCACTGGGTCTACCTGGAGAACAGGAGCTACCTCAATCCCTACACCTTCACGCCGGTGACGCTGACGACCTTCCCGTGCTCCGCCATGGACAAGATCCATGTCATGGACTTCGACGGCGACGGCACGGACAACCTGCTGACCATCAGCGGCTATGACCGCAGCGGGGCCCACCTCGCGTCCAAGCCCGGCGAGTGGCCTCCCTTGTGGGAGAACGGCGCGTGGTTCAGCCCGGAGCAACTGCGCGGCAAGACCTACCAGGCCCTCGTCTTCCACCGGAAGCTCGGCCAGCACGCCCAGGAGTACGACTTCTACACCCGGAACACGGGGCTGCCGTTCGACTACTACCAGCGCCTGCACGCCGCCAACGGTGGCAACCGCGCCTGCCTGGAGTGGTACGGCGCCCTGTGCCGGGGCAACGCCGACAGCGAAAGCAAGGTGGGCGACGTCAACGGCGATGGGTTCCCGGACGTGGTCCGCTTCGAATCCGAGGCCACCCTCGCGGCGAACGGCCTGAGCCCCTTCGTGAACCAGAAGGACGGCAAGCTGCTCCCGGATGTCGGCGCGGCCTGGGCCGGGCGCATCGAGGTGTGGCTCAACATCGGCGGCTTCTTCGTGCGCAGCCATGACTGGATGCAGACGCTCGGCGCCACCTCGTACCACGCGCAGTTCCTCTCCGCGCGCCTCGTCGACTGGGACCGCGATGGTCGCGACGAGCTGCTGATTCGCAACGGCGTCCCCTCGGACACCAACGCCCAGCCCATGGTCATCAAGTATCCGCTCCAGGCGGGCGCGCCCCTCCAATGGAGCATGACGACGCTGCCGCCGCTCCCCTGGCTGATGGACGAGCGCGCGCTCTCGCTGGGTGACTACAACGCCGACGGCCTCACCGACGTGCTGGTGCGCACCCGCAACCCCGACAACGACAGCGACCCGTCCAACAACCCCTGGCTGCTGGACTTCCACGTCCGCAAGGGCGACGTCCCCGACCTGATGCAGCGACTCACCAACGGGAACGGCGCGAGCTGGATGGCGCTCTACAAGCCCATGTCCGACCTGGACGTCTACCGCGAGGCCTTCGTCCCGTTCCCGGGGCTGGAGAGCGCCGTGGACTCCAGACGGGTCTTCGACACCCGTCCCCTCGTGGCCGCCCTCCTCTCACCGACAGGCATCTCGCCCACGGTCGGCTCGCGGAAGACCGATTACTTCTACAGCAACGCGCAGCAGTTCCTCCAGAGTCACCAGTTCCTCGGCTTCGAGCATCGCAGCGTCCGCGACGACGGGGCCACCGGCCCCGACGCGCCGCCCCTGGACGCCTTCAACGTGCGCCTCGAGACCTATTCGACCCGCACCGCGCTCATCAATTACAACGGCCGGGCCGCGCCCCATGCCGGCAAGCTGCTGCAATCCGTCACGATCCGGAGTGATTCGAACCCGGGGGGCCCCGATTTCGCCGTCCTGACGCAGAACCAATACACCCTGGTTCCCCGAGCGGACTTCCACGGCGACCCGGACTGGCAGGTGGCGCCCGACTGGTTCGGCCCCTGCGGCTTCCTGGTCAACCAGGGCCAGTGCCCGTCCTATTTCTTCTCCACCCTGACGCGCTCCACGGAGGTGAGGACCTTCGAGAAGTTCGACTCCTGGAGCTGGACCTATGGCGGGTTCCACTGGACGAAGCTGACGCCGGAGCAGTTCGCGGAGTTGGCGGACGCGGACGCCCAGGTCGGCATCTTCCCGCTGAAGCACACCAAGCGCGGGTACTCCTCGTTCCCCGACGCCGAGAACCCGAACATCCACCACGACTATGACGAGCTGGGCTTCCCGACGCGCTTCTACTCCGAGGACCTCGTCTCCGGCTCGCGGTACGAGACCGACCTGACCTACGAACACCGGCTCGGTCCGTGGCAGCTGGGCCTCGTCCGCGAAGAGAAGGTCACCCACAAGCTCCCCGGCTCCCTGCCGGAGTCCAGGACGCGCACGGTCCAGACCACGTACACGCCCCAGGGAGAGCCCAACCTCGTCATCGTCGAGCCCACCCAGGCCGAGTACCGCTACAGCACCCGCTATGGGTATGACTCGTTCGGCAACACGTCCACCGTCCTGACCTGGGACGGCGAGGGCAACGAGCGCGGCCTCACCCTCCAGTACGGCTCGGACGGCGTCTTCCCCGTCACCACCACCAACGGGCTGGGACACACCTCCACGCGCCTCTGGGAACCGGGCATGGGACTCGTCCTCTCCTCCACCTCACCGGATGGGGTGAAGTCCATCAGCGACTACGACGGCTTCGGGCGCCCGACCTTCAACCAGACCTGGAGCCAGAACACGGCGATGACGCCGGGCACGTCCATCACCTACGAGCCCCTGGCGTTCATGCCCCCCAGGGTCATCGTCGAGGCCCCGGGCCTCGGCTACTCGGAGACGACCTTCGACGAGCTGGGCCGCCCGGTGCAGTCCGTCAGCAAGGGCTTCAAGGGAGAGTACGAGGTCGCCAACTATGCCGACTACGACTATCGCGGCCGCCTGGTGCGCGTGTCCCATCCGGCGAAGACCGGCGAGTCCCCTGTCTGGACGCGCATGGAATATGACAACCGCGACCGCATCATCGAGCGCGTCGACCCGGGGAACATCGAAGGGGTCATCACGACGCGGTGGCAATATGACGGCTTGAAGACGACGCAGATCGACCCGGACGGCAACCGGACGTGGCTCCTCTCCGACACGCGCGGGAACATCGTGCGCACGGCGGACGGACACAGGGAGGATGCCCCGAGCACCGCGACCGAGATGTGCTACCGCTACGGCCACTTCGAGGGTCTGTACCGGATCGAACCCTGCCAGCCGACCGCCCTGCGCGCCCCGACCCTGTTCCTGCTGGACCTCTACAACCGGCGGCTGGCGATGGAAGACAAGCAGACGGGGCAGCAGACCTTCGACTACGACCCGCTCGGGCAGCTGCGGACCTCGCTCGACGCGCGCGGCCAGACGCTCATCTACGAGTATGACGACCTGGGGCGGCCGACGACCATCGTGGACTCGGAGGGAGGCAGCGCGACATGGACCTATGACGTGACCCGTCCCGGGTTCCTGCACCAGGCGGTCTCGCGCGACGGAATCGCGATGACCCACCTGTACGATGCGTTCGGGCGGTCGGTCTCCACGGACTGGAACATCGACGGCGAGGTCTTCCGGATGCAGACGGCCTATGACGCGTTCGGCAGGCCGGGAAGCCTGCGCTACCCGACCCAGTTCACCGTGACGATGCAGTACGACGACTTCGGGAACCTGCTGCGCCTCAATGGCATCGAGAACCCCGCGGCGGGCTTCAACCTGTGGGAGCAGCTGCGAGCGGACCCCTACGGCGGCGTCGAGGAGGAGCGCTTCGGCAATGGCATCGTCACGACGCGGACCTTCCACGAGGAGACCGGGCGGCTCGAGTCGATCCGCTCCGTGTTCCAGCCCCAGGGCGCGGCCACCACCGTGCAGGACCTGCGGGTGGAATGGACCAAGACCCTGGACCTGCGCAAGCGGGTCGACGCGCTCGCCAACCAGAGCGAGTCCTTCATCTACGACCCGAAGCACCGCCTCCTGGAGACGAAGGCCACGAAGGGAGGCGCCACCCACGACGCGAGCTTCACGTACGACCGGTTCGGCAACCTGCTGGAGCGCCCGGATGTCGGCACCTACACCTATCACGACGAGCGCCTGCAGAGCGCGGGGGACGCCTCGTTCTGGTACAACGAAAACGGCGAGCTGATTGCCCGCTCGGTCGATGGCGTCAACACGGCGCTGACGTATGACCCGCTCGGACGCGTCAAATCCATCTTCAGCCTGCCGGCATACGAGCTGGAGTTCGACTACGACGCGAACGGCAACCGCGTGCGCCGCTTCGACGGGCAGAGCGGGCTCGAGACGCTGACCATCGGCGATTGGTATCGGCGTGAGCGGAACGTGAAGGAGCCCTTGAACTCGGCGCGGCACACGCACCTGGTCAAGGTCGGCAACGCGACCATCGCCGAGCTGACACGCGTCTACGACGGCCAGGGAACCATCGTCGACTCCGACACCCACTTCCTGCTCGCGGACGAGCTGGGCTCGACCACCGTCGTGACGGACGACACGGGCGCGGTGGTGGAGCGGCGCAGCTACACCGCCTGGGGCCAGCCACGAGATCCGCTCGACTGGACGCAGTCCGCGCTGTTCAGCACCGCCTCCCTGGTCACCCGGGGCTTCACCGGTCACGAGGGCCGCGACGATGGGGGCTTCACCTTCATGCGAGGGCGGATGTACGACCCGTCGGTGGGGCGCTTCATCAGCCCCGACCCCATCGTCCAATCTCCCTTCGCGCTCGCGGACCTCAACCGCTACAGCTACGCCTGGAACAACCCGACGAGCGTGACCGACCCGACCGGCCTGTGCGAGGAGACAGGCTGGAGCGGACCGGGCACCCAAGGCACCGGCGGCGGACTCTCGTTCCGCCTCCCCGGAGGGTGTCGCGGCGAAGGCGGAGGCGGCGGTAGCAGCGACCCGCTCATTCCCGAGCATGGCGGCGACTCAGGGCCCGGCTCTGGCGGCGGAGGAGGCGGCAACGGCGGGGCCAACCCGCTCAACCCCGGCAACTCCCAGCACGAGTACTCGCGGCCCAAGGCGAACGTCGACCCCGTTCCCGTGCCCTCCAACGAGGCGGCCGCGGCCCCGGTGCAGGCCCAGCGTGACGCGCCGGCGCCCTCCAAGCGGCAAAGGAAGGCATCCGCCGCGCTGGAGCGGGCAAGGCAGCTGTACGAACTGGAGAAGCGCTTGCACGAGACCGCCAGCGCGATTGCACAGGCGGAGCAGGCGATGCGTGGACTCTCCTTCAACCTCGAGCAATTCGACCATCGCGCCCTCGAAATCCAGAAGGCCGCGCATGAGATGAGCGCCCGGGACGCGAAGGACCGCGAGGCCCGGGAGCTCCGGCAGAAGGAGCGAGCGAAGGAGCGCCGGCGGTTCAATCGCCTCATCTCGCGGTGGTCGCGACGCGTGGCCTTGGGCCTGGCCGCCGTCGGGGCGGGCATGAGCGCACCGGTGGCAGTGGGTCTCGGGGCTTTCGGTGTAGGGCTCGGGTACTTCACGCAGTCGGTCACCGCGGATACCAGTTCCTTCACCACGATTGCGAACCATACCGCCACCCTGGGAACCATGGACGACCTGGCCGCCCTCCGCTACGGAGCGAGGTTCGGAACGCTAGGCTCCTTGACGGGCATGTTCGGCATCGTCCAGGGCCTGTCCGACGAACTCATGGACTGGCTCACGCCAGAAGAGTGACCGGGTCCGCAGAAGCGTAGGGTCACGATGGAACCCGTCAGGTCCGGCGGGTTCCATCGTGGTGACGCCTCACCAGGTATTCAGAGCGCCCCGCATCGTCGGGGTGCACGGCATTGGGAGCACTGACGTTCGCGACATCGCGCCCCGGGCATCGTTGGTGGACTCGAACGGGAACGGATCTCGCGAACGAAGGAAATCAGCATGCTCCGTAGACACGCACTCATCCTGACGTTGCTGCTCCTGGGAGGGCTCACTGCCTGCGGCGCTTCGTCCGACGGCGACGCGAACGAAGACGGCCTGAACACAACGGATTCGGGCACGGGTGGAATCGACTCGGGGGCCAACGACGCCGATGGCGGACTGGGGTCATCGGACGCGGGCGGTGGTTCGGACGCCGGCACACAGGAGACAGACGGCGGCACGGGCACCCCCGACGCCGGACCCAAGACGGTCTTCCTGCAGAATGGCGTCGCCTACGGTCCACTCACGGGTACGGCCGGCACGGGGCTCCTCTTCCGGCTCCAGGTGCTCTCCGGAAACAACCACCAGCAACTGGAAGTGGTGACGTCCGGGGGGACGGGCGATGTCGCCCTGTACCTCCGTTATGGACAGGTGGTCACTCCGGCGACGGCGACCTGCACGAGCTCCCAGGTCGGAAACGAGGAGCGCTGCTTCGTCACGCTGCCGCAGGGCGGCGCCTGGTACATCCTGGTCCAGGGCGTCACCGACTTCTCCGGCGTCACCGTGAAGGCCACCTCCTCCACCCCCGCCACGCCCCTCATCGAGCTGCAGAACGATGTCGCGCGAACGGGCCTCTCCAGTGACGGCTCCACGCCACTCCAGTTCACGCTGGAGGTCCCCGCCGACCAGGAGCGGGTCGACTTCGAGACCGCCGGTGGCACCGGCAACGCCAGCCTCTACGTGAAGGCGCTGGCACCGCCCACCACCAGCAGCAGCGATTGCGCCTCCACCGGCTCGGGCAATGACGAGAGCTGTGGCCTGCTCACCCCGAGGGCCGGAACCTGGCATGGGATTCTCACGGGGACCTTCGAGGGCCTGACGCTGAAGGGCACCTACCGTCCCCTGCCCGCCCCCACGGCCCTGAGCAGTGGGGTCTCCACGACCGTCCGCGCGGACGAATACTTCGCCCTGGAGGTCCCCTCCGCCAATCAAGTGGTGCGCTTCACGCTCACCGGGGGCGCCGCGGACTTCTACGTGAGCCAGAACCGGAGGCCCACGACGACGGAGGCGGACTGCAAGTTCGTTCAATCCCAGGAGACGAACAAGGTCTGCGAGTTCTTCGCGCCCACCGCGGGGAAGTGGTTCGTGTGGGTCCGGGCGCCGTCCAGCACCGTCACGCTGACGGGCACGGCCTACCCGACGCAGGCGCTGACCGACACCACCGTGACGAACATCTCGGGCGACGCGGAAACGAGGTCGTACTACCGGCTCGACGTCCCCGCGGGGAAGACGGAGCTGCGCGTCCGCTTGAGCGGCGCCGGGGCCAATGCCACCTTGAAGGTCCGGGGCAACGCTCCTCCGTCGGAGCAGACCTCCCCTTGCCCCATTCAGAGTGGCGCCGCCCTGTGCCAGCAGTCCTCCCCCGCCCCCGGGACCTACCTGGTCCTGGTCCAGGGCACCGGCCCCTTCTCGGGCGCCAGCCTCGACGCCGTGCTCAATTCTCCCAGCGTGGCGGAGGCCGTCCTGCTGACGGATGGTGTTCCCGTGCGCGTGCAGGGGCGGGCCTACGAGCAGAAGCTGCTCAAGTTCGAGATGCCCGCGGGGGTCTCCAAGGTGGAGTTCGACACCCTCTCCTTCCGACACGACCCCGACTCGGTGATGTCGACGGGGAACCTGGGCTACCTGTACGTCCAGCAAGGGGCGGTCCCGAATCAGTCCAGCACGGCCTGCCAGCTGGGCTGCACCCTCCAGAACCCCGCCGCCGGCACCTGGTATCTGCTCGTGACCGACAGCACGGACCACGACTCGGCCATCCGCGTCACCACCTCGCGGGTCCTCCCCTTCCTCATGAACGACGTCCAGGAGGGTCACCACAACTGGCGGGAGGCGAAGCCCATCATCCGCACCTACAAGCTCGAGGTCCCCGTGGGCGCGGCGGAGCTGATGGTCACGCTCGAGGACGCCACGCAGGTCATCACCGCCATCATGACGGTGAAGCAGGGTGACGGCACCACGGTCTGCAGCCGCAACAGCTACAACCCCGTGTGTCGAATCATCGCGCCCGTCGCCGGCACCTGGACCATCTCGCTCCAGACCAGCGTGAACGCCGTCCTCTGGGCGAGGTATGTCATGAGCCCCGGAGAAGGTGTCCCCTCCCTCACCAATGGCGTGCCGCTGCGGAACATCCAGAAGCAGGCCTCCGTGAACAAGTACCTGTTCTGGAAGCTGGAGGTCCCCGCAGGGCAGGACGTCCTGACGTTCACCCGGTCTGGCGGCGGACCTCAGCTCGCCATCGACTACATGACCGTGCAGAAGGACAGGCGCCCCACGAAGACCGACCACGCGTGCGAGGGAGATACCTGCATCATCACGAACCCGGAGCCAGGCACCTGGTTCGTCGCCCTCCAGCTCTTCAACGACGAGACCCGCGGCCTGCAGGTGACGGGGAGGTATTATCAGACAGGGACTGTCTGGGATTTGCAGCAGGGACAACCCGTCCACGACCTCCTGGGCCTGGCTCAATCCCGCCAGTACTGGAAGATCGATGTCCCCGCGGGCCAGACGTCGCTCACGTTCACCGACAATCACGCGTATGCGACCAAGTATGTGAAATACGGGGCGCTGCCCGGGGGAACGGCGGCCGAGCAGTGCGAGCCCAGCTGCACCATCACCAACCCCTCCGCGGGGAGTTGGTACGTCCTGCTGCAGGGGCACTATCTCTACGACTTCAGCGAAACCAGGCTGAGCGCCGACTACTCGACGACGCCGGATGATGGCGTGCCGCTGCTGACGGACGAGGTGGAGGTCTATCTCCGAGCCGCGAAGGAGACCGCGTTCGACAAGACGTACAAAATCCGCGCGCCGCCCGGCTCGAACGGCCTGCGCGTGACGCTGCGCAGGCCCGTGGAGACGAGCGCCTCCAACTACACGGGCCTCTACGTGCGCAAGGGCGCCGCGCCGACCCCCTCGCAGTACGACTGCTACTACGACGCTCCCTTCTGGAGCTACGGCGCCTGCAACGTCACCGCGGGAGAGGGCATGTACTACGTGCGGGTGGTCCGCCTGGCCCCCAACCAGGAGCTATCGACGGACATGCTGCCGCAGGTCGAATGAGCGAACCCCGGTGAGGGGCCCTCGCGGACCGTCGGCGGCGGGACGGCGGTCCGCGCCTCCTCCACCCCTCGTCCGAGCGCCGGGGTGGAGGAGCATCCGCGGACCCGAGGATGGGGCCCCGTGACGGATGGAGGAGTGCCCTCGAGGCTACGTCCGGAAGACGGGCAGGCCCTTGCTGATGCGGTCGAAGAGCTCGCCCTTGTCCAGTCGTGGCGGGTCCTCGGCGTCCCCGTCGTCGGACTTCGAGCCCGCCTCGAAGACCTCCGCGACGAAGAGCGCTTGCAGCGCCTCCGGCACTCCGTCGCCATAGCCCTGGCTGTACTGGTCGATGTCGAAGTGGTGCTCGGCCTCGACGATGCCGTCGACCGCGTGGTCATCCTCGATGACGACCCGGGCGCGGATCCGCGCCGCGGACAGGAGGTGGTCGTTGTAGTAGCCGAGCACCACGTCGCGCGCCTCGAGGTCCCCCGCCACGGAGAACTCGCCGTCGGTGTAGAGCCCGTGGCACTTCAGGTCGCCCAGGATGTTGACGAGCGAGTCGTTGTCCGTGTCCCTCACCACGCCGTGGACGACGACGGAGCCCGTCACGGCGAAGGCCCGGCGGATCCACACGTCGCCCTCCACCTCCAGGTCTCCGTGGTGGAAGAAGGGCGCGCGCAGGACCAGCGGCCCCTTCAGCTGAACCTTGCGCGGCGCCACGCCGAGCGTCCCCGCCACCCGCCGGAGCATCTCCAGGGCGGCATCCGGAGCCCCGAAGCCGTGCAACCCGGTGGCGATCTCCTGGGCCGAGTCGAACCCGTGCGAGAAGGAGAGCTTGCGGGTCCCCAGCGCCGCGCGGACGGCCTGGACGTCGACGGGGAAGGGCGCGAAGGGGTCTTCGCAGAGGGGCAGGGGGACACTCTGCTTGCCTCCCGCGGCCTCGAGCGCCCGGATGCTGGCGATGAAGCCGGGGGTGCGCTTGTTGTGCACCACCCAGGCCTCCTCCTTCGTGCGCAGCGCGACGCCGAGCGGCGTCCGTCCGAGGCCATCGATGGCATTCACCTCGGCGCCTCGCTCCAGCAGGAGGCGGACATGGTCGGCCTGGCCCCCCCTCGCGGCGCTGTGCAGGGGCGTCAACCCCTGCTCCGTCCTCGCGTCGATGGCGGCGCCCGCGTCCAGCAACTCGCGGAGGACCTTGACGCCGGCGCCGGTGAAGGCGCCGCTCTGCCCGCTCTTCACGTCCGCCCCCGCCGTCGCACCCGCCGCGCGAAGCAGGTGGATGAGCTCCAACGCGCGCGACTCGGCGGGTGAGTCCGCTTCCGCGCCATGCGCCGCCATGACCAGCACCGTCTGCTCGTGGCCGTCGCGCGCGTTCACCTCCGCGCCCGCGTCGATGAGCGCCTTCACCACCTCGACCTCCGGTAGCGGGTCCGACTTGGAGTAGGGCCCTCTCACGGCGAGATGTAGGGCCGTCTGCCCGTAGCGGTTACGCGCGTTCACGTCGGCGCCCCGCGCCACCGCCTGCATCACCGCCTCCGCGCTGAGTTCCTTGCTCCAACGTGCCTTGTCCTCACACAGCGCCAGGAGGGCCTGCGTCGTCGGCTCGTTCGATGGCTCCGCCATTGATGTGACCTCGTCCGTGAAGCGCGCTCACGCCATCGCGGATGCTACCTCCGCATCGCGCGAGGACCTCGGGTCCTCGTCACCCTCTCGATTTTCCCTAATTTTAGGGAGTTTCTAGAGACTCAGGCCTTGGGCACGATCTTCGAAGCCATCAGCCCTTCCTCGAGGCGAAAGCCAAGGAGAAGTCATGGAGTTTCCATTCGCGAAGGCCCTACTGGCCACGTGCCTCGGCGCCAGCATCACGGCGTGCGGCTCCCCTTCCGGAGAAGCACCAGCTGCCAGGGTCCCCTCGGAGGCCGCGCACGTGGAGGCGACTGCGCCGGCCCCCCCGTCCAGGTCGGACTTCGGGTCCAGGCCAGGTGGCCACTACTTCGTTCGTCGAGAGCTCGGTCGGGTGCCGCATGTCTTCACCGAGAAGTCGCGGGCCACGGGGGAGGATGTCCGTGGGGTGTTGAACGAGGTGGCGTCGGAGCTTCGCCTCCGGGGCGAGGACCTGGTGTTCCGCAAGCAGACCGTGGACGAGCAGGGCCACCGGCACCTGCGCTTCCAGCAGTTCCACGCGGGCTTGCCCGTCATCGGGAGCGCCCTGGTGCTCCACGTGGATACGCGGGGAGTCGCCTACGCGGTCAACGGCAACGCGCGGGGTGGGCTCCTGGCTTCGACGCAAGCCGTGCTACCGCCCGAGGCCGCGGCGCAGGTGGCGGTACGTGGTTCGCGCGCGGAGCCCGCCGCGGCCGTGGGCCCCGCGAAGCAGGTGTTCTTCCGGCCCGAAGGGGACGAGACGCTGCACCTGGCCTGGCAGGTCCAGGTCGAGGGCCAGCGCGCGAACATGCCCTCCAACGACCTGGTCTACGTGGACGCGAATGATGGCGGATTGCTCGCCGTGCATCCGCGCGTCCATTCGGCGCTCAACCGCCGGGTGTATGACGGCAAGAACGCCACCACCCTGCCCGGCACGCTGGCGCGAGGCGAGGGGCAGGCGGCGCACGCCGACCCGGTCGTCAACACCAACTACGGCCACCTGGGCACGGTGTACGACTGCTACAAGCAGCTGTTCGGCCGTGACTCCATCGACGACGCCGGCGCGATGCTCGTCAGCACCGTGCACCACCGCGTCAACTACGTGAACGCGTTCTGGGACGGGACGCAGATGGTGTACGGCGACGGTGACGGCGTGAACGCCAGCAACCTGGCGAACTCGCTGGACGTGACGGCGCACGAGCTGACCCACGCCGTGACCGACTACGAGTCCGGCCTCATCTACTCTGGCGAGTCCGGCGGTCTGAACGAATCCATGTCGGACATCTTCGGCGCGGTCTGCGAGTGGTACGGCGACGGCAAGGTGGTCAGCGACAGCACGTGGCTCATCGGCGACGACGTCTGGACTCCGTCCATTCCGAACGACGCCCTGCGCTACATGGCGGACCCCGCGCGGGACGGCGACTCACTCGACTGCTACTCCGACTACGTCTCCGGCGTGGACGTGCACTACAGCTCCGGCATCTCCAACCTCGCGTTCTACCTGCTGTCGCAGGGTGGCAGGCACCCGCGCAACAAGACGTCCACGGTGGTCGAGGGCATCGGCATCGAGAAGGCCGCGCGCATCTTCTACAGGGCCAACAGGGACCTCCTCGTCGCCAGTTCGAACTTCGAGGCGGCGAAGGTCGCCACCGAGCAGGCCGCCAGGATGGAGGGCTACGACGACGCCACTGTCGCCTCGGTGGGCAAGGCCTGGCAGGCGGCATGCGTCGGACCGCTGCCAGACCCTTGGCTGTGGGCGACCGGAATCTCGGGGAGCGCGGGGGCCTTCCAGTACTGGAGTCTCGATGTCCCCGCCGGCAAGTCGAAGGTGACCTTCAAGGTCAGCGACGGCACGGGTGACGTGGACCTCTATGCCCGTATCGGCGCGCCGCCGACAACGACGACCTACCACTGTCGTCCGAACCTCAGCGGCAACAACGAGACCTGCACGTTCACGCTGCCGCAGGCAGGCACGTACCATGTCGGCCTCTACGGGGCCTCGGCGTACTCGGGGGTCAGCCTGCTCGGCACGTATGACGATCCGCCCCTTTGCCCACCGTGGCCGTGGCCCTGGCCGTGGCCCTGGCCCGTGCCCCCGCCTCCCCCGCCGCCCTGGGACCCGATCATCGACATCACGGACAGCATCGCCGGCCACTTCAAGTACTTCACGCTCGACGTCCCCGCGGGCCCCTCCGTGGTGAAGTTCGCGCTCAGCGGTGGCACGGGTGACGCGGACCTCTACGTCAACTTCGGCACGGCTCCGACGGCGACGAGCTACCAATGCCGCCCGTACCTCAGCGGCAACAACGAGAGCTGCACGCTGACGACGTCATCGGCGGGCAAGTACTTCGTCGGCGTCCGCGTGTACTCGGCGTATTCGGGCGTCACCCTGACGACGACGTACACGGCCGGGCTGTAGGCTCTCGGCACGGTGGTCGACGAGAGGCGCGCGCCGAGCCGCTGGCGCGCGCCGACTCCGCGCGTGAGCCGGGTAGAGGCCGCGTGCGTGCTCCCGGGGACGCGCGGAGGCAGAGACCGGGGCGGACGGGCGCAGCGAGCCGGCCGCCCCGGGTCGCGGACACGCGCTAGAACAGCCGGAGCGTGACGCGCCCCGCTGCCCCTGGCTGGGGCTCGGCTCCGAAGGGGTCCGTCTGGGGAGCACCGCCCTGTCCCACGACGCCCGTGTAATCCGACGAACCCGTGCCGCCGGGCTGGCGCGCGCTGCCCGCGGAAGAGGACAGCAGCGACACGGACGCGTGGACCCACGACGAGCCACCACCGCCGCCACCGCCGGAATAGGTCCACTTCTGCGCGCCGCTGCCTCCGCCGAACCACCCCGCGCCACCACCACCGCCGGAGCCGTTGCCAATGCCCTGGCCCCCCACGTTGAAGCTGGCCGCCGTATAGCTGCCGCCGACGCAGACGTGCGCCGCGCCGCCTCGATTGGCCGCGCCCGCGAAGCCGTTGCTCGTGCACTCGGCATAGCCGTAGGGGTTCTGGTCGTTGCTGATGCCCGCGGCGCCCCCGGCGGTCTGCGTCCCACCACCGCCTCCGCCGGAGTTGGTCTGCAGGGAGTTGTTGGCGCGCCCGGCGACACCCGAGCCGCCCACCGCGCCACCCGCGCCGCCCGCCCCCGCGGTCGCGGACTCCTCGGCCGAGCAACCACTGCAACCATCCACTCCGCCGCCACCCCCTCCCGCGGCGATCAACAGCACCTGCCCGTTGCGGAAGACATACGAGGCCCCCGCGCCACCGCCGTAGGCCGCGCCGCCGCTGGCCACCCGAATCTGGAGCGTGTCACCCGCCACGACGGGGAACGCCGCGTTGAGCCAGCCCGCGCCACCGCCCGCGCCCGGCGCGCCCCCACCGCCCCCACCGCCCCACAGCTGGAACGTCGCCCAGCTCTTGCCCGCGGGCACGACGTAGGTGGCCGTCTGGCCGCCCGTGCCCCAGGTCGCGGTGGGAGCGACGGCGGGTCCCGTCAGGCGAAGCGTGATGCGTCCCGCGGAGCCTGCCTGGGGCTCGGCGCCGAAGGGGTCGGTTTGCGCGGCGCCACCTCGCGCCACCACGCCGGAGTAGTCCTCGGAGCTGGTGCCTCCCGCCTGCGAACCAGAACCTCCCGACGAGGCGATCACCGTCGCGCTGGCGTGGGCCCACGACGAGCCACCGCCACCGCCACCGCCGGAATAGGTCCACTTCTGCGCGCCGCTGCCGCCGCCGAACCATCCCGCGCCACCACCACCGCCGGAGCCGTTGCCGATGCCCTGGCCTCCCACGTTGAAGCTCGCCGCCGTGTAGCTTCCGCCGATGCAGACCCGCGCCGCGCCGCCTTGATGCGGCGCGCCCACAAGGCCGTTGCTCGTGCACTCGGCATAGCCGTAGGGATTCTGGTCGTTGCTGACGCCCGCGGTGCCTCCGGCCGTCTGCGAGCCCCCCCGACCTCCACCGGAGTTGGTTTGCAGATAGGCATTGGAGCGACCGCTCTGGCCGCTCCCTCCAACCGGCCCGCCTCCACCCCCCGCGCCCGCTTCGACGGCCTCGTCGACCGAACATCCACTACAGCCATCCACTCCGCCACCCCCACCTCCGCCAGCAATCAACATCACCACGCCGTTGCGGAAGACATAGGAAGCCCCACCGCCACCACCGTAGGCCGCGCCACCGCTGGCGACGCGAACCTCCAGCGTGTCACCCGCCGCCACGGCGAACGACCCGTGGACCCAGGCTCCCCCACCACCCGCCCCCGGCGCGCCTCCGCCTCCTCCGCCACCCCACAGCTGGAACGTCGCCAGGTTCTGTCCCGCCGGCACCACATAGGTGGCCGTCTGACCTCCCCGACTCCAGGTCATGGAGGGCGGTGTCGCCAACGCGAGCTCGACCTCGCTCGTGGGCCGAGCCACGAGGCTCTCCGCACTCGGTGGGGATGCCATCTCCCCACCACCACATCCGGCGACGAGCAGCGGCAAGGCGGTCAGGAACGACGGGAGGCGAAGCATGGGCATGAGGCTCTCCGGGCCAGGGACATGACTTCTGTCATTTCCATTTTTACACGCATTGCGCGAAATACACACTAGGCCTGCCCAGACCTCCTCTGCCATCTGGTCGAAGACGGACAGAGTCGCTGTTCGCGGAAGGACCCTCCTCCTCGCTCCGAGGCCCGGGTCACCGCGCCATGACGAATCCAGGCCCCCCCAGGACTCCACGTGGACGCCCCACGCCCTCCGCGTGGGCGCTCCTCGCTTCGGCTTGACTATTATTACTTCCGAATAATAACAGGGCCCCATGAACGCGGACGAAGGGCTCGTGTCCCTGGGGTTCACGGAGGTCGAGGCGCGCGTCTACTGCGAGCTGCTCAAGGGGGCGCCCGCCACGGGGTACCGGCTCGCGCAGGCGCTGGGCAAGGCGCCTCCGAGCATCTACCAGGCGCTCGCCTCGCTCGAGCACAAGGGGGCGGTGCTCGTCGAGGAGGGCGAGCCTCGCTCCTTCCGGCCCGTCCCTCCGGACGAGGTCCTCGCGGCGCTCCAGCGCGGGTTCGAGACGCGCCGGCGCGAGGCCGCGAGCGCGCTGCGCAAGCTCCACGCCTCGACGCAGGACGACCGCATCTACCACCTCAAGAGCACCGCGCAGGTGATGGAGCGCGCCCGGGCGATGATCGCCGGCGCCTCCGAGCTGCTGCTCTTCGACCTCTTCCCTCCCCCCTTCGCGGCGCTCGCGCCGGTGCTCACCGAAGCGAGCGCCCGGGACGTGGCCATCGCGGGGCTCGTCTACGACGAGACGCCCCGGATGCCCTTCGACTGCGTGCGCTCGTCGGACGCGGACTTCGTGCGGGAGCGCTGGCCGGGCGCGCAGCTCACGCTCGTGGTCGATGCCCGTGAATTCCTGGTGGCGCTGCTCACCCCGGACGGCACGGGCGTCAAACAGGCCATCTGGAGCGACAGCGGCTACCTGTCCTGCCTGCAACACAGCGGACTGTCGGCAGAGGTCCGGTTGAACGCGCCACCCTCCGCCAGGGCGCGACTGTCACGTGCCTTCTCCCTCATCGGCTCGAGCCCTCCCGGCCTGCGTCAGCTCGTGGGCCACCCCTCCTCCACCTCCAAGCGCGGAGACACACCATGAGAGCCCTCATCCCCCTCCTGTCCGCCCTGAGCCTCGCGCTCCTCCCCTCCCCTGCATGGGCGGACGCGCTGCAGTCACTCCTCGAGCGCCACCTCGCGTGGCGTGGCGGGGACGCCTTCTCCCGGCTGGAGAGCATCCACGCGAAGGGGAAGACCTCGACCGGCGGACTCCACGGCCCGATGGAGTCCTGGAGTCAGCGGGATGGACGGACCCGCCAGGACGCGGACTATGGCGTGATGCGCGACGCCATGGCCGTCACCCCGGAAGGAGGCTGGAAGCTGAACGCCAGCGGCCAGGTCGAGGACGCCTCCGCCACCGACGCGCGTGATGCCCGGCACCGGGTGGCGCTCGACTTCGGGACGGCGCTGCGAGCCGGCACGGAGGCGAAGCGAGTCCTCCTCCCTGACGAGCAGCGCGACGGCCGCGCGTGGAAGGTCGTCCGAATCACCTTCGGCGACGAGGACCTCTACGACCTGTTCCTCGCGGACGCCGACGGCGCGCTCCATGGCTATCGCATCCGCGAGGACAACGTCACCCGCTTCGTGCGGCTGGGGGACTGGCGGCAGGTGAGCGGCGTCCGCATGCCCTTCCTGGAGGAGGAGCTCACCGACAACCCGGACTCCGACTCGCGAACGGAGGTGGAGACGCTGGAGTTGAATGTCCCCATCGCGCCCGCCGTCTTCGAGCGCCCCCAGGACGTCCTCAAGGCGACCTTCGCGAACGGGCGCCACGGCACCGGCTTCATCCCCTTCGAGTTCTTCAACGAGAACCGCGTGTTCATCCCCGCGAAGGTGAATGGGCATGCGACCCAGGTGCTGCTCGACAGCGGCGCCGAGATGACCGTGGTCGACGAGGCCTATGCGAAGGAGCTCGGGTTGAAGACGCAAGGGCAGGTCGCCGCGGTGGGCAGCGGCGGACAGGCCCAGGCTCGATTCGCGGGCGGCGTGGACATCCACATCGGTGACCTGCGGCTGACGGGCCTGACGGTCGCCGTCATCGACCTGGCCGACGTCACCCGCCAGATGGGTCATCCGCTGCCCGTCATCCTCGGCAAGGAGGCCTTCAACCAGCTCGTCGTGGACGTGGACTTCCCTCGCCGTCGCATCGCGTTCCACGAGTCCTCGACCTTCAAGGCACCCGCCGCGGCCGCGCGCCTTCCGCTGGTCGAGTCCGCGGGGGGACAGCGCGAGGTCTACATCTCCATCGAGGGCCGGCCCGCCATTCCCGTGCTGTTCGACGTGGGCAACGGAGGAGCGCTCTCGCTCTTCCCCGCGTACTGGGAGAAGGAGGGGCTGTTGGAGGGCCGCCGCAGATCCAAGACGCTGTCCGGCGCCGTCGGGGGCCTGCGGGAGCGGGACGTGGCGACGCTGAAGTCCATCCAGCTCGCGGGGGTCACCCTGCGCGACGTCCCCACGGTGTTCGACGACGCGGGCAACAGCATCTCCACCTCCGACCGGCTCCTCGGCAACCTGGGACTCGCGGTCCTCGGGCGCTTCCGGATGATCACCGACTACGCGACCGACACGCTGATGCTGGTCCCCGATGCCCGCGCGCTGCGGCAGCCGTTCCGCAAGGACCGGTCCGGGCTGATTGCCATCCCCTCCGAGGGCCGGCTCGTGGTGAAGCTGGTGGCGCCCGGAAGCCCCGCCGCCGCCGGGGGATGGAAGGCGGGCGACGAGGTCGTCGCCATCGACGGCAAGCCCATCGGGCCAGACTACTCGCGCACGGAGCTCTCGCTCTGGCGCTATCGCGCCGCCGGAAAGACGGTGGTGCTCACGATGAAGGACGGCGCGAAGCGCAAGCTCACCCTGAGCGACTACTATTAGCGAGAGAAGCCCGACGATGGTCGAACGCCAGGCCTCGTTTGCGGTGGGCTCCGGCGTTCCTTCATACTCCCCGCCCACGCACGCGCCCCTGGCCGCGTCCGCCAGGGGCGCGTGGCTTCGTGCCCACGAAGGGGGGACTGAACGATGAACTCCGGCGAGAAGCTCCAGACGGCCCTGTCGCGGCTGAAGTCGTTGATCGATCCAGAGGATTACGGCTGCGACGTAGGCGAGGGGTGGAGCGAGCTCGACCTCGACCAGCTCTCCGAGGCGTTCGACCATCCCATCCCACCCACTCTCCACGCGTTCCTATCGGGAGGAACCCCCGAGGGGCGGTTCTCCCCCAAACGAGAGCATCAGGTACAGAGGGCGGGAGAGCTCCTCACCCGCTTGGAGCTCGAGGACTGGAAGCAGGTCCAGTGCGTGCCCATCATCGAGATGGAGCCGGACGAAGACGGCCAGTCCCAGTATCTGGCCGTCTCGCTCGAGGAGCCGGAGGGCCCCTTGCGCCAGTTCCGCTTCGGCCCCGAGTTCATCGGGCTCTCGCCGCTGACGCTGCTCGGATGGATCGAACTCGTCTGCGATGACCTGGAGACGCACGAGTACCCGCCGCGCTCACTCATGCCCACCAGCCTCTGGGAGCCGGCGAATCACGCCCTCTCGGAGCAGGACCTCATCGAGCTCCCCCCGGGCGCGGCCTTCCTCGTCAAGCAGCAGCGCAAGAGCCAGTACGCCCTCTGGGCGCTCTACGCCAAAGTGGCTCCCGAAGCCTGGGCCGTCGCCAAGGCGCACCCGCTGGTGGTGAAGCGGGTGGTCCCCCCGGAGTTCCGTGACCGCGGGGAGAACATCCACCACATGTTCGGGGCCGTCACCATCGCGACGAACAAGCTCCATTTCTCGACGCGTCGCGCCCCCGGCTTCTGGAAGAAGGACGCGGCGAGTGTCGCGGACGCGCTCGCCCATCCTCGCGACTTCATGTGGAGGGGGGCGGTGGCGATTGAGCCAGACTGACGGGCGTCTCCCCAGCATCCTCGCGCGAGTCCACCCGCCCGACGCGTCAGTGCGCGACGTAGCTGGCGAACTCGCCCGGCCTGAAGGTGCGGAGCGTGCCCAGGCCGACGGCCTGCCCGGTGCAGTCCGCGCTCCGGTAGGCGACGACCTGCTCGACGTCACTCCAGCCCACGAGCGAGTCCGCCTCGGAGGGGAACGGCGAGCAGCTCCCGTCCGGATGGGGCACGTTCGCGACGAGCGTGACGAAGTACCCGGCGTAGAACGAGAGCCCGGTCTCGGCGGTGGCGGACGAGGGCTGCGCCGCGGTCGCGGTGAAGGCGGCGGTGGCGAGCATCACGGAGGCGAGGACGGGCTTCGAGCGCATATCTGCTTCTCCAGGAAAACACGCAAGACTCCGCGAGGCATCCTCTCCTGGCGCCGGGCCCGATTCAATCCCCGACCCGACAGGGTTCAGCGGGTCTGAGTCCCCGCGTCGGGTGCGGGCGCCAAGGATTGAAGCCCCTGGAGCGCGTCCTTGATTTGACTGTGCTCGGGCGACAGGCGCGCGCGACTGATGACGAGTGAGCGCTCGTAGAGGGCCCTCGCCGCCGCGGGGTTCCCGGACCGGACCTCGACGACCGCCAGCAGGTTGAGCACCGCGCCGATATTGGGGTGGTCCCGCCCCAGGAGCTTCTCGCTGGTCCGCAGGGATTGCTCGAGGTGGCGCCGGGCCTCCTTCTGCTCTCCCATCGCGCTTTCGATCGCGCCCAGGGTGGAGAGCGATACGGCGGTGTCCAGGTCATCCTCTCCGCGAAGGGCGAGCCACTCCGCGTAGCCCTTCCGCGCATGGGCCTTCGCGCCGGGCCCGTCCCGCTGGTCGAGCAACAGGGCGGCGAAGTTGTCGAGGACCCGCGCGCGTTCCTCGGAAGGCGACTGCTCGTCCAGCAACGCGAGCAGCGCCTCATAGGTCTTGCGCGCCTCCTGGAGCCTGTCGGCGTAGTGGTAGGCCGTCGCGAGGTTGTTCAGGGCCTTGCGCCGCAGCTCCGGCGCGTCCGGGTCCGCGCAAGCCGCGAGCCCCTCGACCGCCTTCTCGAGGAGGGGGATGCCCCGCTCGGGAGCGCCATGTCGACGGTAGGCGACCGCGAGATTCATCGTGTCGTTCAACACCTCGATGTCCTACGGCCGGAAGCGCACGACCCTCACGTCGAGGACGCCGGCTTCGACATCCAAGACCTGACGCATCAGCTCCAGGGCCCGCTCCTCGTCGAAGCCACCGGAGCCCGCGCCGATGATGGGGAAGGCCACGGAGTGGAACCCCTGCTCCCGGGCCCGTGCCAGGGCATTGCGGACCGAGTCCTGGATGGAGCGCTCCGAGGCCCGCCAGAGCATATCGATGCCCGCCACGTGGATGATGGCCTTGAAAGGCAGACGCCCGGCGGACGTCACCACCGCCGACCCCAATGGCATGGGCCCGGCCTTCGCCACTTCGCGGAAAGGCGCGGTCCCGCCCCGGCGCTTGATGGCCCCGGACACTCCCTGGGGCAACAGCAGCCACCAGGGGATGATGTTCCGGTTCCAGGCATTGACGATGGCTTCCACGGACTGGTCGAGCAGATCGCCTGTGACGACGGTGACGGGCATGGCGCGCACTCTATCAGGAGAGCACCAACCCGGCCGGACAGGGGACACTCCCGAGCCCCTGACGCGACGACACCGAGTCCAGGGGCGCGCCGACTCATACGCGCGCCCTCCCACTCGACGCCGCCTGGCTCATGAGCCCTCGTACTTCGTGAGGTCCACCGCCACGGCGCGCAGCTGCTCGAGGACCGCGGGTTCCGGCCACGCGAGGGTCCGATAGCGCGGCGGCCACGCCTCGGGAACGAGCTCGAAGCTCCCGGGGGCCAGGCGCCTCGCTTCCGCGAAGCGAACCGCGAAGAAGTCCTCGTCGCTCTCGGAGAAGACCGACAGGTCGACCTCCGGCAACAGGGTGTCCTCGTCCTTGGTCCAGTTGGCCCAGATGAGGGGACGCTCGTCCTCGCGACGCAAGTTGACGGTGTAGCTGGCGACGAGCACGTCCACGCCCTCCGCCGCGTGCTGGGCCTCGAGCAACTCCTTCTGGGCCTCGTACTCCCCCATGGCGAGGGAGACGTGCCCGCGACGCACGCGCCGCGCCAGCGCATCGTCGCCCGCGCGCCGGTAGGGCACCACGCGGCCCGCGCCGTCCACGGTGTAGAGCGCGGGGGAGATCCCGCGAGAGCTGGCCTGATACTCGCGCGCCGCGTACTCGCACAGACGCTCGACCATGACCGGGTCCTCGTCCCCGCAGACGAGGAGCGTGGAGCGCGTGGGGATGATGGCCACCGGGCGCCCCTTTACCCGGCCCGTGAAGGACGCCAGGAAACCGGGGTGCAACAGACGCGACGTCTCGTAGCTGTCATTGGAATCCACCGACCAGAGCGGGGACGGTTTGTCTTCCTGGAGCTCCATGCCCACCTGGGCGATGCGCTCGAGGTTGGCGAAGGCCGCCTCGATGGCCTCCTCCTCGGAGACGCCCCACTTCTTCAAATGCTCGTGATTCACGTACGCGGAGGTGCTGGGGAGGTCCAGCACGAGGAGCTCACGCAAGAAGGGGATGGTGCGCCGCTCCACCAAGGGGTTGGGGCGAGCGCCTCCCGGCCCGAGCACCTGACCGAAGGACGCCGCCCGGACCACGGGCAACAGCATCGTCCGCGCCACGTCCCAGGAGACGTCGTCGGAACCGCGTTCCGTGAACGCCCGCAGGAACCCGCCGATGTAGCGGGCGCGCTCGTCGGGCGACAGGTCCCGCGTCTCCACGAAGAGGTTCTCCAGATACACCTGGATGGGCGACTCGCTCACCGTGAACCGCAGGCCGTAGTCGTCCGTCAGTCGCGAGACCTGTGTCACCCCGGGGTGCGCCTTCAGCGATGCCTCCACTTCCCTCCACAGATACTCACGCGGCTCGACCGTCTCCCCAGGATGCTCCCGCGTCGCGGAGTCCGCCCGCTCCAGTCCGAATAGCCGCTTCCAGAATCCCATGTCGGCGCTTATAGCTCGCCCGCCCTCCGGTGACCCTCGTCATGCGGTGGCGCTCGGGCAGCACGCGCTGGGCGCGGCGTGCTCGTGGACCTGGATGCGCCCGGCGAAGGGCCTCAGTCCAAGCCGGACACGAGGATGGCGTCACGCGACTCCGACTCCGCGACGGTGAGCCGCGCCAGGGGACGAGTCGAGCCCCGGGTCCCGCCAGGCCCCACCAACGGCCCCAGGAGCATGGCACCGTCCAGGGCGAACTCCGCCGCGTGGCAAGGACAGACGAGTCGGGTCGGAGGACTGTCGAGCCCCACCTCGCATCCCGCATGCGTGCAGTAGCCGTTCACCGCCGCCAGGGTTCCATCCGGCAATCGGGAGACGATGATGGGCTGTCCGTAGCCCCGCGGCGTGCCCGACACCACGCCCCCGGCGTCGCGCAGCGCGGGGTAATCGCTGTACCGCAGCGTCACGGTGCCATTCAGCGCCGGAGGAAAGTCTGGATCCCCCAACTGGATGGACAGCACTCCCGCCTCGAAGGTCACGCTCTCGGAACGGACGACTCTCAGCGCCGCCGTGGCCGGGCGCAGCTTCACCGCGCCGGTCTCTCCATCGAAGCGCGCCGCGTGGCATGGACACACCACGTCCCGGCCGTCATAACCGAGCGGACACCCCTTGTGCGTGCAGGCGGCGTCCATCACGGAGAACACGTCCTGCGTCCGGTGCAGCACCAGCAGGGGCGGGAGCCCTGGGAGACGCAACCTCACCGCGCCTCCCACGCGCGCCAGCTCCGGGTGGTCCGCGACCACGAGGATGATGGCGCCGGTCGCCGCATCGGGCGTCACATCCACGACGGGCGCCGGGTCCACATCCGGCGCACAGCCAGGCAGCGCCGTGGCCGCCGCCCCCGTTCCCAACACGCCCGCGAGGAACCCTCTTCTGGATGTGCCCATGTGCCCTCCCCAGGAGAACCACGACGATGCATGCGTTGGCGGCGGCCAGGGCAGCTTCGCGCGGGGTGTTTCGGGCCGGATGAGCCTGGACTCCGTCGAGGGAGACGGTAGCGGGATTGCAGGCGGAGGATGACACGGTCGTGTCAATTCCACCTCACCCTTCACGGGACATGAAGCCCGCGCGGCACCTCCCTCGCGACGCGCGCACGTCCCGCCATGCGGACCGCCCCATGTCCCTCCTCCGGCGCCGCGCGTCAGGCGTGGACATCCCCGACGCGCCTGACCTCGCCAGCGGCCACCTCGCGCCGCGCGCATGCCCCATCGAGCGCGTACGCACCACTCCCCACCAGGGCCTGCGTCACCAGCGCGAGGCCGAGGAACGCGACGTACTCCCACCCGCCACCGGGGTTGCTGAACATCCACCCGTTGGCCACATGTGGCACGAGCGCGCCGAGCATGACCGGCACCAACCCGAGCGCCACGAGCCGCGTCCGGAACCCCGCGACGAGCGCGAGCCCACCGAACAGCTCCACGAGGAAGACGGGCCACGCGGTCCACCCGGGGATGCCGTGGGCCTCGAAGAACTGGGAGGTCCCCGGAAGCGTGAAGAGGAACACCTTCGCTCCCGCGTGAGCGAGGAACACCGCGCCCAGGGCCAGGCGGAGCACGGTGGCCCCCACGGCGTGGGTCACGGGAGAGGACTGCGGGGATTCGATGCAGCGCATGGCGACGACTCCTCGGAACGGAGGAGGGAGAACCCCTCCCCCCACGCGCCATGGAATGCCGTCCAGCGGGCCGCTCCGGAAGGCGCGCCTCGCGAACGAATCGTTCTCCGGGGCGAACAATCACGCCCAGCGCGAGGAGCGGAACTCCGAGGCGAGGACGTCGAGCAGGGCTCGCAGGCGCGGAGCGGGAGCCCGGCCCGCCGCATGGATGGCGTGGATGCCGATGGGCCTGGGCGCGAACGCATCGAGCACGGTGACCAGACGCCCCGAGCGCAGGTCCTCGTCCACCATGAAGCGCGGCAACATGGCCAGGCCGAGCCCCTGGGCCGCGGCCTCGCGGAGCATGGTGCCGTTGCCCGTGGAGAGCGGGCCGGACACGGGGACGCGGATGCGGCCGTCCCGCCCGTAGAAGCGCCACTCGTCCTCGGCGCGCAGCTGGGTGTAGCGCAGGCAGTCGTGGCGCAGCAGGTCCTCCGGACGCTCGGGTGTCCCCCGGCGCTCCAGGTACGCGGGGGACGCGCACACGTGCAGCGACGTGGTGGCCAGCTTGCGCGCCACGAGGCTGGAGTCGCGCAGTCGGGTGATGCGGATGGCCACGTCCACGCGCTCCTCCACCAGGTCCACCAGCCGGTCGCTCAAGACGAGGTCCACGGTGGTATCCGGGTGCGCGGCGAGGAACCGCGTCAACGGTCCGGCGAGATACAGCTGGGCGAAGCTCACGGGCGCGTTGATGCGCAGCGTCCCTCGGCCCGCGTCGGAGGCGCCGCGCGTGGCCGCCCCGGCCTCCTGGAGCATCCGCGCGCAGTGCGCATACACCCCCATGCCCGCGTCGGTGACCGTCAGCTTGCGCGTGGTGCGGATGAGCAGCCGCTCGCCCACGCGGGCCTCCAGCCGGGCCACACGCCCGCTGACCACGGACTTCGACACGCCGAGCACCGTGGCGGCCTGCGTGAACGAGCGATGCTCGACGACCCGCGCGAAACACGCGAGCCCGAGCAGGTCATCGAAGAGGGGTTCACTCACCCGCCGCAGCCTGCCACGACCACGCCGGGACGCTGAAGCGCGGCGCGGGACATCGCGGCGCCCGGGTCAACCAGCTCGGTGGCGCCGGTGTGGACGCCAGGGCGTGCCGTCCCGGCGGAGCTCCCCCCCGTCACTTCTCCGGCGCGTCGTCGGGCGCGAGGAGGCGCTCATCGACGACGAGGCGAGCCAGCTTCCCATCGTCCTCGTCGCCAATGGCCGCGTAGGTCTCCGGGCAGGACAGGACGATCCGGTTCACGTGCCGCCGGAAGTTGGAGGGGGAGATCTGCTGCTGGAACCCGACGATCTCCTTCAGGAGTTCAGCGAGTTTGTCCCCGAACTTCACGTGGAGCAGCACACCCCGCCCCTCCAGGTTCTGGATGTCGAGATAGACGAGCGCGTCCTTCGCGCTGTACCTGAGTTCGAGCCGCATGACCGGGTTCTTGTAGGTCATGTTGACCTCGAAGAACGCCCATCCTCCCGACTCGAACAGCTCGTTCTGGTCGGACGTCCGCCAGCCCGCTGCGCGCAGCGTGTCGGCAATCAAGGTCCGCTGCGCCAGCTGCTCCTTCGACATCTCATGCTTGTCCATGCGTTTCTCTCGAGTCGCGGGTCCGTGTGACGGGGGGTCATCTCTTCACGATGGACGTGCGGTTCTGGATCTCCGTCCTCAGCGACTCCATGCGGGTCCGCAGTGTATCCTTGGTGGCCTGGGACACCTCGCTCGGATCGAGCCCGAGGCTCTGGAGTTCACCCTCGACGTTCCACGCCTCCAGCCGGACCCGGGAGGACAGGATGAGGCGATCCATACCAGCTCGCGTCGCCTGGGCGTGCTGTCCCCCCGAACCGGCATAGAAGCTGGCCGCGCGAATGACCAGGGTCGACCGCGTCCGGCTCGCGAACCTCAGCAACTGGGACGCACAGTCTCTCGCGCTGCGCCCACAAGGCGTCCGGGTGATGTTGATCTCCACCGTGTTCACGGGACTGGTCGACCGTCCCGTCGGGGCGGTCATGAACCGGCCCTGGCCATTTCGAGCCCGCGCGTAGTCGGCGTCCAGCTCCGCGATGAGGACCTCCTCCGCGTGCGCGCCGTGGTGCACGCTCGAGCGGCGCCCCACGGCCCTCCCGTTGACGGTGGCGACCAGCACCGTGGTCTGCGCCGTGAGGTCGAGGTCGGCGACACTCAGCGTCGGGGTGACGGCCCCCTGGGCCACCTCCTCCTCGGGAGAAGCGGTCGCGTAGACGGAGAACTCGCCCGCTCGGTTCGGAGACCGGGCGACCCGCAGGGCCTGCAGCCCTTCCGGCCGGAACCTGCTGAAGACCGAGTCGACCACCGGCGCGATGCGGTTGAGGTCGACCGCGCCGCGCAGCAGGGGCACGAGCGCCGCGCGGACCCGGCCCTTCACGCCAGAAGGCCCCCCGGCCTCCGCCCCTCGCCCTCGTCCCGTGAGCAGCCGCCCCAGCCGCCGCGCCTGCGCGACGATCCACTCCACCACCCGGTCCAGGGCCCGGTCGATGGGCTGACGCACGCGGTTGACCACGTTGGTCACCGCGTCGCTCACCCGGCCTAGCCCCGCGATGCGCGCCAGGAAGCTGATGACGAGCGTCAGCAGCCCGGCCATCGTCTGCTCCACCCGGTTCGCGGCGGCGGCGAGCACCCCGTTGGCGATGGCCGACAGCGAGTCGATGAACGACGCGGCCACCTGGGCGATCTGGCGCAGCCGCTCCACGAAGAACATCACCGTGTTGTAGATGGCGATGATGGCCTGGATGAACGCGCCCGCCGGGTTGAGGCTCGTCAACAGCCGGGTGATGGCGGCCTGCACGATTCGCTCGCGCACGAAGGTCATGATCTGCTCCATGACCATCTCGCGCAGGTTGCCGAGGCTCTCCTGGATCCGCTCCCACGCCGCCGCGGGCCCCTGGGTGACCAGGGTGACGACGATGTCGAAGGTCGTCTCCAGCGCCTGCACCCCGGGCTCGCCGATGGCGCGCACCAGCTTCTGGCGGAGGTTCTGCCAGGTCAGCCCCAGCACGCTGAGCACGAACTTGATGATCTCCCGGAGGTTGAGCCCCTGCGGGATGTAGATGCCCGCGCCGCTCATCGCCCCCGTCAGCCAGCCGATGAGGGAGCCTCGCAGGTGCGTCAGGAAGTTCGCGGCGAACTGGCGGAAGCCCAGCAGGCCCGCCCGCACCAGGTTGCCGATGAAGCCAATCGGGTTGCGCAGGATGGTGCGGAAGGTCGCGGCGGCCCTGCGCAGGTACGGCATCACCCCGGGCGCCACCACGGCGAAGATGATCTCCAAGAGGTTCCAGACCGCGTCCCCCGCCCAGCTGATGAACCTCCCGATGAAGGTGCCGAACACCCCCGCCACCTTGGCGAAGGCACGCGGCAACAGGACGATGTCCGCCAGCACGAGCGACTGGAACGCCTGGACGAACAGCCCTGGAATCTGCCGCACGAAGCCCATCAGCGCGCCCATGGCCCCCTGGAACCAGGCCCAGGCGCGCGGCACCGCGTTGGACGCCTTCAGGTTGTTCCAGACCTCCTCCTGGCCGATCAGCTTCATGAAGCCGCCAATCAGCGTGTCCGCGGTGCGAGGCACGGGCTCGCCCGTGACGGGGTCCTCGCCCAGGATGGCCTTCAGCAGGTCGTAGCCGCGCGTGCCCTCCGCCAGCCGGGCGAGCGGCCGCAGGATGGCGTCCTTGATGAACCGCAGGATGCCGGTGATGAGCCCCCTGCCGAAGCTCAGGATGCGGTCGATGGGCTCGGTGAAGATGCGCTTGGCCCGGTCCCACACCCCGCCCAGGTCGAAGATGTCCGACCAGCTCAGCGAGTCCAGGAACCGGTTGATGGCGTCGCGGATGAGGCTGCCCGTCATCCCCAGCGAGCGGATCTGCTCCTCGACCCACGCGCCCACCCGGTCGAAGACGCCGTGGTTGTCGAGCGCCTGGGTGATGAGCGCTCCTCCCGGGATGAACTCGATGATGGCGCGCAGGATGTTGGCCGCGCTGCGCTCCACGCGGCTCATGTTGATGGGGTTGACGCCCAGGATGATGGTGAACATCCGGAAGCCAGGGATGATGTTGGCCCGGTCCGCGAAGTAGTCGAGCGCGTCGCTCAGGCCCAACCGCTGGACCCGAGGCGAGGACTGCTGCGTCACCGTGACGTCCTCGCTGCGGTGGACGGTTGCCTGCTGCTGCACCGAACCCTGCTGGATGGTGTGCGTCAGCTCGTGCGCGATGAGCTCCTGTCCCTCCGCGCTGTCGGGCCGGAACCGGTCCTTGCCGAAGAAGATCTGATTGCCCACCGTGAAGGCCTGGGCGTTGAGCTGGCGGTTCAGCCGCGCGGCATTGTCGCCGGTGTGCACGCGGACCCCGCTGAAGTCCGCGCGGAAGCGCGGCTCCATGAACCGGCGCACGCTGAGCGGCAGCGGATTGCCGGACGTGTGGCTGTTGGCGATGTCCGCCGCGACGTTGGCGGCCACGTCGGGTTGGCCCTCCGCCTTGCGCGAGATGACGGGCGTGGACTCCCGCCGCTGCATGAGCCCCACCGCCTCCGCGAAGCGCGCGACGTGCGGGGACTCGAGCTTGCGGCGGGGCACACCCTTCTCGTGCTTCTCCTCCAGGAGGGGCTTTCGCTGGGCCCCCCCTCCCGTGGACGCCACGGTGGCCTCGGGCGAGGCCATGCGCATGACCCGCTTCGCCGTGGACTCCGCCTCCACCTCGGCCGAGTCCCTGGGCGAGGAGACCCGCAGCGCGCTCTGGAGCTGGACCTGGGTGCCCGGCGCGCTCTGGGTGACGGGATGTACCGCGGGCGCCGGGCGCGTCGTCGCGGCGCGATTCACCGTCTTGTGCTGGGCGGATTCCATGGCCTAGAGCGACCGCCCTTCCTTCAGCAGCTCCCGGCGCAGCCCCTCCTCCACGTCCTCGAGCAGGAGGGTGTCGCCTCCCCGGCTCAACGCCTTGAGCGAGGCGTACCGGACGACGTTCATGATGGTCCCCCCCGCCACCTCGAAGCGCTCCGCGAGGCGGACCAGGTCGATGCGCTCCTCCAGCTTCGCCTTGGCCGGGAAGGCCTCCTTCCACAGGCGCACGCGCTCCGCCGGCCGGGGCACCGGGAACTGCACCACGGACTGGAAGCGGCGCACGAACGCGTCGTCGATGTTCGCCTTGAAGTTCGAGGCGAGGATGACGACACCGTCGAAGTCCTCGATGCGCTGGAGCAGGAAGCTGATCTCCTGGTTGGCGTACCGGTCGTGAGAGTCATCCACGCGGGTCCGCTTGCCGAAGAGCGCGTCGGCCTCGTCGAAGAAGAGGATCCACCGCTTGTGCTCGGCCAGGTCGAACACCCGGGCGAGGTTCTTCTCCGTCTCGCCGATGTACTTCGAGACGACCATGCTCAGGTCGACCTTGTAGACGTCACACCCGCAATGCTTGCCCAGCAGGCACGCGGACAGCGTCTTCCCCGTCCCCGGCGGACCATGGAAGAGGCTGGTGAAGCCGGGCCGCAGCTTGTGGCCCATGCCCCAGTCCCGCAGGAGCGCGCGGCCATGCTGGACCCAGCTCTTCACTTCCTCCAGCTGGTCCAGCGTCGTCTGCGGCAGGACCAGGTCCTTCCAGTCGAGTTCCGTCTGGATGAGCCGCGCCGGGAAGTCGCTGTTGAAGGTGGGCTTGCGCTCCAGCCCGGTGGTGAAGCGGTGCAGGTACTCACGCGACAGCGTCAACACGCCGCTGAGCTGGGACTCGCCCGCCGCCACCGGAGACAGGTGCAGCACGTTGGAGCGCGCCAGGAAGTGGTCGCCCTCGAACAGGCGCGTCGTCTCGAACCGCGCGGCCAGGTCGTCTCCCGACAGCAGGAAGGCCGCCGTCTCCCCGGTGGGGAGGAACCCGCCATGCGTGGCCCCATGCGCGCCGCCGAACTCCGTGAAGCCCCGCTGGGTGACGTCGTTCCGGGTCCACAGCACGTCGAGCAGCTGGGGACGGACGTGGGGAATCAGCGCCAGCAACAGGATGAGCCGCTGGGACGGCGGCACCTGGTGCCGTGCGATGAACAGGGCATACGGGGAACGGCTGCCGACGAGCGAGGGAGGCGCGAGGTCCCAGGGGTCCTCGCGCGGGCCCTCCTCCGACGAGCCGAAGTAGGACTTCAGGCGCGCATCGAGGAACCGCGCGAACCACTCGAACTCGTGCTCGAGGTCCCGCGCGTTGTCCGTCAGTGCGTCGGCCAGTCCGTGAAGATGGGTCTTCTCATCCATGGCAGCTTCACCGTGCCGATTCCCCATGGAATCGCCCCCAGCAGGACGTCGAAGGCCGCGGGCTCCACCTGGAGCCGCAGGCCCTGCTCTTGTTCACGTACGTAGCCACGGCGCCGCAGGAACGAGGCGCGCAGCCCCTGCACCGACGTGCTCTTCAATGCCTTCCAGTGTTCGATGACGGCCTTCAACAGCGCGCCGGCCTCCTCGTCGTCCGAGGGCCCGAGCAGCCCGCTGGAGACGGGAAGAGGCGCGTCGGGCGTGAGGCCGAGCAACAGCTTGATGAAATCCAACTCGAGCTCGTGGACCTCCTCGTCGCCCACCGCCAGCAGGTGGAGCAGCGCGGCGGCGCGCGGCAGCCTGTCGACCGGCAGCTCCGCCTTCTTCGCCTCCTTGACGCCCGTGCTCTCGAAGAAGCGCGGCAGGTACGGGTGCAGCAGCAGCAGCCCCGCGTGGCTCACCGGTAGGAGGAAGGGCTCGGCATCCGGCCCCGACGCCACGGCGCCAGTCGCCCCGCGCGCCGCCTCCATCGCGCGCGCCTCCGGGGAGGCGGTGCGCACGCCCGGCGCCTGCTCGCGCCGGGGGAACACGTGGATGGCCGCCGGCCCCGAGCCTCCAGGACGCGGCGCGGACTCCGACACCAGCCATCGCCGGAACAGCGAACCGGCGGCTTCCGGCAGCGACGACGTCAACGCCTCGGCCGTCCGCCCACGGCTGTCGCCGACGGCGCGCACGAGGAGGGGAATCAGCTCCCGCGCGCTGGCCTCGCGAGGGCCACCGCATCCCACGGCCAGGAGCACCGCGGCGAGCCCGAGGCGCGCGTCCCGGGTGAGCGCCGCCCCGGACGCGCCCGCGAGCGCGTCGATGGCCCGAGCCACCTCGGCGCCCCGCGCCCCCACCAACGCCCCGGCGGCGACGAGCCCCCATTGCTCCACGGGGAGCAGTTGAAGCAGGCGGAAGTAGAAGGCCACCGCTCCGACATCCAGCGCGGACGCCGCCGTCGACCGCTCCCTCACATGCCGGAGCGCCTCGTCCGACTCCAAGCGGAGTCGCGCGAGCACCGTGCTCCGCTCGAGCCCCGCGAGAGGCCAGGGCAGCGAGCCCGACTCCAGGTAATGGCTCCGCAGCCGATACGGGCTCCACGCCCCGACCTCGTCCGAGGTGCCCCTCGAGCCACCCGACTCCACGCGCGGAGCCTCCAGGTGCCCGTGCCTCCCGTCCGCGGCCCACCGCCGCGCCCCCGCCGTGGAATGGGCCCCCGGTCCAGCGTCCACGGACAGCCCCCCTGGGGCCCGTCCCAACTGCTCCCGCACCTGTCGATAGAGCAGCTCGGGCAGTTGCTCCGAGAGCGCGTCCGGGCCGGAGAGGCATACGCGAACCTCCAGCCTGGACAGGTGGACGACCTCGTCCCCTGGCGCGGCCTCGTCGAAGGCTCGCTCGAGGGCGGGCTGGAGCGCGTCCGCCAACGCGTCGCGCACCCGCTGACGCGCGGCGAACGCCTCTCCGGAGGAGCGCGTCTGGATTCGCCAGCGCTGCCTGCGGATCCTGTGAGGCAGCGGAGCCATGGGACTAGACGCCCTTCATGGTCAGCATGTTGGTGAGGACCGAGGCCAGCTGGGGCTTGTCGGTGGTGCTCACCTTCTTCAGTCCGTTCTTCGCGGTCGTCAGGCGCGCCGAATCGAGCTTCATCATCTTCTGGCCCGCTTCGGTCAGGGCCTTGTACTCGACGCTGCCCACCTCGACGTCCTTGCCGGAGGCGGCGACGGTCCGCGCCGTCATCGAGATAGCCGCCGCCAGCTCCTGCTGCGCCTGGGTGAGGTCGGCTCGCAGCCGCGTCTTCGTCGCCTCGGTGATGCCGGGTTCGATCAACTGGTTGCGCACGAAGTCCACGCGCTGGCTCGTCATCTCCAGTTCGCGCAGGTTCAGGTCCAGGTAGTTGCCGGGAATCTTCGAGGGCGTCTCCGTCAGGGCGGACTTCGTCACGATGACGTCGAAGGACTCCTTGATGCCGCGGAAGTAGTCCTCCGTCGGCTTGACCATCTCCTTCACCTTCGCCTCGACCTTCGCCTCGACGACGTCGGCGCGGAAGATGTCCAGCCGCTCCCGCACGTACTTCTCGACGGGCGCCAGGACCTTGATGCCGTTGTCGACGATCCACGCGGGTTTGACTTCCGGCCGGACCAGCGGCTTCTCGTCCACCTCCTGCTCGACGGGCTCGGGGCAGTGGTAGGTCAGCATGAAGTCGGCCACCACGGTGTTCGTCGCGTCGTAGACGAGGACGAACGTCCCGCCGCGAACCACGCCGGCGAAGTGCTCGGCGCCCGGGTGGTCGGCCAGGAACTTGTTGAACAGGAGCTTGTCGTCCTCCGCGCCGTCCCAGAGGGAGATCTCCTCGTCCAGCCAGTCGAGCCACCAGTGGTGGGTGTTGCCGATGTACGCATCGAACGGCGTGACGAACTCCGTCTTCACCGCGTTGCCCAGCTCGTACTTGAACTCTCCGGCCGCCTGCATCGCGTCCCGCAGGTCCGTCCGCAGGACTGCCCGGTTCGCCTGGTAGTCCGCGTACTTCTTCGCCAGCTGCGTCTTCGCGCCGCTCGCCTTGGCGGTCACCGCGCTGTTCTTCTGGTTGGCCGTCTCCTTCACCGTCCGGGTCGGTGTGCCCTGCCCGTCCTCGGGCACGTCGCGCACCCGGCCCGCGTCCACCGCCGAGATGACCTGGTTCTTGAAAGTGGTGCTGAAGGAGATGACGTCATCCATCTGGTGCGACAGCTCCTGCCGGACCATGTGGTGGATGCGGTGCAGGTCGGTGTAGCGCTTGCGCTTGCGCGGCAGCCGCGTCCTGTCCGTGTCCAGCAGGAGCGAGCGCACGATGAAGGGCAGGTTCCGGGCGCGGATCTCCGCCTGGAGCGTCGCCAGCACGGTGTCCACGTTGCCGCCCAGGTGCCCTTCGATGCGGAAGAAGGGGAAGCGCCCCAGCTGAGAGGCGAGCGGGTTCGCCGCCGCGCCCTGCGCGTTGTACTTCGCGGCGTTGTACGAGTAGTGGGTGGCCTCCTCCCCCCGCTTGCTCCGCGCGTAGCTCCAGCTGCGGTGGATGGGCACGGAGGCGTTCACTTCGTAGTAGTAGGGGATGGCGCGCTCCTCCAGGCTCTGGTCCTCGAACAGGCTGGGGGTGACCCGCACCGGCCATGACGTGATGGCGGCGGGAATCACGAACGTCTGGATGAGCGCGTGGAGCTTCAACGCCAGGAAGCGCGCGTGGCGCAGCTGCTCCGAGGTCGAGCTGGCCGCGGGCGCGGGGTAGTACCCGGTCCGCTCCTCCGGCGTGCCGCCCGTCACGCCGCCGAGCAGCAGGTGCTTGGGGAAGGCCCCCACGTCCGGGCAGCCCACCGTCGTCTCCCCGAACAGCAGCTCACGGAACGCGTTGTGCGTCTCCGCCACGTCCTTGAGGAAGTCGTAGTAGTACTGGATGCCCGTGCTCCTCGAGGCGAAGGTCCCCTGGTGCAGCGTCAGCCGGGAGAGCCAGAGGAAGGTGGGGTCCCCCACGAACAGGTCCGAGAGGAAGGGCGCGCAGTTCGCCCACAGGCGGGACAGCGCGTTCGACAGCTTCTGGCTGATGGCGGTGCAGGCGGTGCGATACACGGCGGCCAGGTCGTTCGACGACGCGGCGGCGGTGATGGCCGGCCGGTCCACGACGACCTCCGACAGCGCGCGCGCCGCGCGGTCCGGCGTGGTGAACACCTCCTTGAGGCGCGAGACGTTCGCCCTGTCGACGAGCAGGACCTTGGGGGTGTTCACCACCGTCTTGCCCAGGTTGTCGCAGTCGCTGCCCGAGCAGAGGTCCTCGTCGGCCTCGTAGCTCTCCATCAGCAGCACGGCCACCATGTTTCCCAGCGTCCGCTGCGTCCGGGACGTGAGCTCGCCCAGGGAGTAGACAGCGCCCGTCGCCTGGACGTTCGCCTGGACCAGCTCGAAGAGCGGGATGCGGTCCGGACCGATGCCGAACGGCGCGTAGTCCGGCGCCGCCGCGTCATACTCCTTGAACCGGTCGAACATGACGTCGGCGGCCAGCCGCGCCAGGTCGCCGTCGGTCGTCACGCCCACGCCCCGCGTCACCGTCACGCGGTTGGAGGCGAGTGACACCTGGAGGCCGTGGGAGATGCCCACGCCCGAAAGACTCACCCGCGCCAGCCGCTCCTGGTCGTCCAGGTAGGTGGAGACACTGTTGAGCTGGCCCTCCGTCAGGACCTGGTCCTTCTCGAAGACGGTGTAGCCGGTGGAAATGCTGCTCAGGTTGATGAGTGCTTGCGCCATATCCCTTGCTCCCGACGAGCCTTCTCGGTCCGCTCAATCCCCGGTGTTGCCGCTGCCGAGCGCGCCACGCCCGATGATGAACCTGGGGCGCGCCTCTGCGCCGTCACACGCCGTCAGCCGCCCCACGGGGTAGACGTTCTTCACGTGGTACAGCGCGTCGACGAGCGCCTGGAGCTTCTCCGTGCGCCCCTCGGTGGAGACCCCGGCCCTGAGCGCCAGCCAGGGCGCATAGGCCTTCCGCACCCGCGCCATGTCCTCGCCGCCGACCCAGCAGATCTTCGGCAGCAGGTGCGCGGGCGTCTCCTGCCGGATGACCTCCTCCGCGAAGCGCCGGAAGTCCATGTCGCGGAAGCGCCCCGCGTCCACGGGGAGGATGAACTGCACGCGGTAGGAGTACGGGTCGTCGTCCGCGCAGTCCGTGCAGTTCGGGTCCACGCAGATGGGCAGGAAGGGGTCCGTCTCCTCCTCCGCCAGCAGGAGGATGTTCTCGACGAGGTACATCCCCTCCTCGGCGTAGTGCGTCCCCAGGTACACCATCAGTTCGTCGATGGCGGTCTCCAGCGCCTCCTCGCTCGCGAGGGACGCGTCGCGGCGCGCCAGCACCGCGCCCGTGTCGTCGACGATGTCGAAGCCCCAGCGCTCCTCGTCCAGGCGCACGCGCTGGTAGCCCGAGGGGAGCTGGGCGAACCGCAGGGCGCGCGTCAGCGCCTCGCGCGCGAGCGCCTCCGTGGCGAAGGGGTCGACGCTCGCGAGGAGGACCTCTCCCGTGTCGCGGTGGACCACCTGGAAGTGGACCTCTCCGCCCGGGCCGGTGCTGAACCGCAGGAACGCGTCGTCGGGGGCCACGCCGAGGTCGCGCCGGCGCGGGTTCGTGAGGCCCAGCAGGTGGGCCACCCTCCGCTCCAGGCCGGAGATGTTCTCCGAATCCCACAGGTCCGCGGCCGACTGGAGCGAGGCGTCGTAGGCGAGCCCCCGCTCCGCGCCCAGGGCGGGCTGGTTGCGCAGGACCGCGCACTGGGCCCGCACCAGGTTGCGCGGGCTCGCCCCGAAGCGCGAGTACATGATGGACGCGTACTCGTGGAAGCGCTCGGCGAAGCGCGCCAGCAGGTGCTCCAGGAACCGGTTGCGCCGGTCGGCCAGCACGGACGCGTCCTCGACCTGGTCCTCCAGGGCGCCCACCACGTCGCCGGTGCCGTAGATGCGAGCGAAGTCCTGGAACGAGGTGACCGCCTGATAGAAGTACGTCCGGTGCAGGGCCGGGTCCGTGGAGAACAGGTCCCGCACCCGGGAGAGCTGGGCGCAGTAGTTGGCCATGACCTGGTCGAAGAACAGCAGGTAGCCCTTCAGCTGCCAGGCCTGCGCCCGGCGCGCGTCGGAGGCGCCGCTCGGCAGGCCCTGGGGCCCCAGCCCGTACAACGCCGGGAAGTGGTTCTGGAAGGAGTGGTAGCGCGCGGTCCGCCGGGGGGTGCCGAGGGGAATCGGCACGTCGTAGGCCCGGGCCGTCTCCAGCTTCGCCCGCGCCCGCTCGGCCCGCTCCGCGTAGAGGGCGTCCACCCGCGCGGCCACCGGCACCATCGGCATGTCGCGCTTGTAGAACACCAGCCGCGTGCGCTCCCGGTCCAGCGTGGCCCGCCTGCCCGGGGAGACGGGCACCCGCCACTTGTCGGCCAGGGGCCTGGTCGCGCCGCTCGGGTTGACGAGGACGTCACGGACCGCGCGCACGCCCTCGACGTCCATGATGATGCTGATGACGTCCGACAGCCGCAGCTCCGTGCGCAGCTCGGCCCGCTCCAGCTCCTCGTCGTCGATGAACCCACAGTCCAGCGCGGGGCCCTCGAAGAGGTCCTGCACCGTGTACCGGCCGCCGTCGGCGCGGCGCCGCTCGAGCATCTCGCTCAGGCTGTAGCTGGGAACCGGCGGGGACAGGTACTGCTGCACCTGGAAGAGCACCTCCGCCTTCACCCGCGCCGCGTCCGCGGCGGGGTCCAGCTCCAGCTCCCCACAGAGGATGAACGCCTCGGGCTCCACGACGTCGACGCCGCTGAAGCGCTCACCCAGGTTGCGGTTGGCCTCGAGGCGCGCATGGACGGCCTGGAGGATGGCGGGCTGCTGTTCGCGGGTGACGCCCTCCATGAAGTCGATGAGGACGCGGTGGACGCCCCGCACGTGGACCTCGCGGACGCCCGGCAACGCGGGCGGGTCCCAGAACAACCGGCCCGCGCTCGGAGCGACGTAGTACCGCACGGACTCCGGCATCAGCCACGCGTTCCGCACCCCAGGCAGGTCGATGAGCAGCTTCCGGTAGTCCCGCTGCGTCACCGGCCGCATCGGCAGCACCTGCCGCGCGGTGAAGAACTGCGCCCGCATGTTCGCCGCGTTGTCGTGCTCGGTGGCGAGCAGGTCCTCCAGGGGGAACGACGCCCGGTAGGACAGGTCCGTCAGCGCGTAGCACAGCAGCTCGAGCGTGGTGATGCCCGGGTCGTGGGTGTTGTGGTCCGTCCAGACGCGGCGGGCGAGCTGGCGGACGTGCTCCAGTCCCAGCGCGAAGAGCTGCTGCTGGTCGAGCCTCGCTTCGGGGGTCTCTTCCCGGGAAATGGTCAGTGAGAGCATGGCCAGACCTTCACGCCTCCGCTTCCTTGACGAGGTGACTGGGGGCGGAGACCAGCAGCGCATCCGGCGTCCGCGGACGCGCCTCCTGGACATCCTGGGGGCCGTGGGCCCCGCCCGCGTCGCTGTACATCCTGAAGTCGGTGACGAAGTCGACGTACTCGCGCTCCTCGACGAAATCGAGCAGCACGGACTTGTAGACATGACCGCCGAAGGTGAGGCGGCGGTCCGCCGAGAACGCCCACGGCGACAGGAATTGGATGAGCTCCTGCTCCAATTGCTTGCTGTAGAAGTTGAACTCGAAGCCCGGATGGAACCTCACCTTGAAGTCGAGTTGGATACGCTGGTAGCGCGGATTCTTCGCTCGCGCCTGGACCTGCATGCCGGTGTGCGCCCGGAGGAACGCGTCGATGCGGCCGAGCGTGTCCGCGTCCACCTTGGGCTCCAGCGGGTCCCTGGCGTTCCGGTTGCGCAGGTCCGGGATGACGACCAGCAGCGCGTGGCCCGGCGCCAGCCATGAGCCCGCCTTCGCGTGGGGGATGCACTTGGCGTGGTGCACCTCAGGGAAGTGGGCCAGCACCAGGCGCTCGTAATCCCAGGGGGTGACACACCGCCCGCGGTGACGCAGCCGTTCGGCGGCGCGGGTGTGGAGCGCCGCGTCGGACTCCTCGGGCCGTCCCCCGAACGACACATACGGCTGGCTGAGGGCCTTGATGGCGGCGATGGGCGTCTTGAGCTTGCCGATGCGGCCCTCGGCGAGCGGAGCCGTCAGGTGCGCGGGGTGCGCGCCCTCCTCCAGCAGCCGCACCTCCACGGCGTTGGTGGCCACGCGGACCAGCTGCGAGACGGCGCCGGTGTCCCGCGTCACGGAGGCCTTGAGCCAGATGAGCCCGCCCGGCAGGAGGGTGTTCTGCACCGTCGCCTCGCGGGGAATCACGAAGGAGACGGTGCCGCTGGTCAGCAGGTGGTGGGTGGTATCGAGCACCACCTCGCCCCGTCCCAGCGGCTTCCAGTAGTTGTCGCAGAGCACGGACCAGCGCAACGGCTGTCGCGCCAGCTCCGGGTCGGCGCTGCCCTCTGCAACCTGGAACAGCACGCTCACGCTGTCGTTGGCCCGCAGCCCGCTCAAGCCCACGAGCAGCTCCCCCTCGTCGGGGTAGCGCGGGAACAGGGGCACCGTCTTGTCCGGGACGAAGGCGAACTGCTGACGCTGGTAGCCGTGCTCCCGCATCTGCCCGAAGGCGCCGACGAGGAAGAAGTGGACGTCCGGGTTGGAGAAGTCCTCCAGCTCCCTCGACTGGATGGACACCGTGTCCGAGTGCGCCTTGTAGGAAAGGGAGATGCCCTGGACCGCGGGGGTATAGGGCTCCTTCAAGACGATGGGGTCGCCGCCGCCCTGCGTGCTGTACTTCAGCGCGTACTCGATGGACTTCGTCCGGTGGAGGGCGTGCATGAAGTCCCGCTCCAGGGTGAGCGTGACGAAGCCGGGGCGCGCGTCCGGCACGCGGGTGAGGAAGGAGCGGAACACCGGGCTCCTGGCCACGTACGCCAGGGCGGCCCGCCGGGCCCATGGGTTGCCGGCGGCCTGGAGCGCGTAGACCTTGTAGCCGCTCCACAGGGGCAGTGAGCCGGACGTGCTCCCCGGCGCGAAGGTCAGCTCCCGCGCCCCCGTGGCGTTCAGCGGCGTGAACAGCGCGTACCCCTGCCCCCGCTGCGTCCAGGTCCCCGCGTCCTGGAACGAGACGGCCGCGGTGAAGGAGCCGTCGTCGAGACCGGACACGCCGTAGTGGGCGTAGTGCGTGGCGAGGTTGCCGGGCAGCCCCTGCCACTGGAGCTCCAGCTTCACCTCCGAGAGCTTCTTCGACAGCGCCTCGGGGTAGCCCACCATGAAGCGCGAGCCCACCGCGGGCTGCGAGCCGAAGGGCAGGAAGGCCTTCTTCGGATCCAACCGGCCGGCATCGCTCTCCAATCGCAGCGAGGTGACGCCCGACACGTCCACCGAGACGCGGGCCTCCCGCACCTCCAGGTCCTTCACGTCCTCGTAGCCGAGCGCCGTGTTGCCGGCCTTGAGCAGGACCTGGACGATGGGCGCCGAGGCCGCATAGGCATAGCCGTGGACCGCGGCGTCGTAGTCGACCACCGCCTGCTCGCGAGCGGGCACCTCGAAGTCGAGCTGGAGCGTGTCCCCGGAGAGGCTCGCGGCCAGCGGCAGCGGCCCCACCCAGCTCTTCTCGCCCGTGACGTAGGCCTGGAGACCGGCGGCGGCGGACTCGGCGCTCAGCCGGCCACCCACCAGCGCCCCCAACCGCAGGGCCAGCGTCACCCCGCGACGGCCCTCCGCCATCCGGAGGACGGGCGAGGCCAGGGCGAAGCCGGGCTCCGCCGGCGGCAACGCGGGGCTGCCGAAGGCGGGCCACTTCGGCTCCAGCGCCGACAACGGGGCCCCCAGTCCATCCAGGGAGTTGGCGATGGGCGCGAAGCGGACGGTGCCCTGCCCCGCGGGGTCGACGAACACCGAGCACAGGGAGGCGACCTTCGACGGCCCCACCACCGTGTCCCGGACGGGGGCATAGACGAGCTCCACGCCCGACGCGTCCTTCCCGGCGGAGAGGCGGTGCTCCGGACCGACGCGCACCGGCGCCACGTTCTTCTTCAGCTCCACCAGCACATGCGCCCGGTCCGGGACCGCGGCCTGCTTCTCGAAGCGCAGCACCCGCTGGAAGAAGAACTCCAGGTGCTTCCCGGTGAGGCCATTGAGGGCCTTGCGCGGCTCCTCGTGGAGCTTCAGGAACGAGGCCCACAGGGCCAGGTGCGCGGGGGCGTCGCCGCTCGCCGACGTCAGCAGCCTTCCCGCCGAGTCCTCGTCATAGGGGAAGAAGGAAGCCCAGTCCCCCGACGCCGCGGTGGTGTCGCCCCGGTAGAACCGGACGAACCGGGCGAACCGCTTGGCGAACATCATCAGGTCCTCGGGCGTCCGCTCATCCACGTCCGCGTGGTGGGCGCCCAGTTCCGGGGGCAGGCGCTCGTCCTGGCTCTGCCCCAGCTCGGAGATCATGTTCTGGATGATGTCCTGGTCTGACATGGCGGTTCGTGCGAGCGGACGTCAGCGGACGGAAGCGCCGGCGGCGCCCCGCACCTCGTTGCTGTCGGTCCGGTAGAAGGGGAAGACGAGGTTGAAGCGGGAGTTGGTCGCCCTCACCTCGTACTCGAGGGAGACCTTCAACGTGCCCTCGTGCGGATCGGGGCTCGTCACGTCCAGGGAGACGAGGTGGATGCGGGGCTCGTGGATGAGGATGGCCAGGCGCACCCGGTCCACGAGGAAGGTGCGCATCGTGGTGCTCATCGGCTCGAAGAGCAGCTCGTGCATGTCCAGCCCGTACTTCGGGACGAGGAAGCGCTCGCCCTCCGCGGTGCCGAACAGGATGCGCAGGCTGGATTGGATGTCGTCCTCGTCGGAGAGCATGCGCGCCTCGCCGGTCGCGCTGTCGAACTCCGGCGGGAAGCTCCAACCGGTGCCGAGGAAGGAGGTCTGGGTGCCGAGGGGAAGGTCCGAGGCCATGGTGTATCGCTCCTTCAGCCGATGACGACCGTGGGCTCGCCCGCCGCCGCCATGGCGCCGCAAGCACACGTGTCGGTGACGCGCAGCGCGGGCCGGCCGGAGATGAGGACCGTGGCGCTGCCCGACGGGAACGGGCTGGTGGTGGGCTGGTGCCCGTTGGGAGGCAGCGAGCAGACGTGCAGGTCGCCCGCCACCGCGGCCGGCAGGCCCTTGATGAGGACGCTGCTCACGCCAGGGCCGGTGATGGTGCCTCCGTGGGTGGTGGTGTCTCCGACTCGGACCGCGGCGGGCATGGGTGACTCCTCTCCTCAGTTGAGCTGGACGATGCCGCCCTTGATCTTCGTGGTCGCGGTGCTGGAGACCTCCACGGCGGAGGTGCCCTCCAGCTTCAGCTCGGTGCCGCCCTTGGCGCTGAACGCGGTGCCGGACTCCAGCTTCAGCTCGGTCCCCGCCTTCAGCTCGAGCGCCTTGACGCTCTCGAGCTTGATGCCGTCCGCCGTCATCTCGAGCGTGTTGCCGTTCTGGTCCTCGAGCTTGAGCGCCTGGTCCTCCTCGCTCAGCGTGACCTTGTTGCCCGCGGGCGTCTCCAGCCGGAGGACCTTCTTCTCGTCGTCCAGGTAGATGCGCATCCTCGAGCGGCTCTGATAGACCTTCTCGTGGTTGTCGTCGGAGCCCTGGAGCGGCGCGGCCTTCGCGCTGCTGTGCAGCATGCCCAGGATGATGGCGCCGCGAGGGTCGTCCTCCAGGAAGCCCACCACCACCTCGTCCCCCACCTCGGGCCGGAAGAAGAAGCCGCGCTCCGCGCCGGCGTCGGGGCTGGCCACGCGCGCCCAGATGCCGTCGTCCGCGCCATCCACCAGGGGCAGCCGGACGCGCACGCGGTGCTCACCGGACGCGTCCTCGTTGCTCACCACGGCGCCCACCTGGAGACCGCTGACGCCGGGCAGCAGCGCGCCGGCCTTGGGCGCGGACACGGCGTGCTCCTCGACCACTCCCTGGTCGAGGCCACCGAACTGCACGTGCGTCTTCCAGCCCTGGACGGTGTCGAAGTCATGCCGGACGCCGGTGACGAAGACGTCTCCGCCGAAGCGCCGCCCCACCCCGCTCAGGGTGACGATGTGGCCCGGCTCCACGGCGCCCAGCCCCTCGCACTTCCCCCGGCCGCTCACCTTGCACATCCTCGACCGGAGCCACCGCGCGTCGGCCCAGGCCTGGGCCTCCTCGTCGCCCAGCGCCGCGTGGCGCAGCTCGTAGCGCGCCAGGCCCGCCACGGTCGCCAGGTCGTCGCCCGAGAGGTTGCCGGGGCCGCTGACACCGGAGTCCTGGGCGTCCTTCTCCACCACGGCCTGTTGCGAAGGGTCCCACGTCAGGCTCGTGACGCCGGTGTACTGGAGCCGCGCGTCGATCTCCGCGTCCAGCTCCAGGAGGGTGGCCCCGAAGTGCAGCGTGCACACGGGCGAGCCCCCGAAGTCCGGGGCCTTCACCAGCACCCGGTCCCCCTCGGTGAGCACCAGCTTCCCGTTGGCCTCCGCCCGGGCGAGCAGGAAGTCCCAGTCACTGGCGTTGAACTGCACCAGCTGCTCGTGGGTGACGGCCGTCGGCTCCACCTCCGCGTCGACCCCCGCAGTGGACAGGAGCGAGGCGAGGATGTCGCTGTCGGGCTGGTCGAAGTAGCACGCGCTCTTGCGCCCCACGGTGAGCTTCTGCGCCTTGTGCCGACACTCCACCAGGAGCTGGGGCGCGCTGCGCTCGCGGACCTTCAACGACTGACGGACGACCACGCCCTTGAACAGGGAGACCGGCGCGTCCCCCGGGCCCGCGAGGATTTCGACCTCGCGGCCCGGCAGGAAGAGGTCCCCGTTGCTCACCGGGAAGTCGCTGGCGGAGGCCGCGCCGTCCAGGTACGCGAGCCGCGCGGAGGGAATGCGGTTGACCCGCCGGGTGATGTTCACCGACAGCAGCTGGTGCTCGCGAGGCACGGGCCGTCCGCCCACCTTCACGGTGAACTCGCGGTGCGCCGCCGGAATGGGGAGTGAGCGCGTGTCGGGCATGGCTACTTCTCCAGGGGCGGGAAGCGCAGCTTCGTGCCGGGCACCAGGTCGCGGAAGTCGTCGATGCCATTGGCCCGGGCCACCTGCAGGTACAGCCGCGGGTCGCCATAGATGCGATGGCAGAGCGAGGGCAGGTCGTCCCCCGCCTTGACCAGACGGACGTGTGTCAGGTCGGGCGACTGGTCCTGCGCCATCGCCACGCGCGTCTGGTCGTCGGAGTTGTCCGTGAAGTTGGCGGTGATGATGGCGCGCAGCGGCACGCCGTCTGGCTTGAACAGCTTGTAGGCGATGCTCGCGCTCTTGAGCACGCAGCGTTTGATTTGCAGCGTGCCCCACCCCACCTTGAGGTAGTTGGGCCGGTGGATGTTGCCGTTGTAGCCCGTCACCGTCTGGAACCGCTCGACCTCGTCCTGGACGCTGGCCGGGCGGCCATTGGCGCCGGTGCCGTCGATGAAGAAGGTCAGGGACATGTCCCCCGGCTTCACCTTCTTGAAGCTCATCCGGCTGTTCGTCGTCCCGGAGCCCTGCGCGCTGTCGTACTCCATCTCGTACGCCAGCGTGATTTCGTTGGGATTGACGTAGGCCACGAACTCGCTGATGGGCTGCCCCGCGTAGTCCGCGCTCTCGTAGGCCTTGATGACCAGCCGCTCCAATGTTCCCCGGTCGCTCACGGCTCAGCGCTCCTCTCGCTGCCGCAGCAACTCCATCACCTGCTCGACGCACTCGCTGACGAGGGCCTGCTTGTCCTCGGTGCTCCCGCCGCCGGAGGCCGGCGCCGCGCCGCCCGCGGCCGCGTTGGTGACCTCCACGCAGATGACGACCTCGTCGACGATGATGGGCATGGGCTAGGACCTGTCGAGCCGGAAGTACTGGTAGAAGAGCTGCAGCGTCTCGATGACCACCGCGTTGTTGGTGGAGTGGAGGTCGCTCACCGACCACTTCGTCGGGTAGGCGCCCACCACGTGCCAGGTGAGCAGCGGCTGGTGCGCTTCATCGAGCAGCTTCACGTCGATGTTCTTGGGTTCGATCCGGTAGTCCTCCATGCACTGCCGGATCCACTCGACCACCTTCGAGTTCAGGAGCAGGCCGCGCTTGAGCACCAGCTCCGGGTACTTCGTCCGCGTGGGATACTTCTGGATGAAGCGGTTCTCCCCGCCCTCGGCGACCTCCTCGGTTCCCAGCTCGAGTGACAGGCCGCTCACCTCGGTGAAGCGCAGGTCGTTGTCGTCGCGGGGCAGGCCGAGCACCTCGACCTGGAAGTGGAAGCCGACGGGCGGGTAGTAGTTGGGCATTACTCGCTCTGCAGCTCGAGGCCCTCGTGGGCCAGCTCGATGGACTCGATGGCGACCTCGTTGCCGGAGGCCTTGAGACCGGGCCCTTCCACCTTCACCGGGAAGGCGTTCATCACCTTCCACACCATCACCGGCTGGTGCTCTTCGTTGAGCAGGCTGATGATGAGGTTGCGGCGCTCCACCGTGTTCAGCTTCACGGTGTTGAGCCACTTGAAGAACTGGTTGTCTCCCTTGACGAGGCCGCGCTTGAGCGTCACGTTCGAGAACTTGCGCAGCCCCGGCATCTTGATGGACGAGTACTCGAGGAACGAGCCATCCCGATACTCGATGGCCTGGTTCTCCTGGGTGAGACCGCTGACCTCGGAGAAGCCGACGCGGCTTCCGCCCCATTCGACGGTGAAGTGGAAGACAGGGATTGGATACTGGGCAGGCATGGCTTTTCAGTGCTCCTGGCGTGGGCTGGGCGACAGACGACTCACGACGTCTGCAGCTTGTGGGAGAACTTCAGGACGATGAATTCGGCCGGCCGCACCACCGCCATGCCGACCTCGACGTTCAGCCGTCCCTCGAGGATGTCCTGCGCGTTCATCGTCGAGCCGAGGCCACACTTGACGAAGAAGGCATCCTTCGGCGCGGCGCCGGCGAGCGCTCCCTCACGCCACTTGTCGGTGAGGTAGTTCTCGATCATCCCGCGCACCTTGACCCAGGTGTTGGCGTCGTTGGGCTCGAAGACGGCCCAATAGGTGGACTTCTTGATGGACTCCTCCACCACGCTGAAGAAGCGGCGCACGGACACGTAGCGCCACTCGTTGTCATTGCCGGCCAGGGTGCGGGCGCCCCACACCAGGGTGCCCTTGCCGGCGAAGGCGCGCAGGGCGTTGATGGACTTGCCCGTGGTGGCGTCCACGTTGAAGTCCTCCTGCTTGAGGTTGTCCAGCTTCACCACCGGCTCGATGACGTCCGCCAGGCTCATGTTGGCGGGGGCCTTCCACACGCCGCGCGCGGAGTCGGTGGCGGCGTAGATGCCGGCCACGGCGGCGCTGGGAGGCAGGGTGATGTAGTGGTCCTTCAGGGCCAGCTTCGCCAGGTTGTAGATGGCGGTGTTGGCGTTGGTCCCGCCGGACTTGAAGGTGTCCAAGCCGGCCGGGCCGGTGGCGGTGCCGTCCTTGGTGTAGGTCACCTTGACGTTGGACTCGGCGTCGTTGACGGCGTGGTTGAAGGACGTCTTGAGGAAGGGGTAGTAGGCGGCGCCGTACTTCAGGTGGTTGTTCCCGAAGTAGCCACGGTTCGCGAGGAGCCCCGCGGCATCCAGCGTGGCGCCGCCCCCGTGGATGTCGAAGATGGCGAAGCGGTCCCTCAGCCGGTTGCACTGGGCGAGCACGGCCTGCGCCAGGGTGGCGTAGTCGGTGGAGCTCAGCTTCACCGCTTCGGGGATGACGATGAGCGTGGGCTCGTCCTCGAGTGCCAGCGCGTCCAGGCCATCCTGGAGACCGTAGCCGGTGACGGGGCTGGTGGTGGCGTCCCCGATCAAGGTGAACGTCGACCCGCTCGGGGTGGCCGCGTACGTGCCGACGGAGATGACGTAGCACTGCGCTCCGCCGTTATCGAAGAACATCTTCACCGCGTGGTAGAGGAGGTACCAGGTGGTCGGCGGGACGACGGCGGTCGAGGTGACGACGCCCGCCGTCTCGGTGATGGAGACCGCGATGTCCGGGGCGTGCGGGAGGCCGAAGAGGGCCTCGTACTCCTTGATGGAGTAGACCTTGGTCGGCTTGAGCAGGAGGTCGTTCGCGTTGGCCTTGGTGGCCTTGTCGGTCCAGCCGATGAAGGCCGGAATCGACGTGCCCACCTCCGCGACGGACGGAGGGAACGTCTGTATCTCTTCCACATAGACATCGGGAGTGCGGTAGGTAGGCATGGCTCGGACCTCTACGGTTTCGACACGTGGATGATCAGGTCTGCGTGGGGCTCGTCTGGGGTCGGTTGAGGAAGGTGGTCGAGCAGGACGTCCCCGGTGCTCGTCCTCACGAGCTGGAGCTTCCTGCGGGCCTTCTGCCTGCGCGGCACGAGGGCCCGTGACTTGAAGAGGACCACCTGGGCGTTGGCGCCCCCGAGCAGTCCCGCGGGCAGGTCATCCGCGGTGAAGTCCGCGGGGGCCACCCGGGTGAACTCGATGCGAGGGCGGCCGTCCTCGGTGTAGCCGGCGTCCACCACGTCGAGGAGGTCCGCGTCGGCTGGCGTGTGGTTCTCCGCCACGAGGTAGTACTTCAGCGTCTCCCGCCGCGCGGCATGGTCGACGGTGAAGGCGGGAGGCGCGGTGTAGAAGGACGCGTCGATCCGCAGCTCGAGGACGCCGAGCACGTCCTCCTGCTGGAGCTCGGGGTCCAGGTAGTAGTCGAAGACGACCGCTCTCTCACCCTCTTCCCCATACAGCTCGGAGACGGTGAAGGCGCCGGGCGCCACCGGGGTGAAGTCGAACGACACCTCGCTCAGGCCCTCGTCGATGCGCGTGGAGGGCTCCGGGCTCATCACGCCCGCGGTGTCGTGGGAGAACGAGACGGGGCGCGTCGCCTCCGAAATCCGATGGGAGAACACCCGCCCCACGGGCCCCACCATCCACCGTGGAGCATCGAGCTGGCTGGGGTTGCCGGTGTTCCGGTAGCACGGCAAGCGCCGCGTCGGTGAGGCGCGCTCGGTGATGTTCTCGAAATTGGGGTCGAGCTGCTTGAGGCCGATGCGCAGCGTCCGCCCCGCCACGGAGACGAGGGGTGCGCCCTCCGCGTCCGTGTCGTACAGCACATGCAACACGCCGTCCCGGACGCGCGTCAGCAACCTGCCGCCGTTCAGCAGCCCCACCGTGTCGGCGGGCAGGACGAAGCCCACGTCCCCACAGGCGCCGTCGTAGTAGCCGTGCGTGAGGCTCACGGTGAGCAGGGTGTGGAAGCGGAAGCTCATCGGGAGTGCAGGTGGGTGTCGAGCCGGGTGAGCGGCTGCTGGATGGACGTCCGCGCGGCGTCCTGGAGGAGCACCATGCGGACCTTGTAGAGGGCAGAGGGCAGCTGCTTTCCACCGATGAAGGCCCAGACCTGGTTGACCTGCTCGTAGCTGAGCGACTGCAGCTCGGCGGTCAGCTTCTCGATGCGCGCGTCGAGGCCGGGATACGCCTCGGGGGTGAAGGAGGGGTGCGCCTGGAAGAAGGTGAGGACGTGGGCGAGGTAGCGCAGCGCCTGGTCGTAGTGGGTGAACCGGGCGGCGTAGAGGATGTGCAGGTTGAGCTTGAGCGGCGGCTCCTGCAGCACGTTCTTGCCGCCCGCGAGCCGGGGCTCGGGGACCTGCGACTTGAAGACCCGCTCCTCGTCCAGATGGATGAGGGAGACACCGAGCTGGTCCTCCTTGAGGACGTACTTGCCGGCGTCATCCACCAACCGGGTGAGCTCCGCCTTGCCAAACTCCGAGGCGGTCCGGGTGAGCAGATAGGAATTGAGTTCCTTCGCGAGGAACTTGAGCGCGACGTCCAGCATTCCGGGCTTCCCCCAAGGAGCTCGTGAGAAATTCGGGCGGCTTTTGTTGATTGAACGACGGGCCCGAAATTCCTTCGCTGGCGAACGCGTCGAGCGGGGGCGACGTCCGCGCCCGTGACGCGGAGTGACTCCGCGCCCGGGCCGATGGAGGGGTCAGGGGCGAGGCCCTGGCCCCTCGAGGTGTTTCAATCCATCGCTGGGAGCGGCACCAGGATGGGCCGGGTGCGATGGTCCGCCAGGCCATTGCCGAGCTGGCCCAGGGCGTTCTCGCCCCACGCCCAGACCGAGCCGTCCGCGGCCACGGCGAGCGAATGGCGCGTCCCCGCCGCGATGGCACGGACCTCCGACAGGCCGGAGACGGGCACGGGCAACACCTGGTCGTCGGCCTTCTCCCCGATGCCGAGCGCGCCCGACGCATTGTCTCCCCAGGCGCTCGGCGACGCGCCCTCGCGAGCGGCCAGCGAGTGCGCGTCCCCCGCGGCCACCGCCATGACGCCCGTCAGCGACGGCACCAGGGCTGGCAGCTGGCGTCCCCGTGGATTGGAGCCGTCTCCGAGCTGGCCATCCGCGTTCAGTCCCCAGGACATGACACGCCCATCGCCCAGGACCGCCAACGAGTGGTACCGCCCCGCGGCCACCGCGACGGCGCCGCTCAGCCCCAACACCTGGACGGCCAGGGTGCGCGCCGCCGTCGTCCCATCCCCCAGCTCTCCGAAGGCGTTGGTCCCCCAGGCCCAGACGGTGCCGTCATTCCGCACGGCCAGCGAGTGCGAGATTCCCGTGGCCACCGCCGTGACGCCAGACAGCCCGGCGACCTGGACCGGGGTCCACCGGTCCTCCGTCGTCCCGTCTCCGAGCTGGCCATAGAGGTTGTGCCCCCAGCTCCAGACGGTGCCGTTGCTGCGCAAGGCCAACGAATGGCTCTCCCCCGCGGCCACCGCCGTGACGCCGATCAGCCCCTCCACCCGCATGGGCTCGAAGCGAGTGTATTCGCTCCCGCCGAGCTGTCCGTTGACGTTGCGTCCCCAGGACATGACGGTGCCATCATCACGCAGGGCGAGGGAATGCCGCTGACCCGCGGCGACGGCGCGGACATCCCCGAGGGAAGCCACTCGAACCGGCGTCGAGCTGCCGCCGACGTCCTCTCCCATCCCGAGCTGTCCGTCGGAGTTGTCCCCCCAGGCCCAGACGGTGCCGTCGTTCCTCACGGCCAGGGAATGGCTCGCGCTCGCCGCCACGGCGATGGCGCCGGTGAGGTCCGCCACGGCGACCGGAGTGGCGCGACGGGCGTCAGCGGGGAGCCCGAGCTGGCCACGCTGGTTGCTTCCCCACGCCCGCATGCGCCCATCGTCGAGGACGACCAGGGCGTGGGCGCGCCCCACGCCCAGGACCTCGACCTTCTCCAATCCCACGACCTTCTTCGGCGCCCCCCGGGTCGTCGTCCCATCCGCCAACTGCCCCTCGCCGTTGTGCCCCCAGGCCCACACGTCGCCGTCACGCGTCAGCGCCAGCGCGAAGTCATTGCCCAGTCCCACGGCCGCCACGCCCTCCACGCCGCGCACGCGAATCGGAACGCGGGTGTCGGCGGACGTGCTGGCGTTGAGGATGCCGTCGCCATCGGAGCCCCAGCCCCAGACGCGGCCATCCAGGCCCACCGCCAGGGAGACATGCTGCCCGGCCGCGACCGCCACCACCTCCGTCAGGTTCGACACCGCGACGGGCACGGGGCTCCTGCTCTCGCTACCGGACGTCCCATTGCCGAGTTCACCGAACAGGGCCGAGCCCCACGCCCGCACGCTGCCATCCGCGAGGACGGCCAGCGAGTGCGCACCTCCCGCGGCGATGCCCCTGACGCGCGCCAGGTCCTTCACCTGGACGGGCGCCATGCGATGCTCGGTCGTTCCATCCCCGAGCTGACCCTCCGCGTTGTCCCCCCACGCCCAGACGGTGCCATCCCTGCGCAGGGCCAGGGAGTGGCTGCCTCCCGCGGCGATGGCGACGACCTCCGTCAGTCCCGACACCTTCACCGGCTCGCGATGCGACTCGGTCGTCTTGTCCCCCAGCTGGCCATAACCGTTGTAGCCCCAGGCGGAGACCGTTCCGTCGAAATGGAGCACGAGCGTGTGAAGGGGCGCTGCCGCGACGGCCTTGACGTCCGTCAGCCCGAGGACCTCCACGAACCCATCGGTGCGCGGGCTCGTCGGCGCACCGAGGAGGAGGCCGTTGATATCGTCGTCCCCCCAGGTCCAGACGGTGCCATCGGGACGCGCGGCGACCGAGTGCCGCGCTCCCGCGGAGACGGCCAGCGGCCCCGGACACGGGACGGCGGCGACCTGGAAGACCTTCTGGGTGACGGGCGCCACGCCATTGGAGACGGAGACCGTCACCTGGACGGGAGAACCCGCGCGCCGACAGTCCGGGCCCAGCCACTCCACATCGCTGGTGGTCTCGCCGTTCTTGGCCGGCTCGAACACGCCATCGTTGGCCTCCCAGGTGAAGTCGAGGGGCTGTCCGGAATCGTCCTTGACCGCCACATGGAACTTCAATTTGTCGTAGGCCATCGCGTTGAGGGCGGACTGCGTGCTCTCGACGATGGTGGGTGACACGGGCGTGGGCTTCGGCTCCGGGTCGGAGCAGCCAACGCCCAGCACCGTCACGAGGAGGGATACGACAGGAATCATTCGCTGCAACCGCGAACGACAGACAAGGGCTCCACGGCTTCGATTCATATATATGTATCTCGGGGATGAGGACCAGGGCCACCGGCATTCCCTATCACGAGACACATCCCCTCGCACCTGAGTCGCGGGATGCACAGCGATACCCAGACAGACCCCGGGTCCGTGCCACGACGTGCACACGGCGGCTGGGATTGCGCAACGTCCTTCACACGCGTTCATCGCCACCGCGCATGGTGTCCACCCCGTGTTCGATGGAGGCGGGAGCCGGGCCTCCCTCCACCGGCGGGCCAGGGCTCGCTGCGCGCCAACGCGCGCGCGCCGTGCTCCGACGAACCGCCGGCAATCCGACATTCTCGGAGAAAAAGGCACCCTGCCCCGTCAGGAGGCGGGCATGGGCGGGGGGCTGGGAAGAAGAGGTACAGCGCCCGGGGGATTCTGACGTAAGAAGCCGCCCCATGGCGCGTCTACTGGATGGAACCGAGCTCAGTCGGGTGATGAGGGAGGAGATGGCCCAGGAGGTCGCGGCGCTGCGGGCCGTGGGGGTGACGCCTGGACTCTCCGTGGTGCTCGTGGGCAACAACCCCGCGAGCCGGGCCTACGTGGCGAGCAAGACTCGCGCCTGCGAGGCGCTGGGCATGAAGGGCCAGACGCTCGAGCTGCCCGAGGACGTCTCCAAGGAGGAGCTGTTCGCCACCATCGACCGGCTGAACACGGACCCGGAGGTGCACGGCATCCTCGTGCAGCTGCCGCTCCCGGCCCACCTGCCCTACAAGGCCATCCTCGAGCACATCCGCCCCGAGAAGGACGTGGATGGCTTCCACCCGCTGAACGCGGGCCTGGCGTTCGTGGGCGACCCGCGCGCCTTCGTCCCCTGCACGCCCGCGGGCATCATGGAGATGCTCCGTCGCGAGAACATCCCCACCCGGGGAAGGCACGCGGTCATCGTCGGACGCAGCCTCATCGTCAGCAAGCCGCTGGCGTCGCTGCTGGTCGCGCCGGGCCCGGACGCCACGCTCACGCTGACGCACCGACACACGCCGGACCTCGCCCACCATACCCGGCAGGCGGACATCCTCATCGTCGCGGTGGGAAAGCAGAACCTCATCACCGCCGACATGGTGAAGCCCGGCGTGGTGGTCATCGACGTGGGACAGAACCGCGTCCCCGACCCGGGCTCCGCGCGGGGTTACAAGATGGTGGGCGACGTGGACTTCGACAACGTCAGTCAGGTCGCCAGCGCCATCACTCCGGTCCCCGGCGGAGTGGGCCCCATGACCATCACCATGCTGCTGGCGAACACGCTCCAGGCCGCGCGGCAGGCCCACCAGGCCCGCGCGACGTAGCACGGCCCCCACGCCAACGGGACACGCCCCTCCGGCGTCACGGTGTCACGGCGAGTGGACACCACGACGCCGTGGTCCGTCCCGGGGCACACCCCGGCCGCGAGGCCCGGGCGTCCCCGCCGCTCGGCGAAGCGGGCGGGCGAATCGCCGGTGGGCTCCGGCATGGACATCGGGTGTGGGCCGGCGAGGCGTCGGGCGTCCGCCTTCGCCGCCTCCGACGAGGGCCCGCCAGGAGGCGCCGTGCTAGGGTGCCGGCCTCGCACCGGACATGCTCTTCACCAGCGCCACGTTCCTCCTGTTCCATCTCGCGGTCGTGGCCCTGCGGTGGGTCCTCCCTCGAGCCTGGGTGGGCCCGCTGCTGCTGGTGAGCAGCTACGTCTTCTATCTGTCCTGGGGGCCCATCTACGGGCTGCTCCTGGGAGGGATGACGGTGCTGGGCTGGAGCGTGGCGCTCGGCCTGGAGCGCGGCTGGCATCGACGGCTGCTGCTGGGCGCCAGCGTCACGGTGGTCCTGGGCGTGCTCGCGTGGTTCAAGTACGCGGGCTTCCTGGCCGCCCAGGGCGCGGCGCTGCTGCGGCTGCTGGGCCACGAGACGGGCCAGGGGCGCGTGGACATCCTCCTGCCGCTGGCCATCTCGTTCTACTGCTTCGAAATCATCAGCTACCTGGTGGACGTGCATCGCGGCGACCCCGCGGAGCGCTCGCTGTGGCGCTTCGCGCTGTACGTGGCCTACTACCCGCACCTCATCGCCGGCCCCATCGTCCGCGCGGGCGAGCTCTTGCCCCAGCTGCGCGTGCCCTCCGCCTTCGACGGGCAGCGCTTCGGTGATGGCGTCTACCTGTGCCTCGTCGGCTTCACCCAGAAGCTCGTCTTCGCCGACCGGCTCTCGCTGTGGGCGGACGAGGTGTTCGCCCGCCCTGGCGCGCACGCCAGCTTCGGCGTCTGGATGGGCGTCGTCGCGTATACGGGGCAGATCTTCTGCGACTTCGCCGGGTACACGAACATCGCCCGGGGCGCGTCGCTGATGCTGGGGCTGGAGCTGCCGGAGAACTTCCGCCTGCCCTACCTCTCCACGTCGCTCACCGAGTTCTGGCGACGCTGGCACATGACGCTGTCGCGCTGGCTGCGCGACTACCTCTACATCTCGCTCGGAGGCAACCGCCAGGGCACCCTGGCGCAGTACCGCAACCTCTTCCTCACCATGTTGCTGGGCGGGCTGTGGCACGGCGCGAACTGGACGTTCCTCTTCTGGGGCGCGCTCCATGGCGCGGGGCTGGCGCTCCACAAGCGGTGGGATGGCTTCGCGCGCGCGCGGGCCTGGGGGCGCCTGCGTGAGCGCGCGCCGTACCAGCTCCTCGCCTGGGGCGTGACGCTGGTGTTCGTGATGGTGGGCTGGGTGTACTTCCGCGCGCCCACCTTCACGCTCGCGCACGAGGTGCTCGGGCGCATGTTCCTCCCCGTCTCCGGTCCGGACACGCTGCGGATGGCCTGGGGGGCCTGGCCGGCGGGGTTGAGGACGGCGCTGGTGCTCACCCTCGCGCTCGCGCTCGCGCACGTGCTGGGGCGCTTCCAGGTGGGAAGCCGGATGCACGCGTGGCTCCCCGCGCCCGCGCGGGGCGTGGCCTGGCTGGCCCTGGTGCTCGCGTGCTACCTCCTGGCCGAGCCCCGGGAGCAGTTCATCTACTTCCAGTTCTGAGCCATGGAGACCCTCAAGCCCCCAGTCCCCGCGCGGACGCCCGAGGCCACGCCTCCCGTTCCCTCCGTGGCCCCCGTCGCGTCGGAGGCCCCCGGGGTGGCGCCCCAGCGTCATCGCCGCGCGGCGTGGGTCGCCCTCACCGTCTTCGTGCTGGGCGTGGTGGGGCTGGAGGTGGGGTTCCGCGCCTCGCGACTGGCCAAAGACCTCGCCGCCGAGAGCCTCTACATCCACAAGGGGCGGGAGTTCTCCGCCTCGGCTGGCGCCGACATCGCGATGACAGGGGACTCCCGCGTCCTGCACGGCTTCTCTCCGGCGACGGTCGCGGACCTGGTGGAGGAGGCGCGGGGCGAGCGCCTCCGTGTCTACAACGCGGGCCTGTCCGGAGCGCCCCCCATGGCGCAGCTCGCCTGGGTGCGCCGGCTGCTGTCCCATCCGGAGCGGCGACCCAAGCTGGTGGTGATGGGCATCTCCCCGTACATGTTCTCCTCGCGAATCGCCCGGGCCCCGTCGCGCGAGTCGCTCACCACGCTCTGGCGGCTCCAGGACCTGGGCAGCGCGCTGCGCGCGGGCGCGGGCTTCGAGGAGCTGAGCACCATCATCGTGTCGAACGTCTTCGAATCCGTGCGCCTGCGGCCCCAGGTGGTGCAGGTGGTGCTCGAGCGTCGCAAGCCCGGAGCCGCCTCCGACACGGGAGAGGACGGCTACCTGCGGTTGGGCTCCGTGGACGGCGCGACGCAGTCCTCTCGCGCGCGGCACCGGGGCATGGGCTACCGGACGGAGATGTGGAAGCCCGAGGCCCACTTCGGCAACGAGCAGATGGGCTACTTCCAGCAAGCGCTGCGCGAGCTGCGCGCCGCGGGCGTGGCGACCGTGGTCATCAACACGCCCTCCGCGAGCCAGGTGGACGTGGCCTATGGCCCCAACAGCCTCTACGACGAGCACCTCGCCTGGGTGAGGGCCCAGGCCGAGCAGCATGAGGCCCGGTTCGTGGACCTGAAGACGGTGCCCGGCTTGACCGATGGAGACTTCACGGACGGCGACCACTTGAGCGCGGTGGGCGCGGTGAAGTTCACCGAACACCTGACCCGCGAGCACCTCCTGCCGCTGCTCGGTGGGGAGGTCGCGGCGAGCCAGGGGTGCCGCACGGTGTTCGCGTTCGACGCGCCCTCGGAGCTGACGGGCTGGACGCTCCAGGGCGAGGCGCTGACGGACGCCGCGAAGGGTGGACACCGACCGGGCCAGCAGGACATCACCGGCCAGCGCGGCGGCGGTCTGCTGAACACCTTCACCGCCCGGGGCGACCGCGCGGTGGGCGAGGCCCTCTCCCCCGCCTTCCTCCTGGACGGAGCGCGGCTGCGGCTGCGCGTGGCGGGAGGTGGCGACGGACGTGACGTGGGCGTGGCGCTCCTGGTGGATGGCCGCGAGGTGGCGCGGGCCCAGGGGCGGGACTCGGAGAGCCTGACCTCGCGGACGTGGGACGTGGCGGCGCTGCGAGGCCGGACGGCGCGCCTTCGCGTGTGGGACGCGGATGGCGGCGCATGGGGACACATCCTGGTGGACGACGTGAAGCTCTGCCCGTGAGCGGCGCGCCGGCGCGTCGCCTTCCGCGTCAGGGCCTGGGAATGAGGACGAGGTCCTCGTCCTGCTCCAACCGGTAGACCTCGTCCGCGTCCCGGCAACGCTCGGCGCGCAGCTGCAGCTTCTCGTCGAGCAGGCGCGCCTCGTCCGCGGACAGGGCGGCGAGTTGCTCGGACGTGAAGCAGCCCTCGAGCACGAAGAAGCGGCAGAGCGTGTACATCTCCTCGAAGGTCTTCGCGCGAAAGCCGCTCATCGTCGCGACCACCTCATGGGGAAGCCGCATCCGCCGGAGCGTGGTCACCAGGTGCTCACCGAACAGCAGCGATTCGGAGAAGTCGCGACACAGCTCGTATGTCGGTCCCCGGCCCGCGGCCATGACGATGACGCAATAGCCGCCAGGCTTCACGCAGCCGAGGAGCCGCTCGATGAACGCGCCCCAGTCCGCCAGGGGCACGTGGTACAGCACGTGGGAGCACAGCACGAGGTCGTACTTCTCCTCGGACCGGTGGTGCTCGAAGGGCTCCACCAGGACCCGTGCCTTCTCCAGACGGAACCCGGCGACCTGCTCCCGATTGGGCTCGAGCAGCGTGAGGGATTCGAAGTACGGCGCCAGCCGCTCCGCCACCCGCCCCGCTCCCGCGCCCACGTCCAGCAACGTGGGCCGCGACGTGAACCGGTGGAGGAGCCGCTCCCGGACCACCCGCTCGATGTTCTCGGGGTGTCGCGCGGTGGCGGCGAGCAGACGGAACGCGACGGCGTACTCCTGCGGCGACATGGTGATTCCCATGGGAGTCCCCTTCTCCGGATGAGCCGAGCCGCGCCCATCCTATCTCCCGGAGGCCGTTACCTGGAGCCCCCACCATCTCCTGGAAGGAGCGCCCGCGCGCAGGCCATGTCAGGCTGGTGGACGAGCGCCGGGGGACATTCGTGAACGAAGAAGAACGCACCGAACTGGGCAAGCGCGCCCGCAGCATCATCCGGAGCTGGGAAGGCGACGGCTACGACAACGCCCGCGAGGCGTGGCTCGACGTCGACGCGGTCCTCGAGCAGCGCCAGTACCTCGACCTGGAGGTCGCCCTGCAACTGGATGACATCCAGAGCGAAGCGGCGCGCATGGTGACCCGGGCCCACCTGGGCGAGTAGCCCCGGGGCCACGAGCCCCGTCAATGCCGCCCGCATCCCCAGGCCCCTGGGTGGAGGCGGGGCTCGACCGGGTCCTCCCCTCGGGGTATGGCTGGGCCTCACCTTCCTCACTCTCCCGGGGCCCGCCCCATGAGGACGCGCAGGAGACCGCTTCCGGTGGCGCGCCAGCCCCACACCGACAGCCTCACGATGTCCCCGTGGCCTTCGACCGCCATGAGCGCGGGGGGCCTCGCGTGACGGAGCACACTGCTCACGGTGGCGCGGCCCCCCAGCGCGCCTGGCTGCTTCCCGGCTGCGGCGCGGTGCTGGGGCTGCTCTGGTTCCTCGCCTTGGGAGGAGGCCGGGCGCTCGACCCCACCTACCTCGACTGGCTGGGCTGGGGCGACTTCGCCCAGCATGTCCTCGGGTGGCTCTTCTTCCGGGAGGCGCCGTGGGGCTTCCCCCTGGGCAAGACGCCGGACCTGATGCGTCCGCTCACGATGACGGTCGGGCTCTCCGACTCGAATCCCTGGGTGTCGCTCGCGCTCAAGCCCTTCGCCCGGTGGCTGCCCCGGGACTTCCAGTTCATCGGGCCCTGGCTCGCGCTGTGCCTGGCGCTCCAGGGCGTCATGGGCGTCAAGGTGATGGCGCTGTTCACCCCACGCGCGGCCCAGCAGTTGCTGGGCGCGGCGCTCTTCGTGCTGGCGCCGGTGCTCGTGTTCCGCTTCGGGCACGACACCCTCAGCGCCCACTGGATGCTCACCGCCCTGCTCTATCTGTCCTTGCGCCCCCGCGCGGACGCGCGCGCCGCGTGGCGTACGCTGGGCTGGGTGCTGGCGCTGAACGCGCTCGGGGCGGGCACGCATCCCTACCTGGAGGTCATGCTCTTCGCGCTGTCCTTGGCGCTCCTCGTGTCACTGGTGTGGCCCGAGCGGCTGCTGACGTGGCGCGAGGCGGGGGCCGCCTTCGCCGTGGGGAGCCTGGTGGTGGGTGGGCTCTTCGTCGCCTTCGGCTACGTGGGCCAGGACGTGCGCGGCGGCGTGAGCGGCTTCGGCGTCTACAGCGCGGACATGCTGGCGCTCATCAACCCCATGCGCTGGTCGCGCGTGCTGCCCGGGCTCCCCGCGCGCGAGGAGCAATACGAGGGCTTCGGCTATCTCGGCACGGGCACCCTCGCGCTCGCGTGCATCGCCCTGCTGGGTCACCCCCCCATGGGCTGGCGCCAGGCCCGCGCGTTCGCGAAGTCCCGCCTCCCCCTCCTCGTCGCGACCGCCCTGCTGACCCTGCTCGCGTTCTCGACGACGGTGACGCTGGGCGCGACGACGGTGCTGACGATGCGCAAGCTGGCCGAGCCCCTGATGCCGGTGCTCGGGGTGTTCCGCGCGTCGGGGCGCTTCATCTGGCCGCTGCACTACCTCGTCCTCACCGGCATCCTGGCGCTCGCGGTCTGGCGCTGGCGGGCCCGCCCGGCGCTCGGCACGGCGGTGCTGCTGGGCGCGGTGGCGCTCCAGGTCCTGGACACGCAGGAGCTCTGGACGCAGAACTCCTTCCGCGTCGCCCCCTGGCCCCGGCTCCAGGCGCCGGAGTGGGAGCACCTGGATGCCTCCTTCCGGCACGTCGCCCTCGTCCCTCCCTCCATCCATGGCTCCGAGGAGCCGTGCGTGCAGAGCGCCTTCGCCCAGGAAGACTACGTGCGCCTGGGCGACCTGGCCTACCGCAAGGGGATGACCACCAACAGCGGCTACGCCGCGCGCCTCAACGAGAAGCACGTCGCGCGGGTCTGCGAGGCCCTGAAGGCGGACGTCGAGCACGGGCAGCTCGCGGAGGACACCCTCTACGTCGTCGACCCGCCGATGCTCGAGCCATTCCTGCGGCAGGGCGAGCGGGTCACCTGCGGCGAACTGGAGGGCTTCATCCTCTGCGTGGCGACGCGGGAAGGGCGCTTCCGGGAAGTGCTCCTCCAGCACCCCGTGCGCGTGCGAAGGCCCCCGACCGCCGACAGCCCTCCGTGAGCGGAGGGCGCCCGCCGCCTCGACGCACTCGGGGGCCGGAGCTCACGGCCTGGCCCTCATGAACGGTGTCATCCGTCGGAGCGTCACCCGCGCTCGCGCCCCCCACTGACGGCGGCGCGACGCGCGCACCGCGCCGCGTGCCACGCGCGTGGCGTGCACCAGGACGCCCGCGCGCATCGGCTCGAGACACCGCTCATCCCTTCATCGGTCATCGGGAGGATGACCGCGATTTTCCCCCGCGCGGGCCACAACCCTCGCGCCGCCGGCTCCGAGAACCAGACATCAGCGCACATCAACACCCTGGGACACATCCGGGTGAGGGGGAGCCAACATGACCCGAATCACGAGCGGCACGTCGAATCCATCCAGCATCACGAAGACCTCCCCGCGCACGAGCGGCCACACGTCGCCGCCTCCGTCGCCCCCGCCATCTCGCGTGGGCGGGTCGGGAAGGCCCGTGGATGCCTTCGTGCCGGGGCCTGGCCCGCGTCCGCTCGGTCCGCCTCCGCCTCCGCGCCCCGTCGTGGGCGGCACGCCACCGCCCGTCCTCCATCCCGCGGTGGTGATTCCACCCACGGTCACCGTCGCCAAGGGCCCGCCGGTCCTCCGGGATGACTCGGTCATCGCGCCATTCGTCGCGAAGGGCATCCCGCGTGGCGCCATCAAGAGCATCAGCGACGAGGGCTTCGCCGCGCTGCGGGGACTGGAAGCCAACCAGGGTCAGGCGACCTCCGCCGAGTTCGCCACCCTCAAGGCGGAGCTGGGTCCCAAGGCGGACCTCGTCCGCGCCGTGTTCGCGCGCGGTGGCCCGCATGCCAAGGCCGGCGACGACCAGCGCATCAAGCTGGCCGCCCTGCTCAACGAGGGCTTCCGCGCGGACGACAGCACCGTCGCCACCTATCGCAAGCAGATGAGCGCGCTCACCGACGGGGACTTCGCGCCGTACGTGAAGATGGCCCATGACCACCTCGCGGAGAACACCAGGGAATACCCCAAGGCGGCCGACAGCGCGGAGCGCATCCGCGGGCTCGGCGACGAGGCCAAGGTCGCCATCTACAAGTACACCCAGGAGAAGTTCAAACCCTACAACCGCGGTGTCCTCTATCCGCTGGGGAACCTCGGCGGCAACGGCCCGCTGACGCGCGACCTGAACACGCACCTGGATGGAATCGCCGTCACCCGCTCCGCGCTCAGCCAGCTGCCCGTCTTCGAGGGCACGGTGTACCGGGGCGACAAGAAGAAGAACTACGACGACTACATCACGGGCGCCGTCATCACCCGCGACTCCTTCACCAGCACCGCCAAGAACCTCGACTCGAAGTTCGACGGTGACGCCGTCCTCGAAATCAAGACGAAGACGGGCCGCGACATCCAGGGCGCGTCGCTCAAGCCCGGCGAGGAGGAGGTCCTCATCCCTCCGGGCGCGACCTTCCGCGTCGTCGAGCGCGATGACCGCGGCCCCGTCCTCCGGCTGAAGCTCGAGGAGATTTGAGCCACGCCCAGCTCCCGGAGGGGCCCGGCCACGAGCCCCCCCGGGAACCCGCTTCCTACTGGCGGAGCGAGCCTCCCGTGACGGGCGTCTTGCTCGCCACGAAGGCCCCCAGGTCGTAGGGCCCACCCGCCCGGCTCGCCCCGGCATGGTCGACGTCCACCACGCCTCCCAGCGCGACGCCGACGTCCACCGCGGGCGAGCTCGGCAGGAGATGGAAGTCCCTGGCCGCGGCGTCGACGAAGCCCGCCGCAGAGATTTGCGTGGAGAGCAGGTTGTAGGGCGCGGGCGACTTGAAGCACGACAGGTCATTGCCGTTGGCGGCGTGTGTCGTGGGCGCCCCCGCGATGATGTTGTTGGTGAAGCGGACGTCGCCCAGGAGGTTGCAGAAGAAGTAGGCGCCCTCGACGGTCGAAGCGACCACGGTGTTGTGGTGGAAGAGGATGTCCGTCTCCGCCCTGTCGACGTTGACGTCGGTGTTGCGCAGGAAATAGGTGCCGGTCCGCGCCCCGACGATGACGTTGTTCGACACCAGCGAGCCGCCCAGGCCCTGGAACACGATGCCCGAGGTCGAGTTGGGCCGCGCCGTCTCGATCCAGTTCCCGTCGATGACACCTCCGCTGCCGGGGTTCACCGTGATTCCTCCGGAGTGGTTGGAGTCATTGTTCAGGCCGTAGTCGCGGACGCGGTTGCGACGCACGCTCATCCCCGACAGCGCGCCCCCCACCTGGATGCCATCGTTGCCGAGGTTCTCCAGCACGTTGTCCACGACCTCGACGCCAATCACGTCCGCCTCCTCCACCCGCACGCCGCCGCCACAGTCGAAGCCCGGCGCATAGCCGTTGCCGGCCTTCCAGCCGTGGTGGGACGGGCCGATGTACATGCCCTCGTAGCGCGTGTCGTGGACCCAGGTGTCGTGGATGCGCGTGTTGTTCTGGGTCCACGTGCCACGCTTCCAGGTACCGCTGCACGTCGGATACGTCCGGAAGGCGATGCCCACCCCACCCTTGCCGTCCCCGCGGACCTCGATGTGGTCGATCTCCACGTCGGACGTGCCTTCACGCAGGTCCACATGGGCCTGGTTTCCTCCCGAGCGCCCCGCCACCAGTCCGTAGACATGGTCCGCGCTCCCCGTCCCCGTCAGCCGCAGGAAACGGCTGCCGCCCCCCATGGAGACAGGGCTGCCCGACGTGCTGGTGAACACGGCCTGCCCGCCACAGTTGGTGACGATGGCCGGTTGGGATGGCGTGGCGACGACGCCGTAGAGCGCCAGGTAGCCATAGTTCCCCGGCTTGATGCACAACGTCTTGCCCGCATAACGGCTGGGAGGAAGGTTCCGCCCGTCGACCCAGATGTCGCCCTGGCCCGTGCCGATGAACTCCGAGCACGCCCCCGCACGCACCTCGCAGGGCAACGTCACCGCCACCGGCGCGGGCGTCTCCGGCTCCGGCGTCTCGGGCACCTCCGGGCGGGGGGACGGAACCTCCACCTCCTCATCCCCGCCCGGCGCGCGCGGTTCATCTCCCGCCCCCTGACATCCCATGATGGACAGCCCCAGCCAGCAAGCAGCGAAGACGCCAGAGAAGGACGAGCGAGGATTCATGGTTCGCTGATTTGACGAAGAATCCACGACGCTGTCCATCCACGCCCTCGCCTCGCGACGAATCAGCGCGAAGCGACACCTTCAACATTCCGCTGAGGATAAAGCCGAAGGCCTGGCGGGCAGGGCCGTGTCGGCGGCGCGTCCTCGTCCTGGATGGCCAGTCATCGTCGCGGGTCGAACGGTGTTTCATGATTCGTCTGGCATGGCCTCTCCACGTCGGGGCTCTGGATTGCCAGGGGAGAGGGGGGTTCTTAGGAACGGCGCACGACTCGAGCCTGCATCACGACACCCCCTTTTCCGGAGGCCGCCATGCTTCGCCCTGCCCTCGTGCTGATTGGCATCACATCCACGCTGTCCGCCTCGCCCGTCTGGGCGAGTGATTCCGCGCAAGACATCCCCTCTCCCGTTCGCCACACCGACCTGGAGGCGTCCTATCAGGACTCCGTCGTCCGGGAGTTCTCGCTGGCCACCGTCTCCGGCGTCGCGACCCGCTACGAGGCGTGGCCCAGCGTCAACGGCACCGTCAACTTCACCTTCTACTGGCCCGCGATCCGCCGCGGCTCGCATGTCTTCATCTCCGCGAGCGAGGTCAACAACGGGGGCGGGCGGTTCCTGGGGTATGCGAACTACACCGTCCAGAACATCGCGGTGATGGACGGGCGCGTGGAGTTCAGGATCCACATCGGCTGGGACTCGCCGCTGCGGATTTCGACGGACATCCTCGTCATCGACCCCTGAAACACGACGCCCGCCCGAGGTCGTCTCCCCGGGCGGGCGTCCGCGCCACCGAGCGGCGCGTGGAAGCGCCGGCAGGTCAGAAGTGGAACTGCATGCGCACACCGGCCATGGGCCACAGGTGGACCGCCTTGTCGTCGATGCCCTCCGACTCCTCCATCTCGTCGAAGATGGGGCTGTCGATGGACGAGTCGACGCTGATGCTGGTGGTCGAATACATGGCGGCCGTCACCATGAGGTAGGGACCGACGGAGAACCGCTCGTTGATGCGGTAGTCCAATCCACCCTGGACCGACGCGAACTCGAAGCCGTGGATGCTGGTGGTGATGTCGATGGACTCACCCGCCTCGCTCGCGGAGGCCGTGACGTTCAGCTTCTCGTAGCCGACGCCCAGGCCCAGCCAGGGCCGGAGCTTCGCGCCCGGCAGGAAGTGATAGGTCAGGTTGACGCCGAAGCGCAGCTGCCGGACCGAGCAGTCCGCGCCATCCACGCAGTCCTCGGCGAGCATCCCCAGGCCGTACTGGAAGTAGGCACCCAGCGCGAGGTTCGAGTTGAAGGAGTAGCCGACATCCAGCTGCAGGGGGATGACGCCCGAGACCGCGTCGCTCAGCTTCCCCGCTTCGCCGCCGTCGGGCGCGCCCACCGCGTTCCCCACGGGGAGGCCATAGCCCACGCGCAACCCCAGGTTGAAGCCCCGGTCCTCGGCGCTCTGCTCGCGCTCCTCCTCGCTCTCGACGTCGTCACGGCGCAGGTTGCCTTCGTCACGCCATTCCGAAGCAAGCGCGGCGGGAGCGGACAGCGAGAGGGTCAGCGCGGCGAGCTTCCAGAAGGGATGCGTATTCATGGTTGGGTCTATCCATTGGCGGAGTCCCTCCGCCGTTTCAGTGGATGCGCCTTCCGACGCGGGACTTTCTGGAAAATTCAACGCAGGCCCCGCTCCACCGCGCCGCGGGTGGGAGTGACACACACGCGGCGCCCGTCCCACCAGGCCATGAAGGACTCCGCCCCGTGCCTTTCTCGTGAACACGGAGTCTTCGTCGCAGCTCGAATTATCTGAGAGCCAAGCAATTGGTGTATGGAGCCGACTCCCCCCGAAGTCCTCACGAGGAGTCTCCGATGCGTCGTATCGGTTCCGTCCTTCTCACCGCGAGCCTGCTGGTCGGCTGCGGGCCCTCACCCACCGAGCCATCTCCCGAGCCCGTGCAGCAGCAGGGCGCGCCGCTGACCACGGCGGACGTGGACGTGGCTCCCGAGTGCCAGGGCATCCTCACGTTCCTGAATACGGCGTCGTCCGCCACGCTGGGCACGTACCTCCCCAGCAACGTCGTCGCCAACCTGGTCGCGCGGCGCGCCACCGCGCCCTTCGTCTCCCTGGAGGATGTCCTCGGGGTGGCGCTGGTGGGCGACACGCGGCTGGCGCAGCTCGAGACGGGCGCGCGCGCGCAGGGCTACATCACCGGCAGCTGTGTCGGCATCCTCGACCAGCTCGCCGTATCCACGGATGACGCGGCGGCCATCGTCTCGTTCGTGAACACGGCCAGCGACACCCTGCTGTACGCCGCGCTCCCCAACGCGTGGAACGGCGCCACCGCCCTGCTCGGCACGCGTCCGGTCACCACGGTCCAGGCCGTCGCCAACACGTATGGCATTGGCGCGGCCAGCCTGCGCAACCTGCGCAACGCGGCCAACATCGGCTACTCGCTGGAGATGCTCGCCAACGCGGTGAACGCGACGGGCGACGGGCTCACGGCCCCGCGGCTCGTCCTGAACGTCGACGTGGAGAACGTGGTGGCTGGCGCCTACGGCACCGACCGCCGCACGTACGCCTACTGCTATGGCTATACCCAGAGCGACTTCCCGGACCTGAGCCCCGCGACCTTCTATCCGGGCACGCAGGCGCCGAGCACCGTCTACAACTACGTCGACGGCGTGGTCGACGACGCCGCCAACTCGGGCGAGGTCCCCAGCGACGTCATCACCGACGGCATGCAGGACCTCCAGTCGCGCATCGCCGGCCGCACCTTCAAGAGCTGCACCCTCCACTACGAGGACGGGCCGTGGGGCGGCGTCGTGGTCAGCTTCTTCGTCGACACCGCGAGCGGCTTCCGGGTCATGACTCGCACCCACTGGTGGGAGTAGTCCCCGCGTCCGGCGCCCCGGGCCCGAGCCAGGGCCCGGGGCGGCTGGCGACAGGTCGCGCCGAGGGACTGCCCCACCGCGCGACCCCGCTGTTCGATGCCCACGCGGCCCGATGACACCGTCACTCGACGGACCCTTCGCCGGGGCACGACAAGCCATGGAATCCGACATCCTCGTGCCATGGTTTTCCTTTCGGACGCAGGCACGAAAGGCTTCTTCGTTGACCCTGGCCCTCATCCCTATCGTCCCGCCCCGCCATACGCCTGTATTCGTAAGGAAGGGCCTCGTCGATGTGTTGGACGTCCAAAGAGGGTTTGTTCTTGTCGCTGAGCACCTTGCTCGCGTCTCCTGGCCCGCGCGTTCTTCCCCAACAACTCCCGTCCCGCGCGCAACGTCCTGAGTCACGCCAGCGCCTTCACCACGACGCGGCCCCTGTCGCTCGCGGGCATCCTGCGTCACGAGCTGGGTCACGTCCTGGGCTTCCGGATCGCCACGGACGGCCATGACGACCTGGGCGTGCGCTTCATCGACGTCAACGGCGACGGCAAGCAGGACCTCGTCTTCCACCGGTGGCTCAACGGCGCCATCCAGCAGAAGGGCGCCTACCTCGCGCCCTAGCGGAGGACCTCCGGTGGGCCCACGAACCTCGGGGCCCTCCGGAGGCGCCGCCCGGGAGCCGTCCTGGCTCCCAGGCATACCGCCCGAGCGCAGTGGATGCGCCGCCGTCCCGTCGTCAGGCGGCGCACCGCAGGGCCCGGCCCACGCGGCTGCCCAGGGGACGCCCCAGCTGCTGGCTGATCCACACCGCGCACTCCACGAGCCGGTCCATGTCCACGCCCGTGTCGATGCCCATGTCACGCAGCAGGTAGACGAGGTCCTCCGTCGCGACGTTGCCCGAGGCGCCCTTCGCGTACGGGCACCCGCCGAGCCCCGCCACCGAGCTGTCGAAGACGCGCACGCCGAACTCGTAGGCGGCATGGACGTTGGCGATGCCCATCCCGTACGTGTCGTGGAAGTGCCCGGCGATCCGCTCCAGCGGCACCTGCGCTGCCACCGCCGCCAGCAGCGGCTTCACCGTCGCGGGCGTCCCCACGCCAATGGTGTCGCCGAGCGAGATTTCATAGCACCCGGCCTCCACCAGCCGGCGCGCCACGCCCGCCACGCGCTCGGGCGCGATGCGTCCCTCGTACGGGCAGGCAATCGCGCACGACACGTAGCCGCGCACCGGGATGCCGTCCGCGCGCGCCGCCTCGAAGACGGGCGCGAAGCGGACGAAGGACTCGTCGATGGTGCTGTTGATGTTCTTCCGGGCGAACGCCTCCGACGCGGAGGTGAAGACGGCGACGTGCGCGGCGCCGGCCTCGACCGCGTTGCGATAGCCGCGCAGGTTGGGCGTCAGCACCGGGTAGCGCAGGCCGGGGCGCCGCGCGAGCTGGCGCATCACGTCCGAGTGGTCCGCCATCTGTGGCACCCACTGGGGTGACACGAACGACGTCGCCTCGATTTCCCGAAGCCCCGCGTCCGCGAGCCGGTCGATGAGCTCCACCTTCTTGCGCGTGGGGAGCAGCACGGCCTCGTTCTGGAGCCCATCCCGCGGACCGACCTCGACGATGCGGACCGTGCTCACGGCGCCTTCTCTTCGAGGACCGCGAGCTCCGTCCCCTCGCTGACCTGCTCGCCCACCTGGTGCCGGAAGCTCGCGAGCACGCCCGCGTGCGGAGCCTGGATGGTGATCTCCATCTTCATCGCCTCCATCACCATCAGCGGGGCGCCCTTCGCGACCCGGGTACCCGGCTCCACCAGGAGCGCGATGACCTTGCCCGGCATCGGAGCGCGGAGCCCGCCCTCCACCTCGCTCGCGGACGCCTCGACGTCCAACGGGTCGAACAGCTCGAGTTCCCAGCGGCGCCCCTCGGTGAAGACGAACCGGCGGGCCCCCACGGGGACGACCGTCGCGTGGAGCGTGCGCGCCCCCACCCGGCACAGCACCGCGTGGTCCTCGCCCACCGTGAAGCGCACCGGCAGCGCGTCACCCCGCGCGACCTCTCCGGGGGACGACAGCCGGACGGTGTAGCTGCCAGGGGCGATGAACTCCGCGCGGACCTCCCGCGTCGCCTCGCCCGCGCGCAGCGTGACGAGGTGGGGCGCGACGGAGCCCAGGCGGAAGCCGTCGAGCAGCGCCCAGGGAGAGCCCGGCTCGGCCGCCAGGGAGCGCTCGCGGGCGTGAGCCAGCTCCGCCACCGCTCCCAGGAGCCAGACGTCATCGGGGACCCCCGCCTGGGGCGGCTTGAGCGCCTCCTTCTCCCGTTCGATGAGGCTCGTGTCCAGGTCGGCCTGGGAGAACGAGCGCGTGCGCGCGAGCCGGCCCAGGAACTCGATGTTGTTGGCCACGCCCACCACCTGGTAGCGGGCCAGGGCCTCGCGCAGCTGGCGCAGGGCCTCGTCCCGGTCCGCGCCCCAGACGATGAGCTTGGCGATCATCGGGTCGTAGAAGGGGGTGATTTCGTCCCCCTGCTCCACGCCGGTGTCCACGCGCACGTTGCGGGACGTCTCCGGAGGCGACAGGTGCACCAGCCGCCCCACGGACGGGATGAAGCCCTGGTCGGGGTTCTCCGCGTAGACGCGCGCCTCGATGGCGTGCCCGTGGAGGGACAGCGCGTCCTGGCTCCGGGGCAGCCGCTCCCCCGAGGCCACGCGCAGCTGCCACTCCACCAGGTCCAGGCCGGTGACCTCCTCCGTGACGGGGTGCTCCACCTGGAGACGGGTGTTCATCTCCATGAAGTAGAAGTTGCCCGCCGGGTCCGCGATGAACTCCACCGTGCCCGCGCCCACGTAGTCCACGGCCTTGGCGGCCAGCACCGCCGTCTCGCCCATCCGCGCGCGCAGCTCCGGCGTCATCCCCGGAGCGGGCGCCTCCTCGAGCACCTTCTGGTGGCGCCGCTGCACGGAGCAGTCCCGCTCGAACAGGAACACGTGGTTGCCGTGCGTGTCCCCGAAGACCTGGACCTCGATGTGGCGGGGCCGCTCGACGTACTTCTCGATGAGCACCTGGTCGGAGCCGAAGGCGCTCAGGGCCTCGCGGCGGCACGAGCCCAGCTGCGCCTCCAGGTCCTCGGCGCGGTCCACGCGGCGCATGCCCTTGCCGCCGCCGCCCGCGCTCGCCTTGATGAGGATGGGGAAGCCGATGCGGGCGGCCTCCGTCCGCAGCCGCTCCAGGCTCTGGTCCTCGCCGTGGTAGCCCGGCGTGGTGGGCACCTTCGCCTTCTCCATCAGCGCCTTGGCCGCGGACTTCGAGCCCATGGCGCGGATGGACGCCGCGCTGGGCCCCACGAACACGATGCCGGCCGCCTCGCACGCCTCGGCCAGGGCCGGGTTCTCGGAGAGGAAGCCGTAGCCGGGGTGGATGGCCCGCGCGCCCGTCTTCCGGGCCGCGTCGATGATGTTCTCCACCACCAGATAGGACTCACGGGCGGCGGCCGGGCCGATGCGCACGGCCTCGTCCGCCAGGCGGACATGGCGCGCGCCCGCGTCCGCGTCGGAGTAGACGGCCACCGTGCGGATGCCGAGCCGGCGGGCGGTGCGGATGATGCGGCAGGCAATCTCGCCGCGATTCGCGATGAGGATGCTTTCGAGCATGGGAGTCCTACATGCGGAAGACGCCGAACCGGGTCTCCTGGATGGGAGCGTTCAGCACGGTCGAGAGTGAAAGGCCCAGCACCCGGCGGCTCTGCGCCGGGTCGATGACGCCGTCGTCCCACAGACGCGCGGTGGCGTAGTAGGGGTGTCCCTGCTCCTCGTACTGCGCGCGGATGGGCGCCTTGAACTCCTCCTCCGCCTCCTTGGACCAGCTGCCGCCCTGCGCCTCGATGCCATCGCGCTTGACGGTGGCCAGCACGGAGGCGGCCTGCTCGCCGCCCATGACGCTGATGCGCGCGTTGGGCCACATCCACAGGAAGCGCGGCGAGTACGCCCGGCCGCACATGCCATAGTTGCCGGCGCCGAAGCTGCCGCCGAGCAGCATGGTGATTTTCGGCACGCGCGCGGTGGCCACCGCCGTCACCATCTTCGCGCCGTCCTTGGCGATGCCCGCGTTCTCCACCTTCCGCCCCACCATGAAACCGGTGATGTTCTGGAGGAACACGAGCGGGATGGAGCGCTGCGCGCACAGCTCGATGAAGTGCGCCCCCTTCTGCGCCGACTCGCCGTAGAGGATGCCGTTGTTGGCGATGATGCCCACCGGGATGCCGTACAGGTGCGCGAAGCCCGTCACGAGCGTGGTGCCGTAGCGCGCCTTGAACTCGTCGAGCCGCGAGCCGTCCACCAGCCGGGCAATCACCTCGCGCACGTCGTAGCGCTTGCGGTGGTCGAGCGGGACGATGCCGCCCAGCTCGCTCGGGTCGTAGAGCGGCTCCTCGGCGGGCGCGAGCACGACCGAGCGGGGGCGCGAGCGGTTCAGGTTCGCGACGATGCGCCTGGCCAGGAACAGCGCGTGCGCGTCGTTCTCCGCCATGTGGTCCGCGACGCCGGAGACGCGCGTGTGCACGTCCGCGCCGCCCAGGTCCTCGTTGGTGACGACCTCGCCCGTGGCGGCCTTCACCAGCGGCGGCCCGCCCAGGAAGATGGTGCCCTGGTTCTTGACGATGATGGTCTCGTCGCTCATCGCCGGCACGTAGGCGCCACCCGCCGTGCACGAGCCCATCACCACCGCCACCTGGGGGATGCCCGCCGCGCTCATCTGCGCCTGGTTGAAGAAGATGCGCCCGAAGTGCTCCCGGTCCGGGAACACGTCGTCCTGGCGCGGCAGGTACGCGCCGCCGGAGTCGACCAGGTAGATGCAGGGCAGCCGGTTCTCCTGGGCGATCTCCTGGGCGCGCAGGTGCTTCTTCACCGTCATGGGGTAGTAGGTGCCGCCTTTGACGGTCGCGTCGTTGGCGACCACCATGCACTCCTGCCCCTCGATTCGCCCGATGCCGGCGATCATCCCCGCGGCCGGGGCCTCGCCGCCGTACATGTTCCAGGCGGCCAGCTGTCCAATCTCCAGGAAGGGGCTGCCCGGGTCGAGCAGCCGCTCCACCCGGTCCCGGGGCAAGAGCTTGCCGCGGGAGACGTGCCGCTGGCGGGCGCTCTCACCGCCGCCCTTCGCCGTGAGGGCGACCTTCTCCCGCAGGTCGTCGACCAGCTTGCGCATCGCCTCCGCGTTCGCGCGAAACTCCGCGGAGCGGGTGTCCGTCGTTGACTTGATGATGGCCATGTCGGGATTTCCTGTCAGGCGGACTCCGAGAACAGCTCCCGCCCGATGAGCATGCGGCGGATCTCGGACGTGCCAGCGCCAATCTCGTAGAGCTTGGCGTCCCGCCAGAGGCGGGCCGCGGGGTACTCGTTGATGTAGCCGTTGCCGCCGAGAATCTGGATGGCCTGCCCCGCCATCCACGTGGCCTTCTCCGCCGAGTAGAGGATGGCGCCCGCCGCGTCCTTGCGCAGCGTGCGGACGTGGTCCAGCCTGTCACACGCCTGCCCCACCGCGTACACGTAGGCCCGACAGGCGGACCACGCCGTGTACATGTCCGCCAGCTTGGCCTGGATGAGCTGGAACTGCCCGATGCTCTCCCCGAACTGCTTGCGGTCGTGCACGTAGGGGAGCACCACGTCGATGCAGCTGCCCATGATGCCCAGGGGGCCGCCGGCGAGCACCGCCCGCTCGTAGTCCAGCCCGGACATGAGGACCTTCACGCCGGAGCCCACCTTCCCGAGCACGTTCTCCGTGGGGACCTCGCAGTCGTCGAAGAACACCGGGTAGGTGTTGGAGCCACGCATGCCCAGCTTGTCCAGCTTGGCGCCGAAGCTCAGGCCCTTGCTGCCCCCCTCCACGATGAAGGCGGTGATGCCCCGGGCGCCGGCCGAATCGTCCGTCTTCGCGTAGACGACGAGCACGTCCGCGTTGGCGCCGTTGGTGATCCACATCTTCGAACCGTTGAGCACGTAGCGGTCGCCGCGCTTGTCCGCGCGCAGCTTCATGCTCACGACGTCCGAACCGGCGTCCGGTTCGCTCATGGCGAGCGCGCCCACGTGTTCACCGCTGACGAGCTTGGGCAGGTAGCGGCGTCGCTGGGCCTCGTTGCCGTTGCGATACACCTGGTTCACGCAGAGGTTCGAGTGCGCGCCGTAGGACAACCCGACGGAGGCGGAGGCCCGGGAGATCTCCTCCATCGCGACGATGTGCGCGAGGTACCCCAGGCCCGTGCCCCCGTACTCCTCGCTCACCGTCATCCCGAGGATGCCCAGCGCCCCGAGCTTCTTCCAGAGGTCCTCCGGAAAGAGGTTCTCGCGGTCGATGGCGGCCGCGCGCGGGGCGATCTCCCGCACCGCGAACTCCCGTACGGCGGTCCGCAACATCTCGACGGATTCACCGAGCGCGAAGCCCAGTTCCGCAAAATGAGCCATGTGGTGTTCTCCCGACAGACGACTGACTCGCTCGGGCGAGTCTAGGAACGAGGGGGGCCCTTGGTGCGCCAGGGTGGTTGCAAATCCTGCCAACCGCTCCATGCTCTCCACCGTGACGTCCAGACCGGGCAGCCAACCATCCGCCCCCCCACCGCGGGCAGAAACCCCCATGGCCTTCGTCCGGGCCATCGTGCTCGCGTACGACAAGTACGGCGTGTCGCCTCATGACGCCTTGCGCAAGGCGCAGATAACCCGCGCGCAGCTGGGGCGAGCCTCCGCGCGTATCAACGCCGGCCAGTTCGAGACGCTGTCGGCCACCGCGATGCAGGAGCTGGACGACGAGGCGCTGGGCTGGTTCACGCGCAAGCTGCCGTGGGGGACGTACGGGATGCTCTGTCGGGCGTCGCTCGGAGCGCCCAGCCTGGGGGTCGCCCTCAAGCGCTGGTGTCGACACCACCGGCTGCTCACCGACGACGTCGTGTTGTCGCTCGAGGTGGAGGGGACGACGGCGCGGCTGTCCCTCGAGGAGCGGCGCGAGCTGGGCGCCATGCGCGAGTTCTGCCTGCTCAGCAGCCTGCGCTACGTGCACGGCTACGCGTGTTGGCTGGTCAACTCGCAGCTCCCCCAGCGCGAGGTGACGTTCCCCTTCCCGGCCCCGCCGCACCAGTCCGTGTATCCGCTGCTGTTCCCGGGCCCGGTGCGATTCACGGCCACCCGGGCCAGCCTGTGCTTCGACGTGGGGTATCTGGAGCTGCCACCCCAGCGCGACGAGCCGGCGCTGCGGACGATGCTCCAGCGCGCGCTGCCGTTGACGGTGCGGCAGTACCGGAGGGATCGACGCCTCGTCGAGCGGGTCCGGGCCCAGCTGAGCGACAGCCGGACGTCCGGAGCCACCGCGGACGCGGTGGCCTCCGCGCTCCATGTCTCCGTGCGCTCGCTGCATCGCCAGCTCGCCCAGGAGGGGACGTCGCTGCAGACCATCAAGGACGACGTGCGCCGCCGCCGCGCGCTCGAGCTGCTCGGGCGCTCGACGCTGCCCATCAAGCACGTGGCGCTGGACGTGGGGTACGCGGACGAGAAGGTCTTCTCCCGCGCCTTCAAGCATTGGACGGGAGAGTCCCCCGGCGAATACCGGCAGCGCATCCGGCTCGCGCGGGAGTGAGGCCCCGGTCCTTTCCCACCCTCCGGCTCTGGCGGGGCTGAGACAGGCTTTGACGCCCCCCACCGCCAGCGCATATGGTCCCGATTTCGAAATTGATTCGCATAATCATGAACACATTCAACAAGCGTCCCTCTTCTGTCTTCATGTCCCTGGGCGTGGTGGTGGCCCTCGGGGCCCTGGCCGTGGGTGGCTGGCGGGTGATGAACGGCCCCGCGGAGGGCCCGGCCGTCCCGGCGGCGGCGCGGGGGCGGGCGGTGACGCACGCGCAGGGCACCACGGTCGTCCCGGAGGCCCCGCGGCGGGTCGTCGTCTTCGACCTGGTGGCGCTGGACATCCTCCAGGCGCTGGGGGTCGAGGTAGCGGGGGTGGCCGGGGACCAGTTCCCGCACCACCTGGCGCCCGATGCCGACGCGAAGTACCCGAGGATGGGGTCGCTCTTCGAACCCGACTACGAGGCCATCCACGCCGCGAAGCCGGACCTCATCGTCACCGGAGGCCGCTCCAGCGCGAAGTACGCGCAGCTCTCCCGGCTCGCGCCCACCGTGGACCTGCCGATGAGCGGGGCGAACTACGTCGACACCGTGGTCGCCAACACCCAGCTGCTGGCGGGCATCTTCGGCAAGGAGGAGAAGGCCCGGGAGCTCGTCACGGCGCTGCGTCAGTCGATCTCAGCGCTCAAGGAGACGACGTCGACGCGGGGGCGTGGGCTGGTGGTGCTCGTCACTGGCGGTCGCCTCAGCGCCTATGGACCGGGGTCGCGCTTCGGGCTCATCCACGGCGACTTCGGCGTGCCGGTGGCCGCGGAGGGGCTCAACGCGTCCCTGCACGGCGAGGTCATCGGCTCGGAGTTCATCCGGGAGAAGAACCCCGACTGGCTGTTCGTCATCGACCGGGACGCGGCCATGGGACAGCAGGGGGGCGCGCGGCAGGTGATCGACAACGAGTTGGTGAGGCAGACGACGGCCTGGAAGAAGGGGCAGGTCGTCTACCTCGACCCGATGAACGCGTATCTCATCGGCGGTGGGCTCCAGGCGGTGAAGAACCTGCGGGACCAGGTGGCGGACGCCTACGCCGCACAGGCCGGGCGGGTCTCCGGGCCGTGAAGGCGTTCGCCGCGGGCCTCGCGCTGCTCGTCGCGCTCGCGGGGGTGAGCCTGCTCGTGGGTGTCAGCCAGGTGTCGTGGGGGGCGCTGTTCTCCCCCACTCCGGACGAGCGCGCCATCCAGGTGCTGGTCATCAGCCGCATCCCCCGGCTGCTCGCGATTCTGCTGGTGGGGACGTCGCTGGGCGTGGCGGGGCTCATCATGCAGATGGTCGCGCGCAACCGCTTCGTGGAGCCGGCCACGGCGGGCACGGCGGAGTCCGCGAGCCTGGGCCTGCTGGCCGCCACGGCGCTCGCGCCCCAACTGCCCGTCCTGGGGAAGATGGGGGTGGCCGCCGCCTTCGCGCTGGTCGGCACCGCCCTGTTCCTGTTCGTCCTCCAGCGCATCCCCCTGCGCTCCGCGCTCGTCGTGCCGCTGGTCGGCATCGTCCTGGGCGGCATCATCGACTCGGTGACGACGTTCTTCGCGCACCGGCTGGAGCTGCTCCAGTCCGTCAACGCGTGGACGACGGGGGACTTCTCCACCGTGCTGCGCGGCCGCTACGAGCTGCTGTGGGTGACGCTGGGGCTCACCTGCCTGGCGTACGTCGCCGCGGACCGCTTCACCGTGGCGGGACTGGGGGAGAGCTTCACCACCAACCTGGGCCTGCGCTACTCGCGCATCATCGCGCTGGGGCTCGTCATCGTCTCGCTGGTCACCGCCCTGGTCGTCGTCACCGTGGGGATGATTCCGTTCCTCGGGTTGATCGTCCCCAACGTCGTCAGCCTGCTCTTGGGCGACAACGCGCGCCGGTCCATCCCTTGGGTGGCGCTGGGCGGCGCGGGGTTCGTGCTGGTGTGCGACCTGGTGGGCCGGGTGGTGCGATTCCCGTACGAGATTCCGGGGGCGACCATCGCGGGAGTCCTGGGCAGCGTGCTCTTCCTCCACCTGATGCTGAGGAGGGACGCCCGTGTCGGCTAGCGCCGCGTCCGCCCGGCCCGAGCGCACCCTGTTCGTCCTGGGGTGCCTGACGACGGCCTGCGCCCTGACCTACCTGCTGGTGGACGCGGGCGGCCAGTGGGACTTCGTGTTGCCCTTCCGGGGGCGGAAGCTCGCGACGGCGCTGCTGGTGGGCTACGCCATCGGCGTCTCCACGGTCCTCTTCCAGACGGTGACGGGCAACCGCGTGCTGACGCCCGCCATCATGGGGTTCGACTCCCTCTACGTGCTCATCCAGACGACCCTGCTCTTCTTCCTGGGCTCGGGGAGGATGGCGGGGATGGATCCCCGGCTGATGTTCGGCGTGGAGGTCGTCCTCATGGTGGCCTTCTCCGGCCTCCTGCACCAGGCCCTGTTCGGCGGAGCGCGGCGGAGCATCCACCTGCTGCTCCTGACGGGCGTGGTGTTGGGGGTGCTCTTCCGGAGCCTGGCGCAGTTCCTCCAGCGCGTCATCGACCCCAACGAGTTCGTCTTCCTCCAGGACCGCTTCTTCGCCAGCTTCAACCACCCGGACCCGCACCTGCTGCTCGTGTCCGCGGCGCTGACGGTGGGCGTATCCGTGGTGGGCCTGCGCCTCTTGCGGGCGTGCGACGTCCTGGTGCTGGGGCGCGAGGCGGCCATCAACCTGGGGGTGGACCACCGGCGGACGGTGGGGCTCCTCCTGATGCTCGTGGCCATCCTCGTCTCCGTGTCCACCGCGCTGGTGGGGCCGGTGACGTTCCTGGGGCTCCTGGTGGCCAACCTCGCCCACATGGCGATGCGCACCTACCGGCACGCGTTCGTGCTGCCCGCCGCCGCGCTGATTGGCGCCGCGTCGCTGGTGGCGGGCCAGGTCCTCCTGGAGCGGGTGTTCTCCTTCGACACCCCTCCCCGCGTCATCATCGAGTTCGTGGGAGGGCTGGTGTTCATCTCCATGCTCATGAGGAAGACGCCGGTATGATCCAGACGAAGAACGTCACCCGGCGCTACGGCGACGCGGTCGTCGTGGACGACGTCACGCTCCAGCTCCCCGTGGGAGGAATCACCTCCATCATCGGGCCGAACGGCGCGGGCAAGTCGACGCTGCTGTCGATGATGAGCCGGGTGCTGCCCATGAGCTCGGGCACGGTGCTCGTGGACGGGCTGGACGTCACGACCACGCCCGGGGACGTGCTCGCCCGCCGGCTGGCCATCCTGCGGCAGGACAACCCCCTCACCGCGCGCTTGACGGTGCGCGAGCTGGTGACGTTCGGCCGCTATCCGCACTCCAAGGGGCGCCCCACGGTCCAGGACCAGGAGCACGTGGAGCGGGCCATCCAGCACATGGGGTTGGAGGCGCTCTCCGGGCGCTTCCTGGACGAGCTGTCGGGCGGCCAGCGACAGCGCGCGTTCGTGGCGATGGTGCTCTGCCAGGACACCGACCACGTCCTGCTGGACGAGCCCCTCAACGGACTGGACCTCAAGCACGCGGTGTCGATGATGAAGCAGCTGCGCCACTGCGCGGACGTGCTGCACAAGAGCATCGTCATGGTGCTGCACGACATCAACTTCGCCTCGTGCTACTCCGACCACATCATCGCCATGCGGGACGGGAAGGTCGCGTTCCAGGGCGGCGCGGAGGACATCATGCGCCCGGAGGTCCTGCGCGCCGTCTACGAACTCGACATCTCCATCCAGCGGATCGACGGCGACTTCATCGCCACCCACTACCGCTGACGGAAGCGCTCTGGGGCCAAGGAGGGTCGGACGGCCGCGCGGCCAGCCCACCTCGTCTCGAGCACGGGTGAGTGGAACCCTCAGGGCAGGGCGGCGCCGACCACGCAGAAGTTCAGCGAGCCGGAGCTGACGCCATCGAGCGGCTCCCTCGCCGTCATCGCGAGCGCGCAGTTGTTGCCCCCCCGAGGGGTGCCCCCCAGGTGGAGCCCGTCTTCACCAGCTCCTGGGTGATGTCGTCCGTGGCGATTCCTCCCGCGCGCGGATGGATGGAGATGCGTCTGACGTGGCGCGAGGGAAACAGGATGCATCAAAACCCAGACATCCAGAATGGGGAGACATCGCCCCCCTGCCTCCGCTCGGCGCGGGGGTGGGCGGGACCCGTCCGCGGAATCCGCGGCGCGCGGCCGCGAGCCATGGCCGCGGTTTCCGCGCGCGTGAGACACCAAGGTGTGTCAACAGACACACAGGGAGTGCGCCATCATCCAGCCACGTGATAGAGACACGGGGTGAACCCTCCACCTGGGAGTCTCTCCATGACCCTGATTGCACGAAACCTCCTCGCCCTCGGGCTGCTGCTCACGTCGACGTCCGCGCTCGCCATCGAGCAATGGGCGGACGGGCGCGCGGTGCTCCACTCCTGTGTCTACGCCAGCTCGTACGAGGCGGAGGTCCGGATGTCGTACCGGAACTACACGCTGCCGTGGGGGACGTCCGTGTATCTCATCCACGGTTGGGGCGGGCAGAGCAACGGCGTGGCCATCGACTGGGACAACACGCAGACGGTCGCCGCTCCCGCTTCCGCGCCATGGACCTGGACCACCACCGTGCGCGCCACCATCTCCACGCGCAGCGGGACGAAGTGGTACACGCACTTCGACTACGTCTGGAAGGTCGTCCTGCCGGACGGCAGCGAGTTCTACGAGAAGGGCAACGGCTCCACGCTGGGCTACTACTCGGCCAACCTCCAGGACATCACCGACCGGCCCTGCACGTCGGACTCCAACTTCATCGGGCCCCCGTTCGCGTTGACCATCACCTCCATCGAGAAGTGGTAGACACTCGGGCGCCCACCCTCGGCCTGGACCTGATAGAGGCGCTCACGGAGTTCCCGTGAGCGCGGCGCCCGCCAACCAGGACCTGCAGCCCTTCCCCACGTCGCCAGCCCCTGGCGATGTGCCAGCGCGCCTGCCCAGCCCCTTCACGCCGGGGCCACCCCACCCGCTCGCCCTCCTGGCCGCTCGGGCGCTGCAGCGGCGGCTCCTCGAACAGGAGGCGCGTTGGGAGCCGCTGTGGCGGCCCGGCGGCGGCAAGATGTTCGGCGTGCTCGCGGTCTCCGCGCCAGACGGGCGGCTGGGCTACCTGAGCGGATTCTCCGGGATGCTGGAGGGCCACTGGGACATCGCGGGGTTCGCCCCGCCGGTGTTCGCCCCCGTCCCGACGGACGCCGCGTGGAAGGAGGGCGAGGCGGAGCTGGCCTCGTTGAAGCGCCAACACGCGGAGCTCGTCGAGCGGTTCGCGCGCGAGGCGCCGTCGCTCCCTGCCGGCGCGGGGGCGCCACGAGAGCACCTCGCGCGACGCCGAGAGGTCGAACGACTCCGGGCTGGGCGCTCCCGGGCCCTGTGGCGACAGCGGGCGCTCGCCTGCGCGGTGCCCAATGCCCGGGGAGAGCACCGCACGCTGGCCGACCTGTTCGCGCCGCGACCACCCCCGGGAGGCGCGGGTGAGTGCGCGGCCCCCAAGCTGCTGGCGCACGCCTATCGACTCGGACTCGCGCCGCTGGCGCTCGCGGAGTTCTGGTGGGGCGCGCCTCCGCTCGGAGGAGGACGTCACTCCGGCGAGTTCTATCCGGCGTGCGACGGCAAGTGCGGAGCCGTCCTCCCGTTCATGATGGAGGGCCTGGAGACGGAGCCGTCACCGAGGCCCATGGAGGACACGCTCGCCATCCGGTTGATACACGCGGATGACTGGCTGCTCGTGGTCGACAAGCCCCATGGGCTGCCCTCGACGCCAGGACGGCACTCACCCTCGCGCGATTCGGTGCTGCTCCGGCTGCGCGAGCGCTTCCTGGACCTGGACTCCTCGAGCTTCATCCAGGAGCTGGAACCCGAGGCGTCGGGACTCCAGCTCGTCGCGAGGGACGCGGCCACGCGGGCGGCGCTCCAACGCCAGCTCGCGAAGGGAGAGGCCGCGCATCGACACGCGGCCTGGGTCGAGGGGGTCCTCGTCGCGCCGCATGGCGTGTGCGAGCTGCCTTTGCGCGGGACGACCTCCGGCGAGCTCGCGACCCTGGCGGGACGAACGCTCGACAAGCGCGCGCTGACGAAGTGGGCGGTGTCGGCCCGGGTCGGCTCGCGCACCCGTGTGTCGCTCTGGCCCTGGACACGACATCCCTTGCAGCTGCGCCTCCACGCGGCCCACCCGGAGGGATTGGGAGCACCCCTGGTGGGGGACGCGCGCTTCGGCCGCGAGGACACCCGGCTGATGCTCCATGCCGAGGAGGTGTCCTTCGTCCATCCCGTCACCGGAGCGCGACTGGCGCATGGCTCGCCCGCGCCCTTCTGATGCCAGACACCTGGCGGCTCACGTGGGCTCCAGCGGCTCTCCCGTGGGCGAGGTGCGGGCGCGAAGCCCGGGTCCCAATTCGAAGATGAGGCCGAACTGGACGAGGCTCACCGGCTGGAGGAAGAGGATGTTGAGGTAGTCCTGGCCCCGCACGTAGCGGACGAACGCGCCGAAGCCCGCGCCCCAGCGAGGCAACGCCGCCGCCTCCAGGACGAGATTCCACCGTTGGCTCGGCGTCTCCCCGAAGGGGCCGCTGAAGTGGCCCTCCACGCGGAGGCGATGCTCGTACCACATCCGCTCGAGGGAGAGTCCAAACCCCAGGTGCCCATCCCCGTAGACCTCGCGCATCTCGGAGGTGATGCCGCCGAAGGCGAGTGACGAGTTGCGCTCGATGAAGGCGCTCGCGCCGAGCGTCCAGGCCGAGCGCCGCGCCATGTCGATGCCGCCGACGACGCGCCCCTGCGCCTCCAGGCGGATGAAGTTGGTGGAGAAGTCCCCAGACGTCTCGTTGAGTGGGAGTCGCCCCTCGACGGAGGCGCACCCGCCCTCGGCCTCGGACTGGTTCGCGTAGAAGCACCCGGCCTGTCCGTTGGAGTAGTGGCCCACGACGAGGTTGACGAGGCTCAGCCCGAAGCGCCGGGGCTGCCCGTGCTCGTCGAGCACGGGCTTCCACAGGTGCGCCACCTGGAGGGTCAGCTTCGGCATGAACGACGGCGGGATGACCGGGCTCGACTCCTGCGCCAGCATCCGCAGCCGGATGTTCGGCGTCACCACCGCGCTGATGATGTACTCGCCCAACGTGGGCGTGGCGTGCCCGATGTGCAGCTGCGGGAGGAAGAGGTTGGGCGCCACCTGCGCCTCGAACACCAGGTGCGAGGGCGACGCGTCCCCCACCCTGCGGATGCGGTTGGGCGAGTAGAACACGTACGAGCGGTCGAGCCCGACGTTGAACGGCGCGTCGAGCTCGAAGCGGGAGTCGGCTTCCGCGGTGGATGGCACGCCGAGCAGGAGCAGCCACGCGAGCAGCGCCGCCCAACGCCACCTCCCCGTCCGGGACGTCAGGGCTTCGAGATGCGAGGTGGACTGGGCGACGGGGCGAGCGAGGAGCACGAGCGACATCCCGGGGAACGGAGCCGAGGCGTGCCGCTAGATATGCCGGATCCCAGATATTCCGCAACACGGAATATATTGAGGCCCTCCGGCGCGTCCACCCTCGGCGTCCATCCACGTCGCCGCGCCATGGTTGTCACGGCTCGTCGGCCATGCCGTCGAGCTGCTCCATCGCAAGCTCGCGGTAGTAGTGGACCACTTCGACGGCCAGCACTTCGCGCATCTGCTGCCGGGCGCTGTCGTAGTCGCCCTGACGCTGGAACTTCCACATCCGGTGCAGTGCGTCGGTCAAGCGGTTCGAGCCGTCACCAATGCGGCGCTCTGCTTCGCGCAGCAAGGCCAAGGCTCCATCACGGGTGCTCAAGGCCTCCTCCGCGTCGGGGATGGAGACTTCCTCGGCCGTGCGCAACATGAGGGTGCGCACGTCGTCCGTGAGTGTCAGTGGCGCATCTTCGCGCAGGACGCGCCGCGCGAGGTCCCGGAACGCGCTCCAGCTGGGTGGGTTCATGCGATCCTCACCTCCCGTACACGCGTTCCAGTTCCGGATGCACCGGTTCTTCCACTCGGGCAAACGCGGATCGTCAACGGAGTCGTCCACATCCACGTCTGAGCCGGTGTGCGTGCTGGCCGCTTCCGCAGCGGCGGCCATGATGGCGGCTTCGGATGTGGAGGAAGAGGAGTGGCGGGGAGCGGGGCCACAGCGGGCCACCAGGCACGACGGGAGCTCACGCGCCAACGGAGGATTCCACCTCGGCCCATCCGCCCATCCGCACACCGCCGGGCAGTGGGCGTGAGGTCGCCCACCACCCGGCGGCACGAGCAGGGATTACGGCAGCGGACGGCAGGTCTTCACGTCGCAGTAGTACCCATCCGGACACGGCTTGGGGACGTCCACCTTGCACATGGGGAGCGTCTGCTCCTGGTTGGACAGGTCGGCCTCGCGGGTGTCGTCCTCCATCCCGCCACAGCCCACCACCGCCAGCATCGCCACCAGCCCCAGGCCTCGCAGCATCATGTCACGCATCGTCGACTCCTTCGGGTGAGGCCCGCAGGTTCCATCGACGCCCATGCCGACGTCAACGACTTTGCAATGCGATTACAAAAGAACCCGAACGACAGAATGCCGCCATGCGTCCGGATGTCGCGGGAGGTGGGACTCAGGGGTGTGCGCGCGTGGCGGACAGGCGGGCCATGTCGCGGCGAATCCGGAGCAACTCCGCTCGCAGTGTCTCGACCTCGGCGCTCACGGTGCGCAGCTCCCGCGTGCGTCGCTCCAGGGCCTGGATGGCGGCCATGTTGACGCCGTCGATGTCGAGCATGCCGATGCTCGTGTCGTCCGTGCCCAGGCCGAAGGCCGCGCGGAAGTCCTGGGCCACCGGGCCGAGGTGCCGCACGCCGGCCGACTCCTCCTTGTAGCGCCAGGTCTCCACGGGCAGGCGCGCTACCTTCTCGAGGAGCCGCTCGCCATCCACGGGGTGGAAGTCCTCCTTCTGGTGACGGTCCGACGTGCAGGAGAACACCCCGGAGCCCGCGGGCAGGTTGCAGCCCGTGGTCAGCGTGGAGTTCGTCCGCAACTGGATGCCGCCCGCGGCGCGGACCATGAACTGGTTGGCCGCCGTGTTGGTGGAGGGAGTCGCGGTCGACTGGTCGCCCCAGATGAACGCGCCGGAGAAGCCGCCCGACGACACCCGGTGGCCCATGGCCGTGCTGTAGTCGGCATCCGCCGAGACCCTGTAGCCCAGCGCCACGGCCCCCTGCCCCGAGGCGGTGGTGGTGTACCCCTGGGCGATGGAGCCGAAGCCACTGGCGGTGGCGCTCGCCCCCGTCGCGAAGCTCACGGAGCCCGAGGCCACGCTCTCGACGCCGAAGCACGCCGCTCCGACGCCCAGCGCCTTGCACCGGTCGCCGAACGCGAACGCGGCGAAGCCGCTGGCCGTGGTCCGGCTGCCTCCCGCCCAGGAGTAGAACCCCAGCGACGCCTCATCCCATTCGGTCTCCGCGCTCCCAGCACGAAACGCGCCCTTGCCCGGGAACCACGCCAGGCGCATGCCCGTGCCGGTCATCGGCGACGTGCCGTGTCCCAGCTCACCTCGGACCAGCAGCCCGCCCGCGGCGTCGACGGTGAACACGGGGAAGGAGTCCCAGGTGGGTGAGCTCGCGTTCGTGTTCACCACGCGCAGCAACGGCGCGGGCGTGGCGACGACCGATGTCGCGTCGACGAACAGGCCGGACTTCGCGGTGGCGGCCCCCGTCACCGACAGGGAGGCGTCCTGGGCCTGCGCCCCGTTCTGGATGTAGCTGGGGCTGCCTGGCAACGGCGCGCGCGCATCACTGAGCCGGGCGTCGCTTCCCTCCACGACGGTTCCCGGCCCCGCGCCGTACTGGACGCTGACCACGTTGTCCGGGTCGAGTCGGAGTCCCGACCCGACCTCCCACCCCTTCTCCGGGGCCTTCTCCTCTCCACAGCCTCCGGCCCCCACGGACAGGCACCCCAGTGTGACGAACAGCGTTCCCACTTTCATGTGGCCTCCTGGACCCGTACTTCCCGGGTGAACGCCCTCCCCAGGATGTCTTCGCCCGGCCACGCGTTTGCCCGGGGATGGTGGAAACGGAACCCACCCACACAGAAGCCCGCCCGCCCTCGCGGTCCGTGGAGGCGCTTCGCGACTCCCGGCGCTGCTCCCGATTGCCCCCGTCGTGGCCACGCATGGGGAGCACTGCGCCTCGGCGAGCCGCGCTATCCTGGCGCGGAATGGATGTCCGCATCGCCGCGTCGCGCAGACCCGCCCTTCGGCCGCTCACCTGCATCCTCCTGCTGATGTGCCTGCCCCACGAGGCCCTGGCGGCTTCCCGCGCGACGACGCTCCACGACTTCCACCACACCGCGTGGACCCAGAAGGATGGCGCCCCGGCGGGCATCTGGGCCCTGGCGCAGACACGCGACGGCTGGCTCTGGCTGGGGACCGCGTCGGGGCTGTATCGCTTCGACGGCGTCTCCTTCGAGCGTCACGACCTGCTGCCTCGCGACAGCCTCGCCTCGCGCTCCATCAGCAGCATCCTCGCGACCCGCGCGGGCGACCTCTGGGTCTCCTATTCGTTCGGCGGAACCAGTATCCGGCGGGCCTCGGGCGCGGTCGAACACATGCTCCCGGGAGGACTCCCCCTCGGCGCCCCGGTCGACAGCTTCGACGAGGACGGCTCGGGCCGCGTCTGGGCCCGCACGCCCCAGGGGCTCTACATCCACGAAGCGGGAGGCTGGCGGGAGACCACCGCCTGGGGCCTTCCCCGGAGCGCGTGGACCACGTTCACCCGGGATGCCGAGGATCGGGTGTGGCTCCAGGGAGCGGCCGGCACCTTCCTGTTGAAGAAGGGCGCCAGCCGCTTCGAGCGGGTCGACCTGGGCCTCGAGGCCGACGAGGGCCTGTGGCTGGGCCCCGATGGCCGCCTGTGGCGCACCCCGCGTGGCAAGCCCTTGCGCCCGCTGGTCGCACCAGGACTCCAGCCGGAGCCTCCCCGAAAGGCACGGCTCGATACCGACCGGGGCTGGTCCTCGAGCACCCAGGTCCTCGCGCGGCGAGGCGAGGTCTGGCGGGTCGGGTGCCGCGCCAGCGGCCTCTGCCGCGTGCCCCTTCCCCCGGAGGGCGGCCCCACCCTGTCCTTCCAGGAGACCACGGACCGCTTCAGCGCCCGCGACGGGCTGTCCTCCGACTCCGCGATGACGGCCATGGAAGACCGCGAGGGAAACATCTGGGTCGGCACCCAATCCGGGCTCGACCGCTTCCGAGCCAACGACGTGACCACCCTGCGCTTCCCGAACGACGCCATCTACTTCGCGCTGGTCGTGGATGACTCCGGCACGGCGTGGAGCGGTTCGGCGACCATGATGCAGGACATCGACCGTTGGTGGCGCCTGGACGCCCAGCCCACCCTCATCCCCGGCCTCGAGGCGGATGTCACCGCGACCTTCCTCGAGCGCGACGGCTCCATCCTCCTGGCGGGCTCCCGCGGCGCCTGGCGCTTCACCGGGGGGCGCTTCGAGCCGCTGCCGCGCCCCCCGGAAGAGCAGGGCCAGCGCGTACAGGCCATCGTGCGCGACAGCGCCGGGCACTTGTGGATGTCCTTCCGCGCCTCCGTCGTCTATCGCCAGGAGGGAGACCGGTGGGTGCGCAAGGGCGGCATCGCGGAGCTCCCCGACCTGCCTCCGGCCCGGGCCGTGAACGACGCGCGGGGGCGTCTGTGGTTCGGCTACACCTCGAACCAGGTCGCCATCCTGGAGGGAGGCCGCGCGCGGCTGTATTCGGAGGCGGACGGGCTGCGGACCGGCACGGTGACCGCCATCCTCCCCGGGACGACGCCGCTGGTGGGTGGCGCGCTCGGCCTGGCCGCCTTCGATGGCGAGCGCTTCCACGCCCTCACCACCTCGCGCCCGGACGTCCTGCGAGGCCTCACCGGGATGCTGCGCACCAGGGACGGCACGCTCTGGCTCCATGGGCACGCGGGCGGCCTGCGCATCGCCGCGTCCGACCTCGAGCGCGCGCTGGTGGAGCCGGGCTACGCGATGCCCTTCGAGCTGTTCGACATGAACGACGGCATGCCGGGCGGCGCGCAGCAGGTGCGCCCCCTGCCCTCGCTCGTGGAGGGCGGCGACGGGCGGCTGTGGTTCGCCTCCGCCAACGGCCTGGGCGTCATCGACCCCGCGCGACTCCACCACAATCCCCGCCCCCCGCCCGTGGAGATCCGCTCCCTCGTCGCCGGAGACAAGGCCCACGCCCCCGCCGCCCAGCTCCAGCTGCCTCCCCGCACGCGGGACGTGCGCATCACCTACAGCGCGCTGGCCCTGGGGATGCCGGAGCGCGTCGCCTTCCGGTATCGCTTGCAGGGTGTCGACGACACCTGGCGGGACCCGGGCTCGCGCCGCGAGGCCATCTACACGAACCTGGGCCCTGGGACGTACCGCTTCCAGGTCATCGCCGCCAACGAGGACGGCGTCTGGAACCCGGAGGGCGCCACCGTCGGCTTCGACATCGCGCCGACGTTCGCGCAATCCCGCGGGTTCGTCTTCCTCTGCGTCGCCGCCGCCCTCCTCTCCCTGTGGGGCCTGTATGCCCTGCGCATGTGGCAGGTCACCCGGCGGCTGCGCATGCGGCTGGAGGAACGCCACGGTGAACGGGAGCGCATCGCCCGCGAGCTGCACGACACGCTGCTCCAGGACATCCAGGCGCTGATGCTCCACGTCCACGTGGCCACGTCCCGGATGACCGAGGGCGCGGTGCGCGACGACCTCCAGCGCGCGTTGGACCGCGCGGACCACACGCTCGCGCAAGGCCGGGACCGGGTCGTCGCGCTTCGCGCCACGCACACGCGCCAGCTCGACCTCGCGCTCGCGCTCCAGACGCTGGGCCTGGAGCTGAGCGCGAATGGCGGACCGGACTTCCACTTCGGCCTCCAGGGCGAGGTGAGCGAGCTGGATCCACTGACCGCGGACGAGCTGTATCACCTCGGCCGGGAGGCGCTCTCCAATGCCTACGCCCACGCCAGCGCCCGGCGCGTGGAGCTCCACCTCGTCTTCGGCCGTGCGTCGCTGCGGCTGGAGGTCCGCGACGACGGCCAGGGCATCGACGCGCGGGTCCTGCGCGACGGCGGACGCGCGGGCCACTGGGGACTCAAGGGCATGCGCGAGCGCGCGGAGAAGCTGGGCGGTCGGTTCGACCTCCGCTGCGAGCCAGGCCGCGGCACCGTCATCACCGTCACCGTGAGCGCCCGGCGCGCCTACCTGCGCACCGCTCGGGTCTGGCGCCGCCTCCTCGCACGCCTCCGCCGGAGCGCCTGAGCCCCGCGCGCCCCATCCGAGGTCCTGTTTTCCCCGTTTGGGTCGCGCCGATGCTCATGCAATGTAGTTGCTTTAGCCTTGAGCTCCGAAACGCAGCGGCTAGAGTCGAGCGATGGGTCTCCTCAACTCCGTATTCGGCGGTGGTACCTCACTCGACATCAGCCTGGACTCGGACACGGTCCGCGCGGGCGACACGCTGACGGGCACCATCACGGTGAAGGGCGGCAAGAAGGCCGCGACCATCACCGCCCTCCAGGTCAAGGTGCTCGGCTCCCGCGTGGGAGGCGCCGGGGACTTCGAGCACCGGCTGCTGTTCGACGGCCCCATCGCGCGGGACGTGGCGCTGCCGGCGGGGAGCCCCGTCGAAATCCCGCTGAGCGTGGACATCCCCTCGGACGCGGACCCCACCCACGACTACCAGCTCACCGCGTCCGCGGACATCCCCGGGGTCGCGGACCCCTCCGGCAAGGTGGCCTTCTCCGTCGAGGGCGACGCGTCCTCCGAGGAGGACGAGGTGGAGGGCATCAACGCCGAGGGCATCCGCGACATCATGACCCGCTGGCCCGCGCTGCTGAAGGGCGACGAGGAGGCCTTCGACGCGGCCCTCCGGGAGATCGACGACAACCTCTCCCCCCTGGACGACTACGCGATCATCGCGGTGGTCAAGCGCCGGTTCAATGATTCGAACAGCAGCCTCCGTCACAGCGCCATCGCCCTCTGCGCGCGGCTGCTGGGTGAGCGCGCGGACGAGAGCGACCTGGAACCCTTCCTGGAGCTGACCTCGAGCGACGATGTGGAGGTCCTGGACCAGGTGGTCGGCGTGACGCACATGTTCGGTCCCATTGGCGAGCTCGTCCTCGAGCGGTTGATCGACAGCCCCCATGCCCGGGTGCGCAAGGACGTGGGTCAGAAGCTGGCCATCGTGGGAGGCCCCCGGCAACGGGAGCTGGCCGAGCGCCTGCGGGCCGACCCGGACGCGGAGGTCGCCGCTTCGGGCCTGCGCGCGCTGGGCGGCAAGCTCCTGGCGGACCCGGCCATCGTGGAGGCGCTGACGCGGGCCGCGGTGGAGTCCCCCGACGAGGAGGTGCGCGTCCAGGCCCTGCACGCGCTCTCGGACGCGCTCTACGAGGACGACCCGGGCGTCGCCCTCCCCGCCTTCTCCGCGAACGTCCAGAACGCCTCCTGGCGCGTGCGCGCGACGATTGCCGGCGACATCCCCCGCTGGCCCCAGTCGCCGGAGGTGATGGGGCTCATCGAGACGCTGGCGGCCGACGAGGAGTTCATGGTGCGCACCCGGCTCGTCGGCGGCGTCCACGGCAGGTGCCCCGACCACCTGCGCCCCCTGTGGGAGCAGCTCGCCGCGAGCGACCCGCACGAAGACGTCCGCTCGCACGCGCGCCTCATCCTGGAGAACTGAGGCCGCGCGCCTCAGCGCTCGCGCGGCTGGATGCCGGCGCCGTGGGCATGGTCCACCGGCAACTCCAGCCGCGCGTATGAGAACACCAGGGATGTCTCGATACGGCTCACCTCCGGCCGGCTGGTGAAGGACTGGATGGTCAACCGACGCAGGTGGTCGGTGTCCCGGCACGCGACGTGGACGAGGAAGTCCGTGGCCCCACCCAGGCAGTAGACGGCCACGGCCTCCGGCAGCGAGCGCAGGTGGTCACCGATGTTGCCGAACGCCTCGCCGACATGCAGGCGCAGCTGCACGGAGATGAGCGCCTGGAGGCCGAGCCCCAGCGCTTCGGAGTCCAGGTCCGCCTGATACCCCTTGATGACGCCCTCCTCCTCCAGCTTGCGCACCCGCGCGAGGCAGGAAGACGGAGCCAGGCCCACCTTCGCGGCCAGCGCCTTGTTCGACAGCCGAGCATTGTTCTGGAGCGCGCTCAGGATGGTGCGATCGATTCGGTCGAGCTCGGGCATGAGGGCCTCTGGGACGAACTCCATTCGATGGAGGTGAAGAGACGCTGATTCCTATTCCGCCATCATGACCAGAAACCGAATCAGCTTGCTCGTCTTCCTCGTCGCGGGCGTCGCCTCCGCCACCCCGCCCACCGCGCCCAACCCGCTGATGGAGCCCTGGACGGGACCTCACGGGGGCGTGCCTCCGTGACGACCCCCGAGGTGCTGGAGCGCTTCGCCGTGCACCACGTGACGGGAAAGCCGATGCCGAGCGCCCTCCTGCGGAATCCCGCCCCGCGCCTCGGGACGCCGGTGACCCACCTCGTTCCGCTGCGCGAAACATTCACAAACAGCCAGTGATGTTTCGCATCGCGAAAGCAAGACAGCAAAACGAGATATCCGAACAATTCACTATAGACAAGAACTCGTGCCCCGCGCTTAATGACACACAACGAGCCGGATGAGCATGGCGATGGCTCGTCTCAGTCGTTGTTCAACGACAGCGCGGCGCGTCGACGACTCTCCTGGGCGGGAGCCGGAGGCCTCTGTCCGCGCCGTCCTCACCCCAAACGAGGAGAAGAGACGATGAAGAAGGGCACGAGCTTCCTGATGGGCGTGGTCCTCACGCTGGCGTGGGCCTCCACGGCGGCGGCGCAGAGCAGCTTCACGGCGACCTACCGCGGCGGCAGCGGCACGCTGTGCGGCACGACGTACAACATCCGCGGCCAGGAGCCCACCGCCTCCGGCAAGTATCCGGTGTTCATCTACACGGTGGGCACCACGGAGCAGTACGACCACTCGTCCGCGCTGGCCGCGGTGGAGGAGATGGCGTCGCGCGGATATGTCGCGGCCACCGTGGAGTACGAGAACGCCACGTTCGGCTCGTGCACCACCATCAACAGCCGCGCCAAGTGCACCTACGACGGGAGCCGGTCCACGAGCGCGCTCGCCACGCTGTGCGCGCGCTCGAAGGCGGACTGCTCCAAGGGCATCGTGGTCGCGGGCTTCAGCCAGGGGTCCGTCATGGCCATGCTCGCCAAGAACCATGACTCGCGCGTCCAAGCGGCCTACGCCCTGGGCGCGGGGGTCAACTACTCCATCTACAACCTGAGCTCCTGCGTGGCCAATGGCAACCGCGCCCTGCCCAGCAACCGCCTGCGCGTCATCAACGGCGAGCAGGACATCTTCATCGGGCCCACGGAGGCCCTGGTGCGCTCGCAGAACACGGAGACGACCGGCTACTCCTGCCCCCTGTCCACCAACTGCCTCCAGAGCAACGGCAGCGGCTGGTACATCATCAAGGACCTCCAGGTGGGCGACCTCCAGGCCGACCACTGCTACATGCGCACCGGCACCTGCGTCGGCCTGCTGCTCGACACCACCTGGCGCTATGGCACCGACCCCTGGTCCCTGCGCACCAACCTCAACTGGCTGACCCAGTTCACCACCCCGTGACGTCCCCGCGACCCCGGCCCCCCTTGACAAACCCGCGACTCAATCACACGATTCAATCAGTTGATTGAAGTCGCCGATCTCGGGCCGGGGTCCGCGGACACGAAGTGCCCTTCGAATGCCTCTCACGCCGGGCAATCCCTGGCACGGGAGGCGTGTGTCCTGGCGGTCCAGAAGCCTGGCATTGCGTTCCCGATGTCAGGTTTCTCGCGATGGGCGGATGACAGAAAAACATGTGTCGGGTGTTCGACACATCGAACCTGTCGTTCGGAGGTCGCACGCCATGAATCACACATTGAATCGTCGTTCCCTGCTCCGCGCGGGCCTGGGCATCACCGGAGGGTTGGCGTTGTTGCGCGCGGCGCCCGCTGGCGCGGCCCCTGGCGCGAGGGGCGCCGGCGCCCCGGTGTCCAACGCGCCGGAGCGCCCCTGGTGGGAGCTGGGGTTGATGTCGGACCCGGTGATGGAGAACCAGCTGCTGCACTTCCTGGCGGCGACGTACAGCGCCCAGGCGGACATCGGCGAGGTGCTGGACACCGCGCACCGCATCGTGCCCGGCGATGACTGGAGCTGGCCCACGGAGTGGGTGAGCACGGCGGACCGGCTGCGGGGGATGGCCGACGCCAGCCTGACTCGCAACCGGCGTCACAGCGCGGGGCAGGCGCTGTTGCGGGCGGCCAACTACTACCGCGCCGCGCTCATCCACCATCCGGACCCGGCGCACCCCAGCGTCCTGGAGACAGGCCGCAAGGCGGTGATCGCGTACGAGCAGGCGCTGGTGCTGTTGCGGATGCCCGCCACGCCCGTGCGGATTCCGTACGAGGGCACCACGCTGCCCGGGTACTTCTTCCGCTCGCCCCATGCGCGGGGGCACGCGCCCCTGTTCATCTTCCACCAGGGGCGGGACGCGTGGCCGGAGGAGTCCAAGTACGTCATCGACGCGGCGCTGGAGCGGGGCTACCACTGCCTCATCGTCCACGCGCCGGGCCAGGGCATGGCCGTGCGCGAGCAGCACCTGGCCTTCCGGCCGGACTGGGAGAAGGTCATCACGCCCATCATCGACTTCGCCGTCCGCATCGCGGGCGTGGACTCGCGGCGAATCGCCCTGGGGGGCTGGAGCATGGGCGGGGCGCTCGTGCCCCGCGCGGCGGCGTTCGAGCGGCGCATCAAGCTGCTCATTCCCAACCCGGGCGTGCTGGACTGGGGCCAGTCGATGTTCGAGCAGTTCAACGCCCTGTTCCCGGAGCTGATGCCGCTGCTCGACACCGACCCGGCCGCCTTCGACGCGGCCATGGCGGAGCTGATGGGCCAGGTGTTCCTGTACCGCTGGTACATGCGTGACTCGATGTCCAAGCACGGCGCCAGCTCGCCCTCGGACCTGATGTTCAAGCTGCGCGCGTTCACCAACGTGCCCGTCGTTCACCGCATCCGCTGCCGCACGCTCGTCATGGACGGCACGGAGGAGGCGTACTCGAGCGGTCAGGCGCGCAAGCTCTTCGACGCCCTGACCTGCCCGAAGGACTACCTGCTCTTCACCGAGGAGGACACCGGCCTGCTGCACTGCCAGGAAGCCGCGCAGGCCGTGGCCAACCACCGCATGTTCGACTGGGTGGACGAGTACCTCTGAGCCACCGGCCCCCGAGCGCTCAGGCCAGGGTCTCCCGGGCGAGCAGGCGCTGACGCAGCTCCCCCGTCGTCACCGCGGGCGTACCCTCCGGCCCCACGAGGGTGTGCCCGTCGGTGGGGGAGTACAGCGCCGGGCGGGCGTACAGCATCCGCAGGGCGCGCAGGTGGGGGTAGACGGTGGAGGCCTCCGGGTTGAGCCTTCGCAGGTGTTCGCGCACCAGCGGCGCGAACCGGGGGCTCATCGCGGGGAAGATGTGGTGCTCCTGGTGGTAGCTGAAGTTCAGGTGGAGCCAGTCCATCACCGGGTGGGTCTCCACGCTGGCCGTGTTCACGAAGGGGTTGTCGTGCTCCTCCGAGGCCGGCTGGAGCCAGTGGTTGGTGGCGATGTAGATCATCAGCGAGATGTTGGCGAAGACGAGCGGGAGGACGAGCGCGTAGAGCGCGCCCCTGGGGCCCATGGCCCCGCCCAGCGCCACCCACCCCAGCGTGACGAGCACCGTCAGCAGCCGCTCGCGCAGCCGGTTCAGCTTCACGTGCCGGAACTGGGGCTGGTCGCAGTGGTACCAGAGGAACGCCTGGCCCTGGGCGGTGAAGAACAGGCTGAAGCTGACGAAGCTGAGCCAGTGCCCCGAGCCCGGGGAGATGGCGTGGAACATGCGGGCGAAGCGGTGGGTGCGCAGGTCCGGCTGGCGAGGGAGGATGTCCGGGTCCTGGAGGTGGATGTTCGCGGCGCTGTGGTGGGCCTGGACATGCCAGGCCCGCCAGTTGCCTGGGGTCACCAGGAAGGGAGCGAAGCCCACCCAGCCGATGAGCTCCTCCAGGCGCCGGCTCCGGAACACCGCGTGGTGCAGCGCCTCGTGGGCCGCGAGCCCCACCGCCGTCACCATCTGCCCCAGCGCGAAGGAGAGCGGCAGGCAGGCCCACCAGGGCAGCCCACCCCAGGCCACGGCCCCCATCAGCGCCGCCATCACCGGCACCAGCGCCAGTGTGAAGACACCCCGGAGGGGTTGGGGCTTGAAGGCCTCCGGAGGGAGGAGACGGCGCAGCTCCGCGCGCAGCGACTTCGGGTCGTCGACGGGCAGGGACGCCGTCGACAGGTTCGTCGAGTTCATGTGGTCACCTGTTCGTTCGGGGTTCGGGTTCACGCCATGGGCCGCGCGAGCCCGCCTTCGAGCAGCATCCGCAGACGGCCCGCCGCGTCGATGGCCGCGACGGTGCCGCACTGGAGGACGTCTCCCTCCAGGCGAGGAGGCAGCGACCTCAGGGACAGCGTGGGCGAGGCCCCCGCCGAGGAAGTCACCAGCTCCCGGTCGAAGGTCGCCCGCTGGAACTGGATGGGGGCGAACACCGCGTCCGACACCCCGTCCACGTGCATCGCGCTCAGGCGCAGCGCCGCGTCCAGGACGAGCGCGGGCACCGCGTGGCCGGTCTGCTCCGGCGAGGTGGGCAGGTCGAGCCGGGCGAAGCGCGCCGCCGGCTCGAGGGTGATGTCCTCCAGGCAGTCGAACATCCCTCGCAGCTCGATGGGGCCTCCCGAGGCGCAGTGCGGGTCATGGGCGGGGAGCCCACGCCCCGACGGCGTCGCCGCGCCCAAGCGCTGCTCGCCGCGTGGAGGCTCTCGCGTGAGCGTGAAGCGGGCCTCGGCGTGGACGACGTCGCGGTCGAGGACGCGTCCGGAGGGGTGGACGATGTCACCGACGAGCCTCCCCCTCACGACGTACCTGTCCGGCGCGTCGACGAGCGTCGTGGCCTCCACCCGCAGGGGCAGGCGACCGCCGTGCTTGACGCGGATGAAGCGGGAGAAGCGGACGTCCTCCACCGCGACGGTGCGCAGCTCCGGGCGCGCGCTCCCCACCGCCGTGCGCAGCATCAGGTCCAGCGCCCAGGTCCCGGGAAGCGTCGGCGTGCCACGCACCAGGTGGTCGGGCAGGCACGGGACACTGCCCGCGTCGACGACGATGTCGTGCGTCACGGGCCTCGCGGTGTCCGGGGCCGTCGTCGGAGGCGGGAGCAGCTCCAGGCCGTAGAAGGAGCGCTCGCTCTCGGTGAGCTGCACGTTGATGGGCTCGCGCGGACGGCCATCCACCAGCTGGAGGAACAACGCGGCGCCCTCGTCCGCGCGGATGCCCCGGAGCTGGCGGCTGGCGCCGAGCACGCGATACTCCGAGCCCCGCGTCATCCCGATGCCATCCCAGGCGAGCCATCCCACGCTGCACCAGTGCACCGCCCCATGGGCGTCGCTCACCCAGGCGCACAACCGGTCCAGGGCCTCGTTCGCCGCGCCGTAGTCCGCCTGTCCGTCATTGCCGATGAAGCTGAAGGCCGACGTGAGCACGTGGAAGGGCACCGGGCGGCCCAGGCGACTGGCGCACGCCTCGCGCAGGTTGCGCAGGCCGAGCAGCTTGGTCCCGAGGTTGGTCCTCAGCTCCCCCAGGCGTCGCCGGTGGAGCTTCTTGGACGTCTGCGTGCCCGCGCCATGGACGACGAGGTCGAGCCGGCCGTGCTCACGGACGATTTCGTCCACCACGCGGGACACGTCCTCCGCGCGTGTCACGTCCGCGACGCGGTACACCGCGCGGCCCGGGAGCCTGGCGAGCCCGTCGAGCGTGGCCCGCAGCTCGCGCACAGCCAGGTAGCGCTCGAAGCGGGCGCGGAGCTCCGGCGGCTTCACGCCCCGCCCCGCCGCCAGCTCCGCCGCGTAGAACTCCCGCTCCACGGTGGGCAGCTCCGCGTCCGAGGCCCGCAGCACCCGCTCCGGCGCATCCGTCGGGTCGCTGCGCCCCAGCAGCACCACCGTGCAACCGAAGCGCCTCAGGAGCGCCTCCGCGTGGACCGCCGTCACGCCCCGTCCGCCACCGGTCAGCAGCACGACGGAGTTGGAGTCGAGCGGAGAGGCCCCCTCCGCCGCGACCCGCGTCGGCCGCAGGCGGCGCACGCAGCGCGTCCCGCCATCGAAGCAGACCTCGACCGAGGGGCCCCCCTCCTCCTCGGAGCCCAGCTCCTGGACCACCCGTTCGAGGGCCACGGGGAGCGGTTCGTCGGAGGTCGCGATGGCGCGGATGGCGCGCGCTGGGACTTCCCTCGCGAGCGACTTGAGCATGCCCGCGAAGAGGCCGGTGACGGGGTGCAGGACCCGACGGGGCCCGACACCGCCGACGCACAGGCTCGCCAGCTCGACCTCTCCGGAGAGCAGTCGCTCGTACGAGCGGCGCGCGGCCAGGAACAACAGCTCCAAGGCTTCGTGGCGTGACGCCGTCCTCGCGACGACGTCCGCCTCCGAGGCCCCGGGCTCCAGCCGGCAGACGGAGACGATGAGCTGGGGCTCGAACCCCAGCGCCGCCAGGCCCGCCTCCGCGGTCTCCTCCCGCGACACGTCGATGCCACGCACCCGCCCACCGTCCCCTGGCGCACCCGCGTGGACGATGACGTATCCGGAGCCACAGAGGGGGCCGGCCGCGTCGGCCAGCGACCGCGCCAGGGCTTCGTCCTGCGCGATGAAGAGCACGCGCCGGTCCTTCAGTGCATACCGCCGGGTCTCCCGGAGGGCGCGCTCCACGAGGACCGGGGCGTGGTAGGCGATGGGCGCGGAGTGGTCGAAGCCCTCGGGAGCGCGCTCCTCCTGTCGCGCGGCGACCATTGGCAGGAGCTGGAGCTCCAGCTGCGTCCCCGTCGCGGCGTCGGGGTGGAAGCACAGGGTCGTTCCGCGGCCCTCGGCGGCGGCATTCACGGCGCGCAGCACCGCGAGGCCCTCCTCCGCCGAGTGGCGAGGCAGCACCGGATGTGGCCGCGAGTCCCGCCCCTCCACCTGTCCGAGGCGCAGTCGGCACAGCGGCTTCAAGCCCCGCCTGGAGGCGTGCTCCGCGGTGGTGACGGCGAACATCGTCACGCCCTCTCCGGGAGCCCGCGCGACCACCGGGGCGCCAGGACGGAGGACATGCGCGCCGCCCACGAGCACCAGCTCGAAGCCGCTGTCCAGGACTCCGCGCGTGGCGCGCAGCGCGGCGGCCAGCGAGGCCCCTCCCGCGTCGACCACGAAGTTCGGTCCCTTGACGTCGAGCGCGCCGGCCACCCGCCCGGGCGTGACGTTCGGCATCATCCCCTGGAGCGTGTAGGGCCCGGAGGGGCGCACCGCCGCCATCACCTCGTCATGGAAGCGCTCCGCCAGGGGCGCCCGCCGGCCCTCCTCCACGGACTCCCGCGCGAGCGCGCGCAGCCCGCGTCGCGTCGAGGCGGCGAGGACGCGCTGGACCGCCTCCACGCCTCGGCGCGTCTTTCCCTCCAACCCCAACACGATGGCGGTGCCAGGGCGCAGGGCCTCGAAGCCCTCGAGCTTGCGCGTGAGCGCGCTCGCGACGGAGAGCGCCAGCCCCTGGGTCGGGTCCATGTCCTCCGAGATGTCCGGCAGGAGCCTCACCGTGGCCGGCAGCCGGAACGCCGCGAGGTCGAACCTCTCGCCCACCGTCTCGGGGATACCGGCGGAGGGCACGCCCCTCGCGTCCGGGAACAGGCCCTCGGCCGCCACCACCACCAGCTCCGGGGAGGCCGGGGGTGCCCGCCGCGCCACGTGGTCCTCGCGGAACTCCTCCAGTACGAGGTGCGCGTTGGTGCCGCCGAAGCCGAACCCGTTGGTCGCGGCGCGGCGAGGGTGGTCGCCATTGTCGGGCCACGGCTGTTCGTCGAGCGCGACCTCGAAGTCGGCGCCGAGCGCGCGCAGCTCCGCGCCGGGGTTGGCGAAGTTCGACTGCTTCGGGAAGCGCCGGTGCTCCAGCGCCTTGCACAGCTTGATGACGGAGGCCGCGCCCGCGGCCCAGCCCACGTGCCCTATCAACGCCTTGACGCTGGCCAGTTGGAGTCCCTTGCGACGCCCGCCGAAGACGCGGGAGATCGACTTCAGCTCGGTCGCATCCCCGGCCGGCGTGGCCGTCCCGTGCGCCTCCAGATACTGGATGGTGGATGGGTCCACCTGGGCCGCCGCGTAGCACGCCTCCATCGCGGCCACCTGGCCCTCCGAGCGCGGCACGTTCGCGGAGCTGCTCCGCCCATCACTGGACAGCCCCGCGCCCCGAATGACGGCGTGGATCCGCAGGCCCGCCGCGAGCGCGTCCGACACGCGCATCAGCCCCACCACCCCCGCGCCCTCGCCGAAGATGACGCCGTCCGCGCGCTCGTCGAACGGACGACTTCCCGTCGCCGACAGGCCGTTGAACTGCGAGAACAGGCAGCTGTTGCCCGGGCCCGGAGAGAACACGCCCCCCGCGAGGACGAGCCGCGCCTCGCCGGACTCCAGCGCCTTCATCCCCAGCGCGATGGCGTAGAGCGACGAGGCGCAGGCGGCGTCCAGGAGCACCGCCTCCACCCTGGAGCCCACGACGTCCGACACCACCGCCTGGAGCGTCGCGTGAGGCGCCAGGGCCTCGGCCGGAGCCACGACTCCGAGGACGGAGCGGGCCGAGCGCATGAGCCCATCGACCTCCGCGCCGCTCAAACCCTTCTCGCGCAGCAGGGCCGCGCCGGCCTCCAGGCTCAACGCGGCGTCATACTCCGCGGACCCTTCCGCCGTGGACCCCAGGAAGCACCGGATGCGCCCCGCGGATTGGTGGATGACCTCGTCCAACCCCCGAACGGCCTGGGACAACGCGATGGCCAGCAGCTTCTGCTCGCGCACGTAGCCCTGGAAGCGCTCCGGGGCCAGTCCGGCGGGAGCCACCAGGTCCTCGTCCCGCACCGCGCCCGTGAGGAGCGTGTACGTCCGGTCCGGCGTTCCTCGCGGTCCGACGAAGTCCTCGACCAGCCGCGCGTCCTTCACGCCCGCGTCGACGATGCCGCTGATGCCGAGCCGCACGTTGCGCCAGTACGCCTCCGGGTCCTTCGCCCCACCCGGGAGCATGCAGCCCAGGGAGACGATGGCGATCGAGTCATCCGGCTCGGGCGCCGGCCGCTCCCGCGCGGGGGTGGGGGCGGACACGGGCGCGCTCGAGGGAGCGTGCTCCGGGAGCAGGTCGACGATGGTCGTCGTCTCGTGGGAGCCGCCCGCGGGGAGGATTCGCTCGACGATGCGCGCGAGGCGCCCCTGCGTTCCACAATCCACGAAGCGGGTGCTCCCCGCGCCCACCAGGGCCTCGACCGCGCCGAGGAAGTCGAACGGCCGCACCAGGTGCGACGAGAGCGCGGTCGCCAGCTCCCCCGGGGCTCCGCTGTAGGCACGCCCCTCGATGGGTGAGTAGACGATGGCGCGCGGCGAGCGAGTCTCGACCCGCGCGAGCGAGGCCCGGAACGCCTCCGCTGCGGGCGAGAGCCCACGGTGGTGGAACGGATAGCGACTGGCGACGTAGGTGAAGCCCTTCCCCATTCCTTCCAGGTGCGCCCTCAGTCGCTCCAGCTCCACGCGCGCGCCCGACACGACCGTCTGGCGCGCGTGGTTGCGTCCCGCGACCTCCAGGCCCCGCGCGCCGCTGTCCGCGATGGCCCGGGCCGTCTCCTCGTCACCAAGCGCCACCGCCGCGAGCGTGCCCAGGTCCTCCCCCACCGACTGGAGCGCGCGGATGCGCAGGCAGACCACCTCCGCCCCCGCGCGGGGCTCCAGCGCCCCCGCCGCCGTGAGGGCGGCGATCTCCCCGAAGCTGTGCCCCACATACACGTCGGGCACGCGCCCCTGGCGCTCGAGCCACCTCGCGCCCATCACCCCCGACAGGAAGATGCCGAGCTGGTCCAGCTGAGGCGCCTGCTCCAGCACGGCGCGGACCTCGGCCACGTCGCGGGCCGCGACCAGGGGCGCCGCGTCGAGGCCATGCGCGCGCGCCACCTCCACGACGGCCGCCAGCTCCGGCGCGAGCTCCGGCTGGAGAGCCTTCAGGCGGAGGAAGAGCCCCGCGTCGAAGGAGCCCTGCCCGGCGAAGAGGAACACCGAGGCGCCCTCGGGCAATTGGAGGCGGGGGGCCTCCGGGGACGGACGCGGCGCCGCGGGATGCGCGTCGACGACCCGCCCGAACCCCTGCGACGTGGGCTCGTCCAGCAGTCGCCGGGCGAGCTGCTTGACGGACTCGGGGAACAGCTCGGTGACGCCCGTGCCCCCGCGCAACACGCGGTCGCGGAAGCTCGTGCCGCCCTCCGGTTCGAACATCCCGGAGAGCGAATCGAAGCAGGGCAGGAACGACGAGGGGAAGGCGCACAGGGCCCCCGACTCGCGGTCCGCGCACAGGACGGTCTGGTAGCCGCAGGCCACGGGCGTCCCGTCCCGCTTGAGCGTCCGGAAGCAGAAGCGGATGCCGACCTCGCCCCGCTCCTCGAACGAGGTGAGCACCACCAGCCGGTCGCCCAGGTTCGCCGGGGCGAGGTTGCGCGAGTAGCCCTCGTAGGTCAGCAGGAGCACCCGGTCGAAGTCGCGCCGGAACCCGGGCTCCTCGAAGAAGTGCGGGCTGAACAGCAGGTGCTCCCGGCCCGCGCACTGGAACTTGAAGTTGGTGAGGAAGTGATGGCTCCCGTAGGCCATCGTGTCATCGAAGTGAATCTCATACGGGACGGCGAAGTAGCCCATGTCGTTGGCCCCCGTTCAGGTGTTCAAGCGTCGAGCGCGAGCAACGCGCGCACGTCGTGTCCGTTGGCGTGGTCGTCGCGCGAGGACGTCTTCCGAGCCGCGCCGGGCAGCAGCCCGTCCACCGTCCCGGAGAGCCCGCCGTCCACGACCCAGATGGCGCCATTCACGCGCTGGGTCTTCGGCCCCAGCAGCAGCTCCGTCACGTCCGCGACGTCGTCCGCGGTGCAGAGCACGCCCCCCGGCGTCGCCGACTCCCAGCGGGAGACGCGTCCGGCCGCGTCCGGGAACATCCCCAGCAACTCACCATGCACCGGGCCCGCCGACACGCAGTTGGCGCGGATGCGCTCGGGCGCCAGCTCCGCCGCGAGGTAGCGCGTGAGCGACTCGACGCCGGCCTTCACCACGCCCTGGCACCCCAGGTCGTGCATGTAGCGCTGGGACATGGAGGTGGACATGGTGACGATGCTGCCGCCCCCGCGGCGCGCCATGAGCGGCCAGGCGCGCATGGCGCACTCGTACGTCCCGGTGATGCAGGTGCGGAAGGCCTTGTCCCAATCACGTGGCGTGATGCGGTCGAACGGACCGATGAGCCCGTTGGAGGCGTTGCACACCAGGAAGTCCAAGCCCCCGAAGCGCTCTCCGATGGCGGCGAACATCCGCTCCAGGTGCTCCTCCTGCGCCACCGAGCCCCACAGGTGGAGGGCCTGCCCACCCGCCGCGAGGATCTCCTGCGCCGTGCGCTCGCCCTCCTCCCGCGAGTGGAAGGAGTTGACGACCACCGTCGCCCCCGCGCGCGCGAGCCGCGTGGCGATGACCTTGCCGATGCCCTTCCCCGAGCCCGTGACGAGGGCCACCTTGCCCTCGAACGGGAGCCGCGCACGGGGCTCGCTCGGAGGCGGGCTCGCGCGCACGGGTGCCGAGGGCTCGCGCGCCGGCTCCATCCGCGCCGGGGCGCTCCCCAACCAGGTCCGCGCCTCCTCGCAGATGGCCGCGATGGTGCGCAGCCGCTTCGAGGGACGGGGGACCTGGGACAGGCCCAGCTCCTTCACGAGCCCCGCGAGGACCTCCGCCTGCTTCACGGAGTCGATGCCCAGTTCGTCCTCCAGGTCCGCATCGCGGGTCAGCAGCTCCTCGGGATAGCGCGTCACCCGGGCGAACACCGCGCGCACCCGCGACTCGAGGTCCTCCGGCGGGTGGGCAGCGGACGACGTCGCGGCGGCGGGAGCCGCGACGATGGCCTCGGGCCGGGGAGGCTCGGCCGGGGCGCTCGCGGCGCCTCGCAGGGACACCACCCAGTCCGCGATGGCGCCCAGCGTGCGCGCCTTGCCGCTCCTGGGCAGCTGCGCCGCGGGGATGTCGAACTCTCGACCGACGACGGCGGCGATCTCCGCGAGCTTCACCGAGTCGACCCCCAGGTCGTCCTCGAGCAGGGCCTCCGCCGTGAGGATGTCCAGGGGATAGCGGGTCACCGACGCGGCACACCGACGAACACGCTCCAAGACCTCGAACTTCGATTGCAATGGATTCGCAGCCATTCAAACCCTCACATTCCAGACATGGCACCAGGACGACAAAGCCACGCACGTTCTGCATCAGGGGTCTGACATCGCCTTGAAGACATCCATCCCCCCACTTCCAAGCACAGCCACGACGACCCGCCGGGTCGACGTGTGAATCGATACACGTCTCGCGTGCGTGGTGGCTCCCGACGGAGCCACCCCGAGCCTGGAGGTCGAACGCGGTCAGCGGAGCGCGGGCAGACCCCTATCGCCCGCGACGCCTCGCGCCCACCTCCGGGGTCGTGCTGTCATTGCGCGTGGCGCTCATTCCGCCAGCAGAACGCCCGTCTTCGGATTTATTCCTGGCAGCGGATGCCGGGACGCGAAGAAATCGAAGTGCCGCGAGCACGCGAGGGACGTGCCCGTCCCTGGCCCACCCCGCCCGCGACGACGACGCGGCCTAGGTCCGAGTAGCCGCCTGCTGCCGCAGCCGCGCTTCGGCCTCGCGCAACTCCGGCGTCAGGGCATCGCCGAAATCGTCCGGCTCGAAGACCTGCCGGAGCTCGATTTCGGACTCACCCTCCATGGGATTCGGGCAGCGCTTGATCCACTCGATGGCCTCCTCCCTCGACTTCACCTGGAGGATCCAGAAGCCGGCGATCAGCTCCTTGGACTCCGCGAAGGGACCGTCAATCACCGTCCGCTTCGTCCCCGAGAACCGGACGCGCGCGCCCTTCGAGCTGGGATGCAGCCCTTCTCCCGCGAGCAGCACGCCGGCCTTCACCAGCTCCTCGTTGAACTTCCCCATCTCCGCCAGGAGCTTCTGGTCCGGCATCACTCCTGCTTCCGAATTCTTGTCCGCCTTCACAATCGCCATGAACCGCATCGTCGTGACTCCCTTTCCGGATTCGTCGAAGTGCCCGATTCGCGGGCTCTATCGACACGTCGAAAATGGAGAGCGGAGATCGACATGCCCTTTCTTTTTTCGCCGCGTCCGCCAACCGCGCGGAATGACGAGGGTGGCGTGGCGCGCCCCCAGGAAATCGGGAATTGACCCGAAAAATCGGGCACGCCTCTCTGTCCTGGCGGTGCACCCCGACCGTCCCCCCTCCTGTCGAAAGGCAGACGCCATGCCCACATCCTCCGCATCCGCCCGGACGGGCCTCCCCGTCCTGGTGGTCCTCGTCGCCCTGCTCTCCTTCCTATTCCCGGTGACCGCGTACACGGCGGACCGGGGTGCCTGGGCCCCCAACGTCCCGTACACCGTGGGCGACCTCGTCACCTATCTGGGCAAGGGCTATGACTGCAGGCAATCCCACACCTCACTCGTGGGCTGGGAGCCGCCGAACGTCCCGGCGCTCTGGTTGGAGCGGACGAGCGCCCCGGACACGCAGGCCCCCACCGCGCCCGCGCAGCTGACATCCACCGCGAAGAACCACGAGAGCGTGACGCTGTCGTGGAGCGCGTCCTCGGACGATGTCGGCGTCACCGGCTACGAGGTCTTCGTCAACGGAGGCGCCACCGCCTCGGCCACCACCGCGGGCGCCACCACCGTCACCGTCTCCGGCCTCGCCGCGAACACGACCTATACGTTCACGGTGAAGGCGCGGGACGCCGCCGGCAATCGCTCCGCGGCCAGCGCGGCCCACAGCACGACCACCTCCCCGCCGCCGCCCGTCGACACGGAGGCCCCGAGCGCCCCCACGGGGCCACGCTCCACCAGCGTGGGCTCCACCAGCGTCTCGCTCGCCTGGAATGCCTCCACGGACAACGTCGGCGTCACCGGCTACGAGGTCTTCGTCAACGGAGGCGCCACCGCCTCGGCCACCACCACCGGCGCGACCAGCGCCACCGTCTCCGGCCTCGCCGCGAACACGACCTATGCGTTCACGGTGAAGGCCCGGGACGCGGCGGGCAACCGCTCCGCGCCCAGCGTCGCCGTGTCGGTGACGACGACGAACGCGCCGCCCACCCGGAGCAAGGTCCTCGTGGGCTACTGGCACAACTTCGACAACGGCTCGACGAACATCCGCCTGCGTGACGTGTCCGCGAAGTTCGACGTCATCCAGGTCGCCTTCGCCGAGCCAGTCGGTGGCGCGGGCTCCGGCACCATGGGCTTCACGCCGTACAACTCGAGCGTGGGCGACTTCAAGGCGGACATCGCGCTGCTGCGGAGCCAGGGCCGCAGGGTGCTCATCTCCATCGGCGGCGCGAACGGCACCATCCACCTGGACGACGCCACCGCGCGGCAGAACTTCGTCGCCAGCATGCAGTCGCTCATCACCACCTACGGCTTCGACGGGCTGGACCTGGACCTGGAGGGCAGCTCGCTGTCGCTCAACGGGGGCGACACGGACTTCCGAAACCCCACCACGCCGCGCATCGTCAACCTCATCCAGGCCACGCGCCAGCTGCTCGACCAGAACGGCTCGGGCTTCCTGCTCACCATGGCTCCGGAGACGGCCTACGTGCAGGGCGGCATGGCCGCGTACGGTGGCCCCTGGGGCGCGTACCTGCCCGTCATCCACGCGCTGCGGGACAGGCTGACGTACCTGCACGTGCAGCACTACAACACCGGCACCGTCACCGCGCTCGACGGACGCGCGTACGCGCAGGGGACGCCCGACTTCCACGTGGCCATGGCGGAGATGCTGCTGCGCGGCTTCCCCGTGGGGGGCAACGCGAGCGCGACCTTCCCCGCCTTGAGGCCCGACCAGGTGGTCATCGGACTGCCGTCCTCGCCCCAGGCCGCCGGTGGCGGGTACACCACGCCCGCCAACGTGCACAAGGCGCTCGACTACCTGCTCAAGGGCCAGTCGTTCGGCGGCGCGTACGTGCTGCGCCAGCCCGCGGGCTACCCCGGGTTCAAGGGGCTGATGACGTGGTCCATCAACTGGGACCAGTTCACCCAGTTCGAGTTCTCCAACAGCCACCGAGCGTACCTGGACACCTACCCGTAGCGGCGGAGGCGGGGAGCCGCGCGCAGGCGGTGATTGCGCGCGGCTCCGCCCTGGGATTAGGGAGGCGGACTCGTATGTCCGCGACCGCCGACCTGCTCGAAGCCATCCAGGAAGAAGCCCGCCCGGACACCTGGTCCGCGGGGATGGGGCTGGCCCGCGCCGGGGCCGTGTCCGTGCAGTCCGTGGGTGAGGAGGAGACGGTGCTGCGCGTGCGCGCCACCGGCCGCCCCGCGCCCGTCACCACCACCCTCTACCCCGACGACGAAATCTGGGAGTGCGACTGCCGCGGGAAGGCGGACCCCTGCGAGCACGTGGTCGCCGCAGCCCTCTACCTGCATCACGTGGGCACCCAGCGCGCCGCCGCGGCCCGGCCTCCCGCGCGGCCGGCCCCGGCGCCCGCGCGCCCCATGGCGTCCACCGGCGCCAGGCCCTCCACGGCCCCGGCGGGCACACGCCCCACCGGCTCCGCGAAGCCGGAGCGGATGGTGTACCGCTTCAAGCGCGTGGAGGGTGGCATCCAGTTGGAGCGGCTGGTCGTGCGGCCCGACAACACGGCCCGGCTGCTCGCGCGCAGCCTGGCGTCGCTCGTCCAGAATCCCGTGGAGGCCGCCCGAATCCAGGTGGAGCCCTGTGACGTCGTGGCGGACCGGCTGCTGGCGAAGCCGACGCGCGGCGCGCTGCCTCCCGAGCGCCTCGAGTCCCTGCTGCGCGCGTTGGAGCCCGCGCGCACCGTGCTCTTCGACGGCGTGCTGGTGTCCATCTCGAGCGAGCTGCTCCTGCCCCGCGTCGTGGTGGAGGACCGGGGCGAGCAGACGGTGCTGCGCATCGAGAAAGACCCGCGCGCCACCGAGGTCGTCAGCCCCGGCGTGGCGGTGGGGGGCGGCACGCTGTTCCGCCTGGGCGAGCAGGCGCTCACCGGTCCCCGGCTGGAGCACCTTCCCCAGGAGCGCGTCTTCTCGCCCCAGCAGATGGGCGACCTCACCGGGAAGGTGCTGCCGGACCTGGCCCGGCGCCTGCCCGTGGACGTGCGCAGCCAGCGCCTGCCGCGCATCGACAAGACGCTCCAGCCCCGCATCTCCCTGGAGCTGGACAAGCTCGACACGGGGCTCTCCGTGCTGCCGACGCTGGTGTACGGCTCGCCGCCCACGGTGCGCATCGACAACGGCCGCATGGTCTACCTGCAGGGCGCGGTGCCGGTGCGGGACGAGGCCGCGGAGCAGAAGCTCATCCATGGCCTGCGCGACGAGTTGAACATGGTGCCCGGTCGCCGGGTGACGGTGCAGGGCAAGGAGGCGGTGCAGCTCGCCGACAAGCTGCGGCGCTGGCGGGGCGGCCTCACCGGCAACGCCGCGCAGGTGGTGAGCCCGAACGTCAAGCTGCGTCCGGTCATGGACGTGAAGGCCCACGCGCCGGAGGCGGGAGCGCCGCGCGTGGAGTTCGACTTCGCGTTCGAGGTCGAGGGCGCGGCCCCGGGCGCGCCGCGCAGGGTGGACGCGGAAGCGGTGATGCGGGCTTACGAGGAGGGCCTCGGGCTGGTGCCGCTGGCGGGCGGAGGCTGGGCGCCGCTGCCCACCGCGTGGCTCAAGTCGAACGGGCAGCGGGTGGCGGACCTGCTGGCCGCTCGGGATGGTGCTGGGCGGCTCGCCAACCACGCCATCCCCCAGCTCACGGAGATGTGCGAGGAGCTGGAGCACCCGTCGCCGCCCGGCCTGGAGCGGCTGGCGCCCCTGGTCCAGGGCTTCGAGAAGCTGCCGGACCCGAGGATTCCCGCGGACCTCACGGCGACGCTGCGGCCCTATCAGCTCGCGGGCCTGAGCTGGCTGACGTTCCTGCGGCAGGCGGGGCTGGGCGGCGTGCTCGCGGACGACATGGGTCTGGGCAAGACGCTGCAGACCCTCTGCACCATCGGCCCGGGGACGCTGGTCGTCGCGCCCACCAGCGTGCTCCCCAACTGGGAGGCGGAGGTTAAGCGCTTCCGGCCCTCGTTGAAGGTGTCCGTCTACCACGGCCCCGGACGCGCGCTCGACGAGACGGCGGACGTGACGCTCACCACGTACGCGCTGCTGCGGCTCGACGCGGAGGTGCTCGGGGCGAAGACCTGGGACATGGTGGTGCTCGACGAGGCCCAGGCCATCAAGAACCCGGACAGCCAGGTGGCGCGCGCAGCCTATGGATTGGAGGCGTCGTTCCGGCTGGCGCTGAGCGGTACGCCCATCGAGAACCGGCTCGAGGAGCTGTGGAGCCTGATGCACTTCACCAACCGGGGCCTGCTGGGCGGGCGCAAGGAGTTCGAGGAGCGTTGGGCCCGGCCCGTCGCGGACAACCTCAAGGGCGCCGCCGAGCGGCTGCGCGCGCGCATCCGGCCCTTCGTGCTGCGCAGGTTGAAGCGCGAGGTGGCGCCGGAGCTGCCTCCGCGCACGGAGGCCGTGCGGCACGTCTCGCTCAGCGAGCACGAGCGCGCCGTCTACGACGCCGTCTACTCGGCCACGCGCGAGGAGGTGGTGTCGCAGCTGGAGGCGGGCGGCAGCGTGCTCAAGGCCCTGGAGGCCCTGCTGCGGCTGCGGCAGGCGGCCTGCCATCCGGCGCTGGTGCCAGGCCAGCAGGCGAAGACGTCCTCCAAGGTCCAGGCGCTGGTGGAGGCGCTGACCACCGCGGTGGACGACGGGCACAAGGCGCTCGTCTTCTCGCAGTGGACGTCCATGCTGGACCTCATCGAGCCGGCGCTGAAGGAGGCCGGCATCGGCTTCATCCGACTGGACGGCGGCACCTCCAACCGAGGCGCCGTCGCCGCCTCGTTCCAGGACCCCGACGGCCCGCCCGTCATGCTCATCTCGCTGAAGGCGGGCGCCACGGGCCTCAACCTCACGGCGGCGGACCACGTCTTCCTGGTGGACCCCTGGTGGAATCCCTCCGTGGAGGCGCAGGCCGCCGACCGCGCGCATCGCATCGGCCAGCAACGGCCGGTCATGGTCTACCGGTTGGTGTCGCGGGGGACGGTGGAGGAGAAGATCCTCACGCTCCAGGACAAGAAGCGCGCCCTCTTCGAGTCCGCGCTGGGCGGGGAATCGGGAGGCGCCGCCATCACCCGCGCGGACCTGATGCAGCTGCTGGACTGAGGGAAGGACGACGCCCCGTCAGTACGGGAGGGTGCAGTTCTCGTTTCCCGTCAGGGCATGGGGAACCGCCCCCTGACCCGAGGAGACAGCCCGGGAGACTCCGTTGCGGAGAATCGCTGCGTCAGCGGGCGCAGCGCGCCAGCTCGGCGCGCGCCTCGAGGACCTCGCCGGGATAGCCCGCGCGCCAGGGCTCCCACTCCGTCCAGGCCCGCCGCGCCTCCTCGCAGGCCTGCTCGATGGCATCGGACAGACGCAGTGCCCGGGCGAGCCGCCGCCGGGCGAGTGGGACACGGGCGGAGGTGATGTCCCCGCTCGCGAATGCCTCCAGCGCCGTCCGCAGCAACGGCACCGCCCGCTCGGGCGCATTCGCCGCGAGGTGGATGTCCCCCAGCAGCACCAGCGCCTTGAGGCGCTCCGGCGCCATCGGCCCCCTGTCCCGCTCCAGCGCCTCCAGCGCCCGCTCGGCGTGGGTGCGCGCCTCCTCGACGCGCCCCAGGAACAACAGGGCGTCCGCGAGCCAGCGCAGCCCCTCCCCGTCCACCTCGCCCCGCGCCACCAGCGGCTCCTGGATGGCGATGCCACGCGCATGGAAAACGCGGGCGTCCTTCGCGCGCCCCAGCAACCGCAGCAGCCTCCCCACGTCGTGGAGTTCCAAGGCGACCTCCGGGTGAGCCGCGCCGTACGCGCGCTCCCGCTCGGCCAGGCTGCGCCGGGCCTGCTCCAGCTCGGCCTCGCGCTCGCCCGCCTCCCCCCGCACTCCCGACCGATTGGACTCCAGCACCAGCAACACGGAGCTGGCGGCCTCCGGGGAGACGCTCTTGCGAGCCACCATGAAGCCCCGCTCCGCGACCTCGTGGGCCCGCTGAGCGTGTCCCCATTCGAAGTACAAGAAGGCCAGGGTGGACAGGGCGCGCGCCACGGAGAGGTGCTCCTTGCCCAGGACCCGCTCGAGGATGGCGAGCGCCCGCTGGAGGGCCGCCTCCGCGCGAGCCAGCTCCCCGGTGTAGATCAGCGTACTGCCCAGGTTCACCAGCGCCCGCGCGGTGTCGCGGTGCTCGGGGCCATGGAGCTTCTCGTGGAGCTGGACGGCCTCCTCCTGCCACCGCACGGCCTCGAGGAGCCGGCCCTGCTGGCGGGCCAGGAGCCCCAGGCGTCCCACCATCTCGGCGCGCACCGCGGCGTGTGACGCGGCCTTCGCGATGACACGCTCGAGCGCCTTGCGCAGGACGAGCTCCGCGTCGGCGAAGCGCCCCTCCTGCTCGAACAGCTCCGCGCGGACAAAGTCGAGCAGCGCGTCGAACTCGGGGTCGCGCAGCGGCTCCGCCACGGCCTCGGCTCGCTGGAGGAGCGCCCAGGCGTCGTGTGTCTTCCCCAGACCATGCGCGGTCACCCAGGCCTGCAAGTAGAGAGCGCGCGCCAGCACGCCGTGATGTCGTCCCGCCTCCGCCGCGAGGGCCGCCTGGACCGCGCAGTCCCGGGCGGCCTCGAACTTGTTCGCGTCCGATTGGACGGTCGCACAGAGCACGTGGGCCTCCGCCTCCACGGGGCGATAGCGCGTGCGCACGGCGCGCTCCCTCGCGGCCTGTGCCACCTTCAGCGCCTCCGGCGTATGTCCCGCGAGCAGCTCCGCGTTCGCCCGCGCCAGCTCCCTCCGGATGGCCACCACCTCGGCCTGGGTCACCGGGTCCTCGGGTGGCGCCACCGCCTCCCGCAGCGTCCTCACGTCCGAGCAGCGCCCCAGGCTCGCCAGCGAGGCACCCAGGCCGAAGCCCCGCTCCACCGCGCGGACATCCGCCGCCTGGAGCACGCCCACCACGCGCGTCACCTCGCCCAGCCGCTCATCCAGGCACGCCATGCGCAGCCCCAGCACCTGGTCCGACTGCTCCCCATAGACGCGCGTGGCCTCGCACGCCTCCTGGTGCGCGTGCACCCACGCCTGCTTCCAGCGCTCCAGGGCCTCCGCCACCGCGGAGAAGGAGGCCTCCGCGTCCGCCGAGCCCGTGGCCCGGAACGCCCGGTGGAGGGACTCGCGGGCCGCCGCGTCCCAGATGCCCGCGAAGTGCCGCTCGCTCCCCTGGCACAGTTCGCGCGGGTTTCTCGTGGCGAGCACGCCCACCGCCGCGACGACCAGGACGACCGCCAGCGCCACCAGCCCCACGTTGCGCCGCCGCGCGACGGGGTCCCTCGACAGCCGCGCGCGCAGCTCGTCCATGGAGGCGAAGCGCTTCGCCGGGTCGGCGGAGAGCCCCCGGCGGACCACGGCGCGCAGCCAGGCCGGGACACCGGGCCGCTCGGGGCGCACGGCCTGGCGCGCCATCTCCTCCAACAGGGCCTCGCGCGTCGTCCCCTCGAAGGGGCGCTGGCCATTGAGCGCCTCGTGGAGCGCGACGCAGAAGGAGAACTGGTCGGAGCGGGCATCGCCGCGCTCGCCGCGCAGCTGCTCGGGCGCGCCGTAGGCCAGCGTGCCGAGCAGGGTCCCCGTGACGGTGAGGGCGTCGCTCGTGGGCGGCGGGCCCGACACGGGCGCGTCCCCGGACGACACCGTCGCGTGGGACAGGCCGAAGTCGGTGATGCGGACGACGCCGTCCTTCGTGAGCAGGACGTTGTCCGGCTTGAAGTCGCGGTGGACGATGCCCAGCGCGTGCGACGCGGCCAGCCCGTCCGCGGCCTGGAGGAAGCACTCCAGGACCTCCCGCCGCGTGCGGGGGCGCTCCGCCAGCCACTTGCGCAGCGTGCCGCCCTCCACGAACTCCATCACCAGGAACAGCTGCCCCTCGTACTCCCCCACGTCATGGAGGCTGGCGACGTGGGGATGGGACAGCCGCGCCATGGTCCTGGCCTCGCGCTCCAGGCGCTGCCGCGCCAGGTCCAGCGAGTCCCCGTGGAGCCGGTCCGGGTTGAGCAGCTTCAACGCCACCTTGCGGTCCAGCTCCGGGTCGTAGGCGGCGTGGACGCGGCCCATGCCTCCCTCGCCCAGCAGGCCCAACACCACGTAGCGCCCCACCCGCGTGCCCGTGGCGAGCAGGCCCGCGCCCCGGGGAGGCGGCGGTGCCTCCGGGGCGCTCAGCGCGGCGAGCACGCTCCGGCACTCCACGCAGCCGGTGACATGGGCGCGCAGCGCCTGTTCGCGTTCGGCCGACAGGAGGCCGTTCACGTAGCGGGCGAGGTCGTTCTCGTCCGGGCAGCTCATTCCCTCGCCGCCAGCAGCCCGGACAGGCTCAGGTCGAGGCGACCGTGGATGGCCCGCATCACGCTGTCCAGGTCGTCGGCGGAGAGCGCCAGCCGCTCCGACATGACCCGGCGCGTGCGCTTCTCCAGCACCGCCTGCACCCCGGACAGCCGCCGCGACAGCGTGGACTTGTGCAGGCCGTACAGCGCCCCCATCCGCTCCAGCGACAGCCGCTCCACGAAGTGCAGGCGCAGCAGCTCCCGGTCCTCGTCGTCGAGCGACGCCACCGCCTGCACGAAGGCGGCGCGGACGTGCGCGCGCGCATCCTCGCGGACCAGCCCCAGCTCCAGGCCGCCCTGGGCGGGGTGCGCGGCCAGCACCTCGGCGTCCACCTGGGCCTCCTGTCCGTGCGCCTTGCGCATCCGCAGCGCGAGCCGCACACCCGCGCTGTTCACCCAATGGAACAGCGAGCCCACGCCCGCGTAGCCAGCGAGCCGGGGGGCCGCTCCCGCGCGAGGCATGAGCAGGTTCGCCCGGAGCGTCTGGAGCACCTCGTCCACGAACGCGGGCGAGGGGTGGAGGCGGGAGAGCGGCACGCGCAGCCGGGACAGGACCTCGTCCTCGAACAGGTCCGCCGCGCCGGGCAGCTCCTGGGCGCAGGCGAGCGCGAGCGCCAGGTCCCGGGCATGCAGCCGCTCCAGGGCACGCGCGGGGTCGTCCGCCTCCGCGAGCCTCGCGCCCAGGTGGCGCGCGAACGCGAACGGCTCCGGAGCCACGCTCCCGAGCGACGCCCGCTCCGCGAACACCCGGCCGAGCCCCTCTCTCGAGCCGGGCCCGGCCCGCAGCCGTTGCGCGGCGCTCGCCGTCATCGAACCCAGTACCGCGTCGATCAGCTCGTCGGGAAGCGAGATGTCCGTGCTCATGAGCGCACAAGTCCAGGGGCGAACCGGCCAGCGCCTCCAGGGGCCTCGTGCCGCGGAGGATAACCCGGTCCGGGGCGCTCCGACGCGTCCCTCCCGAAGGTATTCACCCCCAGTGCCCTGGCGCCCCTGGCCACGCACGGCGGCGCGCGGGCCCCCCCTGTTCGGTCCCCGCCCCCGGCCGCACCTTGGATAGAACCGCAGGAGGAGACTCGCCAGATGCGCCGCCGTCCAGCCCCCCGCCCCTCCCCGCCACCCCGCCCGCCCTCCGGCCTCGTCCGGGTCCGGGGCGCGCGCGAGCACAACCTCAAGAACCTCGACGTGGAGCTGCCCCGGGACGCCCTGGTCGTCTTCACGGGCGTGTCCGGCTCCGGCAAGTCCTCCCTGGCCTTCGGGACCCTGTACGCGGAGGCCCAGCGACGTTACTTCGAGTCCGTGGCCCCGTACGCCCGGAGGCTCATCGACCAGGCGGGCATCCCGGAGGTCGACTCCATCGAGGGCCTTCCCCCCGCCGTCGCCCTCCAGCAGCACCGGGGCTCGCCCACCTCGCGCTCGTCGGTGGGCAGCGTGACGACGCTCTCCAACTCGCTGCGCCTGTTGTACTCGCGCGCGGGGACCTATCCGCCGAAGCAGCCCCACCTCGACTCGGACGCGTTCTCGCCCAACACCCCCGCGGGCGCGTGTCCGAACTGCCATGGCCTGGGGCGCGTCTACGAGGTGACGGAGCAATCGCTCGTGCCCGACGACTCGCTCACCATCCGCGAGCGCGCCGTCGCCGCGTGGCCTCCGGCGTGGCATGGGCAGAACCTGCGCGACATCCTGGTGACGCTCGGCTACGACGTGGACCGGCCCTGGCGCGAGCTGCCGAAGAAGGACCGGGATTGGATCCTCTTCACGGATGAGCAGCCCACCGTGCCCGTCTACGCGGGCTTCACGCCGGCCGAGACGCGGCGCGCGCTCAAGCGCAAGGAGCCGCCCAGCTACATGGGCACCTTCACCAGCGCGCGCAAGTACGTGCTCCAGGCGTTCGCCACCACCCAGAGCGCCCTCATCAAGCGGCGCGTCTCGCGGTACATGGTGAGCGGCGAGTGCCCGGTGTGCCACGGCAAGCGGCTCAAGCCGGAGTCGCTGTCCGTCACGTTCGCGGGCCTGGACATCGGCGCGCTGTCGCAGCTGCCCCTCCAGAAGGTCGCGGAGCTGCTCCGCCCGTTCGCCGACGGGACGGCCCCGAGCGCCCGGAAGCTGGCGAAGGAGCACCCGGAGAAGGCGCTGGTCACGGAGCGCATCTCGAGGGACGTGCTGGGCCGCATCGACGTCCTGCGGGAGCTGGGGCTGGGCTACCTCGCGCTGGAGCGCGGCACGCCCACCCTCTCGCCCGGGGAGCTGCAGCGGCTGCGGCTGGCCACGCAGGTGCGCTCCAACCTCTTCGGCGTGGTGTACGTGCTCGACGAGCCCTCCGCGGGCCTGCATCCGGCCGACACCGAGTCCCTGCTCCGGGCGCTCGACGCGCTCAAGGACGCCGGCAACTCGCTGTTCGTCGTGGAGCACGAGGTGGACGTCATCCGCCACGCGGACTGGGTGGTGGACGTGGGCCCGGACGCGGGCGAGCACGGCGGGCGCATCGTCTACAGCGGCCCGCTCGACGGCCTGAGGGACGTGAAGTCCTCCCGCACGCGCCACTACCTCTTCGACGCCCTGCCTCCGCGCGCTCGCCCGCCCAGGGAGCCCCGGGGCTGGCTGCGCCTGGAGGGCGTGTCCCGCAACAACCTCCGCGGGCTGGACGTGGCGTTCCCGCTGGGCGTCTTCACCACCGTGACGGGCATCTCCGGCTCCGGGAAGTCGAGCCTGGTGAGCCAGGTGCTGGTGGAGCTGGTCGCCAGCCACCTGGGGCACGCGCCGCCGGAGGACGAGGAGGAGGGAGACACGCTGGAGCACGCCGAGGTCCTCACCACGGGCGGCAGGCTCGCCTCCGGCATGGAGTCGCTCCAGCGGCTGGTGCGCGTCGACCAGAAGCCCATCGGCCGCACGCCGCGCTCCAACCTGGCGACCTACACGGGCCTGTTCGACAACGTCCGCAAGCTGTTCGCGGCGACGCCCGCCGCCCGCGCGCGGCGCTATGACGCGGGCCGCTTCTCCTTCAACGTCCCCAAGGGGCGCTGCGAGACGTGCGAGGGCGAGGGCTTCGTCAGCGTGGAGCTGCTCTTCCTGCCCAGCGTCTATGCGCCCTGCCCCACCTGCCACGGGGCCCGCTACAACGCGAAGACGCTCGAAATCACCTACCGCGGCAAGAACGTCGCGGAGGTGTTGGGGATGACGGTGGACGCGGCCCACGCCTTCTTCGTGGACGATCCGCCCGTGCGGCGCGCCCTGGAGGTCCTGCGCGAGGTGGGCCTGGGGTACCTGCGCCTGGGCCAGCCCGCCACGGAGCTGTCCGGCGGCGAGGCCCAGCGCATCAAGCTGGCCACGGAGCTGCAACGCGCGCAGCGCGGCCACACCCTCTACGTCCTCGACGAGCCCACCACCGGCCTGCACCCCTCCGACGTGGACAAGCTGATGACCCAGCTCGACGGCCTCGTCGAGGCGGGCAACACCGTCATCCTCGTGGAGCACGACATGCGCGTCATCGCGGCCAGCGACTGGGTCGTCGACATGGGGCCGGGCGCGGGCGACGAGGGCGGCGAGGTGGTCGTGGCGGGCACGCCCGCCCAGGTCGCCGCCGCGCCCGGGAGCCGCACGGCCCCGTTCCTGGCGCGGGAGCTGGCCGAATAGGATGGCGCCTCCCACGCGCCCCGCCCCCCAGGGGCCGACCGAGGTGAAGGCCCATGAGACGCTGGCTCGCGCCATCCTGCATCGTGTTGCTCCTGCTATCGGGTTGTGACCCCGCGGACCCGAGGAAGCCGGGCGGCCAGCCCTCCGACGACGCGGGCACGCCCGTGGGGGGCGCCAAGAGCTTCAAGCGCGGCATCGCCTTCGACCTGGCCACGCCCGAGGACCTCGCGGCCGTCTCGCCCGGCGTGAGCTGGTGGTACAACTGGAGCGACAAGCCCAGCCCCGGCGTGCCCACGGACTTCCGCGAGCGCCACGCGATGGACTTCGTCCCCATGCTGTGGAACGGCGACTTCGACGCCGCGCGCATCGAGGCGATGCTGAAGGCCAACCCCCATATCCAATACCTGCTGCTGCTCAACGAGCCCAACCTCACGGACCAGGCCAACATGGCGCCCACGGACGCGGCGCGGCTGTGGCCGCGGTACGAGAGCGTCGCGGCGAACACGGGCGTCAAGCTGGTGGGCCCGGCGATGAACTGGGGGACGATGACCGGCTACTCGGACCCGGTGGTGTGGCTGGACGCCTTCTACGCGGCGTACCGCGCGCAGAACGGCAACCGGGAGCCGCGCATCGACTACCTGGCCTTCCACTGGTACGACTACGGGCTCGACGGGCAGCTGAACCGGCTGACGAAGTACGGCAAGCCCTTCTGGGTGACGGAGTTCGCCAACTGCCACCGGCAGCAGGACGGCGCGCAGATCGACTCGGTCGCCAAGCAGAAGGCGCAGATGGCGGAGATGGTGGCCGTCTGCGAGCGCCGCGACGACGTGTTCCGCTACGCGTGGTTCACCGGGCGCTGGACGAACGACCCGTGCTTCGCGAGCCTGCTGGGCGCCAACGGCGTCCTCACGGAGCTGGGCAGGCACTACCTGTCGCTGCCCGTCCCCTGAGGACGCCGAGCGCCCGGGCTACTTCTTCGCGGGCTTCGTCTGGTTCGCCAGCAGGGTGACGGCCTGATAGCCGCTGCCCTGCTCGAAGATGCCCTTGGCCGCCGGGTCCTTCTCCAGCTTCGTCTGCACCGTCTTGGGCAGCTGGGCGTAGAGGTCCTGGCCGAGCAGCTCCTCGATGCGGTCCACCGGCACGCGCGTGGACTCCAGCAGCGGGACGATCTGCTCCTTCTTCGAGGGCCCGTCCTTCAGGTTCGGCACCATGTACGCGAACATGGTCAGGTTGCCGTTGGGCAGCTCCAGGAGCACCGTCTTGAAGTTGTGCGTGGGGACCGCGATGCGGCGGTCGCTCTTGGCGCCCGTGGTGGCGACCTTGTCCGCCGGCAGGGGCTTGCCCTTCTCGTCCAGGTAGAGGTTGCCCGTGACGATATAGGCCTTGCCGCCGGTGGCCTTCACCAGCTCGTTGACGCCCTTCTCCAGCGTGCGCCACACCTGCTGGTTGTGGTTGCCGTGCTGGGGGGCGATGTTGCTCATCAGGTGGCTCTCGTTCATCGCCTCCTGATTGGGCGAGTCCTCCGCCGGCTTCATGTGCCCGCGGTCGAACCCCGTGTTGTTGTAGTCCGAGTCGACGACGCCGGCGCGGCCCAGCTCCGGGTCGCGCACGAAGGTGCTCTGCGTGCGGTCCACGCCGGCGGGCGTCTCCTGGATGTCCGACGCGGACAGCAGGTAGCTGACGAAGGCGGGGACGTTCTTGCCCTCCTCCATCATCGCGCGCGAGTACTGCTTCACCAGCCCCACGCCCTTGGAGTCGCCCTTGGGACGCAGCGGATCCAGCTCACCGGCGGCCTCGGCCACCCGGCTCTGGAAGGCGGCCATCTGCTGGTCGGGCACCCACTTGGCGCCCTCGGCCTGGCCCATCTTCGACTTCTGGATGTAGGTCGCCAGCTCCTGCTGGGACAGCTCGCCGTCGCCGTTGCCCCCCAGGCGGTCCGCGCGCTTGGCCAGGTCGTCCTGCCACTTCGTCTCGAAGGCGTCCACGTCCACCGTGTTCGTCCCGCTGGCGGCCAGCTTCGCGTCGAGCGCGGCGCGGCCCTGCTGCAGCGTGGTGGAGGTGAGGTACTTGCCGTCCGTGGGCGCCGCCAGGTACGCCTGGAGCTCCGCCGCGGAGACCTTGCCGTTGCGGCCCCGGGTCTTGTCCCCGGCGGCGTCCGCGGCCTGGAGCAGGCCCGCCTCCCAGCTGCCCTCCGCCCAGCCGAACTTCGCCTGGAGCTCCGCGACGGACACCTCGCGCGTCGCGGCGGGGCTCCAGCTCCCGCCGCGCGTCTTCACGCCGTCGATGGACGTGGACCCGGTGGAGGGGGACGGGGTGCTGGCTCGGGTGGTCGGTCGCAGCGTCGTCATCCGAAGCAATTCCTCGGGCACTCGATGAGGGAACCCAGGTGAGGCCCTTCAGACCTATCTTCGTGTGCAACCGTCTCCCGGTTGCGTCACGGGTTCACTTTTTCGTGACAATTTCGCGTCGAGGACCCGCCAGGTGGGTGGATCAGGGCTTGCGCCCCTGGGGCGGGACGGCGGCCCGGGCCTGCTGGACGGTCTGGACGATGCGGGCCTCCGCCTGGAGCCGCTCCACGTGGTCCGGGGAGAGGCCCGCCCGTTCCGCGGCGAGCGCCAGGGTGACGAGGAACGCCTCGCTGATGGGCCCCGGGCCGGTGCCGGTGCGCGCGGGCGGGGTGAAGGCCAGGGCCACGAGCGTCGCCCCCGTGGCCGTGCGGACCTTCACGCTCCGTGTGGCGGTGGCCCCGGCCAGGGCCGCCTCCAGGCGGACCACGGCGTCCCAGGTGGCTCCTGTCGGCAGGCGCCGCAGCAGGCCCGGCAGGCTCTTTCCGGGAGCATCCACCAGGCGGGCGACGCGACCGCCCCAGGGGGGCGAGTCCACGTCGTAGACGACCTCCACGTCGAGCGCCTCGGCCAGCTCCCCGTCCGGCAACGCGGGGATGGGAGGCAGGGAGGGCAGGCGCTCTCGCGCCGTTGCCGGCGCCAGGTCGAGGGAGAACGCGAACCAGGGCTGCGGAGCGGAGGACATGGCGCCGAGTCTCGACGGGGTCGGGCGCCAGGACAAGCCTCCTGGCGCACGGCGGGAGGGGGACTACTTCTTCGCCGCGGGCTCCTCTACGACGCGATTGGCGGCCAGCTCGATGACGTTGAGCATCAGGTCCTTGATGCGGCGCGGCTTCTCGCCGCCGTTGTCGCGGACGATGAGGTCGATGTCGTCCCCGGGCTCGTGGTACTCGGGGATGAGGTCGCCGCCGCCCTTGGGGTTGGACAGGCCCTCGAACATGAAGAGGACGTCCTCGCCCTTGTCGCCGAACGAGGCGCCATCCTGGCGGTCGCGGTACTGGTTGATGTCCTTGTTGATGCGGTCGAACGGGTCGGCCAGCTTCGCGTTGGCCTGGTCCACCAGGTCGCGGAAGTAGTTGGGCTGGCCGCGGCGGTTGGTGTCGACGACGGACAGGCGCTGATCATCCCAGCGGCCCACCATGTCCACGTTGATGACGCCGGCGATGTCCTCCGTGCCCAGGCCGGGGATGGGGTGGTCGACGAAGTACTGCGAGCCGACCAGGCCCTTCTCCTCCGCGCCCGTCCAGATGAAGAGGACGGAGCGGTCCAGCTCGCCCTTCTTCGCGGCCTCGGCCAGCTCCGGCACGGCCGCCATCAGCACCGCGCTGCCGGACGCGTTGTCGTCCGCGCCGTTGTGCACGTTGCCCTTGCGGTCCGTGCCCACGTGGTCCAGGTGGGCCATCACCACGATGACCTCGTCCTTGTGCGGACCGCTGCCAGGCAGCAGCGCCAGGGTGTTCACCGCCTGGCCGGACTCCTCGGCCAGCGCCTTCAGCTCCTCCACGGAGCGCTGCTTGCCGTTGCGCGCGGCCACCGCGGGCTGGCCCTCGGCCTTCATCGCGCTCTCGTACTGGCGGTTGAGCTTGGTGAGCGTCTCCTTCGGCATGCCCTCCTCGAGGTAGAAGCCCTCCTCGAAGAGCTGGTGCCCGAACTGCTTGTGGCCCTGGTGCGCCTCGTCGCTCCGCGCCGCCCCCGGCTTGCCCACCCACGAGAACACGTCGAACTTCTGCTGGTAGGGGTTCTCCGGGTTGTTCACGTTGGGGCCCACGAGGCCGTACTTCTGGACGTGGGCCTGCACGTAGGCGGAGGCCGCGTCGAGGCCCGGGGACGGGCTGTCACGCCCCTGCAGCTCGTCCGAGGACAAGTAGGCGATGTGCGTCATCGGGTCCGCGTCCGGCAGGGACGAGACGGGGGGCTGCTCCGGCTCCGTGGGCGTCGTGGGCTCGGTGGGCGCCGAGGGGTCGGTCGGCTTCGTCGGGTCGGTCGGCTTCGGCGTGGTGTCGACGGGGACGGGGGTCGTCGGCGTCGTCGGGACGGGGAGCTTGCACGTCGCCGGCCTGGTCTCGAAGGTGTCCTTGTTCCAGCCCAGGTCCTTGCCCGCCGGCTTGTTGGAAGTGGCGGCGCGCGCGTCCTTCGAGCCCGCCGTCTGGCGCGTCTGGAGGAGGGACAGGGGACGGGGCGAATCGCTGATCTTCGAGGCCATGGTGGGGGATCCCGTTGGAGGGCGTAGACGGCGCGCCTCGGGATTATCGCCCCAGGCTGCCCCGGGTTGCTCGGTGGATCACACTTCGCGTGTTTTCAGCGGGCTGTATCAGCCGTGTTTCACCCGAGGGCCCAGGCGCCCCGCGCGGGAAGGGGTCGTCACCCGGTAGGCGGTGACCCGGCGTCCTTCCGAAGGCCCGAAGAAATCCCGGGAATATCCGGCGAGGGCTCCGTTCCTCCCCCAGCCCATCACCGCGAGGCCCCCAGCGTCCCGGGGGGCCGGCGGTGTCCATCGCAGTCCCAGTCAGAAGGCGCCCGGGAGGCGCCAGGAGCCGGGGAGCCGCGCCCATCCGCGCGAGCTCCACGGGAGGAGTCCGTCCATGCGTCGGTTGAAGCTGTGGTGTCTCGGAGCCCTCTGCGCGCTGACCGCGTGCGGCGGCGCTTCCGAGGAAGCGGTGAGCGAGTGGGAGTCCCTGGCCGTCTCGGAGGCCACCCAGGCCCTGAACGGGGCCTGTGACGACACGCGGCTGGCCTGGGCCTCCGCGGGTGACCCGAACAACGTGTGCGCGGTGCCGTGGCAGTACGGGCTCGACTGCAACAAGTCGGGCAGCACCAGCGTCTGCGGCGCCATCACCGGCTACCAGCAGAAGACCTGCTACCACTACCCCTCCTGCCGGCTGCCCGCGTTCGGCGTCGAGAGCCGGGCGACGAAGACGTTCACCCAGACGGTGTCGGGCTGCACGGCGTACACGGATGAGATCTGCCGCCCCAAGCCCAACACGCCCGAAATCGAGCTGTGCACGACGGTGACGCGCTACAGCTGCCAGTCCCAGTGCCTCGCGGCGGCGAACGCCAAGCGCAACAGCCTGCCGGTGGCGGACCGCAACCTCGTCACCGTGCTCTCGTACAGCGGCGCCACGGACCTGGAGACGTCCTCCGGCTCGTGCACGTACACGCTGAGCCAGTGGCCCACGTACAACCTCAAGGAGGACGCGGCGTGCGGCGCGGCGACGGGCTCGTACCAGTGCGACGACACGACCAGGCCCATCTACCCCACCTGCCGGCACAACAGCTTCGGTGACGACGTCCCCACCGCGTGCAACGCCAACCCCCTGTACCACCCGGCGGGCACGACGCTGAACCAGGTGGCCACTGCGGCCAACTCCGTCTGGACCGGGATGACGCCGAAGAACCGCGAGGCCACGCCCCTCTTCGTCCAGACGCCCATGTGCCGCACGTGCGACGAGCTGCCGTTGGGCACCCCCGCCACGGCGGCGCAGGTGAGCGCCAAGTACGACTGTCTGGTGTCGAAGGGCCTGGCCTCCGGGCTGCCCGCGGCGGCCGGGGGCGCGGCGCTGCGCGCCGAGGTCGTCTCGCGGCTGAAGCTGCTGTACGAGCTGCACGCCCACCAGATGACGGCGGCCCAGGTGCAGTTCGTGCGGGCCCTGTACCAGTCCGACCCGACGTCCAACACCACGTGCAGCGCGGGCTTCGTCCCGCCCACCACGGTGGGCTGTGGCACCAGCCTGACGGCGCTCAACGCGGCCATGGACGTCTGCACGCGCCTGGCCTCGTCGCACGTGCCGGGCGCGTCCGCCCGTTCGCAGTCGTCCTTCTGCGTGGGGCTGGCGGCCCAGGCGGCCGCGGTGCCCGCGGGCGTGTGCCAGGGCGACGTGTACCGGGAGAAGTACCACCTCATGTGGCTGAAGCTGTACGAGCGCGGCCTGTCCGACCTGCGCCGCCAGGACGTGGCGGGTGACGCGCTCCAGCGCAAGGTGCCGCACCCGGACGACGTGCGCATCCACCTCCAGGTCCTCAGCGACTGGTACGCCGTGCAGCAGGCGCAGATGTTCCCCGGCCAGCCCGAGAGCCCCACGCTCATGCGGCAGCTCAGCGAGACCTTCGGCGTCTTCTGGAAGGTCGCCTACGAGAACGCGCTGCTCAACGTCAACGGCCTGCCGGTCCACGCCCAGCCGCTCAACGCGGGCCTGCTGGTGGACCAGACGGTGCTGACCGCCGCGCTGACGGGCACGCCGGCCATCAGCGGCCCGCCGCTGTTGATGCTGCTGGGCGATGGGTTCAGCGGCCTGTTCGACCGCATGGAGGACTTCAGCTCCCTGCATGACCTGGGCTGCCGCTTCAAGGGCTGCGGCAACGGCTCCGTGGACACGGAGACGGCGGAGCTGTGGGCCCTGTTCGGCGCCGTGCCCCAGGCGGCCACGCTCCAGACGGCGCTCTCCGCCGCGAACAAGCTGAACACCTCCAGCCATGACCACCACGCGGAGTGGGTGGCCGTGTTCGACCTGCTGCGCGCCAACCACGGCGCCTTCGCCCAGGCCGTGGCCGCCGCCAGCGGCGTGCCCACGTACACCCCCGCGCTGCTGAAGACGGGCTCCGCCGGCGCGCCCCCGCCCCTGGCGCGGTGGGCCGGCATGGTCGAGAAGGCGGAGGCCTACGCCGCCAGCTATGCCAAGTCCGGCTTCTTCCTGAGCACCGCGCGCGACTCCCTGAAGACGGGCATCGAGGAGTACAAGAGCAACTTCATCAACGACGTGGTGACGACGCGCAAGGCGGCGCTCCAGAACGCGCTGGTCGAGTACACCAACAACCGCGCCGCGCTCGTCAACGAGCTGCTGGGCGAGATGGCCAACGCCTCCAACCAGACGACGGTGAAGGCGTCGCTGCTGCGCGCCCTGACGGAGTTCTACGGGCTCAACGCGGACGTCGTGGGCCTGCAGGACAACCTCCAGAGCCAGGACATGCAGTTCAGCGACTTCGCGGCGGCCTTCAACACGGTGCTGCAGAATGAATCGCCCAACCTGGGCACGGACATCCAGCGTGGGTCGCCCCACGTGCTCAACATCGGCGCGGACGAAGCGCGCGGCGCGAACGGCGCGACGTTCGACATCCACGCCCTCTCCGTGCGCGTGCCCGTGGGCGGCGTCGGTGGCCCGCAGCCCTTCGCGCTGGCGGCCACGCGCGGGGAGCTCATCAACTTCGAGGTGGCGGGTGAATACTCGCCGAGCTGCGCCCTCTCCACCGCGACGTTCCCCCACCCCTCCTCTCCGGGAGGCGCCGCCGTGGACCTGGGCAACGGCGCGGCGCTGACGGGTCCTGGTGGCTACATCGTGTCGTACACCGAGAGCGGCTTCGTGGCGGAGAACGCCAGCGACTCCACCTTCGTCAAGGCGTCGGTCGAGGATCGCGCCTGCGCGGGCATCCGGGTCGAGACGGGCCCGGACATCTTCGGGCAGAGCGTCAAGGCCTACGCCTTCGTGGAGGCCTGCGCCAGCGCCTCCACGGGCGTGGAGAGCACCTCGTCGACCCAGGTGGGCGGAGAGCAGCGCAGCTCGGCCAGCTACTCGCTGGGCCTCAGGCTGCCGAACACGCCCTTCCCGGACGCGCCGGCGGGCGCCCTGCTGCTGGTGACCATGCAGCCGGGCACCACCGCGCGCACCGGCCTGCGCGACGTCCAGGTGCTCCAGCCGGGCAACACGGCCGTGGTGGTGAAGGCGGACAGCGAATACTACCTGGTGGTGAACGACCTGGGCACGTGCGCGGACGACGTGTCGCACCGGCTGTCGGTGAAGGCCGTGCAGCTGATGCCCACGGGCGCGGCGGCCAAGGCGCTGGGGCTGGCCATGGCCACGGCGATGACCGAGCTGCGCGCGGCCACCCCGGCCTTCGTGGCGCAGGGGCGCGTGACGGGCAGCGAGCTGGAGGCGCTGAAGCAGAACGCGCGCAGCCGGCTGCTCCAGGAGTACGGCGTCCAGTGCCCGGGCTGCGCGATGACGGGCATGCCGGAGGTGTTCACCTCGCTGTTCGACACCTTCGTCGCCAAGGAGCTGGCGCGGGTGGCGCGCATGGTGGAGCTGCGCAACGTGCTGCGGGCCATCGAGATGCAGATGCTCGAAATCCAGTCGTTGTCGGACGACTTCTACTCCGGCTCGGAGAAGGCGCGGCTGCTGCGGCTGCTGCCGCTGTGGCGGCTGCGCAACCTGGACGGCGAGGAGCTGCGCGAGAAGTCCCGGGCGCTGACGGGGCTGGTCACCGAGTACCTGTACCCGACGATGGACCTGCGTCACCCCAACTCGCTCGCGCCGCTGCGCACGCACGCCAGCCTGGAGGCGCTGGTACAGGCCGACTGGTCGGATGACTTCGCGGCGCTGGGCACCAAGGCGCTCACGGCCGTCACCACCATCGAGAACGCGCTGGCCCAGGCCCGCATCACCGACAAGGCCCCCAAGGAGGTGGCGCTCGCCTTCGCCTTCCCCAACCCGGACTTCCCCATCCCCACCCAGTGGCGCGCGGCCAACCTGGAGCGCTCCGAGACGGTGTGGAAGACGATTCTGCAGGGCAACGGCGAGGTCGCCATCACCCTCTCCCCGGATGACCTGTACAGCCAGGGTGGCCAGGGCGGCGTGCTGCTGTGCAACCACCACATGCCCATCATCAAGAACCTGGGCGTGCAGGTGGTGCGGCCCTTCAGCAGCACCAACGCCGCGGACTCGCAGGCGGGCATCACCGTGCCCATCCGCTGGGCGGACACCTTCGGCTACCCCGCGCATGGCGCGCCCAGGAACTACGTCATGCTCAACCAGGACTTCCTGGTGGGCGCGCCGCATCTGCTGTTCGGCAACGACATCGACGTGCTGACGACCTTCGCGGCGGACCTGCAGCAGCCGTTCGCCACCGTCGCCAGCAACGGCCTGTCCCCGTTCGGGACGTTCGTCATCGACCTGGGCAACGTGAATCCCCAGCTGTTCTCCGAGGCCTCGGCGCTCGTCGTCACCCTGAAGGTGGACGCGCTCGAGCTGTCGGACGTGGTCTCCGGCGTCTCCGTCTGTCAGTGACGTCGACGTCGGCTCGGTAGCACCGGGGGTGGCGCGCGCGACGTGGGGAAGGCCCCGCGCCGCGCCGCCCCCGCCTCACCCTCAACACCCAACAGGAAGTCCCATGAAACTCCCATCGCTCCTCTGGCGGATGGTGGGCGGCACCGCCCTGCTCGTCTCGCCACTCGCGCTCGCCCAGCCCGCGGGCTTCACCGACGCGAAGATCCAACCCCCGCAGCTCACCGCGCCGCAGCGCGGCTCGTTGGTGGGCACCTACGCCCAGACGGCCTTCGGCGCGGCGGACGTGGCGCGCGGCGGCTTCGCGCTCGCCTCGCCCTTCTCCACGCCCAAGGACCGGGGCGAGCTGCTCGCCTCGCCCTTCCCCACCTACTCCTCCGACGCGGGCCTGTCCGAGTGGGGCCACGGCTGGCAGACGCGGCTGGAGATCCGCCGCTGGCGCGTGCGCGGCGACCTCGACTACGCGACCGACGAGCTGACCAGCCCCTGGGGACGGCTCATCCAGGGCGCGGACGGCTTCTGGTACCCGGCGGACATGAACCCGCCGGTGCGCGTGGAGCAGTCCGCCACGGGGCTGGTCGCCTATCACCCGGACGGCAGCGTCTGGAGCTTCGGCGATGGCGCGCGGGTCGACACACCCAAGGGCACCTATGCGTGGCACCTGCGCGAGGTGGTCAGCCCCACCGGCCGCAAGACGCGCTTCACCTACGAGGCCAATTCGACCGGACGGCTGTTCCTGAAGACAGTGGAGTACGGCGGCACCGGCAACGACTTCCAGTACCAGGTGGAGCTGGCCTACGCGACGCTGGCCAAGCCGGTGGATGACTTCCGCTCCAGCAAGAAGCTGCGGATGGATCGCCGCGTGTCCTCCGTGGCGGTGAAGGCCCGCAACGCGACCTCCGGCCTGTTCGAGCCCCGCTGGCAGTACCAGCTCACCTACGACGAGCCCGTGGAGGGCGTGGCCTTCTACCTCACGCGGGTCGACCAGACCTACGGCGTCGCGCCCACGCAGACGGTGGGCCCCACGGCCCGCTACACCTACTTCAAGTCCTCGGACGCGCTCCAGGCGGCCGCCTTCACGCGCGTGACGAAGCTCGACACGACGCTGGCCAGCGCGGGCCAGGACGCCATCCAGCCCTGGCGCGCGGCCCTGCTGGACGAGGACGAGGACGGCCGGCTCGACTTCGAGCACGCCCAGGCGCAGACGCTCTACGTGCAGGAGGACACGGGCTTCCGGGCGGAGCCCCTGCCGCCCCCGGACGCCACCACCCAGACGGTGTGCCGTCCCGCGGCCAGCGCCAGCAACGAGCCCCGGCTGCTCGCCAGGCTGCGTCCCAACCAGGTCAAGGCGGACGTGGTGGCCATCACCGCGGTGAGCGGCGCCACGGAGGTGAAGGTCTGCAATCGCGCGGGCACGCTCCTGTCGCAGCAGTCCCTCTCCGGCGCGTGGCAACCCGGCCCCCACACCCGCTTCGTGGACCTGAACGGGGACCAGCAACCGGACTTCATCCGGGTGGTGGCCGGCGGCTTCCAGGTGCGCCCCAACACCAGCGGCGCGGGGCCGGCCACCACCTTCGGCGCCACCCTCACCGGGACGCTCACGCCGAGCGTCTCCGCCACCTCGTCGTGGGTGCATGACGTCAACGGCGACAGCATCCCGGACATCGTCGCGCGGCTGTCCAACGGCCTGCACGTGTGGCCCGGGACGGGGCAGTTCTCGTTCGACTCGGCCTCGAGCAAGCTGTACCCCGTGCTGACCAAGACGGGCGCGAGCCTGGCCCAGCTCAGCACGTACTCCGTGATGTTCGTGGACGTGAACCGCGACGGCATGGCGGACATGCTGCTGTCGAAGACGGGGCTGGCGCTGCTGTTCGTCAACAACGGGACGGAGTTCCGCGAGGTCACCGTCCCCGCGCTCACCTTCTTCAACGGCACGACGAGCGCGCTGGCGCAGGGGGACTTCGCCGGCAGCGGCAACACCAGCCTCACGGTGACGAAGGGGCTGGACGCCTACAGCGCCTCGCTGGACGGCCCGGAGACGGGGCTGCTCCAGTCGGCGGATGACGGCAAGGGCACCGTGCTGGGCTTCACGTACACGCGCCTGCCGGCGGCCCCCGGGGCGCGCTACCGGCAGCCCGTGCTGGCGTCGCTGACGTCCACGTCGTCCGGCTACGACACAGTCACCTACGGCTACACGTACTTCGGCGCCAACTACCACTCCCTGGGCGGCTACCTGCTCGGCTTCGACAGCGTGGTGCGCAGCGCGCCACTGGAGAGCCACGCGGTCAACTTCCTCAACGGCGACACCTTCGCGGGGCTCCAGCTCTCCGACACACGTACGGACGCGCTCACCCCCTTCGTCAAGGAGGTCTCCTTCCGCCAGTACGAGGACACGTCCTTCCAGGGCATCGCCTACAAGCGCCTGAAGGAGGAGGGAGAGGGCTTCCAGGACGCCATCGTCCCGGGGGTGACGCTCACCGAGTCCACCCAGACGCTCTCCTTCGACGGGGTGTGCCCGAAGCAGCAGGTGCGCGTGACGCCGTGGGGGACGCTCGCCACGAACCAGACCCGCGCCAATCCGTCCGCGCTGGTGAAGCACCTGCACTGCCTGCCCGCCACGCTGAGCTTCACCGGGACGCACCCGCAGGAGCCCACGCTCGACTTCGGCTACCAGGGCGTCATCACCCGCAACGCGGTGGGCCTGGTGGAGAAGGTGGAGGCGCTGGGACCGCAAGGCGCCATGCCCTTGCAGACAGCGACCTACTGGCCCGACTACACCGTGAAGACGGTGAGCGAGCCGGGCCAGGGCACCACCTCGTTCGAGTACGCCCCGGGCCGCCTGCTCCTCTCCAAGGTCACCCAGCCGGACGGCGTGGTGGTGGAGGTCACCGAGCGACACCCGTTGCATGACGGGCTGCTCACCCTCGTCACGCGCCACGGCGCCACCGCGCACACCGAGCGCTTCCGCTACGACGGCATGGAGCGGCTGTCCAAGCGCTGGGACGGGCTGGGCGCGGCGAGCGAGGTGAACCCGAACGAGACGCTCGACTACCGCTTCGCCACCGCCACGCGCCCGGCCGGCATCGCCGTGTCCTCGCTGGTGGACGCGGCCACCAACGCCCGCCGCTACGCCGAGGAGTACGTCACCGCCGCCGGCGAGGACGTGGCGAAGGCCCGCCTCGTCCCCGAGGGCTGGGTGGTGGACGGCCTGACGGTGCACAGCCGTCAGCAGCGGGAGAAGGCGCAATACACGCGCCCCAACCTCCCCGCGAACACGGACATGGCCGCGCTCGACTACGCGTCACTCCTGGGCGGCATCGAGCTGACCTCGAGCGTGCGCACGGCCGTCTTCGGCTACGAGGTGGACAAGCTCTTGCGCCACCACGTGGACGTCCAGCAGACGGTGTCGACGGGCTGGGCGCTCGACGGGGGCCGCCTGCGGGTGCAGACGCAGGAGAGCGGCGGCGGCACGCGCAGCCAGTACCTGGACGCGGCCAGGCGCGTGACGCGCTACGAGGACGAGCTGGGCTCGACCTATACGTACACGTATGACGCCCTGGGCCGCCTGCGCGGCGCGGTCATGCCGGATGGCGCGGGCCACTGGCTGACGTACGACGCCTATGGCCGCGTGGGTCGGGTGGAGCGCGACGGCGTGGCGAAGGTGGACTTCGAGTACACCCCGGGCACGTGGTTGGTGTCGGCCAAGCGCTTCCGCACGCCGTTCAACACGCTGGTGCGCAGCGAGAGCTACCAGTACGACGGCGCGGGCCGCCGCACGCTCATCTCCCACGCGAACGCGTCCGGCGGGGTGAAGCAGTTCCGGCTCTACCACGACGGCGCCACGCCCTCGGCGCCCGGCGACACCAGCCTGCCGGGCCTGCTCACCGCGACCTCGGGGGACGGGTACACCAAGCGACTGGAGTACCGGGCGGACGGGCTGCTGGCGAAGACGACGCTGACGCTCGCCGGCTGGCGCACCGTGGAGACGGAGGTCGCCTACACGGAGAATGGCGAGGTGGACACGGAGGTGACACGCGTGAAGGACGCGAGCGGCTCCGTGCTGTCCACCACGACGCTCGGCTACGACTGGGACGCGTGGGGCAGGATGAGCGCGCTGACGCTCGATGGCCAGCCCTGGGCGAGCGTGCAGTACAACGGCGTGGGCAAGACGGCGAAGGTGGACTTCGGCGGGGGCACGTTCGTCGAGCTGGGCTATGACGCCCTCACCCGCGAGCGCACCTCCCTCTCCCAGACGACCCCCTCCTGGGCTTCGTCCATCGCGTGGAAGCTGAACGCTCGCGGGCTCACCGGCACCGAGCTGCTCCACGTCGGTGGCGCGCCGCTCACGCGGGAGTACGACTACTCGCCCCAGGGCTTCCTCACGAGCGCCCAGGACGCGCAGCACACGTACGCGTATGGCTTCGACGCCGCGGGCCTGCCGCTCTCCATCACCGACGACGCGGGCACGCGCACGCTCGTGGTGGGAGCCAACGCGCTGGTGGCCGGGGGCGTGACGTACGTCATGGACGGGCTGGGCCGCACGGTGAGCCGCGACGACCTGACCCTGACCTATGGCCCGGACGGCCAGGTGGCCACGGCGCAGAAGGGTGGCGACAGCTGGAGCTTCCTCTACGACGAGGACGGGGAGCGGCTGCTCAAGCGCGACGGCTCCGGGGCACCGCTGGCGGCCTACCTGAAGGGCGGCGGCTACCTGGATGCATCCGGCATCACCCAGCCGGTTCGCGTGGACGGCCAGCTGGTGGGCGTGCTGCACAACGGGACGTTCCGGCTCCTGAGCACGGACCGCCGGGGCACGGTGCTGGCGGACGCGGACGGCACCGCGCGGCTGCCCTCGCCGTTCGGAGACCGGGCCACCCACCCCACCGGCGCCGCCGCGCTGGACTACGTGGAGAAGGCCTATGACGCGGACCTCGGCTTCGTGCGCATGGGCGTGCGCGACTACGACACGCGCATCAACCGCTTCACCACGCCGGACCCGCTGTTCCTCGAGGACCTGGAGAAGTGCCGCGAGAGCCCCGTGGAGTGCAACCTCTACGGCTACGTGAGCAACCGGCCCCTGGACCTGGTGGACCCCACGGGCACCGAGGAGAAGAAGGTGACGTCGGGCGACCCGGTGGGGAACATGGTGAGCGTGGCCGCGCCCGTCGCGGTGGCCGCGGGCGTGCGCGTGGGTGCCCCCAAGGCCATCTCCGGAATCAAGGCGACCTACAACCTGGGCAAGAGCGTGCTCAACAACCCCGTCGTCAAGGTGGTCCGCAAGGGCAACGCCGCCATCAAGGTGGTGAAGTTCATCGGCGGCTGCCTCGATGGCAGCAACCCCCTCTGCGCGGAGCCGCCGTCCCAGAGCCGCGCGCGCTTCATCCGACAGGGCATCCAGGAGCTCCAGGACCAGCAGAAGCTGGTCCACCAGGAGCTGGAGCTGTATCTCGACGAGGCGATGCAGTCGACGCCGGACGAAGAGCGCATGGACTTCGTGCACCAGCGCATCCAGGAGCTCTACGGCCAGTCGCAGGCACTCCAGAAGAAGATCGACATCGCGACGGAGAACCTGGACGCGGCGGAAGAGGAGACGCGGGAGTTCTACGAGGAGCTCAAGAAGTGACGCCTCGCGCGCTTGCTTGAAATGAAAGGGGGACCGGTGATGACCACCGGTCCCCCGTCTTCATCTCGCGCCGGCATCCTCCGGCATGTTTTCGCGGCTACAGCGCGCTCTTCAGCGCCTCCAGCTCCCGGGCGTTGGCGGCGCGGGTGCGGGGCTTGCCCTTCTCCATCGAGATGAAGGTGGCCTTGCCGCCCAGCACGCAAGCGATGGCGCCGTCGACCGCGCCGGCCTTCTTCAGGGCGTCACAGCGCCCCACGAAGGCGACCTGTCGCGCGGCCGGGTCGACGCCCCAGGCGACGGCATACAGCCTCCCGGAGGCGCCCGCCTGCGCCCCACCGCTGACCACCGTGAGCCACGCGTCCTGGACCAGCTCGCGCGTGTACAGCACGTCGTAGCGCTCCGGCGCGCACTCCGCGGGAGCCCCTCCGGCCTTGCACTTCTGCGCCGCGCGAATCTTCTCGAAGAGGGCGGAGTCCACCCGCGCTGAGAACGAGGGTGCGGGCAGTTCGTAGCGGGCCGGGCCGGCCTTCTCCACGCCCGCGCAGGCGCGCTTGCCGTCGGAGGCGGAGATGCGCAGCGCGAGCGTCACGGGCCGCGCGCCCTGGCTGTCGACCTGCACGAAGGCCGTCCCCGTCTGGGCGAGCGACTCCGGGACGGTGACGGAGAAGGCGCCGATGAAGTCCGACAGGCCGTCGTCCTGGTCGGTCAGCATCAGTTGCAACGACCCACCCACGCCGACCGGGAGCCAGGCCCCCGAACGAGTCTCCGCCAAGGGCAGGCTGTTCCAGGCCAGGACCGTGGAATCCTCCAGCCGGGGACCGATGACGGCGGGCGTCGCGCCCTCCGTGTCCGCGACCATGGCGGTCAGCTCCGGATCCGGAAGGGAGCCCTCGTCCCAAGGCGCCCCACTGGCATTCGTCTCCCCGACCTTCGCCATCAGCGGAGACACGAACAGCTCCTTGCAGGCCCGGTAGTCCTGGGCCCAGGCCCGCGTGGAGACACAGAGCAGCAGCCACACCCAACGTCGCATCGTTCGTCCTCTCCCAAGGCCCCGGTCCTTCTCCGACCGGAGTCACAATCCCAGCGCGTATAGCTTGTTCCGATCCGCCACGTAGACCCGGTCCTTCACGATGATGGGGTCACGCAACGCACCGCCCTCCGACGTCCCCACGAGCGCCTGCTTCGTCGCGCTCCACAGCGTCGTCAGGGTGGAGACGGCCACGACATGGAGCCCCGTCCGCGAGGCGATGACCAGCGTGGGGACGCTGTTGCCCGAAGCATCCTTCGTCCCGGAGGCCGCGGCAATCGACGTGCTGCGCTTCCCCGCGTACGGCGTGGTGGAAAAATCCAGCAGATCTCGCCCGTAATACGGGACGATGACGTCGAAAACGCCGGGGAGCGTCACGGTGAGGGGCGTCCCGCCGGAGAGGGCGTCGAACGAGTAGAGGACGGTCCCCAGGTTCGCGCCGGAGCTCTCCTGCGCGGCGACGATGGCGCGCCCGCCCACCAGCACGGGGGCCTGATAGCCCGTCACCTGGGATGACGGGAAGGGCGCGGAGCGATAGAGGCTGGCGCCGTTGTAGCCCGCGTTGCGGATGTTGAACGTCACCGAGCCCGTGGTCAGGTCCCGCTCCAGCAGGTAGATGCGATTGCCCGCGACGCTGAGGTGGCTGGCGGGCTCCAGCGGCACCGGCGCCCAGCGCCGCGCGCCCGTGGCGAGGTCCCAGCCGTAGAGGCCGGAGGCGAAGGGCCGGGGCTGGTTCGGGTCGCAGTTGGTGGAGCACTGGAAGTTGTAGATGGCCGCCAGGTAGATGAAGCCGTTGTCAGTGGCGATGGAGCCGAGCCGGTCTTCCGCGGTGTCCCACTGGTGCAGGGGGAGCTCACGCGTGCCGCCGTAGTAGCCGTAGGTGTTCAGCTCCAGGAGCGGGGCACCGCGTTTGTCGAACGAGCGCAGGCCCAGCTTGGGACCGTGCAGGTGGTACTGATTGTAGGTCCACAGCCGCGTGCCGTCCGACAGGGACTGGCCCCAGCTGTCGTTGGCGTTCAGCTCGTACTCCGAATACGGGATGGTGCCTCCGGAATAGTAGTTCGCGCCGAACTGGCGGCTCCAGACGCGGATGCCGTCGTCGTTGCGGACCACGCCCTCCCGGACCTCGAAGACGTTTCCCCCGATGTTCTTTTCGTACGAGAAGAAGCTCGGCCAGTGCCCCCGGTTGTCGTTGAGGAGCCGGTCGACGCTCCACACGCGCGCGCCTGTCTCCACGTCCACCTTGTCGATGGCGGGGCTCCCCGCGGAGCCAGCGTGGGTGGGGTTGGAGTTCCATGTCACATAGACACCTCCGGTCTCCGCGAGGGCCCGCTCGACGCCCTGGACGGAGCGGCCGGAGCCCGCGACCGGCGCGTACTCCCACAGCTTGCGCAGTGGGTGCCAGGCACAACCATCCGAGGTCGAGGAGCGCCGCGCGTCGTGGCCCATCGTGCCCCAGGCGCTCGTGCCCGTGCAGGCCGGCACCACGGCCGCCGCGATGACGCCGGGAGCCTCCCCTTCCGGAGTGGACTCGCTCACGCCACCACCTCCACAGGCGGCGAGCCCCACGGTGAACCCCAACGACACCACGGCCTGGATGCTTCGTGACATGGCACGACCCCCGCGTAGCGGCGCGGCCACACGACGGCCGCGCCGGGAAACCGTTCATCCGCTCAGGAAGCGGTCGCCGTCCCCGCCGCGCCACTCCCCACGCCCAGCCGCATCGGCTGGGCCTTCCCGTAGGTCAGCGAGCGCCAGAGCCACTCCGCCGGACCGAACCGGAAGCGCGCCAGCCACAGGTGGCTGACGACCACCTGCACCGCGAAGATGCCCAAGGCCAATGCGATGCTCCGGGAGGGTGGGAGCTTGCCGATGAACCCCAGCCCCCAGCCGTTGTAGACCCACACGCTCACCACGGACTGCGTGAGGTAGTTCGTCAGGGCCATGCGACCCACGGGGGCAATCCAGCCGAACAGGCGCGGCGCCCACGGCTGGCGGGAGGCCAGGGCGAAGGCGGACAGGTAGGCCGCCGCCAGCCCCAGGTAGCCCAGCTCCTGGATGGTGGATGAGATCACCATCCAATCGGCGCCCCCGGGTCCCAACGCCCCCGTCGCGCGCAGCCGCCAGACGAGCACGCCGAAGCCGTTGCCCAGCAACCCGACCACGAGCCCCCAGCGCAGCAGCTTCTGATGGAAGTGCCGGTGGCGCTCGACGTCCTGGAGCAGCAGGTGGCGCCCCGCGAGCAGGCCGAACAGGAAGCGACCCAGGATGAGCCCCATCCACAACAGGCGCTGCGGACGCAGCAGCGACTCGAGGTTGAAGCGCGCCGTGCCCACCAACGAGCCCCAGAAGGAGTCACCGGAGAGCGCCTCGAACAGACGCCCGCGGCTCGCCGTCTCCGCCCCTCGTGACGCCTTCGCGGCCTCCATCGCCGCCTCGGCGCCATGGAGCCAGATGGGCACGAAGCGCTCGACGACCGCGTAGGTCAGGGGGACCACCAGCAGCATCGCCACCGCCCAATACACGAGCGTCCGGTCCGAGCGCGCACGGAACAACAAGAGCGCGAACCCCACCAACGCATAGGTATTGAGCACGTCGCCACACCAGATGGCGTACTGATGCGTCAGGCCGATTCCCAACAACACCAGCAGCCGCCGGGAGTAGACGGGAACGACCGAGGAGCCCCGAGACTGGGCTCGCGCGAGCTGGATGGCGAAGCCCAACCCGAAGAGGAACGAGAACAGCGTCACGAACTTCTGATTCACGAAGAAGTTGTAGAGCTGGTTGACGACCGTCTCGAACCACGAAGCAGTCAGCGCCTGGCTCTGCTCGCGCGGAATCATCACGCGTCCGCTGAACCACGACACGCTGTTGGAGACGAAGACACCGCACAAGGCGAAGCCGCGCACCACATCCAACAACGTGACCCGCTCCGAGACATCCACAGGGCGGGCCTCACCGCGAGACTCTGGCGACGAACCATCAGGGTCGGACATGAAACAAGCAGACGCTCACGTCCCCCTGTCGTCAACCTCGGACGCCGTCCACCGGCGCCCGAGGGTCATGACGCGCTGCGAACTACCCGTGCCGGGAACGGATCTCGCAGCGGCCCCCGCGCCACTCCCCATGACGCTCGCACTCGGCCCGCTCACGCTCCAGCCGCTCGCGGCGCTCACGCTCGATTCGCGCCTGACGCTCTCGCTCCTGACGTTCGCGCTCGATTCGCGCCTGACGCTCCCGCTCCTCCTGCTCACGACGGTCGTTGTTGCGCTGCCCCTCGGCCCACTGCGTGACGCTCGTGGCGCCCACGGGAGAAGCGCCATGCACCTGAGCCAGGACCGGAGAACCCACCATCAGGGAACAAATCGCGAGGACCCGCATCAGATTGCCGTGCATGACTGCCTCCTTCGCGGCCATCTCCGCCGCATCTGTACAGTCTGACGCACCCTCCGGGGTCCTATTCAGTTTCCCTCGGGGGCCCGCGGATTCCGCACCAGGTGCCCGGGCCCCACACCACCCGGAGTCACACCCCCCCCCTACGCACAGTCGAGGCGTTCTCCGACGCGGAGGGGACCAGCCAGAGCGCGGACGCGGCGAAGACGGACACGACGGTCCAGAAGAAGAAGCGGAACTCGGAGCTGACGGAGAGCGGCAGGTACGACAGGCCATACAGGACACCCGACGCGGCCACCCAGAAGACCCGCCCACCGTCATGCTTCCGCTGGCGCCAGCCCACCCCCACGAGCCCCAGGGCGGCCAGCATCCAGACGCCGCCGCGGAAGAAGGGCTCGGGCCACCTGTCGCGCAGCGCGACCCACGCGCGGTACAGGGCGGTGTGCGTGCGCAGCTTCAGGCCGTACTCGTTCGCATCGAGATAGGGATGGTAGGGCGCGAGCGTCCCGCCCACGCCCAGGGTGCCCGCGAAGACCTCGAGCCGGTGCGCCAGATAGGCCCCAGGATAGGTGCGCACCAGCCGGAGCCACTCGCGCGTGAGCGGCTCCTTCGCGGCGCGGAGTTGCGCGTTGGAGACGGACCCCTGCGCGGGGTCGCCCCAGAGCATCGGCGCCACGTTGCGTGGGTCGAAGAGCTTCGCCGGAGTGGTCCTGTCCCAGTTCCACCCGAGCGAGAACAGCGGAGAGGCATCCATCGCCTCGGGGACCCGGACGTAGAGGCCCGCCGCGTCGAAGATGAAGAGCGAGCCCCCAATCCAACCCCTGCGCACGGACGCCGCCCGCTCGACGAGTCCAGGCAGCACCGCCAGCACCAGGACCAGGGCGATGGACGCCATCACCCGCCGGCCCCACCGCTCGCGCACCCAGGCAAAGCCCGCGACGACCCAGGGCGCCAGGGCGACGCTGGCGATGAGGGCATTGTGGCGGGTCAGGGTCGCCGCGACGAGGAACACCAACGCCCATCGCGTCCGCCCACGGACACGCAGCAGCACGCACCACAACAGCGCCACGCCGTTGAGCACGTCCTTCCAGAGCGTCACGCCAATGGCCCAGGTGCTGGGAAGCACCAGGAAGACGGACAACAACACCAGCGCCCACAGGCCCCTGCGCCCGGAGGCGTCCCGCAGCAGCGCCGCGCCCCCCAGCGAGAGCCCCAGCAACTGGACGCAGAGGATGGGCCAGGGCGAGCCCACCAGCCAGAAGGTCTTCCCGAGCAGGAACGCGACGAAGGGAGAGTGCCAGTCCGAGTACTCGCCGCGCAGTCCCTCGGTCAGCATGGTGAACGAGTCGGCCGACATCAGCCCGGGCTTGAACGCGATGAAGAGCAGCAGCGACCAGACGAGCGCCACCGCGACCCGCGCTCCTCCTCCCGACAGCCACGAGGCCCGCCCCACCGCAAGCCCTCCGCCTCCACGCTCGCCCACCTCCGGCGCGAACAGCGCGGGCGAGGCCACTTCGTCAGGCTGCCGCTGTGGACCTCGCTCCATGTTCGGTCGCGCCCCTTCGGTGCTCGGAAGCGGCGCAGTTCAGTCGCTTCCGCGCGGCGAACGCAACTGTTCCTCTCGTCCAGAGCGACTTCCGGCCGGACGCCACTCAGCCCTCCGCGCTCCCCGGCGTCTTGTCGGGATCCGGGAAGGGATGACTGCGCGGAGTCACCGCGTCGTCGTCTCCTTCCGCCACGCCTGGCGTATGGCCTGGGACCTCGTCCTCGTAGGCGGACGCCTCGCGCTCCGGCCCCTCTTCCCGTGGCTCGCCCATGCTCGGGCGTTCATCGATGTCGATGTCAGGCATTGCAGGCTCCTTTCTCCAGGAAAGATAGGCAGCCGCCCCGGACCGAGGAGCTGGAGTGTGCGATGCTCCCGGGCTCGAACGGGAGGCCGCGGATGACCTACTCACGAGAGCCACGTCGCACCTCGCTGCCCTCTGCCCTCCTCGACGGTGTGCGCGCCGCCATCCAGGTCACCTTCGGCACGGCGCGGCTCGCGTATCTCGTCTTGCGTCCGGACCGGAAGGGCAGTGAGCGAGCGAGGACGAACGCGGAGCGCATCATCGCCGCCTGCCGGGCCTTCCAGGCCCGTCATGGCCGCCTCCCCGACGAACTGGAGGAGCTGGTCCCCGACTTCCTGCCCGAGCTGCCACCCGCGAAGTTCGACGGGCCCCACTTCGGCTTCACCTACTCCGTCATGCACGAGCGGCATGTCCTGGGCTGGACCCACATCATCCCCTTCGGCCGCCCGTTCTACGTCTTCGAGGAGGACCGCTGGGGCTACCTGGATTGAGACCCTCCGTGCGCGTCGCCGGGGCCGTTCGGCTAACGTACGGGGAATGCGCCCCACGCGTCTGACCCTCGCGATTCTGCTGTGCCTTGTCGTGGCCGGCTGTGAGAAGGGGGCCTCGAACGGGAGTGGCTCCTCCACGCAGGCCCGGACCATCAGTGCACCTCCCGAGTCCTTCGTGAAGGCCGGGGTCCTGGCTCCCATCACCGTCCCAGGGACGAGCGACCCGGGCGAGGTGGACCTCGCGGAGCTGCGCGAGGCCATGGCCGACCCACAGGTCCTGTCGGAGGCGCAGGTCGCCCAGTTGGAGGCCGCTGGCCACGAGGCCCGCCTCCGCGAGCAGGAGGCGGCCCACCGCGCCGTCGCCGCGCCCTCCGCCACGCGGGACGAGGCCCTGGGGGCTCCCGACATGGGCATGGTGGAGGGCGCCGCGGCGGCGCCGGAGCCCTCCCCACCCACGGAGAACGTCCCCGCCCCTAGCGGAAGGCACATCGAGGCCGAGGAGGCCCAGGAGGTTCTCGACGCCACGCGCGTCGCACAGCCCGTCATGGGAGTCCCTCCTCCTCCTTCCACCGGAGCACCTCATCCCCTGGAGGCCAAGCGAAGGGAGATCATCCAGATCATCCGCGGCGGTGGCGGTGGCGTCGCGAGCGGCGACCTCCGCAGGGCGGCGCCCTCCAAGAGGGCCGCGTCGGCGGAGTCCGAATCGGACGCGAAGCCGGAGAGTCCCCCCACGCCCGTCCTTCCCAAGGTGGAGGCCGCTCCGCGCGCGGCGAAGGTGCTGGTGCGCGACGAGTCCGGACGATTCCAGCCCCTGAAGACCCGCGCGATCCGCGTGGTGACGTACATCCAGGGCTCGCGCGCGCGCACGGTGGTCGACCACCTCTTCGAGAACGAGACCGGGCGCGCCCTGGAGGGGACCTTCTACTACCCCCTGCCCGGCGGAGCGACGGTGGCGGGCTTCGCGCTCTACTCCGGCGCGGTGCCGGTGCAGGGCCCCTCGCTGTTCCAGTCGTCTGACCTGCTGCCGCCCCTGGGCGACGGCTCGGCGCGGGTGGAGTCGCTGACGGCCTCCGCGCCCCCGAGCCCGCCCGACGCGCGGCGCTCCTGGGGCGCGCCGCAGGAGGCGCGGGTCGTCGAGCAGAAGCGCGCCCGCGAGGTCTACGAGGACATCGTCCGCAACAACGTGGACCCCGCGCTGCTGGAGTGGGCGGGCGCATCGACCTTCAGCGCGCGCGTCTTCCCGCTCCCGCCGCGCTCCCTCAAGCGCGTCGTCATCGCGTACGAGCAGACGCTCCTCCATGACGGCCAGCACCTGCGTTACACGTGGCCCCTGCCGGCCGGCGCGGGCAAGGACGTCCAGGTGTCCGCGCGCGTCCACGTGGATCCACGCCACGCGGGCACGGTGACGGTCGCCCCCGACACGCAACAGAAGCCCCGCGACCTGGGCACGTGGCGCGCCTGGGACTTCGCGAAGCTGGCGGGCGACGGAGCGTTGTCGGTGGCCCTCGAGCCCCGGCGTCCGGAGGCGGATGTCCTCGTGGGGCGCGACGACGCGGGCTACCCGGGGCAGGCCTTCCACGCCCGGATCCGCCTGCCGTCCAACCTCACCAGCGACGCGGAGGGCGCCCCCACCGGGCGCGCCGTCCTCGTCGTGGATACGTCGCTGTCGTCGGAGGACGGCAACGCCTGGGCCCTCCAGGGCGCGATGCTGCGCGCGCTCCTGGAGAAGGACCCGACGTTGAAGGAGTACGCGGTGCTCCTGTTCGACGTGCGTCCCCGGTGGCTGCACGGCCAGGGCTGGCGCGCCAACGACGCCGCGAACCGGCGGGAGACCTTCTCCCAGTTGGAGCGCATCTTCCTGGAAGGAGCCTCCCACGTGGACGGCGTGCTGGCCGAGTTGGACCGGGCCACGGCGGACTGGCTCAAACCCGCGAAGCCGGGCGAGCGCGTGTCGGCCTTCCTCCTGTCGGACGGCAACGTCACCTGGGGACAGAGCACGGTCGAGGCCCTCGTCTCGCGACACCCCTGCGCGGAGTCCCTGCGGTGGGTGACGTACCGGTTCGGCGAGTCGGCGGTGAACACCGACCTGTTCGATGCCCTGGCGCGGGCCAGCGGCGGGCGTGGGGTCAGCGTGCTGTCCGGCTCCGAGGTGGACGCCGCGGCGAAGGCCCATCGCGCCGCCTCGGTCGTCCTGGCCCGGGTGGAGGTGAAGGGCACCGCGGCCAAGGACCTGGTGGTCGCCAGCCGCCCGCACCTGGTGTTCCCGGGCCAGGAGCTGGTGGTCGCGGGCCGGCTCCCGGAGCCTGGCGCGGCCGAGCTGGAGGTGGTGACGCGGGCGGGAGACACCGAGCGCGTGCTGCGCGTGCCCCTGCCTCGCGACCAGGAGGCGTCCTTCGCGCCGCGCGCCTGGGCCGAGGTCTTCGTGGCGCGCCTGGTCGCCCTGGATGACGAGCGGTTGGACCGGATGGCGGTGGCGCTCAGCCAGCACTACCGGTTGGCCAATGCCCGCGCCTCGCTGCTCGTGCTCGAGTCGGAGACCGACTACCAGCGCTTCGCCATCCGCGACGAGCGCGTGGAGCTCACCGACCTGGAGGCGCTGCGCAAGCGCGAGCAGGACCAGCGCCGCGACAAGCTCCAGGGAATCGCCCTGGACGAGGCCCCCGACTCCGGCCGCGCGGTCGTCCGCGCGCTCCAGGAGCAGCGCGCCGCGCTGTCCCCCCTGCTGCGGCGCCAGCCCCTCCAGGACGCGCCCTACGCGGGAGGTGACGCGCGCCTCCAGGCGGAGCAGACCTACCGCGCCGCCCGTCGCGCCAATCGCGATGACGTGATGGTGTATGAGGCCATCGCGCGGCACCGCGCGTTCGCGGGAGACACCTGGGGCGCCCTGCGGGCCCTGTCCTCTCCGGTGGAGCTGCGTCCGAAGGACGCGGAGGCCCTGCGGCTGGTGGGCTATGGGCTGCTCGCCCTGGGCCAGTACCCCGCCGCGTCGGAGCTGTTCGAGCACGTGCGGCTCAACCGGCCCTTCGAGGGGCAGGCCTTCCTGGAGGAAGCGCTCGCCCTGGACGCCGCCGGGCGCCACGCCGAGGCCGCGCGCAACTACGAAATCATCCTGGCCCGCCGGTGGGCCCGCCACGCCGAGCAGCTGCGCGTGGTGGCGCGCTACCACTACGCGCGCTCGCTCACGGCGCTCGCGCGGAAATTGGGCGAGAAGCCCGCGGCCTCCGTGCTCACCACGCGGCTGGCCGAGCTGCGCGGCGAGGACGTGGGCCCCAAGGACGAAGCGCTCGGCAGTCCCATCGACTACCAGCTCACCACGCACTGGAACTCGGACAACACGGACATCGACCTGTGGGTCATCGAGCCCGGAGGCGAGCGCTGCTTCTACCAGCACCGCGAGACGCGCAATGGCGGCAAGCTCTTCTGGGACATCACCGACGGGCTGGGGCCCGAGCTGTACCACGCGCGCACGGCGATTCCGGGGCCCTACCACGTCGTGGTGCACTACTACGGCAACCGCTCTCCCCGGCTCGCGGTCCCCACCGCGCTGCTGCTGGTGAGCGACCGGGGCGTGTTCACGCCCGAGGACGCCTATCAGCGGCGGTTCCAGCTCCGCATCCTGCCCAAGCAGGACGCGCGGCTGCTCCTGCGTCGCGAGGAGCTCATCGCCGCGAAGACCACCCTCTCGGCGCAGCCCGCGCCATGACGCCGCTGCCCTCCCCGCCCCCGCGAGGCCCCGCATGAGCCACGGACGCAAACCCCGAGGCCCCATCGGCCGCGTCCATGGCCTGCGCCGCGTCGAGGGCGCCGACGCCGTGCTCCGGGTCCGCGCGCTGGAGCGCGTGTCGGGTCCCGAGCGCGTCACGGCCGCCGACCCCGCGCGGCGCTCCTTCGCGGACGCGCTCGACCGCGCGGCGCGTGGGCTCCACGGCTCGGAGCCACTCCCCTCCCCCACTCCGCGCGGGCCGGCCTCCCCACCCACCGCGCGGAGGACCGGAGCCGACGACGAGTCGATGACCCCGCCCGAGCCTCCCCCCGACACCTTCCTGGGGATGCTCTGGTGGAAGATGAAGAAGGGCGGCCGCTGACCAGAAGGTGGAGCCTCCTCCGACATGAGGCCCGCGCAACCGCTCCGTGTGCGCGGAAGGAAGGACGGGCGCCCAGCCGCTCCTGTCCCGTGGTCAACGCCGCGGTCGGGAAGCCGCGCCGAAGGTGTCGCAGGCCTCCAACGTGCCCTGCTCCAGCCCCCTGCGGAACCACTCGACGCGCTGGGCCGACGAGCCGTGGGTGAAGGACTCGGGGACGACGTAGCCCTGGGCGCGCCGCTGGAGGGTGTCGTCGCCGATGGCGGAGGCCGCCGCGAGCCCCTCCTCCACGTCGCCCGGCTCCAGCAGCCGGCGCTCCTGCTGGGCGTGGTGGGCCCAGATGCCCGCGAAACAATCCGCCTGGAGCTCCTGGAGCACGGACAACGCGTTGGCCTCCGCCTCCGAGCCCCGGCGCCTGGCGGCCATGACCTGGTCGGAGATGCCCAGCAGGTTCTGCACGTGGTGCCCCACCTCGTGCGCCACGACATAGGCCCGCGCGAAGTCTCCCGGCGCGCCGAAGCGACGCTCCAGCTCGTCGAAGAAATCCAGGTCCAGGTACACGCGCTGGTCCGGCGGGCAATAGAAGGGCCCCACCGCGCTCTGCTGCGTGCCGCAGGCGGACTGCACGGCGCCCGTGAAGAGCACCAGCCGGGGGTCCACGTACCGCACGCCCTCGGGCCCGAGCAGCGCGGGCCAGGTGTCCTCCGTGTCCGCGAGGATGACGGACACGAAGTCCCGGAGCTCGTCCTGACGGGGGTCCGCCGTCTGCCCGGAGCCACCCATGCCGACGTCGCGCGGCCCCACCGGGCCGGAGCGGGACGTCACGACGGAGGGGTCCCCGCCCAGCAGGAGCACGAGCAGCGCCACCACCAGCGACGCGGCGCTGCCTCCCACCACGAGCGGCCGGCCAATCCCCTGCCCCCTGCGGTCCTCGACATTCGAGCTGCGACGCCCACCCTGCCAACGCATGTGGCCTGCCCTCCCGACGAGCGGAGTCCTCGTCAGGAGAAGGTAGTCAGCGCCGACCGGCGAGGGCCCGGACTCCGCGTCCCCCGTCCGGTTGGCGGGCAGCCGGCCGGGGAGACGCTCACCCTCCGCGGGTGTGGCCTACGGCGCCGACAGCGCCTGGAGCGCGGCGCGCGCCCTGCCCTCGTCCGCGACGACGCCGACGACGAGCCGCTTGCGGCAATCGTCGAACTCCTTGCGCAGCGCCGCCACGCTCACCGCCTGGAGGAACGCGGGGCGGTTGGCGAGGTCCTCGGGGGAGAAGCCCCGCCGACGCGCCGTCAGCAGCGCGTCCACCCACGCGGCCGAGGAGATGTACGAGACGGCCTGGCCAGCCAGCAGGCGCGAGCGGGCCTGGGCCAGCTCCTCCTCGCCGAGGCCCGTGGCGAATGACGCCAGCATGTCCTGGATGTACTTCGCGCCCTCGGCCATGTGCTGCGCGTCCACCAGCCCATCCACCATCAGGTGCGCCGCGCCGCCGCGCGCCACCCACGTGCCGGCGCCGAAGCCGTAGGAGGCACCGGTCTGCGAGCGCATCTTGTGCGTGGCCCGACGCGACACCAGCTCCGCCATCAGCGCGTAGCGGGCCTCCGCCGCGGGCGTGGCCGTGGGCAGCCGGCAGGCCATCTCCAGGTGCCCCTGCGAGGCGCCGGGGCGCGCCAGGACGAACGTGCGCGGCGTGGAGGACGTCGCGGGCAGCTCCGGCGCGGACGGCGTGCTCACCGCCGTCGCGGGCCCGCGCTTCCAGCCACCGAGGTATTCCCGCACCAGCGGCTCCACCGTCTTCACGTCGAACTCGCCGGCGATGACGACCACGGTGTTGCCCGGACGGTACACGTCGTCGATCCACGCCTGGGCCTCCGACAGGGAGACCTGCTCCAGCTGCGCGCCCGTCGTGTCGCGGCCGTAGGGATGCGAGCCGTACAGCGCCTGGTGCATCGCGTGCTCCGCCTGGACCTCCGGGTTCTGGTCCAGCGCCTTGCGACGCGGCAGCACCTGCTCGCGCAGGTAGCGGACCACGTCGTCGGAGGTGCGGGTGGAGGACAGCCACTCGGTGAGCATCGCCAGCATGTTGCCGACGTTGCCCGCGGTGCCGGAGACCTCGTAGCGCTGGTGGTCCCGGTACATCGCGGAGCCGGTGTGCAGACCCCAGTGGCTCGGGTGTCCCTCGAACCAGGACTCGCGGAAGGCGCCGTACTCCACCAGGCCCGCCACGCCCTCCTTCTCACCATGGGTCGAGCCGCCGCCCAGCATGGCGCCCACGCGCACCACCGGCAGGCCGGGCCTGGGCGCGAGCAGCACCTCCATGCCGTTGTCCAGCTTCAGCACGTGGACGGGCGTCGACAGGGCCGTCAGCATGGAGGGCGTCACGCGCCGCGCGGACGCCACGGTGGACGGGTCCTCCGCCAGCGGCACGGGCGCCGCGGCCACGGCCCCCGCCTGCTCGCCGGGCCGGACCATGATGATGCGAGCCCGGTCGCGCTGGAGCCACTTGTAGGCGAAGTCCGTCATCTTGCCGCCGTCGATGGACATCAGCGCCATCTGCGAGCGGGTATAGCCCCGCACGTCGAGCATGAAGTGCGTCAGCTCCGCGCGGCGGATGGTGCGCGACAGCAGGTCCTCCGACTCCAGCACCATGCCGGTGACGACGTTGCGGCGCATGGACTGGAAGTCGTACTCGCGCCCGAGCACCTCGCCCGCGTGGATCTCCTGCGTCCACGTCTCCATGACCTGGTCCAGCACCTTGTCCGCGGACCGGCGGGGGTTGCCGCCCGTGGCGAGCGCCACCCGGACCACCAGCAGCGAGGCCCGCGTGCCGGAGATGAGGTGGGTGGAGAAGCCGGCGATGTCCCCGTCGTTGCGCTGCGAGCCCCACACCGACTTGTCGAGGTTCACCCGCACGAAGTCGTGGATGGCGCTGGCCTCGTCGAAGCCGCGCGGCAGCACCCAGGAGATGTAGAGCTCGGGCGCGACGACGGCGGCCTGGAACTCCGGGATGGTGGCGGCCGCGGGGCGGACGGGCGGCTCCGGGACCTGGGGCAGGCGCGTGCCCACCGCGAGCGGCGCGCCCGTGCCCACCCAGCTGGCGGGCAGGTTCTGCGTCAGCACCGCCTCCACCGCGGCCAGGTCCACGTCGCCCGCGATGACGAGCGTCATGTTCTCCGGCCGGTAGTGGGTGCGCGCGAAGCGCTGCGCGTCCTGGAGCGACAGCGCCGTCAGCGACTCATGCGTGCCGATGACGGGCCGCGAGTAAGGGTGCTCCGGGGGATACGCCGTCGCGTGCATCCAGCTGAAGACCTGACCCACGAAGCCGGTCTCGTTGCGCTGGCGCAGCTCGTTGCGCACCACCTCGCGCTCCACCGCGAAGACCTCCGGGGTGATGCCCCCCAGGGGCGACGACAGCCGCTGTCCCTCCAGCTTCAGGAGGTCCGGCAGCGACTCCTTCGGCGCCAGCGTCTGGTACAGCGTGTAGTCCAGGCTGGTGAACGCGTTGGCGTGGCCCGCCCCCAGCTCCTCCTGCCGCGTCTCCGCCGGCATGCCCCCCGCGGCCGGACGCGAGCGGAAGGCGAGGTGCTCCACCACGTGCGCCAGGCCCTCCTTGCCCGCCGGGTCGCTGGAGCCGCCGGCGCCCACCACCGTGACCACCGCCACCACCGGCGCGCGCCGGTCCTGCTCCACCACCACGCGGAGGCCCGAAGGCATGCGGAAGTCCCGCAGCGGGAAGGACACGTCGCGCATCACCACCTGGCCGCGCGGCGGCAACGACGCGCAGGCACACAGCAGGGACGCGACGAGGACCACGCCCCCACGAACCCATTGGAACGGGCGGGAGGAGGGACGAAGCAGGCTCTTGGATTTCATGCGGCTCCGGGGAAACGGGGGCCAGCGCGAGGGTTGGCTCACGGCCGGCCCGACCACGATTGTTTTTCGAGACCAACGACCTGTCCCACCAAAGACTGACATCCCCTCCGGGTGGCTCGACCCGACAGGTCAAGGCGTCGCGCGAGGGGTTAACACGGCGCCTCGCGCGAGGCCAAGCACTCCCGGGGCCGTGACGAGTGAATGACGCGGCCCGCACACGGGCATGAGTGTTTCATGCCTTGACGGCCGCGGCGACGTGCTGGCTGCCCCAGCGCGCGACGCCCATGATGGTCTCCATGGGATTGACGCCCAGGGCGGTGGGGAACACGGAGCCGTCGACCACGAAGAGGTTGTCCGCGTCCCAGTAGCGCAGCGTGCTGTCCACCACGCTGGAGTCGGGGCTGCCGCCCATGGCGCAGCCTCCCATCTGGTGGGCGCTGAGGACGCGGCACTCGAGCGGGGCATAGGGCGCGTCGTCCAGCTTCGCGACGTCGGACTCCTCGCGGATGAGCACCGGGTCCGAGTGGGGGCTGAGAACCAGCTCCGCGCCCGCGGCGAGCTGGATGCGCGCCGCGACCTTGAGTGCCTCCCGGAAGCCCTCCCAGTGAAAGGGTTCGAGGGGGTAGTTCACCTCGAGCCGCGAGGGGTCGTCGCCGCGCAGGGCCACCGTCCCGCCCTCGTCGCCGTGCACGCCATCCAGGCAGATGGACAATACGGCGTTGGCGTGGGGGAGCCCGGCCATCAGGTCCTGGTGGGCGGGTCCAAAGCCAGACAAGGTCACCGCGCCGAGCAGCGGGAGGATGGGCGGCACCTCGATGAGCCAGCCCAGCTTGCCGGGGCCCCGGTCGATGAACTGTCGCGAGTACACGGTGAGGGGCGCGCCGGTGTACGCCTCCACGCGCTCGGGGAAGCGCGCGTTCGTCACGACCACCGGGTGCAGGTAGAGCCGCTTGCCCACCTGGCCCCGTCCGGTGAGCCCGCTGCGCAACAGCAGCGCGGCGGAGTTGATGGCGCCCCCGCAGACGGCCGTCACCTTCGCCTTCACCGTCAAGCGCTTGCCGGTGGGCCGGTCCGTCCCCGGGTCCAGCACGTCCGCGTGGACGGCCGCCACGCGCGGGCCCGCCATCTCCAGTCGACGCGCGCTGACGTTCGAATACAAGCGCATGCCGAGCGTCACCGCCTCCGGGATGAGCGTCACCAGCGTGGACTGCTTGGCGTCCGTGGGGCAGCCCAGGCCACACGCGCCCAGCGCCGCGCAGTTCTTCACGTTGCGCTTCACCGTGCCCCGCGAGTACCCGAGCTTCCCCAGCCCCTCCCACAGAATCTGGTTGTTGCGGTTGGCGCGCTCGATGGGCCAGTCGCGGATGTTCAGCCGCTCCTCCAGCCAGTCCCAGTGGGGCGTGAGCGCCTGGGTGTCCAGGCCCTTCACGCCATGCACGTCCCGCCAGCGCGCCAGGATTTCGGGCGGCGTGCGGAAGCTGGCGCACCAGTTGATGGTGGTGCCCCCGCCCACCGTGCGCCCCTGGAAGATGCCCACGGACAGGTCCGCCGTGGCCCGGTTGCCCTGCTCCTGGTACAGCTCCGTGTAGGCGCGCAGCTCGTCGCCGTCGAAGTCGCGGCGGGTGTGGTAGCCGCCCTCCTCCAGCATCACCACGTCCAAGCCCCGGCGCGCCAGCTCCAGCCCCAGCACGCCGCCGCCCGCGCCGCTGCCCACGATGCAGACGTCACAGGTGAGGACGCGGTCCTCGGTCAGCTCGTCCCCGGTGTGGATGCGACCGCTCATGGCGTGACCTCCGTCCCGCTCGTTCGCGCCGAATCCTTCGCCTCGCGCCAGACGGGGGCGTTCGGGTCGTGGAAGCCCTGGGGCGCGACGAAGCCCGTGGCCGCGACCGCGGCGGGGTGCGCGTAGTACGCGGAATAGACGAGGGTGCGCAGCGCGTGATAGCCCGAGCGCCGCAGCGCCAGCCGCGAGGTGCGCCAGTCCTCCAGCACCGCGTCCTGCGCCTCGGGAGCCAGGCGCGAGAAGGGCGTGACGTGCCCGGTGAAGAGCAGGCCCGCGAGCGCGTTGTCGAACAGCCCCAGCAGCTCGCGCACCTCCTTCGCGGCCGAGGGCGCCGAGCGCGCGAGCAGCTTGTCGGCCGTGAAGGCCACGCGCGCCGTGTCCGCGTCCGGCCACCCGGCCCGAGGCGGGAAGGCACGCCGCGCCACCGCCTGGAGCGTGGCGTACTCGCGAGGCCCCAGCACGCGCAGGCCCTCCTCGGGAAGCGGGAGCACCAGGCCCTCGCGCAGGACGAGCACGCCGCTGCCGCCCAGGGCGAGCAACGCGCCGCCCACGAGTCCGCGTTTGAGCAACCCCCGACGAGACACCCCAACCGGTCCAGCGTGAGACACGGTCATCGCATCCTCCGACCCCCGGGCGGGACCCGCCAGGACCACGGACACGCCGCGAGCGGACGTGGAGTCTATGCCTCTCCACCCGATGCCACGCAACCTGTCAGGCCATGCCCGCCAGCATCAACGTGACGGGGCGGGTGGGCGCGCGTCCCGGAGGACGGCCCCGGGGGGAAGCTCGAGCGTCGTGGCTTCCTCGTAGCCGCGCTCCACCATTCCGCTCAGGTCGAAGGGCACGCCGCCCGCCCCTTCCCGGGCCTGCGCGCGCGCCTCCAGCGCCTTGCGCGTCCACCGCTCCGGATAGGCCACGCCCACCAGGATGCGGTTGCCGCTCCCCTCCACCTCGAATGTATAGAGTTGGCGGAAGGACGCCTGCCACGTGCGCGCCATGGCGCCATAACGGGGGTTGGGCGGGTCCGCCCACACGTTGCCCACCACCGCGCCCCGAGCCGTCAACCTCGCGCGCACCGAGGTGAAGAACTCCACCGTCGCCAGGTGCTCGGGGATGCTGTCCGGTCCGTAGGCGTCGAGGAAGACCAGGTCGTAGGCCGGGCGCGCGGCCTCGATGAAGGCCCGGCCATCCGCGACATGCGCCGCCATGCGCGCGTCCTCGTGGAAGCCGAAGTAGCGCCGCGCCACGTCCACCACCACGGGGTCGATGTCCACCACGTCGATGTGGGCGCGCGGCAGCACGGCGCGCAGGAACATGGGCATCGCGCCGCCCCCCAGCCCCACCACGAGGATGCGTCGGGGATGGGGCACGAACGCCAGCCCCACCATGGCCACGCGCGTGTACGCCAGCTCCAGCCGGCGCGGCTGCCCCGGCTTCACCACGCTCTGCAGCGCGCCCGAGTCGTCGAACTGGAGATAGCGCAGGCCCGCGTCATCCTCCTTCACGAAGACGCGCGCGTAGTCGGACTGCTTCTCGAAGAGGACCGCGCGCGGGGTGTCCGCCGCGCACGTCAGCAGGGCCAGCACCCAGGGCGTCAGCCATGAACCCAAGCGCCGCATCCGTGCTCCTCCCGACGCCCTTCAAAGTAGCACTTCCTCCAGGAAAACCAATGGGTTGACCTGCACGGCGCCAGGGTTCACCTTGGCGCGCATGACTCACCCGTACGGCAACCTCCCCGAGGAGCTCCAGGCCCTCGTCGCCGAGGAGGAAGCGCTGCTCGCCCGCGTGCAGGCCACCCTGGAGACCGCCCGGCGCAAGGCGGGCAAGGGCCAGGACACCCAGGGCCTCGTCGCCCAGCTCCAGGTGCTGCGCGACGACGCCGCCACCGCCGCGGAGGCGGACCTGCCGCACCTGTTCACCCAGATGCACTACCTGCGCACGCTGCTGGAGCGCCAGGAGGCGCTCAAGCTGCCCGACGCCCAGGCGCCCTACTTCGCGCACCTCAAGCTGGACGGCGCGACGGGGCCGCGCGACTACCTGCTCGGCCGCACCACCTTCGCGGACGTGGGCGAGGGCGTGCGCATCATCGACTGGCGCTTCGCCCCGGTGGCCCGCGTCTTCTACTGCTACGAGGAGGGTGACTCGTACGAGGAGCAGTTCGGGGAGCGGCTGGCCGAGGGCACCGTCGTCACGCGCCGGCTGGTGGTCATCGAGCGGGGCGAGCTGACGCGCATCATCTCCGGGGCGACGGTGCTCGAACGGGGGCCGGACGGGACGTGGCGGAGCGTGGGCCGGGACGTCACCGCGTTCCAGGCGGGCGGCGCGGGCACGGCGGCGCGGCCGGAGTTCCTGGGCACGGGCAAGGGGGCGCGGCGCAACGAGGACGCGTTCGGCGTCACCGCCCTGCTCGACGCCGAACAGTACGACGCCGTCAGCGTGGACGCGGACCGCCCGCTGCTGGTGCTGGGCAGCGCGGGCAGCGGCAAGACGACGGTGGCGCTGCACCGGCTGGCGAAGATCGCCTTCGACGATTCGGAGCGATACCCGCAGGGGCGCATGAAGCTCATCGTCCCCGAGGAGGGCCTGGCGCGGCTGTCCCGGCGCCTGCTGGCGCCGCTGGGGCTGGGGCGCGTCGCGGTGGAGACGCTGGACCACTGGCTGCTGTCCACGGCGCGCTCGGCGTTCGACCTGCCGGGCATCAAGCTGAGCCCGGAGACGCCGCCCCTCGTCGCCCGGCTCAAGCGCCACCCCGCGCTGCGCCGGCTGCTGCTGGGCCGCATCGGCGCGCCGAAGACGGAGGCGGGCACCACGCTGGAGCGGCTGCACCGGCGGCTGGCGGACGCGTACCTCGACCGGCGGTTCCTGGAGGAGGTGGTGCGCGAGGCGAAGGGCGAGCTGCCGCGCACCGCCATCGACGAGACGCTGGAGCACACGCGGCTGCAGCGCTCCACGCCCCTGGACAAGGAGCTCAAGGACATCACCGACCCGGAGCGGCTCGTCACCGTCGACGGGCGCGGCATCGAGGAGGACACGCCCTATGCGCTCGCCGGCACGGTGGACCTGGAGGACCTGCCCGCCCTGATGTTCCTCAAGGCGCAGCAGGGGCCGCTCGGCCTGGAGCGGCTGGCCCACCTGGTGCTGGACGAGGCGGAGGACTTCTCCCTCTTCGAGCTGTTCGTGGCGCGCAAGCTTCTGGGCAAGGGCAGGAGCTGCACGCTGGCGGGCGACGAGATGCAGCAGACGGAGGCGGGCTTCGCGGGCTGGCCCGCGGCGCTCGACGAGCTGGGCATCCGCGACGCCTCCACCTGCCGGCTCCAGGTCTCCTACCGCTGCCCCGCCCCCGTGGTGGAGCTGGCGCGGCGGGTGCTGGGCACGCAGGCCCCGGAGGCCAGCTCGCGCCCGGCGCGTCCCGGCGCGCCCGTGGGCTTCCACCACTTCCCGGACGAGGCCCAGGCGCAGCTGTTCATCGGCGAGGCGCTGCGCGACCTCGTGTCGCGGGAGCCGCACGCGTCCGTGGGCGTCATCGCCAGCAGCCCCGAGTCCGCGGACGCCGTCTACCGCGTCGTCGAGGACCAGGGCTGGGCGCGTCGCGTCCGGGACGGCGAGTTCTCCTTCGAGCCGGGCGTGGACGTGACGGACGTCGGCAGCGTGAAGGGCCTGGAGTTCGACTACGTCATCCTGCCGGACGTCACCGCCCGGGCCTGGCCGGTGGACGACGAGTCGCGGCGGCGCCTGCACGTGGCCATCACCCGCACCTCGCACCAGCTCTGGGTGGTGTCCTCCGGCGTGCGCTCGCGCCTCATTCCCGCGCCGGGCGCGGAAGCTCCACGGTGAAGGTGGAGCCCCTGCCCGGGGCGCTGCGCACGAGGATGCGCCCGTCCATGGCGTCGACGATCTGCTTGACGATCCACAGCCCCAGGCCCAGCCCGCCATAGTGGCGCTCGCTGGCCAGCCGCTCGAAGCGCTGGAAGAGGCGGTGCTGCGCCTCCGGCGCGATGCCCACGCCCTCGTCCGTCACCGACAGCCAGACGCGCGTCTCGTCCGAGGAGACGCGCACGTCGATGGGGCGACCCCGCCCGTACTTGATGGCATTGGACAGGAGGTTCTGGAGCACCTGCTCCATGCGCAGCCTGTCCCAATGCCCCGTGGCCGGGTCGGCCGCCTCCAGCCGCAGCGCGCAGCCGGCCCGCGCCAGCTCCTCCGCGAAGCGCGGCACCAGCTCCCGCGTCAACGCGGCCAGGTCCATGTCCTCGCGCTCCAGCCGCAGCCGCCCCGCGGTGATGCGGGAGACGTCCAGCAGCTCGCGCACCAGGCTGGACATGCGCGCCAGCTGCCGCTGCACCGCGACCACCTTGGTGATGGTGGAGTCCGCGCCCGGCACCACCGGGTCGTGCCCCGGCTCCAGCTGCCTGCGCAGCGCCTGGACGTTGAGGGTGAGCGAGGTGAGCGGCGTGTTGAGTTCGTGCGACGCGACGGAGAGGAAGGAGTCGCGGGCGCGGACCGCCTCCTGCGCCTCCGTGTACAGCCGCCCGTTGTCCAGCGACGACGCCGCGCGCCGCGCCAGGTCCTCCGCCAGCCGCACGTCCGCCTGCGTATAGCGCCTGCCGCCCTCGGAGTTGACGAGCGTCAGCGCGCCCAGCACCCGGCCGCGGCTCATCAGGGGCACGGTGATGAACGCCGTGACGCCCAGCTCCCGCACCCACCGCGCGGCCTCTCCGTCCCCGTCCCCGAACACGGCCTCCGGCCGCAGCTCCGGCACGAACTCCGTCACGCCCGTGCGCAACACCTTGCCGATGCCCGTCGCGTCATCGAGGCGGAGGGGGAAGCGCTCGTGGTGCTCGCGCGAGCGCGTCACCAGCTCCGGCCGCACATGGGCCGCCGCCACGCGGCGCACGCTCCCGTCCGGCATGGGCACGTCCACGCAGCAGCCATCCGCCAGCGGTGGGACGGCCAGGTTCGTGAGCCGCTGGAGGATTTCGTCGTGCTCCAGCGACGAGGCCAGCACCTCGCTGGCCTGCGCCAGGAAGGCCGCGTGACGCTGGGCCCGCCGCGTCTCGTCATAGAGGCCCCGGAGGATGGCCTCCTGCTTCTTCTCCGAGGTGATTTCCCGGGAGATGACGTAGACGCGACCGTGACTGCGGAACAGGCGCTTGACGAACCAGCGCTCCCGGGGCGCGAGGTGCCACTCGAACTCGGCGGGTTCCCCCGTCGCGGCCACCCGCATGAAGCGCTCCTGGAGCTGCGGCCGGAGCGCCTCCGGGTAGATGTCCCACAGCCGCTGACCGAGCAGCTCGCCCCGCTGCCGCCCATAGGTCCGCTCCAACGCGGGGTTCACGTACAGGCACACCCCATCCGTCGCGCAGAAGGCGACACTCTCCGGAAACTGCTCCCACAGGACGGTATCGAGTCCCGCCGCGTCGTCCGGAACGCGCGCGTCGTCGCTGGCAAGCCCCTGTCCGGTCAAGAGAAGTAGTCCACGGGTCGGGTGCGGGGACCCACCCAGGCCCCCATCCCGGCTTAGCATCTACCGACCCGCGCCCCACCGCCACTGCCCGCACATCTGCCCAGCATCGAACACTCGCGGAGCCTCCCGGCGCCCGCGGGACGACCTTCCACGTGGGCACGCCCCGTACGGGCCCTGACGGGCGGACGGTGAAGCCCCCTCCCGGCACCCCCCTCCCCGGGGCATCCCCGCGAGGCCCGGGCGGACGGGACCGCCAGGGTTGGAGGCGCGCGGAGGGGCTACGGCGCCTGCTGGCCCTGGCGCCACTGCGCGCGCCGCGACTCCTGCTCGCGCCGGCGCGCCTGCGCGTCCTCCTCCTCGCGCGGATATTCGGACAGCCGCGTGCGGTGCATGTTGATGCTCAATTCATACAGGCCCCGGTCCCGGTCCGGCAGCTGGTCGCCGTAATCCGCGAGCACCGTCGTGGCGAACTGCAGCATGTCTTCCGACACCTTGCGTCGACGCGCGTAGTAGTCGCGAATCTCGGCCTCGGTGGCCTCGCCGGATTGGACGCGACCGAATGCGTCATTCCAGCGCCGCGACTCGTCCTCGCGCTGCTTGAGCACCGCCTCGTCCGTGGTGGGCGCCGCCAGCGACCAATAGAGATTGTCTGGCATCTTCGCGCGCAGCGCCGCCAGGTCGATGGGATAGGGCCTGGCGCCCTCGCCCTCCGCGTCGACCGTGGGCGGCTGGAGATAGTCCTTCATGACGCTCCCCGTCACGGGCGCGGGCGCCGTGGGGGCCGCGGGCGGCGGCGTGGCGGGCCGGGGCGCGGCGGCGGACGCGGTCGACGCGGGCGGCGTCACCTCCGCCGTTGTCTCGGATTCGGGCCCCGGCACGACGAGGACATACGCGAGCGCGGCGACGAGCACGAGCATCGCCAGACCCACCAACCATCCCAGGCGCGTAACGCCAGCATTGTCGGGCATCCCGTCCGCATACCGCGCGCCTGACGCGCATGGCAACCAACGCCTGTCATGCCGCAATGCATCACAAAGACGCGCGGCTGACCAAAACATGAAACAACACTTTCCCCTCCTGACTCGCGTGTCAACGTGGGCTATAGAACCGTTTTCCCCCCAAACCCGGAGGAGTCAGCATGAAGCGCGTACTCTTGGCCTGCCTCGCGGCGGTGGCGCTGGTGCCCAGCGTCTCTCGCGCGGAGGTCATCGTCTCGACCATCGTCAGCGTGCTGGTGGACGGCGGTAACAACTACAACTGGCAGAAGGTGGAGCTGCCTGGGACGAAGTGTGGCAATGGCTCCCAGTTCAAGTTCTTCGTCCACAAGACGAACTCGCCCAACGTGATGATGCTGCTCGAGGGCGGCGGGGCGTGCTGGGACTACGACACGTGTAGCGGCCGTGCGGGCCTCCTGGGTGCCGCCAACCCCAACGGCATCTCCGACGACTACATCACCCAGTTCACCGCGAAGTACGTGTCGCCGCTCGTCAACGGCGCGGACCCGGGCCTGCCGGGCCGCAGCAAGACGGACCTCGTGACGAAGGACTGGAACATCGTCTACGTGCCGTACTGCACGGGCGACGTGCACATCGGCAACAACGTGAAGACGTACGAGGACCCGACGGGGGCCAACCCGCCGCTCGTCTGGCACCACAACGGCTACAACAACACGCTGGCGGTGGCCAACTACGCCAAGACGCAGTTCCCCAACATCCAGAAGTTCCTGATGACGGGCTACAGCGCGGGCGGCACCGCGACGTCCGCGGGCTACTACTACGCGCGCAAGATCCTGAACCCGGCGCGCGGCTACCTGCTCAACGACTCCGGCCCCATCTTCCCGGCGCCCAACGCCAGCTCGAAGTCCCGCGCCCTGCACGAGAAGATCCGCAGCTCGTGGAACCTGGACTCGTCCTTCGCGGCGCTGCCGGCGTCGTTCGACCGCAATGACTTCGGCACCATCAACCGCATGGTGGCGCAGGAGTTCCCCAACGACCAGCTGGCGTACACGGGCTACACGCGCGACTACAACTATTCGCGCTTCTCCTACGAGCGCTTCCACACGCCCAACGACGAGGAGTCCGTGCACGGCTACTGGAAGGTGGACCAGGACGCGCTGGTGGCCCAGCTGAACCAGTACAACAACTTCAGCTACTTCATCCCCCACCACCGCGCCATCAACGCCAGCCACTGCAGCACCATCATCACCTTCATCGGCGCGCACGCCTGCCAGCAGATGGAGAAGAAGCGCTACTGGTACGAGTACCTGGAGCTGCCGTGGGGCCAGACGTACAAGTGCTACAGCGAGATGGTGGGCATGGACGTGTTCCTGTCGCGGTGGATCAACGGCAACCAGCGCGTGCGCATCTACGAGCCGGTGAACTGGTACAACAACGAGGACCCGGGCATGCAGATCGTCGCGCCGCTCATCAACGGCGCGCTCGGCGGGTAGCCCTCGGGCCCTGCTGCTGAAGTCGTCTGACTGGCGGTGGGGCGGGCGTCTGGCCACGCTCCGCCGCTGGTCCCCGCGAGGCGAAGGCGCTAGAGGCTGTCGTCGCGCATGGACAACCTCACCCACGGCCTGCTCGGGCTGGCCATCGGCGCGCTGCGCCGCCCGGATGTCTCCCCTGGCGCCCCCGAGCGCGCCTCGCCCACGGACCGGGCCACGCTGGTGGCGGGCGTGCTGGCCGCGGAGCTGCCGGACCTGGACACCCTGCTGGCCCGCGGCGACGCGGTGACGGTGGCCCTGCACGCGCACCGCGGCCTGTCCCACGCGCTCGTCTTCGCCCCGGTCGTCGCGCTCGCGGCCACGCTGTGCGCCAGGGCCCTGTTCCGCGGCGCGCGCTGGGGCCCCCTCTTCCTCACCAGCCTCGCCAGCACGCTCCTGGCGCACCTGCTGCCCGACCTGTGGACGGGCTGGGGCACGCGCGTGCTGCTGCCCTTCTCCGACGCGCGGCTCAGCCTGGACTGGACCGTGGTGGTGGACCCGTGGGTGACGCTGCCGCTCGTCGCGGGCGCGGTGGCGGCCTGGCGCTGGCGCTCGCGGTGGCGCGCGGCGCTCGTCGTCGGCCTGGCGTGCTCTTCGGCGTACGTGGGGGCCCGGGTCGCGACCTGGGCGTTGTTGACGCGGCGGGTGGAGGCGGCCCATCCCCAGGCCGAGGCCGTGCGTGTCTTCCCCGCCCCGCTGTCCTTCGGGACGTGGCGCTACGTGGCCCGGCTGCCGGGGGAGGTGCTGGCCGCCGGAGACGTGACGCTGGCCGGAGCGCCCCGGGAGGCCCGCCGGCTCCATGCCTCCCTGGAGGCCCTGCCCGAGGACCTGCGCGACGTGCCCACGGTGCACGAGGCGCTGGCCTGGGCGCGCTTCCCGGTGGTGACGGTGACGCCCACGGACGCGGGGCGCGAGGTGCGCATCGCCGACCTGCGCTACCACCTGCGCGGCGAGCCCACCCTCGCGTTCGTCATCCAGGTGGACGCCGCGCGGGCGGTGACGGACGCGAGGCTGGAGCGCGGCGGCAACGCGTCCGAGCTCTTGCGCCGCTGGCGCGGCGGAGACGAGGCCCCGCCGCGCCCGGAGGACGTCAGGTCAGGCCCGGCAGCGGGCCCTTGAAGTCCGGGTGGCCGAAGGTGTTCACGTTCACCCCGAAGGCCTGGGCGATGGACACCAGCAGCTTGTTGTGGGCGATGGCGCCCGGCAGCGGCGTGCCGGGGCCTCCCCAGTTGCCGAGCGGGTCGGTGCCCGGCCGCAGCCGCAGGAAGCGGCCCATGCGGAACTTCCCGCCCGCGCCGCCCGCGAGCACCGTGGGCACGCGCACGTTCATGTGGCCGGAGGCGTCGCCCAGCTCGTTGCCCCAGAGGATGAGCGTGTTGTCCAGCGCGGTGCCGCTACCCTCGGGGATGGCCGCCAGCTGGTTCATCAGGTAGGCCACCTGCTCGGCGTACCACCGGTGGACCTTCACCATCTTCGTGCGGATCTCCGTGCGCAGCGGCTCGGCCGTCACGTCCAGCCGGTGCGCCAGGTCGTTGTGCGTGTCCTCGGTGATGCCAATCCAGGGCATGGACGGGCCGGGAATCGTCATCGTCACCACGCGCGTCAAGTCACACGCGAAGGCGCGGGCGATGAGGTCCATGTGGAGCTTGGTGAGCGTGGGCATGTTGTTGAGGTTGCCCAGCTGCCCCACGTCGTACGCGGGCGGCGGCGTGCCGGCGGCGCACCCGGCCTCGCCCTCCTCCTGCATCCCCGAGACGGCGCCCTTGGCCGCGACGCGCGGCGGCGTGCCCAGCCCCAGCGTGTCCAGGCGGCGCTCGATGTCGCGCAGCGACTCCAGGTGAGTCTCCAGCTTCTGGCGCTCCGCGCCCGCCAGCCGGTCGCGCAGGCGCGTGGCGTCCTTGATGAGGTAGTCCAGCACGCTCTTCTTGCGCGAGTTGTTGCGGGTCACCTCGCCCGGGTCCGAGCCGGGCGTGGTGGGGACCGAACCGAACAGACGCGAGAAGACGCCCGCCGGGTCGCGCTCGAAGGGGACGCGGCTGCCGTTGGCCGTGAAGCTGATGCTGTTGTAGACGTGCTGGCCGCCGAACTGCTCCCAGGCGTTGAGCTGGAGGGAGCGGAACTTCGTGGCGCCGCCGATGCTCTGCGCCAGCACCTGGTCGAGCGAGGCGCTCTCCGGCAGGTCGTCACCGCTGGCGGTGTTCACCTTGCTGCCGGTGAGGAAGGTGACGGGGCCGCCCTCGTGGCCGGTGAGGCCCCGCTCGTAGAGGACCTGGTAGTCCAGGCCATCCAGGATGAGCAGCTTGGAGCGCAGGTCCTGGAGCGGGCTGAGCATGGAGTTCTCGAAGTCGAGCGTGAAGCTCGACTCCGTGCCCTGGGGGTTCCAGTACTCCGGCAGGCAGCCGTGGGAGGTGAACAGCGCGATGAAGCGCAGGGGCGGCGTGGTGGCCTGGGCGTAGGCGTCCGTGGTGCCCAGCAGGTTGGCCAACGGGAGCGCGGCGGTCGAACCGGCCAGCGCCTTGAGCAGGGAGCGACGAGAGAGTTCGCGAAGCATGGTGGCTACTCGGGAGAAGGGGTGCGCCGGTGGACGAAATACGGGGAGCGGACGAGGCCCACGAGGGCGTCACCCAGCTTCAGGCGCGCATCGCCCCGGAAGCGCGAGCGCATGTCCGCCAGCATGGGCGCGTCGACGGACTCCTCGTCCCGGCCCATCACGTAGCGGAACAGCTGGAGCGGCACGCAGTCCGCCACGTCCGGGCTGTCCGCCAGGAAGCGCGCGAGCGCGGCGCCGCCGGTGAAGCTGAACACGCCGTCCGCGTGCTCCAGGGAGCCGGAGGCATCCACGGGCAGGCCGTTCTCCGTCTCGCGCAGCTTGCCCAAGCCGTCGTAGTCCTCCATGCCGAAGCCGATGGGGTCCAGCTGGCGGTGGCAGCTGGCGCAGGCGGGGTTGTTGGTGTGGGCGGCGAAGCGCGCGCGCGTGGTGCTGTCCGTGGTGACGGCGGGCGGGATGATGGGGACGGTGGGCGGCGGCGGCGGCACCTCGCGGCACAGCAGGCGCGTGAGGACGAACTTGCCGCGGCGGATGGGCGAGCTGGAGTCGAACAGCGAGTACGTCGCCAGCAGGGACGCGTGGGTCAGGATGCCCACGCGGCTGGCGGGCAGCTTCACCCGGCCGATGCGGCCATCCGGCGTCGTCTCCGTGCCGTAGAAGAAGGACATGCGCCCGTCGGCGAACGTGTAGTCGGCGGACAGCAGCTCCTTGATGGACGCCTCCTGGTTGTTGATGACGTGCGCGATGAAGGCGGTCGTCTCCGCGCGGCTGGAGTCCTTCCAGGGCTCTCCGAAGTTGGGGAACACCTGGTTGTTCTTGTTCATGTTCGCCAGGCCCGTGAGCCCCAGCCACTCCACGACGAAGCGCTGGAGATAGGTCTGCGACGACGTCGTCATCAGCAGGCGCCGCGCATGGGCCTCGCGGTTGTCGGGCGACGTGAGCTCGCCCTTGGACGCGGCCGCGAGCAGCTCCGCGTCCGGAGGTCCTCCGGTCACCGCGTAGGAGAGGGCGCTGGCGATCTCATGCTGCGTCAGCCGCACCACCTGGTTGCCCTTCGCCCCCGGCTCCCCCAGCTCCGTGCGGTAGAGGAACGAGGCGGAGGTCATGACGGCCTGGATGACGTATTGGGCCGCCGTCTTGGGGTCGAAGTCCTTGCGCACCGACGACCAGAGCTGCAGCAGGTCCGCCTCGTCCTCCGGCGCCGCGGGGCGGCGGTAGGCGCGCTCGACGAGGCCCCGGATGAAGTCACGCGCGCAGTCCTCCTCCTTCTTCCCCGCGGCGCACTCCCAATCGCTGGTCAGGTTGGAGGTCGCGATGGGCCCCCAGTTGCGCTCGGCGATGCCGTCGAGCTGGTCCGCCAGCAGCGACGTCACCTGGAGCCGGTCGTGCGTGGTGAAGCCGAGGATGGCGTCCTCCGGCGCGAGCAGCTGCGCCATCGGCACCGGCTTGGGGTTCTTCGCCACCACGTAGACGGAGTTGTCGAACTCCGCGCGGGTGAGGCGGCGCACGCGAGCCGCGGAGGCCTCGGAGACCTCGGGAGGCTCCCCGCCCTTCAGGTCTCCAGAGCAGGACACGGACACCAACAACAGTGCCGCGGGGATGACGGAACGAATGATTCGCATACGGAAGGCACCCTCGATGCCAGCAACCCCTGGAAAAGCCCCCTCTGAAGCGCTGGCGCGAAAGGCATTCTAACCGCGTGTCGCGACCTCCACTCCGCCCTTTTTGCCGCGCCCCGCCACCGCGCGGGTTGCAGCGGCCCTGTAGAGATGGAACCGCTGCTGGGGGCTGGGCTCCACGCTCCTCCAGCCCCGTGAGAATCACACCCGACAGCGGCCTACGTCTCCATCGACACGCCCACGCGCGTCCGCGCAGATTCCGCGCGACGGCGAGGTGTACCGCGTGACCCACGCGACACGCGCGCACTGGCGCGAGGTGCGATTGCCAGCTCGGGAGGGAGGCGCCGTCACGTCGGGCGGGCGCGCGTCGCGAGGCCCTCCGGGCCGGACACGACGAGGTCGTGGGCCATGCCGAGGAACAGGCCGTGGCAGACGACGCCCGCGCGCGAGGACAGGCGCAGGGCGAGGGAGGGCGCGTCGTCGATGGGGCCGAACGCGCAGTCCAGCACGAGGTTGCCCTGGTCGGTGAGGAAGGGCGACGCGTCCGCGCCGAGCCGCACGGTGACGCGCGCGCCGAGCGACTCGAGGAATCGCGCCTGCGAGCGCCAGCCGAAGGGCAGCACCTCCACCGGTACGGGCCAGTGCGTGCCCAGCCGGGGCGACAGCTTGGCGGCGTCCGCGACGATGACGAGCCGCCGGCTGGCCTGCGCGACGATCTTCTCGCGCAGCAGCGCCCCGCCTCCGCCCTTGATGACGGACAGGTCCGGGGCCACCTCGTCCGCGCCGTCGATGGTCACCTCCAGCTCCGGTGACTCCTCCAACGTGGTGAGCGGCACGCCCAGCTCCCGCGCGAGCGCCTCCGTGGCGCGCGACGTGGGCACGCCGACGACGTCGAGCAGCCGGCCCTGTCCACGCAGCTCCGCCAGCCTGCGCACCGCGAAGGCCGCCGTGCTGCCCGTGCCCAGGCCCACCCGCATCCCCGGCAGGAAGAAGCGGTCCACCGCGGCCCGGGCGGCCTCGCGCTTGTACCGGGTCGTCTCCCCACCCGCTTCGATTCCCATCACACGCTCCCCGCGCCGGCTGGCGCAGGCGAAAGGTACTTCGCCTCGGCGCGCGCCGGAGCGGAAGGCGACGGTGCTGGAGGGCGCTTCGTCCACCCGGCGCCCCCGGCGGCCCGCAAAGGCCACACACGAGGACGGACCGACGCGGGGCGGGTTGCGGCCTCCGCGCGGAAAAACCGACCGGGAGCCCTGGACGCCACCAGGGCCCCCGGAGGACTCAAGGGTTCAGCGTGAGACGGAAGCCCAGCATGAGCGACAGGTTCGGGCCGTCGTCCGCGTACGTCAGCGGCGACTCGGTGGTCACGTTCACCGGGGCGGGAATCGCGACCGTGGTGGTGCCGGCGCGCGCGGTGTAGGTGGCATAGCCGGCCGTGAGGTAGGGGCCGAACGAGAACGACTCTCCCAGGCGCCACTTGCCGCCGACCGTCACGTTGATGAACTCCGGGCCCCGCGTCGTGCTGTCGACCTCGAAGTCCGAGTTGAGCGCCCCCGCGGGCGTGTCGACCGGCAGCACGCCGCTGTTCTTGACGTTGAGGATGGCCATGCCGAAGCCCACGCCCACGAACGGGTCGAACGAGGCCTCGGGAGAGAAGTGGTACTGCACCTGCGGACCGAAGCGGAACTGCATCGCGTTGCAGTCGAACCCCTCGGGGCACGACAGCGGGCTCTCCGACGTGAGGATGTACGAGACCTGCCCGTACGCGCCCACGAACCACTTGGGGCTGAGCCGGTAGCCCAGCTCCACCAAAAACGGCACGCCGCCGACCGCGCCATCACTCAGCTTCACGTCACCGTGCGAGCCGTCCAACCGCTCGCCGTTCTTGTAGACGTAGCCCGCTCCCCCTTGGAACCCCAACCCGATGGTCAACTCCAAACCCGTCGGGTCACTGAACTTCGGCGTCGACGTCTGGACTTCCTGCGCGCCTGCTACCGCGGAACCCAATGCAACCGCTCCTGCCAGGGCCCAACACAGCCTTCGCGACATAAACCCCTCCATCGAGTGGAGTGTTCACTCTAGGGCTGTGCGCGTTGCACATGTAAGTCGCGCCGCGTCAGAACCAACGCGGTTCGTCGAAGCGGGGGTGGGTCCGCGGGGACTGTCGAAAGCGTGCACAATGTCCCCATGAACGTCACGCTGGAGCAGGCCCGGGCGCTGGACGCGCTCGCGCGACACGGCACCTTCACCGCCGCCGCCCAGGCCCTGGGCAAGGGCCACACGGCGGTGCTCTACGCGCTGCGCACGTTGGAGGAGCAGACGGAGCTCGAGCTGCTCGACCGGCGGGGATACCGCACCCGGTTGACCGCCGCGGGTGAGCGCGTGCTGGAGCACTGTCGAAAGCTGTTGGCAGCGGAACGCGAACTGGAGGCGACGTGCGCGGAGATACGGGCGGGGTGGGAGCCCACGCTGCGCATCGTGTTCGACGGCGTGTTCCCGGCGGAGCCGCTGTTGCGGGTGGTGAAGGCGCTGCGGACGGAGGGCGCGGGGACGCGCTTCCATGTCTCGTCGGAGTTCCTGGCGGGGGTGGAGGCGGCGTTCGTGCGGGACGAGGCGGACCTGATGGTGTCCGTGCTTCCTCCGTCGCTGCCGGGGCTGCGCAGCTATGCCCTGCCGGAATTGAAGGCGCTGCTGGTGGCGCACCGCGGCCATCCGCTGGCCCGGCGGCGCCGGGGCGCGCTCCAGGAGGAGGAGCTGGCCGAACACCTGCTGCTCACGGTGCGTGGTTCGGACCCTCGGCTGCAATTGAGCACGGTGTCGCTGGAGCTGCGCTCGACCGTGCACCTCAACGACTTCGCGGCGAAGAAGGCCGCCATCCTGGAGGGGCTGGGCTACGGGTGGTTGCCGGAGCACCTGGCGTCACGCGAGCTGCGCCGGGGCGAGCTCAAGCTGCTCAAGCCCGCCAGCGGCTCCACCCATGCGTTCCTGCCCAAGCTGCACCACCGCGCGGGCGTGCGGCTGGGGCGCGCCGCGCGGCGGGTGGTGAAGGCGCTCACCGGGATGGAGCCTCCGCAGTAACGCCCCGGTGACGGGAGGCGCGCGGACGCTACTGCGCCGCCGTCGTGCAGTCCCCGGACACGTTCGCCGCCGCCTTCCCATCCGTGGTGTTGCCGGTGAACACGTTGTCGGTGGCCACCACCAGCTCCACGCCACCGCTCCCCCGGTTGCACACCACCACGCCTCCGGCGCCCGCGCGGTTGGAGACGAAGCGGTTGCCCCGGAGCGTGACGCCCCGGGTGCCCACGTCCTCCAGGTAGATGGCGGAGGCCGGGCCCCGCGTCACGAAGTTGCCCTCGAAGAGGTTGTCCTGGATGAGGTCGTTGCTGGGCTGGAAGTAGTGCAGCGCGCCGCCGCCCCCCAGGTCGTAGATGTTCTGCGGGTTGGGCCAGGCCAGGATGGGCCGGGACGTCAGCGCGTCCGAGACGGCGCCCCCGAACGCCTCCAGGCCGTTGTTGCGGAAGGTGTTGCCGCTCACCACCGAGTCGCGTCCGTGCGTCACGCACATCGCGCCGCCTCCGGCCATGGAGCCCGTGCCCGCCTGCGCGAAGCGGTCGATCTCCGTGGTGCGGTTGTCCTCGAAGGTGGTGTCCTCCACGCGCGAGGCGACGGTGAACATCAGGTCCAGCGCGCCGCACTTCGCCGCCGACACGTTGTCGCGGAACAGCGAGTGGCGGATGGTCACCGGCCCCGGGTAGTAGGCCCACAGCGCGCCGCGCGTCCACTCGCGGGTGCCGTTGTACTCGTTCTTGCGCACCTTCTCGAAAATCATGTGCTCGAACACCGGGTCGCCGTCGCCCACGGAGTCCTCGCCATAGAAGTTCAGCCCCCACCAGCCGTAGGGGTTGGTGGACGTCAGCACCACGGGGGCGTCCGCGGTGCCCCGCACCTGGATGCCGCCGTAGACGCGCAGCTCCACGCGCCCCTTCTGGTGGTTCATCACGCTGGTGGGCGCCTGGGCCTCCACGTCCGCCTCCGTCACCTCCGGGCGCCCCTGGAAGTCGAGGATGACGCCGGGCTCCACGACGAGGACCTGGCGCTTGGGGACGACCACGATGCCCTCCGCGTCTCCCACGACGCGGTAGGGAGAGCCCGCCGCCGTCAGCGTGCCGGCGAGGGTGCCGGTGACGACGGTGCCGCCATCCTGGGGCACCACCACGACGGGGCCGCCATCGCCTCCAGCGTCCGGGATGCCGCCGTCGTCCTGGGGCAGGATGCCGGGCTGGTCCGGCGTGGAGGAACAGGCGGCGACGAGCGCCACCAGCGCGAGGGACCACGGCACGAGCCTGGAGGTGGAGGTGTCCATGACTCCGCGCGCTAGCACGGGGTCCCTTCCGCTCGCAAACCGCGACGGGCTTGATACAAGCGCGCCATGTCGAACGAAGTCCTCGTCCTCGCGTACGCTGGCTGCTCCACCTGCAAGAACGCCCTGAAGTGGCTCCAGACCCAGGGCATCCCCGCCCGGGTCCGGCCCATCGTCGACGAGCCCCCCACGGTGGCGGAGCTGGAGCGGTGGATTACGCGCAGCGGCGTGTCCGTGCGCAAGTGGCTCAACACCAGCGGCCTGAGCTACCGCGCGCTCGGCAAGGCCAGGGTCGACGCGGCCAGTGACGCCGAGCTGCGCGAGTGGCTGGCCGCGGACGGCAAGCTCGTCAAGCGCCCCGTCCTGGTCGACGGCGAGAAGGTGCTCGTGGGCTTCAAGCCGGAGGCGTGGGCCGAGCACTTCGGCTCGCGCGGCTGAGCAGCGGGCGACAGGGCGGGCGGCGCCCTGGCGGGCCCTGGCGGAACGCGCCGGAGCGTGAAGATTCATTGCTTCGCGATGGAATCTGGCGCCAGGCGTCCGCTGGGAGAAATCCTCCTCGAGATGGGGGTGCTCAACCGGGCCCAGCTGCGGCTGGGACTGGTGCACCACCATGAGACCCACGTGCCCCTGGGGCGGGCGCTGGTGAGGGAGGGCGTGTGCTCGGAGGCGGACGTGCTCCGGGGCCTGGCGACGCAGCTCGGCGTGGAGCCCGTGGACCTGGAGCACCAGCCGCTGGACCCGGCCATGGCGGCGCTCCTCCCCGCGCGCATCGCCCGGCAGCACCGCGCGGTGCCGCTGCGCCTCGAGCACGTCCCACTGGAGCAGGGCGAGCGCGAGGTGCTGCACATCGCCCTGCCCGCCCCGGTGTCGCTGGAGGCGGTCGACGCCGTTCGCGCCATCACCGGCAAGCCCCGGGTGGAGGCCCACGTGGCGTCGGACACCGCGCTGACGCAAGCGCTCGCGGAGCTGTACGGCATCGAGGAGCCGACGGAGCCCACCACGCCCGCGCCCGCCACGCCCGGCGGGCCGCTGCTGCTCTACGGCTGGCCGCCCGTCACGGCGGTGCTCATCACCCGGCAGCTCGCGCGCCACGGCTACCAGGCCCGCGTCGCCACGCCGCTGGAGGTGCTGCACACGCGGCGCGAGGACGTCGTGCTCGCCCCCATCCAGGCCATGGAGGGACTGCTGGCCGGAGAGGTGAGCATCGAGGGGGCGCTCATCGTCCACGGCGCGTCGGACGACGAGGGGTTCGACCGCGCGCGACAGCTGGGCGCGCGGGGCTTCCTGGCCAACCCCCGCGACGAGCAGCTCCTGCTGCGCGCCGTGCGCCGGCTGCGTCCGGGGGGCGCGTCGCTGTCGGGCGCCCCCGACTCCTCGCACCATTCGCCTTGAGCGGTTCGCCGCCAGCGGGCGGCCCCCGCCCTAGCCCTGTGCCAACCCCAGCGCGCCCAGCACTTCCGGATACACCTTGCTCGCGAAGTACCGCCCTCCGGCGACGGTGAAGTGCACGCCGTCGCTCATGCGCAGCTTCATCGGCTTGCGGAAGCCCTCGACGCGGGCCTGCGACAGCGCGCGCCCCTGTGCGTCCGTGAAGAACGCCCGCGTGTCGACGTAGCGCGCGTCCGCCCGGGCGCCGATGACCTCGCGCTGGAGCTCGCGGATGACGCCCAGCTTCTGCTCGAAGCGCTTGAGCCCCGTCGCCGGCAGCTCCAGCCAGACGATCTTCCGCCCCGGCGCGGAGATGACGCTCGCGAAGGAGTCGATGCGCCGCCGGTAGGCCTCGCCCCACTCCGGCTTGCCCCAGTGGACGGGCTTGCTCCCATCCCGCTCCAGCAGCGACTGCCCGTCGTTGCCACCGAGGATGACCACCACCACGTCCGGCTGATGGCGCTTCACCTCCTCCTCGCCCACCGCCATCCAGTCGAAGAAGTCCGGACGCGCCAGCCCCGTCGAGGAGCGGGCCCGCCGCGAGGCGCGGATGTCGGGATGCGCCTCCAACCGAGCCAGCAGGTAGTCACCGAAGCCCGTGGCGATGAGGCTGTCACCCAGCAGCAGGACGGAGCGCGGGCGCTCGGACGGCGCGGGCGCGACGGCGGCGGTGGCGGACGGCGCCGGAGCAGGCGGTGAAACCACGGGCTTCGCCGGTGCGGCGGGCGACGAGGCCACGGGCTTCGTCGGCGCGGGACCTGACGACGCTCCAGGGGCCTGGGCCTGGACGGACGCGGAGGACAGGACGGCGAGGACGACGAGCCAGCACGTGAAGCGGTTCTGCATTCGCCGCGCACGGTAGCGGGACGCAACGGTCAGGTACATCCCCCTTTCGTCCCGTCCGCGAGTCACCCGCACCGAGGGCGCCGCGCGTCATGCGGCCGAGACGCGCTCTTTCGTTGACAGCGCGCGCAGCCACGGTTCCAGCAGCGCCGCGCACTCCCGAGGATGCGAGAAGTAGGGCACGTGGCCCGCGCCGCGCAGCAGGTGCAGCGGGGTGCCCGCCGGCAGCGCGTCCGCCAGGCGCTTCATCGTCACGGGCGGCACCAGCACGTCCCGGGTGCCCTGGATGCAGAGACAGGAGACAGGCAGCGCTCGCAGCGAGGGCGGCGGCGGCTCGCCATGGATGGCCAGCGCCCGGTGCCAGGTGCTCTCCCGCTCCAGCGGCGTCATGGGCACCACGTCCGGCGCCAGCGCGGAGGACACGGGGCGCCACGCCGCCAGTCCCGCGGCGACCCGCCCTGGCCGTCCCCACACCGCGATGGGCCCCATCATCCCGATGAGCCACCCCCGGGGCCCCAGCTGCGACGTCCGGGTGAACGCCCCCAGGAACGCGACGGCCCGCGCCGCGCCGGCGGAGGCCAGATGCGCCGCCACCATCCCGCCGAAGGAGCTGGCCACCACCGCGTCCATCTCTCCGGCCGCCCGCCACACCTGCCGCGCGAGCCCTGCCGCGCCCAGCGCCGCGTGGCGCCCTTCCGGGTACTCGACGAGGACCGGTCGGGCGAAGGTGGAGAGCCGCTCGGCGAGCGCGCGGAAGCCCGCCCCCCGGGCCCCCAGCCCCGGCAGGAGGAGGACCCTCGGCCCCCCGCCTTGCCCCCACTGCGTCAACTGGACCTCCGAACGCATGTCATTCCCCCGCGGATGCGGCGGGAAACACCGGAGCCCCGCTCGTTCTGCCCAGCGCCAGCGGCGTGGGGGCGCGCGCCGCCGGCGCCACCGGCCCCAGGCCCAGGAAGGCGCGCGTGCGCTCGTGCAGGGGATGGTCCAGCACCTGCCCCGGCGCGCCCTCCTCCAGGATGCGCCCGCCGTGCAGCACCATCACCCGCGACGCCAGCTCCCGGGCGAAGCGCATCTCGTGCGTCACCGTCACCAGCGTCAGCCCGTCGTCCCGCAGGCGCCCCAGCAGCGACACGAGCGCGCCCACGCGCTCCGGGTCCAGCGCGCTGGTGGGCTCGTCCAGCAGCAGCGCCTCCGGCTCCATCGCCAGCGCCCGGGCGATGGCCACGCGCTGCTGCTCGCCACCGGACAGCTCGGACGGGTAGGCGCCCTCGCGGTGCGACAGGCCCACCTTGTCGAGCAGCGCACGCCCCAGCTCCGTGGCCTCCCGGACACCCAGGCCCCGGACGTGGATGGGGGCCTCGATGACGTTGCCCAGCGCGGTGCGGTGCGCGAACAGGTGCCACTGCTGGAACACGAAGCCCACACGGCGGCGCAGGTCGCACACCCGCTCACCGCGCGCGCGGACCCGCCCCGGGGCCAGCACGTCGTCGCCAACCCGGATGGAGCCGCCGTCGAAGGGCTCCAGGCCGTTGAGGCACCGCAGCAGCGTGCTCTTGCCACCGCCCGACGGCCCCACCAACGCCACCACCTCCCCCGAGGCGAACGTCGCGTCGATGCCGTCCAGCACCGTGCGCCCGTCGTAGCGCTTGCACAGGTCCTTCACTTCGATCATCCGCGTTCCAGCCTCGCTTCCAACCGCCGCGCCAAGCGGGACAGAGGGTAGCTCATCGCCAGGTAGAGCGCCGCGCACACCGCCCCCGGCAACAGCCAACTCCGAACGTCCACCGCCGTAATCGTCATCCGCTTGGTGAGTTCCACGACGGAAATCACCGAAACCAGGGAACTGTCCTTCAACAATGCGATGAAGTCATTGGTCATTCCCGGGAGCGCCACGCGGAAGGCCTGCGGCATGACGACCCGGCGCAGCGCCAGCCGCGTGTTCATTCCCAGCGCCAGCGCGGCCTCGAACTGTCCACGCGGCACCGACAACACGCCGGCCCGGTACACCTCCGCCTCGTAGGCCGCGTAGTTCAGCCCCAGGCCGAGGATGGCGGCGCTGAGCGCGTCGAGCCGCAGCACGCCCGCCAGGCCGTAGTAGAGGACGTAGAGCTGGAGCAGCACCGGCGTGCCCCGGAACAACTCCACGTACACCTCCGCCAGCCGCCCCAGCCACGCGGGGCCGTACAGTCGCGACACCGACAGCGCCATGCCCAGGGGGACGGCGAGCGCCATGGCGCCCACCGACACGAGCAGCGTCACCACCGACGCCTGGAGGAACAGCAGCAACTGCCCCCAGCCCAGGCGCGGCGCGCTCGTGGTGGACAAGAGCTCGCGCGTCTGCGCGTCCGTCCACTCCACCATCCGCTGCTCCGCCGCGTTGTCGATGCCCCAGCGCTGGAAGATGGCGCGCAGCTCCCCCGAGCGGGCGACGCGCCCCAGCGCCGCGTCCAGCTCCGCGCGCAGCGCCTCGTCCCCCGGGCGCAGCGCGATGGCGTAGTAGCCTTCGCCCACGTCGCCCACCACGCGCAGGGCCGCGCGCGGCATGCCGTAGCGCTGGGCGATGATGTCGTCCATCAGCACCGCGTCCAGCCGCCCCTGCTCCAGGTCGATATAGGGCTCCTCCACGCCCTCGTAGGGCACCGCCTGCACCCCGGCGCCCTGGAGCAGGTCCCACGCCTGCGAGTTGGCCAGCGTGCCCACCCGCCGCCCGCGCAGCGACTCCATGCCCGTGACGCTGGCGTCCTTCGCCCGCGCCATCAGCCGCAGGTGGAACAGGTAGTAGGGCCGCGTGAAGAGCACGCGCCCGCTGCGCGCGGGCGTCACCTCGATGCCGTTGAGCGCGACGTCGAACGAGCCGCGCTCCAGCGACGGAATCAGGTTGGACCAGTCGTTCTGGACGAAGCGCGCGCGCACGCCCAGCTCGCGCGCCAGCGCGTCCGCCAGCTCCACCTCGAAGCCGCGCATGCCCCCCGGCGCGTCCGGGTCCTCCATGGCGTAGGGCTCGCCCCCCTGCGCGTCCGCGCCCCACGTCAACACCCCCGCGCGCTTCACGCGCTCCACGCCCGAGCCCACCGGCTCTCCGACGCACGACAGCATGACGACCGCGAGCACCACCGACATCCACCCGAGATTTCCTGGAGAAGCGGATTCGAGTGGCGGTGGTAGCGGAAGGTTTCGCATGGAGCGTCCGGTGTGTTCCTCGTTCACGGTCTCTTCGGGTCACACCTACCCTGACGCTGGTGCAGGCATGACCCGCTATTCAGGTCCTGACACTTTCTCCGGGACCACGACTAGAGTGCCGCGCCACAGGAGCCAAGGCCGTCATGGAAGCATACAAGGTGCTGGTGGTGGACGACGAGCCGCAGGTGGCGCACGCGCTGCGGCGCCTGCTGCGGCGTGAAGGATTCGACGTCCAGCTCGCGTTCAACGGAGAAGAGGCGCTCGAGCGTCTCAAGGTGTTCAGTCCGGACATCGTCCTGACGGACTTCCGGATGCCGGGAATGACGGGCAGTGAGCTGCTCCAGCGCGTCAAGCGCAGCCACCCCCTGGCGCTGCGCCTCATCATCTCCGGCTACGCCGACTTCAAGTCGGTGGTGGCGTCGGTGAACGAGGGAGAAATCTGTCGCTTCATCAGCAAGCCGTGGGACGACGCGGAGCTGGTGAGCTACCTGGTGGGCCTCTTGCGCCACCGCGAGACGATGGCCCAGTTATACGCGCCGTTCCGCGCCGCGCCCCAGGGCGTCAGCGCGGAGGTGAGCCCCACGGACGCGGCGCTCGTGTTGAAGGTGCAGGTGGCCGACCCGTCGTTCCCCGCCGAACAGGCCGTGTCCATCATCGAGCGCTTCGCGGGGCTGCTGGCGGACGACAGCATGAAGGTGGTGGGGGGGCTGCTGGAGCGCTTCGGCGGGCGGTTGTCGTTCGTGGCGGAGGTGGGCGGCCCCCAGCGGCTGCGGCTGGAGCTGCCGGTGCGCGCCGAGGCCGCGGCGGCCCAGGTCCGGTCCGGGGTCGGCGAGGCATGACCGCGGGCCCGTCCATGGGGGGAATGGACGCGAGGCAGGACGCGGGCTGGGTGAACAGCCGGCTCAAGCGCTTCACCCTCCTGGCGTGCATCCTCATCCATGGGTTGCTCGTCTCCGCGCTCTGGGGGAGATGGAAGACCATCGTCGTGCTGACGGTGGGCTTCGTCCTGGTGACGGTGATCAACGTGGTGCTCGCGCGGGACTTCTTCTCCCGCCACTCGCGCGTCATCGAGGCGACGCGCTTCATGCTGAACATGGCGGCCACCGTCTTCTACGGCGTGGTGAGCGACTGGGAGCTGCCCATGTGGCTGTACCTGCCGCTCAACGCGCTGTGGGCGGACCGCTTCGTGGACCCGGGCGCGCGTGCGCGCCTGGTGCTGATGCTCGCGCTGGTGGCGGGGACATCCCTGGTGGACGGGTGCCCTCCGGAGGTCCCCGCCTGCTTCGTGCTGCTGTCGCTGCTCACGTACTTCATCTCCGAGGGCCGCGTGGTGCTCACCCACCACGCCATGCAGGAGCTGGCGCGCCAGCACGAGCAGCTCGCGCAGGCGCACGCGCAGCTGGACCTGGCCCACCAGCGCGCGCGGGAGCAGGAGCGCCTGACCAGCCTGGGCATGCTGGCGGCGGGCGTGGCGCACGAAATCAACAACCCGATGAGCTACGTGAAGAGCAACGTCAACGCGCTGCTGCTCGACCTGCGCGCGTGCAAGGAGCTGCCGCCGGAGCTGCGCGAGTACGTGGACGACGTGCTGCCGGCCACCGCGGACGGCATCCGCCGCGTCGTCGCCATCGTCGCGGACCTGCGGCGCTTCGCGCGCGGGGACCCGGGCGCGATGGAGGAGTACGACCTCAACGAGGAGATCGCCGTCGCGCTGCGCATCACCCGAGGCCAGCTCAAGCCCCGCTGCGACGTGGAGATGACGCTGGGCGAGCTGCCCCGCATGCTGGGCCGCCCGGGGCAGATGGCGCAGGTGGTGGTGAACCTGTTGATGAACGCGGTGCACGCCATGCCGGACGGCGGGCGCATCTTCCTGTCCACCCGCATGGACGGGGACGAAGCGGTGCTGAGCGTGCGCGACTGCGGGGTCGGCATGACGCCGGAGGTGCGCGCCCGGCTCTTCCAGCCGTTCTTCACCACCAAGCGGTCGGGAGAAGGCACCGGCATGGGCCTGGCGGTGGTGCACGGCATCGTCACCTCCCACAAGGGCCGCATCGCCGTGGAGAGTTCGCCCCAGGGCGGCACGACCTTCACCATCCACCTGCCCCGCATCCCGCCGCTGGACCTGCGGCTGCCCGACTCACCCGACGGCGTCCTGCCGCCGCTGCCTCCGCGCTCCCGGCCCGACGCCGCGTGAGCCTTGCGCGACCGACCCAGGAGCTCTCGTGTCCTCCTCCGCCCCCACCTTCGTCAGCCGCTTCGAGCCGCAGTACGTGGAGGACCCCTACCCGCTCTATGCCCGACTGCGCGAACAGGCCCCGGTCCAGTACAGCCCGGAGCTCCAGCTCTGGGTCGTGTCGCGCTACGAGGACGTGAAGGCGGCGGTGAGCAACCCGGAGGACTTCCGCTCCGCCAACGCCTTCCGCAACCCCGTGCCGCCCGCGCCGGAGGTGGTCGCCGCGCTGGCGGAGGGCTACCCGCAGGTCCCCGCGCTGGTGGATGACGACCCGCCCAACCACACGCGCATGCGCGCCATCGTCGGCAAGGCGCTCGCCCCGCACCGGCTGTCGGCGATGGAGACGCACGTGCGCGCCCTCGCCCGGCAGCTCATCGACGCGTTCAGTGGCGACGGCCACGCGGACCTGGTGGAGCAGCTGTGCTTCCCGCTGCCCGCCCGCGTCATCGGCGCCATCCTCGGGCTGCCGGATTCGGACCTGCCCCGGTTGAAGCGGTGGACCGAGGACCTGTCGACGCTGTCCGCCGGCAACGCGCCGGTGCCGCGCCAGGTGGAGTGCGCGCGGGGACTGGTCTCCGTCCAGAAGTACCTCGCCGGGCACATCGCGGACCGGCGGCGCGAGCCCAGGGACGACCTCATCAGCGCGCTCATCGAGGCCCGGTACGAGGACACCCCGCCGCTCAGCGACGTGGAGCTCATCAGCCTGCTGTCCATGCTGCACTTCGCCGGGCACGAGACGACGGCGAACCTGCTGGGCAACCTGCTCGTGTGGCACCTGCGCGAGCCGGGGCGGCTGGCGGCGCTGCGGGACGACCCGGGTCAGCTTCCCCGCGCCATCGAGGAGACGCTGCGCCTGGACGCGCCCGTGCAGGGGATGATGCGCACCACGGCGCGCGCGGTGACGCTCGGGGGCGTGGAGATTCCCGAGGGCGCCCGCGTGCTCGTGCTCTTCGCCTCCGCCAACCGGGACGCGGCCGTGTTCCACGCGCCGGACCAGGGCCATCCGCGCCGCTCGGACCTGGGCAAGCACCTGGGGTTCGGCATGGGCATCCACTACTGCATCGGCGCGCCCCTGGCCCGCCTGGAGGTGCGGGTCGCCATGGAGCTGGTGCTGGAGAAGCTGCCCGGCCTGAGGCTGGCGCCGGACAGCCCCATCCTCTACCTGCCCAACTTCCTGCACCGGGGCCCGCGCCGCCTGCGCGTCGAGTGGGACCCGGCCTGAGCGCGCCGGCTCAGCGCCTCAGCTCCGCGTCGATGAGCCGGGTGAAGGTCTCCAGGGGCTGAGCGCCCAGGACCCCCTGGCCGTTGACGAAGAACGCGGGCGTGCCCACCACGCCGCGCCGCTGGGCCTCCACCACGTCCGCCTCCACGTAGGCGTCCCAGGCGCCCGTGTCGAGCGCGCGACGGAAGCGCGGCAGGTCCAGCCCCAGCGCCCGCGCGTGCGCCTCCAGCGCGGCGCGGTCCAGCCCGGCCCCCTCCTGGAAGAGCCGGTCGTGCATCTCCCAGAAGCGGCCCTGCTCGTGGGCGGCCATGGACGCGGCGGCGGCCAGGCGCGCGTCCCGGTGCGCTGGCAGCGGCTGGTGGCGGAAGACGACGCGCAGCTGGTCGCCATACCGCTCGCGCAGCCGCGCCAGGAGGTCCGCGCCCCGCGCGCAGAACGGGCACTGGAAGTCCGACCACACCTCCACCGTCACGCGGGCGTCGGCGGGCCCCGTCGCGGGCGCCTCCGCGCGCGGCGTGGCCGCGATGAGCGCGCGCTCGACGGGCTTGGGGCACTTCGGGTCTTCGGTGGGCTCCGCGGCGAGGGAGGGAATGGACACGAGCCACAGCAGGCCCGCCGCCAGGGTGGCGGGGCGTGAGGGATGCATGAGAGACCTCTTCGATGGATGGAGGGGCATGGAACGCCGGGCCTCCCGCTCGGGGGCCTGGCGACACGGGGGACCGCCGCCCGTGCCCCGGGAGGTGACGCGAGCCGGACGCGAGTTTCAGCGCGCCGTGCTATCCCCTTCTCATGTCCACCGAGCGCCTCTACTTCGACGACCCGTTCCTCCTCCGCTTCTCCGCGCGCGTCGTGGGCCACGGCGCGTGGGACGGCGCGCCGTCGGTGGTGCTGGACCGCACGGCCTTCTATCCGGAGGCGGGCGGGCAGATGGCGGACCACGGCGTGCTCGGCGGACTGCCCGTGCGCGACGTGCAGGTGGATGACGCCGGCGTCGTGCACCACCTGCTCGCGCTCCCGGAGGGCGGGGGGCTGCCCGCCCCGGGCGCCACGTTGGAGGGCGAGGTGGACCGGGCCCGCCGCCGCGCCCACATGGCGCTGCACACCGGCCAGCACATGCTCTCCCGCGCGCTGCTCGACGTGGCGGGCGCGGCCACGGTGTCCTCGCGCCTGGGCGCCACCTGCACCATCGACACGGACCAGGACGCGCTGGACGAGGCCCGGGTGGCGCGCGCCGAGGCGCTGGTGAACGCCATCATCGACGACGACATCGCCATCCGAGCCTTCTTCCCCACGCCCGAGGAGCTGGCCGCCCTGCCGCTGCGCCGCGCGCCCAAGGTGACCGACCACATCCGTGTCATCCAGATGGGCGACTTCGACGTCTCGCCCTGCGGCGGCACGCACTGCACCCGCTCCGCGCAGGTGGGGCTGCTGCGGGTGCTGGGCGTGGAGCGCTACAAGGGCAAGGGCCGCGTCCTCTTCTCCGCCGGGCCTCGCGCCCGCGGGGAGCTGTGGGACGAGGCCGGCACGCTGCGCGCCATGGGCCGGGACTTCACCTGCGGCGTCTCGGAGGTGCCCACCGTGGTGGAGAAGCTGCGCCGGGAGTTGACGGAGGCGCGCGAGTCGCTGGGCGCCGCCCGCGCGAAGCTGGCCGAGCACGCCGCCCAGGAGCTGGCGCGGACCCTGGACGCCTCACCGGACAAGCACCTGGTCGCGGTGCTGGACGGCGCGGGCCCCGAACAGCTGCGCGCGGTGGCCGCTCGCCTCACGTCCCAACCCCAGGCCGTGGTGTTCCTCGCCGGCCGGCTGCCGGACGGGATGCCGGTGCTCATCGCCCGCGGCGCTGGCTCCGGCTTCGGGTGTGGGGCCTTCCTCAAGAAGGCCGCGGAGGCGGCGGGCGGACGGGGCGGAGGCCGCCCGGAGCACGCCGAGGGCCGGCTCCCCGCCGGGAGCGACTGGCCCGCGCTCGTCGCGTCCCTGCGGGCCTGAGGCTCCGGAAAGGTGCGACAGGGGGGCGGCGGAAGAATCCGGGCGAAGGGAATCTCCCATCGTCGTTCTCACCGTGCGGAGGGGGCGCTCCACCGGTGGACCGACATGAGAAGATGGGTGCGAGGATTCTCGCCACGATGGACGACGGGCTGCACCGCCAGTTCGAGGCATTCGCGCGCGCGCGCCGACCGGGCCTGTTGAGGCTCGCCCGTCGGCTGTGCGCGGGTGGCGGCGTGGACCCGGAGGACCTGGTGCAGGAGACGCTCGAGCGGGCGTTCCGTCACTTCGACCGGCTGGTGACGGAGAACGCGGGCGCGGTGAGCGTGTGGCTGAGCACGACCTTGAGCAACCGCTTCCTGGACCACTGCCGGCGGCGGCGCACGGAGGTGCTGGGGGTGCCCGCGTTGCGCGTGGTGCAGCCGCAGGAGGTGCCCGGGGAGCCGGCGCCCCTGGAGCAGTGGACCCGGGTGAGCCGGGAGGAGCTCCTGAACGCCGTCGACCAGCTCGAGCCCGCGCACCTGAGAGAGGCGTACCGGCTGCACGTGGCCGGGCTGCGATATCGGGCCATCGCGCGGCAGCTCGACGCGCCCGAGGGGACGGTGGGGCGGTGGTTGAGCGAGGCGCGGCAGGCCCTGCGGGGGCTGCTGCGCGCCTCCGACGCCGCCTCGAGTGAAGACAGGGCCAGACCATGAACGAGCTGTGCGGCAGACTGGAGTCCTTCATCGATGGCGAGCTGGAGCCGGTGGACGCGGAGAACTTCCGCCACCACCTGACCCAGTGCCACGCGTGCGAGACACGCATGAAGGAGCTGCTCGCCCTGGAGTTGCTCGCCGACGACGCGCTCCATGCCCCCCCGGAGCCCGTCATCGCGGCGCCGCCCCCCTCGCGCCTCCCGCGCCGCAAGCGGTGGTTGATGGTAGTGCCGCTGGCGCTCGCCGCGGGCCTGGCGGCATGGGTCCTCGTGACGCGGCCGACGTCCTCGTCGGAGGCCTCCGAGCTGTGGCTGGGGCAGTCGCCGGGGCGCACCCTGGAGGCCCGCCTGACGCACCCGGGCGCCGACCGGCATCGTCCCTACGAGGTCATGCGAAGCGGGGGCGGCAAGGTCCCGGGCCTGTCGTTGCGCGAGCTGGCGAAGCTGGAGGAAGCGGGCGACCACCGGGGGATCGCCGCCGCGTACCTGCTGCGCGGCGACACGACCCAGGCCGGCGCGTTCCTGGACAAGATGCCCGCGTCGCCAGACCAGGACTCGGACCGGGCCGCGCTCGCGCTCGAACGGGGCGCCCCGGAGGAGGCCCTGGCGTTGGCGGACAAGGCGCTCGGGGCGCGTCCCGGCCATCCCCAGGCGCTGTGGAACCGGGCCCTGGCCCTCAAGACGCTGGGCCTCTCGCTCCAGGCCGCGGAGGCCTTCGACCAGGCGGCGGCGCTGAAGGAGCCCGGCTGGTCCGAGGAGGCCGCGCGGCGCGCCGACGAGCTGCGGCGGCGGGAGGAGGAGCAGCGCAAGGGCTGGAAGGGGCTGAAGGAGGACTGCGACCGGATGGTGGGCGGCGACGGGCTGCTGTCGCCCCGGCAGGTGGACACCTGGCCGGGCATGTCGCGCCTGTGCCTCTATGACGCCTTGCGCGCGGCGCCCTCCGCCGAGCGCGTGATGGCGCTGCGGCCGCTCGCGCTCCAGTTGGACCGCATCGACGGAGGCACCCACCTGGAGGACGCCGTCCAGCGCGTTGCCCGCGCGGACTTCACCACGCGAGCGCCGCTGGCGCAGGCCTACCTCCGCCTCACGCGCGGCGCCTTGAAACCTCCGGACCGTCAGCTCCTGCTCACGAAGCTCCGCGACGCCCGGCAAGAGGACATCCTGCTGGGCGCGCTGCTTTTCACCCCCGACGCGGGCCAGGACGCGGCCACGTACCGCGAGCTGGCGCTGGCCACCCGGGACCCGTGGTTCGCCATGCTGGCCGAGGAGCGCGGGGCCCGGGGAGAGCTCCAGCACGGTCAGCCCTACCGCGCCCGGGAGCGCCTGACGGCGGCGGTCAAGAGCCTCTGCGGCCCGGAGCGCGCCTTCAACTACCGCTGCGTGGATCTGCAACGGAACCTGGCGCTGGTGGAGTTCCAGCTGCATCTGCCCATCGAGGCGCGGGCGCACGCGCTGGCGGCGATGGAGCGGGCTCGCGCGGGCAACGAGTGGTTCAAGGAGCTGCAGCTCATCCACGAGCTGGGCATGGTGGCCCGCGCCCACGCGGACCTGTCGTTGACCCGCGCCTACCTGGAGGAGGCCCTGTCGCGCACGCCCGAGCGCTGCCAGGACCGCGAGCCGGCGTACACGAACCTCGCGCTCGCGCATTACCTCGCCTTCGACTTCGCGGGCGCCCGGGAGCAGCTGGACCGCGCCGCGCGCTGCGACCAGCCCCCGTCCCTAGCACGCGCGTTCGTCATGGCGGACCTGGCCCACACCGAGGCCCGCCGCGACGACGACGCGGCGCTGCTGATGCGCGGCCTGGAGGCGAAGCGCGCCTCCCCTTCCCTCGCGGCCGGGGAAGGGCCCCTGCTGCGCCACATCGAGGGGCGCTTCGTCGTCGAACAGGACCGGGAACGCGGGCAGGCCCTGTTGCGACAAGCCATCGCCGAGGCGGCCCCGCTGGTCGGCGCGGACGTCAACGCCCGCAAGGCGCGCGTCTACAGCTACACCTCGCTCATCATGGACGCCGCGAAGCATGGCGAGCACGAGCGCGCGCTCGCGCTGTTCGCCGAGGAGCAGGGCCTGCCTGTCCCCGAGCGGTGCACGCTGGGCGTCACCGTGGACGACGAGCGTACGGCCCTGGTCGCCCGGGACGCGGGTGGACACCTGCTGGGGCACTACGCGTCGGACCGTCGGCGGACGCTCACGAGCGTGGAGGGGCTGGTCCCCGCCCGCTTCGAGGACGCGCTGCGGGGCTGTCCCCGCGTCGACGTGCTGGCCCGCCCTCCCGTCCTGGGGCAGGCCGGGCTGCTGTCACCGGACCTCGCCTGGACGTACCGGGTGAGCTCCCGGCCGGTCCCCGAGACGCCGCGACCGGAACGCCGGCTGGTGGTCGCCGACGTGAGCGCCCCGCCCTCGCTGCGGCTCCCGGCGCTGCGCCCCTGGCGAAGCGCGGACGCGGACGGTCCCGACGTCGCCACGCTGAGGGGCGCGGCGGCCACACCCACGCACGTCCTGGAGGCGATGCGCGAGGCGACGGAGGTGCAGATCCACGCCCATGGCGTCATCGACCCGAGCGTGGCGGACGGCTCGCTGCTGGTGCTCTCCCCCGAGGAGGACGGGACGTATGCGCTGACGGCCACCGACCTGCAGGGGCAGCGGCTCGCGGGCCGCCCCGTGGTGGTGCTGGCCGCCTGCCACGCGGCCCACAGCGCGCGCTACTTCCACGAGACGTTCGGCCTGCCCCTGGCCTTCGTCGACGCGGGCGCGCGCGCGGTCCTCGCCGCCACCCAAGAGATTCCCGACGCGGAGGCCTCCGAGTTCTTCGAGCCCGTGCTGGCCCGCATCCGCGCGGGAGTGCCCGCGGCCATCGTCCTGCGCGACGCGCGTCAGGACTGGCTGCGTCGCCCCGGCGGCACCTGGGTCGCCCAGGTGCTGCTCTTCGAGTAGCTGCTGTTTCCTTCCACCTGCTCCACCCCTCCATCCATGAAGAAATTCCTCCTGCTGGTTCCCGCGCTTCTGGGCCTCGTGGCCTGCGGTCATGTCGACAGGGTTCCCACGACGAAGGAGATTCAGCGCCGGGCGCCCCCTGGCACCCTCGTCCGCGTCATCGTCCGGGACCGGCTCAACCCCTACCGCGCCACGGCCTTCACGGTCGACGTCAGTCGCGATGAAATCGTCGACCAGACCAACGACCCGGCCCAGATCGAACGCATGACGGCGAAGCAGTCCGACCCCCAGCAGCAAGCAGCCGCGGGGGTGAAGGGCGTCGTGATGACCACGGAGGTCTCCGCCGTCTGCGAGCCCAAGGACGAGAAGGAGGGCTGCCTCAACGTCGCGAACCTCACCAATGGAGACCCGCCCGACAACTCGCCCTCGGGCCCCACGGGCCACGAGGAGCTCCAGAGGAGGGTGCGTCGCCTCGCGGGGCTGAGCTACTGGGCGGGCGCGCTGGAGCTGCGCATCGTCCCCACCCAGGTGCGAGCCATCGAACAGGGCGGCAAGCCGTAGGCCGCGGCGGGTGAGTCCACGGGCCCGGGGGCGCGAAGTCCACGACCCCGGGCCCGCGGCGTCTCAGGGGTCGGGCTTCTTCTCGTCGTCGGAGGAGGAGCCGAGCCCGGAGAGCGCCTCCACGTACCGGGCGGCCACGCGCAGGAAGCGGGCGCCTCGGACGCCGGTGAGGTACTGGCGCTTCATGGCGCGCGTGGCGCCCACGTAGAACATGGCGCGGCGGATGCGCTCGTTCTCCCGCGCGTTGCGCTCGCGGGCCCCGGCCATCCACTGCTCCACCGTGTCCAGCGCGTCCAGGCCGGCGAAGAAGACGATGGGGCACTCGTGGCCCTTGCAGGAGAACACCGTGGTGGCGCGCACGTGGTCCACGCCGCTGACGCGGAAGTCCGTGACGTCGCGCCCGCCCTTGCCTCCGTAGGCCTGCGCGGGCACGCCAGCGCGCTCCAGCGCCTGCGTGTACTGGGAGGGCATGACGGGGGCCACCACGAGGATGTCGCCCGGGTGCACGCCCTCGTCGCGGATGAGGCGGGCCACCTCCTTCGCCACCTGGCGGGCCTCGCTGACGGTGGACGCGAAGCCGCGCACCTGGGGCAGCACGCCCCCGCGCTCCGTGGACTGGACGCGGTAGAGCCCCTCCAGCGTCTCCTCCGGCAGCCACAGCAGCCCTTCCCGCGCCAGCTCCCCGGCCTTCATGTACTCGCGCATGCCGGGCTCCGTGGCGCCGTGCACGCGCAGCGGGTCCAGCACCACGTTGAAGGCCACGTCGAGGATGTCGCGCGTGGCGCGGAACGTCTCCTTGAGGATGCGCGTGCGGCCCCGGAAGGACAGCCCCTCCGGGAGCTGCTCCTTCAGCGCGTCGATGGGCACCTGCCCGTAGACGTTCTGTGAGTCGTCCATGAAGAGCTGGAGGCAGCGCACCTGCTTGCCATCCGACGCGACGTGCGTGCGCACCAGTCCGTGGAGCATGGCCAGCGCGCGGGCGTCCATGTCCTGCGCCTCGTCCACGAAGACGGCGTCGAAGCTGCCGGGCTCCGCGCGGCGCAGCGCGCCCACGTGCTTCACCGTGACACGCGCGCGCAAGGGGCGCACGTGCAGCGTCCCCGCCCGCTGCGCGAGCGCCTCCACGAGGAGCTTCTCCACCAGCGGGGCCAGCGCGCGGTTGAAGAAGGAGACGAGCACCTTCGTGTCCTCGTGCTCCAGCAGGTAGCGCGCCACCCAGTGCGCCAGCACGTAGGTCTTCCCGCTGCCCGCCACGCCTCGCACCAGGTGGTGGCCGTCGTCGAAGCGCCGCTCGAAGAGGGACACCTGCTCCTGGGTGAAGAGGGGCCGCGCGGGCCGGGCGCCCTCGATTTCGCCACCGAGCGTGGCCGGCGCGGCCGGAGGTGGAGGAGGCGGCGCGGCAGGCTGCTTGGGGACGGGGAGCGGCTCCAGGCGCGGCGGCGAGCCGGGCTGCACGCGCAGCCGGGGCAGCAACGAGAGGAAGCGCTGGGGGATGGTGGCGCCCCGGGCCTCGTCGCGCGAGGCGAGCACCAGCAGGTAGTCGCGCGCGCGACTGGCGGCCACGTTGAGCATGGGCACCAGCGTGTGCGGAGGGAACGGCCTGCCTCCGGCCACGGTGTCGACGAACACGACGTCGTACTGCGTGCCCTGCTGGCGGTGGATGGTGGAGGCGCTGAACACGTCGCCGCGCAGGCCCGCGGCGGTCCCCAGCCGACGCAGGAGCGCGGCCTGCGCGCGGTAGGGCGTGACGCACAGGACGCTGAGCCCCGAGCGCACCGCCTCGCGCGCCAGGCTCACGGCCAGCTCCGCCGACAGCTCGCGCTGGTAGCCGGAGCCCGTCTCCCCACGGCCGTGGGAGAGCCGGCGCGTGTCGCGGCTCAGGCCGTCCAGCACCACCCAGCCGGCGCGCGTGGACGCGAAGGCCGCCACCGGCGCGGGCTTCTTCGCCCGCTCCTTGACGACGTCACCGTCCTCCAGCGCTCCGCCGTAGCAGAAGTGGCTCACCACGCGGGCGATGTCCGGGTGCATGCGGTGCTGGGTGCGCAGCAACAGCACGTCGGGGCGCGCCGCGTCCCTCACCGCGTCCTCCAGATGGGACAGGCCGCTGGCGCGCAGCCACTTCTGCGTGCTCCGCCCGGCCCCCTCCGCGGCGCGGCTGACGGGGCCGATCTGCTTGGGGTCTCCGGCGAGCGTCACGCGCTCGGCCAGGGGCGCCAGGAGCGCGGTGGCCGCGCGCGTCACCATGCCGGCCTCGTCCACCACGAGCCGCGCGAAGGTCTGCTTGCCCTCCAGCTCCGAGACGAGGCGCAGGGCGCGGTGCACGGTGAGGACCATGAGGGGACAGTCCCCCTTCTCCGCCTCCTTGAGCGTGGGGTCCTTCATCTTCCCGCGCAGGCCGCGCAGCTCGGCTTGGAGCTTCGCCAGTTCGTGCGCGGGGCCACCCCTCACCCGCTGGAGGTACAACTCCCGCTCGCGCTCCTCGATGCTCGCGCGCAGCTTGCCGCCCTGGGTGTCCTCCAACATGACGGTGGGCAGCTTCGCCAACGCGTCGCTGGCGCCCGTTCCGCCCCGGAAGATGCTGCGGCCCAGCGGTCGCAGGGGGATGGGCGCGCGCTCCAGCAGCGCGCTGACCCGCATCACCAGTTCGTCCGCCGCGCGATTGGTCGGCGCCACCGCGAGGATGCGCTCGCCGGGGTACGCGCGCAGGGCGCGGGCGATGAGGTCCGCGACGGCGGTCGTCTTGCCCGTGCCGGGAGGCCCCCAGACGCAGCCCCAGGGCTGGGCCCACAACCGGTCCGCGGGGAGCAGCTCCGCGTCCTGGGCGCGCGCGACCACGGAGGGCGCGTCGCCGCAGGCGCGCTCCAGGGCCAACGCCAGGGCCGGTTGGCGCTCCTCGTAGGCCGAGGCCGCGGCGCAGAGCGCCTCCGCGAAGTCATAGGGCCGGTAGCACCAGCGCTCGGCGGACAGGGCGCGGCGGTCCACGTCGTCGCCATGCTCGGGGGCGGCGAAGACACGGCCCGATTCGAAGTCGAGGTGGACGACGTCGCCCCCGAAGACACACTCCTCGCCGAGGAAGCCCAGGAGCGAGCCGCCGGACCAGTCCGGGTCCGCCGCGGGGACGGGGACGAGCGAGAGCACGCCGGGGCCCTGGAGGCTGACCTGCCGCACATCCTGGAGCAGCTTCGCGCGATACTGGCTGCGCTCGGCGACGAGCGCTTCGCGCAGGTCCTCGGGGAGGTACGCGGGCGCCGTCCACGCCTCGCGCCGCTTCCCCGTCGCCACCGCCGCCTGCATGACCTCGCGCTGGGCGGTGGTGACATCCGAGGTCTGCGCCACGTCCCGCGCGGGCGCCTCGTCCCCCGACGCGGCGCTCCCCCGCTCCGCCGTCGCGGCCACCACGCCCGGGGACCGGGAGGGCCTTCCACCCGCGCGGGCCAGCGCCAGCAGCGGATTGGGCGAGCGGGGGAGGTCCTCGGAGGCGTCCCTGGGGGGCAGGTCGTCCGGGGAGACGGAAGCCTGCCGGTCGCGCGCGGGGGGCGCGGCGGGAGGGGCGTCGTCGTACTCGACGTGAAGCTCCCGGACGGAGGCCGCCTCCGGGGGCGGAGCGCGCCCGTCGGAGACCTCGTTGTGCGTCCGGTGCGTCATGGCGGCGAGCCCGGGTCCCTTCGCTCCCTCGCCGGGCGCGGGGGCGCGAAGGTAGGGGAGGCATGGATCCACGTCAATGCGTCCGCCCCGAGGGCACCCCGGGCCGCCAGAAGGAGACAGGGGTGCTTGCCCGCCCTGTCGCCTTCCCTCCGGGAAGGTAGGAGTCCGCCCCCGGACCGGTGTACACCGGACCTGCGCCCCGTTTGCATCGGGCGAGACAGGGTGGTTAGGAGAGACGCCCCCCGCAAGCCCGCCCCATCGTCATGGCCCCACAGACCCGCTACGCCCACCCCTTCCTGCCCATCACCCGCGCCGACATGCAGGCCCGGGGTTGGGAGCAGTGCGACATCATCATCGTGACGGGCGACGCGTACGTGGACCACCCGGCCTTCGGCCCGGTCCTCATCGCGCGATTCCTGGAGGGGCGGGGCTTCAAGGTGGGGCTGCTCCCCCAGCCTGACTGGCACTCGGCCGAGCCCTTCAAGGCGCTGGGCCCTCCGCGCCTGTTCTTCGGGGTCGCCGCCGGCAACCTCGATTCGATGCTCAACCGGCTGACGGCGCAGAAGAAGAACCGCTCCGAGGACCAGTACAGCCCCGGGGGCCGCACCAACTGCCGCCCGGACCGCGCCACCATCGTCTACGCGCAGCGCTGCCGCGAGGCGTACCCCGAGGTGCCCATCATCCTCGGCGGCATCGAGGCGAGCCTGCGCCGCATCGCCCACTACGACTACTGGAGCGACAAGGTCCGCCGCTCCATCCTCTTCGACGCCAAGGCCGACCTGCTCGTCTTCGGCATGGGCGAGCGCCCCATCATGGAGGTCGCCGACCGCATGCGCCGGGGCGAGCGCATCGAGGACATCCGCGACGTGCGCGGCACCGCGTACCTCATCAACGACGAGCAGATGCGCGCGCACGAAGCCGACCCGGCCCGCCGCGCCGCGGACCGCAAGACGGTGGTGCTCCCGTCCTACGAGGCCGTCATCGCGGACAAGCAGGCCTTCGCGGTGATGAGCCGCGACTTCCAGATGGAGACCAACCCGGGCAACGCGCGCGCGCTCGCGCAGCGCCACGGCAACCGCGCCATCTTCATGAACCCGCCCGCCCTGCCCCTGGAGGACGGCGTGGGGGACCCCGCCAACGCGGGGCGCACGGTGGCGATGGACGAGCTGTACGACCTGCCCTTCAACCGCGTCCCCCACCCCCGCTACCAGGACGAGGGCATCCCCGCGTACGAGACGGTGAAGCACTCCATCGTCCTCATGCGCGGCTGCTTCGGCGGCTGCACCTTCTGCTCCATTACCGAGCACGAGGGCCGCGTCATCCAGAGCCGCTCCGCGGAGAGCGTCCTGCGCGAGGTGCGCGCCCTGCGCCGGATGGGCGACTTCCGCGGCACCATCACCGACCTGGGCGGCCCCACCGCCAACATGTACAAGCTCAAGTGCAAGAGCGAGGACATCGAGAAGCGGTGCCGCAAGCTGTCCTGCGTCCACCCGGGCGTCTGCGAGAACCTCCAGACGGACCACGGCCCCCTCATCGGCCTCATGCGGGAGGTGCGCGAGGAGGAGGGCGTCAAGCACGTCTTCATCGCCAGCGGCGTGCGCTACGACCTGGCGGAGCGCTCGCCCGAGTACGTGAAGGAGCTGGCCGCGCACCACGTCGGCGGGCAGCTGTCGGTGGCCCCCGAGCACGTGTCGCCGCGCGTGCTGGAGAAGATGAAGAAGCCCGGCATCGAGAGCTTCGAGCGCTTCCAACGGATGTTCGCCTGCGCCAGCGAGGAGGCCGGCAAGGAGCAGTACGACATCCCCTACTTCATCAGCGGCCACCCCGGCTCCACGCTGGAGGACATGGTGGACCTGGCCCTGTGGTTGAAGCAGAACGGCAAGCGCCCCCGCCAGGTGCAGGACTTCATCCCCACGCCCATGGCCATGGCCACCGCCATGTATTACTCGGGCATGGACCCGCTGAAGATGGAGCCCGTCTACACGGCGCAGGGCCTGCGGGAGAAGCGGCTCCAGAAGGCGCTGCTGCTCTACTGGAACCCCGAGCAGTGGCCCCTGGCGCGTGAGGCGCTGAAGCTCGCCGGCCGCGCGGACCTCATCGGCCGTGGCCCCCACGCGCTGGTGCCCGCGGAGACCCCCGCGGAGGCCGCCCGACGACAGCGCGCCGAGCGCGAGGACGATGACGCTCCGCGCGAGCCGAAGCCCGCGCCCTCCAGGCCCCCGCAGGGGGGCTTCCGGGGTCCCGGCGCCCGCCGGCCTCCCCACTCCGGCCCCCGGTCTCGCTGAAACCCGGCCCTGGCGTGAATAAATCGCGGCGTGTTTCGTCGGGGGGGCACCATGCTCTCCCTCATCGCCGTGTGGCTTTTGACGAGCACCCCCGTTCCCGCCCGCCAACCCCCACCCCAACAGCAGACACAACCCTCGACACCGCCAGTCGTCGAGGTCGTACCTCCCAGACCCGAGTGCGTCGACTCCAACGGGCGCACGGTGTGCGGGTTCCAGTGCAGGACCATCGGTCCGCACACCGCCTGCGCCCAGACGCCCTACGGGGTCTGTCAGGTGCTCGTGGGCCGCGTGTACTGTTGGGACCCACCCCGCGTGGCCATCGACCACCCGCCCGGTGGCGTCTCCCGCCGTCCCGAGTGCAAGGAGAGCCGGGGACAGGTGGCGTGCGGGTTCAACTGCCGCGTCTTCAACGGCGAGGTGCGTTGCAACAGCACGCAGTACGGCGTGTGTGACACGCATTTCAACCAACTCGTCTGCTGGGACCCGCCCGACAGCGTCATCCACGAGCGGGGCGGTGACACGCCCAGGCCGTCGTGTCTGGACGCGTCCGAGGCCATCGCCTGCGGGTATGACTGCAAGGCCCTGCGCACGGAGGTGCGCTGCGCGAGCACCCCTCAAGGCAGGTGCGTGCAGAACAACGACGAGCTCACCTGCTTCGACCCGCCGTCGCTCCTGCACTGCGACCACAGCGCGCCGCCCCCGCCTCCTCGCTGAGACAGCCCTCGGGCGATGGGCCTCCACGGCGGGAGGCCGCCTGCCCGTCAGGTCCATCCCACCCGCTCGCGGAGGGACTCCCGGGGGCCGAGCACCACCGCTCATCCGCCGGACCGCTCGCGCGCGGGAGGGAGGCAGCCACGCCCGTCCAGCTGTGGCACCATGGGCGCATCCGCCATCGGAACGACGCTCCACGAGCTTCGTCCCGCGCGTTCCCGCCAGTGCGTCATGAGCAGCTCCCTCCCGTCCCGGAAACCCTCCGCCGCGCTCACCGCGTGCGCCCTCGCGTGCCTCCTCGGAGTGGGCCTCGCCTGCACGCGCACGCCGCCAGCCCCCCTGCGCCACGAGGCCTATGTGTGGCAGCGGGACTGGAGTCCGGAGCTGACGAGGACGTTGCCCCAGGCGCCCTCGGAGCTGACCGCGCTGCGCGTGCTCGCGAGGGAGCGCAGCGGTCCGGAGCGCGTGCCCGTGGAGGTCGCGGTGGATGTCGCGGCGCTGGCCCGCGCGGGCCGCGAAGTGGTCGCCGTGATGCGCGTGGAGGGGACGGCGCCCCTGGACGGCGTCTCCCTCCAGGAGGTCACGAGCCTCGCGCGGTCCTGGCGGGCCCACGGCGTCCGCGTCCGTGGCGTGGAGCTGGACCACGACTGCGCGACGAGCGCGCTCGCGGCCTACGCGGACTGGCTCGAACGGGAGAAGGCTTCGCTCGGGGACCTCGCCCTGTCCATCACCGCCCTGCCCACCTGGGCCACCTCCCCGGTGCTGGCGCGGTTGACCGCCATCCCCGACGACGTCGTCGTCCAGGTCCACGCGGTGCGCGCGCCCACCCTCTTCACGCCCGAGCAGGCCCGAGGCTTCCTCGAGTCCTGGGCGAAGGCGACGCCGCGCCCCTTCCGGGTGGCCCTGCCCACCTACCGGGTGACGCTGCGCGATGGGCGCCGCCTGACCGCCGAGCCCCATGACGTGGCGCGCTTCCTGGCATCGCTGCGCGAGCGCCCCATCCCAGGCGTCACGGGCGTCGTCTGGTTCCGGCTGGGACATCCGGGCGACCTGGAGTCCTGGAGCCCCGCGACGCTGGCCACGGTGCTGCGCGGCGAGTCGCTGGCGCCCCGACTGAGCTCGCGGCTGGTGGACGCGGGGGGCGGCGCGCTGGACATCGTCATCGAGAACACAGGCGGCGTGGACGCGACCGCGCCCTCGCGCCTCACCTTGAACGGAAGACTGGAGGTCCTCGACGGCGTGGGCGGCTACGCCCCGCGGGGGAGCTCACTCGTCGCGCCCAGGCCTCCCCACCTGCGCGCGGGCGAGCGACGTGTCATCGGCTTCGTGCGGGGAACCGAGGTGTCCCTTGTGGCTCCGTAGTCTGCTCGCGTCCCTGGTCCTGTTGTCCCCTCTCGCGCCGCTGCGCTCCGCGCGGGCCTGCGGGCCCGACTTCCCGTCGAGCCTCGTGGGCAACCGCGTGGGGGCCCTGGCCGAGATGCCGGATGGCTCCTTCTATGTCGAGGCCGCGCGGCTGGTCCCGAGGCCCACCGACACGTTCGTCGTGGCGGAGGGCGCGGAGCCCGAGGGCGCGCGCGTGGGCGGTGGGGAGCGGGAGACGGCCCTGTACGCCGCGGGCGCGAAGGCCTTCGAGCGCGGTGATGGCCTGGAGGCGCGAGCGCGCTTCCTGGAGCTGCTCTCGCTGCCGCCGGAGCAGCGCCGCCGCTTCTCCACCTTCGCGGCCTTCATGCTGGGCCGCAACGCGGGCGCCGGCAACGAGCAGGACGCGTTCGTCGGCTTCTCGCGGACCCGCGAGCTGGCGCGTGAAGGCTTCGACGACCCGCTGGGCCTCGCCGTGGCGAGCCTCGGGGAGGAGGCCCGCGTGCTGCTCCACCGGGGCGACGACGTGGGCGCCATCAAGCTGTACGCGGAGCAGGCGGCGCACGGGAGCACCTCGGGCGCGACGTCGCTGCTCCTCGTCGCCCGGGACCTCGTCCGGAACGAAGCCCGGCTCCGCGCGGTCCTGGAGGACGCGGTGGGCCAGCGCTTGATGGCCATGTACCTGTGGACGCGCGGACAGGAGTGGTACTGGCGCGAGGTCCCCTCGGGGGAAGGGCCCGCGCGCGTGCTGGACCTGCTCGCCGCGCGGGACACGCTCGCCGGCGCGGACCGGTTGGCAGCGGCGGCGTGGCGCACGGGGCGCTTCGACCTGGCCGAGCGCTTCGCGGGCCAGGAGCAGACGCCCCTGTCGGCCTGGGTGAAGGCGAAGCTCGCGCTGCGCAGGGGCGACCGGGGCTCCGCGGAGGTGCTCCTCGCGCAGGCCGCGAAGCAGCTGCCCGAAGCCGAGGACTGGCGGCCCGGGACCGAGGACTACCTGGAGCCGCGTCGTCCCCACGGGCGCGTGGAGGGAGAGCGCGGCCTGCTCGCGCTCACGCGAGGGGACTTCACCGACGCCGCGGAGCACATGCTGGAGAGCTGCTCGTGGCCGGACCTGGCCTATGTCGCGGAGCGCGTGCTCACCGTGAGCGAGCTCGAGTCCTTCATCGCCGCCCATCCCCCGGGAGAGCAGGAGCGCTGTGAGCCCGAGCTGCGGTGGATGCGGTTCGGCAACGAGGAGGTCACCCCGTCCGAGGACCTCGACTCCGAGGACCCGCGTCGCTTCAAGCTCGTGGGGATGAACGCCCGGCTCCGCCTGCTGCTGGCCCGCCGGCTGCTGCGCGGCGGACAGGAATCCCAGGCCCTGGAGTACTTCCGGGGGACCCGGTGGGAGGAGCAGGCGCGACAGTTCGTCGACGCGATGGCGCAATCACGACTCGCCGACGACCCGGTGGAGAAGGCCCGGGCGCTCTATGGCGCGGCGCGCATCGCCCGGCGTCACGGCATGGAGTTGCTGGGCACCGAGGTGACCCCCGACTGGGCCTGGGTGGCCGGCAACTACGAGTTCGACACCGACGAGGAGCTGCGCGACACCGAGGAGTACCAGAAGGAGGCCCTGAGCCCCGGAGGCCGCGCCGCGTGGGAGGCCGTGGCGGCGGCGCCGCTGCTCGCGGCACCCGAGCAGCGCCGCACGGGAGCTCACGCGCCTCCACACACCACCCGCTACCATTACCGCTCCACGGCCGCGGACCTGGCCCAGCGGGGCGCCGCGTTGCTGCCGCCGCGCAGCCAGGCCTACGCGATGATGTTGTGCCACGCCGCGCGCTTCATCTGGAACAGCGACCCGGTACGCGGCCAGCGCCTGTACGCGCTCTACGTCAAGACGGGCGCCACCATCTCCGAGCCCTGGGCCTTCGGCCAGGAGTGCCCGGAGCCGGACTTCGCGCGTGTCCAGGAGCAACTCCAGGCGAAGCACTTCTGGAGGGGCATGCCCCTGCCCATGCGCCTGGCCTGGCTGGGAGGCGGCATCCTCCTTCCGGGAATCGCGGCCATCCTGCTGCATCGCAGGCGCAAGACCACGAAGGGCTGAGAGCCGCTCGGAGGGCCGGCCCCCGCCTCACCGCCGGCGGAGGAGGGCGCGTGCCGGCGCCCCGTCCCCATGCTCGAGCCTCAACGGCAGGCAGACGAGGTCATACGTCCCGGGCTCGATGGCGGACAGGTCGAGCCCCTCGATGATGACGATGCCCGCGCCGAGCAGCGCGTGGTGTATCGGCACGCCCTCGTCCGGGCTGCCGATGGAGAGGTAGTCGATGCCCACGGCGCGCACGCGGCGCTCCACGAGGTAGCGGGCTCCCTCGAGCGAGAGGTAGACGAAGTCGGGGCGGAACGCGGAGCGCGCCCAGTCGCGAGACGAGTTGGCCGTCTTGAAGAGGATGCGCTCCCCGGCCCGTGGGTCCGCGCGCCGCAGCTCCTCCACGCGGATGGACCGGGGGTCCTGGATGGCGATGACGCGCGCCACGCCGACGGTCGCCTCCAGCGGCAGCGCGTCCACCCCCTCCGCCCCCGGGATGAAGTGGATGGGCGCGTCGACGTGCGTGCCCGTGTGCGCCCCCAGCGAGAGCCGCGAGACGTTGGCGGCATCTCCTCGCGCCATGTCCTGGGCGCGGGTCACCCGAATCTCGGGGTTGTCAGGCCAATGCAGCATGCCGTCCCGCAGGGGCACGGAGACGTCCACCCACCCGTGCCCTCCTTCGCGCCTGTCTGCCCCTGTCTCAGCGGTCTCCATGCCGCTTCATCGTGCGCACGGCCATGAATGAGGCCCGGCTCCTCGTCCGGGCGACGGTGGACGGGGCGTGCGCTCGCTTCCAGTCCCGCTGGACCGGGGCATGGCACGCGAGGCGGGTCACCCAGGTGGCTTTCCTCCACCTGGTCGCTCGGTTAGGGTGCGCCGCCTTTCATTCCCCCACGGTTCACGCGGAGCTTTGACGACCATGGCCAGGACCTCGCAGGAGCAGACCCAGGAGCGCCACGCGTTCCTGCTCAACCTCTTCCGGCAGCAGCCGGACATCAGCAGCAAGGAGGCGCTGGACGCCTTCAAGAACAAGTTCGGCTCCACCATCAACCTGAAGACCTTCAACCAGCTGCGCGCCGAGGCCGAGGAGGCCGCCGCCACCGCCGCGCCTCCGGCCGAGGAGCCCGAGGTGGAGACGGAGAGCGCCCCCGAGCCGGTCGCCGATGACGCCGCCGCCCAGCTCAAGGCCGCCGCCTCGCCCGACGCCGCCAGCGCCGCCGCCTCGCCCGCCAAGAAGCCCAAGGCCAAGGGCAACGGCCCGAAGAACGTCTTCGTCGACGCGCCCAAGGAGCACCTGACGTTCCTCGAGGGCATCGTCCAGCAGCTCCAGGAGGCGGGCGCCGCCAACGTGCGCATCGACCACTCCACGGACCGCTGGATGGTCCTCGTGGTGGACGCGAAGTAGTCCCGCTCGCGCCCGGGCCCGCCGGTGGAGCCTGGGCGCGTCAGCCTCGCAGCAGCGTCAACGCGCGCTGGAAGTCCTCGGGCAGTGGAGCCTCCACCCGCACCAGCCCCTCCGAGGCAATCCCTGGCAATTCCAACCGCGCCGCGTGGAGCGCCTGCCGCCCCAGTGTCCTCGCCGCGGGGTGCGCGCGCGCCGGCTCGGAGCCGTAGAGGGAATCCCCCAACACGGGGAAGCCCGCCTCGGACAGCTGCACGCGAATCTGGTGCGTGCGCCCCGTGTCCAGGTCCACCTCCAGCAACGCCACGTCGCCCAGTTGTTCGAGCACCTCGAACGAGAGCGCGGCGCGGCGCGCGGAGGGCACGCGCGTGGTGAAGCGGCGCGGGTCCTTCGGGTCACGCGAGTAGGGCCCCTCCAGCCTCCCGCGCGCGGGGGGCGTGCCCAACACGAGGGTGCGGTAGCGCTTGTCCACGCGCTTCTCCTGGAACGCGCGCAGCAGCGCGGCAGCGGCCACGTCGGTCCTGGCGAAGGCCAGACACCCGCTCGTCTCGCGATCCAGCCGGTGCACCACGCCCGGGAGCGCCCGTCCCTCCACGTCGAACGGGGGCCGCTGCGCGGCGAGCAGGTCCACCACCGAGGCGGCACGCCCCTCCGGCTCGACGACCAGCCCCGCGGGCTTGTCCACGATGACCAGCGCCGCGTCGTCATGGAGGACGGGGAGCGCCGGACCGGTGGGCGCGGGACGCGCGGGCTGCCGCGGCTCGGGACGGTCGAGCTCGATGTCCTCCCCGCCCCAGAGCTTGCGCGTCGGCTGACACTTCTTCCCGCGGATGCGGACCGCGCCCGCGTCGATGAGGGCCCGTGCCCGCTCCAGCGAGAGGCCGGGAACGTGCTTGGAGAGGAAGCGGTCCAACCGCTCACCCGCGGCTTCGCGCGGAACGGACACCATCTGCTGCGCCATGGCCTACCCGTCCCCCAAGCCGGGCGCCGAGTCAATGTCCCCCGAGCACGACTCCGTCCTCCGGAGCCGGCGCGCTGGCGCTCGAGACCGAGGCCCGTCCCTCGGTCCGCCCCTCGTGGAGACACGCGTCGTCGGCCGGGGCCTGGCGTCACGACGCGACAGGGGGAGCCTCGCCGCGCCGGGAACCGGACCAGGCGCTACCAGGTGCTGGCACGCGACTCACGCGGACGCTGGTGCCGTGCCGGTCGACGCGCCTGCTTGCCGAAGGCCCGGCGCTTGGGCTTGCGTCGGATGAAGCGGTTCGCGTCCTCCCGCCGGTAACAGGTGATGAGCCGCTCGTCGTCGCTCACCAGGACGATCCACCCTCGCGCCTGCCGCGACAGCAGAGTGCCCCGCTGTGCCCGTGGCAGGTCCCGCTCCAGCACCGTGACGTGCGTCACGCCACAGGCCCGGACGCGATTGCCGAAGTCGAGGATGAAGTCGAGGACCTCCTGACGAAGCTGGCCGAGCGCCCGGCGCTCGGTGAACGTGAAGGTGGCGAAGCACTTCGAGGACGCGACCTGACGGCAGTGGGACATGGCGGAGACCTCCTGGCGTCCCCCTCCATTTCAACCGCCGTTCCAGGAGCCCCACCTCGGGATTCCAGGGGCTTGCGCGCGCCGCCTCCAGCCTTCACGCGACAATTCGTCAATGGCGCGTGAAGCGCGTGACAGCCCGACGCGGCTCAGAATCCCAGGCCCAGACCGAAGTACGGGCCGCGGAAGCGGTCCACGTGCTGGACACCGTCGACGAGCCCCTGGTCATCCAGGACGAGCACCCGGTAGCCAGCGCGCACCTCCAGAGGACGGACGTTGACCGCGAGGCCGGCCAACGCATCGAGTTGACGATACGGGAACGGCGTCACCTGCACGCGCGCCTCCAGGTCGAACGGCCCCCCCAGACAGACCTCCATCGAGGTGCCGAGGCTCAACCCCGTGAACGAGATGTCCGGCGCGCGCGCCAGGCTGACGCCCGCCTCGGCGCGCAGCCGCAGCCGGTCGATGGCCACCGCCGCGAACGTCGCGTGCAGTTGCGTCAGCGTGATCTGGTCGGAGTCACCCGAGCCGTCCTCCGCCGGCAGATCCAAGCCCGTCACCTTCGCCCCCAACCCCAGCTGTCCCACCTCCAAGGAGAAGACGCCATCGAGGCCGACACCGCCCCCCAAGGGTCCGCCTGTCAGGCCCATCCGGACATCGACGGGGACGCCCTTGCCGGGAGCCCGCGCACGGGCCCCGAGCGATTGCCGGTGGAAGTCGTGGTACCCGGGCGTGGTCACGCGGGTGACCAGGTCGATCGACGGCTGGGTGGGCTCCACCGAGCGCGCCGCCGGGGCCAGATAGGCCGGGTAGCAGCACTCGTAGCTGGCGCCAGAGGAGTCCTCGAAAGACAGGACGACGAAAACCCGGACGCTCCCAGCGTGTGTCTATTCAATCCCGCCTGACGAAGGCGCGCCGAGCGCGCGTCCGGAGGTCGCCGGGCCCGGGCGCCCACGCGCCTCCCACCAGGCCCGAACCCTGGGGTGGAGCACCTTGAAGGCGAGGAACCACACCCCTCCGGCCAGCAGGTCCACGGCGTAGTGGTAGCGAAGCACCAGGGTCGAGAGGACCAGCACCACCGCCACCGGAAGCAGGAGCCTGAAGCGCCAGGGATGCGCCACGCGGTCGTGGTCCAGCAGCACCAGGGTGATGTAGACGTGGAGGCTGGGGAAGACGTCATAGGTGGACGAGCCATGGGCCACCACCGCCGCGTTGAGCGAGGTCCACCACCCGCCCTCGATTGCCCCGGAGTAGAGCCCGGGAAAGGCCACCTGGGGCCCCACGGCCGGCACCAGGTAGTAGCCGAGGAGGCCCGGCACATACGCCCCGAAGACGTACCCGAAGAAGCGCTCGGCCCGCTCCCGCGTCCCGATGGCCGCCCACGCCATGGCCAGGTGCAGGTACGCATGGAATGACAGATAGCTGGCGCTGAAGAGTTCGAGCACCCAGGGCGCGTTCCAGCGTTGGAACCAGACCGAGGGCGTGCTCCCTCCGAACAACCACGCGTCCCACTGGAGCAACCCCGCGTCGCGCGTCGCCAATCCGAGCGCGGGGACGGCGTCCTTCACCGAGGCATAGAAGAAGAACGTCGCGGCGTAGGCGAGCAGCAGCCGGACACGGAAGACGTGCCTCACGCCCTCCAGCCGCGCGCAGAGCAGCACCGCGAAGACGAAGAGCGAGGTCCCTCCCAGGAGGTGGAGTGTCACCGGCGCGCGCCATCCCGCCACGAGCCCGAGCGCGAGCGACAGCACCCCACCCCAGGCCATCAACAACGCTTCGTGGAGATAGGGCCGCTCAACCATCCGTGGAGCCCCGTCGCGCCTCCCGCTGAAGCCGTCCGGAGAGGACGCCCAGCACGAACGACGCATAGGACGGGATGAAGGGCGCACCCTGGGCGACGAGGTCCGCGCGCAACGCGTGATGCAATTCGGGGAGGCTGTACCAGGGCACCCGGGGATAGAGGTGGTGCTCCAGGTGGTAGTTCTCGTTGCACATGAAGAAGCGCGTCACCGGGTTGGAGAGGATGCTTCGCGAGCCTCGCACCGGGTGGTCCTGCTCCGGGAGGAAGGTGTGCTGACTCATGCCCCGGATGTTCACCAGGGTGTTGATGAGCACCATGGGGATGAGCCAGCCATGCAGCAGCAGCGGCCAGGGAACGAAGGCCACCGCCAGCCCCACGCCCGCGACCACCGCGACCACCTCCAGGAGTACCCAGCGCCGCTCGGACGCGGTGCCATGCTTCCAGCCGAGGATGGGAATCAGGGTGATGTACGCGGGATAGCCGAGCAGCAGCCGCCCCCAGTGCATCAGCAACTCCAGCCAGCGCCGCCCCGTGTAGTTGGAATAGTGGTCCGGATCCTGCCCTCCCCCCAGGTCCCGGTGGTGACGCAGGTGCAAGACCTTGTACGCCGCGAAGTTCTGGAGCACCGGCCACGCGCAGAGCATGCCGCCCAGGCGATTGAGCCACGGCCTCCGCGCGAGCCCGCCATGGACCGCCTCGTGCGTGAAGAGGCTGATGCCATGCAGGGCGGCGGCCGCGACGACATACAGCGCGCCCCGCGCCAGCCCCGTGACGAGCGTGGTCTGCTCCCGCGTGAGGAGGAGCCCCAGCCCCGTCGCCACGCACCAGAGCCCGACGAAAATCACGAGCCTGGGAACATGACGAGCGTCCACCCGTTCCAGTTCCTGCAATCGCTGGGGAGTCAGAAGTCCGGATGACATGGCGGAGGTCGCTTTCGGCGGTATCCCCCATGGCTTAAGTTGACCGCATCACCGACGCAACCCTTGCCCTGACCGGTGCCTTGAGTTCCACGCCATTCCGCCTGAAGTTCGCCGTCGTCCGTGAAGACCCGGAGCTGGAGCAGGTGCTCATCGAGCGCACCCGCGCGCGCGCCCTGCTGACGGTCGCCTCGGGCGGATGCACGCTGCTCACGCTCGCGCGGCGCCACCCCGACCTGGACCTGGTCGGCTTCGACTTCAACCCGAGACAGCTCGACCACGTGAGGGCCAAGGCCAGCGGGCTCGGCGCGCATCCCCTGGCGCGATACAACGTCGACGACCCGGCGCCCCAGGGCCTGAACCAGGGCGGGGAGTTCGAGGGCCTCTTCCGCACCCTGCGCCACTTCATCGAGGAGTTCGTCGCGCCCGCCTCGGAGCTCGCCCGGTTCTTCGAGCCCGGGACCTCGTCGGAACAGCGGATGGCCCTGCGCGAGCGGTGGTTCGCGTCGCCGTACTGGCCCGTGGCGTTCTCGCTCGCGTTCGCGGACACGTTCCTGCACGCCATGTTCGGCCCCGCCGCCACCCAGCACGCCGCGCCAGGCTCCTACCCGGGCTATTTCCAGGCCACGTTCGAGCGGGGCCTGCGCCGCGAGGACGCGGCTCGAAACCCCTTCCTGCAGCACGTCCTGCTGGGCGCCTATCTCCCGGAGGACGCCCCCGAATATCTGCGCGCCCGGATGCCCCCGTCGTTCACCCTGGTCCACGGCTCGCTGCCGGACGTCCCGGACCTGGGCCGCTTCGACGTCATCTCCCTGTCCAACATCTTCGACTGGTCCGACGACACGCTCGTCGCCCAATGGGCGTCGCTGCTGGTGCGACAGGCCCGCCCGGGCTGCGCGGTGCTGCTGCGGCAGCTCAACAACCGCCGTGATTTACGGCGCTTCTTCAGCCCCGCCTTCGTGTTCGACGACGCGCTGGGGCAGCGGTTGCAGGCGATGGACCGGAGCCTCTTCTACGAGCGCATCGAGGTCGGGTTCCGGCGGCCCGGCGCACCATGAGCGGCGTGCGTTACGTCGTCCTCCGGCCGGAGAGCCTCGGGCCCTACGTCTCGCGGCTGCGACAGCTGGAGCAGGGCATCGAGTACCCCATCGCGGATGGGGCCGACCACTTCTTCATCGACCACGGCCCCGAGTACCACCCGTTCTTCTCGTCCCTCGGCGACGCGTACTTCCTGCTCGCGCTGCGCGGCGACACGCTGCTGGGCTCCGTGACGGGTGTCGCGCGCCAGGTCCTCCGGGGCACCCGCGTCATCGACGCGCTCTACATCTGCGACCTGAAGGTGGCCCCCTCCGCGCGAGGCACGGGGCTGGCGCGCAGGCTCATCGTCCAGGGCCTGACGCACCTGTTCCGGATTCCCGCGCTGCGGCGCACCCGGTTCCTGTACGGCGCCGCCATGCGAGGCGCGCGCGGGGACGTGATGCGCACGGCCCGGGGCTGGAATCCCCTGCGGATGGGGAGACCCACGAGCCGACAGGCGCTCTTCTTCGTCCCGCCCGCGCGCCTCGCGCGCCTCGATGCGACACGCGCGCCCACGCTCCCGCTCGGGGAGGTCCTCCGGCTGGGCCCCTCGCCGTCGCGACCCCTGGAGGGCGCGGGCTGGTGCTCCACGCGCGGCAGCAAGGACTTCCAGTTGCGCTCCACCGGCCAGCCCTGGCCCCTGGTCCACCTGGCCGCGCCACCCGAGCGATGGCCCCACGGCTGGGCGCGCTATGTGCGCGACTGCGGCCAGGAGCTCACCGCCCGGGGCGGGGACGTGCTCGCCTGCTTCGGACTCGACGAACGGCTGACCCCGCAGCTCGACTGGTTGCGTGGCGAGGGCCTCGTTCCGGACGCCACCTGCACCCTCTATTCTCTCGACCTCACCCTTCCCTCGGAACCGACCGCATGGGTGCACCTTCCCTCGTCCGAAATCTGAGCCTGCGGACCCACATCGCCGAGCAGAAGGCGCGCTGGGACGTGCTCGCGTCCAACGCCTATCTGCGCGCGTTGCGCGACGGCACCTTCGAGCGCGAGGACTTCGTGGAGACGCAGGTCCAGTTCTTCGCGGCGGTGGCGCACTTCCCCCGGCCGATGGCGGTGCTCGCCAGCAGGCTCCCCCGCCCCGAGCAGCGCCTGCCCCTGGTCGAGAACATCTTCGACGAGCACGGGCGCGGCTCGCTCGCGCACGGGCACGAGAGCACGTTCCGCCTCTTGCTGGAGCGGCTCGGCGCCGACGTGGCCCGCGCGGACCGGGGAGACTTCGGTCCCCACGTGCGGACGTTCAACGCCGCGCTGTCCGGCATCAGCGCCTTCGAGCCGCCCCATGTCGGGCTGGCGGTGTTCGGCATCATCGAGGACCTGTTCAGCGGCATCTCCCTGGCGCTGGGCCAGGGCATCGTCGCGCGAGGCTGGCTCGTGGCCGAGCAGGTGGTCCACTACCCCACGCACGCGACGCTGGACGAGGAGCACGCCGACGGCTTCTACCGGCAGCTCGACGTCCCTCACGCCACCGACGCGAGGATGGCGCGCGACATCGAGCAGGGGCTCGAGCTGGGCGGTCACCTGTTCCTCGGCCTCTACGACGGCCTCTATCAGTCCCGGCGCGCGCGGGGCGCTTGAGGCACGTCAGGCCGCGGTGGCCAGGGGCCGCGCCTGGAACCTGTCCAGCTCCGTCGCGCAGTGGGCCGAGAAGACGCTCACCTCGTCGGAGTGGTCGCGGATGAGCTGGCGCAGCCGCTCCTGGTTCTTCACGCGCGTGGCGTTGTCCGTCGAGCGCAGCCGCTGGAAGAGCGCCAACCCCATGGGGCTGCGTGGGGCCACCGGGTCCATCTCCCGGTGGGAGAAGTACGAATCCCCGGCATGCAGCAGCCACTTGCCCTCCGTCCTCACCGCGACGCCGCAGTGCCCGTCCGAGTGCCCCACCAACGGCACCAGCAACACCTCCGTGGAGAGGCCGGGAATCACCCGCACCGACTCGAAGCCGAACCAGCGCTCTCCCTCCACCGCGTAGGGCGTCCACCGCACGCCGTGCGACCACTGCACGGGCCGGTAGCCATACACCTTGCTCCGTCCCCGGGGCGTCATCGCCGCCGCGTGCTCGTCACGGAACACGTGCACCTGGGCCTGGGGGAAGTCCGCGAGCCCGCCGATGTGGTCCAGGTCCAGGTGCGTGGGGACGACGTGGCGCACGTCCTCCCGCTTGAAGCCCAGTCGCTCCACGTGGGACACGGCCGCCTCCTTCGGGTCCAGCGCCGGCGCGCTGCGCGACAGGAAGCGGGAACCCAGCCTCCCGGTGTCCTGGATGTCGCGCAGTCCCAGCCCGGTGTCGACGAGCACGAGGCCCTCGTTCGTCTCCAGCAGCAGGCAGTGGCAGACCATCCGGGCGCGAGAGAAGAAGCTCCCCTCGCCCAGGACGAAGCGCGCGCTGGAGGGGCACATGGTTCCGCAGTTGATGTGGTGGACTCGCATCGAGAGACCTCGGGGATGAGCGGTGTTCGCCCACAAGGTAGGGAGGGGGCTCCGACGCCGATTGGAGAAATCGGCCATGGCGCGTGGGCGCCGAGCCCGGCGCGTTGAACGCGCCCGCGGCCTGCGTGATGCTTGGGGCGTGACGCCCTCTTCCTTCCAACACGCGCCCACGGGGCCGCTCTCCGGCTTCATCCGAGGCATCCGAGCGGTCGAGCGTGGCCCCCACGGTGACGGCGCGTACGTGCGCCTCCCGGATGGAGAGGCCGAACTCATCTTCCGGTTCACGCCCACGCGAGGCGACGCCTACGTCGTGGGGACGCGGCTGAGGGTGTTCCACAAGCAGGGGGATGACGTGCCGCCCCTGGCCATCGCCGTGCGCTTCAAGCCAGGAGGGGCCTATCCCTTCTTCGGCGTCCCCATGTCGGAGCTCAACGAGCGCGTCGTCTCGCTCGACACGCTGTGGGGGCGCGACGGCGCGCTGCTGCGCGAGGCCCTCTGCGAGACGCCCGACGTGGCCGGGCGCGTCCAACAGGTCGAGGCGGCGCTCGCCGGGCGATTGCGCTCGGGGTCGGTGTTCGAGCCCGCGTCCGCGCACGTGGTGCGGCGGGCCGTGCGCACCCTCACCCGGGCCACCGAGCTGCCCCGCGTAGACGCGCTCGCGCGCGAGCTGGGGGTCAGCGAGCGACAACTCCGCCGCGCCTTCGACGACGTGGTGGGCATGGGCCCCAAGGCCTTCGCGCGCATCGTCCGCTTCCAGCGGGCGGTGCGGGCCTCGCGGCGCATGCCGACGCCGGACTGGGGCGCCATCGCCGCCGCCACCGGCTACTACGACCAGGCCCACCTCATCACCGAGTTCCGCGAGCTGACAGGCGTCACGCCCAGGGCACTGCTCCGCGCGGACGGGCACGCCGACCGCGCTACAGCGAGCGGATGAGCGCCGCGCGCTCCGCCACCGACGCATCGGTGTCCAACGTGAACGCTCGCGCGTGGCCCACCTCGTCCACCAGGAAGGTGGCCACCTCCCCGGCGCGCGCCTCGAACTGCTTGCGACGCCTGGGCGACAGCGCCTCGAAGGTGTGGAAGACCACCTCACCCGCCGCCGGGTCGAACTCCCAGAACCCCGCGAGCCGATCGCCATCCAGCACACCCCGAAGCGACATGTGAGCGACCTCGCCCAACGCGCCATCCTTCGCGCTGCCCCATCGGGGCACCTGCAACGCATGGTGCCTGGGGTCCGTCACCCGGCCCGGTCCGCCACGCGCGGCGAAGTAGAGGTCCTGCGAGGGGAGGAAGGACACGGACGTGGCCTGGGGAACCTTCTCCCGCAGCGTCGTCACCACCGCCTCGGGGACATAGGCCAGGGCCCCGAGCCCCTCCACCTCCACCGGGACCAGCGCGGCGCGCGCCACCGCCGCCTTCGCCTCACGCTGGGAGAACGCGGCCCAGTCCGCGAAGTCCTCCACCGTGGCCGGACCGAACTGTCGGAAGAAGAGCGCCGCGAGCCGCGCGTTGCGCTCCTCCACCTCCGCGGGGACCTTCGCGCCCGTGAAGGGATTGCGCGCCGGCAACCGCCACAGGTACCGCTCGGTGTCCAACCGTCCGCCCTCGAGCGAGCGCTCCACCTTGCCCTCGAACTCGAGGTGCCGCAGCGCGGGCGGCAACGTGGACGAGATGCCGGCCTTCTTCCCCGCCGCCCCCAGGCTCCGCACCACGCCCGCCGGCAGCGCCTTGCGGAGCGCGTCCGTGGACAAGGCCCCCTTGCGCAGCGCGACGAGCACCGCCTCGCCCACGTCCACCAGCTCCTTCGGCGCGATGCCGGACTGCGCGTGCTCGCGCTCGGCGCGCTTGCGGTACTGCGCCTCCGCCACGCGCAGCGTCAACGGCACCTCCTCGCGAGGCACGAGGTAGATGCAGCCCCGGACCGCTGGAATCACCTGGAGCCGCGACGCCTCCACCGCGCGGTCCAGGTCGGCCCGAGCCATGCGGGCCGCGCGCGCCGCGAGCGCCAGGTACACATCCGCGCCACCGAGCGTGCGCACCCAACCCGTGGCGGCGACGAGCGCCTCCAGGTCCAACGCCAGCGGCTCCGCCAACCCCTGCGTGCGCAGCCAGTGCGCGCGCGCACGCTCCAGGGAGATGCGGAGCGCGGCGGCGGGTGCGACGGTCCCTCGGGTCATGGTGTCCTCCGGCCCGGGGGTCTATGCCGAAAACCCTCCGCCACACCAGGAGCCACCCGTGTGCGGGGCCTCCTCTCTCGGGACCTCCCCCTCTTGGCCCCGCCCCCTCGCCTGGGCTAGCAGGAGCCCCATGCCCCTCCTCGCCCTCGTCCGTCACGGACAGTCCCTCTGGAACCACGAGAACCGCTTCACCGGCTTCGTGGACGTCCCCCTCACCGCGCAGGGCCGCGACGAGGCCCGCCTCGCCGCGCGCGCGCTCCAGGGCCTGACGTTCGACGTGGCGTATACCTCCGCCCTCACCCGCGCCCAGGAGACGCTGGCCATCATCCTGGAGACGCTCGGCCAGCACCCGCCCGTCATCCGCGACGCGGCCCTCAACGAGCGCCACTACGGCGACCTCCAGGGCCTCAACAAGGCGGACGCCGCGAGGGAGTTCGGAGAGGCCCAGGTGAAGCTGTGGCGCCGCTCCTACGACGTGCCCCCGCCCAACGGCGAGTCACTGGAGATGACCGCCCGCCGCGTGCTGCCCTTCTACGAGCGCGCCATCTCCGGCGACCTGCGCCTGGGCAAGAACGTCCTCGTCGTCGCGCACGGCAACTCCAACCGCTCCCTCGTCATGAAGCTCGACCAGCTCACCGGCGAGCAGGTGGTGGGGCTGGAGCTGGCCACGGGCGTCCCCCTCCTCTACGAGCTGTCCGCCGACGGCGCCGTGCTGTCCAAGCGGACTCCCTCTGCTTGAGAAAAAGAATGCAACGGCGGAACGGGCCCCCCCTCTTGTGAGCGGTGGGAATGAATGTCATGAGGCCCGCCCCGTCTGTCGTGTCGAGTACACAAACAAGGACGCCCCCATGAAGGCCCTCGTCGTCGCAGTCGCATTGCTGTCCGCCGCTTCCTCCTTCGCGCAGGACTCGGCCAACGAGAAGTTCCGCGGGCCCCCGCCGGGCCGCTCCGTTCCGCAGCAGCCGTCCTCCGGTCCGTTCGTCCCGCCCGACCGCGCGGACTCGCTCGTGGTCGTCAACCGCAACGAGCTGGCCGCCCGCCTGGAGCGCCTGGAGCGCCTGCTGGCCGACATCGAGGACCGCGCGGACCGCGACACGCGCGCCAAGGCCCGCCGGGCCCAGGAGCAGCTCGACGGCGTGAAGCGCACGGTCGCCGAGGCTCCGCTGCTCGCGACGGTGATGCCGAGGCCGCCGCCCCCGCCGCCGCAGCCGGTCATCCGGCCGATGTCGGATGGTCCCTTCATGCGGCTGAACGAGGCCATCTCCCGCGAGGCCTTCAAGGACGACAAGATGCGCGTGCTGACGATGGGACTGAACGACAACTACCTGCTCGTCTCCCAGGTGACGCGCATCCTCGAGCACTTCCAGTTCAGCGATGACAAGCTCGCCGCCGTGCGCTTCATGAAGAACCGCATCCTCGACACGGAGAACAACTACCTGCTCTTCAACGCCTTCACGTTCTCCCAGGACAAGAAGAAGCTGCAGGACATCCTCTCGCAGCGCTGAGTCCAGCGCGGCGGAGCGAAGGCGCGGGGCGTCGCGGGGAGGTCTCCCGCGGCGCCCTTCGTCGTCTTCAGGGCCCGCCGTTCCCGGCGCCGCCCAGGGCGCGCAACACCGCCCCCGCCTCGGGGCTGTTCACGGTGGCGTGGACGGCGGCGAGCACGCGCCCCTGGGCATCCAACGCGATGGCGTACGGCGTGCGGCTGGTGGGCAGCGCGAGCGCCTTCCCCATGTCGCCGTCCTTGTCGAGCCATGTGTCCTCCCAGGCCTGCCGGGGCACGCGCGCCCGGGCACGCTCCCGCACCGTGCCCTCACCCACGAAGAAGGGCAGCTTGAAGGTGAGGAGCGAGGCGCGGTGGACCGAGGGCGGAACCTGTCCCCGCGCGGTGTCGAACCAGCGCCGCATCTCGTCGCCCGCGTCCTTGTCGGTGATGACCACCAGCAGCGTGGGCCGGCCCGTCAGCTCGTGGCTCGCGTGGGCCTGGCCCAGCAGGTCCCTGGCGGAGAAGTCCGGCAGCGTGTCTCCGGGTTCGGGCAGGGCCCGGGCCGGCAAGGCGAGCAGCACGGCGCTCCCCAGCAGCCACGCGCGAGCGCCTCGACCGCGCCCCCCTCCGAGCGTCCGCATCCGCATGCCTGCCTCCCTGGGGCCACCGGCCCACGGGTAGAGGTGCGCACGGCGGCGAGCGGAGGCCAGGGACGCGCGGGGCGCCTGCTCGGCGGGCGGCTCACACCGTCCGGGAGAAGCGAGGACGCTCGGCGCGGGCCAGGTAGGTGTCGAACACCATGGCCACGTTGCGCACGAACAGCCGCCCCAGGGAGGTCAGCTCGAGCTGCCCCCCGGTGCGCACCAGCAACCCGTCGTCCTCGAAGCGGCGCAGCTTCTCCAGCTCGGGCGCGAAGCGGTGGACGCCCTCCTCGCCCAGGTCCACCCACGCGTTGCACATGAGCTGGGTGATGACGGCGCGCCGCCGCTGGTCGTCCTCGGTGAGGTGGATGCCGCGCTCGGTGGCGAAGCGCCCCTGGGAGATGCGCTCGTAATAGGTCGGCAGCGGGCGCACGTTCTGGGCATAGGCGCCGCCGACGTCGCTGATGCCGGTGCTGCCCAGCGCGACCACGTCCGAGGCGGCCTTCACCGTATAGCCCTGGAAGTTGCGCCCGAGCCGACGCTCGGCCAACGCGCGCGCCAGCTCGTCCTCCGGCACCGCGAAGTGGTCCATGCCGATGGCCCGGTAGCCCGCGCCGACGAACGCCTCGCCCGCGGCGCGGAACAGCTCCAGCTTCACGGCCGCGGACGGCAGCGCCTCCGCGGGCATCCGCCTCTGGTGCTTGAGCACGTCGGGCATGAAGGCGAAGGAGTAGACGGCCAGCCGGTCCGGCCGCATCGCGAGCACCGTCTCCAACGTGCGGCTCCAGCCCACCGGCTCTTGAAACGGCAGGCCGTAGATGAGGTCGAAGTTCACGCCCGTGAAGCCGAGCGACCGCGCATGCGCCAGCAGCTCCCGCGTCACCTCGGCGGACTGGAAGCGGTGGGTCACCTCCTGGACCCGCGCGTCGAAGTCCTGCAGGCCCATGGACAACCGGTTGAAGCCCAGCCGACGCAGGAGGGTCAGCTGTCCCGGCGTCGTCACCGCGGGGTGGACCTCGATGGCCACCTCCGCGTCGGGGACGAGGTGGAAGCGGTGCATCAGCTCCGTCCACAGTCGCTCGAGCTGCTCCTCCGAGAGGAACGTCGGCGTGCCGCCCCCCCAGTGGACCTGGGAGAGCCCTCGCCGCGAGCCCAGGTGCTCCACCACCAGGTCCATCTCCATCACCAGGTGGTCGATGTAGCGGTCCGCCACGCCCGGGTCCTTGCTGATGACCACGTTGCAGCCGCAGTACCAGCACAGGCTGTGACAGAACGGCAGGTGGACGTAGAGCGACAGCGGAGACTGCTCGCGCTGGCTTCCGGCGTTGCGCAGCGCGGCCGTCAGCGACTCCGGCCCGAAGTCCCGTCGCCACTCCGGCGCGGTGGGATAGCTGGTGTAGCGAGGCCCGGAGACGTCATAGCGACTCAACAGCTCCGGGGGAGGCTGGGGGATGCCGGGGAGCGGATCCATGCCCCTCCCCATTCCAAGCCGCGTGCCACCTGGAGCCGGCCTGCGCGGCCCCACTCTCGCGCAGAAGCTGCGAAGGGGACGGGGGGCGCGCACATCTTTCGCGGTGGCAGGTTGCCCGCCCGCCGCTCAACCACCCGACGCGGCGGGGCCCAGGAAGCGGGCCTCGATGCGCTTCGTCTCGCCGGAGGCCGTGTCGTGCACCACCACCGTGAACGCGAAGGGCATGGCGCGCGCGTCGCGTGGGACGGTGATGAACAGCGGCACGCGGAAGTTCTCCAGCGAGGCGAGCTTCACCTCCGCCTGGGGAATCACCACCTGCGCGGGCACGGGGCTGTCCACCGACAGGGTGAAGGTGGATTCGCCCGGGTTCTTGTTCACCAGGTGCAGCTCGAACTGGTTGCGCACCCGCCCCTCCTCGACGACGTAGGGCATGCCCTGGAAGCGCAGCAGGTTGGCCTCGAAGGGGACCCGCTGGGAGACGTTCCAGACCAGGCCTCCTACCGCGGCGACGAACAGCACGCCGTACAGCGCGAGCCGGGGACGCCACATGCGGCGGGGCTTGCCCGCCAGCCCGTTGAGCGAGTCGTAGCGGATGAGCCCCCGAGGCCGGCCGATCCGGTCCATCACCTCGTCGCACGCATCGACGCACTGCGCGCACGCCAGGCACTCCATCTGCAACCCGTTGCGGATGTCGATTCCGGTGGGGCACGCGAAGACACACTTGCGGCAGTCCACGCAGTCGCCTCGGGGCTGGGCCGGCTCCTGGGGCTTCACCTTCACCAGCCGCCCTCGCGGCTCCCCGCGCCGGGCGTCATAGCCGATGATGATGGAGTCCCGGTCGTGCATGGCGGACTGGAGCCGGCCGTAGGGGCAGACCACCACGCACAGCTGCTCCCGGAACCACGCGAAGTTGAAATACAGCCCGCCGGTGACGGCCATGGCCCACGCGAAGGCCACGGGCGCCGCCGTCGGCCCCGCGGCCACCATGGAGACCAACCCACCCGCGGACACGAAGAGGCTGAGCGCGGCGTGCGCGACGAGCAGCGACACACCGACGTAGGCCCCGTGCTTCACCGCCGCGCGCGCCGCCCGGGCGGGCGTCCACGCCATTCCCTCCTGCTTCAGCCGCCGCTCCCGGGGACCGTCGAACAGCCGCTCCAGCGGGCGATAGAGGCCCTCCAGGAACACCGTCTGCGGGCAGGCCCAGCCACACCACGCCCGGCCCACCCAGGCGGTGACGAACAGCAGCCCGAAGCCCGCCGCCGTGCACAGGAAGAGCACGCGCCAGAAGTCCTGCGCGTTGTACGTGGCGCCGAACAGGTAGAAGCGTCGGGCCGCCACGTCCAGGTGCACGGCGGGGTGTCCCCCCACCTCGACCAGGGGGAGGGCCACGTAGATGCCGATGAGCACCGCGAACACCCAGCGTCGCCGGGTGATGTAGCGGCCCCGGACATCCGCCGGGTGGAGCGCCCGCCGCGAGCCATCCGCGTGGATGGACGCGAGCTGGTCGATGCGCGGGCCCTCGTGCTGCGGTGCTGTCGCCATGTCCGTGTCCCTCGCGGCCTCAGGGCGTCTCGGGTTCGCCCTGCGGCGCCTTGCCGCCAGGGGCGTTGGTTCCCTTGAGCGTCAGCACGTAGGCCGTGACGGCCTTGACGCGCTCGGCGCCCAGCGTGCGCTCCCACGCGGGCATGCCCTTGGCCACCGCGCCCTCGGCCACCACCTTGTGGATGGCCATGGGGGTGCCGCCATGCAGCCAGAAGCCGTCCGTGAGGTTGGGGCCGATGAGGCCCTGCCCCTGCGCGCCGTGACAGGCGGCGCAGTTCGCCTGGAACACGGCCTTGCCCCCCGCCAGTGACGCGGGGTCCTTCACCAGCGCGAGCAACATCTCGTTCGACGCGGGCTTGTTGTCGGAGGCGCGCCGGGCGAACTCCGCGGACTCGGCCGCGTACTCGCCCAGCTGTCCGGGCCCCGCCTCCGCGATGTGGTACCAGAACCAGTAGCCCGTGCCGAAGACGATGGTCGTCCAGAGGAGGGCGAGCCACCAGTTGGGCAGGTTGTTGTCGTGCTCCTCGATGCCGTCGTAGACGTGGTGCACCAGCGACTTGTCACTCATGACCGCCCTCCCCACGCTCGGCGAGCGGCAGGTGCGCGAGCGCGTCGAAGTCCTGGCTGCGCCGGCCCACGAAGACCCACGCGCAGACACCGAGGAAGATGGCGACGAACAGGACGAGCGCGAAGAGCGGGAGCTCGGTGAGCGCCATCCCCTGATAGAATTGCTTGTACATCAGTGGTTCCCTCCCTCGGTGACGGCGGCGGTGGGCGCGCCGGCGGGCGGAGCGGGCACGTCCTGCGGCCCGCGCCCCAGGCGCTGGAGGTAGGCGACCAGCGCCACCATCTCCGAATCCCACGCCACCTGGATGCCCTGCGACGCCAGGTCCGCGGCGATGGCTTCACCCTGCGACTTCTGTCGCGCCTCGGCCGAGTCCACGTCCGCGTTGGTGTACGGCACGCCCAGCTTCTGCATCAGCGACAGCTTGCGCGGCGCGTCCTTCACCTTGATGCGGTTCTCCGCCAGCCATGGATACGGCGGCATGTTGGAGCCGGGGCTCGTCGCCCGGGGGTCCATCAGGTGCGTGTAGTGCCAGAGGTTCGGGTAGCGCCCCCCCACGCGGTGCAGGTCCGGCCCGGTGCGCTTGCTGCCCCACTGGAAGGGGTGGTCGTAGATGAACTCCTCGGCGCGCGACACGTCGCCGTAGCGCTGCGTCTCCGCCACGAAGGGGCGGATCATCTGCGAGTGGCACGTGTAGCAGCCCTCGCGGACGTAGAGGTCGCGCCCCTGGAGCTCCAGCGGCGAGTACGGCTTCTGCGCCTCGCCATGCGCCGGCACCGCCTGGTCGATGAGGATGGTGGGCAAAAGCTCCGCCACACCGCCGATGAGGATGGCCACCAGCGTCAGCACCGTGAAGGCCAGGGGACGTCCCTCGATGAGCGCGAACCAGGACGGCTTGCCAGCCTCGCGGTCCCGCCTGGTGACGATCCACGCCAGCTCGCCCAGGCCGATGATGCCCACGAGGATGACCACCGCGCGCACCGGCTTCGCCCAGCCCAGGAACATCGTCACCGTGAGGATGGCGATGGCGAACAACAACGGACGACCGGTGATGACGCGCACCCAGGCGGGCGTCTGGGCGGGGGCGGCCACGGGGGCCTCGGCGGCGGGCGCGTCGACGACGACCGTCGTCTCCCCGTCCACGGCCTTGCCCGAGCGCGCCGTCTTCCAGAGGTTCCACGCCATCATGCAGAAGCCCACCAGGTACATGGAGCCGCCGACGAAGCGGACGATGTACATGGGCCGGATGGCCAGCAGCGTCTCCACGAAGTTCGGGTAGAGCAGCGTGCCGTCCGGGTTGGTGGCGCGCCACATCAACCCCTGGTTGATGCCGCTGATCCACATGGCGACGATGTAGAGGAGGATGCCCACCGTCCCCAGCCAGAAGTGTGCGTCCGCCGCCTTGGTGGAGTGCAGCTTCGTGCCGTACAGCCTGGGCACCAGCCAGTAGAACATGCCGGCGGCCATGAAGCCGTTCCACCCCAGCGCGCCGCCGTGCACGTGGCCGACGATCCAGTCCGTGTAGTGCCCCAGCGCGCTCACCGACTTGATGGAGAGCAGCGGGCCCTCGAACGTGGCCATGCCGTAGAACGTCACGCCCGCGATGAGGAACTTGAGGACCGGGTCCTCGCGCAGCTTGTGCCACGCGCCCTTGAGCGTCAGCAGGCCGTTGAGCATGCCGCCCCACGACGGCGCCCACAGCATCACGCTGAAGACCATGCCCAGCGACTGCGCCCAGTCCGGCAGCGCGGTGTAGAGCAGGTGGTGCGGACCGGCCCAGATGTAGATGAAGACCAGGGCCCAGAAGTGGATGATGGACAGCCGGTACGAATACACCGGCCGCTCCGCCGCCTTCGGCAGGAAGTAGTACATGATGCCCAGGATGGGCGTGGTCAGGAAGAAGGCGACGGCGTTGTGGCCGTACCACCACTGCACCAGCGCGTCCTGCACCCCGGAGAAGACGGAGTAGCTCTTCAGCCCGTCGAGCGGCAGCGCCAGGCTGTTGACGATGTGCAGCACCGCCACGGTGATGATGGTCGCGATGTAGAACCAGATGGCGACGTAGAGGTTCTTCTCGTTGCGCCTGGCCAGCGTCCAGAAGAAGTTGATGGCGAAGACGACCCAGATGATGGCGATGGCCAGGTCGATGGGCCACTCCAGCTCCGCGTACTCCTTGGAGGTGGTGATGCCCAGCGGCAGGGAGATGGCCGCCGCGACGATGATGGCCTGCCAGCCCCAGAAATGGATTTTCGAGAGCAGGTCGGACGCCATGCGCGCCTTCAGGAGGCGCTGCGTGGAGTAGTACACGCCCGCGAACATCATGTTGCCCACGAACGCGAAGATGACCGCGTTGGTGTGCAGGGGGCGCAGCCGCGAGTAGGTCAGGTAGGGGATGCCGAGGTTGGCCTGCCACCATGCGAGCTGGCTGGCCACCAGTGCGCCCACCGCCATGCCCACGATGCCGAAGACCACCGCCGCGAAGATGAAGCGGCGGGTCGTGGTGTCGTCGTAGACGATGCGTTGTTGTTGCACGGAATCACTCCTGGGAAGCGGACGACGACGGGGGCTCGATGGGGGGCGACGCGGGCCTCGCGCCGTCCTCCTCGAGCGGGAAGAGCGCGAGCCGATCCGCGTGCTCGTGGTCCCGGTGCTTCACGCTGTAGACGAACAGCAGCACCGAGCTGGCCACGAGCATCAGGCTCACGAAGACCTGGAGCACCAGCACGTTCATGCGAGCACCTCCCGCCGGGGCACCGGCGCGTCGGACGATGCCTGTCGCCTGGGCGCCGACAGGCTCCAGGCGGTGAAGAGCACGGTGGCGAGGCTGGTGGCGGGCATGGCCACCGCCGCGCGCAGCGGCGTCATCCACCCCACCAGGCACACGACCACGGCCACGACGTTGTAGGCGATGGACAGCCCCAGCAGCCGGCGCACCACCAAACGCAGCCGCAGCGACAGGACGAGCGCCTTGCGCAGCGAGGCCAGCCCCTCCCCCACCAGGAAGAAGTCGCTCTTGCCCGGCATGACCGGCCGGTCGATGGCGGGCGTGCCCGCGCACAACGCCCGCTCGAAGGCCAGGCTGTCGTTGACGCCGTCCCCCAGGTAGAGCGAGTCGCCCTGGTCGATGCGCGCGACGGCCTGGGCCTTGTCCTCGGGACGCAGCCCCCCGAGCGCCTGGGCAGACGGCACGCCCAGCGCGCGCGCCAGCGCGTGCACCCGCGCGGGCGCGTCGCCAGAGATGAGCCACACGTCCTGCCCCTCCGCCTGGAGCGCGAGCAACTCCCGCCGCGCATCCGGACGCAGCGCCTCCCGCAGCGGGAACGTGGCGACCACCACGCCATCCCGCGTGAGCACCGGCCCGGTGGGGCTGGACTCGCGACCATCCTCTCGCGCCGGGCCGAGGTCAGCCGGCCCCCATTCCGCGCGGCCCAGCCGCCAGCGCACGCCCTCGCGCACCAGCTCCAGCCCCTGGCCCGGGTGCTCCACCACGCGGGCCTCGGGCGAGAAGCGCGTCCCCAAACGCGCCAGCGCCTCCGCCACACAGCGGCTGGCGGGGTGGTTGCTGCGCGAGGCCATGTCGAAGGCGGCCTCGCGGGCCTCGGCCGGCAGCCCCTCCAGCGCGTCGCGGTCCACCAGCTCCGGCCGCCCGAGCGTCAGCGTCCCCGTCTTGTCGAACAGCACGCGCCGCACGCGCGGGAGCCGGTCCAGCAGGTCCGTGGCGCGGATGAAGAAGCCCTCGCGGCGCAGGCGGGCCTGCACCAGCTCGTAGGCCAGCGGCGTGGCGATGCCGATGGCGCACGGGCACGTCACCACCAGCAGGGCCACCGCCACCTCGAGCGCCTTGTCCGGCCCGGACGGCCACCACACCACCCACCCCAGCGCGGAGACGGCGAGCACCGTCACCACCCAGCGCCGCGCGACGGCCTCCCAGAAGCGCGTGTGTCCCGTGGGCCGCCCCGCCCCCTCCGGCGCGCGCCGCAGCAGCGCCACCAGCGGCGAGTCCGTGAACGGCTGACACGCCTTCACCCGGATGGCCTCGCGCCCCGCGTTGAACGCGCCCGCGGGCAGCGCTCCACCCCGGGCGACGTCGCGCGCGTCGGGCTCACCGGAGATCCAGTCGGTGGTGACGCGGGCCTCGCCATCGAGCAGCTCGGCATCCACGGGGAGGAGGTCGCCCGGCGCGAGGACGAGCACATCCCCTTCCATCACTCGCGACACGCGTACCGAGACGAGCCGCGCCTCCTCCTCGCGCCGGACGAACAAGCCCTCCGCGCCGTCATCCTCCAGGAGGAAGCGGCGGTTGCGCTCCAGCACGCGCTGCTGGAGCCAGCGGCCCACCAGCATCAACGTGACGAAGGTGTTGAGGGTATCGAAGTAGGCCAGGTCCCCCCGCCCGCCCCGGGCCTGCACCAGCGACGTGCCGTACACCAGGAGGATGCCCAGCGCGATGGGCAGGTCCAGGTGCGGCACGCCCCGGCGCAGGCCCTGCCAGGCCGAGCGGAAGAAGGGCCAGCCGCCCACCACCACCACCACCGTCGACAGCCAGAGGCTCAGCCGGGTGAACAGCCCGAACACCTCGCCGTCCTCCGGCGTGAGCCCCACGTAGAAGCTCACCGAGAACAGCATCACGTTCATCGACAGCGCGACGCAGATGCCCAGCCGGATGGGCAGGTCCATGCTCGCGGGCGCCGCCTGCTTGCGGCTCGGGCCGAAGAGGTAGCCGAACCCCTCCACCGCGCGCAGGAAGCCCGCCACGTCGAAGCCGCCGCGCCGCCACCGCAGGCGCGCCTTGCCCAGCGCCGGGTCCACCATCCATCCCGCGCCCCCGGGCTGGCGACGGAACAGCTCGTTCATCAGCCAGACGCACGCCGCGCAGTGGATACCCTGCACGTCCAGCTCCAGCTCGCACAGCGGGCCGGGCCGCGCCTCCGCGCGCGACACCAGCGGCTCCAGCCACGACAGGCTGCGGCCCCGGGGAGGCTCCGGCGCGGGCGCGGCCTTGCCTTGCGTGAGCTGGTAGTAGCGGGTCAACCCCTGATCCACCAACAGCCCATGCACCGCCTCGCAGCCCGCGCAGCAGAACTCGCGCGAGGCGCTCCCCGCCGGGACGGGGCCGCCACAGTGCGGACACGACGCCGGCATGGTCAGGGATTGCGCGGAAGCGGACATGGCCCCCGGACACCTTGCGAACGGCATGCCTGTTGCGAAGGCCCCGGGCATGTCGCTCCCGTCCCTCGATGTCCCGGTGCTGTTGGTCTCGCTCGCTCCGTCGTCCACCGTGTGGGCGGGAGCGCTCGGCGCGCTGACTGTGGGTCTCACCGGCAGTGCGCACTGCCTCCTCATGTGTGGGCCGCTGGCGTGCGCGGGCCTGCCGCTCGTCCGAGGCGAGGAGCGACGCAGGGCCGTGTTCGCGTATCAAGGCGCGCGCGTGCTCGCCTACGCGCTCGTGGGCGGCGCGCTGGGCGCCCTGGGCGGCGGCGTCACCCGCGCACTCGCCGTGTCCACGCGCGCCTACCTGCCCTGGTTGATGGCGGCGGCGCTCGTCGCGTCCGCACTGGAGCTGGGCAAGCGCCTGCGCCCCCTCCCCGGGCTCTCACACGTGGCTCGGGCCGTGGCCCGGTGGAGCGCAAAGTTTTCGTCGACGGGCCGAGCCAGCGCATTGGGTGCGGTGACGCCGCTGCTGCCCTGTGGCCTGCTGTACGGCGTGCTCACCGTGGCGCTGGCGAGCGGCGCGTTCTGGGGTGGCGCGCTGGTGATGGGCGCCTTCGCGCTGGGAGGGCTGCCGGCGCTGCTCGGCGCGCAGCTCCAGGCAAGTCTGTGGCGCGGCCGGCCCCGGTTGTTCTCGTTCGTGTTCCAGCGTGCGGTGCCCCTGGCCGCGGCGGCGGTGCTCGTCTACCGCGCGGTGGGCGGGCAGCCGAGCTGCCACTGAGCCCTCGCGTGGTGGTGGCCGCCCTCACCAGTCGTCGAAGTGGTTGGAGCGCGGCGGAGAGAAGTCGAGTCCCTGGGCCGTCAACGCGGCCAGCGTCACCGTGTCGTCGAGCCGCTCCAGCGGACACCCCCACAACGAGACGATGACGCGGTCGAGCTCGCGGACGATGTCCGCCGCGGCCCGCGCGTGGGCCAGCATCTGGTCGGAGACGCGCTCCGCCAAGGGACGGATGAGGTCGGGCAGCCGACTGGGGAACGACAGCCAGTAGGGATGACCCTCCAGGTGGCCGGAGGAGGGCGTGGGCATCGCGAGCAGCTGGCGCCGGTATTTCCAGGCGTGGGCCAGGGGGTCTCCCAGCTTCTCTTCCGCGCCGAGCGCGACCAGCAGCGCCTCGCCGTCCGTCGCGTGCTCCACCTGCTCGCGCTGGGGCAGCGCCTCCAGGCCGAAGTACGTGAAGAGCGCGAGCGCCAGGGCGCGGTGCCGCTGCACCGCCTTCGCCTCGGCCCGCCGCAGATAGCCGGCGAGCGCCGCGACGACGGTGACGAGGTCCCGAGGCCTGAGCACGTCCGACGGCTCGCGCAGGTCCTCGTACTCCCAGGGTCCGTCCTTGGGCTGGTGATAGAGCATCAACCGAGTATGCCCTGCATCACCCCCTGGCGCATCACCTCGGCGAGGACGTCCAGGCCCTGCGCCGTGTTCACGCGGGACACCGACACCTTGCCCGTGGACAGCTGAGTGGCGTCCGACACGACGAAGGGCAGCGGACGGCGGCCCAGGCGCAGCAGGCGCTCGTCATGGAACGCGTCCGGCGCGCGCTCACAGAGCATGCGCATCAGCACCCCCATGTTGGCCGTGCGCACCGGCTGCATCGCCGGCCCCAGGCAGGAGAAGTCCAGCGCGTGCTCGGCGAGCACCGCGGCGCGCCCGTCGCGCGCGAAGACGTAGATGAGCTGCGAGGTCTCCTCCGCCTCCCTGCGCACCGTCTTGTCCCCGGTGCGCAGCGGAATCAGCCCATGCGAGACGAGCGTCTTCGCGTAGGCCTTCGCGGTGTCCACCCGCGAGAGCGCTTCGGTGTTCTCCGTGACGGTGCGCATCGAACTGGCCCCGCGCAGCACCGCCACGATGTCCGCGCCCGACAGCTCCAGGGACTCGCCCGCGCGCGAGGTGAACGTCATCGTCGCGGGGCCGAACTCCACGCGGCGGGCCACCACGCGAGGAGCGCCGAGCCGCCGCTCGTCCACCGCCACCACCGCGAGCCCCTGTCCCGTCAGCGACGACACCCACGCGTCCGCCACGTCCGGCGCCAACCGCGCCAGCAGGGCTGGCGGCTCTGGAGCCAGCCGCATCCTCGCCTCCGCGAGCGTCAGGCCCGCCACCTCCGCCAACGCGGCCGCCGCCGCCCGCGCGTCCTCCGGAGCCCGTACCAATGCGACGACCTTCATCAATCCACCTCGCGTCCTCGTGCGGGCTCCATTCTCGTCCAGAACGGCTCCTCGCGCTCACGCGGCGCCGCCACGAAGTCCGCGGGCTCGAAGGCCTGACGCAGCTCGACTTGCGAATCCTCGGAACCTGGAGGAAGCGGACAGCGACGCGCCCACTCGATGGCCTCCTCCCGGGACTTCACCTGGATCATCCAGAAGCCGGCGATGAGCTGCCTCACCTCTGGAAAAGGTCCATCCGTCATCGTCCGGACCCCGGGAGAGAAGTCGATGCGGATGCCTCCCGAACTGGGGTGCAACCCGGCGCAGTCGAGCAGGACGCCCGCCCTCACCAGCGCGTCATTGTAGGCGTCCATGGCGGCCATCAGCTCCTTGCTCGCCAGCAGCCCCGCTTCACTCGCTTGATTGGACTTCAGCAGCAGCACGAATCGCATCGTCGAGCCTCCTCGGTGACGACTCGGAGCCGGACCTCCATGCGGGTGCGACACCGCTGGCTCCAGTGGCGCGACGAACGGGCCTCCCGCGTTTCGACATGGCCTGTACCGGGGCCCGCCCACCCACGTGTGGAATGGGTGTACCCGCCAGGTCAGGCGCCGGACCGCTGAATTTCGACGCGAATTATCCGCGCCAGAATCCCGAGCAATCCCGGGGAGTTGCCCTGCTTCCGCGGTTTTGTCGGGCGCGGTGTCGATCTTTTTTCGCGCCATTCGTCGCCGTCACGAAGGCGGGGAACCGTCCCCCATATCCGCTGCCCCGACGCAGCAGGAGTCCATGTCATGCTCAAGCCCATCGCCGCCGCGGTCGCCGTCCTCGTCGTGAGCCTCACCGTGTTCGTCGCCACGCGCCCGGACACCTTCCACATCGAGCGCAGCGCCGTGGTCCACGGGACGCCGGCCGACACGTTCGCGCACATCAACGACTTCCAGCGCTGGCAGCAGTGGTCCCCCTACGAGAAGGTGGACCCCAACATGGCGCGCACCTACGAGGGCCCGGTGTCGGGCAAGGGCGCCATGTACTCGTGGAAGGGCAACAGCGACATCGGCTCGGGTCGGATGACCATCGAGGACAGCCGCCCCGGGGAGCTGGTGTCCATCAAGCTGGAGTTCTTCACGCCCTTCGCCGCGACGAACCAGGCCCGCTTCCAGCTGGCGCCGGAGGGGGCGCACACCCGCGTCACCTGGAGCATGGCGGGGCCCAACACCCTGCTGGGCAAGGCGATGAGCGCCTTCGGACTGATGGACGCCTTCGTGGGCAAGCAGCTGGAGACGGGGCTGAAGAACCTCGATGCCACGGTGAACCCCGTGGCCCAGACCCAGTCCGCCCTGGCGGGGACGCCCTCCCCCATGCCCGTGCCGTGAGCACGAGGGAGACCACGTTCCGATGATGTGGATGATTCTGTGGTTCGGTCGGCTCGGGTCAGACGCGCTCGAGCACCGCGGCGACCGCCTGCCCACCGCTCGTGCAAAGCGTCACCAACGCCAGCGACGCGTCGCCGCGCTCGAGCTCATCCAGGGCGGTGCCGACCAGGATGCTCCCCGTCGCCCCCAGCGGATGGCCCAGCGCGATGGCGCCTCCGTTGACGTTGACGCGGTCCAGGTCGAGTTCCAGCGCTCGCGCCGTCTGTAGCACCACCGCCGCGAAGGCTTCGTTGATCTCCCACAGGTCCACGTCGCGTGGCTTCAACCCCGCGGCGTCGAGTGCCTTGCGCGCGGCGAGCGCCGGCCCGGTCAGCATGAGGACCGGATCGCTGCCCACCGCGGACACGGCACGGATGCGCGCGCGCGCCCGCAACCCGTGCGCGCGCAGGTAGTCCCTCGAGGCGACGAGGACGGCGCCCGCGCCGTCCGCGATGCCGCTGGCGGTGCCCGCCGTGTGCAGGTGGCGCACCGCGCCCGCGCGCGGGTAGGCCGCGAGCGCCAGCGCGTCGAGCGTCTCGCCCCGGGGGCCCGCGGGCTGCTCCCCCAGCTTCACGAAGGAGGGCGCCAGCGCCGCGAGCCTCTGCGCCGTCGTGTCCTCGCGCGGGTGGTCATCCTCCCGCAGGAGGACCTCGCCCGTGCGCGGGTCCACCACCGGGAAGAGGCTCTTGTGGAAGCGCCCCTCGGCGCGCGCGCGCACGGCGAGCCGCTGCGAGCGCAGCCCGAAGGCATCCAGCTCCTCGCGCGTGAAGCCCTCCAGCGTCGCGATGAGGTCCGCGGAGATGCCCTGGGGGACCTGGAAGAAGCGCCGCCGCAAATCCTCGTTGCCTCCGTCCGTCCCGCCCCCGTCCGCGTTGAGCCCGTAGCGGCTCATCTGCTCCACGCCGCCCGCGACGACCAGCCGCTGCGCGCCGGAGGCCACGCCCATGGCCGCGAGCGACAGCGCCTGGAGCCCCGAACCACAGAAGCGGTTGAGGCTGAAGCCCGGGATGGAGATGGGCCAGCCGGCCGCCAGCACCGCGTTGCGCGCGATGTTGGCGCCCTGCGCCTCCACCTGCGACACGCAGCCCACCACCACGTCGTCCACGTCCGCCACGTCCAGCTTCCCCCGCAGGGGCAACTGCTTCAGCGTCTGGGCCAGCAGCTCCTGCGGGTGCAACCCGCTCAGCGCGCCCTTGCCGGGCTTCGCCCGGGCCCGCGGCGTCCGTACCGCGTCCAGAATGTAGGCATCCATCGACCCGACCTCCGTTGGAGGAGGCCCGTCACCAGGACGAGCCCCCTTGGCTCAACCATATTATGCCCATAATATGGTCGCAACGCGATGTGAGGTCCGGGTCTGGAGGAGGTCACTTCTCCAGGTCGGAGACGATCTTCCCGAGGGGCGAGGGCGCGCCGAGCAGGCGCTGGAGGGCGCCGCGGTTGTCGGAGCCCACGTCGAAGTTCTCGAAGTTCGACGCGTTGCTGTTGGGCCGGTCCGGACGGAAGCCCGAGTAGTCCTCGCGCCGAGGCAGGCCGTGTTCGGCGCGGAGCATGTTCTCGGTCGGGGCCCAGTTCTTCGGCGTGTGGGGCGTGGGGCGCAGGCCCACGGTCTCGTACTCCTCCGCCAGTTGCAGGCGCGTGTTGACGGTCTGGCGCATCCCATCCGCGACCTCCGGGTGGCGCTTGAAGACGGCGGCGTCGTTGTGCTTGCTCGCCTCGAGGGGGCTCACCTGGAGGCCATTGGAGGCGCGCCAGGCGTGGACGGACTCGTGGCCCAGGCTGTTGGGGCGGGAGCCCGACGCGGTCTCGTCGTACCGGATGCGGCTGGCCTGGCCCGCGCTGGGCTGGCCGTCGTAGCGGTACGCGGGGCGGATGGACGCGAGGGTGCCGTCGTTGCGCGGCGAGTGGGACATGGGCATGTCCTCGCCCCGGCCCGAATAGATGTCCGCGACGGTCAGCGGGCGCTGGGACGTGCCGGTGGCGCCGGGGTTGACGTGCTGGGTGCGGCCATCGAGCTCCGTCAACATGCGGTGGCCCACGGGCTTCTCCATGAGCTTGTGGGTGGACTCGCGCACGTCGCGGGTGAAGTCCGCGAACTCCGCGCCGGACGACTGCTTGGAGTCACGGCGGGTCCGGATGCCGGGGAGGTCCGGGTGCGTGACGCCGTAGTCGGCGGGCTTGAGCTTGTTCTTCCCGTCCTGGAGCTCCGACGCGGAGGGGCGCGGCGGCGTGGGCTGGGCCGACGCCGGCGGCTTCTTCGCGGTGCCCAGGTCGACCTTGGGGGGCGTGCTGGTGCTGCGCGGACGCGACGTGGACGGGGAGGACGTGGACGGGGCGGAGAACGACGAGGAGCGGGAGCGCAGCTTCATGGGAGGACCTCGAACGTGGGAGGCGTTGCGGATGCCCGTCCCTAGAGCATGCGGCGTGCCGGGCGTGGCGCGGGCCGGCCTCCTCCGCGAGCTTCGTGATTTCGCGAGGTTCCACGCGGGCACGGCGGGCAGGAGGCCGTCGGGCTGATGACCCGGGACACGGGGCTGATGACAGCCGTCATCAGGGGCACGGGCGGGAGCGCGGCGCGGGCCGTATAGGATTGGGACGCGAGGTGAGCATCGGATGCCGCATCCCCCGGAGCAGAAGCAGGCCACACACGAGCGAATCCTGGAGGCGGCCGGCACGTTGTTCCGGCAACGCGGCTTCCTGGGCGCGAGCGTCGACACGGTGATGAAGAGCGCGGGCCTGACGGTGGGCGGCTTCTACGCGCACTTCGCGTCGAAGCAGGCGCTGCTCATCGAATCGCTCCAGCGCATCATGGGCAACCAGCGCATCGACTGGCCCAAGGGCCTGGACGACCTGAAGGGCGCCGAGTGGCTGCACCAGCTGGTGCGCCGCTACGTCTCCCGCGCGCACCGGGACGCGGACGTCCCACCGTGCGCCCTGCCCGCCGTGCTGTCGGACGTGGTGCGCGGCGAGCCGGAGCTGAAGGCCGCGCTGGCGAGGGAGCTGGACCTCACCGCGGAGCAGTTCGCCCGAAAGCTGTCCGGGGACTCACGGGCCAGCGCCCGGGAGCGGGCCCTGGCGACGTACGCGCTGAGCATCGGCACGCTCACGCTCGCCAAGGCCACGGCCGGCACGAAGCTGTCGGACGAGCTGATTCAAGCGGCGCGCCGGGTCTCCGTGCTCCTGGCGGAGACCCGGGACGCGGAGGACTGAGGGGCTCAGGCGGACTCAGGGCGCAGCGTCACCGGGTGCGCTCGCAGCCAGTCCTGGACCCGGCGGACGCGCTCCACCGCGCCCGTCAAGCCCATCCCCGCGAGGAGCTGGCGGTAGGGTTCGAAGCTCTCCGGCGTCCAGGTGGTGAGCGCCTTGAGGTCGGCGAGCGCGACCATCTCCTCCGCGGAGCGCCCCTCCGCCTCGCGTCGCCCCGTCAGCAGCGCGGCCAGCGACATGCGTGACGGCTCGGCCTCGAAGGCGATGGCCGCGTCGGAGTACCACGCGCGGGTGGCCTCGTCGGCGGAGGCGTCCTTCGCCTTCTCGTGCAGCCGCCCCAGCATCCCCTCGAGGAAGTCCGCGTCGAGCGCGCCCTTCACGCCGCGCAAGAGCGCGCCCACCGCCTCGCGACGCTCCGCGGGGGGCGTCTGTGGGGGGAGGGACTTGAGGGCCTGCATCGGCTCCCACAGCACGCAGGTGAGCCACAGCTCCTCGTCCGGGGAGAAGACGGAGGGCGTCGACGGCTCGCGAAGCTTCGCCTCCACGCGGGACGAACGCTCGCGGGCCTCTCGCGCGATGCGCTCGGCCAGCCCCGGGTCGTCTTTCACGTAGTTCACCAGGGCCTCCACGTCGCCCTCCCGGGCGTGCTGGAGCGCCTCGCGGGCCTCGGCGGACAGCGTGGACTCGTCCAGCCCGCCGGCGAGCACCTGGTACTTCTCCGCGAGCGCCTTGTGGTGGGCGCTCCACTCGCGGAACTGCACGTCGAACACCACGTCCAGGATGGGGATGTCCTCGGGCCGCGCCTTGCCCACCTTCCGCGAGGCGGAGGCGAGCAGCGCGCCCACGCACAGCGCCCGCCGGTCGTCCGTGGAGCGTCCGGGCTCGCCGGCCCGCGCCAGCAGCGCCGCGCCGAGCCGCTCGAGGAAGGGGCGCGTGCCCAGCTTGCGCACCGTGCCCACCAGGAGTTCCCGGCGCGCCCCGGCCGCGTCCAGCACGTCATCGTCGGACAGGCGCGCCAGCTCCGCGCCCACGTGCGCGTCGAAGTCCTCCGCGTCGAAGCGCAGGTCCGCCGAGGGCCCCCACTCCGCCAGCAACTCCCCCACCCGCGTCAGCGCCTGGGACAGGCGGGACACGTCCGGGTCGCCCAGCAGCGCCATCGCGGCCTTCAGGTCTTCCGTCAGGGGATGGGGCGTCGAGGGGGGCGGCGCGGCGCGAGCCCTGTCGTCGGCGGCGTGGCAGACCTTGTACTTCTTGCCACTGCCACAGGGACACGGGTCGTTACGGCCGGGCTTCTTCTGACTCAAGGGAATGTGCCTCGCGGCTCGCGGGGGCGAGCGGTGGAATCCGCCGGGCACCGTAGCAGGCCCGCGCCGCCGTCGCGCGCCCGGGGATACCGGGAGTGGAGCCGGGGATGGGATCTTCGCGAGTCCCCGCCTACTCCACGCTCCAGTAGAACACCTCGCAGGGTGACTCGAGGAGCCCGGTCCACACCTCGTTCAGCAGGCCCAACGCGAAGCCGAAGTACTCGTACTGTCGCCGAGGAGCCTGCTTGACGGCCCGGGCCCGCTCGATGAGCGGGCTGTCGAAGGCCAGCGTGTTGTAGCCATTGTCGAAGACGTGGCTCAGCGACATGTACCACTCGAAGAGCCCCAGCACGGTCCGCCGGTCCAGCATCGTCCGCCGGAGGTCGAGCCCTGGAGGAAGCGGGCCGTCCCAGTCGAACCCTCGGAGATAGAACTCGCCCATCTCCGCCAGGTCGGTGCGGAACGGCTCGTCGGGGACCACGAGCACGAGCTCCAGGCCCAGCGCGAACAGCTCCTGGGGTGTCAGGTCGGGCAGCACCTCGTCGAGGAGGAAATCCAGGAGTCCGCAATCCAGTTGGCGCTCCAGGATGCGCTCGCGCACGTCCGCCCGGACGATTCGAGACCAGTACCGGGGCGAGACTGGCAGACGCTCCGCCAGCTCACGTGGGGCAACCCCGACGATGCAGAAGTTCGCGCTCATGGCCACGGTCCCATCCGCCGCGAGCCGCGCCCTGTCCCGGGGACACGGTTCGCGACGCCATGCAATCTCTCACATCCGGCCGCGCGCCACACAGCCGGTCCACCCGAGCCCTCGTGAGGCGGCTTCCCCGGGGCGACGTCCTCCGCGCGACAATCAGCGCTCGCGGCGGCCCCGGCACGCATGGCCCGGGATTTCGACGTGGGGCCGACGCACGGCTTCACGTAGCCTCGGACATCGCGCCCCTCGCCCCCTTCGACGCATGTCCTCCGCTCGCGCCTCCACCGCCATCCTCGTCCTCGCCTACCTCGCCTTCATCAGCCTCGGGCTCCCCGATGCGCTCCTCGGCGTCGCCTGGCCCTCCCTGCGCGATGACCTGGGCGTGCATCAGGCCCTCCTCGGGGCGCCGCTCGCGGTCGGAGCCTGTGCCTACTTCCTCTCCGGCATCCTCGCCGGCAGGCTCATCCAGGGACTCGGCATCGGGCTGCTGTTGGCGACGAGCACCGCGCTCGTCGCGGCGGGCCTCTTCGGAATCTCGGCCGCGTCCGCCTTCGCGCTCATCCTCCTGGCCGCGCTGGTGATGGGGTTGGGCTCCGGCGCCATCGACGCGGCGCTCAACACCTATGCGGCGCGGTTCTTCGGCGCCCGGCACATGTCCTGGCTCCACGCCGCGTATGCGGTCGGCGCGACGACGGGGCCCGTCATCATGACCACCGTGCTCGGCCGGGGAGGAACGTGGCGCCTGGGCTATGCGGTCGTGGCCTCGATGCTGGCCGCGCTCGCCATCGCGTTCATCGGGCTGCGACGACGCTGGGCCGGTCCCCCGGCGCCCCAGGGCCCCGAGGAAGGGTCCGCGACCGCCACCGAGGACAGCCCCCCGCGCACGAGCGGCCTCCTGGCGCTGCGCAGCGGCCCCGTCCGGCTCCAGCTCCTCCTCTTCTTCGTCTACGCGGGCCTCGAGGTCTCCGCGGGCCAGTGGAGCTACACGCTGCTCACCGAGGAGCGGGGCTTTGGCGCCACGTCCGCGGGAAGCTGGGTGGCGGCCTACTGGGGAGGCCTCCTGGTGGGGCGGGTCGTCCTGGGGTTCGTCGTCGACCGGATAGGACAGGTCCGGCTGGTCCGCCTCGCCTCGGTGGGCGCGGTGCTGGCCTCGGTCCTCTTCGCCATTCCGGGCTGGAGCGGGAGCGTCCTCGGACTCCCGCTGCTCTCCTTCTCGCTCGCGTCCATCTATCCGGGCTTGATGACGGAGACGCCTCGGCGCGTCGGGCAGCACCTCGCCGCGCATGCGGTCGGATTCCAGGTGAGCGCCGCCACGTTGGGCGTCGCGGTGATGCCCAGCCTCGCGGGTCTCGTGAGTGAGCGCATCGGCCTGGGCGCCATCCCTCCGCTCCTCGCCTGCGCGGCCCTCCTCTTCTTCCTGCTCCACGAGCGGCTCGTCGCCACCACGGACCACACGCGCTGAGCCACCACGGCGCGTCCACCGGTCCATGCGCCCAGAGGCGCCTGGGCAGCGCCGCTCCTCGATGGCCCGCCGCGATGGACTGTCGGCGAGTGGGAGGCGCCGGGCGCCTCCCAGCCGAGCATCGAGCGGGCTATGTGACCTCGCTCATCACGGAGACATCGCGCCAAGCTCGCGGAGGAGCTCCTCGAGGCGGAGTTCGCCTTCACGCGTCTGGGCGCCGCGAGCGAGTCCACCTCGAATCAGCCGCGCCGCGGCCGGAAGCGCGAACAAATCCGCCCAGGCCTGGTGCTCCCGCGCGAGCCCCACGGAGAGGTCCGCCAGCGGCATGGCCCGCTTGGCGGCGGCGACGACACCCGGCGGAAGCGCGGCGATGTTGTGTGCCAGACGCTCGACGAAGCCATCGAACTCGTCGGCGGGAAGCGCGCGGTTGACCCAACCGTAGCGCTCCGCCGTCTCGGCATCGAAGAGGTCGGCCCCCAGGATGACTTCGAGCGCGCGGGCGCGCCCCAGGCGGTGGGCGAGCAATTGAGTTCCGCCCCCGCCGGGGACGATTCCCATGAGGGCCTCGCACTGGGCGAGCCGCCCCCGACCGAGCGCGGCGAAGCTCATGTCGGCGGCCGCCACGAATTCAGCGCCGCCGCCCCGCGCGATGCCCGCGAGCTTGACGATCGTGAGCTGCGGCTGCCGGCGCAAGGTCTCCGCGAAGTCCTGGAACACGTTGAGGCCAGCCGGTGCGTCCTTCGCCATTTCATCGAAGGCATGCGGCTCGTCGATCAGCGCCATGTCGACATGAGCGATGAAGAAGTCGGGGTTCGCGCTGTCGAAGACGATGACCGACACCGACGGGAGGTCGCGGACGGTGGAGAGGAAGTCGCGGAGCTCCTTCATGAGCGCGACGTCGAGCGCGTTGACCGGAGGGTTGTCGAGGGTGACGCGGGCGACGCCGGCGGCGATGGAAACGCGAATCTTCGAGTAGCGGTCTTCGGTCATGAGGGGCCTCGGTCGGGTTGCGCGCCTCAAGGTATGCAATGAATACTTGGCGTCAATTACGCACCTGAAGCATCCCAGGGATGCTCGAGGATACCGATGGCGGCTGATGACTCTGACCCCGTGTACCGCGCCGACTGTCCGAGTCGGGTGATCCTCGACCAGATCGCGGACAAGTGGTCGGTGCTCGTGCTCGCCGTGCTCGTCGAGCCCCGGCGCTTCAACGCAATCAAGCGTCGCCTGGACGGCGTCACGCAACGCGTGCTGACCCAGACCCTGCGCCGCTTGGAGCGCAACGGGATGGTCGCGCGCCGGGTCCTGCCCGGGCCGCCCCTCGGCGTCGAGTACTCGCTCACGCCGCTCGGTCGCTCGTTGCAGCGTCCCTTCAACGCGCTCTACGAGTGGACCGTCGAGAACATGGCGGACATCCAGGTCGCGCAGCGGAGGTACGACGCCGCCTCCGCTCGTTCACGTCAATGACTCGGACAGGCCCCCGAGCGCCGGGCTGGCGGCCAGCCCCCCCGGGCGCTCCTGGCCTTCGCGGGTGGAGCGAGGGCGAAGCCACCGGGTCGGACATCGGCGTCCGCCATGGCCTGCCCTCGTCCATTCCGTCGTGCTGACCGGGTGCAGCCCCATTTCGCCCGGACGGGTCGCCAACACCAAGGACCGGCCCGGACATGGGGCGATATCGGCCCCGCCCCGGTTCGACTGGGCAAAGCCCAGCGGACCTCCGCGTCAGGCGGCGCTCTCCACCGGGGGAGCGCCGCGCCGCTCCTCCTCGATGGACTGGCGGATCTTCTCCCCGACGAACCGGGAGAACGGGCCGAAGTGCAGGTAGAGCGCCATCATCGACACCGTGTAGCGGATGGACCGAGGGTTGGTCACCAGCGCCCCGAAGAGCGTCTTCCAGAACGGCAGGCGCGTCTCCTTGTTCAGGCTCATCTTCCGTACGAGCCTCCCGAAGCCCCGCAGCTCGTGGAGCTGCTTCGACAGCGAAGGCTTGAAGCGGCGGTTGCGCGAGTCGAGCAGCCGCCCCGCGCGCGCCACCCGCGCGAAGTAGCGCTCCGGCGCGTAGACGCTCTCCACCACCGTCAGGTAGTCCCCCAGGATGTCCTCCCGGGGCCGGCGCGGCGTGAAGTTGATGCCCGCCGTGCACTGGTCGCTGTCCCCGTCCGGCTGCACGTCATGTCCCTCGCGCAGCCGCCCCTCCGCGCGCAGGCGCCGGGTGAGCTGCGTGTTCGGCAGCGCGTACAGCAGGCCCACCATGCTGGCGGGGATGGCCGCGTCCTCGATGCACTCGATGGTGCCCCGCGCCACGCTGCCCTGCTCGCTGTCGAAGCCGATGATGAAGCCGGCGTTCACGAACATGCCGTGCTGATAGATTTTCTGGATGCTCTCGACGATGGGGCGGCGCGTGTTCTGGCGCTTCTGCATCGCCGTCAACGTCTTCTCGTCCGGGCTCTCGATGCCGACGAAGATGGCGAAGAAGCCCACGTCCCGCATCATCTCCAGCAGCGCCGGGTCGTCCGCCAGGTTGATGGAGGCCTCGGTGGTGAACTCGAACGGCCAGTCGCGCGCCTCCAGCCACGTCTTCAACCGGGGCAGCAGCTCCTTCACCAGCTTCTTGTTCCCGATGAAGTTGTCGTCGACCAGGTCGACGTGTCCCCGGTAGCCCAGGTCGTAGAGCGTCTGGAGCTCCGCGAGGATCTGCTCGGGCGTCTTCGCGCGGGGCCTGCGCCCGTACAGCTCGATGATGTCGCAGAACTCGCAGTTGAACGGGCAGCCCCGGCAGAACTGGATGCCCACGTGGTTGTACCGGTCGAAGCGCAGCAGGTCGAAGCGCGGAACGGGCGAGCACGACATGTCCGCCTTGCCGCCGTCCTGGTAGAGGGGCTTCGCGCACCCCGCCGCCAGGTCCGCCAGGAACGTGGGAAGGGTGAGCTCCCCCTCCCCCAGCACCAGGTGGTCCGCCTCCGCGTAGAGGTGGGGGCTGCTGCTGGGGTCCGGCCCTCCCACCACCACCCGCTTGCCCAGCGCGTGCGCGCGGCGGATGAGCTCCAGGCAGTCGCGCTGCTGCGGGAGCATGGCGCCAATCAGCACGAGGTCCGCCCAGGCGAGCGTGGCCTCGTCGAGCGTCTCGACGTTGCGGTCCACCAGCCGCAGCTCCCAATCGTCCGGTAACAGCGCCGCCACCGTGCACAACCCCAGCGGCGCCGCTGGATAGCGCGCATCCAGCAGCGCGCAGGTCTCGCGATAATTCCAGAAGGACGCGGAACGAAACTCCGGGTGGATCAACAGCGCGCGCATCGGGGGCCTCACCGTGGGTTCGTGCTCGGGACCCTCCTCCAACACCCGACTCGCCCGCGCCTGTCACTCCCCCTCGCGCCCGTCTGACGGCCAGCGGACAGCTGCCCGCCTCGCGGCCCTGCGAGCACGGGGGCCGTCACGTCACGGCTGGAGGATTCCGGCGCCACCGCCCTGGAGCACGTCCGCCTCGAACGCGGCGCATTCATCCGGGGAGAGCCACAGCCGCTGCTCGCTGCCCTTCTCCGCGGACTGGACGGCGGCCTCCAGCACGGCCTGCACCGCCACCGCCTGGGCGGGCGTCACGGGGTTGGGGCCCAGGCCCCACACGGCGTCACGCACGCCCGCGTAGTACCGCCGGTAGTCGCCCGGCGGCGCCACCGTCTCCAGGGACGTTCCCGCGCCGCCGGAGAACAGCCGCCCGGGCACGTCGTCCCGGCCCCAGTTGGCGCCCCCCGGCAGCTCCCCCGCGATGAGCCGGTCCGCCTGCGAGTCCATGCCGTGCTTCAGCCACGAGCCGCGCGTGCCATGCACCGCGAACCGGGGCAGCCCGCCCGCCATCAACATGGAGGCCTGGAGGATGACGTGTCGCCGCGGATACATCAACGTGACGTGGCACCAGTCGTCCACCTGGGCGCCATCCCGGTGTGTCGCCAGCATCCCCATCACCCGCTCCGGCAGACCGAAGAGCTGGAGCGCCTGGTCCACCAGGTGAGGCCCCAGGTCGTACCAGACGCCCGCGCCGGGCACCGCCTGCTCGCGCCAGCGTGGGCGCACCTCCGGGCGGAAGCGGTCGAAGCGCAGCTCCGCGTGCGTCACCCGCCCCAGCGCCCCGTCCGCGAGCAGCGCCCGCAGCGCCAGGAAGTCGCTGTCCCAGCGGCGGTTGTGGAACACGGAGAGCACCCGCCCCTGCTCCCGCGCCAGGGCCGCGAGCGCGCGCGCCTCCGCCACCGTCACCGTGAAGGGCTTGTCCACCACGACGTGCTTGCCCGCCCGCAGCGCGGCCTCCGCGAGCGGCACGTGGCTGTCGTTCGGCGTCGCCACGACGACCAGGTCCACGTCCGGGTGGGTGGCGGCCTCCACCGCGGAGGACACGACCCGCGCGTCCGGCAGGTCCACGCGGACGACATCCGCCCGGCTGGACGCCACCACGCGCAGGGACAGACCATCCACCGTGCGCAACAACGGCGCGTGGAAGGATTTGCCCGCGAAGCCATATCCCAACAGCGCGACCCGCAAGGGAGCCTGGATGCCCATGGGTCCTGCATTGGAGCACGACATCGTGTTCCCCTCCCCCCGGAAAAAAGCGATGCCATCCGCCGAGGAAAACGGATGGCATCGCCGCCGCGCGTCGCAAGGGCTCTCGCTCCGAGGAGCATCCGGCCCCAGGGGGTCCGCGACTCGCGGGCTTGCGCTCCCCCCCAGCTCAGGTGTGGTGGTGCAGGCTCTCCACGAGGTACGGGTCGCCCACCGGCAGCATGCGCGTGGTGCGCACCGCGCGCGTCACGGCCAGCAGGAACAGCGCGCCCACGCCCACGAAGGCCGCCAGCTCGTGGACGCCCAGCGCCAGTCCGTCCGGCTGGTGCGCGGGCGCCACCATCAGCTGGAGGTCCAGCCAGCGCCCCACCAGCAGCACCGCCGCCACGCGCAGCAGGTGCGTGGGGTTCTTCTTCGCCGGGCGCGGCAGGAGCAGCAGGAAGGGCAGCGCCCAGTTCAGCGCGATGTTCACGTAGAACGGCACCTCCCAGCCGCCGTGCATCCGCGCGACGAAGTAGACCGTCTCCTCCGGGATGTTCGCGTACCAGATGAGCAGGAACTGCGAGAACCAGAGGTAGGCCCACAGCGTGGCGAAGGCGAACATCAGCTTGCCCAGGTCGTGCAGGTGGCTCGAGTTGAGCTGGGGCAGCGCGCCCGCGCGGTGGAGCAGGATGGCCGCGACGGTGATGGCGCACACGCTGGAGCTGAGCAGGCCCGCGAAGTTGTAGAGCGCGTAGATGGTGCTGAACCAGTGCGGCTCCAGCGACATCAGCCAGTCGAACGCCGCCAGGCAGAACGTCAGCGCGAAGAGCACGAGGAACACGGCGGACACCTTCACGTGGCGCCGCGTCAGCGCCTCCGTCCGCTCCGTGTCCTGCCGGGCGGAGATGCGCCGCAAGAGCCACGTGAAGCCCACCCACACCGCCAGCATCACGCCCATGCGGATGGCGAAGAAGGGCACGTTGAGGAAGGCCGCCTTCTGGTGCAGCAGGTGGTCGGTCTCCATGACGCCCGGCCGGGCCCACGGCCACAGCTTCGACGCGAAGGGCAGGAGCGCCAGCATCGTCACCGCGCCCCAGGGCACGTAGGAGGCGAACGCCTCCGGGATTCGCTTGAAGACGGTGAACCAGCCCGCGTTGGCCACGGCGTTGAGCGCGAGGAACACCGCGCCGCCCAGCCCCAGGCACAGGAAGTAGAAGCCGCTGGTGAGCAGGCTCGACAGCGTGCGCTCCGGGGACTGCACCAGCCCCAGCACCAGCACGCCCAGGCCCGCTCCGGCCGCCACCTGCGCGGCGCGGTGGACCACCGGCGAGACGGCGAAGCCGCCCTCGCCTCCCACGGAGGTGTCGTGTACCGGGGTGCTCATGGCGTTTCCTTTCGCGCCGTCCGCGCGGGGTCCTGCAGCGACCGGAGGTAGTGGACGACCTTCCAGCGGTCCTCCGGCGCCACCTGCGAACCATGGGCCGGCATCAGGCCCTGCCCATGGGTGATGATGTGGAAGATGCGCCCGTCGGGAAGGCCCTTGGCGTGCTCGGCCACCAGCGACGGCGGCACCGGGAAGCGCGCCGTCACCGTCCCGTCGCCCAGCCCCTGCGTGCCGTGGCAGGGCGAGCAGTAGCGCTGGAAGGCCGTGCGGCCCCGGGCGAGCACCTCCGGCGACGCCGGATAGGGGTTCTTCAGCCGCGCTCCCGCCCGCTCCGCCTCCTCGGGGCCCGCGGCCAGGTGCAGCGGCTGGAAGCCCCGGGGCACCGTCCCCTTCGCCGGCACCAACAGCGTCTTGCCATCCGCCGTGTTGGGGTTGGGCGCGAAGCTGTCGTACGGCACGGACGACACCATGTCCGGCGCGTACTCGAAGTTGGGTTTCGTCTCGTCCTGCTCGCAGCCCGTCAGGACGAGCCCCATCACCACCACGCCCATCAGCGCGCGCCTCACGGCGACACCTCCTTCAAGTCCAGCGCCACCGCGCCATGCCGGCGCAGCAGCTGCTCCGCGTCCTCCAGCGCCTCGGGGGACTGGCGCGGGGACACCGCGATGGCGAACCGGTCATCCGTCACCCGGGGCAGCGCCAGCTTCCGGTTGCCGGGGAACAGCTTCGCGCGGGCGAGGAAGGTCCCCACCGTGATGAGCGCCGCGAACAGCACCGTCAGCTCGAAGGACACGGGGATGAAGGCGGGGAACGAGTTGAACGGCTTGCCACCCACGTTGAGCGGCCAGCTCACCACGCTGGTGTAGAGCTGGAGCGACAGGGCAACCGTGCAGCCCAACGCGCCCCCACCGAAGCACACCCAGGTGAGCCGGCTGGGCTTCAGGCCCATCGCGTCGTCCAGGCCGTGCACCGCGTACGGCGTGTACACGTCCTGGAGCACGTGGCCGGAGTCGCGCACCGCGCGCGTGGCGTCGAGGACCTGCGCCTCGCTCTCGAAGTAGCCAATGAGGACGGGGGTGCTCATACGGGGACGTCCTTCCGGGTGGCGATGGCCAAAGGCGGCGTGCCCCGCGGCGCGGGCGCCTGCTCGGCCACCGGCGCGGGACGCGCGGGGGGATGGTGCGCGGGGGCCTGCGCGTGCTCGGGCCGGGCGAAGCCGAGCACGCTCTTCACCTCGCCGATGGAGATGATGGGCAGCACCCGGACGAACAGCAGGAACAGGGTGAAGAACAGGCCGAAGGTGCCGATGAACGTGCCCACCTCCACCGCCGTCGGCGTGTACATGGACCAGCTGCTCGGCAGGAAGTCGCGGTGCAGGCTCGTCACGATGATGACGAAGCGCTCGAACCACATGCCCACGTTGATGACCAACGACAGGACGAAGATGGCCGCGGGCGAGGTGCGGACCTTCTTGAACCAGAACAGGTGCGGCGACACCACGTTGCACGTCACCATGATCCAGTACGCCCAGGCATAGGGGCCGAACGCGCGGTTCATGAAGGCGAAGCGCTCGTACGGGTTGCCCGAGTACCAGGCGATGAAGAACTCCGTCGCGTACGCCAGCGAGACGAGGCCACCGGTGACGATGATGACCTTGGTCATGTTCTCCAGGTGGCGCAGCGTGATGAGGTGCTCGTAGCCCAGCACCACGCGGGTGATGATCATCAGCGTCAGCACCATGGCGAAGCCGCTGAACACCGCGCCCGCCACGAAGTACGGCGGGAAGATGGTGGTGTGCCAGCCCGGGATGACCGACGTGGCGAAGTCCATGGAGACGATGGTGTGCACGCTGAGCACCAGCGGCGTCGCCAGCCCCGCCAGCAGCATGTAGACCGTCTCGTAGCGGCTCCACGTCCGGTTGGAGCCGGTCCACCCCAGCGACAGCACCTTGAAGAGGGCCTTGCGCACGCCGGACTTCACGCGGTCGCGCACCGTGGCCAGGTCCGGGATGAGGCCCACGTACCAGAACACCGCGGACACGGTGAAGTACGTGGAGATGGCGAACACGTCCCACAACAGCGGCGAGCGGAAGTTGACCCACAGGCTGCCGCGCGTGTTCGGGTACGGCAGCACCCAGAAGGCCAGCCAGGGCCGGCCCATGTGGATGACCGGGAAGAGCGCCGCGCACATGACGGCGAACAGCGTCATCGCCTCCGCCGCGCGGTTGATGCTGGTGCGCCACTTCTGCCGGAAGAGGAAGAGGATGGCGGAGATGAGCGTGCCCGCGTGGCCAATGCCCACCCAGAACACGAAGTTGGTGATGTCGAAGGCCCAGCCGATGGTCTTGTTCAGGCCCCACACGCCGATGCCCGTGCCCACCTGGTACGCGACGATGCCGGCGCCGGTGCCCAGAATCGACACGGCGATGGCGAACGCCGCCCACCACTTCCACGTGGGCGGACGCTCCATGGGAGCGCAGATTTCCTCGGTGAGCTGACCCAGGGTGCGCGCCTCGCTGACCAGCGGGACACGCAGCGGGGACAGATGCTGTTGGCTCATGTTCCGCTTCCCGACCCGGTGTTCCGGATCTTCGTGAGGTAGGTGATGGACGGCCCGATGTTCAGCTCCTCCAGCAGCCGGAACGCGCGCCCGTCCTTCGCCAGCTTCGCCACCCGGCTCTCCGGGTCGTTGAGGTCCCCGAAGTGGATGGCCTTCGCCGGGCAGCTCTGCTGACACGCCGTCTGGATGTCACCGTCGCGCAGCGGGCGGCCCTCGCGGCTGGCCGCCGCCTTGCCTTCCTGGATGCGCTGCACGCACAGCGAGCACTTCTCCATGACGCCGCGGCTGCGCACCACGACGTCCGGGTTGAGCACCATGCGCTCCACCGGCTCGTCGTGCGGGTAGTCGAACCAGTTGAAGCGGCGGACCTTCGTGGGGCAGTTGTTCGCGCAGTAGCGCGTGCCCACGCAGCGGTTGTAGACCTGCTGGTTGAGGCCCTCGCTCGAGTGCACCGTCGCCAGCACCGGGCAGACCGACTCGCACGGCGCGTTCTCGCAGTGCTGGCACATCATCGGCTGGAACACGGCCTGGGGATTGGCCTCGTCCCCCTGGTAGTACCGGTCGATGCGCATCCAGTGCATCTCGCGCTGGCGCAGCACCTCGTCGCGCCCCACGCTGGGGATGTTGTTCTCCGCCTGGCACGACACCACGCACGCCGAGCACCCGGTGCACGCGCTCAGGTCCACCGCCAGCGCCCACCGGTGGCCGTTGTACTGGTGCCCGGACCACATCGACGGGGAGTGCCCCTCCTTGGCGCCGTGGCCGCCATGCGCCTCGTTGCCCGCGCGCGGGTTGGCCAGGAACGCCGCCAGCTCCGCCTCGCGCACGTGGGGGCGACCCTCCAGGCGCGAGTGCGTCTGCGTGAGCGGCAGCTTCTGCCGCTCGCCCGTGGCCACCACCGTCGCGCCCACCACCTGACGGCGGGCGCGGCCCTCCACCACGGAGGCCAGCGTGAAGCCATTGCCGCCGACGCCGTCGCCGATGCGACCCGCCCGCGTGCGGCCATAGCCCACCGCGATGCCGAGCGCGGACGGGTGCGTGCCCGCCTGCACCAGTACCGGCAGCGACAGCGACCGACCGCCCACGCGCACCAGGACGACGTCGCCGTCCTTCAGCCCCAGCTCCTTGGCGCGCGACGGCGCGACGCAGGCGGTGTTGCCCCAGGTCGCCTTGGTGATGGGGTCCGGCACCTCCTGGAGCCAGGCGTTGTTGGCGTGGGCGCCGTCGCGCAGGGCCACGGTGGGGTACAGCACCAGCTGCCAGTCCCCGGAGGGACGCTCCACGGAGGCCAGCGCCCTCGCCAGTCCCTCCACGCGGAGCTCGGCGGCGGGCGCGGGCGTCGCGGGCAGCGTCACCACGCCCCGGCGCACGGCGTCGTCCCAGAAGGCCACGAAGTCGCCGCCCGCGGCGGTGGCGAGCGGGAAGACCTCCGCCGCCCACCGCTCGCGCAGGAAGTCGTGGTGCGAGCGCGCCACGTCCGCCCACGTCAGGAGCGAGTCGACCATGTCGCGCGTCTCGTAGAGCGGAGACACCGCGGGCTGACGCAGGGACAGCACCCCGCGCCGGGGCTCCGCGTCACCCCAGGCCTCCAGCGGCGTGGAGGCCGGCGCGTGCAACCGGGCCAGCACCGCCGTCTCGTCCAGCCGGTCGTTCGTCGCGACCGACAGCGGGACGTCCTTCAGCAGCGCCTCCAGCTCCCCGCCCCGGGGGTCCGCGTGCGCCGGGTTGACGCCGAGGAACACCACCGCGCCCACCTGCCCCGCGCCCAGCTCGGACAACAGCTCGCCGTAGGACAGCGCGTCCTCGTCCAGCCGGACGCCCTCCAGCGTGTGCACCGTGCGGCCCTCGTTGCCCAGCAGCGCGTTGGCGGTGGCCGCCAGCACCTGCGTGGCCACGTCGTCGCCGCCCGCGACCACCAGCGACTGGCCCCGGTTCGCCCACAGCGCCTCGACCAGCTCGCCGCGCGAGGCCTCGTCGAGGTGGGGCTCGGGCAGCTCGCCGAGGCCCGGCAGGGTCCGCCCCGCCTTCGCCGCGAGCCGCTTCACCACGTCCGCCAGCACCAGCGTCACGTCGGCGGGCGCCACCACGAAGCGCCGGTCCGCCGAGCCACCGGTGAGCGACATCAGCGATTCGACCTGGTAGTGACGCGCCATCTCCCGCCGGCCCGCGGCGTCGCGCGCCTCGGCGTACTGGCGGGTGAAGGCCACGGGGGACACCCAGGTGCCCAGGAAGTCCGCGCCGAAGCCGACGATGACCTTCGCCTGGTCGAAGCGGAAGTCCGGCACCACCCTGGCGCCGTGCGTGACGCGGTGGGCGTCGCCCAGCGCGGACAGTTCGCCCAGCGGCTCGTAGCGCACCGTGCGGGCGGTGGGGTACGCGGCGAGGAAGCGCTTCACCGCGGCCTCCGCCGTGGGCCCCATCACCCACGGCAGCACCAGCCGGATGGCCTTGCCCTCGTCGGCGGCCTTGCGCAGGCCCATCTTCACCTCCGCGTCCAGGTCCGCCCACGCCGTGCGCTGGTTCGCGCGCGACGGGAAGCGGGCGCGGCTGGCGTCGTAGAGCGAGAGGACCGACGCCTGCCCCACGGCGCACACGCCGCCGCGCGAGACGGGGTGCTCGTCGTTGCCCTCCACCTTGATGGGGCGGCCGTCGCGCGTCTTGAGCAGCAGGCCGCAGCGCGCGGGGCACGCCTCGCACGTGGACGCGTACCAGAGCGCCAGGCCGGGGGTGACCTCGTCGGGACGGGCGACGTAGGGGATGAGCTTCTGCACCGGGGCGCGCTGGCAGGCCACCATCGCCGCCGCCGCGCTCAGGCCCATCACCTTGAAGAAGTCGCGGCGGGTGCTCTCGCTCGGAGGCGTGGCGGCCACGCCCACCGGCAGCTCCTCGGGGAACTCGTCGCGCGCGCGCTCGAGCCACGCGGCGTCGGTCGCCCGCTGAGCCAGACTCTGCCAGTACTTGGGAAGTGTGTCGGACATGACGACGGATTCCTCAGCGGTGGCAGCCCGAGCAGTCCGTGGGCGGCCGGAGGGGGCGGGGAAGCTTCGAGGGCTCGGGCAGCGGCGCCCCGGAGGTCAGGGCCAGCAGCTCCCCGGGACGGGGCGCGAGCGACGGCGGCGCGGAGGCCTGCTCCGCCACCGTCTTGCGGTGGCAGTCCAGGCACCAGCCCATCGTCATGGGCTCCACCTGCTCCACTCGCACCATCTCCTGCACCGGGCCGTGGCACGTCTGGCACACGAGCCCGGAGCCGACGTGGCTGGCGTGGTTGAAGTACGCGTGGTCCGGCAGCCGGTGGACGCGAATCCATTCGATGGGCTGGTTGGCCGCGACCGCCGCGGCCACCTTCTGGATTTCGGGCGAGTCCTTCTTCACCTGCGCGTGGCAGTTCATGCACACGCTGGTCGAGGGGACGCCGGCATGGCGACTCCTCTCCGCGCCCACGTGGCAGTACTGACAGTCCAGCTCGTACTGGCCCGCGTGGACCGCGTGCGAGAAGGCCACGGGCTGCGCGGGCATGTGGCCCTGTTGGTTGTTCACCGGGCCATTGCAGCCCCCCATCGCCAGGGCGAGGAGCGCCCCGACCGCGCCGGTGAGGGGGACGGGCCAGAAGGACGGGCGACTCATGGTGTCTCCTCCCGGGGCGTGGCGAGCATGCCCGGCTCGACGGACTCCCGGGGCCGCTCCACCGCCACGACGGGACGGGTGCGGAAGAAGGGCGCCACCGCCAGCAGCGCGAAGCCGCCGAGCACGTGGAGCTGGAAGGCGAGCGGCGAGCGCACCATCAGCGTCGCCTCCGGCTGGAAGGCCAGGAGCGAGCGCAGGTAGGGCACCGCCACGTGCACGTACCACGCGGAGCCCCAGCGCAACGTCACCGCCACGTACACGCCGGAGAGCACCTGCGCGAGCACCAGCCCGAGCGCGGCCGCCGCCCCCCACTGCCCCTCCCGGGCGCGCCGCAGCACCAGGCTCGCCAGGCCCCAGCCGAGCAGCAGCGCGCCGACGAGGCTCACCGACTCCAGCGTGAACAGCCGCGCCGGCGAGCCGTTGAAGGCCTGCATCGCGCGGGGGGCCGCCAGCCCCGCCAGGTGGTTGAGCGCGACGATGGCCGCGCCCGCGAGCACCGCGCGTCCCGCGGGGGTCCACCGCCGGGGGGCCGGGGCCTTCGCGGGAGCGGGGGCGCGCGTGACGAGCCGGCGGAGGGTGCCCGCGAGGGCGAGCCCCGCGGCGGCATAGGGGACGAGGGTGAAGAGGAAGGAGTCGCTCACGAGAGTCCTCGCTGGGACGGCGTGGTGAAGGCGATTCCGATGAAGCCCAGGGCCGCGAGCAGCCCGACGACGCCCAGGTAGACGAAGTCGCGGTCCGCGCGGGGACGACTGCCGTCGCGCGAGACCTCCGCCAGGTACGCCTTGAGGGCGTATTGCTCCTCCTCGGAGAGGGGCGCCTGGGCGTACAGCGCGCCCATCATCGGACCGTCCAGCTTCGCCAGCGCCGGACGCATGCCCTTCTCGCCCATGCGCGCGAAGGCGAAGGTGAGGTTGGGCCCCAGCGTGCCACCGCCCGCCACGCCCAGGCCGCGCACGTCATGGCAGCCGATGCAGGCCGCGCCTCCGTGCGTCAGCGGCTCGGAGCCCTCGAACAGGCGGCGGCCCCGGGCGATGTCCTCCTGCGTGGCGTCCGTGCCCATCTTCTCCGCGGGCGAGGGCTTGCAGGCCCCCATCCCCCGCTGGGTGCAGTCGCGGAGGAAGGCGAACAGGTGGGCCCGCTCCTCGTCGGTCAACGGCTGGTCCGGCATGCGCACGCCGTTGAACTTCTTCAAGAGCGCGTTGGCCACCGGGTCGCCCGCGTCGATGAGCGCGCCCGGGCTCTTCAGGAAGTGGGTGACCCAGGCCTCCTCCCGCCGCTCCAGCACGCCGTGCAGGTCCGGCCCCACGCGGTCGCCCTCGCCCACCGAATGGCAGGTGGCGCAACGCTGGGTGAACAGACTCGCGCCCTGCTTCGTCGCCTGCGCCAGCACCTGGGGCGACGACAACAGCGCGAGCAACGGGATGATGGGGACGAGCCTCCGCGCCTGGCGCGTCCGCTCTACCGGCTCTCGTGTCCGCATCGCTGCGTGCCCCTCCTCGCGGGGAGGCCGGGCCCAGTGCCCGGCACGCGCGGACGAATTGCAACGCGGGGGCCAGGGTGTTCTCCGGGCGGAATCCGCCTGGAGCACCGGAATTCACGAGAAGGGAGCGCAGCCTTTGCGCCAGGGGGCGCGCGAGCACGCACCGTTTGCCTGGCGACGCGAGGCTGGACCGGGGGCACGTCGCGGGGCCGGGAGCGTCCCCGGCCCGCGCGCGACGGCGATCACATCGCGGTGGTGGTGAACACGCCGCGGCCGATGGCCATGATGCCACCGATGATGAAGACGAAGGCGAGCACCGCGCCCACCAGGGGCAGCGCGTAGCCCGGCTGGGGCCGGCGGCGGTTGATGGAGCTGGTCGCCTGGGCGGTGCCGGCCGCGAGCACCATCATCACGATGTGGCCGATGAGCGCCGGGTAGTAGAAGCGCGTCACCAGCACGAGGATGCCGAGCAGCACCTGGAGGTGCAGCAGCCCCGCGAACGCGGCGCCGAGGATGCGCCCGCCCTTGTCGAACGGGCGCTTCGTGGCGAGCCCGAAGGCGAAGTAGGCGATGGCCAGCACACCCGCGAGCAGCACCAGGTAGCGAAGCCCGGAGTGGGCGTAGAAGAACATTCGGTCCATGGGCTTTGGGGTTTAGCAACGCCCGTGGCCGGACGCACGTTTCAAGACGGGTCCGGCTTGGGCGTCTTCGGGGTGCTGGGCGGCAGGGGCGGCGCGGCGATGCGCTCGGCGGGCGGCAGCTCCCCGGTGAGGCTGTCGAGGAAGGCGACCAGGTCGTCCACCTCCGCGTCCGTCAGCGTGCGCGCCAGCTGGTGCTTCGCCATGAGCCGCACCATGGTGGGCAGGTCCGTCACGCTGCCGTCGTGCAGGTAGGGGCCCGTCTTGCGCACGTTGCGCAGCGTGGGCACGCGGAACTTGCCCCGGTCGTCCTCGTTCTTCGTCGCGTCGAAGCGGCCCGCGTCCGTCAGGCCGGGGTAGTCCTCCAGCAGGCCCAGCTTCTGGAAGGACAGCCCGCCCACCGCGGGGCCGTTGTGGCACGTGGTGCAGCCGGTGACGGCGAAGAGCTGGAGGCCGCGCTGCTCCTGCGCGGTGAGCGCGGCGGCGTCCCCGTCGAGGAAGCGGTCGAAGCGCGACGGGGTGACGAGCCCCCGCTCGAAAGCGGCGATGGCGCGCGCGGCGTTGGTGAGCGTCACCGGGCGCTTGTCCTCGGGGAAGGCGGCGCGGAAGCGGGCGACGTATTCGGGGATGGAGGAGAGCGTGGCCACCACGCGCCGCTCGTCCGGCATGGCCATCTCCACCGGGTTCAGGATGGGGCCCGAGGCCTGCGCCTCCAGCGTGTCCGCGCGGCCGTCCCAGAACTGCGCGATGTGCCCCGCCGCGTTGTAGACGGTGGGCGAGTTGCGGCTGCCCTTCTGCCCCCGGTGCCCGTCCGACAGCGCCTTGTTGTCCACGCCGTAGGTGCTCAGGCCGTGGCAGCTGTTGCAGGACACGTCGTGGTTCTTCGACAGGCGCGACTCGAAGAAGAGCATGCGCCCCAGCGTCACCTGCTCCGGCGTGTCCTTCGGCGCGGGCTTCGCGTCCTTGCGCGGCGGCAGCGGGCGGAAGAAGTGCGCGAGCTGCTCGGGAGTCATGGGCGGAGGCGCGCGGCGCGTGGGCTCCTCGGGCGCGGCCGGCGCGGGCGCCTCCACCTTCGGGCCCTTCTCACACGCGACGAGCGCGCCCGTCCCCAGGGAGGACAACGTGAGCAGTGCGAGGAGGCGGGTTCGCGACGACATGACGGACTCCACGGGCCAGGACCGCGCGGCAAGCTACCAGCACGTGGGGCGGGAGCGGGCCGCGTCTTTCTGTCGCACCCCGCTCCGGACTTTCCGCGTCCATCAGCCGCGCGACACACCTCCGGCGGCCAGTCGCCTCCGGGGCATGCGGACGGGCGTGCACCCGCTGCGGGCCGACGCCGCGGCGGATACCTGTTCCCGAACCGGGCTGTTCGCTCCGGAGCGGGCCCCAGGCGCGCGGGCCCGCTTCGTCATGCGTCAGGGCGACCCCGGACGCGCGCGCAGCGGGGCATCCCCCGCCACGAGGGAACGAGCGGAGGTCGGATGCGGGACGAGCAGGGTGGCGACACGGAACAGACGCGGGAGGACGTCGAGGTCCTCGTCTGCCGCAAGTGTCTGACGCGCCGGGGCCTGAGGGCCGGTGGCCTCGAGCTGCCGCGCTGGTTGCAGGGCGCGCTCGCCGAGCGCGGGTTGTCCGAGCAGGTCCGCGTCATGCCGACCGGCTGTCTGCGGCAGTGCCCGCGCGGTGAGGTCACCGTCCTCGTTCACGGCGGCGAAGTGGGCCTTGGCGGCGCGCTCGTCACCGTGCAGCCGCTGATGGACCGAGAGAAGCTCCTGCGCCTCATCGAGGCGCGGGCTCGCGGGCCCCAGACGCGGTCCGGGGAAGACGGCGACGCGCGGCCTCCCGCGCCCGCCCCAGGGGACGTCGCGCCGTAGCCCCACCAGCGCTTCCCGCCGTGGCGGACCGAAGAGCAGGCGGTCCACGACGAAGGAGACGGCGAGCCCCGTCGCGGTCCCCGCCGCGTCCCAGGCCAGGTCCTTGAGCGAGAAGCGCGTGCCGCGGCCCAGGTCGTAGAGTTCCTTGCCCACGCCCACCCCCATCGCCAATCCCGCGCTCGTCCAGTAGCGGGCCTCGTGGGTGTCGAACAGCAGCGCGCCGCCGGTGTAGCCGACTCCTGCGAGCGCGAAGCACGCGGCGAAGTGCTTGGGCTTGTCGGGACCGGACCAGTCATCCCCGTCCGGCGCGGCGCGCGCGAGCGGCGAGAGACAGAGGGCGGACAACAGGGCGAGCACCTGGAGCGGTCGCATGCCCCAGACATGTAGCACCCCACGGTCCGTCGCGGTGGGCCGGCACGGGACGCGGCGGAAGGGAAGGCCGCCGTGCGTTTTCGAGACGTGGCCTCCGAGGCGGCCTATGCTCGGTCCGCGTGAACCGCCTCGGCCCCCAGTTCACCTTCCAGAAGCAGTCACACCGGCACCCCGGCCTCGATGGAGCCCGCGGGCTCGCGGTGTTGGCGATGGTCCTGGGCCACACGCTCGACGCGCTGTTGTCGCCCGAGGCGCGCCAGCAGCCCTGGGTGCAGCACTACTGGGCGTTCCGCGGCATCACCGCGCCCCTGTTCCTGCTGGTGAGTGGCTGGGCGGTGGTGGCGGCGCTGGGCACGCGCCCCACGGCGGCGCGCGACGTGCTCGGCAAGCGGGTGCGGCGCTCGCTGTTGCTGCTGTTCCTCGGCTACCTGCTGCACTGGCCCGGCCTGGCCGCGGTGCGCGCCATGGGCTGGACCGACACCATGCTGACGCGCGTGCTCACCTTCGACGCGCTCCAGTGCATCGGCTTGGCGCTCCTGTCGGGCTCCGTACTGCTGGCGCTCGTGCCCGCCCGGTGGGGGCGTCCGCTGGTGCTGCTCACCCTCGCGGTGGGAATCCCCCTGGCGAGCGCCGCGGCGTGGCGCTTCGGCGTGGGGCTCCCCGGCCCCGTGCAGCAACTGCTCGGGAGCGCCGAGGGCAGCCGCTTCCCCTTCTTCCCGTGGGCGGGCTTCTTCTTCGCGGGCGCCTTCGCCGCCTACGTGCTCAACCTCATCAAGCCCGGCTGGCCCCAGGGGCTCGCCCTGCTGGCGGTGGGCTTCGGGCTCGTGGGCCTGACGCGGCTGGTGGAGGCCGACTGGGCGCCCACGAGCGCGTGGATGGTGGCCTACCGCGTGGCGCAGGGGCTGCTCGTGCTCGGCGCCGTCAACCTGGCCCCCACCCGGGTCAGCCGAATCCTGGCGCCCTTCGGGCGGATGTCGCTGTGGATCTACGTCCTGCACCTGCCCGTCGTGTACGGCTGGGCGGACATCGCCGGGCTCGCGCACCGCGTGGGCCCGCGCCTGGGCCTCCCCGCGGCGGTCGGCGTGGGCGTGGGGCTGCTGCTCGTGTGCGCCCTCGTGGCCAGGGTGGGCCGCTGGCTGCTCGATCAGGCCCGCCCCTGGCGCGCGGGCTCCACCACGCTGGAGGCGAGCCTCAGCGGCTCGCGCGTCAGCCAGCGCATCTGAAGCCTTGGCGCCCCGCCCCCCGCGTCAGTGACGCGGGGGCTCCTCCTCCGTGAACTCCGCGTCCACCTCCGCCGTGGGGCCCCGGCGCGGACGGCGGGCGGCGGCGTCCTCCGGCTCGACCTCCGTCGGGAACTCGGGGGAGGACCTGCGGGCGAAGGGGTTGCCCGCCGCGGGGTCCATGGGCGGAAAGCCCACGCCGCCGAACGTGGTGACGCGAAGGGAGCCGTCGCGCATGCGGCGCTCGACGGCGCGGCGCAGGTGCCGGGTGATGACGCGGCGGGTGGGAGGCAGCAGGAGCGACAGCCCCACCACGTCCGTGAGGAGGCCTGGAATCACGAGCAGCACACCGCCCGCGAAGACCAGCGCGCCGCTGAAGAGGCCCTCCTCGGGCACCTGGCCCCGCGCCATGGCCTCACGCCAGCGGCGCGTCACCCGGCTGCCCTCGCGGCGCGCGAGCCACGAGCCCAGCAGCGCCGAGAACAGCACCACGCCCAGCGTGGGAGCGAAGCCGAGGTGACGCCCCAGCATCACGAGCAGGTACAGCTCCAGCAAGGGGACGACGATGAAGGCGAGGAGGAGGTACTTGAACACCTCCTGAACCTAACCCGGACCGCCCGCTCGCGCCGGGGAACCCGCCCCTCGGGCATGCGCCGCTCCGCCCGTCCGCCCTACCCGCTGCCGAGGCTCGACAGCATCGAGTCGATGACGAGGTACAGGGCGATGAAGACGCCGATGACGATGGCGAGGAAGCGCACGCCCGGCCGGAAGCCGGGGGGCTCCGTCGAGGACGGGGTCGCATACGCGCCGCCGGACAGCCCTCCGGAGAGGCCGGTCACGTCGCTGGCGTAGCGGGCGGTGCGCAGGTACTGGTCCACCACCCCGACGTCATCCGTGCCGACGATGGCGCGCCCCAGCTGGGGGTCCATCAAACGGACCTCCGCCGCGCGGGCCAGCCCCGCCGCCTCCGTCAGCACCTCCCGGATGAGGTCCGGCTGCTCGCCCAGGGGGATGCGCAGCTCCGTGGCCACCACGTGGCCGCCCTCGCGCAGCTCGCCGACCTCCACGTCGCCGTGCTTCAGGGTCCACAGCCGCGCCCCATCCGAGCGGACGGTGAGCCGCCGCTCCGAGAGGAGGCCATCCACCCGCGCCGCCTCGTAGGGCGTGCCCGGCGTCATCGTCTGTAGGAGCAACTCGTATCTCACGCGGGTTGCGAGTATACGCCGCCCATCGCCATGCCGACTCCTCCCAAGTCATCTTCCGGCCCCCATCGTGGTGGCAGGCCTTCCTCCCCGCCCCAGGGCCGGGGCCGTCCCCCTGCCCGCCCGGAGAAGCCCGCCCCGGACCGCACCACCCCCGAGCTGGGCCCGGACGGCCTGCCCCAGGTCTCCCTGCTGCGCCGCGGCGTGGAGCGCTGGCAGGCGGGCCACCCGTGGATCTACCGCGCGGACCTCAACGGCGACCCGGCCCTCTCCGGCGGCGAGGTCGTGCGCGTCACGGACGGGCGCGGCTGGTTCATCGGCAAGGCGTTCTATTCGCGCCAGTCCAAGATCTCCCTGCGCTGGCTCACGTACGACGACGTCCCCGTCGACGCCGGCTTCTTCCGCGAGCGCCTCCAGGCGGCCGAAGCGCTGCGCCGGCTCGCCCTGCCAGGTGAGACGACATACCGGCTGGTGCACGGCGAGGCGGACGGCCTGCCCGGCCTCGTCGTGGACCGCTACGGCGACTACCTGAGCGTGCAGTTCCTGGTGCCCGCGATGGAGCAGCGCAAGGCGCTCATCGCGGACCTGCTGGAGGCCCAGTTCAAGCCGCGCGGCATCGTCAACCGCTCGGACGTGGGCGTGCGCAACCTGGAGGGGCTCACCCCGGAGAAGGGCCTGCTGCGCGGCGCCCTGCCCCCCGGTCCCGTGTCGTTCGACGAGGGCCTGGTGCGCGTGCGCGCGGACCTGCTGGAGGGCCAGAAGACGGGCGCCTTCCTGGACCAGCGAGAGAATCACGTCGTGGCCGCGCAGTACGCCACGGGCGAGGCGCTGGACTGCTTCTCCTATGTCGGCGGCTTCGCGCTCCAGCTGGCCACGCGCGCCCAGCGCGTCACCGCGGTGGAGATTTCGGACGCGGCCGCGGCCCAGCTGCGCGACAACGCCGCCGCCAACAAGCTCGGCAACGTCGAGGTGGTGGTGGCCAACGCCTTCGACTTCCTGCGCGACGCGGTGGACGAGGGGCGGCGCTTCGACACCATCGTCCTGGACCCGCCCTCGTTCGCGAAGAACAAGGACGCCATCGCCGCGGCGGTGCGCGGGTACAAGGAGATCAACCTGCGCGCCATGCAGCTGTTGCGGCCGGGCGGCATCCTCATCTCCGCCAGCTGCACGTACCACGTCGACGAGCAGGCCTTCGAGGACATGCTCGCCTCGGCCGCGGCGGACGCGCGCCGGCGCATGCAGATCATCGAGCGGCGCGGTGCGGGCAAGGACCACCCCGTGCTGCTGAACCTGCGCGAGACGCGCTACCTGAAGTGTTTCGTCCTGCGCGTACTGTGATGGTGTCGCGGGACACACGGCCCGATGGCCAGGGGAGCATGGCGCGGACATGAGCCGCCGGGACTGGGACGACGAGGGCGAGGACGCGCTCCCCCTGGGGGGCACCCGGGAGCGGGAGCGCGCGCTGAAGGAGGTCCGCTCCGTCTACCGTCAGGCGGACGCCGCCTATGCGCCCTTCTCCTGTCCGGCCAGCGGCGAGTGCTGTCAGCTGTCCCGCACCGGACGACAGCCCTGGCTGTGGCAGCCCGAGTGGGAGCTGTTGTCCCGGGGCCGCCCCCTGCCCCCGCCCCGCGCGGACGGAGGCTGTCCCTACCTCGACGCCGCGGGCCTGCGCTGCACGGTGTACGCGGACCGGCCCTTCGGCTGCCGCACCTTCTTCTGCGCGAGGATTCGCGGCCCCGCGCGCCAGCCCGCGGAGACCGTGGGCGCGCTCCTGGAGCGACTCGAGCGTGTGTCCCAGCGCGTGGCCCCGGCCCTGAAAGCCCCACGTCCCTTGTTGGAGTGGCACGCCCAGGCGCTCGCGCGGGCCGGTGACGAGGACGCCTGAGGGTCCACCTCAATCCCTCCCTCGCCGCGCGCCAGCGCGCGGGAACACCAATCGCTGACAGCCGGATGAAACATGTCGAGCATGTGACACGGGCCGCTCCCGAGCACCTCGCCACGAGACTCCACGCGTCATCCCGCACCCGGGTATCCCCTGAATCCCGCTCCTCATCTTCCACGACTTCCGGGGAACGTGACCGGACGCGAACCCTCGGGGCATGTCTCAACCGGAATGTCAGCCAGGAGAGGGGCACGGCTCGCACCTTCGATGGTATGTCGAGGCGTGGCCTTGCGTGGGAGCGGGATGATGCGGTGGGTTGGGTATCGGTGTTCGACCATCCCGGGAGTGCCTCGGCGGAGCCATGTCCCCGCGAGGCGGGTGGGGGCGCCGTGATTTCGCCGCGTTGGCTCGTCGCGCCGCAGGAGTTCAAGGGCACCCTCACCGCGGGAGAGGCCGCGGAGGCGATGGCGCGGGGCGTGCGTCAGGTCTCCGCCGACGTGGTGCTGGACATCGCCCCGCTGGCGGATGGGGGCCCTGGGACGGTGGACGCGCTGCTGGCGGGCACGCGCGGGGAGCGGCGGGTGTGCCGGGTGCATGGGCCCTTGGGGCATCCGGTGGACGCCTCGTGGGCGCTGCTGGAGGACGGGCGCACCGCGGTGGTGGAGATGGCGGCGGCGTCCGGGCTGACGCTGGTGGACGCGGAGCAGCGCGACGCGCGGCGCGCGTCCACCTACGGCACCGGCGAGCTGATGCGCGCGGCGCTGGACGCCGGCTGCGAGCGACTCATCGTGGGCATGGGCGGCAGCGCGACCACGGATGGCGGCACGGGCGCGCTCAGCGCGCTGGGCTACCGCTTCATGGACCGCCACGGCAACCCGCTGCCCCCGGGTGGCGCGGCGCTGGCCGCGCTGGAGCGCGTGGACGCGAGCAGTCGGCACCCGCGGCTCGGACAGGTGGAGCTGCTGGGCGCCACGGACGTGACGTCGCCGCTGCTGGGGACGGACGGGGCCGCGCGGCTCTTCGGCCCCCAGAAGGGCGCGGACGCCCAGACGGTGGAACAGTTGGAGGCGGCGCTGGCGCACTTCGCCACGGTGGTGGGCGACATGGCCGCGGGCTGGCCCGGCACCGGTGCGGCGGGCGGCTTCGGCTTCGGCCTGGTGGCGCTCGCGGGCGCGCGGCTCGTCCCCGGCTACGAGCTGGTCTCCCGCGCGCTGGGGCTGGAGCGGCGCGTGCTGCTCGCGGAGGTGGTGCTCACCGGCGAGGGGCGCTTCGACCGGCAGACGTCCCTGGGCAAGGGCCCTGGGGGCCTGGCCCGACTGGCGCGCGAGCACGGCACGCCCGTGGAGCTCTTCGCGGGCAGCGTGAGCCGCGACGGCGGCATCGAGCTGGACCTGTTCCACACGGTGGTGGACCTGAGCACGCAGGCCCGGCCCGGTGCCTCCGCGATGGAGACCCTGACCGAGGCGGTGGCGCGCTGGACGGCGGCGCGCCTGAAGTCCGAGGGTTGACGCGAGCGGTCCGCCCGCGTTGACCCTCATCGGAGGCGTCGCACCGGACTCCGGTTTCACGAGAGGCGTCGAGACTCGCCCCTTCAGAGGTCCAGGGCGTCCGTCGTGCGCACCACCCGCATCCCCGCCTGACGCAGCTCCTCGATGGCGGCCTCCGCCACCCGGGGGAAGTCGAGCGAGGGCGGCAGCGGCTCCAGGGGCGGCGCGGGCACGGGGCTCATCGCGTCGACCAGGATGTGGATGCGCCCCATCTTCGAGCGGTCGGTGCGCTCGATGTGCTCACGCAGGTCTCGCAGGGTCGACAGCACGCAGTGCGACTTGGCCTGCCCGAAGACGTAGACCCGGTCGTACGTCATCAGCTTCTCGAACAAGCGCGTGTTGAAGGCGCCCACGCGCTGGCCCTTCACCTCCGTCACCTCTGGGACGAGCACGGAGTAGTTCTCCGTGAGCGGGTTCTCGCCCTTCATCTCGAAGTGGGTGGGCGTGTCGCGCGCGAGGGCATGGAACACGCTCGCCTCGTACATGGCGGGCACGAGCGCGTGGCTGAGCCCTCCGAGCAGCGCGTGGTACGGCCAGACCGTGAGCACGTAGCGCCCGCTGGCCTCCAGCCGCTCGCAATACTCCAGGCTCTCCTCCGGGAAGCGCGTGGCCCGCCAGCGCCCCGCGCGCACGTCCGCCGCGGTGATTTGCGAGAGCGGCGCGGGGTGCCGCCCTTGCGCGTCGTGCCACCAGGCCGGGTGGAAGATCTGGAACACGCGATGCGTGTCGAGCGAGAACACCAGCTCCGTCACCCGGTCCAGGTTCGTGTAGAGCCAGCGCAGCGCGCGCTGGGTGTCCTCCACGGCGCCGGGCACGAAGAGGCTGGCGCCCGGGGCGCAGAACGCCACCTGCACGTCGATGCCGAAGGCGGCGACACGGACCGCGTCCTCGCGGGCCGGACGGACGTGGTGCTCGGTGACGAAGCGCCGGGCCTCCTCGGCGACCTCGGCGGTGCGCTCCAGGTAGAGCTGCCCCGCGCGGGCATCCTCGTGGAAGCGTGGCAGTGGCAATGACATGGCGTCCTCCAGGGTTCTGTCGAGCGGACCGCTCTGGAAGGGATGTTCAGCGCCCCTTCGGGAAGTGCTTGCGCGTCAGCTCCTCGACGAGCGCTCGCGTGGCGGGGGTCTGGGCGACGCGGGCCTGCGCCGCCGAGGCCTCCTGCGCGCCGACGAGCGAGGGCGTCTCCGCCTCCGCGTCCATGAGGGGGAAGTAGCCCTCCGGCACCTCCTCGCCCTCCTGCCCGACGAGCCCGATGGGGCCGTCGCCGTGACGACGGCGGAAGAGGACCGGTACGCCCGGGATGCTCTGCTTGCCCTCGGCCAGCTCGTTGCCGAACTTCATCACTGGCTGCGCGCCCGTCTGCGACAGCTTGTAGATGGCGGCGACGCGATCCCTCGTGAAGGGACACGTCATGGTGCGCGCGACGATGTGGCCACCGTACCCGTAGAACTGCGCGGAGGGCTCCCAGCCCACCTGGCGCCGCAGCTCCTCGAACTCGCGCGTGGCCTCCGCGTCCAGCCCGTCCTCCAGGATGTTGACCGGGCGGATGCCCAGGTCCCTCGCGCGCGTCACGGCGTAGAGGTACTGGAGCTTCTTGTTGCCCGAGTCGAAGCGGATGGAGTCGCCCGCGCCCGGGTCCTCGCGGATGAGCTGGAAGGCGGCGGGGATGCCGGAGGTGAGCGTGTCGAAGGTGTCCAGCAGGTAGCTGGAGCGCTGGGGCCTGCGCTCGCGCATCGCGCGGAAGGCCGCGTCGTCCGAACCGTAACGCTGGATGTGCTCGTGGCCCATGGTGCCCACGGGAATCATCCCGAGCTGACGCGCGCCCTCCACGTTGCTCGTGCGCTCCACGCCCGCGTCCTTGCAGGCGCGCAGGGCGATGAGGTGCTGCTCCAGACAGGTGGCCGCGCGCAGGCCCACCTCGAAGATGCGCGCCGGGTCCTCCACCGCCTCGATGAGCTCCTTCACCGTCTCGCGGACCCGCCGGGCATAGCCCTCCGTGTCGACGGTGATGGGGACGGGCTTGACGCCCACCGCCTCGAGCGTCTCGAGGGCGATGCGCTTCTGCTCCTCGCAGGTGACGGTGGCCAACGCGCGCGACAGTCCCTCGCGGTCCGTCAGCGCCTGGGTGGCGACCTGGATGCGGAAGTTGAGCTGGAGCAGTAGCGGCTCCACCCAGGAGATGAGCGCCGAGGGCCCGGTGAGCGTGAGGATGGGCTCGCGCGCGAAGAAGATGGCCCCCCGGGGGATGGCGCGCACGACCAGCTTCTCCTTGCGGAGGATGGCGGCCCTGAAGCCCACGCCCATCTCGTAGTCGTAGCGCGCGAGATATTCGTAGTCCTCGGGACGGGGCTCCGGGATGAGCGAGCGCACGAAGGCTGCCAGGTCCAGCGGCATGACCTGGAGCCCTCCCTTGCGGTGCGCGTAATAGAACGTCTCCTTGCGCAGGGGCCAACCCGCCTCCGCCATGCTGAACTTGTAGCCATCCGTCGCGAGCAGCGAGGTCGCCATCCTGGGTGTCATCCTCCGAAGGCTCCCGAGCCTACGCGCGCCAGCGAGTGTTTCCTACCCTCCACTCGCGCTTTCCCGAGCGAGCCGCGAGAACATGATTTAGACCTGGATTCCATGTCGCTGGGCCGCCCCCGCCTGCTCGTCCCGCTCATCGCCAGCCTTGGCGTGCACGGGCTCGCGTGGTGGGTGCTGGAGGAGCGCCCGGCGCGACCGGGCACGACGAGGGCTCCCGCCGCGACGCCGCTCCAGGCTTCGACCCTCGAGTGGGTGGACATAGAAGTGGACACCTCGGCCGTGACGGCGAAAGCCACCGTCGCATCGTCGACGGAAGGCGACCGGCGCGACGACCCAGGTCCGCGAGAGGGCGAGGCACCCCGTCCCGCGAGCGTCGGAACCGCCGAGTCCTCCGCACACACGCTTCCTCGCGCTACCGCCAACGTGGAGCCTCATCCCGAGGAGGAGCCCTCCGACGCACCATCCTCGACACGCGCGCCGCTTGATGCCACCGCCAACGTGGGGCCGCGTCCCGAGGCGGAGCCCTCCGACGCGCCATCCTCGACACACGCCGCGGCCACGCCACGCGCGGAGGCACCTCGCAGGGCCCCGCCCGCTCCCGTCGTGAGTCCACCGCCCGCGTCCACTCCGAGCGACCGCGCTCCGCTCCAGGATTTGCTCGCGGGCCCGACATCGAATCCACCGGAACCGGAGGCACCACGCGACGCACCGCGCGTCCCCAAGGAGGCGCCACGCGAAGCCTCGCGCATCCCCGAGGGTACGCCTCGTGAAGCCCCGCGCATCCCCGAGGATGCGCCGCGCGTGGCGCGGACTCCATCGGGGCTCGCGAGCGCGGCCTGGGTGCTCACGCCCGGACCGGGCACGGTGGCCGTCGAGCGTGCCCATCCCGACACGGCGGATGGAACGGGCGCACGTGGACCGGAAGACGCGGGCACGCCCCACGCGCGCCCTGGGACGCTCGCGGCCGTGTCGGGCGGAGGAATCTCCAGGCGCGTGGAGGGCCCCACGCCGCAGAGGCTCGTCGAGGACCTCGTCTCCGAGAGCATCGGGCGCGGCAAGGTGGACCGGGGGCTCGTCCATCCCTACTTCAGCGAGCTGGGCAAGCGGCTCCTGGCCACGTGGGACGCGGACCGCTCCGTGAAGGAGCACGGCCTGCAGGGCTACTTCGACATGGGCCTGGAGCGCAGTCGTGCCTTCGCCCAGGTCTGGAGCGAGCGCGCCGCGCACTACGGCGCCTCGGGTGCCTTCGGCGCGAGGAACGCCCCCGAGGATGACCGTCGCCGCCCCACGAGCGCCTCGGGCAACGCCGACCTGCGGATGAACCGGGAGCTGCGCGAGAAGATGCGCGAGGAGTTCCGGGCCACACGCCGCGCCCTCATCCGCGTCGTCCAGGACCGACAGGGGCGCTTGCTCGACGTGGCGCTCGTCGCCCCCAGCCATCAACCGGAGGTGGACCGCGAGGCCGTGAAGGACGTCCGCGCCGCCGCCGAGCGACTGCCCGCCCCACCTCCCGAGGCCGTTGGCGGGCAGGAGCGCATCACCAGCCTCTGGCAGTTCGAGCTCATCCTCTCCATCAGCCCGCCCATCCCCACCTTCACCTTCGAGTTCGACGAGGCGCTCGGCTTCGTCGACACACGCCTGCCGCTCGACAAGCGCATCTACAAGCGCGTGCGGCTCGTCGAGCTCCGCTGACCCGGGCGACCTGGCCCGCGAAGCACCGGACGCATCACACCCGCGGCGTCGCGCCCCCACGAGGCGAGGACGAGGTCCCTTCCCGAGCTCGCCTCGAACGCCACGGTGGTGGTGGCCCCGCGACGACACCCGACACACACACCCGCTGGAAAGCGGAAGGAGGCCACGAGCCGTTCGAGCACGTTCGAGCCTCGGACCGCGCCCTGCCACGGGTGGCCTCGAATAAGTCCACGAGCCTCGTCCCCTCCGGGCCGAACGAGGAGAACCAGCCCCGCGCGCCGTACGCAATCACGCCCAGCGCTTCCAGGTCCACGTCGAGCACACTCGAGACGAGGATGGCCACGAGCGCGAGCACGCCAAGCCCCAGCATCCCCGCCCCGCTCGAGACGTCGCGGTAGACGATGAGGGTCACATCGGACGTCGCGGGTCCTGAATCCATGGCCGCGAACCTGGCCCCGCGGCCTCACGCCGCGAACGGGGACACCCAGGACTCGTTGGGCCGGCGGCGCATTCCGGCGCCACGCGCATTTGCCGGAATTTCACACAAAACAAGCTTCACAATATTTTCATGGACCCATCTGATGCACCGCCCAGAAAGGCGGGCCACCATGTATCGAAGCGTTCGTCGCTCCCCTGAAGTCCTGGTCCTGGCGGTCGTCACGGCGACCCTGACGTTGCTGTCTGGCTGTGGTGAGGGCATGGGCGATGAGCCGTTCGGCGAGTCCGCGGGGGCGCTCATCGGCGGCGTGGGCTCGACGGCGGCGCGCGCGGCGCTGGCCCGACGCTGGGCGCCCATCCACTACCAGGACACGGACGTGACGGGCTCGCACTCGCTCGGCGGCCGGTCCGACTACATCAGCCGCGTGGACTTCGACGGCGACTGGAACGGCGCGAACAACTGGGACAACACCGGCGGTTACGCGCTCGCCGCGCACGCGTACCACTCGGTGGTGGAGACCTCCACGCACTGGTACCTGCTCTACACGTTCTTCCACCCGCGTGACTGGTCCGACAACATCTTCGAGTCGGAGCACGAGAACGACGGCGAGGGCGTGCTCCTCGTCGTCCAGCGCGACGGCAGCGAGTACGGCGCGCTCGTGGGCGCGGTGACGGTGGCCCACAAGGACTTCTTCTCGTTCGTGCCCTCGGGCAGTCCGCTCGCCTCGGGCTCCGAGAGCATCGACGGCAGCCTGTCGCTGGCCCTGTTCGAGGGAGAGCTCCACCCCATCACCGCGCAGGAGGCCAAGGGCCACGGCCTCAAGGCGTGGCCCGCCTACGACATCGTCGGGGATGGCGTGAAGTACTTCCCGTCGCTGACGCTCGCGGAGCAGCCCTCCTCGCCCACGGACGCGGACGTGCGCTACAAGCTGCTCGACCTCTATGGCGCGGACGGCCTCTGGCCCCGCCGTGAGTTGTCCTCGCTGTTCGCCTCGGCGGGCACGTTCCGGGGTGACACCAGCGGAGGCTGCGGCCTGGTCGCGGGCAACTGCTCGTCGAACTCCGCCAACGCGCCCTGGGGCTGGGACGACCAGAACGACGGCCCCATCCTGCGGGGCGAGATCGCGAACGACCCGGCGAAGCTCGTCGCGTACTACTTCAGCCCCGCGTCGCAGTTCTCCACGACCTACACCTTCAACCCCTTCAAGGGCATCGGCGCGGACCCGAACCAGCCCTGACGAAGGTGGCGGGCGCGACGCACGGAGGCGGCGTGGGACGGCCGCCTCCGCGCCGTCAGCGGCTCAGGAGGCGCGGGCCTTGCGACCGGCGGGACGGCGCGCGCGGCTGCGCACCGGCGTCGCGGCCTGCTGTCCGAACTCCCGGTCGTAGTCCTTCATGCTGCGGCGGATGACCTCGAGCGCCTCGGGGCGGTCGTAGACCTCGGCGATCTCCACGCTGCGCTTCCCCTCTCCCGGAATCTGCTTGTAGGTGAGGAAGTAGTGCTTGAGGCGGTCGAGCAGCGGCCGGGGCAGCTGCGCGATGTGCTGCAGCTCGCCGTACACCAGGTCCGACTCCAGCACCGCGATGATCTTGTCGTCGGCCTCGTTGCCGTCGACCATGCGGAAGCCGCCCACCGGCACCGCGTGCACCAGCAGGTTGCCGTTGCTGACCACCTTCTCCGTCAGCACGCACACGTCGATGGGGTCCCCATCGCCCTGGATGTCCTTGAGGCCCGTGCGCTCGGCGCAGCGCTTCGCCACCAGCTCGCCGCAGTAGGTGCGCGGGATGAAGCCGTAGAGCGAGGGGCACTGGCTGCTGAAGCGCTGCGGGCGGTCGAGCATCAGGATGCCCGACTCCTTGTCCAGTTCGTACTTCACGGCGTCCGTGGGGACGATTTCGATGTACGCGGTGATGGTTTCGGGCGCTTCCGCCCCCGGCGTGACGCCATGCCAGGGGTGCGCGGTGAACGTCGTCAGAGGTGCCGTCTTCTTCATGTAGGTACGTCTCCCGAGCGCTTGCACGCCTCGGTATAGAGTTGCGCGACCGCGTCCTCGAGCCTGCGCGTGAGCGCGTCGCGGTCGTCGAGTGTCAGGTCCTTCGTAAGGATGGGCTCCCCCACCACCAGCGCCACGCGCTGGCCCCATCGGACCGCCCGTCCCCCCTTGGGGAGGATGAGCCGCGTCCCCGATACCGCCATGGGGACCACCGGCACGCCCGCCTGGATGGCCAGCGTCGCGGCGCCCTTCTTGAACGGCCGCAGGCGACCGTCCTCGCTGCGCGTGCCCTCGGCGTAGAAGAGCACGCTCACCCGCTCGCGCAGCGCCGTCACCGCCTCGGACATGCGAGCGCGGTCTCCCCCGCTCCCCGAACGCTCCACGGGGATGTTGCCCGCGCGCCGCATCGCCGCGCCGAACACCGGAATCTTGAACAGCTCCGCCTTGGCCACGTAGCGGGTGTGCTTGGTGATGTACGCCAGCTGCACCGGCGCGTCGTAGTGCGACTGGTGGTTGCACACGAACACGACGTGGCCCTCGGCCGGGATGTGCTCCAGCCCCACCGCCTCGTGACGCACGCCCGCCGAGGAGAGCACGCCCCGCGCCCACACCCGCAGCGCCTTGTCCGCCTCCCGGTGGGCGTTCGCCACGGAGAGCGCCGAAATCACCGTCGAGAAGACGCCCGTGAGCCCCACCGCCGACACGCCCGCGAACGCTGTCTGAAGGACGTTGCGAATCACACGAACTCGTGGGCGGGGAACAGGAGCACCTCCGAGATGCGCTGGACCCCGAGCAGCAGCATCAGGATTCTATCGAGCCCCACGGCGATGCCGGCCGAGGGGGGCATGCGACCTACCGCGTCAAGGAACCGCTCGTCCAGAGGATACACCGGACGCCCCAGTCTACGCCTGAGCTCCTGTTCCTCCACGAGCCGCGCGCGCTGCTCCACCGGGTCCGTCAACTCGGAGAAGCCGTTCGCCAGCTCCAGTCCCTTGGCGTACAGCTCCACCCGCTCGGCGACCGTCGGGTCCCCGGGCTTCAACCGCGACAGCGCGGCCATGGAGGCGGGGTACTCGATGAGGAAGGTGGGCCGCTCGTGGCCCAGCCCCAGCTCCACGCGCTGGAGGAAGAGGTGGAAGAAGACGTCGTCGAAGCTCTCCGCGTCGCCGGTGCGCACGCCAATGGCCTCCGCGGCGCGCTTGAGCGAGGGCCCATCCGAGTGCACCCGGATGTCCACGCCCGTGGCGCGCAGCACCGCGTCCCGCACCGTGAGCCGCTCGTAGGGCGTGCGGGTGAAGAAGGCCGGGTCGGCCCCGGGCTCGCCCTCGGTGGCGTGGCGACCGGCCTCCGCGAGCGCGCCTTCCAGGTCATCCATGATGGCGTGGTAGTCCGCCTGGGGCCGGTAGAACTCCAGCATCGTGAATTCCGGATTGTGCGTGGGTGAGACCTCCCCATTCCGGAACACCTTGCAGAGCTGGAACAGCGGCCCGGCGCCGTCGGCGAGCAGGCGCTTCATGGCGTATTCGGGGCTGGTGTGCAGGTAGAGCGGGCGGGCGGTGCCCACGTCCGTCTCCGGGACGAAGCCCGCCTCGAAGGGATTGATGTGGGGCTCCATGCCGGGAGCGGGGATGAGCAGGGGCGTCTCCACCTCCAGGTATCCGAGGTTGGCGAAGAAGCGACGAAGGGCGGCGTAGAGCGCCTGGCGTCCGCGCGCGGCCCGCCATTGAGAAAGGTTGGGCATGGGCGACACGGAAGTAACATGCGCGTCCGCATGCACCCAAGGATTCCCCTCGTCCTCGCCCTCGCCTGCTCTCTCGGCGCCTGCGCCCCCAAGGCGCTCCCCACCCCGGCCCAGCAGGTCCCCAGCGAGGAGCAGCAGCTCTCCGTGGAGGTCGGCGCGCTCGCCCGGCGCGCGGAGGCGTTGCTGGAGGAGCAGCACCGGCTCGTCTGGGTGTTCTGGACGGAGGGGCGTCACGTCGACGTGGCGGGCACGTACGCGGGACAGGAGGACCTGTTCAGCCTCGACCACATCCGGAAGATCGACCGGCTGCGGCAGCTGACGCAGGACCCGCGCGAGGTGCGCGCCCTCACCGCGCTGCACTCGCACTTCGCCGGGGAGTACCTGGCGCACGCGCTGGCCGAGTCCAACGACGCGTCCGCGAACCTGGAGGCGTCGCTCACCTTCACGGTGGACGGCAGGGAGCTGCGCTACAGGGATTTGGAGCGGCTGTTGGCCAACGAGCGCAACGCGGCGAAGCGGCGCGCCCTCTATACGGAGGCCACGCCCGCGCTGGAGCGGCTCAACCAGACGCTGCGGCGCAAGGAGGAGCGCGCGCGGGAGCTGGTGCGCGAGCTGGGCTTCGCCTCGTACGAGGCGTTCGGCGGCGAGCTGCGCCAGGCGGACCTGGGCCGGTTGAGCGTGCTGGCGGAGGAGATCCTCCAGGCCACGCAGGCGCCGTACCGGGTGGTGATGGAGCGGCTGAGCCAGCGCGAGCTGGGCCTGGCCTTCAAGGACATCACCCGCGCGGACATCCCCCGGCTGTTCCGCTCGCGCGAGGTGGAGGACGCGTTCCCCAAGGGCGAGTCCCTGCTCAAGGCGCAGGCCACCCTGGCCGGCATGAACCTGGCGTTGGGGGACATGAAGAACCTCCAGGTGGACTCGCGGGATCTGCCTCGCAAGAGCGCGCGTCCCCTGGCGCTGGCGGTGAAGGTGCCGGACGACGTGCGCTTCTCCTTCAAGCCGGGCTCGGGCGCGCTGCACCAGGCGCGCGTGCTGCACGAGTTCGGGCACGCGCTGCACCTGGCCTTCACGCGGGAGACGCGCTTCGAGCTGTCGCGGCTGGGCAACCCCACCGTGGGCGAGGCCTACTCGTCCCTCTTCGAGGACCTGCTGGAGGACCCGGTCTGGCTGGAGGAGCACGCGGGCATCAGCGGCGAGCAGCGCGCGCAGTTCCTCGCCACCTCGAGCGCGCACAAGCTGTACCTCATCCGCCACGCGGCGGGCCGGCTGCTGTACCAGCTGGAGCTGCACCGGCGCCCGGACGTGGACGCGCGCGCGCTGTACCGCGAGGTGATGTCACGCACGGACGACATCCCCATGCGCGACGAGGACGCCGCGCGCTACCTCGTCGATCAGGAGGACTTCTTCCAGTCCGCGGACAGCTTCCGCGCCTGGTTCCTCGCCGGCCAGCTCCAGGCACAGCTCAAGGCCCGCTTCGGCCCGGCGTGGTGGCGCGCGCCGCAGGCCGGGGAGTTCCTCAAGGGGCTGTGGGCGCGCGGCAACGCGCTGTCCGCCAAGGAGGTGGCCGAGGCCATCGGCGAGAAGGGCATCGAGCCGGACGTGCTCCTCCTGCGCCTGGGCACGACGCTCCAGGTCCCCATGCGCCTGGACCTCCAGGGCACCGAGGACACGCCCGGCCCCACCGCCCCCGGTCCGGAGGGCCTCCCCACTCCGCCCGCCGCGCCCACCGCGAGCACCAGCGAAGGGCCCTGACGCCGCTGCCCACGACGCGGCCTCCGGAACGGACCGCCGCGCCCGGGACGGACAGCGGCCGCGGCACCGGGATGCCCACGCGCGGCCATGAGCCCCCATGAATCGCCGCGCACAGGACGGCCAGCGGCCCCAGAACGACGAGGGCCCCCGTCCCACGGAGGAACGGAGGCCCTGGTGCGAGCGCCTCGGAGGAGACTCCGAGGCGCGGGAGCGAGGGGGACTACAGGAGCTTCATCAGCTCCGCGCGCTTGGCGTTGTACTCCTCGTCGGAGAGGACGCCCGCGTCCTTCAGCTCCTTGATCTCCTTCAGGCGCTGCGCGGGGCTGCGCGTGTCGGCGGGGGGCGCGGCCTGGGGAGGCGGCTCCGGCGCGCGCTGCTGCTGCTGGTTGTTCATGTTCATGAACTGCTGGGCCATGCCGAAGCCCATGCCCATGCCCATGCCGCCCAGCGCGTTGCCGCTGCCGTCACCGCCCTTGGCCATGCCCTCGGCGGCGCCCAGCATCGCCTGGCCCTGCGCGTACTGCTGGAAGCCACCCGCCAGCCGGGAGTAGGCGACGTCCTTCGACAGCTTCTTCAGCGTCGCCTCGTCCTCCTCCTTGATGCTGACGTGGAAGTTGCCCATCCGCACCACGGTGAGCCCGTAGTCGTCCACGTGCGGCTTGAGGCCGGAGATGACCTCGGTTTCGATCTCCTCCGTGTACGCGCCGCTCGTCACGTCCAGCAGCGGCCAGCGCTTCTTGACCAGCAGCTCCGCGATGCGGTCGCGCGTGACCTTGAGCACCTGGTTCTTGAACCAGCCCAGGAGCGCGTCGTTGTTGGAGCGGCCCATGCCCACCAGGCCCACCACGAGCTTCTCCGCGTCCGTCACGCGGATGGAGAAGTCGCCGTAGACCATGGTGCCGATGCCCAGGCCCGTCTCCGGATCCCTCACGTCGCCGATGGGCCCGCCGAACTTCACGCCCGCGAACTCACGGACGGAGACGAAGAAGACCTCCGCGATGAAGAGGTTGCCGCCGGTGAACTTCTCGAGCAGCCGCGACAGGAACGGGATGTTGTTCGAGTCGAGCTGGTGGCGGCCAGGGCCCAGCTTGCCCTCCACCTTGCCGTCCTTCACGAACAGGGCGACCTCGTCGGCGTCGACGGTGAGCTGGGTCAGCATCCGGATGTTGTTCTCCGGATACTTGTAGATGATCTCGCCCTTCGCCGAGTCCGCGCGCGCGATGAAGTTGCGCTTCGCCTCGCCCTTGATGGTGTCGAAGATACCCATGTCCTTGTCAGCGCCTCCGTGGCCGCCGTGTGGCGGCCGGTCAATCCGCACCACCAACCAACCTTCTTAAAAGCATGGCACCCGCCGCGAAAGCGCGCTCGCCTTCGCCTGGCACCCTGCCTGCAACATGCCATTTTCACTGGCCATTGCCTAGCCGTCCGCCCTCCGGGCGAGCGCCAGCGAAACGGCCTGGCTCAGCCCCAGCGGCTGATCAACCGCTCGCGGTCCAGCAGGCGGATGCTGGCCCACAGCAGCACCACGTCGAGCACCAGCACCACCGCGCCCTGCAGCGCGTAGTAGACCAGCCCGGCCTTGAGGAAGCCCGCGACCTGGCCGCCCACCATGCCCACCAGCGGCAGCACCACCAGGGCGGACAGCTGCTGCGCCATGCGGGCATCCCCCGCCCGAGCGGAGATGAGCACGGCGACGCCGTTGCCGAAGAAGGCGAACAGCGGCGCGATGACCAGCACGCCGAAGGTCCACAGCGCGTCCGGCATGAGGGGCATCTTCACCAGCGGCCACGCCACCAGGTCCACGCCCACGCAGAAGACGACGAAGGCCACCCAGGTGATGGCCACCGCGGGCACCAGCGCCGCCAGGCTCTTGCCCGCGACCAGCTCCGCCGCGGTGATGGGCGTGGCGAGCAGCGGCTCCAGCGTGCGCCGCTCCTTCTCCCCCGCGACGCTCTGCGAGGCGATGAGGATGGGGACGAAGACGGGCATCACCAGGAACATGCCGAACCAGTCGATGAGCGTCTTGTCGATGAGGAAGCGCGCCGCGCTCGCCCCCAGGGGCAGCGACGGGTCGTAGAACAACGCCACGCTGCGCAGGTCCGCGTGGTCGGGCGCGCGCACGTAGCTCCACACCACGCCGATGGGCACCAGCACCATCACCGTGGGCAGCACCGCCATGGACGCCAGCAGGCCCAGGTTCTTGCGCAGGTCCAGGAAGTCCTTCCAGAACACGGCCAGGGCCCTGCGGGGACGGAACGCCATGGCTACCCCCTCCCCTCGCGCAGCAGGTCCAGGTACACCTCTTCGAGCGGGCGCTGCGCGGGCACGGCGCTGTGCACGCGCGCCCCGGCGCCCACCAGGCACGCCACCACGTCGGGCGCGTGCGCCTCGTCCGCCAGCATGACGCGCAGGCTCCGGCCCTCCGCCAGCACGTTGGTGGCGAAGGGCAGCAGGGCCAGCGCGTCGCGGAAGCGCTCCGCCTCGCCCTCCACGCGCACGTCCAGCGCCTGCCCGGTGCGCCGCAGCTCGCGCACGGGCCCCATGAGGAGCAGCCTCCGCTTCACCACCGCGACGCGCTCGCACAGCCGCTCCACCTCCGCGAGGTTGTGCGAGCACAGGACGATGGTGCGCCCCTCGGAGGCGAGCTCCGCCACCGCGTCCCGCACGGTGCGCGCGGACTCCGGGTCCAGCCCGCTGGTCGGCTCGTCGAGGAAGATGACGCGCGGGTCGTGCACCAGCGTGCGGACGATGGCCAGCTTCTGGCGCATGCCCTTGGAGAAGCCTCCGATGGGCTCCGCCTCGCGCCCGTCCAGGCCGAAGCGCTTCAAGTAGTGCAGCACGCGAGGCCAGGCGAGGGACTCGTCCAGCTCGTGCAGCTTCATGAAGAAGCGCAGGTTCTCCTTCGCCGTGAGCCGGTCGTAGAGGCCGGGCTGTTCGGTGAGCAGCCCCACCACCTTGCGCAGCGACTCGCCGTCGCGGTCCACGCGGTGGCCCCACACCGTCGCCGCGCCCTCGCTGGGGCGCAGCAGGCCGGTGAGCATGCGCACCGTCGTCGTCTTCCCGGCGCCGTTGGGCCCCAGCAGCCCGAACACCTCACCGGGCCGCACGTGGAAGTCGAGCGCCTCCACGGCGACGCGGTCGCCGAAGCGCTTGCCCAACCCCTGGACCTGGATGCCGCTCAATCGACGGTCACCAGGACGAACTTGTTGTTGATGTCCTTGTCCACGGGGGTGACGACCTTGTCGGCGCCCACCGCGCTGCGCAGCACGCCCAGGCGGTTGTGCTCCACCAGCACCCACTCGCGGCCGGGGCGGTTGGCCAGCGAGCGCATCTTCGCGTTGTAGTCACCGCTGCGGTACTGCTCCACGGTGTTCTGCGAGTAGAACGTCTCGCCGCGCCAGTTCATCAGGAACGCGACGATGGGCTCCCCCTCCTTGCGCTGGGCGTAGTAGCGCCAGAACAGGTCGCGCTGCGTCCAGTGGTGGGACAGGTCCACCCAGTGGTTCCAGTTGAACCAGAGCGCGAAGCCCGCGGCCAGCACCCAGAAGGTGCTGAAGAGCATCACCCGGGCGCGCATCAGCGCCGCCACCACGGCCATGACGCCCGCGACGGAGAAGACGAAGCCCAGCGCGCCCTTGACGTTGATGTCCTGGGACAGCGAGCGCAGCAGCGAGTCCTCGCCCGCGGGATGACGCAAGCCACGCACCGCCAGGGCCACGCCCACCAGGACCAGCGCGGCGGCCATGACCTGGAGCGAAGAGCGGGAGTCCTTGTCCGCGCGCAGCGACTGCCAGCCGGCGAACGCTCCGGTCGCGCCCACCGCCACGCCCACGAGGGCCGACGCGGACACCTTCCCGCCCGAGGCCACCGCCCCCAGCGTCGCCAGACCGCCCAGCACCATCAACAGCGCCACCACGCGAGAGCCCGGCGTCGCCTTCTCCTTGTCCTTCGTCCGCGGGGAGAAGGCCTCGAAGGAGAGATAGACGCCGAAGCCCAGCAGCACCAGGGTGACCAGGTCCCCGGCCCACAGCGGGCGCGTGGCGAAGAACGAGATGGGCTTCGTCACCAGTTCCTGCGGATAGGGGCGCTCATAGTTGAAGACGAACAGGTCGGTGAAGTGCTTCGGGTTCTCCGACAGGTCCTTGCCCACGAGGATGAAGAGGACGAGGCCGAAGATGAGGCTCACCCCGTGCTCGGAGATGCCGTCCTCCCACAGCCTGTCGGCGAACAGGGCCAGCAGGATGGCCAGGCCGGGCAGCACCGGGAAGACGTAGTGGTGGAACTTGGTGGCGCTGGAGGCCAGCAGCACGAAGGAGAAGGCCACCCACAGCGCGGCGATGGCGGCCAGGTGGTCCGCGTTGCTCTTCGAGCGCAGCTTCAGCCGCGACACCACGGCGAAGGCGCCCGGCAGCAGCGCCACCCAGGGGAAGATGGCGAAGCCGCCCTGCTCGATGAAGTAGATGAACGTGCCGCCCGGCGTGGTCGTGAAGACGCCCGCGGTGAGGCGGTTCAAGTGGTCGTGGACGAAGAAGCGGTACCAGAACAGCTTGTTCTCGTCGTCCAGGCCCTTGAAGAGCGACAGCACCACGTACCAGGGCGCCGCCACCGCGAAGAAGACGAGGATGCCCGAGCCCAGGCGCATCCGGTACATCTGCCCCCAGAGCACCGGCATGGGCTGACGGCCCTCGCGCACGTCCTTGCGGAAGCCCCCGTCCACCAGCCAGCGCAGGTGCGCGTCGAGGCTCGCGCCGTCCCAGGGGATGACGCAGAGGATGGCGTAGAGGAGCAGGATGACCGCCGGCAGGCCCACGCCCAGGATGCCCTTGGCCAGGGCGCCCAGGCCCGCGAAGACGTAGAAGCCGTACCACCACGCCGAGCGGTGCTTCGTCTTCTCGTCGAGCTGACCGATGAGCGCGCACGACATGGCGCAGATGAGCGTCGTGACGAACGGCGTGTCCGTCACCGTCTGCCGCGTGAGCAGGAAGTACAGCGGCATGGTGACCAGGATGAAGCCCGTGGCCAGGCCCGCGCGCAGGCTCACCACGCGCGACACCGCCAGCGACAGGAGCGCCACGGCGGTGATGCTCAGGAGCGCGAAGGGGACGCGCATGCCCCACTCGGTGTACAGGCCCATGGCGCCGGACTCGCGCACCGCGCCCACCACCTGCATGCCCAGCGCCTGCATCCACATGGTGAGCGGCGGTTTGGAGAAGAACCACGCGTTCTCCCAGTAGGGGAACACGTAGTCGCGGCGGACGATCATCATCCGCGCCACTTCGCCGTAGTGCGTCTCCCAGCAGTCCCACAGGCCGACCGCGCCCAGGTAGGGCAGGAAGACCAGGGCCGCGAACCCCGCCGTGGAGAGCACCACCCTCAGGGTGAGGGGCAGTGCCAGCCAGCGCTGCGCCCACCGCGACGACAACGTCTCCTTCCCGAGAATGGCCTCCGTGAAGGTCTCTTCGCGCTGCTGCTGTTCGCCGTCGCTCGCCACGGGTTGAGGGCTCCTTGAATCGGTTCGGGCGGATGGCCTGCGTGTCGAGGGCAGGACGCGGCCTTATACCCCCGCCACCCCCTCCGGTCGACCTCCGCCAGAGGCCCCGCGCGTGAGGAAGGGTGCGCGCCATTGTGCAGGAGCCTGCACGCCCGTGGCGCCCAACCCCGCGAAAGCCCGAGGGACAGGCGAGGGCACGGGCCTTGTACTGGCCGCCTCCGTCCCGTTTCGGAGGCAACATGCTCGTTCCCGCAGTGGCCCTTGGGTGCGCCCTCCTGCTCGCCCAGACGCCGGGCCCGGAGGCCCCCCAGCCCATCCCCGCCGAAGCCTTCCAGCCCTCCGAGACACCCCGGTCGGGCCTGGGCCGCTGGCTCCCCCAGGAGCCCCCCGGCGAGGCCACCCCACCCTCGGACGTGCCCCTGGCGGACCAGGACGAGGAGAGCGCTCCGACAGGCGCCACCGCGGAGTCATCACCGCCGGCCCAGCAGGCGGAGACCCCGACCGAGCCGGTCCCCCCCGAGCCCCGTCCCGAGCTCCCGCTGCCGGTCCCGCCCTCCCTGTCCGGGGCCTCCGGAGAGCTGCCGATGCAGAACTGGTCGAAGGCGACGGTGTGCCTCCGGTTGGCTCCCACGGCGGAGGTCCCCTCCGGACGGTGGCGCGCGCAGTGCGACGAGGCCACGAGGACCTGTCTGGTCGCGCCGGACCGGGAGCTGGACATCGACGGCGTCGAGTCGAGCCGTCGCCTGGAGCGGACCTCCGCCTGTGTCTCGGAGGCCATGTCGCCCGTCCCCGCTGACCTCCTGCGGACGTACCGGCTCGTGGCGGCCATCGCGGAGTCTCCGCCGGGCTGGTACCGCGACGAGCGCGGCAGGGTGATGCAGTTCAACTTCGACTTGAACCGGCGCATCTGGCTGGGGGGCGCCTGGAGCCCGCTGTCACCGGCCGTCAGCGGCGCGGGAAGGAGGGACCGCGCGCGCCTGGACTTCGGAATCGCGCTGGACGTCTCCAACGAGAACACCCTGCACCGGCTGCGCTTCCTGGAGACGGAGGTGTCGCTGGGAGAGCCGTCCGTGGACCTCACGATGGCGCGCTATGACTTCAGCATCGAGCGCGACGACCCGGCGTTCCGCATCACCACGTTCCTCGGCGAGCCCCGGCGGCACGACATCTTCCTCAACCTGGGCATGTGGTTCGAACTGCTGCGCGTCGAGCAACTGGAGCGAGAGGACATCGAGGCGGGCTTCATCACCTGGGGCACGGTGCATGGCACCCTGGATCTGTGGCACTCGCGGGACCTGGTCTCCTACGTCCGGCTGCGCGCGGGCGCCGGCATGGAGCGCGACTACCTGAACGACGACGCCCTGCTCGTGCCGGGCGCCGTGCTGGAGGCGGACCTGACGTTGGACCGGGACGGCTTCCACCACCTGCGCTTCTCCACCAAGGCCGAGAAGCTCCTGCTGTCGCGCGGAATCGCGGGGCGCCCCGACCAGCCCGAGCGACTGCGTGTGCAGGCGGGCTACGAGCTCATCCTGCTGGCCATCAACGACCAGCCCCTGAGCCTGGTGGTGGACGGGCGGGGCACGTGGCGCAACGACATCCCGGGGCTGCCCCACCGCTGGGAGTGGTCCGCCTCCGCGGGGCTGCGCTTCTCGCTCTGGGCCCCTCCACGCCGCGACGCGCCCCTGGCCGACCGGGCGAAGGACTAGGCCGTGCTCGCGCTCGGACTCGCCTTGGCGCTGGCCACGACGGCCGCGCAGCCCCCCGCGCCCGAGCAGCCCTGTCTGGCCCGGGACGCCCACGCGCTGTCGTTCCCCACCTGCTTCGACCCGGGCGACGGGCTGGTGGTGGGGCTGGGCACGCGCATGAGCCAGGGCCACCGCGCCCTGTCGCTGCGCGCGGGCCTAGACCTGCGCACCGGGCGCACGAGCCAGAGCAAGGCCACGCCCTGGTACAACAACCACCGGCTGGCCGCGGTGGAGCTGTGGGACGGAGCCCGGCGGGGCTTCACCCTCACCGCCTACGACGGCCTGCTGCGCCGCCACCTGGAGGAGGGCTTCATCCTGGTCCCCACCTCCCGCCCGGTGCGCATCCCCTTCCCGTTCGACGTGTCCATCGCGCTGCGCGCGGCGCACCTGGAGCGCCGGCCGTGGGAGGGCCCGGGCTGGACGCTGGAGACGGGGCGCGTGGGGTTGCTGGTGGACCCGCTGCGCTCGTCCTCGGGGAGGAAGTGGTTGGGCCTGGGCCCGGTGGCGAGCCACACGCTGCGCCACTCGGCCGAAGGCACCACGCACGAGCTGTCGCCCTTCTCGTCGATGATGTTCGACCTGGGGCTGGAGACGGAGGACGGCTTGTGGGCCCTGCGCGCCACGGGCCTCGCGGGGTGGAGCCGCGACGTGGAGGAGAAAGGCCTGACGTTCCGCGCGCGCGGCGACGCCAGCCTGGAGCGCATCCTCGTCGCGGTGGCGGACCAACCCATCGCCGTGAGGCTCTCCGGCGCCTACGTCCACGGCGACGCCGGGCTGAAGCGACTGGACGAGTGGACCGTGGGCGTGGGGCTCGTGGTGCGCGCCTTCAGCGCGCGGTGGTGAGCACCACCTGTCCGAGGGGGATGGTGCTCTGCCACGCTGACCTGGAGACGGTCACCCCGGCCACGCGCTGTCAGGCCGGAGTCCAGGGGACGTCTCGGGGAAGCCCCGGCGTCACCGGGGCGAGGAGGCAGGTCCCATGGAGAGAAAGCTCGTCTCGATCCAGCACATCGACCACGTGGAGCCCATCCCCGGAGCCGACAACATCCAGAAGGCGCGGGTGATGGGCTGGGACGTGGTGGTGTCGAAGGGCGACTTCGCGCCCGGCGACGCGTGCGTCTTCTTCGAGATCGACAGCCAGCTGCCGGAGGGCGCGCCGTGGGCGGAGTTCCTCCGGCCCCGGGGCTTCCGCGTGAAGACGGCGAGGCTGAGGGGCGTATTGTCCCAGGGGCTCGCGCTGCCGACGTCCATCCTCGACGGCGACACGCCGCCGGTGGGCACGGACGTGCGGGAGCGGCTGGGCGTGGTGAAGTTCGAGCCGACGCCCTCCGACGCGCGCGACGTGGCCGGGCCGTTCCCCGGAGCGGTGCCGAAGACGGACGAAATCCGGTTGCAGTCGATGCTCGGCGTCCTCGAGGAGCTGCGGGGCCACGACTTCTTCGTGACGACGAAGCTCGATGGGAGCTCCGCGACGTACTTCCGGCCGCTGGAGGGGCCGCTCGTCGCGTGCTCGCGCAACTGGGCGCTGAAGCCGGGGCCGAACCCGGTGTGGCGGATGGTGGAGCGCTACGCGCTGGACACGGTGCTGCCCCCGGGCTTCGCCATCCAGGGGGAGCTGTGCGGCCCGGGCATCCAGAAGAACCGGCTGGGGCTCGGGGAGACGGACCTGTTCGTGTTCAGCGTCCACGACACGCGCACCGGCCGCTTCCTGGACCACGCGGACTTCATCGCGTTCTGCGCGCGGCACGGGCTGCGCACGGTGCCGGTGGAGCACGTCGTCACGGGGGAGGCGGCGCGCGCGTTCCCCCACACGCTGGCGCGCTACCTGGAGCTCGCCCAGGGCGTCTACGCGGGGACGCGGAGCCGCAAGGAGGGCATCGTCATCCGCCCGCTCGTCGAGCGGCACTCGCCCACCCTGGGCGGCAGGCTGTCGTTCAAGGTCATCAACAACGACTTCCTGCTGAAGGACGAGGACTGAGCGGAGCCGGGCGCCCCCACCGCGAGCGTCCGGCCTCCGCTACTCGCGCCGCGAGGCCTCCATCACTCCACGCAGCGCGGCCTCCGCCGCGCGCAGCCGCGCGTCCTGGGGGTCCACGCGGCGCGCTTCCTCCAGCCGCTCCAGGGCCCGGGTCAGCCTGCCCCGGGCCAGCTCGCAGCGCACGCCCGCCTCCAGCGCGCCCGTGTCCGAGGGGCCATAGAGCGAGGCCTCGTCCGCCGCGTGGCAGCCCTCCTCCACCCGCCCCGAATCGAGCAGCGCCCGGGCCAGCTCCACGCGCGTGCCCACGTGCGACGGCGCCAACCGCACGGACTCGGCCAGCGGGAGGACGGCCTCGCGCGGCTGTCCCAACCGCCGCAGCACCCCGCCCAGCTCCCGCTGCGGGCCCGCGGCCCCGGGCGTCAACAGCGCGCGGCCTCGCGCCTCGCGCAGCACGGAGGGCTCGTCGAAGCGCAGCTCCGCGACCATGCGCGAGACGATGTCCTGGTATTCGGGCCACTCGGCGGGCCACGTGAAGACGAGCCGGTACACCCACTCGCCCCGAGGCACGAAGAGCGCGAGCAGGTGCCTGGGCCCCTCGGGTGACGCCAGTTCGGCGCGCAGGCGCTGCGCGACCCGCCCGCCCACGCGCGTGGTCGACGGCCCCAGCACCGACACCGCCCGCCCCTCCGGCCCCGGCGCGCCGAGCGGGAGCGACTCCTCCACGAAGTGACGGGCCTGTGACAGCCCGTCCCCCGCCTCGCCCGTCTCGATGGCCTCCGCCGAGAAGGTGGCGCGCCCCAGCCCCACCAGGCCATTGGAGAACGTCCTGCGGCCCTGCCCGTCCAGTTCCCCGCGCCAGCCCTGAGGCATCGCCACGGAGACCCCGAAGCCGTCGTCCCGCTCCACCCGCCAGCCGGAGCGCTCGACCACCACGAGCGCGGCCACGCCCAGCGCCACGCCCACGCTCACCAGCGGCCTTCCCGCCAGGGAGTGGGCCTGGGACGCGGCGCCGCGCGGCTCCAGGAACAAACCCATCAGCAGCCCCGCCACCAGCCCGCCCAGATGTCCCGCGTTGTCGACCCCCACCGACGTCCAGCCCATCCACAGGAAGACGAGGACCGTGGGCAGCGCGCTCTCCCCCGAGAACCCGCGCAACCTCGACGCGCGCTCGAGCCGGTGCCTCCGCCCCAGCACGAGCAGCGCGCCGATGCAGCCGTAGACGAGTCCCGAGGCCCCCACGCTCACGGCGCCAGACCAGGCGAGCGAGCCCGACATGGTCGCCAGCCCCGACACGCACAGCAGCGCCACGTAGTCCCACCGTCGACACGTGCGCTCGAGCACCACGCCCGCCGCGGCCAGCACCAGCAGGTTGAGCGCCAGGTGGAGCCCGTCCCGGTGCAGCAGGTTGGCCGTCAAGAGCCGCCACCCCTGCCCCACCTCCAGGATGAGCGGCCCCGCCTTCGCCCCCCAGCGCACCAGGGCGTCCGCGTCCACCGCGCCCCGTGTCATCAGCGCCCCATGGATGGCCCCCAGCCCTGAAATGAGGGTCAAGGTGATCCATGGCCATACACGTGATCCGCCCTGTCCGGCCGATCGACCGATGGACAACAGGCCCCCCTGTCCCGCCTCCTGGGGAGAAATCCCTGTCTTTTGAGGGGGATGCATGACTTGTACGTTGAAAGGCCGTTCTGCTATGACTGTACGCGGATCGGACCCGTGCTGAAGCTCATCATCGAAGACGACGAGGGGCGCAAGACCGTTGTTCCCTTCGTGCGCGACGAGATCACCATTGGCCGTCAGGAGGGAAACACCATCCGCCTGACGGAACGGAACGTCTCTCGTCGTCACGCACGACTGGTGCGGTTGAACGGCCATGTCGTAGTGGAGGACCTGGGTAGCTACAACGGCACCCGGATCAACGGCGAGCGCATCGCGGGACAGTCGCCCCTCAACGAGGGCGATCTGATCCAGATCGGCGACTACGACCTGGCGCTCCAGGCCGAAGGCGCCGCGAACGCGGTGGGCGCCATCACCACCAAGGTCCCGGCGCGCCGACAGGAGCCGGAGCCTGAATCCGAGTCCGAGAGCACCCAGGACGAGGAGGCGCCCGGACAGGAGAACGACCACACGCCGGCCTCGGCGGACAAGCGTCGCAACTCCACCTCCATCATCCGGTTGGACCACGTCGAGGCGGATCGCCCCCGCAAGGTGGTGGACCTCGACGAGAAGGAGGCCCCCCAGCTGGTGGTGCTGACGCCGGACGAGCTGCGTGGTCAGCAGTTCTCCTGCATCCGCACGGAGCTGCGCATCGGCCGCACGGATGACAACGACATCACGTTGGATCATCGCTCGCTGTCGCGCACGCACGCGAAGCTGGTGCGCGAGGACGCCGGCGAGTGGCGCGTCATCGACATGCAGTCCGCCAACGGGATGACGGTCAACGGCGAGAGCTACGCCCAGGCCACCCTGAACAGCGGCGACATCATCGAGCTGGGCCACGTCAAGCTGCGGTTCGTGGCCGCGGGTGACTCCACGGACGATGTCGGGGCCAACGAGGGGGGCGGCGTGTCGAAGCTGCTCGTCGTCGCCAGCCTCGCCGCCGTCCTCCTGGGTGGCGGAGGCGTGGTCTGGTGGATGAACCACCAGGAGCAGGGCGCGACGCAGCCGGGCCATCCCGTCGTCGCGGTGACGCCGCCGGCGGAGACGCCGCCCGCGCCTCCGGTCGAGAAGCCGAAGCCCTCGCCCGCCGAAGAGGTCAAGGCCGCGCCGACGCAAACCGCCGAGACGGTGGAGACTCCGCCAGAGCCGGAGAAGCCGGCCACGCCTCCGGGTCCGGACGTGCCCAAGCTCCTCGCGAAGGCCGAAGCCGAGATGAAGAGCGGGGACTTCCAGGGCGCCAAGACGACCCTGGAGGGCATCAAGGCCCCGGAAGCGGAGCGTCTCTTCAACGAGGCGACGAACGAGGCGAGCTACAAGGAGCTGCTGGCCACCGCCCGGACCGCGCTCGCGAACAACGAGCTCGCCGAAGCGCGTGAATCACTGGAGGGTGCGGCCAAGACGCAGCGGCTCCAGGGCGAGCGCAGGGTGCTGCTCGCGGAGCTCAAGAAGAAAGAGGACGAGGCCAAGGCGGCTGCCCAGCCCGTCGCCGCCCCCCCTGTCGCCACCGCCTCGCCGAAGCCGGCGCCCACTGAGAAGGCGGCCGAGAGCCCCGTTGAAGCCGCGCTCAACGAGGGCAAGGCCCGGCTGGGAGAGAAGAAGTACAGCGAAGCCGTACAGAGCTTCAAACGGTGCCTCGAACTCAACCCGAAGTACGTGGACTGCCACGTCTATCTGGGCTCTGCGCTGGCACGCGATGGCAAGCCGGCCGAGGGCGCGAAGTATTACAACAGCTTCCTTGAACTCGCTCCTCCCACTCATCCCAGATACCAAACCGTGAAGGGATACTTGGAAGAATACGAGAAAGGCCGGAAGTAGCAGCAGACAATGGTATGCGGTGGTGTTGTGCCACCGGGCTCTCCACCCCTCAAAGAGCCCGTGCTGGCCGGATTGCTGTTCACCTGCAGCGAGGAGACGCTGTGCAGATTCGCATCCTGGTAGTTGATGACGAGCAGGACAACTGCGACTACCTCAAGCTGGTGCTGACCCGCGAAGGCTATGAGGTCGTGACCACGACGGACCCCACGCAGACGGTGGAGATCCTCCGTGGCTCCGACTTCCACCTCGTCATCCTCGACATGATGATGCCGCAGATGTCGGGGACCGAGGTGCTCGAGCAGATCCGCAAGTACGATACGGACGTCGCCGTCATCGTCGCCACCGCCTACCCCACGGTGGACACCGCGGTCGCTTCGCTCAAGGCCCAGGCTTCGGACTACGTCAAGAAGCCCATGGAGCCGGAGCAGTTCATCACCGCGGTCCGCAACGCCCTCCAGAAGAAGGGGCTGTCGCAGGACCCGGAGGCGGACCTGCACCGGGCCATCGGTCGCACCATCCGCGACGCTCGCAAGACGCAAGAGCTGACCCTCAAGCAGCTCGCGCGGCGCACGGGCCTGTCCGTGTCGCTGCTCTCGCAGATCGAACGCGCGGAGTCCTCCGCGTCGATCTCCTCGCTGTACAAGATCGCCTCGGCGCTGCAGCTGCGCATGGGCGAGCTGTTCGGCGATACCTGATGCCCCGACACCGCCTCGCCGGCCGCCGTGACTAGCGGCCGGTGAAGCGGGGCGGACGCTTCTCGAGGAAGGCCGCCCGCCCCTCCTTCGCGTCCTCGCTGCCGAACGCCGTCGCGCGAAGCGCCCGGAGCCTCGCCCGCTCCGCCTCGCCGAGCGGCGCTCGCGACAGCAGCACGAAGGACTCCTTCATCCCCGCCACCGCCCCGGGCGCGTGCCCCGCGAGCGTCTCGCACAACGCCAGCGCGCGCTCACTCGCCTCGGCCAACGGCAGGCACTCGTCCAACAGGCCCCAGTCGAGCGCCTCCGGCGCGGACAGCTTGCGCGCGGTGAGGAACAGCTGCTTGGCCCGGGAGATCCCCACCAGGCGCGTGGCCCTCGCCAGCCCCTCCGGCGAGTAGACGATGCCGAGCCGCGCGGGAGGCATGAGGAACAGCGCCTCGGGTGTCCCCACCCGGAAGTCGCAGGAGGCCGCCAGGTCGAAGCCCGCCCCCACCGCCGCGCCCTGCACCAGCGCCACGCTGGGCGCCGGGTGCGACTCCAGCTTGAGCAGGCACGCCACGAGCGCGTCGTCGGGGAGCCGCCCGTCCTCGCGCGGCGGCCCCAGGTGCGTCAGGTCGTAGCCCGCGCAGAAGGTGCCGCCCACGCTGCGCAGCAGCAGCGCCCGCACGCGCGGCGACGGCTCCAGCGCGGCGTCCAGGCGGCCCAGCAGCCCGTCATCGAGCGCGTTGCGGCGCGCGGGGTTCGACAGCGTCAGGACCCGGACACCTCCCTCCCGGTCCTCCACCTCCAGCGACGGCTCCACCAGCGACTCCCTCTTCGGGCCTGTCCCAATCCAGGCCGCATCCCCGCCTCGCCCACCCGGGGCAAGAAGCGGCGCGGGCAACGTCCGCCATGGCGCCGTGCCGCGTCAAGCACCCGGAAGCACAGCCCCAGGCGCCATCTCCCGCGGACGGAAGCCTGGCGGCACGGCGCCTCGCCGGGCCCGCGGGCAGTCGTGCAACAGGTCCCTACAATCCCGTAAATTTGCGACCTTGCGAGGGCATGGCGTACCTTGTCCCACGTGAAGCCTCCCTCTTCCCCAGGCACCGATGTGGCCGTCGTGGACCTCCACGGCGCGCGCCGCGCACGCAGGCTGGACCTCTACCGCACCCGCCACGCGGACCGGGTCCGCAGCGTCCGTGGCACGCTCGAGGCCCTCACGCAGAGCGGCACCCTCTTCACCGACGAGGGCACGCGGCGCGGATTGTCGCTGCTCAAGGCCCTGCAGCTGCTCCAGCGCGCCAGCGCCCGACTGGAGGAGCTGACCGGCGGCGGCGTGATTCCGGCGCCGCGCAAGCAGGAGCGCATCGACGCCCTCTACGAGGAGCTGGACGGGCTCTTCGCCCGGGCGGACAGGCTCTCCGGCCGCGACGAGGCCAGCGTGGCCCGGCTCCCCGCGCGCTGAGGCCGTCCAGGGACGGCCCCGCGGACGACTACTACGGCAGCTCCGTCTGTCCCTGGCGACGCAGGAACGTGGGGATGTCGAACTGATCCTCGTCCAGCGGCAGCGCGGCGTCTTTCACGACCGCGGTGCGGTTGCTGACGGCCTTGCTGTTGTCCACCGCGGCGAGCGGACGCGGCGCCCCACCCTTCGCGGGCACCAGGCTTGCGACCTCCTCGCGCGTGCCCACCAGCATGGACTGCTGCGGCGGACGCGCCAGGGGGACCTGCACCACCGGCGCCACGGGCCGCACCTTCGGGGCGTCCCGGTGCACGAAGCCGGTGGCGATGATGGTGATCTTCACCTCGTCCTGGATGTTCTCGTCGATGAGCGAGCCGAAGATGATCTCCGCCTCGCTGTCCGCCGCGTCGTGCACCAGGGTCAACGCCTCGTTGACCTCCTGGAGCGTCATGTCCCGGCCGCCGGTGATGTTGATGAGCAGGCCCGTGGCACCGTCGATGGACACGTCCTCCAGCAGCGGGCTGGCGATGGCCTGCTGCATGGCGGTGAGCGCGCGCTTCTCACCCGACGAATGGCCGGTGCCCATGAGCGCCAGGCCCTTGTCGCTCATGATGGTCTTCACGTCGGCGAAGTCGACGTTGATGTAGCCGTGGTACTGGATGAGGTCGCTGATGCCCTGCACGGCGTTGAGCAGGACCTCGTCCGCGCGCTTGAAGGTCTCCAGCAGCGGCATGGGCGCGTTGGAGAGCGACAGCAGGCGCTGGTTCGGTATGGTGATGAGGGTGTCCACCGCGGCCTTGAGCTCGACGATGCCCTGCTCGGCCTGCTTGCGGCGCTTGTTGCCCTCGAAGAGGAAGGGCTTGGTGACGACGCCCACCGTGAGGCAGCCCAGGCTCTTGGCGATGTCCGCGATGATGGGCGCGGCGCCCGTGCCCGTGCCGCCCCCCATGCCGGCGGTGACGAACACCATGTCCGCGCCCTCGAGCACGGCGGCAATCTGGTCCCGGGACTCCAGGGCGGCCTCGCGGCCCATCTCCGGGTTGGCGCCCGCGCCCAGGCCCTTGGTCAGCGTCTGGCCCAGCTGCAGCCGCGTGGGCGCCTTGCTGGCGGCGAGCGCCTGGATATCCGTGTTGGCCGCGATGAAGTCCACCCGGTCCAACTTGGACAGAATCATCGTGTTGACCGCGTTGCAGCCGGCCCCACCTGCCCCCACCACCCGAATCTTGGCGGCCTGCTTGTTCTGGTCGAACTGGTCCATGGCGGTCCTTTCGGCAGGCGTCGCGCGACGCAGCGCGCGGGCCTCCAACCTCCACAATCATCAGCAAGTCCCACTCTTTGGCAAGTATTCCGCTACGCACCTGTAGCGGGATGCTGCGCCGCCGAGTCCTGACGCGGACTTACGTGACGCCCTGGAACGCGGGCAACGCCGCGCGGACCGCGCGTCCCCCCTCTTGACTCGCGGAGGACGTGTACCCCGGGAGGTCGTGATACCTCGGGGGCGTCCGACTTCAAACACCTTCGCGACACACGCCCGAGGTCCTCCTTGAAGACCCCGCGACAGGACGCGGGGCGGCGTCCCGGACTCTCCAGAAAAACCGAGGGTGGCCCCGACATCCCGTCCGGAGCCACCCTCGTTCTCAATCCGGGGCTTCAGGCCCGGAGCGCCGCGGTGGACGCTCCGGGTGTTTCACGTGTCTCAGGGGCTCTCGCGCTCCACCTCGACCTTGCCCACGCGGAGGATGGTGAACTCGACGCGGCGGTTGTTCTCACGGCCCGCCGCCGTCTTGTTCGTGTCCACCGGCTTAGTCTGGCCGTAGCCCTCGGCCTCCAGCCGGGCGGCGTCGATGCCCTCCTTGACGAGGAACTCACGCACGTTGCCGGCGCGGCGGCGGGACAGGTCCATGTTGAAGGCGGCCTTGCCCTGGTTGTCGGTGTGGCCCTCCACCCGGAGCAGCTCCACCTGCGGGTTGGCGCGCAGCACCGCGGCCACCTGCTTCAGCAGCGGGAACGAGCGCGGGAGGATGATGTCCTTGCCCGTGGCGAAGTAGACCTTCTCCAGGATGACGATGCGCTCGCCGTCCACCTGGACCTTGACCTTGCCCTTGTCCGGGCAGCCGTCGTCATCGGCGACGCCGTTGATGACCTCGGGCTCCAGGGGGCACTTGTCCGCGACGTCGGGGATGCCGTCCTTGTCGTTGTCCGGGTCGGGGCAGCCGTCCTCGTCCTGGAAGCCGTCCTTGTCCTCGGCGTGGGCGGGGCACTTGTCCTGCGGGTCCATGATGCCGTCGCCGTCGGAGTCGACCGGCGGCGCCTCGTCGGGGCAGCCGTCCTCGTCCTGGAAGCCGTTGACCGTCTCCGGGTCGTTCACGCACTTGTCCGCGACGTCGGCGATGCCGTCCTTGTCGTTGTCCGGGTCGGGGCAGCCGTCCGCGTCCTCGAAGCCGTCCTTGTCCTCGGCCTGCGTGGGGCAGGCGTCGTTGCCGTCCGTCAGGCCATCACCGTCGGTGTCGACCGGCGCGGGCGGCGCGGGCTTCTTGGGCTCCGGCGGCGGGCTCCAGGCGAAGCCCGCCAGCAGCCGGTAGCCCGGCGTGCCATACCCCCGGGTGAGGCCCGGACCACCGCCGAGCCGCGCGGTGAAGCCCGCCGGGGCGCGGTACTTCAGCGCCGCCAGCAGCTCCAGGGGCATCTCCTCCGTGTCCTGCTCGTCCAGTCCGACGGCGCCCAGCAGCGTCGCCTCCAGCGACAGCGGGAGCTGCCCCAGGGAGAAGGGGACCTCCGTGCCCACGCCGTAGGTGAACGCGTTGCCCGCGGTCAGGTTGCGCAGCTGCTGCTTCTCGCGGAAGTCGAAGCCCACGTTGGCGGCGAAGCGCAGCTTCTGCCCGTACTCCGCCACCAGCCGGGGCTGCACCGCCACGCCGGAGCCGCCGAGGAAGTCCGACTCGCCTCCCGTGGGCAGCACCACCGGCACCGTCAACGCAAGGCCGAAGTCCTCCCCGTTCCACAGGCGCGCCTTGGGCACCAGGCGCAGGTCACCCACGCCCCCGGAGCCGACGCCCTGGGAGAAGGAGGGGTCCACCTCCGGCGCAGCGTCCGAATCCTGGAGCGTCACCGGCAGCACCACGCCCAGTTCGAAGCGGTCGAACAGGCCGATGGCGCCCATCAGGTCCACGCCGAACTGACGGCTCACCAACGCGGTGATGAACCGGTCCGAGCGCGGCTCCAGGAAGTTGAGCGGCTTGCTCGCGTAGTTGAGCGACACCCCCAGGTTGAAGCCGAGGTGACGCTGCACCCTCGTGCTGTGCAGGCCGAGGATGTCCTCCGCGCCCGGCCCCGGCTTGTAGCGCTGCACGTCGATGGCCTGCGACACCACCGGCCGCGTCACCTGCGCCTGGGCCGGCTGCGCCGCGAGCGCCCCCGCCAGGACGACACTCCCGGCGACGCCCGCCGCGACGCCCCGGGCCTGGCGGCGGACGCGACGCAACAGGGGCAGCGCGAGGAGCAGCAGCGCCAGGGGCATGAAGGTGCCCGCCCCGCTCGTGCTGCAACCACGACCCACGACCACGTAGTCGTCGTTGCCGTCCAGCGGGTTGCCGCCACCGGAGACCTCGTCGCCGTCGCTGACGCCGCCGAAGTCCGTGTCGCGGTTGTTCGGGTCCGTCTCGCCATCATCGAGGCCACCGTTGCGGTTGGCGTCCTCGGTGCCGTCGCTCAGCCCGTCCTTGTCCGTGTCGGGGTCGAGCGGGTTGGTGGCGTTGGAGCCCCGGACCTCGATGCCATCGTTGAGCGAGTCGCCGTCCGTGTCCGCGTTGTTCGGGTCGGTCTCCGTCGCGTCGACGCGGCCGTCGTGGTCCTTGTCCTCCTCGCCGTCCTTCAGGCCGTCACCATCCGTGTCCGGGCGCTTCGGGTCGGTGGTGGTGGACGGGTCGTCGTCCGGACGGAAGTTGGGCGAATCGACGTTGGTGCCCGGAGGCGCCGTCTCGCGCGTCACCCCGGCCTCGGTGCCGTCGTTCAGGCCGTCGTTGTCGCTGTCCGGATCGAGGGCGTCGATGATGCCGTCCCCGTCCGTGTCCGTGACGCCGTCCTCGCCGTCCGGCACGCCGTCGTCATCGGTGTCGGCGTCGTGCGGGTCGAGGCCGAGCTCGATCTCCGTCGCGTCGTCGATGCCGTCACGGTCGGAGTCCAGGTCGTCCTCGGCGACGTTCGGGTCCGTCTCGCCCGCGTCGACGCGGCCGTTGTGGTTCGCGTCCTCCACGCCGTCACGCACGCTGCCGCCGTCCGTGTCGACGTCGAGCGGGTCCGTCGTCGTCGTCGGGTCCGCGTCGGGGATGAAGACGGTGTTGTCCGTGTCGTCACCCTCTGGCTCGGTGAGCCCCTTCTCGGTGCCGTCCTGGATGCCGTCGCCGTCCGTGTCCGCGTCGTTCGGGTCGGTCTCGCCCTCGTCGACGATGCCGTCGTGGTCCGCGTCCTCGGTGCCGTCGAGCAGACCGTCATCATCCGAGTCGTCGTCGAGCGGGTCCGTGCCACCGACCAGCACCTCGACACCATCCGGCACGCCGTCGCCGTCCGTGTCGGGGTTGTTCGGGTCCGTGCCGCGCGTCACCTCGTCGCCGTCCGTCAGGCCGTCGCCGTCCGAGTCGACGCTGACCGCCCAGTTGTAGGTCGCGGGCGTCGGGTCGGCGTTGCCCGCCGCGTCCACCGCGCGGACCTCGAGGGTGTGCGGGCCGGAGGCCAGGTTGGTGAAGGTGACCGGGTCGGTGCAGTCCGCGAAGGCCGCGCCGTCCAGGCTGCACTCGTAGCGCACGCCGCCGTTCTGCTGGTCGAAGTCGAACGTCGCCGTGGAGGGGGCATCCGTCAGCGGCGGGCCGCTCACGATGACCGTCTCCGGCGGAGTGAGGTCCACCGTCCAGGTGTAGCTGGCCGGCGTCGGGTCGACGTCGCCATCCGCGTCACGCGCGCGCACCTGCAGGGTGTGCTCGCCCTCGGGGAGGTTCTCCAGCTCGTACGGGTTCGGGCAGTCCGTGAACGGACCGCCGTCCAGGCTGCACTCGAAGGTGGCGTCGGCGTCGTCGGAGTCGAACTCGAACGTGGCGTCGGTGTTGTTCGTCATCTCCGGCGGCACCGTCAGCATCTCGGTGTCCGGAGGCAGGGCATCGACGATGAAGTCGTTGCGGTCCGGAGCGCTGGTGTTGCCCGCGGCGTCCGTGGCCGTGGCCGACACCGAGTGCGCCCCTTCCGACAGCGAACCGATGGGACCCAGCGTCCAGTTGCCCGCCGCATCCGCCGGCACCGTCCCGACCACGACCCCGTCCACCGACACCGTCACCTCGGAGCCAGGCTCCGCGGTGCCCGTGTACGTGGGCGAGTTGGTCCGCACCATCTCACCCTCGGCGGGGCCGACGACCGCCACGGCCGGAGCCGCCGTGTCGATGGTCCACGTGTGAGAGGCCGGCGAGGTGTCCGCCATGCCACCCGCGTCCACCGCGCGCACGAGCAGGGTGTGCTCGCCATCCGCCAGGGGGCCGAAGGAGACAGGGTCCGTGCAGGCCACGTAGGCCGCGCCGTCCAGGCTGCACTCGTAGGTGACCGGGTCCTCGTTGGAGGAGAACTCGAACGTCGCCGTCGCCACGTTCGTCACCGCCGGAGGCGCCGAGTCGATGACCGTTTCCGGAGGCGTGCCGTCCACGCGGAACGTGGACGTGGCCGCGTCGCTGGTGTTGCCCGCGTCATCATGGGCCACCACGGAGACGTTGTACGTGTTGTCGCCCAGGGTCGCCGGAGGCGTGAAGGTCCAGTTGCCCGCGCCATCCACCGGGATGTCCGGGTACACGGTGCCGTTGAGCGTCAGCGTCACGCTCGTGGCCCCGCCCGTCGCGGTGCCGGAGATGGTCACCACGCCCGTGTTCAGGATGGCTCCGTTGGGGGGCGTGACGATGGTCGGGACCAGCGGCGGCGTGAGGTCCACCTCCCACGCGTACTCGGCGGGGGTCGGGTCCACGTTGCCGAGCATGTCCACGGCGCGCACGAGCAGGGTGTGCTCGCCCTCGGCGAAGCCCTCGAAGGTGCTGGGGTCCTCGCACCGGACGTAGGCGGCGCCGTCGAGGCTGCACTCGTAGTAGTTGACCGCCTCCGTGGCGCGGAAGTCGAAGGTGGCGGACTGCTCGCGGGTCACCGGCGCGGGGCCCGCGTCGATGAACGTGTCGGGCGGCGTTGTGTCCACCGTCCAGGCGTGCTCGGCGGGGGTCGCGTCCACGTTGCCCGCGGCGTCCACCGCGCGCACGCGCAGGGTATGCGGACCGTCCGCCAGGCCCGTGAAGGAGACCGGATCCGTGCAGGCGGCGTAGGTTCCACCGTCCAGGCTGCACTCGTACCGGACACCCCCACCCTCCTGGTCGAAGTCGAAGTCCGCCGTCGTCGAGCTGGTCGACGCCGGAGGGCCCGAGACGATGAGGGTGTTGGGCGCCGTCAGGTCCACCGTGAAGGTGCTGGTCACCTGCTCACTGGGGTTGCCCGCGCCGTCGGTGCCGATGACGGTGATTTCGTAGGTGTCCTCCTCGAGCGCGTCCTCGTCGGGGACATCGAAGGTCCAGTTCCCGTCCCCGTCCACGGGGATGGGGCCGTAGGTCTCACCGTCGAGCGTCAGGGTGATGGAGGTGCCCGGCTCGCCCGTGCCGGTGATGGTGGGCGTCGGGTCGTTCACGACCGACTCGTCCGCGGGCGAGGTGATGGTCGGGTTCTCGGGCGGCGTCAGGTCGACGGTCCACGAGTACTCCGCCGGCGTCGAGTCCGCCGTGCCCAGCGCGTTGACCGCGCGGGCGCGCAGGGTGTGCGAGCCCTCGGCCAGGGTCGTGTAGGTCACGGGGTCCGTGCAGGTGGCGAACGGCTCGCCATCCAGGCTGCACTCGTAGCGCACGCCACCGTTCTCCTGGTCCAGGTCGAACGTCGCGCTGGTGGAGTTGGTCGACGGCGCGGGGCCGCTGACGATGAGGGTGTTCGGCTCCTGGGTGTCGATGGTCCACGTGTGCACCGCGGGCGAGTCATCCGCGTTGCCCGCCGCGTCCACCGCGTACACCTCCAGCCGGTGCGGGCCGTCCGCCAGGCCGTTGTAGCTCTGGCCGTCCGGGCACACGACGAAGGGGGCACCGTCCAGCGAGCAGCGGTACGTCACCGGGCTCTCGTTCGAGTCGAAGTCGAAGGTCGCCGTGGTGACGTTGGTCGTCGCGGGAGGACCGCTGACGATGGTCGTCTCCGGCCGCGTGGTGTCCACCGTCCACGCGTACTGAGCGGGCGTCGGGTCCACGTTGCCCGCCGCGTCCACCGCGCGGACCTCCAGGGTGTGGTTGCCGTTGGAGAGGCCGGTGATGGTGCGAGGGTCCGCGCACGGCGTGAAGAGAGGCTCGCCGTCCAGGCGGCACTCGTAGGTGACGTTCGACTCGTTCGAGGTGAAGTCGAAGTTGGCCACGTTGGAGTTCGAGGGGTTCGGGGGCGTGGCGGCGAACGCCGTATCCGGCGGGACGCTGTCCACGGTCCACGCGTAGGTCGCGGGCGTCGGGTCGGCGTTGCCCGCCGCGTCCACCGCGCGCACGGACAGGGTGTGGTTGCCGTTCGCCAGTCCCGTGAACGTCCGCGGATCCGTGCAGGCGACATACGCCGCGCTGTCCAGCGAGCACTCGTACGTCACCGGGCTCTCGTTCGAGTTGAAGTCGAACGTCGCCGTCGTGGAGCTCGTCACCGCGGCGGGGCCGCTGACGATGGTCGTGTCCGGCGGCGTGGTGTCCACGGTCCACGAATACGTCGCGGGCGTCGCGTCCACGTTGCCAGCGGCGTCACGCGCGCGGACGGACAGAGTGTGGTTGCCGTTCGCCAGTCCCGTGAAGGTCCGCGGATCCGTGCAGGCGACATACGCCCCGGCGTCCAGGCTGCACTCGTAGGTCACCGGGCTCTCGTTCGAGTTGAAATCGAACGTCGCCGTCGTGGAGTTCGTCACCGCGGCGGGGCCACTGACGATGGTCGTGTCCGGCGGCGTGGTGTCCGAGGCGACCGTGAAGGTGTTGGTGTTGCTGCGCACGCTGGTCGCCCCGTTCAGCTCCGCGATGGCGCTCACCGTGTGCGCTCCGACCGCGAGGTCCACGGTCGGGGTGAAGGAGAAGTTGCCCGTGGCATCCGCGGGGACCCTGGTCAGCTCCACGCCGTCCACGTAGATGATGACCGTGGAGTTGGCCACCGCCGTGCCGGTGATGGGCGGGCGAACCCCCGTGGTGGAACCGTTGGCTGGCGTCACGACCACTGGCGCGGCAGGGGTGACGAAGGCTCCAGGCAGGACAGTGACGACACCGGGATTGCCCGCGATGGCGCCATAGGTCAGACCATCCGGGGCGCTCGCGGTCGGCTGCGTACCCGGGGCGCCTCCAGTAACGGACGGCGTGCAGGCCACCGTGCTGCCCTGCAACAGGATGCGACCACCACCACCACCACCGCCCGTGCCGTGCTGATCGAACGGAGTGCTGCCTCCGTTGCCGCCGCGCGCAGAGATCGTGTTGGCGGAGCAGGCCAGGTTCCCGGTGAAGCGGAGATAGAGCGTACCGCCCGCGCCACCGCCACCGGCCGCGTCGTTACCATCATTCCGGGAGTTCTCTCCCGCCGCGCCGTTCGCGGAGATCGAGCCCGCTCCGGAGAGAGAGGCAGCGCGAATGAAGACGACGCCACCGCCGTTGCTGCCGGAGCCGCCCGTGTCGTCATTGCTGTGACCGCCGCCGCCGCCACCGCCCAGGATCATGTGGTCGACGGCGCTGAAGTCCATGCGCGTGCCGCCACGACCGCCCACGTCTCGCGACGGGTTCGTGTCACCCACCCACGTACGGCCACCCTTGCCGCCCGCTCCGGCGCTACCACCACCGCCACCGCCCGAGTTGTGGCAGATGCCTCCGCCGGCGCCGTTACCGACGTTCCCGTAACCCGTCGTGCCCGCGCGGAACGTGTAGTCGTTCTCGTAGTTCGACAGCGACAGGCCCTCGCCCTTGTACGCGCCACCCGGATACGCCTCGTTCACCGCCGTGCAGTTGTCCCCGTCACCGTTGACGAAGATGCCGCCCCGGAAGCCCGCGTTGCTCGCGGAGATGGACCCGGCGTTGTTCACCGCGCCCTGGGACAGGAAGATGAGCACGCCACCCGTCTGGCCATCCCACGGCCTGGCGACGATGCCGCCCGCCGCGTTCACCGTGACGGAGCTGTACTCGGGCACGCGGATGGCCTGCGTGACGTTGGCCGCGAAGGTCACCGTCAGCGGCTGGGTGAAGGTGAGGCGCGTCGCGGTCAGCGCCTGCACCCGGCCGAACTGCCAGCGCCCCACGGCCCCGCCCAGGACGGTGCCCAGGTCGATGGGCGTCTGGTTGCCGGGCGGCGCCTGCGTCACCGTCAGGCCCGCCGTCTGGTAGACGAGGACGAGGTCGCCCACCGCGAAGCCCGTGGAGCTCGCGACGTTGACGAAGGATTGATTGACCGGAACGGCCGCCGTCACCCGCGTATAGGTGTTGATGACGGTGTTGGGGTTGTTGACGACGAGCGCCCCGTCGGTGCCATCACCGAGGTGGAAGCCATCGGCTTCGGCGTGGGCAGCGGGCGCCACCAGCGCGGCGCACAACAGCGCCAGCATGCCGATGGCGGGCAGGCGGGTTCGGACCCGACGCTGCTCGACCAGCGAAGTAGGAGAGTGTGTGTTCGGAGTCATAGACAGTGCCACGCGGAGTGGGATGGGGCCCCGCTGGCTGTGACTGCGCATAGCAATCCAGGCGCCACGCTCCGTCCACTTCCTGTCCCACCCCTTTTACAAGGGGTTCCAACCCGGGCCGTCCTCCCCTCGGGGGAGCGGATCCGAATCGTGGATCCGGATTCTGGAAACCAGACCGCCAGGGCCTCCTCGCAGGCCCGGATTGACTCGTCAGCCGGCGGATCCCCGCATGCGCCTGACGCGTCAGCGTCCCCTCCGGACGCGGCCGGGGCCCCTACCCGCCGCGTGACGCGGGTCGCCAGGAACGCGAAAGGGGCCCCCCTCCCGGAGAGCCCCTCGTTGCGCGACGGGCCTCGAGGCCCGGGTCGCTAGAAGATTTCCTCGAGCCACTCGCGCATGCGGCCCTTGACCTTCTTGTACACGTTCTCCTCGCGGATGCGGAACATCCGCCGGTCCAGGTGCTTGGCGCCGTAGACCACCAGGCCCACGCCCGTGGCGTACATGGGGCTCTTCACCACGTCGACCAGCCCGCCGATGCCGCGCGGCATGCCCCGGCGCACCGGCAGCCCGAGCACCTCTTCCGCCAGCTCCGGCATGCCCGCCAGCAGCGTGGAGCCGCCCGTAATCACCACGCCCGAGGCCAGCAGGTCCTCGTAGCCGCACTTCTGGATTTCACGGTGGACGAGCTGGAAGATCTCCTCCACGCGCGGCTCGAGGATCTCGCAGAGGATCTGCCGCCCGAGCACGCGGGGCTGACGGCCCCCCACGCTGGGCACCTCGAGGGTGTCGTCCTTGTTGATGAGCGACGCCAGCGCGCAGCCGTACTTCTGCTTGATGCGCTCGGCCTCGTGCGCGGGCGTGCGCAGGCCGATGGCGATGTCGCTCGTCAGGTTGTTGCCGCCCAGCGCAATCACCGCCGTGTGGACGATGGAGCCGCCGGAGAAGATGGCGATGTCCGTCGTGCCGCCGCCGATGTCGACGAGGCACACGCCCAGCTCCTTCTCGTCCTCGCCCAGCACCGCCTCGGCGCTCGCCAGCGGCTGGAGGACGATGTCGGAGACGTTGAGCCCCGTGCGGTTGGCGCACTTGACGATGTTCTGCGCGCTCGACACGGCCCCGGTCACGATGTGGACCTTGGCCTCCAGGCGGACGCCCGCCATGCCCAGGGGCTCCTTGATGCCGCCCTGGTCGTCGATGATGAACTCCTGGGGCAGGACGTGGATGACCTCCCGGTCCAACGGGATGGCCACCGCCTTCGCCGCGTCGATGACGCGCGCGATGTCCGCCTCGCGGACCTCCTTGTCCTTCACCGCCACGATGCCCTGGGAATTGAACCCCTTGATGTGGCCACCGGCGATGCCCGTGTAGACGTGCGAAATCTCCGCGCCCGCCATCAGCTCCGCTTCTTCGATTGCTCGGCGGATGGAGGAGACGGTCGCCTCGATGTTCACCACCACGCCCTTGCGCAGCCCCTTCGACGGATGCGTCCCGATACCGATGATGTCGATACCGCTGTCGGTCAGCTCCCCGACGATGGCGCAAATCTTCGTCGTGCCGATGTCGAGGCCGACAATGATCTCCCCCGACTTCTGCTTCGCCATGACAACCCTCCCAGGCCCCCCACTTTCGTGAAAGAGGCATCCTCTTACTGCATCGAAACCCCGCTCCTCTCGGACGCGGAGTTCGAAAGCTTCACCGCCACCCAACCGGGCCGGGCCCGGTTATCCAGGTGAATGATCTCCGCTGCAAGCCCCCTGGCGCCCAGTTCGCGACGAACACGGGCCAGTCGCTGCAGCTTGACCTCGGAATCTCCTTCTCCCAGGCGCACTTCCTGGCCGGACGCGGCCACGAGCGTCACGTCGCGCGCGACCAGGCGCACCTCGCTCAGCCGCTCCGTCTTGCCCGGGGACTGCTCGGCGTAGGCCCGTGCCACCGCCAGCGCCGTCCGGAACCGCTCCCGCGCCGCCGCCGGGTCCGCCACGTAGCCCTCCCGGTCCACCCCCGTCACCAGCGGCAGGTCCAGCCCGTCGCCGGGCGTCACCCGCTTGAAGGGCTCGCCCTCCTCGTCCAGGACGTACAGCTCGCCCAACACCGCCATCGCCTCCGGCACGTGCTCGGTCACCTCCACCGAGACGCGGTCGGGGAAGCGGCGCGTCACCACCACGCGCTTCACCCACGGGTGCTGGTGCATGGCCCGCTCCAGCGCGCCCGCCTCCAACGTCCAGAGGTTCTGCCCCTTCGTCAGCCCCGCCAACCGCAACAGCTCCACCCGCGAGGCCCGCTGCAGCCCCGTGAAGGACACCGCCGCCAGCCCGAAGCGCGGCGAGGACAGCGCCCACGCCCGCAGCTCCACCCCACCCCAGACCATCAGCCCCGTCACCAGCGTCAGCGCCAGCACCTTCACCACGCCCGGGCCCTTCACGCGCACCGCGCTCTTCACCGCCTCGTTTCGCTGGGCGGAGTCCTGACGGCGGCGGTTCTTGCTTCGACCAAAGGCCATGGTGGGTACGGTGGACTCGCATGCTGCGCGCGGATGGATCTCCTGGCCAGTTTTTGGCTACAGGCACGTCGCTGTAGCGAGCGCCCCACGACGAGGAACCAGGGCATCCGCGCCCCCTGGTGCCCCCCGGCGAGGGGGCGCGGACCTTGATCCTCAAGCGCCTGAATTTCAAGGCCATTCTTCCCAGGAGAAGCACGGGTCCCCGCAGGAGGAGCGCGCGTCGCCAGCCCCGCGCCCCTTCATCACCGCGCGAGTCTGACGCTCCGCGTCTTGGCCGGGTGGGAACGAAGGCGAAGGGACCGCGGAGGACGCTCATCGGATGTGGAGGCAGGTTTCCCAGGATGGACTGGATTCTCTGACCAGAACGGCCGGGAGTTGCCAGCGTCGCCCCGTGTGAAACGAGGGCTCCCGCCCCAGGCGGCCCGCATGAGTGGAGCTCCTGGGCGAGGCTTCACGGCGCGGGAAGTCCTGCGTGTCGCGACTCGACAGCGGGGCTGTGTCACCACGCTCCGTGACGATGACGGCCGAGCGCGCGGCACGCGGAGCGGACCTCGATGGTGCCCGGCTCCGAAGTCCACGCGGCGCCGCGCGTGCCCGGATGCACCTGGCCCTCGAGCACGCCTGGAGGCCGCCGTCCTCGCCGGGCGGCCGTGCACCGACAGGCCACGTCTTCCTTCTCCAAGGAAGACGCGGCCTGGTGCCCGAAACCCGCTCCTCGTATCGGCCGAGGGCCGCGAGCCATCGAGCGACTCACGCGCCGGGCGAGCGGAAGGGCCCAGCGCGTGCGAGACCCCTCTCCGAGGAATGGCGACACCTCCACCGCTCCCCGGAGAGCTCCTCCAGCGCTAGGGGGCCGTCTTGGGGGCGCCTCCCGCCTGGGTGTCGAGCGGGAGCTCGTTCATGATGAGCAGTCCGCGCGAGGTGTCGACGACGTACACGTAGCCGTCGCCGGGCACGCGGATGCCGATGGCGCCCTCGAAGACGTCATCGGTGCGCTCCGGGTCCGTCTCGCGGTGGGTGTTGAAGTGGGCAATCTGCCGGGGCTTCGTGGGATTGGACACGTCCAGCACGCGCACGCCCTCCTGATACCAGGTGATGTAGAGGCGCGTGCCCACCAGGAGGATGTTGTGGATGGAGACGGTGGGCCGGAGCTGGAACTCGCCAATCTTCACGATGTGCGTCGGGTCGGTGACGTCCAGCACGCGCAGGTGGGCGCCGTGGTTCTCGCCGCCCTCGAAGGCGATGGTGCGCCCGGCGAACGTGCCCACCGCGTTGTGATGGGCGGTGCTGTTCGGGTACGCGTAGGTCCCCAGCAGCTTCATGTCGTTCGGGTTCTCGACGTCGACGACGTGGAGGCCGGACTGCATGTGGCTGATGTAGAGCCGGCCCTGGTAGGCGAAGGCGTCATGGGGCGCGTCGTAGGTGTCCACCAGGGGGAACGAGAGGCGCTGGAGCAGCATGGGCTCCAGCGGCTTGGACACGTCGAACACGAGCGTGTTGTTCGAGGGCCACAGGCCCATGCCGTAGAGGCGGTCCCCGTCCACCAGCACGGTGTGCACGGCCAGGGGGGCGCTGGTGGGCACGCGGCGCACGAGCTGCGGGTCCACCGGGTTGGTGATGTCGAAGACGACGATGCCGGTGTCCTGGCTGGCGACGTAGAGCGCGTCCCCCTTGGTCCACACGCTGTTCCAGAGCTGGTCGTCGGGGAGGCTGATGACCTTCTTCAACACGGGGTGGCGCCGGTCCGTCACGTCGTAGATGGAGAGGCCTCCGGGCTTGCCCGGGCGGAGGTAGGCGTTGGCGGAGACCACGAAGGCGTGGTTCTTCGCGACATAGACGTCCAGCGGGGTGCCCTGCGGGACGTACGTTTCCGACACGAGCTCGAGGCCACCCGAGGACTCCGCCTCGCCTTCGCGCCACACCATGCGGTGGGCGTCCGCGGTGGCCCGCTCCACCACCCGGCCATTGGTGCACCGGACGAAGCATCCCGTGAAGTAATGGTCGTTGGGCGCCTCGCATCCCGCCAGGGTGTAGGTGACGCCTCCGTCCCGGACGGGGACGGTGGTGCCGACGAGCAGGCTGTCCGTGTCGCGCGCATCATGGCTGACGGGCCGGTAGTAGAACGTGCTGGTGCCGCCGTCGCCGCGCAGGCCCATCGTCACGGTGTAATACGAGCCCCCCACGCCGCCATCCGCCAGCGCGTGCTCCTCCCGCAACCGCACCTGGTAGATGCCGTTCGTCGGGACGTTGGCGAGCGTCGAGGTGTCGCAGGAGGACAGGTCGAAGATGGACGGGTCGAAGCAGCCGCCAGCAGGGCTCTCGCCCACCTGCGGCACGAGCGCGCAGCGCGAGAGCACGCCAGGGTCGCCCGTGCCGTCGCCCCGCTCCTCCAGCACCGTGTACGTGCCATCCCAGGGAGGCGTCCCGGAGTCGGGCGCCCCCGCGTCGGGTGTGCCCGAATCATCGGAGACGCCCGCATCGGAGGTGGAGGGGGACGAGTCGCGGCAGCCAGGAGCCGTGGAGAGCAGCAGGCCCCAGGCCACGAAGGCGACCCAGGACGAGCGAGGGGGGGACAGGGACAGCATCGAGACCTCATGGAGGTGACGCCACGCGAGAGTGCGGGCACTCCTATCAAGGAGGCTGCTCGCTCGAATTCGCGCGGCGCACAGGACCCCTTGCTCCATGGAGGAGAACGGGGCGCGCGCGGTGGAGAAGGGCGCGCTCGAGGCTCCGCTGGTTTCTCGTTTGCACGTGGAGCGGCCCGCATGCCGCGCCCTGGACAGCGAGCGAACGCGAGGCCGAGTGCCCCCGGCTCGAAGCCGGAAGTCATGCAAAGCCTGCGCGGCCCTCCTCACCCGCCGCTGCCTGTGCCGCCCCCGTGACGCCTTCGCGCCCTCACGCCCCCTCCGAGTCGCGCGGGAAGGCCGTGTGCTCCTCGCGCGCCATCAACCCTTCTTTGCACGCTTCCGAGAGAGCCCCAGGCGCGCCTCGTTCACCTCGAGGCCCGACCTTCCGGGGCGCGTCAGCCCGCATGAATCATGGCGACGATGCCGAGGCCCCAGTTGCTCGCGCCGTGCTCCTCCCTGCCCGCCAGGGGCACCCACTGCACGCTCGTCGAAGAAAGGCCCCGACAAGAAATGCCGCACTCGGCGTCTCACCTGAGCCTGGTGGATCGCCATGAGGGCAAACGCCAGGTGGAGCCGAATCCATACATTGGGGGGTCACTTGAAAAAGACAATCCTGGCGGCAGTCGTGGGGCTTTGCCTCGGAGCAGGTGCTGCCGTCGCAGCCGAGGCCCGCGGTGATGGCGAGGCGGCCGAGGGCAATGGGGCGGACGTCGCGGGGGTGCTCTGCGATGACTGCGACAGTGCCTTTCTGAATTGCACCGAAGGGTGCGCGGAGGACGACGCGTGCATCAGCCGCTGCGAGAACGTCCTCCGGATTTGCTACCGGCACTGCGACTACGGCCCTCCCCTCAACTGATACAGGAAGACGGCGGGCACTCACCTCGTGCGGCCCGGTTCCCCGGGCCGCATCTCGACCGGACGGAACCGGCGTCTCAGGACTTCAGCGACGCGCCCAGCAGGAGCCGCTCGCACAGCGCCGGGAAGTCGATGCCACGCCCCGCGGCGATCTTCGGCAGCAGGCTGGTCGCCGTCATGCCCGGCAGCGTGTTGGTCTCCAGCAGGTACACGTCGCCGCTCTCCGTGACGATGACGTCCGAGCGCGAGCCACCGGCGCAGCCCAGCGCGCGGTGCGCGCCCAGGCACACCTCGTTCACCCGCGTGTACTGCTCCGGAGGCAGGGGCGCCGGGAAGAGGTACTGGGTCCCCGTGCCCGCCTTGTACTTCGCGTCGTAGTCGTAGAACTCTCGCGCGGCGCGGACCTCGATGACACCCAGCGCCTCGTCGTCCAGGACGCCGCCCTGCACCTCACGCCCCTTGATGAACTGCTCCACCAGCAGGGTGCCCGCGTACTTCGCGGCGTCCCGCACCGCGGCCTCGTAGGCGTCGGGCGTCTTGCAGATGTGCACGCCCACGCTGCTGCCCTCGCGGCTGGGCTTCACCACCACCGGGAAGGGGAACGGCAGGGAGTCCTTCGCCGCCAGCGCGGAGGCCTCGTCACGGAACGCGCGATAGGGCGGCGTGGGGATGCCGTGCGCGATGAAGACCTGCTTGGCGTAGACCTTGTCCATGCCCAGCGCCGAGGCCAGCACGCCGCTGCCCGTGTACGGGATGAACATGGACTCCAGCAGCCCCTGGAGGCTGCCGTCCTCGCCGTAGCGCCCGTGCACCGCCAGCCACGCCACGTCCACCTTCTCCGCGACGAGCCGCGCGGGCAGGTCCCTGCCCACGTCGATGTCCACCACGTCGTAGCCCAGCGAGCGCAGCGCGCCGGACACGGCCGCGCCGGTGCGCAGGGACACCTCGCGCTCGGCGGACAGGCCGCCGAACAGCACGCCCACGCGCTTGGAGCGCAGCTCTTCCTTCGTGAAGGCACCGCGAATGGCTGTCATGGCAGGAACGCTCCCATGCGTTTGACTTCGGGTTTCATGTCCACGCCGGTCTCCTCGCGCACGCGCGTCTGCATCAGCGTCACGAGCCCCAGCACGTCCCGGGCGGTGGCCCCGCCCAGGTTGACGATCCAATTGGCGTGCAACGTCGAAATCTGCGCGCGCCCCAGGGTGTGCCCCTTGAGGCCCACTTTTTCAATCAACCGGCCCGCGTGGTCGCCCGGCGGGTTGGTGAAGACGCTGCCGAAGTTGGGCTGGCTCAGCGGCTGCGTGCGCTTGCGGTAGCCCAGGTCCGCGTCCATCACCACCTTGGACGCCGCCACGTCGCCCTTGGGCAGGAGGAAGCGCACCCGCGTCACCACGCCGCCCGCCGGCAGCTCCGAGTGCCGGTACGCATGGGGGACCTGGGCCTTCGTCAACCACCCCACCCCGTCGGCCGTGGCCACCTCCACCGCCTCGATGACGCGGAACGCCTCGCCGTTCTTGGTGCCGGCGTTCATCGCCACCGCGCCGCCCAGCGTGCCAGGGATGCCGGCGAGGAACTCCGCGCCCACCAGCCCGTTGCCCCGCATCAGGTTGACGAGCTTCACGATGGCCGCCCCGGCCCCGAGCGTCACCCGCCCCTCGTCCGCGCCCAGCTCCACCTGCTCCGCGAACATGTCACCCGGCAGCTTCACGGTGACGCCCGCGACGCCCCCATCTCCCACCAGCGTGTTGGCGCCACCGCCGAGGATGGCCACCGGCACACCCTCGTCCCGCGCCAGCTTCAGGAGCGCCACCAGCGCGTCCGGCGAACGGGGACGCACCAGCGCCTCCGCCGCGCCTCCCACGCGCACGCTGATGAGCGGCGCGAGCGGCGCTCCCGGCTTCACCTCGCACCCCGCCAGCTGTGCCACGCGCCTGGCCAGCGCCGTCGTCACGCCCACTTCCACCATGGTTGCTACCCCTTCGCCGGGGCCGAGCCATTCAGGAGCGACAGCAGCTCCGGCCCCACCTGGGTGATGTCACCGGCGCCCAACGTCAGCACCAGGTCGCCCTCACGCAGCCGGGGTAGCAACTCTCGCGCCAGGTCCGTCCGCTTCGCCACGAAGGTGACGTCGCGGTGGCCGTGGGCGCGGATGGCGTCCGCCAACGCATCGCCGGTGGCGCCCGGAATCGGCTCCTCTCCCGCGGCGTAGACATTGGAGACGAAGAGCACGTCCGCGTCGTTGAACGACGTGGTGAATTCCTTCATCAGGTCGTGTGTGCGGGTGTAGCGGTGTGGCTGAAAAGCCACGACGACGCGCCGGCCGAACGCGCGGCGGGCGCCCGCGAGGGTGGCCTGCACCTCCGTGGGGTGATGGCCGTAGTCGTCCACCACGGTGATTCCCCGGGCCTCGCCCTTGACGGTGAAGCGCCGCTGCACGCCGCCGAACTCGGCCAGCGCCGAGCGCACCGTCTCCAGCGGGATGTCCATCTCCTCCGCCACGGCGATGACCGCCAGCGCGTTGAAGGCGTTGTGCGCGCCCACCATGCGCACGCGGAACTCGCCCAGCGCCTCCTCGCGGCGGAACGCCTGGAAGGTGGTGGTGAACCCGTCCAGGGCGATGCTCTCCAGGCGGTAGTCCGCCATGTGCGAGCTGCCGTAGGTGACGAAGCGCTTCTCGATGCGCGGCAGGAGCGCCTGGACGTTGGGGTTGTCCAGGCACAGCACGTTGAGGCCGTAGAACGGCACCCGGTTGCAGAACTCCACGAAGGCGGACTGGAGCGCGTCCAGCGTGCCGTAGTGGTCCATGTGCTCCGGGTCGATGTTGGTGACGATGGAGATGGACGGGTGCAGCTTGAGGAAGCTGCCGTCGCTCTCGTCCGCCTCCACCACCATCAGCTCGCTCTTGCCCAGCTTGGCGTTGGAGTCGAGCACGTTCACCTTGCCGCCCACCACCGCCGTCGGGTCCAGGCCCGCGGCGCTCAGCACCGTGGCCACCATGGACGTGGTGGTCGTCTTCCCGTGGCTGCCCGCCACGGCGACGGCGTACTTCAGGCGCATCAGCTCCGCGAGCATCTCCGCGCGAGGGATGACGGGAATCTTCCGCTGGCGCGCGGTGACGACCTCCGGGTTGTCCTTGCGCACCGCGGAGGAGATGACCACCACGTCCGCCTGGACCAGGTTCTGCGCGCGGTGGCCCTCGAAGATGGTGGCGCCCATGCGCGCGAGCCGGCGCGTGGTGTCGCTCTCCTTCAGGTCGGAGCCGGAGACGCGGTAGCCCAGGTTGAGCAGGACCTCCGCGATGCCGCTCATGCCGATGCCGCCAATGCCCACGAAGTGGACCTGCGCGGCGTGCCGCGTCTTGAAGAGACTGGGGGGCTTGTTGCGCGTCACGACTCGCTCCTGGGGGCCTTCTTCTCTTCGGGGGTGGCGCGCTCGCGGCCCGACGGGCCCCAGGTCTGCACCATCAGGTCCACACACACGTCCGCCAGCTCCTTGGCGGCCTCCGGTCGGCCCAGCAGGGCCGCCTTCTTCTCCATGCCCTTGAGCCGCTCCGGGTGCGCCTTCAGCTCGCGCAGCGTGTCCGCCAGCTTCTTTCCCGTCAGCTCGGACTCGCGGAACATCAGCGCCGCGCCCGCGTCCACCAGCGCCCGCGCGTTGACGGCCTGGTGGTCGTCCGTGGCGTGCGGGAAGGGAATCAGGATGCTCGCCTTCTTGCAGACGGTCAGCTCCGCCAGCGTCGTCGCGCCGGCGCGACAGATGACCAGGTCCGCCTTGGCGTAGGCACCCGACATGTCGTCGATGAACTCCACCACGTCCGCGGTGAAGCCCTTCGCCGCGTACCCCTGGCGCACCATCTCCAGGTCGTTCTTGCCCGTCTGGTGCACGAAGCGCAGGCCGTCCTTGAGGTCGCCCAGGGCGTCGAGCGCCTCCAGCATGCGCTGGTTGATGCCGCGCGCGCCCAGGCTCCCGCCGAACACGAGCACGGAGAAGTCCTCGTGCGCCACGTGGCTGCGCAGGTAGTTGTCCATCAGCTTGCGGCGGATGGGGTTGCCGATGAGCTGGACCTTCTTCTCCGGGAAGAAGCGGCGCGCCTCCTCGAAGGCGATGAACACCACGCGCACCACCTTGCCCAGCACCTTGTTGGTGAAGCCCGGCAGCGCGTTCTGCTCCTGGATGGCGGTGGGAACCCCCATCAGCCACGCGGCGAGCACCACCGGCCCGCTGGCGTAGCCGCCCACGCCCACCACCACGTCCGGCTTCTGCCGGGAGAGGATGCGGAAGGACTCGATGAAGGCCAGCGGCAGCGCGAACAGGGCCTTGATGAAGGCCACGAAGCCCTTGCCCTTCAGGCCCTGCACCTTCACCAGCTCCAGCGGATAGCCCTCGCGCGGGACGACGCGCGCCTCCAGGCCCCGCTCCGTGCCCACGAAGACGACCTCGTTGGCGTGGTGACGCGTGACGACCTCTTCCGCCAGGGCGATGCCCGGGAAGAGATGACCGCCGGTTCCGCCTCCCGCGATGAGCACCTTCACGCCGCCACCTCTCTCAACTCCGAGTTGCCTCGCGCGCCGCGCGCGGCCGGTTGGGCGCTGGCGCTCAGCGACAGGAGCACGCCCGCCGCGCCCATCAGCACCACCAGCGACGTGCCGCCGTAGGAGACGAAGGGCAGGGTCAGCCCCTTCGTCGGCAACAGCCCCATGGCCACGCACATGTTCACCGTGGCCTGGAACGCGATGATGGACGTGAAGCCCAGGCCCAGGTACGTGCCGAACGTCTCGCCCGCGGCCAGGCTGGCGCGCACGCCGCGCCACAGGACGATGGCGTACAGCAGCACCAGCATCCCCACGCCAATCAGCCCCGTCTCCTCCCCGAGGATGGAGAAGATGAAGTCGGTGTGGGCCTCCGGCAGGAAGAAGAGCTTCTGCCGCCCGTCCCCCAGCCCCAGGCCGGACACGCCGCCGGAGCCGATGGACATGAGCGATTCGGCCACCTGGTAGCCCACGTCGTGCCGGTGCGCCCACGGGTCGAGGAAGGCCAGGATGCGCTTCATGCGGTACGGGCTGGAGGCGATGGCCACGTAGGCCAGCGGCAGCGCCAGCAGCACGGAGCCCACCAGGTAGCTCAGCTTGGCCCCGGCGGCGAACAGCAGGACGAACAGCATGAACACCAGCAGCACGCTGCTGCCGAAGTCCGGCTGGAGCATGCAGAGCATCACCAGGATGCCGCACAGCGCCAGGTGCGGGAGGAAGCCCACGGAGAACGTCGCCACCTTCTCGCGCTTCTTCGCCAGCGAGTAGGACAGGTAGACGACCCAGGCGAACTTCGCGACCTCCGCGGGCTGGAGGCTGAAGCCCGGCAGGCGGATCCACCGGCGCGCGCCGCCCGCCGTGGAGCCGACGCCGGGGATGGCCACCAGCACCAAGAGGACGATGGCCGCCAGCAGCAGCGGATAGGCCCAGCGCGCCAGCTTGCGCCAGCCCACCTTCATCGCCACCGCCATGGCCACCAACCCCATGCAGGCGGCGGTGAGCTGGCGCTTGAGGAAGTACAGGCTGTCGCCGAGCTTGTCCTGCGCCAGCACCGCGCTCGCCGAATACACCATCACCAGCCCCAGCGTGACGAGGGCCAGCACGGCACACAACAGCAAGGGGTCGAACCGCACCGGAGCGGCCGACGGAGGGGAGGTCTTCATGCCGTCACAGCGCTCCGACCAGGCGCTTGAAGCTGTCGCCCCGGTCCTCGAAGTTCTTGAACTGATCGTACGACGCACACGCGGGCGACAAGAGCACCGTGTCGCCCGCCTTCGCCAATTCCCGAGCCTTCGTCACCGCCCCGGCCAGCGTCCCGCACGCATGCACCGCCGCCTGCCCCGCATACGCCTGGGCGAGCAGCGGCGCGTCCTGGCCGATGGTGAGCACGCCCTTCACCTTCCCCCGCCCCGCCTCCACCATGGGCGCGTAGGGCGCCCCCTTGCCCTTGCCGCCGGCAATCAGCCACACGTCGCCCGGGAAGGCGCGCAGCGCCACCAGCACCGAGTCCACGTTGGTGGCCTTCGAGTCGTTCACCCACTCCACGCCCTCGAGCACCCGCACGCTCTCCAGCCGGTGCGGCAGCCCCGGATAGCCATCCAACCCCGCCTGCACGGCCTTGGCCGGCACGCCGCCCAGCCGCGCCAGCAGCGTGGCCGCCATGGCGTTCTGAGCGTTGTGCGCGCCCCGCAGGGCGCGGTTCGCCAGCCGGTAGCGCTCGCCGTTGAAGTCCAGCCGGAAGCCGCCCTCCTCCGCCACCGCGAGGCCCGCCAGCCGGGGCGCGTCCGCCACCGGCCGGCCCGTGACGCTGAAGCCGTACACCGGCCCGCGCGCCTGCCGGGCCAGCCCCAGCACGTGCGCGTCGTCCGCGTTCACCACCGCGAAGTCCTCCGGGGACTGGTGGTGGAAGATGCGGGCCTTGGCCTCGCCGTACTCCGCGTGGCTCGCGTACCGGTCGATGTGGTCCGGCGTCAGGTTGAGGATGGCCGCGCCGCGCGGGCGCAGCGAGGCGATTCCCTCGAGCTGGAAGCTGGACAGCTCCACCACCAGCGCGTCCCAGTCGCCGGGCGTCAGGGCGGCCTCGCTGAAGGGCCGGCCCAGGTTGCCGCCCACGAAGGTGCGCCCGCCGCCGCGCGCGAACAGCTCCCCGGTGAGCGCCGTGGTGGTGCTCTTCCCGTTGGTCCCGGTGATGCCGAACAGCGGCACCGCCTCCAGGGAGCGCCACGCCAGCTCCACCTCGCCCCACACGGGGACGCCGGCGGCGCGCGCGGCCACGAGCTCCGGCAGCGCCAGCGGCACGCCGGGGCTCACCACCACCAGCGCCCGCGACTCCAGCAGGCCCGGTGGGCACGCTCCCGTGACGAGCGTGGCGCCCAGCGACTTCACCTCGCGGGCCACGTCCCCCAGGGCGTCCTCGCCCCGGGCGTCCAGCGCCGTCACCTGGGCGCCCTGCTGGCGAAGAAGGCGCAGCGCCGCCACGCCGCTCTTCGCGAGCCCGTAAACCAGCACCTTCTGCCCGGACAGCGCGAACGTCATGGAAGTGGCACCCCCTGCGACTCAGCGCAGCTTGAGGGACAGGAGCGCCACGCCACCACAGAGGATGGAGACGATCCAGAAACGGACGATGATCTTCGGCTCGGCCAGCCCCTTGAGCTCGAAGTGGTGATGGACGGGCGCCATCTTGAAGACGCGCTTTCCAGTCATCTTGAACGAGGCCACCTGAATCATCACGCTCAGGGCCTCCGCGAAGAAGATGCCGTGGATGATGGCGGAGACGACCTCGTTCTTGGACAGCACCGCCAGCCCGCCCAGGGCCCCGCCCAGCGCCAGCGAGCCGATGTCCCCCATGAAGACGGACGCCGGGTAGGTGTTGAACCAGAGGAAGGAGATGCCCGCGCCCACGATGGAGGCGCAGAAGACGGCCAGCTCCGCGCCCCCGGGCACCTGGAGGATGCCCAGGTACTGGTACAGCGGCGTGGCCACCAGCTTCGTCGTGCCCCCCGCCGTCACCGAGTCCGCGATGCTCAGCGTCGTGCCCGCCACGTAGCAGAGCACGGCGAACGTAATCGCGGAGACGATGGTGGGGACGATGGCCAGCCCGTCCAGGCCGTCCGTGAGGTTGACCGCGTTGGAGGTGCCCACCACGACGACCCACGCGAAGACGACGTAGAACCAGCCCAGGTCCAGGTTGAACCAGTGGGTGGGGATGAAGGGCAGCGTCAGCCGCGTGTCGATGAGCAGCGTGGGCCCGAAGGAGCCGTCCGCCTTCGTCCACGTCGTCAGCAGGCCGAACACCGCGACGAGGTAGAACAGCGTCTGCAGCGCCATCTTCTTGCGCCCGGCCAGCCCCTTGGAGTTGCGCTTGGACAGCTTGAGCCAGTCGTCCAGGAAGCCGATGAAGCCGTAGCCGAAGGTGAGCAGCAGCACCACCCAGACGGGGCGGCTCTGCAGGTCCGCGAACAGGAGCGTGCCCGCCGCGATGCAGATGAGGATGAGCGAGCCGCCCATGGTGGGCGTGCCCTTCTTCTTCTGGTGCGAGTCGGGCGTGTCCTCGCGGACGTTGCTCTGCCCGTGCTGCGTCAGCCGCAGCCGCGCGATGAGCCGCGGCCCGATGAGCATGCCCAGCACCAGCGCGAAGACGCCCGCGGCGATGATGCGGAAGGTGGGGTAGCGCAGGAAGTTGAGGATACGGCCTGCGTCCGTGCTCTGGATGAGCTCGTAGAGCAGATACAGCACTAGTGGCTTCCTCCGGAGGGCGCGGCGGCGCCCGTCAGCGCGGCCACCACCCGCTCCAGCCGCATCCCGCGGCTGGCCTTCACCAACACCACGTCCTGGGGGCGCAGCCGGGGCGACAGCCAGGCCACCAGCGGCTCCACCTGCGTGAAGTGCGCCGCCGCCTCACCCAGCTTCGCGGCCTCCAGCCCCCGGGCCGAGCGCGGCCCGAAGAACGCGACCAGCGCGGCCCTGGAGGCGACGAGCGCGCCCAGCTTGGCGTGCTCCTCCAGCTCTCCCGGGCCCAGCTCCAGCATGTCGCCCAGCACCGCCACCGCGCGCCCGCCCTCGGGCACCAGCGTGCCCAGCGTCTCCAGCGCGGCCTCCATGGAGGCGGGGTTGGCGTTGTAGCAGTCGTCGATCACCGTCACCCCGCCCCGCCCGTCCAGCACGTTGAGGCGCCGCGCGTACGGCCGCGCCGCCTCCAGGCCGCGCACGCACTCCTCCGGCGTGTAGCCCAGCGCCAGCGCCACCGCGAAGGCCGCCGTGGCGTTCTGCGCGTTGTGCGGCCCGATGAAGTGGAGCGTCACCGGCCACTCGCGGCCCAGGTGCCGCACCGTGGCCACCATGCCCTCGCGGCCCAGCGTCCGCACGGCCACCAGCCGCACGTCCGCCGCCTCCGAGCGGCCGAAGGTCAGCGTGTTCGCGGTGCTCTGCGCCGCCTGGGCGGGGATGAGCGCGTCGTCCACGTTGACGACGATGGTGGTGCCCGGCCCCATCTCCCGGAACATCTCGCCCTCGGCCCGGGCCACGCCCTCCAGGCTGCCCAGGCCCTCCAGGTGCTCGGGCTGCACCACGGTGATGACGCCCGCGTCGGGCCGCACCACGCGGGTGAGCCGCTCGATTTCACCCGGCTGGTTCATCCCCACCTCGATGACCGCCGCCACGTGCTGGGGCTCCAGCCGGAACAGCGTCAGGGGGACGCCCACCTCGTTGTTGAAGTTGCCCTCCGTCTTCAGCGCGGGGCCCCGCGTGGCGAGGATGGCGCCCACCATCTCCTTGGTGGTCGTCTTCCCGTTGGAGCCCCCCACCGCGCACACCGGGATGCGGAAGCGCGAGCGGTGGTGACGCCCCAGCGCCCCCAGGGCCCGGAGCGTGTCGTCGACCTCGTACAGCACGAAGCCGTCCGGCAGCGCGGGCAGGGGCCGGCCCCGCCCCACCACCGCCCCCGTGGCGCCGCCCTTCGCCGCGGCGTCCACGAAGGCGTGCGCGTCGAAGCGCTCGCCCACCAGCGCCACGAAGAGACAGCCCGGGGTGAGCGCCCGCGTGTCGGTGCAGACGGCGTCGAAGGCGGCCGGGGCCGGGCCGCCACGCCGGGTCGCCCCGGTCGCCTGCACCACCTCATCGTCGCTGAATCGAGCTGCCATAGGGGTGTGGGGCGTCCTCGCCCGAGCGCCGCCGTGCTCAGGGAGTCCGGCTCGCGAGCGCCTTCTCGGCCACCTTGCGGTCGTCGAAGTTGAGCTTCTCCTGGCCCACCTGCTGGTACGTCTCGTGGCCCTTGCCGGCGATGAGGACGACGTCGTCGCCCGTCGCCAGGCCAATGGCCTGCTCGATGGCGGCGCGGCGGTCCGCGTCCACCAGGTAGCCCTTCTCGCCGGACTTGGCCTTGCCCGCGGAGATGCGGCGCAGGCCGCCCTTCTCCAGGCCCGGCGTCACCTGGCCGATGATCTCGTCCGGGTCCTCCGTGCGCGGGTTGTCGCTGGTGACGACGGCCAGGTCCGCGGCCTCCGCGGCCACCGCGCCCATCAGCGGGCGCTTGCCCTTGTCGCGGTCGCCGCCGCAGCCGAAGACGACGATGACGCGGCCCTTGGCCAGCGCCCGCGAGGCCTCCAGCGCGCGCTTGAGCGCGTCGTCCGTGTGCGCGTAGTCCACCAGCACCGCGGGGGCGCCGCCGGGGCCGTAGTTCTCCACGCGCTCCATGCGGCCGGCCACCGGCGTCATGCGCTCGATGCCCTCCTGCACCTCGCGCCGGGAGAAGCCCGCGCCCAGGCCGATGCCCGCCGCCAGGAGGATGTTCTCCAGGTTGTGGGGCCCGAGCAGCCGGCTCTTGAGCGGGATGTCGCCCGCGGGCGTCTTCAGCGTGCCCTTGATGCCGCCGAGCGTGAAGCTCACGTCCGCGGCGGAGATCTCCCCGTTGCCCAGGCGCGAGAACTTCCACGCCATGCGCTTCTGGCCGCGCAGCTCGTTGTAGATGCGGCTGGCGTAGGTGTCGTCACCGTTGACCACGGCCACGCCCGTGGCGGACAGGCACTCCGCGAAGAGCTTGCGCTTGGACTGGAAGTAGTCCTCCATGTCCTTGTGGTAGTCGAGGTGGTCCCGGCTCAGGTTGGAGAAGCCCGCGGCCTTGAAGGTGAGCCCGTGCACGCGCTCCTGCGCGAGCGCGTGGCTGGACACCTCCATCACCACCGTCTCCACGCCCGCGTCCACCATCTCCCGGAAGATGCGGTGCAGCTCCAGCGCATCCGGGGTGGTGTTCGCCGTCGACACCGTGCGCCCGCCGTACTTGTAGCCCAGCGTGCCGATGACACCCGTCGACGCGTACGCCGCGGTGCTCATCGCCTCCAGCAGGTACGTGGTCGTCGTCTTCCCGTTGGTGCCGGTGACGCCCAGCAACGTGAGCTTGTCGGCCGGGCGGCCATGGAAGTTGGCGGCGATGAGGGCGAGCGCCTTGCGCGCGCTGCCCACCTTGAAGAAAGGCACCTGCGAGGAGGGAACCGGCCGCTCGGAGACCACCGCCACGGCGCCGCGCGACACGGCCTCTCCGATGAACTGGGCACCATCCTCCTTGGTGCCCGGAATGGCGACGAAGAGGTCGCCGGGCTTCACATGCCGCGAGTCCTGGGTCACACCGGTGACGTCGACCGCGGAACGACCACCCGAGGTCTGCTCGGCACCACACCCTGCGAGGACATCCGTCAGCTTCATCTCTTCCCCTTCACACGCATTGCAAGCGCGGGGCCTGGAGCGGGCGCGGCCTCATTGCCGCGTGGCAAGCTCCAGCGTCACCCGGGCCCCCTTCTCCACCAGTGCGCCGGCGGCGGGGGTTTGAGACACCACTCGTCCACTTCCCAATACCTGTGGCTCCAACGCCGCGGCGAGAAGCTTCACCACGGCCTCACGACCGCCGGCACCCTGGACGTCCGGCACACGCACCGTGCCAGGCTCCGGGGCCTCCGTCACCGCGTCCTCGAGCGCCGGCCGGGTGGGCTCGGGGGCCTTGGTGGCCCCCGGCTTCGCCGCGGCGGGCGTCGCGGACACGGCGGCCACGGCCCCCCCGGGTGCCACCGTCCGAGACGGGGGCACGGCCAGGTGGGCCATGGCAGCGGTCGCAATTTCCTTGAAAGCAGGGGCAGCCACGAACCCCCCGTACACGTCCGTCTTGGGTTCGTCCACCACGACGAGGATGACCACGCGTGGATCCTCGGCTGGTACGACACCCGCGAAGGAAGCAATCCGCTTGTCGGAGTACCCCCGGGCGACCGGGTCCGCCTTCTGGGCGGTGCCCGTCTTGCCGGCGACCCGGTACTCCTCCATGGCGGCGCGCGTGGCGGTGCCTCCCTTGACCACCACGCTCTCGAGCATGCCCACGACCTCCCGGGCCACCTTGGCGGACACCGCCCGGCGGACCTCCGTGGGGCGGTTCTCCAGCAGCACCACCCCGTCCGGGTCGACGACCCTGGACACCAGGTAGGGCCGCATCAGCACGCCGTCGTTGGCCAGCGCGCCGTAGGCGGCGGCAATCTGGACGGCGGTGGCGGTCATGCCCTGGCCGAAGGACTGCGTCGCCAGGGAGATCTCCGCCTTGGGGAAGGGGATGACGCCGCGGCCCTCGCCGGGCAGCGCCAGGCCGGTGCGCTCGGCGAAGCCGAAGGCGTGGTAGCCGGCCACCATCTTCTCGCGACCCAGCTGCTGGGCGATCTTCGCCATGCAGATGTTGGAGGACGTCTGGAGGATGCCGCGAGGCGCCATCCAGCCATGGGAGCCGTGGTCGTTGATGACGTGACGGCCCACGCGCCAGGCGCCGTTCTCGCAGAAGAAGGTGCTGTCCGCGGTGATGGCCTTCTGGTCCAGCGCGGTGGCCACCACGAAGGGCTTGGTGGTGGAGCCCGGCTCGAAGGTGTCCAGCGCGGCGCGGTTGCGCATGCCCGCCCGGGAGCTGGCCTCCGGGGTGTTGGGGTTGAAGCGGGGGTAGTTGGCCAGGGCGAGCAGCTCGCCCGTCTTGGGGTCCAGCACCACCACCATGCCGGCGATGCCCCGGGCCTCCTCCACCGCCTTGGAGAGCGACTTCTCCGCGACGTACTGGAGGTGGCGGTCCAGCGTCAGCGTGACGGCGGCGCCCTGGCGCTCCAGCGGATCCATGGCGCCCTGGACCATCAGCTTGCGGCCCTTGGCGTCGCGGAAGCCGGACATGCGCGAGTTCTGCCCGGACAGCTCGTCCTCGAAGGCCAGCTCCAGGCCCTCCAGGCCCTTGCCGTCCATGCCCACCATGCCCACCACGTGCGCGCCCAGCTCGCGCTGCGGATAGAAGCGCTTGGGCTCCTTGGTGAAGCCCAGGCCGGGGAGCCCCAGGGCCTGGATGGCGGAGACCTCCGCGGGCTTGGCCTGGCGCTTGACCCAGGCGAAGCGCTTGGCGCGCGTCAGCCGGGCGAACAGCTCGTCGGCGTCCACCTTCAGGGCCTTGGCCATGGCGCGCGACGCCTGCTTCACGTCGGGCAGGAGGGACGGGTCCACCCAGATGGAGTCCACCTCCACGCTCTGGGCCAGCGGCGCGCCGCGCCGGTCGAAGATGTCGCCCCGGCGGGCGGGGATTTCAATCTGGCGGACGTACTGGTCCTGCGCCAGGCCCCGCAGCTTCTCCTGTTCGAAGACCTGCAGCTGCACGGCCCGGCCGAAGGCGACCCCCAGCAGCAGCAGGAACAGCCCGAACAGCAGCCTCACCCGCAGCTTCAGCCACTTCGCGTTGGGCTCCGGGGCCCGGGTCGCCTTGAAGTCCCTCACCGGGCCGCGCCCCCACGGCCGGCCACGCGCACGCCGGGCTTGTCGGGGCTGGCGGAGGCGCTGGCGCGCGCCGGGGCGTCCGCGCCCAGCGACACCACCGCGCTGCCCGCGGGCATGGACATGCCGAGCTGCTCGCGCGCGACGCGCTCCAGGCGCGTGGGCGCCTTGAGGGTGGCCAGCTCCAGCTTCAGCCGGTCGTTCTCCCGGGTGAGGGTGCGGCTCTCCGCCTCCGCGCGCGACAGGCGGTAGCCCATGTCCACCACCATGACGCGGCTGGTGACGTGGAGGATGCCCACCGCCGCGAACAGCGTGAAGAGGAGGACAGCCGGCAGCAGGTGCAGCAGCACGCCGGTCACCGACACGGAGCCACGCTGGGACGACGCCTTGCTCATCGCACTTTCTCCACCACGCGCAGGTGCGCGCTTCGAGAGCGGGGGTTGGCCTCCACCTCTTCCTCCGAGGCGGCCACGGCCTTCTTCGTCACCACCTGGAAGTCGCCCACGCTCTGGCAGGCGCACACCGGCAGGCCGGGCGGGCACGTGCACTGCCCCGCCAGCGCGCGGAAGGACTCCTTCACCTTCCGGTCCTCCAGCGAATGGAAGGAGATGACGGCGGCGCGCCCCCCCACCTTGAGGAGGCCCGGCAGCGCGAAGAGCAGCGCGTCCAGCGCCTCCAGCTCCCCGTTGACCGCCATGCGCAGCGCCTGGAACGTCCGGGTGGCCACGTGGATGCGGGTGGGCCACGCCTTGCGCGGCACCGCGCGCTTGACCACCTCCGCGGCCTCCAGCGTGCGCGTGGGCAGCGCGCGCTTGAGCTCGCGGGCGATGGGCCGCGCAAAGGGCTCCTCGCCGTACTCCTTGAGGATGCGCACGAGCTCCGCCTCGTCCGTGGTGGCGATGAGCTCCGCGGCGGTGGGCCCGTCCGGCCCCATGCGCATGTCCAGCGGGCCGTCCTTGTTGAAGGAGAAGCCGCGCTCGGCCACGTCGAGCTGGGGCGAGGAGACGCCCAGGTCCACCAGCACGCCGTCCACCGGGAGCAGGTCCGCGGCCACGCGGGGCAGGTCCGCGAAGTTGCCCTGGCGCGGCTGGAAGCGGGCGCTGGGGCCCACGCGGGCGGAGGCGGCGGCGAGCGCCACCGGGTCGCGGTCGACGCCCACCACGGACGCACCCCGGGCCAGGAGCGCCTCCGTGTGGCCACCACCACCCAGTGTGCCGTCGATGATCACCTTGCCCGCTCCCGGCTGCAGCAGCTCCACCGCTTCACGCAGAAGGACCGTCTGGTGCTGGAAGTCCAAGTCCCCCACTGGCACTCAGACGAAGGGAGCCCGCGCGAGGGCGAAGGCGGCGCGGGCGTCGTTCATATGCGGGTAGATTTCGAAGGCGTCGTGCGCGCCGGCCGCGCGGAAGATGGCGGCCAGGTACGGCGACAGCCCGGACAGCTTCAGGTCGCCACCGGTGCGGCGGAAGGCCTCCGCGCGCGTCATCAGCGGCTTGACGCCCTTGTAGTTCAGGTGCCCCACGTCGGACAGGTCCACCACCACCTGGCGCAGGCCCCGCTGCATGCGCCGGGTGAGGTCGTCGCAGACGTCCAGCAGGTCCTGCTCGCTCAGCTCGCCCTCGAGCATCAGCGTCTCCACGCGCTCGGCACCCGCCAGCGCGCTCGCCGCCCTTCGCCGCACCTCCAGAACCTGATTCATACGCTTGCCACCCTCCTGGCACTGCCTGCTTCTGTCGACTTTCCGGCTATTGATGCCGCAGCTCGGAGAGCACCTTCATCACGTCCGCGGAGGCCGCCTCCTGGCGGGCCTCTTCCTGGGCCTTGGCCCAGCCCTCGCGGCTCCAGAGTTCGATGACCTTCACCATCCCCGCCCACACCACGTCCTTCTCCAACCCCGCGTAGGTCCGGAGCGAGGGGGGAATCAGCAACCGCCCCAGCCGATCCAGCGGGCACTCCTGGGCGCTGGCCACGTACAGGCGCATCAGCGTCTTCACCCCGGGCTCCATGGGATTGCGCCGGGCGAGTGAGGCCTCCAGCGCCTCCCACTCCCGCACCGGGTACGCGTGCAGGCACCGGTCCAGCGCCGTCGTGACGATGAGCCGCTCGTCGTACGCCCCCACCAGCGTCTCCCGGAGCTTCGCCGGGAGGCTGGTCCGCCCCTTCCCGTCGATCTGGTGCTCATAGACGCCTCGGAACACGGGGGATGATCCACCTTTTCACCCAACCACGGGATGAAGCTCCACTCCTTCCCACTTCTTGCCACTCTCGGGCGGCATTCATACGCGGGCCCCCGGGGGGGGTCAAGAAAGCGCAACAGGCTGGAACACCCCGCCGGTGGGTCCCTGACATCCAGACAGGCCGTCACACCTGGAAGGTCAGGTGTTTGCCGCGTCACAGCGTCCTACCCATGGCGCTGGGGTAAACTTGAGCTCCCCCCTGGAAGAGCGCAGAGTGTCAGTCGCGTGAACACGAACGTGCGACTGAAAGTGGCCTATCAGAGCCCACAGTCCCTGGTGGGGGAGTACACGCGCAGCGTGGGTCAAGGCGGCGTCACGTTGGAGACGCGCCGGGGCCTGCCGCTGGGGACGCGCTTCACCTTCGAGCTGCATGCGCGGGGGGTCTCCAGGCCCGTGGAGGTCCATGGCGAGGTGGTGCAGGTCCAACCCCCCCGCGAGGAGCGGGGCTACCTGCTCACGGTGCGCTACGGGGCGGGCGAGGACCGCACCGCGCTGGACGCGATGATCCAACGCATCTTCTCCGTCCAGGAGCGGGAGGGGCTGCGGCGCTTCCCGCGGCTGCCCCTGCACCTGCGCGCGCTGGAGGCGGCGCCGTTCGCGCCGGGCTTCGTGGTGCGCGACATCTCCCGGGGCGGCGTGGGGCTGGAGGTCCAGGCGGCCGCCCTGCCCCGCCACGTGCGGGTGGGGACGCCGTTCCTGCTGGAGATGGACCTGACGGAGGGCGCGCTGCTCTTGCACGGCGAGGTGGTGTGGACCTCGTCGGTGCCCCGGAAGAACACCAACACGGTGACGCCGGGGCTGGGCGCGACCTTCGGGCGGCTGCGGCCGGAGATGCAGCGGCGGCTGGAGGCGCTGCTCGCCCTGGAGTCCCTGCCCCCCGCGCCCTGGAAGGCGCGGGTGAGCTTCGGGATGGACGCCGTCACGCGGATGCCGTGACGGTGCGCCCTCAGTCCCACGTCACCGGGTAGCCGTCCCGGGCCTCCAGGGCCGTCATCACCGTCTCGCGCAGTTCGGCGGGGTTGTACGGCGTGAAGACGTCGAGCGCGCCGAGCCGCTTGAGCTCCTTCTCCAGCGCGGCGCCCCCGAGCGTGGCGCACAGCGCGCGGCGCGTCCTGTCGTAGGCGCGCGGGATGCTGTCGAACGCGTACAGGCGCACCAGCGCGAGCCGCAGCGGGTCGAGCGCGCCGTCCCTCGCCGTCAGGCGGGTGCGCGTCACCAGCGAGTCCAGCGCGAAGGCGTCCATCACCACGTCGGAGAGCGCGGCGAGCACCTCCTGGTGGTTCTCCAGCTCCGCGCCGAAGGTCTCCGCCGCCACGCGCAGGCCATGCAGCGCCAGGCGCTTGGCCACCTCCGCGGCCACCTCCTGGGGCGCGAGCGCGTCCCCGGTCCGGGCGCGGGGCAGCTCGCCCCGGTCCAGCTCCTCCGCGATGTTGCCCGCCACGGCGAACAGCGGCAGGTCGCCCTTCACCGCGCGCTTGAGGAGCATGCCGGTGATGAGCATGCGGTTGATTTCGTTGGTGCCCTCGAAGATGCGGTTGATGCGCGCGTCGCGGTAGGCGCGCTCGACGGGGTACTCCTCGATGTAGCCCGCGCCGCCGTGCAGCTGCACCGCGTCGTCGACGACCTGCCCGAGCGCCTCCGACCCGTACACCTTCATGATGGACGACTCGATGGCGTACTCCTCGACGGCGGCCAGCAGGTGGCCCTCGTGGTCCGGCGCGGCCTTGTCCCGGCCGGCCAGCCGCGCGTCGACGAGCCCCGCCGTGCGGTACGTCATGCTCTCCAGCGCGTAGACGAGCGACGCCATGCGCGCCAGCTTCTCGCGCGACAGCGGGAAGCGGACGATGGGCGTGCCGAACTGCTTGCGCTCCTGCGTGAACTTCAGCGCGTTGTGCAGCTGCAGCTTCATGCCGCCGATGACGCCCGCGCCCAGCTTGAGCCGGCCGTAATTGAGGATGTTGAAGGCGATCTTGTGCCCCTTGCCCACCTCGCCCAGCAGGTTCTCCACGGGCACGCGCGCGTCCTCGAAGTACAGCGGGCACGTGGACGAGCCACGGATGCCCATCTTGTGCTCCTCCGGCCCCACGGTGAGCCCCGGGGTGTCCTTCTCCACGATGAAGCCGGTGAAGCGGTCTCCGTCCACCTTGGCGAAGACGATGAACACGTCCGCGAAGGCCGCGTTGGTGATGTAGAGCTTGGAGCCGTTGAGGAGCCAGTGCTTGCCGTCCGGCGAGCGCACCGCGCGCGTCTTCGCGCCCAGCGCGTCGCTGCCGCTGCCCTGCTCCGTGAGCGCGTACGCCGCCACCCACTCGCCGGTGGCCAGCTTCGGCAGGTACTTCGCCTTCTGGGCCGCGTTGCCGAACCAGACGATGGGCAGCGTGCCGATGCCCGTGTGCGCGCCGAAGGTGACGGACCAGGAGCCGTTGAGGCTCATCGCCTCCGCGAGCAGCAGCGACGTCGTCTTGTCCAGGCCCACGCCGCCATAGGCCTCCGGGATGTCGACGCTGAGCAGGCCCAGCTCCCCCGCCTTCCGCAGGAGTCCACGCAGCAAGGCGTTGTCCTTGTGCTCGAGCTTCTGTGCCTGGGAGAGCACCTGCTCCCGGCTGAACTGGAGCGCCGTCTTGAAGAAGAGCCGCTGCTCCTCCGTGAAGGCCTCGGGCGTGAGGAAGGGCGAGGCGCCGACCTCCTCGAAGAGGAAGGCACCACCGGTGGGAATGTCCCGCGACGACGAAGACGCGTTCTGGGCGACCATCTACGACCTCCGGGTGCGCGGAAGGAGCAGCCTTCCGCCGAGCAGACACGCGGCCTGCTCCTGGCAAGCTAGGGAGCGCGGCATCATAGGGGGAGCGCCAGGCAGGCCAGCCCTTTTCGCGTGGAGCGCGCGCGGTCCATTTCGCCAGGCGGACCGTTCCGCCAGGCGGACCAAGCGCGCAAGGGGCCCGGGCCTCGCACCCACGGGCCAGTGGCGTCGGGACAGACGACGCATGAGGGACTCGAGTGTGGCGGGCGCGACACTTCCGCTGTCCTCGCGCCAGCCCACCTCGCGCGCCGTGCGCACGCATCCGGCCTCACACCGACGGGCCCGGAGGCCCGCTGGATGGGGAGGTCAGGGGATGGGGAGACAGGTGCTGGCGCTGCTGTGTGGGGCATGCGTCCTGATGGGCGGCGTGGCGATGGCGGCGCAGAAGCAGAAGATGCAGGCCACGGCCGGGACTCCCGGCGAGGTCCGGAGGCTCGCCGCCCCGGCCGCGACGCCGCCACCGCGCTGGGCTCGCGCGCTGACGGGCCCCAGCGGGGACGAGTCCGCGCGACTCGTCAGCGATCGGGCGGGAGGCTTCCTCGCCATGGTGAACTACGTCCGCGGCGTCGACGTGGGGACCGGCCCCCTCGAGGGCTCGGACGACCCGACCGAATGGCACACCGCGCTCGTCCGCTACGACACCCAGGGGCAGGCCCAGGTCCTCAAGGTCTTCCACAGCGCGTTCGGGCTGCGGCACGCCGTGGATGTCCAGCGCAACATCCTGCTGCTCGTCTCCGCGGGCGGCGGCGTGCTCGACACCGGCGTGCACCTGGCGAAGCTCGACGCGAGCGGGAAGCTGCTCTGGCTGCGCCCCCTGCCCGACGGGGAGCTCTGGCCGCAGGCCCTGACGACCGACCGGGCCGGCAACATCGGCGTCGGCGGCTACACCGTGGGCACCGGCAACGGCCAGCTCGCCTTCGTCAAGTACGACGCGGAGGGCGTCCGTCAGTGGACGTACGTCGATGGCGAGACGCCGCAAAGCGAGGGCCGCGCCGTCACCGTCGACAGCGAGGGCGCCTTCTATGTCGGCGGGAACGCCCAGGGCGATGGGGGCGTCGTCGAGCCCTACCTCGTCAAGCTGTCACCAGGGGGACACGCCGTGTGGCACCGGCGACTGGCGGGCGCCGTGGGCTTCGGCCATGACGTGGCCACCCATGGCAACCGGGTGGTGCTCGTCGGCACCTATGGGGGCGGCTTCCACTTCGCGGGTGGGGACCACGTCGCCACCGACAACCTGGGCACCAACCAGGACGCCTTCGTGGCGGCCTGGACGCGCGAGGGCGCGGAGCGCTGGGCGTGGAACCTCGGCTTCGACGTGGGCGGGGTCGCCATGAGCGAGGTGGACGACAGCGTCGTCATCGCCGGTGGCTACCAGGGGGGCAGCGCGGACGTCGGCGTGCTGGGCGCGCTGGCGGGCAACCCCACCGGCGCCGCCAACGTGTACGTCGCGAAGTTCGACCGCGTCGAGGGGCGGCTGCGCTGGGCGCGCGGCTTCGTGAGCGGACTGGACCTGGGCATCCCCGGCGTCGACGAGGGCAGCGTGGCCGTCACGCCGGAGGGACGCGCCTGCGTGGTGGGCATGTTCCACGACACGCTCCAGGTGGGCCCGACGAAGTGGACCACGAGCGGACGCTCGGACCTGTTCCTCTTCGGCTTCGACCCCTGAGCCGGGGCCAGGAGCGCTACTTCTCCGGAGACGAAGGGCCGGGCCTCGCGTCCGGCGCGGGCCCCGCGTCCGCCCCTCGAGGCGGCATGGGGAAGACGAGGCACGAGGTCTCGAAGAGGGGCTCTCCCGGGGCCGTGTACACGGCCCCCAGCGCCCGCGCGGCCTGGGCCACCTCCGTGCCGAACGAGGGGACGAGGCAGAGGTCCTCTGACGTCTTGAAGCGCCCCCGGAGCAGCTCCAGGCCATGGCGGAGCATCGCCAGGTCCTGCCGTCCCTCGCGCACCGGCACCGAGGGTCCGTTCGCGTCCGGCCCGGGCAGCTTGCCCACGCTGGTGCTCAGCTCGAAGCCGTCCGCGCGCTGGATGATGCGCAGCTTCCCCGGGGCCACCTCCGCGAGCCACGCGCGAAACCCCTCCTCGTCACGCAGCACCACCGGGTAGGCCACCGGCGCGTCCGGATGCTCGAGCCACGTCTCCCTCGCGAAGTCCCGCAGCACCGTCAGCAGCTCCGACGTCTGCGCCAGGAAGGTGTCCGCGTCCGGCACCACCAGCACCTCGCGCCCCTTCACCACCTCCGCCAGCCGCCGGGCATCCCGGGGACGCGCGGGCTCGAACACCTCGTCGCCCACGCGCACGCGCTCGCCGTCCAACCGGATGCGCGTCGCCTCCTCGGGGAGCGGCTCGCCGTACACCGGCGCCGTCGTCCCCCCGACACCCGAGTCCTCCGCGCCGCCCCCGGCGCGCCCCGCGGCGGGCGCGGCCAACGAGGGGAGCGGCTCGGGCCGCAGCGACTGGAGCGGCTCGGCGGCCTTCTCCTCGCGACACCCCGCCACCCACAACATCGCCAGCAGCGCGAACACCCCGCCCGCGCGCGAGCGGGCCCCGCGCGAGGCGCCCACGCGGGCCTCCGAGGGCGCCAGGGCCGTGAACACGCGTCCCGCCATGCGCGACCTCACGGAGGCGTCGGCGCCGCCGTCGCCGGAGCGGCCTTCACGAACGCGGCGGAGACGCAGGCCGCGTCGGCGAGCCCCGCGCCCACGGCATGCTCGGCCGCCTCGCGCGGTGCCTTGAACAGGACCATGTCCCGGAAGCGGCTCGCGTCCTTCGTCCGCCCGGCGTCGCGGATGTAGACGGCCCTCACCCGGCCGGGGAACTCCTCGCGAATCTGCGCGTACACCTCCGGGTCCTTCTCCCCGGAGTCCCCCACCAGCACCACCGGCGCGTCGAACTGCTGGAGGAGCCGGCGGATGAGCGGCTGCTTGTAGCCGGACAGCGTCCCCGGCCCGATGTCCCGCAGGTACACGCCGAAGCCCTCCGGGAAGCCGTGGCGCGACAGGAAGCCCTCCACGCGCGACAGGTACTGGATGGGCGAGCCACTCACCAGCGCGAACGCCGGCGCGCCCTGCCCTCCCCGCAGGCAGCCATAGAACGCCGCCATGCCCGGCACCACCGGCTGCGTGCCCGCGTCCTTCAACAGCGCGGACGAAACCAGCTTCGTCGGCTTCGTCACCTCCGTCACCGCCAGCGTGTCGTCGAAGTCGGACACCACCAGCAGCGCGCGCGCGTCCTCCACCACCTCCACCCTCGCGCTCGTCGACACCTCGCCCACCCGCGCCTGCGCCCGCGACGCGCCCACCGCGAAGCGGCCTCCCTCCGGCGGCCGGAGGTTCACCTCGAAGTACCCGTCATGCCCGCTCGTCACCGTCGCCACCACGCCCTGGAAGTCCACCTCCACCTTCGCCCCCTCCCAGTTGCGCGCCGCCAGCCGCCGTACGTTTCTCGACAGCGCGGAGCTTCCCTCGCCCGGTGCCTCTTTCAGGACGCGCCCATGGAGCGAGACTCCGTCCGGCCGCCCCAACACGGGCGCCAGCAGCACCCCGGGAGCCGCGAATGCCATGTCCGTGAAGAAAATCCCGACAAGGAGAAAGAGGTAGGCGAGCATTTTCAACGGAATTTTCCCGTGTTAACGTTTCAGCAACCCTGATGATAGCTTCTCGCGGGCCTCGCGGAGGCCGCGTGGAGGGGCATGCACAGCGGCCCGGTGCGCCCAGAGGAGCCGGACAACCCGTGGAGCACCCGCCCGAAGGGCTCTATTTCGGCAAGTACAAGTTGCTCGAGCGCATCGCGACGGGCGGAATGGCGGAGATCTACCGCGCCCGCATGACGGCCGCCGCGGGGGTGACCAAGCCGGTCGTCATCAAGAAGATCCTCCCCGGCTACGAGGACCAGAGCGCCTTCGTCTCCATGTTCGTGAACGAGGCGCGCATCGCCGTGGAGCTGAGCCACGGCAACATCGCCCAGGTCTTCGACTTCGGAGAGGTCGACGGGCAGTACTTCATCGCCATGGAGTGGGTGGACGGGCATCCGCTGTCCCGGGTGCTGCGGCGGGCCCGGGAGAAGGGGTTGTACACGCTTCCCCAGCCGCTGGCGTTGCTGGTGATGGTGGAGGTCCTCAAGGGGCTGGCCTACGCCCACACGCGGCTGGATGACCGGGGGCGCCCGCTGCGCATCATCCACCGCGACGTCAGCCCGCAGAACGTGCTGCTCAGCTACGAGGGCCAGGTGAAGCTGGTGGACTTCGGCATCGCGCGGGCCCGGCTGGCCAGCGGCGCCGAGCCCGACGAGACGGACGCCAAGGGCAAGTACGCGTACTTCGCGCCCGAGCAGGCCCGGGGCCGGGAGCTGGACGCGCGCACGGACATCTTCGCGGCGGGCACCGTCCTCTACGAGGCGCTGTGCGGGCGCCTCCCCTTCGAGGGCAGCGTCTCCGACGTGATGAGGAAGATCGCCCTGGGCGACTTCCCACGTCCGCGCGAGCTCCAGCCGGACATCCCCCCGGCCCTGGAGCGCATCCTGCTGACGGCGCTGGCCGTGGAGCGGGACCAGCGCTACCCCACCGCCGAGGCGTTCGCCGAGGCCCTCACCCGCTATCTCCACACCGCCTCGCCGGACGTGTCCACCAGCGCGCTCGGGCACTTCATGGGCTACCTGTTCGAGACGGAGCTCGTCGCGGACGGGCGCCCCGTGCTGCTGCCGCGCGAGTTCCTCGCCCAGATGTCGCGCTGGTCCCGGGGCGCCGCCGAGCGCCGCCCCACGCGCACGCTCACGCCGCTCGCCCTCGAGGAGACGCCCCCCGCTCCGCCTCCCGCGTCCGCGCCGCAACGGGCCGCGGCCCCGGGAGAGGGACGCCGCGAGCGGACCACCCAGCCCATCCCCGCGGTCCCCGACGGCGCGGCGCCGGCGCCGGCCCCCGCCGAGCCTCCGCCCGCGACCACCGCCGCGCCACGGCCCGCGCCCGTCGTGCCCGTGCCCCTGGCGCCGGGGCCGACGGCGCCGACCAGCTCCCGCCTGCCCCGCGCGGTGATGCTGGGCGCGCCCGTCCTCGCGGCGGTGATGGCCTCCCTGGCCGTGACGCTGCTGGGCCGGGAGGGCACCTTCTCCGTGGAGTTGAGCTCCTCGCCGCCCGGGGCCGCCATCCGCGTGGACGGCCGGCCCTTGGAATCCCCCACCCCCGCGCTCATCACCCACCTGGCCGCGGATGGCGAACACCTGCTGGAGGTCGTCGTCCCCGGCATGGTGCCCTGGAGCCAGGTGGTGCGCGCCGAGCACGGCACCACGCTCGCCGTCCACGCCCGCCTCCATCCCCGACTGAACACTTCGTCCACCGGCGGGTCCGCGGAGAAGGCGCGCGGGAAACCGCCCCTCCAGGACGCCGACATGCCGGTGGGCGCCATCCGCCTGTCCGCGGTGAGCCACGCCTTCCGGGTACCCACCTCCCAGGCGGTGCACGTGCTGCTCGACCCGACGCGCGCGTACCTGGTGCGCGTCGAGGGGAGGATGTCGCTCGGCGGCCCCTCCCCCGTGGAGGAGGCCGCGTACTTCCTGGAGGGGGATGCGCGCCTGGCCGCGCACGACTCGTTCGGCATCCTGGCCGCGGAGGAGCAGCTGGTCCGCCACACCCGCGTCCTCCACGTCTTCGTGCCGGGAGGGCGCGGGGAGGACGTCCGTGGCGCGCTCCTGGTGCGCATCCGCGAACAGGGCGGCGCGGCGCTCCCGCCGGTGCGCCTGGACGCGCGCCACCACGCGGTGAGGCTGTCGCGCGCGGACCGCTTCGCCCTCCACGCGCTCGACCCGGACACGCCCTACGACGTCGTGCTGCGCTACACCGCCGAGCCCGCGCGGACCCGGGGCCCGGAGGGTGGCCCCGTGGGACGGGTGCTCGGGCTCATGGGCCTGGGACGGGGGCCCGAGGACGCCGTGCCCACCGGGCTCGCGGTGCTGGAGGTGGGCCGCCCCCTGCGCCTGCGGGGCATCAACTGGCTCGCGCTCACCTTCCCGGACGACCACCTCACCGACAACACCGGCACCCTGCTGGTCGAGGTCTTCCCCGCCGCCCAGCCGCCGGGCAGCCAGGCCCCTGGCAGGGAGGCGCCGTCACCTCCGGCGCGCTAGCGGGCGCTACAGCCGTGCAGCGCCCTGTTGCCGAAAAGTTGATCCTCCGGGCATGCCCCCTACCCTGGGCGCCAGGGAGGACTCACCATGAAGAAGCTGGTGGCGGTGACCGTGTTCGGATTGATGGTGCTGTCGGCGATGGGCCTGTCCGGGCGGGTGGACGCGCGGCCGGGCACCACCGCGGACGAGGGGCCGACGCAGGCCGAGGTGGAGGCGGCGCTGGACGCGCGGCAGAAGGAACTGCTGGGCATTCTTTTGGAGGCTCAGCGGACGGGCGAACGCCCGGCGGCGGCCCACCGGTAATCTCGTGGCGTCCGAAGCGACTCGGTGGTAAGCCCGGGCCTCCTCTGACGTCCGTCAAGAACTGCCCGTGAGGGGGACATGCCAGAAGGGTCCGCGTCACTCCAGCAGCTCGCGGTCGGCGACCGGGTCGTGTATCCGAACCAGGGAGTCTGCCGCGTCACCGCCATCGACGCGAAGGAAGTGGCGGGCCAGAAGCTCGTCTTCGTCACGATGCGCCGCGAGGAAGACGGCGCCGTCGTCATGGTGCCCCAGGCCAAGGTGGTCACCATCGGCGTGCGCAAGGTGGCCAGCCCCGAGGACGTGAAGAGCGTCTTCTCCTTCCTGCGGTCGGACAGCGACAAGGCCGACCTCGACTGGAAGCAGCGCGCGCGCACCAACCTGGACCGGATGACCCAGGGCGGCATCCTCGGGCTGGCGGAGGTCGTCAAGGACCTGCAGGTCCTCAGCGAGCTGCGGCCGCTGCCCACCAAGGAGCGCGAGCTGTACGACAACGCCCGGCACCTGCTGGTGTCGGAGGTCGCCGCCGCGCTGGGCACCGCCGAGGTCAACGCCGAGGACGCCATCGACATCGTCCTGTTCCCGCCCGGCCGCGAGCGCCCCAAGCGCACCGCCGCCGAGTTCGCGCGGGGCGACGAGGACGACCTGGGCCTGGAGGGCGACCTGCTCGGCCTGGATGGCGACCTGGACCTGCCCTCGGACGAGGAGCCCGCCTCCGAGTCGGACGAGGAGTCCTCCTCCGAGGAAGGGGGCGAGGAGGCCGAGGAGAAGGAGTCCGCCGAGGAGTCCGCGCCCAAGAAGCGCGGCCGTCCGCCCAAGGCCAAGGCCGACGCGCCCGCCGAGGGTGGCGAGCCCGCCGCGCCCAAGAAGCGCGGCCGTCCGCCCAAGCCGAAGCCGCCCGAGGTGGAGGGCGCCGAGCCCGCCGCTCCCAAGAAGCGCGGCCGTCCGCCCAAGCCGAAGCCACCCGAGGTGGAGGGCGCCGCGCCCGCCGCCCCCAAGAAGCGCGGTCGTCCGCCCAAGGCCAAGCCGGCCGAGAGCGAGGACTGACCGTCGACAACTGGACCGACGGGTCTGTCGGATGAAGCGGCGGACCCTCCCGCTCCCTCCCAGGCCCTTTGCGCCGAGGTGACGCCCCGTGATTCGCGTCGTGACGCTGGACCCCTTCGACGACAAGCAGCTCGCCAAGCTCAACCGCACGCTCTACACGGCGTTCGGCGTGGGCAGCGAGCACTCCGGCAGCGCCGAGGTCCCCGCGGGGATTGGCGACCCGCTGGACGCGGAGAAGCTGCTGGACCAGGTGAAGGGCATCCGCGCCTACCAGGACGACAAGGTGCTGCTGCTCACCTCGCGCAAGCTGAAGGAGCGCGAGCTGCCCAGCGGCATGGCGCCCACGCAGGGCTTCGCGCGCCAGGGCAAGGACCGCGCCGTCATCACCCTCCAGCCGCACAAGGACCTGGAGGCCGCGTTCAAGCCGGTGGCGCGGCAGGCGCTGCACCAGCTGGGGCACCTGTGGGAGCTGCACCACTGCCTGGATCCGCGCTGCTCCATGTACCCGCCCTGGACGCCGTCGTTCTCCCAGGGTGAGCCCATCTTCTGCACCTTCTGCCGGGAAAAGAGCGAGCAGAAGATCCGCCTTGCGAAGTCCTAGCCTCACGCGCGCGCTGCCCCTGCTCGAGCTGGGGGGGCTGCTGCTCGTCGCGCTCCTGTGCCTGGTGTTCCACCTGCGCCTGTCCTCGCGCATGCCCTCCGAGGACAACTACCGGGCGCTGGCGGAGCGGCTGAAGGCGGAGGCCCGCCCCGGCGACGCGGTGCTCCTGTTCCCCTGGTGGGCGGAGCGCGCCCGCCTCTTCGTCCCGCCGGAGGTCCCCGTCTACGGGTACCTGGGCTCGGAGCGCGACGACCTCTCCGCGCACCCGCGCGTCTGGGTGCTGGGCCAGCCGGAGCTGCCCCGCTCGGACGAGGCGGCCTTCCTGAAGGACTTCCTCCCCGAGCGCCGCGCCGTGGGCGCCACGCACCACGCGGGCACCCTGACGCTGGCGCTCTATGAGAACGGGCGCTACCGGCCGCGCCGCTTCGTGGCCATGGAGGTCGCGGACCAGGCGCGCGTGTACCTGGAGGAGCCCGACGGCGGGCGCAAGAGCTGCCCCTTCGACGGGAAGGCGCACCGCTGCCCCGGCCCGCCGCACCTGTACGTGGCGCCGGAGTGGCACGAAATCTTCTACGAGCCGCGCCGTTGCCTGTGGATGCACGCGCCCGGCGGCGCCCAGCGGCTGGTGGCGGAGCTGGACGGCGTGCCGGGCGGCGTGGACCTGCGGCTGGAGGGCGGCATCATCTTCGAGTTCGCGCACATGAAGGACGCGCGCCTGACGACGGCGTACCTGGGCGTGGACGACGCGGCGAGCGGCGACAACCTGCTGGAGGTCGCGATACCGCCGGGCCGCGAGGGCGTGCAGACGGCGCAGGTGCGGCTGCCCGAGGGGCCGCCGCGCACGGTGAAGGTCTGGGTGCGTTCGGAGAACCAGGACCGGCGGCAGGTGTGCCTGGACGTGCTGGCGGTGGAGCCGGCGGTGGGGTCGAGGCCATGACGGGCAGGGCGCCCACGCGGGACGAGAAGTGGACCGCCTTCGGCCTGTGGGTGCTGGCCTTCGTGGCGCTGTGGGTGACGGAGTCCGCGGTGGGCTTCACGCGTGACGAGAGCGTCTACTTCGCGGCGGCGGAGGGCTACGCGGGCTGGTTCCGCCAGCTCTTGCATTCGCCCGCGCGGGCGCTGACGGACGCGGCCATCGTGCGGGCGTGGGACTACAACCACGAGCACCCGGCGCTGATGAAGACGCTGTTCGGGCTGAGCCACCTGCTCTTCCACGACACGTTGGGGTGGATGCGGTCGGCCACGGCCTTCCGGCTGCCGGCGTTCGCCCTGGCCGCGCTGGTGCCGGCCTTGAGCTTCCTCTTCGGCAGCGCGCTCTACGGACGCACCGCGGGCCTGTTCGCCGCGCTCGCCTTCATGTTGGTGCCGCGCCAGTACTTCAACGCGGAGCTGTCCTGCTTCGACGTGCCGGTGGCGGCCCTGTGGCTGCTCGTCGTGTACGGCTTCTGGCGGGCGCTGGAGGACGTGAAGTGGGGCGTGTGGTGCGGCGTGGCCTTCGGCCTGGCGCTGGCCACCAAGCACAACGCGCTGTTCCTGCCGTTCGTGCTGACGCCCTTCGCGCTGTGGCGCGCGTGGACGGCGAGCCAGGCGGTCCCCGAGGCGCGCGCGTGGCTCCTGCGCTTCGTGGGGCTGTTCGCGGCGGTGGGCGTGTTCTACGGGCTGCTGGTGTTGTCGCTCGGCGGCGCGGACGGCTTCCAGCGCGGCTTCCTGCTGCTCAGCCCGCACACGCTCCTGTTCGCGGGGCTGGCGGCGGGCGGGACGTGGCTGCTCAAGGGCGTGGAGAAGGTGAGTCCCGAGGTGACGCGGGCGCTGGTGCCCATCGCCGCCATGGCGGTGCTCGGCCCCATCCTCTTCTACCTGCACTGGCCCTATCTCTGGCACCACCCGGTGGACCGCACGGCCTGGTACCTGGCCTTCCACGCCAAGCACAACCACTACGCCTGGTTCTACCTGGGCACCCTCCTGCGCGAGCCGCCCTTCCCCCTGGCCTACGTGGTGGTGAAGACGGCGCTCACGGTGCCCACCAGCCTGTTCGCGCCCATGGTGACGGGGCTGGTGGCGCTCGCGGCGCGCGTGGGGCTGACACGATTCGAGCGCACGCGCGCGTGGGTGACGCGGCCGGTGACGATGGCGGAGGCGCTGGTCGGGGTGAACGCGGTGACGTCCATCCTCATCATCAGCCACCCGCAGGTGCCGCACTTCGGCGGCGTGAAGCACTGGTTCCCGTCCATGGTGTTCCTCGGGCTGCTCGCCGGAGAGGCCGTGGCGCGGGGGTGCGCGGCGCTGTGGGAGCGGCTGAGGACGCGCTGGGCCTCACTGCCGTGGACCGCGGTGGCGGCGCCCGTCTTCGCGGTGCTCCTCGCGCCGGCGCTGGCGTATTCGGCGCACGTCTTCCCGTACGGGACGGCGGCCTATTCGGAGCTGGCGGGCGGGGCCGCGGGCGCGGCGACGCTGGGAATGCAGCGGCAGTTCTGGTCGAGCCACGTCACGGGCGTGCTGCCGTGGATCAACGCCCACGCGAAGCCCGGCGCGAGGCTGTTCCTCCACGAGGTCCACGGTGGTTCGTTCCGCGACTACCAGCGCAACGGCATGCTGCGCGAGGACCTGCGCGCGGTGGGCAGCCCGTTCGACGCGGACATCGTCGCGTACCAGTACCACCAGGAGTTCCGCGAGCACGAGTTCCTCACGTGGCAGGCCTTCGGCACGCGCACGCCGGCCATGGGCCTGTACCTGGACGAGACGCCCCAGGTGGTCGTCTACGTCCGGCCCGAGGCACGCTGAGCCTCGGGCCGTCCGCCGCGCATGACCAGGGCGCGACGCGGCCGCCGTCCTGACAGTCCTCTGGGAGCTCGTCGGTTCCGGGAGGCAGCACAGCCCGCTCCCACAAATTCGGCACGCCTCAACCCACGGAAGTTCCATCCGCATGGGAACGGTCCCCCCAAAGGGACGGCGCCGTGTCCATTGGAATGGGGGCCCTTGGCAGGAAGCAGCGCCGCAACGGATTGCGCCCGTCGAACGACGACGCATGGCAGGTCAAAACAGGCGCTGCGTCAGCCCGGTTCTCAGCAAATGCGCCTCGGTTCGCCTGGTGACGAACGTCCCTGACGGTTCACCGTCAGAGGTGAGTTGCACGAGGTCCGCCGTACCATCCGCGTTCACCTTGTTCACGCGCCACTTTTCACCGGTGGAGCGCCCCCAAATCACCCCCACAGCGTGACGCTTCACACCGCTCAAGACGACGGGAACTCGAGTAATCGGGAGGCCTGTCTCCTGAGTGTCCGCGACGGCGAGCATGGACATGAACCGCGCATAGAACTGATGCTGCGCCAGCAATGCCGCGACGGCGCGAGTCGCAACGACAACGACAGAGATTTTCAGGACATGCAGAAATCGCTCGAACTCGGCCTGAAACCTGGCGCTTCCACCTGCCCCCATGAACTTGGCGGTTCCCGTATCCCCCTGACCAAGGACGACATTGCTCCAACACAGCAGCGCGGGATAATCACGAAAAAAGCATGGCAGAATCGCAAGCACTTTGTTTTTCGATGAGCGCTCGACGCGATTCAAAACTCCCTCGGCGATGTCATGCAGCGCCCAGATGTCGTCATAAGGACCCTCATTGCCGAGCTCGTCGTCCTCCCAGTAGGAAACGCTCCAGCCAGCCTTCCGACACTGGAGAGCCTCATGGTCACTCAGCGGACCTTCGTCCAATGCCGTGAAGGGCGTGTTGGGATCGATCCCATGAATCCCAAAGGAGGTTGGACGCACCACCTTCTGGCATCGACTACAGGTCGCGCTCTTCTGGTTGAGAACATCAATCGAGACGCCACGCCCACACGATGAACAATCGACAATGACGCGTGACCAGAACAAGTTGTCGCGTTGGCAACGCCGGCACTTGAACAAACTAGGCGCCCCTTCGCTGTCGGCGACATGCGCGCGACACGACCAGCATCCGAGCTTCACCACCATGGCGTTTCACTCCGGTCCATTCCAACAATCCGTCCGAACCAGATGTCCGCGTGACTCTCCAGGTATTTCTCGGTGGGATACACGCCCGATTGCCCCAGCGACCTGAGTGTCCGTGCCGCCCCGATGTTGGCGAGCCCCTTGACCGCGTGGGCGCGCAACTCCGGCGTGGATTCCTTCTCCACCACGAAACGAAGCTTCCCGATCATGCGCCCCTCCGCCCAGGCATGGATGTTCAGACATGCGGCATCCAGCCTGGCGGTGTTCGGCGGCTCTCCCTCTTCATGCAGCAGGTTGAGCGGGTTGGCCCTGATGGACTGGCGCTCACGAGCATGAGCCAAAAGTCGGGTGGAAACGGAGACAGCACCCTCGATCTGGCTGAGGCATGGCGCATCCAGCATCTCGTAGCGCTCCGCGACTGAGAGCAACGCCTCGACATCTGAAAGCGAGAAGCCGCCACGCACGACCTGTTCAACGACATCCGCGAGACGGTTCTCCTCGGCCGCCGCCACCGCCAGCCAGAACACGCCTCCACACTCCGAGCGGCGAAAATCATCCACTGGGCCGAGACCAAGACGAGATGCCAACCCGGGCACCAGCACACGGCATGCCGCTTCAGCAATCCGCCTCATGGGGCCGACGAAGGATACCCTTTCCAAGAGATTCCTGACATGATTCTCCGCCCCCGCGGCAAACAAGGCACGCAGCGCCTGCGTCCTCACGACGGCGTGAGACGCGGAGTCAGCGGCCACGCTCTCGAGCGCATCGAATGCTCTCACATGAGCCAGTGCCGACGAGAAGACTCGCGCCAGGAAGTACACGTCCTGAAGTCCATGGAACGCGTCCGCCAGCGCATCCGTCGCATCCCTGCCGATACTGACCATGCACCTGAGTTCGTCAGGCATCGCCCCATCATAGAGTTCCCACAGCAATGAGCAGGCCGACTTGCCCTGACGTCGACCGAGCAGATCAGAGACGAGCGAACTCGCCAACGCCGGGCCATGCGACGCGAGCTCAAATCCATACGGAGCGGAGGCCGCCACCAGCTTTCGGGCCTTCGGACTTGAACCAGCAAGGCTCAACAACCGCTCCCGGTCCGCGTCACACAACATCGACGCGGCAAACAGCTTCACCTCGTTCTCGCTGTAAGTCACATCCCCTAGGAGGACATCCACCGGGTCTTGATCGTTGAACGCCTGGGCCTTGCGCACCTCTTCGTTGGAGGAGACGAGAGCGCTCGCCGCGAAATACGCCTGGATGGAGGCATGCCTCCAGACGACGCGATCTCCATCCTTTTGCAGCAGATTCCGACGAGCAGCGAGGTCGTCCATCAGACGGCCAAATCCTGTTTGAGCACGCGCGGGCGACTCATCCAGCCGCGCGGCGAGAACGCCCAAGCGTTCGCGTTTGAAGAGCTGGATGTCCGTGCGACGATTCTGAATCGACCACAACGCGAAAGTCTGCAATGCCGCACGTTGAAACGAGGCTTCCGCTGTATCCTCGAGTGCATATTCCGGTAACGCGTGCCGCTCATATTCCGAATACAGCGCGGTAACATGCGCAGGAACGGGGCGTGACCTCGCCGCCGAACCGGACGCGGCAGCCAGCGCGACCGCCAGCCACTGGGGGTGTTGACGTATCGTGTCCGGCAACGCGCTGAGCACTTCTCGCCCGCCATCCCTGGATACGGCAGTCTGCCAACGTTCGACGGCCTGTCGCTGCTGCTCGTCGCTGAATGGCAGGATTGAATGCCAGGCGAGCTCATTCGCGAGTGTTCGCGACACAACTTTCGTTCGCGAGCGTGTCACCAGGACCAGCGCATCGCCTCGCCCGACATTGCTCGCGAAGGTCTGCAGATGCGGCTCGAACGCCCTTTGCTGCTTCAGGTCGAGTTCATCAAGCCCCTCGACCAACACCATGAACCGGATTCCGAATTCATCAGGCCATCGGGTATAGAAGCCGGGATTGATCAGCTCGCAGCCGCGTCCCCTTCGCCGCGCGCGTTGCCTTACCGCGAAATGAAAAATCTCGTCACTGTCTGGAGCGTCAACCCAGGAGGCCGCATTGACATAGAGCGGTACCAGGTCGATTGGGCCGGCCACATTCGCCTGCATGGCATGACGTCCGAGGAACTCGATCAACGTCGACTTTCCGGAGCCACTCGGCGCCTCGACCCCGAACAGGGCCCGAGGCGACTGCCAGACCCGCGACGCGAACTCAGTCGCGGGCATCTGCGCACCGGTATCGAGATTCGACAATGTCGGCACCACCCACTGCCCCTCGCACCGAGGATCATCAAAGAGCGCGAGAAGCTGCTCCAGCCCCCGCGGTCGGGGCTTCCGAGCCTCCCCGGCAAGCGCGAAGCATTCGTTCAACAGCGTCACGGGCAACGCATATAGAGTATCAAGCGAAAGACGCCATTGCGGAGATGGCGGCGAAACAGTGGGATCGGCGGACTGAGAGTCGAACAGTCTGCGCTGGAGTTGCGCCGTGATGATGCCAACGACGCATCCGTCGACTGCGACCGGCGCCCCGCTGAATCCCCCGAGGCTCTCCTTGGCCAACCGCGTCTCCAGATGAAGGAATCGCTGGTTGTACTGGGCAATCAGGTGCTCGGGGTCCGCGACCTTCTCGTTTCTCAACAGGTGGCCATCGAAGAGCCCCGCTGGATAGCCGAAAGAAGCCCAGCCATCCCCAGCAAACGTCCCCTCCCCCCAGGCCAACCTTGGCCAATCACAACGCGCCCTCAATCGGAGGACTGCCACGTCATGTCCCCAAGGATGCTTCCAGATGAGGTCCGCGGTCCTCTCTTCTCCTGTCTCAGTGAAGCGTAGGGAAACAGTCGTATGCCCCTCGAGAACGTGGAGCGCCGTGGCCGCCAAGTCCGGCCCCACCAGGAAGGCCGTCCCATTCGGCCGAGGAGCGCCGGGCGGAACATCCGGCCGATGCTTCTGGTCAGGCGGAAGATCGACGCGTGCAACCATGCGCTTCAGCAACCGCTGCGACTTTACGTCCATAGGGGCTCACCTGAGCATGACGGCAAAGTCCTGATCAGCATAAGGCCAATACACGGCTCCCCATCGAGTCCCCAGGAAGCCCGCTCGCATCACCCATGTCTTCACGGTGCACCTCAGCTCCACGGTCTCCTTTGGTAGGAGCAGCGTTTGCAGCAGCGTGAAGGGGCGATCCAGCGATTCGTTCTGGCGATACAACTTCCACAGAGCCCCTCCTACTCCGACCGGCGCTCCGACCACCTTGCGGAGAGAGGCATCCAGCGTGACGTCGAACGCATATCGCTGGTCCGTGGAGCAGGAGATCGTCGCACCGCCGAGTGACTCCAGGACCTCGCCACCTCCTCCTCCCGAGGCGGTGGGGTAATGCCATTTCCCTCCGAGATCCACGCCGAACGAGACCTTCTGGTGAATACTGGCGATGCGCAGCACTTCGTCGGACGGAGCGACCGCAATCGTGGCCGCTCGCGACTGATCGTGCAGAACGAACTCATACCCCAGCGCAAAGACGTTTCCCGGGAGGAAGCCATCATTGGGAAATGCCGTGACAGTATGTGCGAGCAGGACCGGGGTCAGGCCGGAGGGGGCCGCAGCGACTTCCGGATGAGGCTTCGTCTGGTTCAGCGCCCAGAGCTTCTCGATGTCCATGGCACGGGGACACGCGACTCGCAAATCAAATGGCGCATCCCAGTCGCTACCGCCGCCACGATGGGAAGAGGTCGGGGACAGCTCGGCGTGCGCTGAGCGCTCCCCCAGGAGCGTCGTCCAGAGAGACTTGTCCGGCAACTCCTCCCAATCGATTTGGCGCGGGGAGCCAGGATGGAGGCGTTCTCCAGTCTCGGTTCTATCCATCTCATAACCATACACGATGCACCGTTCCCCGACCAAACCGCCCCGAGCCATCGCGCTCATGGCCCGGAGTCACTTCGCACCCCGGATACTCCAACGAAGGGAAGCTCCGGGCACCATGTATGAGTACAGCTCCGACAGGAGTACGCGCAGCGCTCAGCCCTTCGAACAAGCCCTCGGCGACGCTTCACACGAGACGCAACGCACAACTCGCTCCCGTGACCTCGCCGTGACGGCTTTTGACTTTCAAGCCAGTGTTCACGGAGTGCACCAGGGCACGTCGGACAGTGCCATACAGCTCCATTTGAAATAGAGCGCCCCATCGCCTGCGGCGACGGGCCCGTCTCCAGGACACGGGCGAAGTGGGCCTGACATCCAGGGGCAATCACGGGACAGGGCTCGTCGACTCCCCCGTGACGCTCATCGCGCGAACCGGACGACCTCACATCGAGGAGCCGGGCGCGCCACGAGCGACGTCAGGAATTGGCGCACGTCATGCCGATGCACCACCGGCCACCCGCGCTGCGCGGCCTGCTGCGCGAGGACCTCCACCGGCTCGAAGACCACCGGCAACCCCACCCGTTCGAACAGCTCCGCGTCCGCCACCGCGTTCCCCATGGCGAGCGAATCCGGCAGGCTCGCCTGATGGAGCGCCGCCAGTTCGAGGAGGATGCGCTGCCGGGCGCCCACGAGCCCCGGCGCCTCCAACATGCTCCCGGTATAGCGATTGCGGCGAATCTCGAGCACCGCGCCCCGGCAGATGTCGATGCCCAGCTCCGTCGCCACCAGGTGGACCATCTCCATGGGGCTGCTCGACACGAGCGCCACCAGGAATCCCTCGCGGTCGAGCTCGCGGACCAGCGGCTTCACATACGGATGGAGCCGCGCGCGCGACCGGCTCCAGACGACCTCCGCCACCCGCTCCACCACGGAGGCCGCCACCCCCTCCACCGCCCGCCCGAAGGCCTGATAGACCTCGACCGCGGTGACGGCGACGCCCTGCTGCCCCGAACGGTGCCGCGTCAGCAACTCCAACATACGCTGGCCCTCACGGGTCGCGCAGACACCCCGCGCCACCAGCTCTCGCATCAACAACCCACCGAGCAGGTCTGGCGTCAGCGTCCCATCCAGTTCGAGCACCGCCAGCCGTCGCATGGGCACACCCTCCCCCGTCAGCTCTGGTCTACGAATGCTGACGGAGGTGGCCACGGAATGGGAGACCGCCCCGGCCCCCTGCCTGTTGCTCAATGAACGCGCGGCCTCGCGCGACGTCGCCCGCTCGATAGAACGGACCTCCAGCGGGACGGGGCCGCCGAGCCCACGCCGGACACGGACGCGTTGCCGACGCCCCACACCCCTGGCCACCTTCCGCGCGAAGAACCCACGCCCAGAGGGGGGCCTCACATGCGTCTTCTCAGACTTCCGTCGATTCTCGCCGTGTCCGCGGCGCTCTGCGTGAGCGCTGGCTGCTCCAAGAAAGGAGACCAGTCCAAGGGCGCGCAGGCCACCGCCCAACCCCAGGGCACCAGCTCGCCGTCCTCCACCACCGCCCAGCCACAGGGCACCAGCTCGCCGTCCTCCACCACCGCTCAGGCCCCCCCGCCAGAACAGGCCACGCAGGGCGGCAAGCACCACAAGAAGCACCACGCACAGAGCGTGGAGGACGAGAACTGCCCCATGAAGGTCCCCGGCGCCCAGGCCCGCGCGCAGGACGTGCCGGAGGGCGTGGCGCTCATCATCAGCACGCCCGACAGCACCCAGGTGGCGGACCTCCAGCAGCGCAGCCGGCGGATGCTGAACCAGCAGGCCGCCAGCACCCAGCGCGTCCAGCACGAGCCGCCCATCGAGGAGGCCCAGCGGGAGGACCTGGGCGACAGCCCGCTCGAGGAGCAGCTCGGGAGCGACGAGAGCGGTCGCGGCGGCGGCGGCCTCGCGGGGGCGCCCACCATGCCCTCCAGCGCCCACATCCAGGACACGCCCGAGGGCGTCGTCATCGTCTACACGGCGCAGGACCCCAAGCACCAGGAGCAGCTCAACAAGGAGGTGCACCACACCGCGGACGAGATGAAGCCCGGCATCTGCCCCGGCGTGAACACCACCCTGCCTTGAGCCACCCCGCCACTCAGCCCGCGCTCCCCGGCGGCCCCGGGGGGCGCAGGGCCGCGAGCACGTAGTCGACCACCGTGTCCGCGTAGCGCTCGGTGAGCGGCGCCGTGCGCAGGAGCCAGCGGTGATAGACGGGCCCGAACAGCAGCTCGACGGCGACGTCCAGGTCCACGCCCTCCGCCACCTGCCCCACCCGCTGCGCCACGCGCAGCCGCGCCTTCGTGGCCTCCAGGTTGGGCCGCATCAGCGCATCCACGAACTGCTTCGCCAACGCCGGGTCCATCTGCGTCTCCGCCGTCAGCGCGCGCGAGGGCAGCTCGAACCGCGGATTGACCAGCTCCACGAGCGTGGCGCGCATCACGACCTTCAGGTCCCGCGCCACGTCCCCCGTGTCCGGGAGCATGGCGGGCTCGCCCAGCAGCGCCATGAACGCATCCAGCACCAACGCGCCCTTCGTCGGCCACCAGCGGTAGATGGTCTGCTTGCCCACGCCCGCCCGCGCGGCGACCGCCTCGATGGTCAGCCGCGTGTAGCCCACCTCCCCCACCTGCTCGACCACCGCCTTGAGGATGGCCTGCCTCGAACGCTCGCTGCGTCGGGAGGCGTCCGGCGTCTTCGCTTCACCCATTCCCCCCACCGTACCGCGTCCGAAACGATACGCGACGTCTCGTCTTGACAACAGGCCACGCCTCGCGCACCTTGCTTAGCGAGACGAACCGTCTCGTCTCTACCCCTGAATGGAGTCAGCGCATGCGACGCCGTGCCCACATCGCGATGGTCAGCATCCCGGCCCACGGCCACGTGAACCCGAGCCTGGAGGTCATCCGGGAGCTGGTGGCGCGGGGGCATCGCGTCACCTACGCCAACGACCCGTCCTTCGCGGAGCAGGTGGCGCGCACGGGGGCGGAGCTGGTGCCCTACCCGTCCACGCTGCCGCGCGAGGGCGTGGCGGGGCGCGAATGGCCGGAGGCCCCCATCGCGCAGTTCGACGTGTTCCTCGATGACGCGCGGGCGCTGCTGCCCCGGCTGCGCGCCGCCTACGAGAAAGACCGGCCGGACCTCTTCCTCTACGACATCGCGGGCTATGTCGCGCGCATCCTCGCGGAGAACTGGGGCGTCCCGGCCATCCAGCTGTCGCCCACGTATGTCGCGTGGGAGGGCTACACGCAGGAGATGGAGCCGATGATGGCGGCCCTGCGCGCGGCCCCCGGAGGCGCCGAGCACTACCGCCGCTTCTCCGAGTGGCTGAAGGAGAGTGGCGTGCGCGAGACGGACTCCACCCTCTTCGTCGGGCTGCCGCCGCGCTCGCTCGTGCTCATCCCCCGCGCCATGCAGCCGCACGCGGACCGCGTGGACCCACGGCGCTACACCTTCGTCGGGCCGTGCTTCGGCGAGCGTGAGCACCAGGAGACCTGGAGCCGCCCACCTGGCGCCGGGAAGGTGCTGCTCATCTCCCTGGGGTCGGCCTTCACGAACCAGCCCGCGTTCTACCGGCGATGCATGGCCGCGTTCGGAGGAATGGCCGGCTGGCACGTCGTGCTCAACATCGGGCGGCACGTGAAGCGGGAGGAGCTGGGAGACATCCCCGCCAACTTCGAGGTCCACGCCTGGCTGCCACAGCTCGCGGTCGTGAAGCAGGCGGATGCCTTCATCACCCACGCGGGCATGGGCAGCACCCAGGAGGGCCTGTGGGCCGGCACGCCGATGATCGCCGTGCCCCAGGCGACGGACCAGTTCACCAACGCCGACCGCATCGTCGAGCTGGGCGTGGGCGTGCGGCTCGACACGGAGCAGGCCACGGTCGAGGCCCTGCGGGACGCGCTCCAGCGCGTCACCACGGACGCGGCCATCAGCTCCCGGGCCCGCGCGCTGCGCGACGAACTGCGCGACGAGGGCGGCGCGAAGCGGGCCGCGGACCTCATCGAGGCGGAACTGCCGCGGGAGCCTTGATACGACGCGTCCCGGGCACGAAACGCGGGCCCGTCCGTCACACGAAGCGAGGCTCCCGGGAATGGACGCCGGGCGCTTCTCCCGAAGACCCTGGAGGGCCAGCTCGGCTCGGGGGGCGGCCCCCGCCTGCCCCTGGGGATTGCGCGGGAGAGGTGGAGATACGGCTCGACCGGGGGTGGTAGCGTCCCCCGGTCATGGAAGGCAACGCCCCCTCTCTCGCCACGGGCACCGGCAAACCCGGGCTGATGGCGCGCTTCGGCCCCGGCATCCTCGTGGCCGCCACGGGCGTGGGCGCCGGAGACCTGCTCACCGCCAGCCTCGGCGGCTCCGCGGTGGGCGTGAGCATCCTCTGGGCGGCCGTCGTCGGCTCGGTGCTCAAGGGCTTCCTCAACGAGGGCATCGCGCGCTGGCAGCTCGCCACGGGCACCACGGTGCTGGAGGGCTGGGCGCGCCTGGGCACGGGGCTGCGCAACGTCTTCCTCGTCTACCTGCTGGGCTGGAGCTTCTTCACGGGGGGCGCGCTCATCTCCGCGTGCGGCGCGGCCGGGGACGCGCTGTGGCCGCTCTCCAGCGACGCGGAGACCTCGCGCCGCGTCTGGGGCGTGCTGCACTCGCTCGTCGGCCTCGTGCTCGTGGGGCTGGGCGGGTTCAAGCTCTTCGAGAAGCTGATGGCCGCGTGCATCGGCCTGATGTTCGGCGCCGTCCTCTTCACCGCGGTGGGCTCCGGGCCGGACTGGGCCGCCGCGACCCGAGGCCTCGTCCTCCCCACGCTCCCAGCGGGCGGCTCGGTGTGGGTGCTCGGGCTGCTCGGCGGCGTGGGCGGCACGGTGACGATGCTGTCGTACGGCTACTGGATTCGCGAGAAGGGCCGCGAGGGGCCCATGAGCCTGCGCGCCTGCCAGGCCGACCTCGCCGTGGGCTATGCGCTGACGGGCCTGTTCGGCATGGCCATGGTGGTCATCGGCTCCACGCTGCGATTGGAGGGCAGCGGCCTGAAGGTGGCGACCCTGCTCGCCCAGCGGCTGGGAGACGTCATCGGCCCGGCGGGCCACTGGGTCTTCCTCGTCGGCTTCTGGGGGGCGGTCTTCTCCAGCCTGCTCGGCGTCTGGGAGGGCATCCCCTACCTCTTCGCGGACTTCCTGCGCATCCACCGCCGGGAGAAATCCACCGCGTCAGTGGACCTGCGGACCACGCGGGCGTGGCGTCTGTACCTCGTCGCGCTCGCGCTCGTGCCGCTGCCCATGCTCTGGGTGCCCCTGCAGCGGGCGCAGCTGGCCTACGCCGTGGTGGGCGCGCTCTTCATGCCGTTGCTCGCCGCGACGCTGCTGTGGCTGAACAACCGCCGCGACTGGGTGGGCCCGCTGCGCAACACCTGGCTCGTCAACGCCGCCCTCGTCGCCACGCTGCTGCTCTTCCTCGTGGTGGGGCTCGACGAGGCGCTCGAGGCGCTGCGCAAGCTCGGCGCCTCCTGAGGGACGGACCGGGCGTGCGTGGGGGTACCCGCTCGGCGCGGGTGTGTACTGGCAATCGTTGTGGGGTGCGTGAGGCCGGGAACGGGACAGCGCGCTCTCCCCGGGGTACGAGCCACCACGGTAGGCTGGGGCGTGCGGACGGTGGTTCTTCCACGCCCCCCGGAGGGACTCATGAAGCGCTGGAGCTGGTTGCTGGCAATGGTCGCGTTGGGCTGTCAGGGAGGACGGGATGACCGCCCCACTCGCGCGGATGTCCGCAAGACGGGCGCCGCGACGATGGAGGTCGTCCCCCGGGACGGGCAGCTCCCGTACTGCATGCTCTTCACGGTGTCGGAGAAGGGCGTCATCCGGCAGCTGACGCTGACGCGGGAGAACCGCTCCATCCGCTGCGACGCGAACAAGCCCGTCGCGCACACCAGCTTCCGCGTCCCCGTCCAGGAAGGGAAGGTGAAGGTCTACATCTTCTTCTCCGACGACCGGATTCCCGCGGGCCCCGTCGCGCAGCAGCTCTACGACCTGCGCGCCAACGAGCGCATCAACGCCATGGACCTGCGCCTGCCCGGCCGCGTCTTCGTGGAGACGCTGGAGTTCACGCCCGAGGACGGCGCCCCGGGCGCCAATGGCGAGGCCGGCGGCGTCGCGGCCCAGGACATCGGCGCCCCCGTGCTCAAGGACGGCGGCGTCCCCGAGGGCGCGCCGACCACGTCCGAGGACGGCAGCTGAGGACACCGTGCCGCCGGGGAAGCCCCTTCCCCGGCGATGCCTCCGCCTCACCAGGCGTCGCGGACCATGGCCAGCAGGTCGGCCTCCGTCACCTTGCGCGGGTTGCACAGGTGGGACGCGTCCTGGAAGCCCTTCTCCGCGATGCGCGGCAGGTCCTCCTCCTTCACGCCGACGTCCCGCAGGCGCGCGGGGATGCCGATGGCGGCGTTGAGCTTGCGCACCCGGTCGATGGCGTTGCTCGCGAGCACCTCCTCGCGGGCGTTCGACGTGTCGCCCAGGGCCACCGCCACGCGCGCCAGCCGCGCGGTGCTCGTCCCCCGGTTGAACTCCATCACCACCGGGAGCACGACGGCGTTGGCGAGCCCGTGGTGCACGCCGGAGGTGGGCGTGAGCGCGTGCGCCAGGGCGTGACAGGCGCCCAGGCCCTTCTGGAAGGCCATGGCGCCCTCCATCGCGGCGACCATCATGTCCGTGCGCGCCGCCAGGTCCGAGCCCTCGCGCACCGCCGTCACCAGCGAGCGCCCCACGCGGTGGATGCCGTCGATGGCGACCGCGTCCGCGAGCGGATGGAAGCCGCTGGCCAGGTACGCCTCCAGGCAGTGCGTGAAGGCGTCCATGCCGGTGGCCGCGGTGACGCCGGGCGGCAGCCCCAGCGTCAGCTCCGGGTCGACGATGGCCGCGCGCGGCAACAGGGCCGGGCTGAAGATGACCGTCTTGCGGCCGGTGTCCTCCAGCGTCACCACGCCCGAGCGCCCCACCTCCGAGCCCGTCCCCGCCGTGGTGGGGATGGCGATGAGGGGCGGCAGGTCGTCCCGGACGTACTGGTCCCCGCCCTTCGCGTCGTCATACCGGCTGAGCGGGGGTTCGTGGGTCGTGAGCAGCTGCACCAGCTTGCCCGCGTCCAGCGCGCTGCCGCCCCCCAGCGCGACGATGCCGTCGCAGTCGTTGGCGCGGTAGGCCTCGAGGCCCGCGAAGACGTCCTTCTCCGTGGGGTTGGGCTCCACGCCGTCGAACACGGCGCACGCCAGCCCCGCGCCCTTCATCACCTCCAGGACGCGCGTGGCCAGCCCCGCCTTCACCACGCCCGCGTCGGTGACGAGCAAGGGGCGCTGCATCTTCAGGCGCCGCGCCTGCGCGGGCAGACGCTGGAGCGCCCCCGCGCCGAAGACGATGCGGGTGGGCCACGCCATCTCGGTGACGCGGGGCTCGGTGGGGATGTCGAACGGCTTCATCACGCTTCTCCTCGCTCGGGGCTCCTCAGATGAGCTCCAGGTAGCGCTCCAGCTCCCAGTTGGTGACGGCGCGCTCGTACTGGCGCACCTCCCACTCGCGCGTGCGCACGAAGTGGTCCACGAAGCCCTCGCCCAGGAGCGCGCGGGCGCGCTCGCTGTCCTTGAGCAGCGCCACGGCCTCCTTGAGGTTGCGAGGCAGCGGCGCCGCGTCGCGGATGGCGTACGCGTTGGCGTTGCACGCCGGGGGCGGCTCCACCTCGTGCTCGATGCCCCACAGCCCCGCGGCGAGGCTGGCCGCCATGCCGATGTACGCGTTCATGTCCGCGCCCAGCTGCCGGTACTCGATGCGCATCGCCTTGGCGCTCTCGCCGATGACGCGCACCGCGCAGGTGCGGTTCTCCAGGCCCCACGTCGCGGTGGTGGGCGCCCAGGTGTTCTCCACGCTGCGCTTGTAGCTGTTGATGGTGGGCCAGTAGAGCGCGGTGAGCTCCGGCATCAGCTCCAGCTGCCCGCCGATGTAGTGGCGCATCAACCGGCTCATCCCGTGGGGCGCGCCCTCCTCGTGGAAGAGGTTGTGCTCGCCCTTGAGGTCCCACAGGGACTGGTGCACGTGGCCGGAGCAGCCCGGCAGCTTCGCGTTCACCTTGGCCATGAAGCACGCGGTGAGCCCATGCCGGGCGCAGATCTCCTTCACCACCGTCTTGAACAGCGCCGCCTTGTCCGCCGAGCGCTCCACGTCGTCGTAGCGGATGGCCGCCTCGAACACGCCCGGCCCCGTCTCCGTGTGGAAGCCCTCGATGTCCAGGCCGAAGCCGTTGCACCCGTCGATGAGCGCGTGCACCAGCGGCGCGTTGAGCGACGTGCGCAGCCACGAGTAGCCGAACATGCCCGGCGTCAGCGGCGTGAGGTCGTGGAAGCCCTTCTCCTTCAAGGTGTGCGGCTGTTCCTTGAAGATGAAGAACTCGTACTCCGCGCCGAAGCGCGGCAGGTAGCCCAGCTTGCGCGCGCGGGCGGCGACCTTGTGGAGGAGCTGTCGGGGGCTGGCCTCGAAGGGCGTGCCGTCCGCGTTGACGAAGTCCAGCAGGAAGGCCGCGGTGTCCGGCTCCCACGGAATCATGCGGCCGGTGGACACATCCACCGTCGCGTGCGCGTCCGGATAGCCGGTGTGCCAGCCCGTCACCTGGGTGTTGTCGAGCAGCTCGTCGCCCAGGTCCCAGCCGAAGACGACGTCGCAGAAGCCCAGCCCTCCCTTGACCGCGCTCAGGAACTTCTCCACGGAGATGTACTTGCCGCGCCAGACACCGTCGATGTCCATGGCGGCCACCTTCACGTTCCTCGCGCCATGGTCGTCCAGCCAGCGCTTCAACGTGTCGGTGCCATGCGCCTCCCGGCCGGACGCGCCACGTACCGCCCCTCCGCGCTCCTTCGCGCGAGCCCTGCGAGCCACGGCCGGATGCGTGAGGACCTTCGCCTTGGGACGCGTCGGCATCGGGACCTTCCTTCCTGCGTGAGGTGAAGCGCTCTGTCTGCTCAGGTGTCCGTCGGCAGCCGCGTCCACACCGCCTTGCACTGGAGGTAGCCCTCCAGCGCGTGGTGGGACAAATCACGGCCCCAGCCGGACTCCTTGTAGCCGCCGAACGGAGCGGCATCGTCGAACTCGTTGAAGCAGTTGATCCACACCACGCCGCTCTTGAGCTTGCGCGCCAGCGCGTGCGCCTTCGCCACGTCGTGCGTCCACAGCGACGCGGCCAGGCCGTAGAGCGTGCCGTTGGCCAGCTCCACCGCGTGCGCGTCGTCCCGGAAGCGCAGACACGCCAGCACCGGCCCGAAGATCTCCTCCTGGGCGATGCGCATGTCCGGCCGTACGTCGCCGAAGATGGTGGGCCGCATGAAGTAGCCCTTCGCCTTGGCGCCCTCCGTGTCGCGCGCGCCCCCCGCCAGCAGCCTGGCGCCCTGCTGCCTGCCGCTCTCCACGAAGCCGAGGATGGTGTCGAGCTGCCGCTGGCTGACCTGCGCGCCCATCTCCGTATTCGGGTCCAGCGGGTCCCCCACGCGCAGCTTGCTCGCGCGCTCCGCCAGCCGGCCCACGAAGTCGTCGTACACGCGCTCGTGCACGAGCACGCGGCTGCCCGCGTTGCACGTCTCACCCTTGTTGCCGAAGATGCCCCAGAAGCACGCCTCCACCGCGCGGTCCATGTCCGCGTCGGGGAAGATGACCTGCGGGCTCTTGCCCCCCAGCTCCAGCGTCAGCTTCTTCAGGTTGCTGCCCGCCGACGCCTGCATCAGCCGGCGCGCGGTGCGGCCGGAGCCGGTAAACGAAATCTTGTCCACGTCCGGGTGGCGCGCGAGCGCCTCGCCCGCGGGGTCGCCGTAGCCCGTCACCACGTTGAGGACGCCGGGCGGGATGCCCGCCTCCAGCGCGAGCGCGCCCAGCTTCATCGCCGTCAGCGGCGTCATCTCCGAGGGCTTCACGACGACCGTGCAGCCGGCCGCCAGCGCGGGCCCCAGCTTCCAGCACAACAGACACGTGGGGTAGTTCCACGGGACGATGGCGCCCACCACGCCCACCGGCTCCTTCAGCACGTACGTGTGGAAGGGGCCGTCCACGGGGAGCACCTCGCCGTGAATCTTGTCCGCCCAGTCCGCGAAGTACGACAGCGTGCCCGCGCCGGGCGCCACGTCGCCCCGGATGGCGTCGCGGAACGTCTTGCCGTTGTTGAGCGACTCGACGAGCGCGAACTCCTCGCGGCGCTGCCACAGCAGGTCCGCCAGCTTGCGGATGAGCTTGCCGCGCTCGCGCGCCGACATGCGGCTCCACGGGCCGGACTCGAAGGCGCGCCGGGCGGCCTTCACCGCGCGGTCCACGTCCGCGGCGGTGGCGCTCGGCACGTCGCACACCTTCTCGCCGGTGGCGGGATTCACCACCGGGAGCATCCCCCCCTCGACGGGGTCGACCCCCTGCCCGTCGATGAGGAGTTGCGGGACGGGCAGCCGTGGGGTGAGCGAGCGTGCGTCAAGCATGGGGGTTCCTCGGGAGAGCTGGGGAGCGTTCCGGATGAACTGGCCAGGAGCGGACACAGATGGAGCGACAGGGTAGGAATGGCGTCCAGATGCGGCAACCTTCCCGGGTGAAGAACGTCTTGTTGCTGAAAGCCGGAGACGCGGCGGAGCACGTGCGTCGCTCGGTGGGTGATTATGAGCAGTGGTTCCTGCGCACCATTGGACTGTCGGGCTATCGCTTCGACATCCTGCCTGTGCATCGGGACGCGCCACTGCCCCCGGATGCCTCCGGGTATGACGCGGTGCTGATGACGGGCTCGCCGCTGTCGGTGACGCAGCTGGCGCCGTGGATGACGCGCGCCGCGGACTTCATGTTGACCGCGGCCGAGCGCGGCAGGCCGGTATTGGGGGTGTGCTTCGGCCACCAACTGCTCGCGCGGGCCTATGGCGGCCACGTGGCGCGCAACCCCGAGGGCCGCGAGACGGGCACCGTCACGGTGTCCCTCACCGACGCGGGGCGCGCGGACGCGCTCTTCGACGGCGTCCCCGAGCACTTCGAGGCGCAGGCCACGCACGAGGACGTCGTCATCCAGGTGCCGGAGGGCGCGCGGGTGCTCGCGGGCAACCGCAACACCGCGGCGCAGGCGCTGGCCTTCCGCGCGAACGTGCGCGGCGTGCAGTTCCACCCGGAGGCCCCCCCGGAGGCGCTGCGGGCCGTCATCGAGGCGCGGTGCGAGGGGCTGGAGGCGGAGGCCGTCTCGCGCGGCGAGCGCCCGGGGCAGTGCGTGCCCCGGCTCTTGTCCGGGCTTCGTCCCACTCCCGCCGGGCCGCGAATCCTGCTGAACTTCCTCGAGCGCTTCACCTGACCGCCCGAGGCCCCCTTGCCGCGCCACCTGCCCACGCTCCTGCTCGCCCTGTTCCTCTCCGCCTGCTCCGACGCGGACCTCTGCGCCGAAGCTCCCCGCTGTGACGATTCGGAGGCGCTCAACTGCGAGACGGCCTGCACCGTGGGGCCCTGCTCCACCGGCCCCGTCTTCCAGCGCTGCGACCAGGGCACCGTCTGCGCCGTCGTCCCCGGCGACCGCAGCGACGCGCGCTTCTACCGCTCCCGCGCCGTGTGCGCGGTGAGCCTGTCGGTGTGCGACCCCACCACCGCACCCGCGCCCACCTGCGACGAGGACGGCCGCTTCGTGACGGGCTGCGGCGCCCACCGCCGCGAGGTCCGCGCCTTCTGTTCCCAGGCGGCCCTGTACTTCGCGGAAGTCCCGGCATGCTGCAAGGGCGCGCGTCCGGATGGCGGCGCGGGCGATGGTGGGATTCCCGACGCGGGGACGCAGTCACCCGACGCGGGACGTTGAGCACCGCGCGTTCGGCCCCCGCCGTCGGAGCCTCCGCGCGGCGCGAGCGGCCTGGCGTGCACAGCGTCTCCCTGGGCGGCGCCCCACGCGCCGGCCGTGTGCGCCATGAATCCTCTGCTCCCGCGTCTTCGTCGGTGGAAGCGTCGACTCCAGAGCCTCGCGGGCTACCTGCACCTGGACCCGAACGCCAACCGCGTCATCCGTCGCACGGACTTCTCCCACTGCCCCCGGCCCGTGCTGCTGCTCTACGGCTTCTTCAGCACGCGCCGCGTCTTCAGCGTGCTGGAGCACCGGCTGCGGCGGGACGGCTACTCCGTCTGGTCCATCCACCTGGGCGGGGCGTTGGACCGCTACAACACGTACGGCATCGACACGCTGGCCCACAAGGTGAGGGAGAAGGTGGAGCGCATGTACGCGCGCCATCCGCACATGGGGCCGCTGAGCATCATCGGCCACTCGAAGGGCGGCCTCATCGGGCTGTACTACGTGAAGCGGCTGGGCGGGGACCAGCGGGTGCGCAACCTCGTCACGCTGGGCACGCCGCACCGGGGCTCGCGGCTGGCATACCTGGGGTGCGCGACGCTGGGCTGGTTCAGCCGCAGCATGTGGCAGCTCACGCCCGTCTCGCCCTTCCTCGAGCGCCTGCGGACGGGGGCCTTCCCCCGCCACGTGAGGCTGGCGTCGCTGTACTCACGCGCGGACGGGGTGACGCCCTGGACCTCCGCCCGGCTGGACGCGGACGGCCAGCCCAACGTCTCCAGCCACGAGCTGCCCTCCATGGGCCATGGCGAGCTGCTCACGCGCCGGGACGCCTACCAGGTCATCCGGCGCGAGCTGGAGGCGGGCTATGGCGCCGTCGAGCCCGCGCTGCGCGCGCTGCCCCTGCCGTCCTCCGCGTCTTGAGGTAGACAGGGGCCATGCCCTCCCGCTGGGACCACCTCTTCGACCTGAAGCCCGTGGCGCTGCTGGACCACCTCCTGGACGAGGTGGCGAAGCTGCTGGCGAAGGACCTCCAGCGCTGGCCTCCGCCGGTGGAGGAGCTGGACCTGGACACCGGCGGAGCGTTCGCCCCGCTCTTCACGGAGGCCCGTCCGCGCCCCGCTCCGGCCGTCTACACGGAGGCGCTGCGGCTGACGCGTTGGGAGCTGGAGCGTGAGACGGAGGCGTATGACGACTACATGCGCAACAAGCGCTACCTGGAGCGGGGGCTGGCGCCGGACGACCGGCTGACGCTGCTGTTCCTCTCGCGCTGGGTGACGGAGCAGATGCTCGGCCTGGGCGAGGCCACCGGGGGCCGCGTCAAGCGCAAGCACATGCTCCAGGGCCTGGACCTCCTGGAGTCGAGGCTGCGCCTCGTCCAGGGCGCCCAGGCCTGACCTCCCGCGTCCTCCCTCGAATCGTTGGGGGGCCGAACTTTCCGCCCCGTTCCAACGGGGACGTCCCGGGCCATCCCCGCCGAGGGCCGGGCGAGCGGGCCCGGAAGGGGGGCGGCCCTTGTCAGCGCGTGGACGGTGCCATAAGCCGGTCTCCATGTCGCAGCCCGTGGACGCCCCGTCTCCGAATCCCATCGTCGACCGTCGCAAGCGCCTGCTCGTGCTGGCGGGACTGTGGCTGAGCGTGGCCGCGGTGCTCGTGGTCTTCCGCTCCGTGGTGATGCCCTTCGCGGGCGCGGCGCTCATCGCGTACCTGGTGCAGCCGTTGGTGGCGCGCATCACCCGCGTGAAGGTGGCGGGCCGCGCGCTGCCCCGCTGGGCGGCCATCCTGCTCATCTACGCGGGCTTCTTCGTCGGCGTGTACCTCTTCCTGGTCGCGCTCGTGCCCCAGCTCTACCGGGAGATGGCGCGCATCAGCCGCGACGCGGTGGCGCTGGCCAACACGCTCACGCCGGAGCACATGCAGGAGCTGGCGCAGCGGGGCGAGACGTGGCTGAGCGACCACGGCATCCCCGTGGCCCTCTCCAACCGGGCGCTGGAGGGCGCGGACGCGGCGGGCGGCGGCCACTTCAGCCTCGCGTTGGACCTGGAGCAGCTGCTGGGTGACGCCGTCAAGCGCGCCTCGTCCCTGGTGCAGGAGAACCTGGGCGACATCGTCAACGTGTCGCGCGGCATCGTCGCCTCCGTCGCCGCGAGCATCTTCACCCTCTTCTTCGTGATGATGGTGGCCGCGTTCTTCTCCATCGACGGGCAGGCCATCCGCCGCTACTTCGGCACGCTCGTCCCCCCGGAGTACGGCGACGACGCGCGCCAGCTCGTCGAGCGCATCGACCGCTCGCTGTCCGGCGTCGTGCGCGGTCAGGTCACCATCTGCGTCGTCAACGGCGCGCTGACGTTCGTGGGCCTCCTGCTGTTCGGCGTGAAGTTCGCCTTCCTGCTGGCCACCATCGCCACGTTCTTCAGCCTCATCCCCATCTTCGGCACCATCCTCAGCTCGGTGCCCATCGTCCTCATCGCGCTCGCGGACGGCTTCAAGAAGGGCGTCATCATCCTGCTGTGGATCATCGGCATCCACGCGGTGGAGGCGTACTTCCTCAACCCGAAGATCATGGGCCAGGCCGCGCGCATCCACCCCGTCATCGTCGCCTTCTCCCTCATCGCCGGGGAGCGGCTGTTCGGGCTGGTGGGCGCGCTGTTCGCCGTCCCCATCGCCGCCATCCTCGTGGCCTGCTTCGACTACGCGCGGCTCAAGGCGCAGCCGCGCGGCGCCGTGCTCGGCGGCGAAGGCGAGACGACCTCCCTGCCGGACATCCAGCAGCCACCGGCCGCCTGAGGAGCCACGCGTCACCGACGCGCGGCGCGAGGCCCACGGGTGGTGGAAGCGGAGCCCCTGGCTCCTCCAGCCCCTGTCACTGACACGCGGCGGCGCAGCGGTCGCCACGGCAGACGGGGATGCAGCGCCCGCAGTCGATGGTGCCGGCGGGGCAGCCACCCGTACAGGTGACGCCACCACAGCTCGGGCCTTCGTCCGCGTGGGTGACGGCGGTGCCGAGCCCGCAGCAGGCGTCGGCCACGCAATCGTCATCCGTGTAACAGGTCTTCGTGGAGAGGACCGGTGGCGAATCCCCCACCGGCCCCAGCGAGCCCACGTCACATCCCGCCAGGGCTCCGAGTGTCACCCCCATGACGAGGGTGAGCAGGCGGACGAGCACGGGGCGGCACATGGGCCCTCCTTCTCCGGGGTTACCGGTTCATGGAGCCGAGGAAGTCGGCGTTCGACGCCGTCGGACGCATGTGCTTGAGCACAAATTCCATGGCGTCGATGGGCGTGAACGGGTGGAGCACCTGGCGCAGCGCGGTGATGCGCACCAGGTCCGCGGGCGACAGGAGCAGCTCCTCCTTGCGCGTGCCGGACTTGTTGATGTCCAGCGTCGGGAAGATGCGCTTCTCCATCAGCTTGCGGTCGAGGACGATTTCCGAGTTACCGGTGCCCTTGAACTCCTCGAAGATGACCTCGTCCATGCGGCTGCCGGTGTCGATGAGCGCCGTGCCGATGATGGTCAGCGAGCCGCCCTCCTCGATGTTGCGCGCGGCGCCGAAGAAGCGCTTGGGCTTGTGCAGCGCGTTGGCGTCCACGCCGCCGGACAGAATCTTGCCAGAGGCGGGCACCACCGTGTTGTAGGCGCGCGCCAGACGGGTGATGGAGTCCAGCAGGATGCAGACGTCGTACTTCTGTTCGACCAGGCGCTTGGCCTTGTCGATGACCATCTCCGCCACCTGCACGTGGCGCGTGGCGGGCTCGTCGAAGGTGGAGGAGACCACCTCGCCGCGCACGCTGCGCTCCATGTCCGTCACTTCCTCCGGGCGCTCGTCCACCAGCAGCACGATGAGGTAGACGTCCGGGTGGTTGCGGCTGATGGCGTGCGCGATGTTCTGCAGGAGCACCGTCTTGCCGGCCTTGGGAGGCGCCACGATGAGGCAGCGCTGGCCCAGGCCGATGGGGCAGAACATGTCGATGATGCGCGTGGTCATCTCCGACGACTCGTGCTCCAGCTTGAGCTTGCGCGTCGGATACAGCGGCGTGAGGTTGTCGAACAGGATGCGCTCGCGCGCCGCGTCCGACATGGGGTCCGCGAAGTTGACCTTGTCCACCTTCTGCAGCGCGAAGAAGCGCTCGCCCTCGCGGGGCTGGCGGATGGGGCCCGTCACCGTGTCGCCGGGCCGCAGGTTGAAGCGGCGCACCTGCGACGGGGAGACGTAGATGTCGTCGGGGCTGGGCTGGTAGTCGCTGTCCGCGCTGCGCAGGAAGCCGAAGCCGTCGCTGAGCAGCTCCATCACGCCCTCGGCGTGGACCTCGAAGCGCTTGTCGGCGATGCCGCCCAGCAGCGCGAAGATGAGGTCCTGCTTCTTCAGGCCCTGGTACCCCTCGATGCCCACGTCGTGGGCCATCTTCGCCAGGTCGGTGATCTTCATCCGCTTCAGGTCATTGAGCTTGATGACCTGCATGGGCGCGCCGTCGCCGCGGGGAACCTCGGTGATGGCGGGGGACTCGGGCGCCTCCGGCGCGGGGGGCAGGGAGGCGGCGGGCTGCTCGTCCCCGCCGGAGATACGGGCCTCCTGGAGGTCGTCGTCTCGCACCGGGCGGGAGATGGGCGTGAGCACCGGACGCGGCGCCTCGGCGCTCACCTCCGCGGACTCCGCCTCCTCCGCGGGAGTGTCCTCGTCGCGGCGGGCGCGGCGGGTGCGGGTGGGCTTCTCCTCTTCCCTGTCGGTGGTCTTCGCCGCCGCGCGCTTGCGACGGGGCTTGTCGTCGGCCTCGACGGGTGCGGCGACGTCGGCGGCCTTCTCTCTCGAAGTACGGGCTTTGCGCATGTCTGGAACGCTTGGGGAGGGTGAAGTGCCCGAGGACTCGGACGGTGGATTGGCGGGAGATGTCCGCGCGGCCCTCGGAAGCACCTTCCATGAGGACGACCCTTACCGGAATCCCTGGACGGGACTGCGCGGGCGCGGGCCGATATTTGGGGAAGAGATGGCGCCGTCGAACTACCTGCGCCAGTGAACCGCGCGAGGACGTTATTGACCCCCTCCAGGCCTGTCAAGGCATCTTGGGGCGTCCGCCGCGCTCTCTTCCCGCTGAGCAACACGAAGCGCGGACCGGACATTTCCATTCCCGCCAGGACCTCGCGGGTGGGGCGTCCGGGCACCCTCGCCCCGGCCCCCTTCCCCGTCCCGTCACCCGACCCGGCGGCTCCCCGCTCCGACGCGCGCCGGCCCACCCCACCCCCGGCGTCCCGTCCGCGCGGAACGCACCGCGCCGTCCCACCTGCCAGGACAACCACCCGCACCGGGAATCCGCGTCCCGCGGGAGGTGGTGACGCGGTGTCGGGGGGACGCTCTAGATTGCGCGGCACCGGATGCGCCCTCGCGCGCCGCGATTTGGGGTAAGGACCGCCAACCGTGGACGACTTCAAGACCGCCGAAGCCCGAGCCCGCGAGCTCCGCCGTGAGCTGGCCCACCACAACCACCGCTACTACGTCCTCGACTCGCCGGAGATCAGCGACGCGCAATACGACACGCTGATGCGCGAGCTGCAGGCGCTCGAGGACGCGCACCCGTCCCTGCGGACGCCGGACTCGCCCACCCAGCGCGTGGGCGGCAAGGCGGCGGACGAGTTCGGCGAGGTCGTCCACCGCGTGCCCATGCTGTCGCTGGCGAACATCTTCGAGGACGAGGGCCTCGTGGAGTTCGACGAGCGCATCCGCAAGATGCTGGGCACGGCGGCCATCACGTACGTCTGCGAGCCCAAGCTGGACGGGCTCGCCATCGCCCTGCGCTACGAGCAGGGCCGCTTCGTCCAGGGCGCCACGCGCGGCGACGGCACCACGGGCGAGGACGTCACCGGCAACCTGCGCACCATCCGCAGCCTGCCCATGGAGCTGTTCCCGCAGGACGGGGTGAAGGTGCCCGCGGTGCTGGAGGTGCGCGGCGAGGTCTTCATCCGCAAGGTGGACTTCCAGAAGCTCAACGAGAAGCGCGAGGAGGAGGGCGAGCCGCTCTTCGCCAACCCGCGCAACGCGGCGGCCGGCAGCCTGCGCCAGCTGGACCCGAAGGAGACCGCCGCGCGTCCGCTCTCCGTCTACCTCTACGAATGCGTCCCCTCCGAGGGCGTGCCCGCCTTCAAGTCGCACGTCGAGAAGCTGGAGTACCTGAAGGCGCTGGGCCTGCCCATCAACCGCTACGTGCGCGCGCAGGGGCTGGACGGCGTGCGCCAGGCCCATGACGCCTCCTTGAAGGGCCGCCACGAGCTGCCCTTCGAGGTGGACGGCATGGTGGTGAAGGTGGACGACGAGGACCAGCGCCGCCGGCTGGGCCAGGTGTCCAAGAGCCCGCGCTGGGCGGTGGCGTACAAGTTCCCGCCGGAGGAGGAGTCCACGGAGGTGCTCGACATCGGCATCCAGGTGGGCCGCACCGGGGCGCTGACGCCGGTGGCGCACCTCAAGCCGGTGAAGGTGGGCGGCGTCACGGTGGCGCGCGCCACGCTGCACAACGAGGACGAGCTGCGCCGCAAGGACGTGCGCAAGGGCGACACCGTCTTCGTGCGCCGCGCCGGCGACGTGATTCCCGAAATCGTCTCCACCGTGCTGTCCAAGCGCCCCGCGGACTCGCGGCCCTTCGAGTTCCCCCAGCACTGCCCGGTGTGCGGCGCGGCGGCGGTGAAGGACGAGGACGGCGCCATCATCCGGTGCACGGGCGCGTCCTGCCCCGCGCAGCTGGTGGAGAAGATCCGCCACTTCGCCAGCCGCATCGCCATGGACATCGAGGGGCTGGGCGACAAGCTCGCCGCGCAGCTGGTCGCCACCGGCGAGGTGAAGACGTTCGCGGACCTGTACGCGCTCACCAAGGCGCGCCTGTTGAAGCTCGAGCGCATGGGGGACAAGAGCGCGGAGAACCTGCTGGCCTCCGTGGACCGCTCCAAGCAGACCACGCAGCGGCGCTTCCTGTACTCGCTGGGCATCCGCCACGTGGGGGACGCCACCGCCAAGGCGTTGGCGGAGGCCTTCCCGGACGTGCGGCAGCTGTTCACCGCGTCGCTGGAGGACATCACCCGGGTCAAGGACGTGGGCCCCGTCATGGCGCAGGTCATCCACGCCTTCTTCCAGGAGCCGCAGAACCGCGACGCCATCGAGGCGCTGCTGCGCGCGGGCGTCTCCCCCGCCCCCCCCCAGGTCAGCACGAACGGGCCGTTCGTCGGAAAGACGGTGGTGCTCACCGGCTCGATGACGGGTATGACTCGGGAACAGGCGAAGGAGGAGGTGGAGCGTCGGGGCGGGAAGGTGGCGGGAAGTGTCTCGCGCAAGACCGATTTCGTCGTGGCCGGCGAGGATGCCGGCAGCAAGCTGAAGAAGGCCCAGGAACTCGGGGTAAGAATCCTGGATGAGGAGGCGTTCGTGCAGCTCTTGCAGACCGACGCCCGAGGGTGAAGCGTGGGTTCCATCAACGGCGCGCGGCGGGTGACGCTGCGCATCCAGGGCAAGGTCCAGGGCGTCTTCTTCCGGGAGAGCGCCCGCGTCGAGGCATCCCGGCTGGGGCTGACCGGCTGGGTGCGCAACCGCTCGGACGGCTCGGTGGAGGCGGTGGTGGAAGGCGAGGCGCAGAAGCTGGAAGAGTTCATCGGCTGGTGTCATCGCGGTCCAGCCCAGGCGCGCGTCGACGGCGTCGGGCGCACGGACGGCGAGGCCACCGGCGAGTTCAGTCACTTCATCGTGGAGCGCACATCATGACGCCCTACGCGCTGGCCTCGCTGCCGGCCATGCTGGGCATCCGGGCCGGGTCCAAGGTATCCGTCATCAACCCGCCGCGCGGATTCGTCCAGAAGCTCAACCCCCTGCCGGACGGCGTGGAGTTCCTCATCACCGCCCAGACGGGCCTGGACGTCATCCTCTTCTTCTCCCACGACGCCCAGGAGCTGGTGCAGCGGCTGCCCGCGCTGGCGCGCGCCATGGCGCTCACCGGCGGCATCTGGGTGTGCTGGCCCGGCGGCGAGGGCATCAAGACGAGCCTCTCCGAGGACTTCGTGCGCCAGGCGGCGCTCGACATCGGCCTGGTCGACAACAAGATCTGCCTCATCGACGAGACGTGGACCGGCCTGCGGCTGGTGCGCCGGCCCCGGGGCCGGCTGGACAAGCCCGAGGGTCGCAAGCAGGCCCCCGCCCAGGCATAGGACCGCCTGGGTCGCCCCCCACCATCTGCCCGACAGTGGATGGATGCCGTTTCTCGGCTTTACACGTGTGGCGGGGGCGTGAAAAACTCCCCGAGTTTCTGGGCGCTTGTGTGACGCTCCGCATTGGCGAAGGTCACGCCCAGTCGTGAATTTTTGACGGGTTGCGTTCCCGGTTTCTCCGGGCGCGTCGGCTGCGCCGGGGCTCCATGTCGCCCCCCCAAGGTGACCCACTGAAGGGCACCGACCGGGTGAGGAAGGAAGGAGCGGGCGGCACGCGCGTGGTGGAGGGGCTCGAACGCGTTTTGGAAGACAAGGCTCCGCCCGGCAGGGTGCCGGTGGCAAAGCGGAGCGAGTGAACTCGGAGGAGCAGGCGGTGGTCCCCTTGGCCCTCGACAGCGCGTTTCGAGCCGCACCTGGACCTGCGTCCGGGGCGGCCGTCCTGGCTGGAGGACCGCCGGAGGCCGCCTCTCCCATCGCAGCGTGCTCGGAGGCGCGGCGTCTTGCCGCCTCCCGTCCGGTGAGGTCCGCCCTACCGCGCGCGCGTGCAGGATTCGTCCATGAGCAGCATCCTGGTCATCAACGCCGCGGGGCGCGAGACGCGCGTGGCGCTCGTCGAGAACGGGCACATCGCGGAGTTCTATCTCGAGCGTAAGAAGGACAAGGGCGTCGTCGGAAACATCTACAAGGGTCGCGTCGTCCGGGTGCTCCCGGGCATGCAGGCGGCCTTCGTGGACATCGGCCTGGAGAAGGCCGCGTTCCTCTACGTCAGCGACGTGGTCTACGACCCGGACTTCGCGCGCGCGCAGTTCGAGCTGACCGAGGGCGAGCACGAGGACGCCCCGGACGTGCCCTCCGAGTCGGAGGTCGAGGCCGCGGAGATGGCCGCGCACGACCACGGGCACCCGACCGAGGCGGAGGTGGAGGCGGAGGAGCTGTCGGCCGAGGCCGCCGCGCGCGCCGAGTCCCTGCCCCACGACACGCTGGTGGAGATGGCTGCCAACGCGCCGGCGGTGGCGCCGGACGAGGCGGGCGCCGAGGCTCCCTCGCAGGGAAGCCCCGACGCGGTCGCGGCCCCCGAGGCAGGCGCCCCCGCGCCGGAGGCGGCCCCCGTGGCCGTCGCGGTGCTGGAGGCGACGGTGACCACCGTGACGGAGGGCGCCGCGGGCGAGGCCCCCGTGTCGGAGGAGGCCGCGACGATGGCGATGGTGATGCTGCCTCCCGAACCGCCTCCGCACGCGGCCTCGGCGTTGAGCGAGCTCATCCCCGCGCCCCAGGGCGAGGGCGCGCCAGCCGTGGCCGCCCGGCCTGCGGAGGTCTCCGGCGAGCGCCGCGCCCCGCGCGAGGCTCGCGAGGCCCGTGAGCCGCGCAACCGCGAGGGCCGGGAGAAGGACAAGGGTCGGCACAAGGAAGAGAAGCGCCGTGGCAAGGGCGAGGAGGAGAAAGCCAAGCCGCGCCGGACGGACAAGATCGAGGACCTGTTGAAGGTGGGCCAGGAGGTGGTGGTCCAGATTTCCAAGGACCCCATCGGCACCAAGGGCGCGCGCCTCACCTCGCACATCTCGATTCCGGGTCGTCAGCTGGTGTTCATGCCCACGGTGGACCACGTGGGCATCAGCCGCCGCATCTCCAACGAGAAGGAGCGCCGGCGGCTGCGTGAAATCGTGGACCGGCTGCGTCCGCCCGGGACGGGCTTCATCGTGCGCACGGTGGCGGAGAACGTGCCGCAGGAGAAGCTGGAGAGCGACATCCGGTTCCTCATCGAGGTGTGGAACCAGGTCGTCCGCAAGAACGAGAAGCGGGGCGGCCCGGGCCTCTTGCATCCGGACCTGGACCTCATCCTGCGCGCGACGCGCGACCTGTTCGCGCACGACGTGGAGAAGCTCGTCGTCGACGACCGGGAGGAGTACGAGCGCATCCTCGGCTTCGTCACCGCGCAGGACCCGGCGCTGAGGGACCGCGTGGCGCTGCACGAGGGCGACGACACCGTCTTCGACGCGTACGGCATCGAGCAGGAGCTGCAGCGCGCCACCCAGCGCAAGGTGTGGCTGAAGAGCGGCGGCTACCTCATCATCGACCAGGCCGAGGCCCTCACGGCCATCGACGTCAACTCGGGGCGCTACGTCGGCAAGAAGAGCCTCGAGGAGACCATCACCAAGATCAACGTCGAGGCGGCCAAGGAGATCGTCTACCAGCTGCGGCTGCGCAACATCGGCGGCATCATCATCTGCGACTTCATCGACATGGAGAAGGCGCAGAACCGGGACAAGGTCTTCAAGGCGCTCCAGGAGGCGCTGGGCCGCGACAAGGCGAAGACGAACGTGCTGCGCATCTCCGAGCTGGGCCTCGTGGAGATGACGCGCAAGCGCGTGCGCGAGTCCATTGGCCGGGTGCTGCACGAGGACTGCCCGTACTGCGACGGCAACGGCTTCGTGAAGACGGCCACGACGGTGGCGTACGAAATCTTCCGTGAGATTCGCCGCGAGGCGCCCGGCTACAAGGACTCCACGCTGGTCATCAACTGCAACGCGGAGGTGGCGCGCCTGCTCCAGGGCGAGGAGCGCAACGAGCTGCGGCACCTGATGGACCGGTACAACAAGTCCATCCAGGTCAAGGCGCAGCAGAACTACCACCGCGAGCAGTACGACATCTACGGGCGCTCGGCGACGGGCCCCGAGCACAAGGTGGCCTCGTCCCCGGGCTCCGGAGACGGCGAGCTGGCCATGCAGCAGCGCAAGCCGGACAGCGGCGGCTACGGGCGCCAGGAGCAGGGTCGGCGCGGCGGCGGTGACCGGGGTGGCAGGGACCGCGACCGTGGTGAGCGGCGTGACGACCGCCGCGATGGTCGACGCGGCGGTGGCGACAGGGGCGGAGACCGGCCCCGGGGCGAGCGCGGTGGCGAGCGCGGCGGTGGTGAACGCGGCGAGCGCGGTGGAGGCGAGCGCGGCGGCGGTGAGCGCGGTGGTGAGCGCGGCGGCGGTGAACGTGGCGAGCGCGGTGGTGGCGAGCGTGGCGGCGGTGGTGAGCGCGGCGAGCGGCACGAGCGGGGCGACCGTCGTGGAGAGCGCGGTGGCCGTCCGAGCGAGCAAGGCGGCGAGCGGGGCGAGCGCGGCGGTCAGCAGGGCGGTGAGCGGGGCGAGCGCGGCGGTCAGCAGGGCGGTGAGCGGGGCGAGCGCGGCGGTCAGCAGGGCGAGCGTGGCGGCCAGTCGGGTGGAGAGTCCGCTGGCGGCGCGACGCCTCCCGCGACCTCTTCGGGCTCGTCCCAGGGCGGTGGCTCGGAGTCCTCGGGTGGCGGCACGGCCTGAGACTTCCTCCCGGGCGGTGCTTCCTGGCACCGCCCTCGAGAACACGTGAAGTGACGAGGGGCGCCGAGGTCGAGCGCCCTTCGTCGTTTCGAGGGCTGCACGACGGTGGGCGAAGTCCGCTCTCCGGGCAAGGGCGCCACGGAATGAGCGTCGAGAGTCCACCTTGAAGAAGACTCTCCCGTCGGAGCGCCCCTGCGTCGTTTCGCGGGCCACGCGGCGGTGGGCCAGGGCTGTCCTACGAAGCGTGTGCCCTCCACGAGGCGCGTGTCTCAAAGCCCCCTGCGAATTCCCCCGTCGGGTGGGCGGGTGTCCGCGGGTGTCGCTTGCGGGCCGCCAGGGTGGGCTGGCCCTCCCCACCTCGGTTTGGCTAGCCTTGTGGGCCACACCCCGGATGACTTCCCACCCACCCACCCGTCCGGCGCCATCGTCGCGCCCCCGTCCGCGTGTCGCACGCCGGGCCATGGCCCTCAGGCCAGGGAGCCCGTGAGGTTGGCTCCCTTCCCGCGTTCATGGCTCCGGGCCATCCAGGAGCGCGCCTGGGCGTGGGTCCTGCGCCTGTGGTCTCCACTGGAGGGCACGCCGGTCGGTCGGTTCGCGACGGATACGCTGCTCGCGGCGCGCACGGTGACGCAGGGGTTCCGGGGGGACAACCTCCGCCTGCGTGCCGCGGCGCTGACCTACATCAGCATGTTCTCGCTGGTGCCGCTGCTGACGGTCGGCCTGGTGCTGCTGAACGCCTTCCACCAGGAGCGCTTCGAGGAGCGGCTGCGCGCGGTCGTCCGCGAGGTGCTCGCCCCCGGCGTGCAGGAGAAGTCCGCCGCCATCCTCAACCGCCTGCTGGAACAGAGCAGCTCCGTCGCCATCGGCAGCGTGGGCTTCCTGGCCATCCTCCTGTCGGCGGGCTCCCTGCTGCGCCACATCGACGGCGCGGTGAACGAGCTGTGGGGCATCCGGCGCCAGCGCCCCTGGGGCATCCGCCTGCTCATCTACGCGGGGCTGCTCCTGCTCGGCCCCGTGTTCCTGGCCGCATCCTTCACGGGGACCCGCGCGGTCCGGGGCGTGCTCCAGAGCCTGCCCTACCCCGGCATCTTCATCGCGCTCGGCACCAGCCTCATCGCCGTGGTGGGCCTGACGTTGCTGTACTACTGGACCCCCTACGCGCACGTCCGCGTACGCTCGGCCCTCGCGGGCGGTCTCGTCGCGGGCCTCGGGTGGATGGCCGCCAAGTCCCTCTACGCCGAATTCGCCGCGCGCAGCTTCCGCTACAACCTGCTCTACGCCTCGCTGAGCGCCCTGCCGCTCTTCCTCGCGTGGGTGTACGTCAGCTGGCTGCTGCTCCTGTTCGGCGCCCGCCTCTCCTACGCCGTGGAGCACACCGCGTTCCGCGACTCGCTCTTCGCCTTCGGCACCCACCCGCGCGCCCATGAGCTGGTCGCATCCCGCATCGCCCAGGAGACGACGCTGACCTGGGTCGACGGGGGACAGGCCCCCACGCCCCGGGAGCTTGCGACCCGGCTGCGGGTCCCCGAGTCGCTCGTCCACGAGGTCGTCGACCGCATGGTCGACGCGGGCCTCCTGGAGCGCCTGCGACGAGGCGGGCTGCGCCCCGCCCGGGACCCGGCCTCGCTCACCCTCGCGGACACCTCGCTCGCCGTGCACGGGGTGATGATCACCGGCGGCGACTCCTGGGAGGGGCCCAAGGCCGCGGGCTTCGAGCAGGTGGAGCGCATCCTCCAGGAGGCGGACTGCCTCGGCGTCGAACGCCTGCGCCGCACCCGCTGGACGGACCTCGTCTCGACCCTGCGTCCGGAGCTGGCCGGGCTCCCTCCCTCGGAGGCCCCCAAGGTGGCGGCCAGCGGAAATCCGTAAAGTTTCTAGGTGGTTGGGAGCCCACCACGCTTGCAGTGTCGATGCGTTCTGTTATGTTTTCCGGATTCGACCACGGGCCAGAGTGCCCTGTTGCGAAGGGGTCACCGGGTTTGCGGGAGCGTCCGATGCTCAAGTCCGATCTGATCAACATCCTCGTGGCCAAGCGGGGCGTGACGCAGAAGCAGGCTGAGGCCACCATCGAGACGATCTTCGAGTCGATGAAGGATGCCCTCTGTCGCGGCGAGAACATCGAGATCCGCGGTCTCGGTGCCTTCCACGTCAAGCACTACCAGGGCTACCAGGGCCGCAACCCCAAGACGGGAGACGTCATCCCGGTGAAGCCCAAGCGGGGCCTGCTGTTCCGCACCGGCAAGGAGCTGCGCGACCGCGTCAACCGCCCTGCCCCGCAACAGGCCCAGAGCGAGCTGCCGGGCTCCCCGGAGAGCAAGAGCCCGGGCAGCACCGGCACGGGGCTCTGAGTCCCTCTCCTCGCCGCGTTCAGGCGCCGTGTCCCACGGATACCGGGGACAGCCGCCCGATGGGACGGACCTGCAGCCCGCCCTCCAGCTCCCCATAGGTGAGCACGGCCACGTCCGGGAACGCGCCCTCGCAGAGCTTGCGCAGCGAGCGTCGGACGTCGGGAGCGGTGAGCAGGACGGCGCGCCCTCCCGAGGCCACCTGTCTGACGCCCTCGAGGATCTCCGCCACCCGCGTCGGATCCGGAGCGGCGCCTCGTGGCCCCGCGCTCCGCAGCACCTCCTCCACCTCCGGGTCCACGAGGTACGCGTAGAGCGGCCCGCTCGGAGCGAACTTGTGGCTGAGGTAGCGCCGCAGGGCCTGCCGGCAGCGCTCCGCGAGCGCGGCGGCGTCCCCCTCGGTGGTGGGCGCGACGAGCGCCTCCAGGATGGCCCGCATGTCGCGGATGCTGACGCCCTCCTGGAGCAGCCTGCGCAGGACATCCGTCAGCAGCGGCAGCGGCACCTTCTGGAGCGCCTCCTTCACGAGCGCCGGGCTCCGGGCCTCCAACCCCTCGAGCAACCCCTGCACGTCCTGGAGGCCCAGCAGTTCGGCCGCGCGCAGCCGCAGCACGCCTCGCAGGTGGTCAGCGAGCAACTCCCCGGCACGCAGGACCTGGACCTGCGCCAGCTCCAACGCGGCCCGGCCTGATTCGAAGACGCGGCTGATGGCCCGCCCCGTCATGGGCTCCACCGCGGGCTCGGCCTTCACCTGGAGGAAGGCGAGCTCCTCCGGTGGAGCCAGGGCATAGAGCGCGCCTGCCAGGAGCCGTCCTCCTCCCGCCGGGACCTCGTCCACCAGGATGCGGTACTCCCCCGCCGACAGATAGGCGGCATGGGTCCTCACGCGGACCCCGGGGACACGAACCCCGAGCTCGAAGAACAGCTCGTCGCGAACCGCGTTCAACGTCTTGTGGACGAAGGCGCCTCCATCCTCCTGGGCCAGCGCCGTCAGGTCCGGGGCGAGGTCCAGCGTGAGCGGCGACACGCCCACCGCGGCGGCCGCGCTGTCTGGCGGCGCCCCTTCCTTCCCCGCTCCTTCCGAGGCAGGTGGCCGCGCCCCTCCCGGCTCCGACTCGGCCCCCGCCACGGTGCCTCCCGTCAGCGCGTACCCCAGGCCCCCCAGCCCGGCCGCGAGCACGAGGAACGTCACGTGTGGCATGCCCGGCATGAGGGCCAGCGCCGCGCAGAGCCCCGCGACCACCCAGAGCGTCCGGGCCTCTCCGAAGAATTGTCCGCCAATCTCCGCGCCGAGCGACACATCCTCCTTCTCCGCGGACACCCGCGTGACGACGAGCCCGGCCGCCACCGCGATGCACAGCGAGGGCACCTGGGAGACCAGCCCGTCACCAATCGCGATGAGCGCGAAGGTCGACGCGGCCTCCGACAACGACATGCCGCCCTGCACCACGCCGATGAGCGAGCCGCCCAGCAGGTTGACGGCGACGATGACGAGGCCCGCGATGACGTCCCCCTTCACGAACTTCATCGCGCCATCCATGGCCCCGAACATCTGGGACTCACGCTCCAGGTCCCTGCGGCGGCGGCGGGCCTGGGCCTGGTCGATGGCGCCCGCGCGCAGGTCCGCGTCGATGGACATCTGCTTGCCCGGCATCGCGTCCAGGGTGAAACGGGCGGAGACCTCCGCGACCCGCTCGGCCCCCTTCGTCACCACCAGCAACTGCACGAGCGTGAGGATGGCGAACACCACCGCGCCCACCACGTAGTCCCCCCGGACCACGAACTCACCGAACGCCTGGATGACCTCTCCCGCGTGTCCCTCCGCCAGGGCCAGCCGCGTCGACGACACGTTGAGCGACAACCGGAACAGCGTGGTGAACAACAACAGCGTGGGGAAGGACGTCACCTGGAGCGCGTCCTTCGCGCGCAGCGCGGCCACCAGCAGCGCCACCGCCGCCGCCAGGTTCACCGCCAACCCCGCGTCCAACAGCCACGCCGGCAAGGGGATGATGAGCGCCCCCAGCACGGCGGCCATCGCCACCGCGAGCACCACATCCGCCGAGTTCCGGGCCCTCGACAACATCCGCCTCAACGCGTGCGTCACGTCTGTCTCCGTGGATGGTCGTCCGCGTCCCGCGTCTCCATCGCCGTGCGGAGGACGACGGCCGCCGCCTGATAGAGTTCCTCGGGGATGGGCTCGCCGACGTCGTAGTGGACGAGGCTGCGCGCCAGGGGGATGTCCCGGACGACGGGCACCCCCAGCCGACGCGCCTCTTCTCGAAGCGCCAGCGCCTCGTCCTCCCGAGCCTTGGCCACGAGATAGGGCGCCTCACACTCCCCGGCGTCGTAGCGGAGCGCGACCGCGATGTGCGTGGGATTGACGACCACGGCAGTGGCCTTCTGCACCCCTCGTGCCGGACCGCCCTGCGCCAATTGGCGGTGCAAGGCCCGTCGCTGCCCCTTGTGACGCGGGTCCCCCTCGCTCTCCCGGAACTCCCGCTTCAGCTCCTCGCGCGTCATCATGAGCTCGCGCACGTGGCGACGGCGGGCGAGCACGTAGTCGACGACGCCGAGCACGAACAGCACCCAGGCGGTCCGGACGGCGAGTGCCTCCAGCGGCTCCAACAACCGGGGAAGTCCCCGCGCCCCTTCCAGCCAGGACGCTCGCAGGACCTCGGCCCCCAACGCCTCCACTTCGCGCCATGCGAGCAGCGCGACCACGGCCACCACCGCGAGCGCCGTGGCCAGCTCCCGCAGGGAGCGCAGGCTGAACAACCGCTTCGCGCCCGCCAGGGGATTGATGCGCTCGAGCTTCGGCAACACGTGGGTGGGGCTCGACTCGAAGCCCACCGTGGCGACCGAGACCAGCATCGAGGCCACCAGCGCCCCGCCGAGCCCGGGACCACACAGCCGCAACCAGAGCCAACCAGCTTCCTCCCAGGCCCCGTCCATGCGCTGTTCGAGGAACAGCCGCGCCGTCCACTCCTGGAGGCTCGCGAGGCTCGACGGCGCTCCGGAGAGGAACCCGAGCACCCCGCCCAGGGTGACGACGCTGGAGGACAGCAACCGGCTCCGCGGAATCCGCCCCTTCCGACGCGCCTCGCGCAGTCGCTTGGGCGACGGCTGCTCTGTCTTCTCGCCGCTCATCGCCCCATCGTCCCGAGCAGGGCGAGCGCGCCCTCGGTGGACGACACCTCCACCAAGAGCCGCTCACACAGCCACCCCACGCCCAGCCAGAGCACCACGCCCCCTCCCATGATTCTCGACGGCGCCCCCAGTTCATGGAGGCCCATCTGGGGCGCCGCGCGCGACGCCATGCCCAGGAAGCAATCCACCGCCAGCGTGGCGGCGGCCACCGGTGCGCCCAGGGCCAGCCCGGTGGCCACGGCGCCACCCGCGAGCATGACGACATGCAACGCCGCCGCTTCCGTGGGCACGAACGCGCCGAGCCGCACCACCCCGAACCCGCGAACCAGCCCGCCGATGACCAGCGGGAACAACGGCCCCGAGACCACCAGCGCGACGAGGAGCTGATGGAGACCATCCCCCGTCGCCGACTCCCTGCTCCCCGCCACGGGCAGGCTCGCCTCCGCCGAGGTGCCCCGGAAGAGGTCGATGAAGCGGCCCCCCATCCGGGCCGCGTCGAACGGGAGCGCGGCGATCATCCCCATCGACACCCCGTAGAGCAGCTCCCGCCCCAGCAGCCCGCCCAGGACCAGGAGGGACTCCACCGGGGCCGGCAGCTCGACGCCGGCCTCGACATGAAGGAACAGCGAGAGGGCCAACACGAGCCCCAATCTCACCGTCGTGGGCGTGGCCTGCCCTCCCAACAGCGGACACAGGAAGGCCACGGGCAGGAGCCGCGTCGCGCACAGCGCCACCGCGAGGATGCGTGGCCCCAACGCCTCGAGCCATTCGACGCTCATGCGGACACCTCGGCGATGAGCATCAACACCTGATGGGTGAACCGGGTGAGCTGGGCGGCGATCCACGGTCCCGACAGCACCAGCGCCACCACCGCGGCGACGAGCTTCGGCACCACCGACAACGTGCTCTCCTGGAGTTGCGTCGTCGCCTGGAAGAGACTCGACAGGAAGCCCACCAGCAGGCTCGCGCCGATAGGCGGCAACGAGGCCAGCACCATCAGCAACAGCGCCTCGCGGCCCAGGGACAGCAACAGGTCCTGGGTCATGCCGTCACCGGTAACCCAGGATGAGTCCCCGCGCGAGCAGCGACCACCCATCCACCGCGACGAAGAGCAGGATCTTGAAGGGGAGGCTCACCTGGCTCGGCGACAACGTCTGCATCCCCAACGCGAGCAGCACGTTCGCGATGACCATGTCGAGCACCAGGAACGGGAGGAAGACGAGGAAGCCAATCTGGAAGGCCTCCTTCAGCTCGGTGACGACGAAGGCGGGGATGACCACGAAGAGGTCCGTCTCCGCCACCTCCTCCATCTCCTCGGGAGGACGCAGCTCGCGAGCCAGGTCCACGAAGCGCTCCCGCTCCTCGATGCTCCCGTGCTTCACCAGGAACTCCCGCAGCGGTTCCGCGACCCGCGCCCCCGCGGAGAGCATCTGGGCACCCGAGCCCGTCTCCAACACCTCGTAGGCCAGCAGGGCCTCGTCGTACATCCGCTCCATCACCGGGGCCATCACGTGTCCCGTCAGGACCGCCGCGAGCCCCGTCAACACCAGCGTCGGAGGCGCCTGTTGGGTCCCCATGGCCGACCGGGCCAGGGACAGGACGACCGCCATCTTCGAGAAGCTCGTCAGCATCAACACCGCGAACGGCAGCAGGGACATCACCGCCAGCATCCCCATCATCGACAGGGGGCTGCCCGCGTAGGACATCTTCGACAACGGGCCCTCGGCCGCTCCGGCGACCGCCGGCGCGAGCAGCCCGATGCACCCTCCCCACGCACGCGTCATGACCGCCCCCTGCCTGGCACGTGTGGCATCCGCCACCTCGGTCGGGGCCGGCGCGCCTGGGCCACCACCACCGGCGCCACCTCCTCACGTGGCTCCAATGCATGGACCGCCGCGAACGAATCCCCGAAGGTGACCAGGAAGCTCCTGCCCTCCGCCTCCACCAGCGCCACGCCACACCGGGGCGACAGCCCATCCCGGCAGACGACCTTCATCCGCTCGGCCACCGGAACCCGCGTCCGCGCCGCGCCACGGCGCAGCCACCACCCACCCACGCCGACCACCATCACCAGCGCGAGCACCACCCGCGCGACCATCACTCCGGACATCCCCCCCAGCGGCCCCAGGGCCGACAGCCCGACGAGGAGCGCTCCCGCCCCCAACAATCGAGCGCGCGGGGAGACACGGCCAGACAGGTCCGTCATCCGCCCCCTCATGGCAGCAGGGCCAGGATGCGGGCCCCGACCTCGCCCTCGATTTCCACCAGCTCGGCGCGGGCCACCGCGCGCTCCCCCACCCGCAGCAACACCGGCTGCACGGCGTTCATGTGCAGCGGCAACAACGAGCCCGGCTTCAACGACGCCAGCTCGGACAACGGCACCATCACCCGCGTCAACTCCACCTCCACGTCCACCGGAAGCGGAGGCATCTCCGCGAGTCCTTCGTTCGTCGACACCATGTCCGACCCCTGTGAAAGCGCGCGCGTCCTCGCGCGCGTCAGCGAGAAACCCTCCGCGAGGAACTCCCCCTGCAGCTCGAAGCCCCGCGCCACCAGGCGCCCCGCGCCCAGGAAGCCCATCCCCTCCTGGCGCATCCCCTCCAGCAACACGACGTCCCCTTCCGAGAGCGACTCCAACGCCGCGTCCGACAGGCCCGTGCGCCCCATGAAGGCGCGCAGCGCCAGCGTCGCGGCGAGCACCTCCGGAGCGCGCCCCGACGGGCGCTCGACGGCGAATCCCTGGAACACCGTCTGGAGGACGTGGATGGGCACCAGCAGCCGCCCTCCCGCGCGCACAGGCCCCACCGCCAGCGACAGCTCCACCGCCGCCAGCACCTGCCGGCCCTGAAGCCGCGCCAGGACCTCCTCCGTCTTCATCGTCACGCTGACGAGCCGAGGCGACAGCAACGCGTGCAGCTCCGCCTGGGAACGCAGCGCCGCGAGCCCCACGAGCATCAGGTATCCGAGCGTCGCGTCCTCCAGGCGGGTGAGCTCCGTCATCACGCCAGGGCGCGCCCCCGCGCCAGCGATCCGCTCCAGGCCCGCGACAACCCCAGCCGGGTCGAGCTCCAGCACCGCCATGCCGCCGACCGCCGACAGCTCGAACACCGCGAAGATGGCGGGCGACGCCAGTCCCCCCCTGGGCGAGACCACCGCGTCCAGCAACCGCGCCTCCGCATGCACGGGAGTCCCCAGCTCACGCCCCAGCGCCTCGCAGACCGACTTCAACGCCGCGCGCCCGAGTTCGCCCACCCGTGGCCGCTCCATGAGCATGAGGTGCGCACGACTCAGCCGACGCATCCCCAACCGACGCAACGGGGCCACCTCGAGGGTGATGGATGGCACGGTGTCATGATTCATCGAAAGCTCCGACCCGACAGACCTTCGGCAACACAGCCCCACGCACGGCGCCAGCCAGGGCTCGCCCGTGAGGTCCTTCGCATCCAGTGACGACGGCCCCCGGCAGGGCGTCAGCGCGTGGCTTCTCGAATCAAGCGCTCCGCGAGCACGGCCAACGCGGGGGGAGACAACGGGTCCGCCGCTTCCACCCGCCGCCCCGGAAACAGGCTCCGGTGATAGGGAGGCAGGCGCCGGAACACCTCCTTGCGCAGGGGCTCCGGCACCTCATCCATCAAGGTCTTCAACCTCGCGGCCGCATCGGCCCGCTCCCCGAACTCCACGGAGACCTTCGCCTGCCGTCGTGGCGAGGGCAGCGACGCGAGGTATCGCAAGTGAGCCTTCGCCCGCTCCGCGTCCCTCGCCCCCAACCCCTCCAGCAACAGCTCCGCCCGCTCCCGCCCCAACACCCACGCCACCAGCGCATACCGCTCCAGGGGAAGTGGCATCGGTGGACGCCGGATCGGCGTCTTGTCCCGGTCCACCCCGGTCCTCACGGCCACCGTGGCCTTCGCCTTCCGTGCCGGACTCCGAACCCGTCCCACTCGCGTCGTATCCATCACCGAGCCCCTCACGCCACCTTGCGCGACACGGCCGGCGCCACCACGGGACGCGCGGGCACGGACACGGCGACCGACGCGGCGGCGGCGGACTGCTCCCGATATGTGCGCATCCGCAACGTCACCCAGACGAGCGCCGCCGCGAGCCCCGTCACCACCACCCCCAGCCCGCCCAGCAGCCATCGCAGCCGGGACAGGGTGGACAGCTCCTCGGCCGGAGGGACCTCCACCCGCACCTGCACCTCGTCCACCAGCAGCGACACGGACTGCGCGGACAGCCCCTCCACCCCACCCGCCAGCAGCGCCTTCAACGTCTCCTCGGACCGCCGCACCCGCGCCGCGCTCCCGGGCGTCACGCGCAACATCGCCGAGGCCTTGGACGGGACGGGGGCCACCCCCGGCCGCGGCGGCGCGGGCACCACCAGGTGGACCCTCGCCAGCAACACGCCATCCACCGCCTGGAGCGTCTTCTCCAGGCCCCGCTCCAACACCCGCACGCGACACAACCCCTCCTCCACTGGCGTGCGCACCAACCCGCTCCCCCCGAAGACGTCGCAGCCCACCTCCGCCGCCGGCCTCGGCAACCCCAGCTCCGCCAACACCCGCACCGCGTCCGAGGCCCGCGCGTCCGCCACCTCGATGGCCCAGGTCGGCTTCTTGCCCGACTCGGGCACCTTGCGCGCCTCGAGCCCCCGCTCGATGAGCACGGTTTGCAGTTCATTGGCCTGCCGCTCGTCGAGGCCATGCTGGATGCGCTCGCGACACCCCACGGCGCCCAGCCACAGAAGGAACAGCCCATGTCGTGGAGAGAGTTTCATCGAGAGGCCCTCCTCAAACCTGGGTCTGCAACACCTGCTTGACGCCGCCGGTGGCCTTCTCGACGACCTTGCCGGCGAGGTCGAGCTCCTGGCTCGCTCGATAGACCTGGGCCTGGAGCGACAACAGCTCCGCGGGCGAGAACGAACGCCCCGACTCCGCCAGCTCCAGGATGCCGTCCAGCCGCTTCTGTGCCTGGCCCACCCGGTCCAGCATGCGCGCCGCCTGCTGCTCCCTCGCGGCCCCCACCGAGTCCACTCGCCCCGCCGACTTCGCCTCCATGCAACCCGGCGAAGCGGCCGCGCCCACCGACTCCGCCCGAGCGACACCCGGAGCCGCCTGCGTCGCGCCGCCCCCGGGTCCCCCTTCCAGGCCCACCCGCGTCGACGCCGGCGGGGACTCCTCGAGCACCTTGTCGAACCGCTCCCGGCCCGCCTCCACCGACGGCGCGTTGCCCGCGCCGCCCACCGGGCCCACCTTGTCCATGCTCATGGCTCGCCAGCTCCTTCCTTCAGCGGATGTTGTTGATGGCGGCCTTCGCCGAGTCGTGGCGGACCTTCATGATGTTGGAGACCGCGTTGTGCTCGCGGCTCTCCTTCTGCATCTCGTTCTGGAGGTGGAGATAGGCCGCGTTGAACTTCTGCCCCTCGGCGCTCATCGCCTTCTGCGCCTCCAGCAGGTCCCACGCGTCGCCGTTCCCCGTCGACACGCCCAGGCCCCCTCCCGCCGCCGTGGCGGACGCCGGAGAAGAGACGGTGGTCGAGGTGCCGACGGGCACCACCGTCGACACCGTCGTCTTCGCGCTGGAGACCGCCGCGCTGACGATGGGCCCCGCCGGAATCATCCCTCCCACCACCCCGGCCCCCGAACGCACCACCTCGTGCGCGGCGCGCGCCAGCACCGTGCCGAAGTCGTTGCGCGGCGTCTGTCGCGGGACGGTCTGGGTGATGGTGAGCGAGGGGAGTCGGTTGTTGGGGTCCACGGGCGGCCTCCTGCGTCGAGTTGCCCGGGGCATTTCAGGGGGCGTGCCAGACAGAAACCCCAGCAATCCCGCCACTGTGGCCAGGCCTCACGCCCCCGAAAGGCTCCAGGAGCCGGGAGGAGCGTCCATGCGCCGGGACGCATGGCGGGTGGACGGAAACTTGCCTCGACGTCCAGGAGCCTCAGAGTTGTCGCACCCTGTTGCTCGGAGAGGAGCGGAACCGGTGCAGACACCCCATGGCGGCCCACACATCGCCGAGCGTTTCCACCCGCGCGTCGTCGGCGCCTTCCCCGTGAAGGTCATCCTCCCAGGGCGCACCGTCATGGTGCAGGCCCGCGACCTGTCCATGGCGGGGCTGTTCCTCCACGCGCACCCCGGCGAGACCCAGACGAAGCTCACGCTCAGCCTGCCGCTGCCGGGCGAGCACGACATCGTCACGACCTGCGACATCCGTCGGCGCGAGGCGGACGGCGTCGCGCTGGAGTTCGGCACGCTGGACTGGGACGACTTCATCGCCCTGGCGCGCTTCCTCCATCCGCGCCTGCCCTGAAGCGCCCCCCGAGTCAGCCCTGTTCGGAGCGAGGCGGCGCCCCGCGCAGCCGCTCCACCAGCGACATCAGCTCCGCGCCCCGGAAGGGCTTGTGGATGTAGCCGTCCGCCCCCGCCAGCGTGGCGCTCTCCATGTCCGACTTCTTCGCCTTCGCGGTGAGCATGTAGAGCGGCACCGTCGCGGTGGTCGGGTCGCTCTTCAGGATGCGACACGCGGAGATGCCATCCAGCTGCGGCAGGACCACGTCCATCAGGATGAGCTGGAAGGGACGGCTGCGCGCCAGCTTCAGGCCCTCCAGCCCGTTGGCCGCGCACACCACTTCGACGGTGCCGTCGCTCAACATCGAACGGACCAGCTCCCGGATGACCGGCTCATCCTCGACGAGCAGGATGTGGAAGGGTGTCTGGGACATGCCAACCATGTTTCTCCGGCGCGACTCTGGACGACCGAGGGACGACGATTCGCGGGCGCGCCACCCCCACTGCCGGTGCCACCTGCCGCGCGCGATATAGCCCCGCCAACACCACCCACACCAGCACTGCGCTCCATTTGTGTGGAGGACCACTCAATACCCAGACGTAAGGCGGAGTGGGCACGGCTACCTGGCGCGTCGTCTCGGGCGCGATACCGAGTCAGCAATTGCCGTAAAACATGAATGTCCCGAGTGCCCTGGGACGGTGGGCGAGGACGACCTCCCGCGTGCGCGCCGCGGCTCGAGCCCGCTCAGCTCCCGGCGCCATCCAGCAGACGCTCGGCCTCCTCCAGGGAGAAGGCCAGGTGCGCGTCGTAGCCCAGCTCCCGGCTGGTGCGCTCGAACCGCAGCGCCGTGTCCACCGAGCGCCCCACCACGCGCACCACCCGGCGGAAGCCTCGCGCCCTCGAGACCTCCATGATGCGCCGCAGCTGCACCAACCCCTCCGCGTGCAGCGTCGTCACGCCCTTCATGTCCGACAGCAGGTCGAAGTCCGGGCGCAGCCGGTCGATGGCGCTCACCGCCGCGTCACCCACGCGACGGGCCTCCTCGGCGTCGATGTCGCCCCAGATTCGGACCACCAGCCGGTTCTTCCCGACGAGCGCCTCGACTTCGAACACGGACTCAAGACCTCCGGGAAAAACCCGCCAACCCTCACGAAAGTCTAGCCCTCGCCTCCGGTGGACATCCAGGGGGCGGCGCGGGCTCAGATTTCGGACACGCCGTCGCGCTCGGTCCACCCCTCCAGCCCGTTGGGCAGGCGGATGCGCACGAACTTCCCCGTCTCCTCCAGGAGCCGGACCTTGAGGCCCGCGTGGACCTCGAAGATGGAGCGGGCCCCCGGCTGCGGAAGCTCCCGGGCGACGAGCGTGGGCGACAGCACCACGGCCTCGTGCACCGTGTGCTCGACGTAGGCATGCGCGGCGAGCAGCACGCCCGAGGGCAGCGCCACCACGAAGAGGAACGCGGCCAGCAGGCCCACCACGGTGCGCTTGCCGGGGCGCATCCACCGCCACGCCAGGAGCAGCAGCAGCGCGCCCACCCAGCTGGCCAGGAACGTCCAGGCCACCGCCGCGCCATCCGTGGCCGCCGTCACGCGCGGGAGGAACTCCTCCTCCGCCGTCGCGCCCACCACCTTGTCCACCTGCCGCGCGCGGGCCACGGCCAGGTTCGCCTCCAGGTCCGGCGCGCGCCCACCCTGCTTCTTCGCCTGCTCCAGCGCCAGCACCGCGCGCCCCAGGTCGCCCTTCGCCAGCTGCGTGGTGCCCAGGTTGTAGAGGACGTCCGGCCCCCCATGTCCCCGCGAGAGGAGCTTCTCGTAGCCCTCCTGCGCCGCCGCGTAGTCCTCGCGCGCGTAGGCCTCGTTGGCCTTGAGGAAGACGTCCTGCGCCTCTTCCGGCGTGTAGTAGCCGCTCACGCCCAGCCCTCCATCGCCGCCGCGGCGGCGTCCATCACCTTCTGCCTCGCGGCGGCGTCGCCTCCTCCGCCATAGCGTCCGAAGTCGCAGGCCTCCAACACGTAGAGCACCTGCGCGCGCCGCTCCGGGGCCACGCCCGCCGTGCTCATGCGCTCGGCGATGACCTCGCGGGTGAGCCCGTTCACCGGCCCGCCCAGGCGCGCGCCCAGGAAGCCATGCAGCGCCTTCTCCACCTCGCCATAGAAGGCCCCCACGTCGCCGCCGGCCTGGAGCATCTCCGCCTCCGCCAGGCGCTTGCGCGCGGCCCGGGCCTGCTGCCGTCCCTGGTCGCCTTGCGTGCGGTTCGCCAGCTTGCCGCGCAGCCCCCCGACGAACGCCACGCCCAGCAGCAGGGCCACGGGCGCGAGCATCGCCGGCACGAAGAAGCCCCGCTTCCAGGGCGCCACTCCCGGCGCGACGAAGCGCGCCTGGTAGCGCACCGGCCGCAGTCCTCCGGTCGTCAGCACGTTCTTCTGTTCGTTGGCCGCGTCCGCCACGTGCGTGGGAGACGTGGGCGTGGACGTCGCGCTCCCCGCGCCCTGCTCCACCGTGAGCGTCACCGGCTCCGTGCGCGCCACCTCGTAGGCCCCCTTGCGCACGTCGTAGAAGGGGAACTCCAGACCAGGCAGGGTGAAGGTCCCCGTGCGCTGCGGCATCACCAGGTACTCCACCACGCGGCGCCCCTGGACGCGGTTGCGCTGGGGCGTCACCTTGTCCGTCGTGGTGGGGTCGTAGATCTTGAGCGACGCGGGCCCGGTCAGCTTCGGCGGCGTGACGTTCTTCACGTTGCCCACGCCCTCGAGGATGACCTTCACCGTGACGGGCTGCCCCAGCTCCACCTGCGTCTGCGACACGTCCATCGACAGGCGCCACGAACCGACGTTCGCGTTGGACATGCCCGGGGGCGCGCCGGGCGGCAGCGGCGCCACCTTCACCTTGAGCCCGTTCGAGACGCGGCGCACCCGGTGTCCCGCGAACAGGAAGCCCGTGGTGATGTCCGCCTCCGCCGGGGAGATGGTCAGCGTGCCCGCCTTCACCGGGAAGATGGCGCGGCGGCGCAGCAGGTAGGCGCGGTAGGGCACGCCGTCGACGACCTTCTGCTCGCCGGACAGCTGCGTGGGGCTCTCCACCTCCTCCGTCCAGAAGCCCTCCAGCTTGGGCATGGTGACGGAGTCCACGCTGTTCAGGTCCACGCGCGAATAGATGAAGAGCGACAGCGTCACCTGCTCGCCCACCACCACCGAGTCCCGGTCCAGGCTGGCGCGCAGGAACAGGTCCGAGTCACCGCGCGGAATCGTGGGCTCGTCCTCCGCGTCCTCCGCGAACGGGTCCGGCAGGCGCGAGGGGAAGTTGGCGAACGGGTCCGGCAGGCGCTGACGGCCACCTTGCGCCTGTCCGGCCGGAGGCCCCAGCCGCCCCGTCTTCACCGAAATGGGCACCGGGTCCGTGCGGAGCGTCTTGCCGCCGACCGTCATCTCCGCGGGCGGAATCGTCAGCCGCCCCGCGCGGTTGGCGCGCATCACCAGCACGTACTTGGTGACCTCCTGAATCTTGGCGGGCCCGCCACCGGACCACGAGACGGAGCGCTGCGCGCTGCGGGTGCTGCTGAGGATCTCGAAGTCGTCCGACGACGGCGGCTTCACCCTCGCGTCCGGGGGCGCGTCCACCGTCACGATGGTGAGCATGAAGGTGTCCTCGCTGCCCACCTCCTCGCGGTTCACCGTCTGGTAGAACTCGAGGCCCGCCGCCCATGCCGGCGCCGAGGCCAGCAAGGCCAGCCCGACGAGCACCGCCACGCGGCCGCTGCTACCAGTCCTTCTCATTGGGCTTCCTCTGCTTCTTCTTCTGCTGGAAACGCCAGAGCTGGAGATTCTTCTCGTTCTGCTTCATCGCATCCAGGAGGCGTTCCGCTTCCTGCTTGTCCAGCTCCGAAGGACTCACCCCGGCGTCCGACTCGGAGTCCTCCTCTTCACTCTCTCCCGCGCTGCCACCGTCGGCGCCCGCGTCCTGAGGGTCTCCCTCGCCCTCGCCCTGGCCGCCGTCCGCGCCCGCGTCCGCGCCGCCGTCGCCCTTCTGGTCGGGCTTCTGCTGGCCCGCGTCTCCCGCGTCCGCGCCGCCGTCACCCCCACCGTCCGCGCCCCCATCGCCGCCGCCCGCGTCCGCGCCCCCGTCCGCCCCGGCGTCGGAGCCCGCGTCACCGCCCGCGTCCGCGCCGCCGTCCTCGCCCCCATCCGCGCCGCCGTCGGTCCCCGCGTCCTGCGGCGTCCCGCCGTCCTTCTTCACGCCGCCGTCCTCGCCCGCGTCCGGACGGCCACCATCCTGGCCTCCGTCGCCACCGCCGTCGGTGCCGCCATCCTGGCCCTTGTCCTGGGGCGGGGGCAGGTTGCGCAGCACCACCTCGTAGTTGTGGCGGGCCTGGATGTCCTCCGGGTCCAGCGTCAGCGCCCGCCGGTAGGCCTTGAGCGCCTCGAGCCGGTCGCCCGTCGTGGCGGCCAGGTTGCCCAGGTTGTACCAGGCCTTCTGCCGCAGGTCGGGACGGTTGGACTCCGTCACGCCCCGGAAGACCTCCTGCGCGTCCTTCACGCGGCCCAGCTTCGCCAGCGCGTCGCCGCGGTTGAAGTCCACCGTCGGGTCGTTGGGCCGCTCCTTCTTCGCGGCCTCGAACGCCTTCAGCGCGTCCTCGTAGCGCCCGGCCAGGTACGCCTCGCGCCCCTGCTGGATGAGCGGATGGTCGCGCTCCAGCGGCCCGGCCGCCAGCGACAGCTGTGGCAGCGTAAGGCACGTCACCAATCCCCACGCGCCCAGCCAACGCCCGGGGGTCCGACGCGCGCTCATGACGCCCTCCTACGCGAGGACGGCAACAGCAACATGCCGAGCACCAGCATGGCCAGCCCCGGGATGGCGAAGGCCTGGAAGCGCTCGTCGTAACGGACCGTCACGCGGCTCTCCAGCTCGCTCTTCTGCATCTGGTCGATGCGCTCCACCACCTGGCTCATGGCCACGCCGCGCGGCTGGAAGAAGAAGGCGCCGCCGGTGGCCTCCGAGAGGGCCGTCATCCCCGCGCGGTCCAACCGGGTGATGACCGTGTTGCCGTCCGCGTCCTTCTTGTAGTCCACGAACTCTCCGCGGCGGTCGAACACGGGGATGGGCTCGCCCGACTCGGAGCCCACGCCCACGGTCAGCACCTGGATGCCCGCCTCCTTCAGCGCGTCGGTGGCATCCCCCACCTCGCCGCCGAGGTCCTCGCCGTCCGACAACAGCACCACCACCCGCTCCTTCGAGCCGCGGTCCGCGTTGTCCAGCACCTGCTTGGCCAGCCGCAGCGCCGCGCCCACGTTGGTGCCGCCCTGGGGCATCATCTCCGGGTCCACCGCGCGCAGGAACAGCTTCACCGCCGAGTAGTCCGACGTCAGCGGCGACTGGATGAAGGCGTCCCCCGCGAAGACGACGAGCCCCACCCGGTCGCCCTTCAGCTCGTCCAGCAGCGTGGTCAGCTCCAGCTTCGCGCGCTCCAGCCGGCTGGGCTGCACGTCGCGCGCGAGCATCGACTTCGAGGCGTCCAACGCCACCACCACGTCGATGCCGCGCCGCTTGGTCAGTTCGCTCTTGGTGCCACACTGCGGCTGCGCCAGCGCGAAGCCGAACAGCGCCAGCCCCAGGCCATACAGGCCGCCCCGCGTCGCCGGGCGCCAGACGGAGACGCCGGGCGTGAAGCGCTCGGCGTGCCGTTCGTGGAGCACCGCCCGCGCGCGCGAGCGGCGACGCAGCGACGAGACGAGCGCGAGCAGCCCCACCAGCAGGCCCGCCAGCACCAGCCCCAGGAAGAAGGGCTGGGCGAGTCCCGCCTGGTAGCCGAGCACGGTGAAGCGCCAGGGTTCCACGGGCGTCACGGGAAGACCCTCAGGAAGGTGGAGCGCAGGAACAACTCCAGCGCGGCCAGACAGAAGGCGGCCAGCAGGAAGGGATGGAACTCCTCGCGGTACGTCGCCGCCGCGCCGCCCTCCATCAACTTCGAGCGCTCCAGCGAGTCGAGCACCTTCTGCAGTCCCCGCCGCAGCCCCTCCGGGTCCGTGGCGCGGTAGTACTCGCCGCCCGTCTTGTCCGCGATGTCCTGCATCAGCTCCGGGTTGATGGGGATCTCCGTCTCGCGCCAGACGACGTTGCCGAACAGGTCCGTGCCCTGGGGGAAGGGCACCTTGCCGCCCTTGCCCACGAGGATGGTGTAGATGGGCACGTGGAGCGCCTGCGCCATGTTCGCGGAGTCCAGCGGCGACAGCTTGCCGGCGTTGTTGTCGCCGTCCGTGATGAGCACCACCACGCGGCTCTTCGCCTCCGAATCTCGCAGGCGGTTGAGCGAGGTGGCCAGCGCGTCGCCAATCGCCGTGCCGTCCTCCAGCACGCGCGTGCGCAGCTGCTTGATGACCTCCTTGAGCACGCCGTAGTCCAGCGTCAGCGGCGCCTGCGTGTACGCCGCGCCCGCGAAGACGACGAGGCCGATGCGGTCGTTCACCCGGTTGGCGATGAACTCGCTGAGCACCTCCTTCGCCACGTGCAGGCGGTTCTGCGGCCGGAAGTCACCGGCCTCCATGGAGGTGGACAGGTCCAGCGCCACCACGATGTCGATGCCCTCCACCGACAGGTCGCGCACGCGCGAGTCGCGCACCTGGGGCCGGGCGATGGCGAGCACCGCCGCCGCCACCGCCGCCGCGCGCAAGAGCGGCAGCAGCGGCAAGAGGTACGTGCGCAGGCCCTTGCCGCTCCGGGCGAAGACGTGGGCCGCGGAGAAGCGCAGGGTGGCGCGGGCGCGCCGCTCCCGCCACGCCTGGATGAGCATCAGCGGAACGAGCAACAGCCCCCAGAGCGCCTCGGGGTTATTGAACGCGGGAAGCGGCGGCATTGACGGGGGCCTGGGGCGGCGCGGGTGGGACGTAGGTCTTGTCGACGAGCTCGTAGCCGAACAACAGCGCGTCGCGACAGCTCTCCGGCGACGCGTCCGCGCGGGCGTACTTCACCATGTCGGACTCGGAGACGAAGCGCATCAGCTTGTCCTCCGGGAGCCCGGGCGGGGACAGCCGGCGCAGCGAGGCCATCAGCTCCGAGCTGGTGCACTCCAGCGCCTCGAAGCCATAGCGTTCGCCGAGGTAGCCGCGGATGATTTCGGACAGCCGGAAGTAGTGCTCCTTCACGTGGCCACGCGCCGGCAGGTCGTCCGTCTTGAGCGCGTCCAGCGACTTGCGCGTGCGCACGTCCAGCGGCAGGGGCGGCGCCACCACCACGCGCTTGGGGCGGTTCTTCCACCAGCGCGCGAGCATCCACGCCAGCACGCCCGCGACCAGCACGCCGAGCACCGTCAGCAGCAGGCGCCACGAACGGATGGGCACCTCCTGCGGGGGCTGGATGTCGAACAGGTCCGCGCCCTGCCCGTCCGCGTCCTCGGGCAGCGTGGAGACCACGTCCACCTCGCGGCCCGGCAGCGTGTAGGCGCGCGGCCCCTCCGGCGTGGCCACGTCGAACGCGAGCGACGGCACCTTCACCGTGCCCAGCGCGAAGGCGGACATCCGGATGGCGAACGTGGTCGTCGCCGAGTCCGCGCCGTCCTGTCGCTGGCGCGTCTGGTCCAACAGCTCGAAGTCCCCCGTCTCCTTCGGGACCGCCAGCTCATAGCGCTGGTCCTTCGGGTGGGTGATGACCACGTGGTAGGTGAACGGGTCGCCGATGCGGACCTGCTGCGGGTCCACGCGCGCCGACACGTCGAGCGGCTTCGCCTCCTCGTGCGCGGGCGCGCCGGGGGGCGTGGCCTGCTGGGCGTGGACGTCGGTGGGGAGGCCCCCCACGCACAGCAGCACCGCGAAGAGGGGCATCCACCGGCTCATGCCGCCATCCTCCGGGCCCGCGCGCGGAAGAACTGCGCGAGCGCCTTGCCGTGGTCATCCCCGGCGCGCAGCTCCACGTGGTCCAGCTCCAGCTTCTTGAACAGCTTGCGGCGCTCGTCGCGCGCGGCCTGCATCGCGCGCGCGTAGCGGCCCCGCACGCCCGGGTCGCTCGTGTCCACCACGAAGCGCTCGCCGGACTCCGGGTCCTCCATCTCCACCAGCCCCAGGCGCGGGAAGGCCTCCTCCATGGGGTCCTCCACCACCACCGGCACCAGGTCGTGCTTGCGCCCCACCAGCCGCAGGGGCTTCTCGTAGTCGCGCGCCTGGAAGTCGGAGACGAGGAAGGTGACGGCTTTGCGCTTGGACACCTGCGTCAGGTACGTCAGCCCCGTGGCGAGGCTGGTGCCCCTGCCCACCGGCTGGAACGTCAGGATGTCGCTCACCAGCCGCAGCACGTGCGTGCGGCCCTTGCGCGGCGGCACCACCTTCTCCACCCGGTCCGAGAAGAGGATGAGCCCCACCCGGTCGTTGTTGGCGATGGCGCTGAAGGCGATCTGCGCGGCGACCTCCGCGGCGATTTCCGCCTTGGTGCGCTCGCGCGAGCCGAACTCCTTCGAGGCCGACACGTCCACCAGGAGCATCACCGTCAGCTCGCGCTCCTCGGTGAAGACCTTGACGTAGGCCTCGTTCATGCGCGCGGTGACGTTCCAGTCGATGATGCGGATCTCGTCGCCGGCCTGGTACTGCCGCACCTCGGAGAAGGCCATGCCCCGGCCCTTGAAGACCGAGTGGTACTGGCCCGCGAGCATGTCCGACACCACCTTGCGGGTGCGTATCTCCAGCTTGCGGATGCGGCGGATGAGGTCCTTGGGCAGCACGGGGCGCTCGGCGGGAGGTCAGGGGACTTCGACGCGGTCGAACACGCGCTGGATGATCTTCTCCGGGGTGAGGTCCTCGGCCTCCGCCTCGTACGTCATGGCGATGCGGTGGCGGAGCACGTCGAAGGCGGTGGCCTTGACGTCCTCGGGCGTGACGAAGCCCCGGTGGCGCAGGAAGGCGTGCGCGCGCGCGGCCTGCGCCAGGGAGATGGTGGCGCGCGGCGAGGCGCCGAACTGGATGTAGTCCGCCAGGTCCTTGAGGCCGTACTTGGAGGGCTCGCGCGTGGCGAACACCACGTTGAGGATGTAGTCCTTCACCTTCTCGTCCATGTAGATCTGCTGGACGAGCTCGCGCGCGCGCACCAGGTGCTCCACGGCGATGACGCGCTGGGCCCGGGGCGTGGTGCCGCCGGACATGCGGTCCATGATGACCTTCTCCTCGTCGCGCGTGGGGTAGCCGACCTTCACCTTGAGCATGAAGCGGTCGACCTGCGCCTCGGGGAGCGGGTAGGTGCCCTCCTGCTCGATGGGGTTCTGCGTGGCGAGCACGAGGAAGGGCGAGGGCAGGCCGAAGGTCTGGTCGCCGATGGTGACCTGGCGCTCGGCCATGGCCTCCAGGAGGGCGGACTGCACCTTGGCGGGGGCGCGGTTGATTTCGTCCGCGAGGACGATGTTCGCGAAGATGGGCCCCTTGCGGACGGTGAAGTTCGCCGCCTGCTGGTTGTAGATCATCGTGCCCACCACGTCCGCCGGCAGCAGGTCGGGCGTGAACTGGATGCGCATGAAGGTGGCGCTGAGCGCGTCCGCCACGGTGCGCACGGTGAGCGTCTTGGCGAGGCCGGGCACGCCCTCGAGGAGCACGTGGCCGTTGCACAGCAGGCCGATGAGGATGCGCTCCAGCATGTAGCGCTGCCCCACGATGACCTTGCCGGTTTCCTGGTTGAGGACCTCGACGAAGCTGCTTTCCTGCTGCACGCGTTCGTTGAGCGCGCGGATGTCGGTGTTCATGTCGCCTCGTGAAGGACTGGCGGCGGGCAGCCTAGGGTTGACCGGGTATCCGGCTCAACACCGCAGAAGCCCGGGCATTCCGGTAAGTTGCCCTCCCAATCCCCGTCTCTCCGGCCCCTTTTCGTTCCCATGTCCCACCCCGTCCTGTCCACCCCTTCCCGTGCGTTTTCCCCGAGGGGTGGCCCATGAAGTCGTCCGCCCTGGCCCAGTCCCCCTCCGTGGGGCCGGTGGAGAGGGGGTTGTTGGGTCAGCTTGCCCCAGCCGTGAGGGCGACGGTGCACTGGGTGCCGGGGGGAGGGGCCGTGCGGGTCCTGGAGGGCGGCCAGGGGCCGGCGGTGGTGCTGCTGCACGGGCGGGGAGGCGCGGCCTCCTCCTGGTTCGTGTACCTGACGGCGCTCGCCCGGGGGCGCCGGGTGCTGGCCGTGGACCTGCCCGGCTTCGGGATGTCGTCCCCCGGCGACGGCCCCGTCCGCTCGGCCGAGGACGCCTGTCGCTTCTTCACCGGCCCCGTGGAGGCGCTGCTGGAGCAGCTGGCGCCGGGGCCGGTGGCCGTGGTGGGACACTCGCTGGGCGGGCTGGTGGGGCTCCAGCTGGCGCTGCGCGGCCGGGTGCCCGTGGAGCGGCTGGCGCTGGTGGACGCGATGGGGCTGGGGCCGGAGATGGCGCGCAAGGCCCGCCTGTTCTTCCGCGCGGGACCGGAGCGGCTGGCGCGCTCGCTCGGTCCGTGGGTCTGGGCGCGGCTGGTCCCTCCCGTGCCCACCCCGCTGGGGCAGCGGCTGGGGGAGCTGGGGTACGAGCTTCACGCGGTGCCCCAGGGTCGTGACGAGGCCGCCCGGGCCTTCGACGCGCTGGTGCCCCTGACGGGGCCGGTGTTCCACGTCCGCGAGCGGCTGGGGGAGCTGAGGCTCCCCGTGCTCCTCGTCTGGGGAGAGCGGGAGGACGTGCTGCCCGTGTCGCTCGCCGAAGAGGCGGCCCGCCGGATTCCGGGGGCAAGGCTGGTGCGCGTGGACGCGGCCCACGGCCCGCACCAGGAGCGGCCCGAGCAGGTGCTGCCGGAGCTGAAGGCGTTCCTCTCCGGGGGCGACGCGGCCGGACCGTGACGGGGCTCAGCGGTCGTAGCGGATGACGCGCTCGACGCGCCACGCGCCTTCCGCGAGCGGCTTGACGAGCATCAGCTCCGCGAGCTGGCCCAGGGACAGGGCGTGCTTCGCCGGCTGGGGGAAGCGGACCGTGTCGCCCGGCTTCGCGCCCTTCGCGGGGAGGGGCACGGCGAACAGCCCCGCGCCGTCGACGGTCTCCAGCGCGCCGAGCACGCGCAGGTCCCCGAGCTCCTCCACCCTGCCGACGTGGGCCACGGAGCGGACCTTGCCCCGGGTGCGCACCGCGCGCGTGACGGCGATGCCCACGTCCGCGGTGAACGGCTTGCCGTCCACGCCGAACAGCCCCACGTCCTTGAGCAGGAGGTGGACGATGCCCGAGCTGTCGTTCTGGGGAATGGACTCGTAGCGCGACACGTCGGCCTGCTCGGCGCGGCCGCTGGCGAGCGCGTCCAGCGCCGTGGCGAGCGCGACGAAGTTGAGGCGGATGAGCGGCTCGTCGGGCGTCGCGGAGGGCCAGGCTCCCGTCTCGATGAGGACGGAGGGCGTCCCCCAGCGCGTCATGTTGTCGCCGAAGGCCCGCACCTCGAAGGTGTCGTCGTAGCGGCCCACCTGCCCCGGCGCGAGCGTCTCCACCGCGTCGCGGATGACGGCGCAGACCTTCTTCGCCAGGAGCCGGCCGGGGTTGTCCCCGCGCGCCTCGTCGAAGGCCGCGGCGAGCAGCGAGATGGATGCCGGGCGCCCCGTGCGGCCGACGCCGTGGCGCCAGCCCTGGTTGTGGAGGTTGAAGCCGATGAAGGGCTGGAGGCGCTCGCGCAGCGCCTTGAGCGTCCGCGCCTCCGGCGTCTGGAGCGCGAGCGCGTCGCGGTTGATGTCGATGCCCTGCGCGTTGCGTCGCTGGAAGCGCTCGGCGCCGTCGGGGTTGAGCATGGGCACCGCGTGAAGGGTGAGCTCCGACAACAGCCGCGAGACCCACGGCTCATCGCGGTGGGTGCGCAGGTACTCGAGGAAGTCGAGCAGCGCCGTGGTCGCCGTGGGCTCGTCGCCGTGCATCTGGGACCAGAGCAGGACGTGCCGGGCCCCCGTTCCCACCGAGACGTGGTAGAGCGCGCGGCCCTCCACCGAGTGCCCCACGACCTCCAACAGGAAGAAGTCGGGGGACCGCCCCTCCAGCGCCTTCAGGTGCGCCTCCACGTCCGCATGGCGCACGAGCGGCGGCGGCGGGAGCTGCTTCGAGTGGACCTGCCCCCACAACGTTTCGAGCACCGGGGGGCTGGGAACGGCGACGGGCGTGGACATGGACATGGACGGAGTGGCGGCGAGGACGGTGAGGGACAGGCCGAGCGCGAGCGACACGCAGAGCCGGGAGACACCTCGACTGTAGCGACGGCATCCGACGTGGCGCATGGCGTTCCTCTCGGGTCAGCACATCATCACGCATCCGGGGGCGGGCGCAGGAGGGTCTTGACGAAGCGCAGGTGTACTTCTCGTCCTCCTCCGCGAAGATCTCCTCACCGGCGCCCATGTAGGCCCGCGCCAGCGCGTCTCCCGCGCGCCGCGTGTCGCCGAGCTCGAACTGGCACTGCCCCAGGCGCAAGTGGATGAACGGATTGCCCAATCCATCAGGGGCCTGGACGGCGTCCAGGAGCGCGGCGCGTGCCCGCTCGTAATCGCCGAGGTGGAAGTACGTGTCGCCCAGCGCGGCGCAGACCCAGGTCGTCGCCTCGTAGTCGAGCACCGGCTCGGGGATCAGGCGCAGCGCCTCCAGGAACAGGGACAGCGCCGCCCGGTGCTCACCCGCCTCCGCGAGCTCGTCGCCCCGGGCGCACAGCGCCCCTGAGCCGCTCGTAGACGTCATCTGGAATCCCGGCCATCCACCCTCCTCCACGCCCCTGCTGGGTACTTGTCTGCTCGAGCGTGTAACACGCTTCACGCGGCTGCGGTCCGCGTGTGCAACGCGCTGCGCACCGGAGCGAGCAAGGCACCTCCATGAGGAACCTCACGCCGTCCAGCTTCCCTTCGCGACCACCGCCCGCGATACAGTCGACGCCGTGCCTAAAGACATCCTCGAACTGGAAGCGACGCCCGAACGGCTCCAGGCGCTCGTCGACGCGGGCGTGCTACCGCCTCCATACCTGAGGCGCGCGCGGGACCTGGCCCTCGCTCCGCCCACCCGGGAAGCCTGGCAGCGGTTCCTCGCCACGACGCTCATCGCGCTCGGCGCGCTGCTCGTGCTCAGCGGCGTCGTCTACTTCTTCGCCTACAACTGGGCAGGGCTGCATCGCTTCGCGAAGCTGGGGCTCATCGCGCTCGCAATCACGGGGTGCACCCTGGCCTCCGTGGGGTCGGGGCCGGTCAGCCAGCGCTTCGGCCACTTCGGGCTGCTCGCCGCCTCGGTGCTCGTGGGGCCCCTGCTCGCCGTCTACGGGCAGGCGTATCAGACAGGCGCGGACGCGTTCGAGCTGTTCGTGGGCTGGGCCGTGCTCATCCTCCCGTGGGTCGCTGTGTCGCGGTTCTCGCCGCTGTGGCTCCTGCTCCTGGTCCTGCTGGACGTCGGCGGCTTCCTCGTCTGGGGCCAGGTGTTCGACGGCGACGGATTCCTCATGGCCTGGATGGCGGTGGGGGTCGGCCTGCTCAACGGCTTCGCCTGGGCAACCCACGAGCACTTCGCGAACCAGCGCGTGCCCTGGCTCCAGGGCCGGTGGATGGCACGCGTCCTGGCGGGCCTGACGATGGGCCCCTTGCTCGCGGTCTCGACCGCGTTCGTCATCGACTACACGATCACGCGCATCGCGGGCCCTGTCGGAGTGGGCTTGCTGCTGGCGACGTTCGCCGCGAGCTACGCGCTCCATCGACACCTGGGAGGCGAGCTGTTCCTGCTCACCCTCGGAGCGTTGTGCGCCATGACGCTCATCACCACGTTCCTCGGCAGCAGGCTCCTCGACACGCACAGCTTCGACGACCTGGCCGTCGTCTTCTTCGTCCTCTCCGGGGCCGTCATCGCGCAGGTGGCGGCCGCCGTCTGGTGGCTGCGACGAGAAGCCCGCGACACCGGCACCACGGAGGAGTCCTGACATGCGTCCATCGCTCCAGGAAGTGCTGCAGGGACTGGAGGCGGAGGGATTGCTCGCCTCCGAGGCGATGCCGCGCGCGCGCGCCGTCATGGAGGTCCACCAGCGCAACAGCACCGCCACACCCTGGTTCGTGAAGGCCCTCGCGGGCCTGGGCGCGTGGGTCGCGGCCCTCTTCCTCGTCGGCCTGTTCACCTGCATCGGCATCGTGGACAACGAAGGGGCCATGATGGGCATCGGGCTCGTGTTCTGCATCGGCGCCACCGCGCTCCGCGCCTTCACCTCTGGGGTGTTCCTCGAGCAGCTCACCATGGCCGTGTGCCTGGCGGGCGTGGTGATGCTCATCGGAGGCATCGCGGCGGCGGGGCCGCGAGAGCTGGAGGTCGCCGCCGGCTCGGCGGTCGTCGTGGGCACGGTGCTCCTGGTGCTCTTCCCCGACACCATCATGCGCTTCCTGATGACGGTGATGGTGGCCACCGCCCTGCAGGTCCTGCTCTACCAACTGGTGGGTGGACCGGGCATGACCCTGGCGGCGATAGCGGAGGCGGTCCTCCTCCATGTCCTGTACCTGGGCCAGCCTCACATGGGCGACGGCCGGCACACGCACCTGGTCTCCCCCGTGGTCTTCGCCCTGACCGTCTGCCTCCCCCTCCACCTGACCCTGAGGCTCTGGTCCGGGGCCTGGCTCACGGTCCTCGAGCTGCCCGACGCGCCAGCCGTCCTCTACACCTTGTGCCTGACGGCGCTGACCCTCTTCACCGCCTGGAAGGCGATGAAGGCCCAGGGCCTGGAGCCCTCCGGCGTCGAGGGCGCCGCCATCTTCGCCGCGCTCACGCTGCTGGCCCTCCTCACGCTCGACATGCCCGCCGTCGTCGCGGCCACGGGCCTGCTCATCCTGGGCTTCCACCGGCGCAGCAACCTCATGCTCGGGGTCGCGGTGGCCTTCCTGCTCGTGGCGGGGAGCCTCTACTACTACGACCTGTCCCTCACCTTGCTGGCCAAGGCGCTCGCGCTCGTCGGCAGCGGGCTCGTCTTCCTGGGACTCCACCAGCTCTTCATCCGCCGCGGCCTCCCCGGCATGTCGACCACGGAGGCGCGGTGATGCGCACCCACGTCATCTTCGGAGGCCTGGCGCTCGTCCTCGCCTCCACGCTCGCGCTCGTCGTCCAGAAGGAGCGCGTTCTCGCCACGGGGCAGCTGGTGCTGCTGGAGCTGGCCCCCGTCGACCCGCGCTCGCTCATTCAGGGCGACTACATGCGCCTCGACTACGCCATCACCCGCGAGCGGGGCTGGGTCGACATCAGGGCGCCCGACACGTCCCCTTCTCGCGACGGCAACCTGGTGCTGAAGCTGGATGAGCACGGCGTGGGCCAGTTCGTGCGCATCGACTCGCCAGACACGCCGCTGGCGCCCGGAGAATTCAAGCTGCGCTACCGGCTGCGCGGAGGCTGGGCCCGGCTGGGCGCGGAGTCGTTCTTCTTCCAGGAAGGCCAAGGCCACCGCTTCGCCCGCGCGCGCTACGCGGAGCTCAGGGTGGCCCCCAGCGGCGCCAGCGTCCTCGCGGGCCTGCGCGACGCGAACCGCGTGCCCATCCCCGCCGGAGGCGACGACCTCCCCGCCCCGCCCCTGCCCGGTGACTTCGACCTGGACGCGGAGCCCACCGCCCCGACCGACACAGTCCCCACCGTCGCTCCGGACACAACGGTGACGCCGCCCGCGCCCTCGGGCGTCCGCGGCGAAGCCCTCGCCCCGACAGAGGCCGCGCCCACCCCCATCGACGACGCCCCGTCGCCCACCGAAGCGGCCCCCACCCTCACACCGCCCACGCGCGACGACCCCACCCCGTCGCCGTAGGCCCCCCCCACGCGAGGCCCCACCCGGGCCCGCGCCCCAGAGCGCCTCCCACTCCCCACATGGAATCCGGGAATTGACTCCCAGGGGCCCTTCCGGCATCATTCATTTGATTTCGATAATCAAAATCAAAATCAAGGAGTGACGCGATGCTCGGTCAGGGATGCGGCAAGACGGTGCTGGCGAGGGGGCCTTGCGCCGAGGTGACGCGGTGCACCTGTGGGCACATCCACCTGGCGATGGGGCCCGTGACGCTCCGGGTGGAGGAGGAGGTGTTGAGGGCCATCGGCCTGACGTTGGCGGAGGCGCTGCACAACCTCGCGGACTCGGAGGGCGGCGGTCGCGAGGAGTCGGAGCCGGCCGCCGCGCTGCATGCGCCGACGCTGGGCGGGTGGAAGCAGTGAGCGCCACGGGCTCCCTGCGGCTGCCGCGGACGGAGCAGTCCGCGCGCGTGCGACGGCAGAGCGAGAGTGAAGCGCGAGCGGCGGAGGTCGCCCGGCCAGCGCCCCTGTCCGTGCTGCTGGCCGAGGGCACGGCGCGAGCGCGCGAGCAGGCCGAGCGCTCCCTGTTCCTCCAGTCGCTCTTCACCGGGTCGTGGGATGGCGTCTACGGCCAGTACGTCCGGGCCCAGCACTACGTCGGCTACCTGCGCCAGCTGCACGCGCTCTACTCGGCCTTCGAGGGCGTGCTGCCCCGGGTGGCGCGCGGGGCGCTGACGCCCGTGTTGCTGATGCCGGAGCTGCGCCGGGCCGCCGCGCTGGAGGAGGACCTGCGCTACTTCTCCGGCGAGCCTCGCGCGGAGGGCTTCGCGTGCGTGGAGACGCGGCTGCACGCCGAGCGGCTGCGCGAGGTGGCGGAGGACGCTCCGCATCTGCTCGTGGCGCATGCGTATGCGCGGTGCGTGCTGGACCTCATCCACGCGCCCGAGCGCGCGCGCGTCGTGGCGAGCGCCTTCGAGCTGGGCGAGGACCAGGGCACGCGCTTCCACGGCGCGTACACCGCCCCGGAGCTGACGGCGTTCCAGGTGCGGCTGCACTCGCGCATCGACGGGCTGGAGCTGGAGGAGGACGAGGCGCTCGAAATCGTGCAGGAGGCGCGCATGGCCTTCCGCCTCCACTCCCTGGTGTGCGACGAGCTGGCCCGGGGCGCGACGGGCATGGGCGCGCCCGCGGGCGGCTACCGGGGCGGGTTCAGCGTGTCCCAGTAGCTGTGCATGCCCCGCAGGTGGTTGCCGCCGTCCACGGTGAGGCTCTCCCCGGTCATCCAGGAGGACTCCTCCGCGCAGAGGAAGGCGACCACGCGCGCCACGTCGTCCGGCGTCCCGTGGGGCCTGCCCAGGGGCGTGCGCGCGCGCAGCTCGCGGCTCATCGTCGGCTCCTCGATGAAGTCGGCCGCCAGCGGCGTGAGGGTGGCGCCCGGCGCCACCACGTTGACGCGGATGCCGTGGCGGCCCAGCTCCAGCGCCGCGGCGCGTGACAGGTTCCACAGCCCGGCCTTCGAGGCGGCGTAGTGGCCCATGCCCTCCGTCACCACCTCCTGGAAGAGCGACGTCACGTTCACCACCACGCCTGTCTTCTTCGCGGCGATGAGCGCGCGAGAGAAGGCCTTCATGAAGAGGAAGGGCCCCTTCACGTTGACCTGGAACATGCGGTCGAGCTCCTCCTCGGGCAGGTCCACGAGGAGCGACAGGCCGATGGTGCCCGCGTTGTTCACCAGGATGCCCGGCAGCCCCAGTTCGGCCGTGGCGACGTCGAGCGCCCGGGCCACGTCCTCCGCGCGACAGACGTCGCCCGCACAGGCGACCGCGCGGGCGCGCCCCTCTGCCTCGCGGGTGAGGCGTTCGGCCGCCGCGAGCACCTTCGACTCCGTCCTCCCGAAGACGAGCACGCTGGTGCCCTCGCGCATCAGGCGCGCGGCGATGGCCAGGCCAATTCCCTGCGCGCCTCCTGTCACGATGGCGCTGTTCGCGATGAGCTTCACGGTCCACCCCCCGACGTCGTGGACCCTTCAAGCTAGCAGGCCACCCACCGGGTGAGGATTGTACCCAGGGTCATCCTCCCTCCAGTCTCAGGCAGCCTCGTCCTCCGACAACAGGTCCGCGAAAGGCGAGGCGTCCTCGCCCAGGGCCTTGTAGAGGGCCTCCACCTTCTCCAGCTCCCGCTTGAGCGCCTTGTGGTGGTTGCGGTTCTTCACCAGGCTCTCGCGTCCGAGCAGCTTGAAGCCGTCGTCGCGGCCCACCTGGCGGATGGCCATGCCCAGCACCAGGCCGCGGAACGCGTCCGCCAGGTCCAGGTCCAGTGGCGCGTTGCGGCGTCGGGCCTCGGCCACGAAGGCCTGGGCGGCGGCGCGCAGGGCCTCCGGCAGGGGCTTGCTCCCGGGCGCCTGCTCGTAGTCCAACGCCCGGGCGACGTGCTTCTCGTGGAGCACCAGTTCGCCGCCCGCGACGCCGTGCTCCACCATGGCCAGCGTGTAGGCGCGGCGGACGATGTTGTCGAGTTGACGCAGGTTGCCCGGCCAGGAGCTGCCCACCAGGAGCCGCTCCGCGTCCTGCGTCACGCGCGCGGAGCCCTCCGGCACCCGCTCCTTGTGGCGCCGGTTCACCATGTACTGGGCCCACAGCGGGATTTCGTCCTGCCGCTCCTGCAGGGCCGGCATGCGCACGGGCAGCACGTTGACGCGGTAGTAGAGGTCCTCGCGGAAGCGCCCCGCCCGCACCTCCGCGTGCAGGTCCGCGTTGGTGCCGATGATGAAGCGCACGTCCGCCTGCCGCTCGCCGGTGCCCTCGCCCAGGGGGCGGTAGCTGCGTGACTCCAGCAGGTGCAGCAGGCCCGCCTGCGCCTTGAGCGACAGCTTGTCGATTTCGTCGATGAACAGCGTGCCGCCGTCCGCGCGCGCCACGCTGCCCGGCGCGTCGCGCACGGCGCCCGTGAAGGCGCCCTTCTTCCAACCGAAGAGCTCCGCCATCTGGAGGTCTTCCGGCACCGTCACCAGGTCCAGCGTCTCGAACGGCTTGCCGCGGCGGTTGGAGCGCTCGTGGCACCAGCGCGCCAGCCGCGACTTGCCCGCGCCCGTCGCGCCGCTGATGAGGATGGTCTCGTCCTGGAGCGCGAACACGCGCAGGATGGGCAACAGCTCCGCCATGGAGCGGCCCACCACCGGGAGGAACTCGTCCACCTCCGGCGTGGCCACGGGCCGCTGGGGCAGCCCGGCCAGGTAGGGCGCCGCCACGTCCGCCAGGAGCTGCAGCTGCTCGCCGGCGTCGCGCCAGACGAACTCCTGCCCCATCGCCGCCAGGCAGTCGGCCTCCAGCGAAATCATGCCCTCGATGCCGCCGCCCGGCGTGCGCAGCGGCAGCACGCACACGTGCGTGGCGTGCCGCCCGAGGAAGCGCTGCCGGCTCTCGTTGCTGTGGAAGCCCGCCAGCCCCGGGTCGCCCGTCACCGGCGCGTCCGGCGCGTGCGGCTGCACCGTGCCCACGTTCACGTCGATGGACACCGCGCACCGGTGCTCCACCACCGCCCGCCACGCCGTCGCCGACGTGAAGAAGGGCGTCCCCACATTGGCTTCCGTAATCTCCTTCGCCCCCACATCGAGCGCGGCCAGCCGGCGATAGGCCTCACCGGGCCGCAGGTGGACGATTCCGCGGAGCACCCGGGCGCGGGCTGCGTACCGACTGGACGCAACCGCCTCCTGGGCCACGGCCAGCATCCGCTTCAGGGTGGTGGCCGCCGCCGTCTCGAAGTCCTTCGCCCCCCGCAGCGCGCTCATGAGCTGCGGCATCTCCTCGTGCATCCACTCGCCTCCGTCCGGAACCATCCGACAGTACCCGCCAGGGCCGCATCGGAGGGAGGCAAGTGTAGCGGAGATGAAGAACGCGGAAGGAGCGGCCCCTCCTTCCGCGTTCCCGAACCTCCATGACGGCTGGGCATCCGGTGTCCCGCGATGCCGCGCGCGAATCCCATGCGCGAAGCGTGCCAGAACCACCTTTTTCGTCATTTCAGGGGTTTACCCCAACAACCCCCGTCCCACCCCGCGAACCTGCGTCCTGGCGGGACGCGGTCGCGTCCTGACGAGACGCAGATGGGACCCGCCAGGGGGGACCGGTATGCTGGCCCGCCCTATGACGAAGGAGGCCAGCAGCGTTCCGGCGGTGCCTGGACGGCTTCCGGGGCTGCCCGAGGTGGGCGCGACGCTCGGCCCCTATCTGCTGCTCGAGGTGCTCGGGCAGGGAGGCATGGGCGTCGTCTACCGGGGGCGGCACCCGGACACGGGCGAGGCGGTGGCGGTGAAGACGGTGCGCGCGGCGGCGGAGGTGCCGCTGGCGAGCCTGCGGCGGGAGGTCCACGCGCTGCGGCGGTTGAGGCACCCGGGCGTGGTGCGCATCGTCGACGAGGGCGTGGAGGCGGGGCTGCCCTGGTACGCGATGGAGCTGTTGCGCGGGCAGACGCTGCGGCAGGCCACGCCGCCTCCTTCGACGGAGCCCCTGAAGGAGGCGCGGCTGCGCGCGGCGCTGACGCTGGCGCGGGGGTTGTGCTCGGCGCTGGGGTTCCTGCACGCCAACGGCATCGTCCACCGGGACCTCAAGCCGGAGAACGTCTTCCTGCGGCCGGACGGCACGCCGGTGCTGATGGACTTCGGCATCGCCGCGCGCTTCGGCGGCTCGCGAGGGCGCGAGACGCTCGACGTGAGCGGCGCGGTGGTGGGCAGCGACACGTACATGGCGCCGGAGCAGCTGAGGGGCGACTACGTGGACGCCCGCGCGGACCTCTACGCCCTGGGGTGTCTGCTCTACGAGCAGCTCACCGGGAGGCCTCCCTTCGTCCCCGGGCGAGAGGGCCCGCTGCCGCACCAGCACCTGCACCTGTCGCCCGTGCCGCCCTCGCTGCGCGTCGCGGGCATCCCCGTGGGCCTGGACGCGCTGGTGCTGCGGCTGCTCGCCAAGAAGCCCCAGGAGCGCCCCGGGTACGCCGAGGACGTGGCCGCTGCGCTGGAGGCGCTCGGCGCGGAGGGCGCCGTCCCCTCGGCCCAGGCCGCGCCGCGCACGCCGGCCTACCTCTACCGGCCGGACATGGCCGGGCGCGGCGGCGAATTGGGGCGGCTGACGGCGGCGCTCGACGCGGCGGAGCGCGGCCAGGGCGGCCGCGTGTTCCTCGGCGGAGAGAGCGGCGCGGGCAAGACGCGGCTGGCGCTGGAGCTGGCGTCGGAGGCCGCGTGGCGACGCATGGCGGTGGTGACGGGCGAGTGCATCCCCCTGGGCGTGGGCGGCGCGGATGTCCACGCCGCGCCGCTGCACCCGCTGCGGCCCCTCCTGCTCGCGGTGGCGGACCGCTGCAACGAACGGGGCGCGGAGGAGACGCGGCGGCTGCTCGGGCCCCGGGGCCCCGTGCTCGCGCCCTACGAGCCTTCGCTCGCGCAGCTGCCGGGCGCGGCGGAGCACCCCGCCCCCGCGCCGCTGCCAGCCCCCGACGCGCGCGCCCGGGTGCTCTCCGCGCTCCGGGAGACGCTGCGCGCGCTCGCGGAGGACCAGCCGCTGTTGCTGGTGCTCGACGACCTGCAGTGGGCGGACGAGCTGACGGTGAGCTTCCTCCAGGAGCTGGACGCGCGGCACCTGTCCTCGCGGCCGGTGCTGCTGCTGGGCACCTACCGGATGGACGAGATGGGCGAGGCGCTGCGCTCGGTGGTCGGCGCGCCGGACGCGGTGCGCGTGGAGGTGGGCCGGCTGGACGCGACGAGCGCGGGGAAGATGGTGCGCGGGATGCTCGCGCTGCGCGAGGTGCCCACGCCGTTCGTGGACGCATTGGTGCGCGAGACGAGCGGCAACCCCTTCTTCATCGCCGAGTATCTGCGCGCCGCCATCGACGCGGGCCTGCTGTTCCGCGCCGGCTCCGGGGAGTGGCTCTTCGCGGCGGGCGACGCCGCCGGCGGGCGTCCCCTGCCCCTGCCGGGCAGCGTCGCCGAGCTCATCGAGCGGCGGCTCTCCGACCTGGGGCCGGACGGCCGCGCGCTGGCGGAGGCCGCCTCCGTGCTGGGCCGCGAGGTCGACGGCGAGCTGTTGCTGGCCACCGCCGCGCTGCCGGACAGCGCGAGCCTGGAGGCGGTGGAGGAGCTGCGCCGACGCCAGGTGCTCGAGGAGGCCGGGGGCGGACGCCTGCGCTTCGTCCACGACAAGCTGCGCGAGGTGGCCTATGCGCGCATCCCCCCGACGCGGCGCAGCGCCCTGCACCACCGCTGCGCCCAACGCCTGGAGGCGGGCCTCGACGGGACGCAGCGGCACACGCCGCTCGCCGCGAGCCTCGGCCACCACTGGTCCCGGGCGGGGGTCCCCTCTCGCGCCTGCGTGTGGTTCGCTCGCGCCGCGGAGGCCGCCCGCGCCGCCTACGCCAACGGCGACGCCATCGGCTTCTACGAGGCCGCCCTGGGCGAGGCCGAGGCGTCCTCGCTGAACGCGGACGCGTCCCCGTCGAACGCGCCCACCCTCGCCATCGAGACCGTCTGGGAGGGGCTGGGCGAGGTCCTGGCGCTCTCCGGCCGCCAGGACGAAGCGCGCGCCGCCTTCACGGAGGCCCTGGCACGGATTCCGCAGGTCGCCCGTGTCCGTCGAGCCCATGTGCTGCGGAAGGTAGGCAAGTCCTTGCAGACGCACCATCAGAACGAGGAAGCGCTGCGAGTCTATGCCCAGGCGGGGGCCGAGCTGGGCCCGCCGCCCGACAGCGTCACCGCCGTCCCCGGACAGCATGAGGCCGCCTGGTGGCAGGAGTGGGTGCAGCTCCAGGGGGAGCGAATCACCGTGCACTACTGGTTGGCGCAGCTCGACGAGATGAAGGCCCTGGTGGAGGGCGTGCGGCCGGTGATGCTCGCCCACGGCACACCCCTGCAGCGCGCGCGCTTCTTCAACTCGCTGGTGCAGATGCAGCTTCGCAGCGAGCGCTATCAGGCCACCCACGAAACCGTGGCCCACGCCCGGGCCTACGCGCAGGCCGCGCTGGAGTCAGAGGGGGACGCGGAACACGCGGGTGCCCGGTGCGTGGTGTCCATGGTGCTGCTGTTCCACGGAGCCCTGGAGGAGGCCCAGGCGTGGATGGAGGAGGCGCTGCGCGGCGCCGAGCGCCTGGGCGACGTGACGCTGCGCACGCGGGGCCTGGCCTACCTGGCGGTCATCCACCGGTTGCGAGGCCACGTGGAGGCGACGCGCGAGACGGCGCTGAAGGGCCTGGAGCTGGCCACCGTGTCGGGGATGGCGGACTACCAGGGCGCGGCCCACGCCAACCTGGCCTGGGTCGCCCTGCGCGCGGGAGACCGCGTCACCGCGCACGCCTCCGCCACCGAGGCCCTGCGCCTGTGGCAGCCCTTGTCGCTCGTCTATCCCTTTCAATGGCTGGCGCTCTGGCCCCTGTTGTCCGTGGCGCTGGAGGCGGAGCAGGTGACCGCCGCGCTGGGACACGCGCGCGCGATGCTCGCGGCGCCCCAACAGCGCCTGCCGGACGAACTCTCCGCGCCCCTCTCCGCCGCGCTCGACGTGGCGGCCACGTCGCCGCCGGACGCGAGGGCGCACCTGCTGGCCGCGAGAGACGCGGCGCGGCGATTGGGCTATTCCTAGACAATCACAGACGCACCGCCGCACCTTCCCCCGGCCCAGGGCTCCAGGCCCCGGGCCTCTCCACGAGGTACGACGCATGCCTGGCCCCTATTCGTACTTCTTCATCGAACCGGCGCAGATCAACATCCTCGAGGGCTTCACGACCCAGTTCAAGGTCCAGGGCATTCCCCTGACCGACCCTGGCAAGCCGGAGAACGTGACGCCGCTGCTGGACTTCCACGTGGAGGGCGAGCCGGACGTCATCGAAATCGTCAAGCAGGCCAACCCCTCGTTCGTCGCCGTGAAGGGCGCGCGGCCGTCGACGGCGCCGGTCAAGCTCGTGGCCAGGCCCAAGGAGGCCGGAGGGCCCCTGCCCGCCATCGAGGCGAAGTCCACGATCACCGTGGACGAGTCCGACATCCTCATCTACGCGCCAGATGGCTACGTCTACTGGGTGAAGACGGAGACGTGGATGAAGGCGGAGCGGTTCACCCCCGACTCCAAGAGCCTGAACGACGCGCTCATCCCGCTCCTCAAGAACGAGACGGTCGTCGCCAACATCCCGCCGAATCCCTTCCCCGACCAGGGGAAGGCCTCGCCGAAGCGGCCCCAGAACTCGGTGCCAGGCCCCATGGCGGAGCCCATCACCTGCTTCCTGCTCAACCTCAACAGCATCCTGTTCAGCTACAGCCCCAGGTCGGGCCTCGAGCACGGACACCAGGGCCCCACGCCCCCGGGTCCGAACGGCGAGTCCTGATGCGCGCCGCGCCCACGGACATCCCCGGCGGAGGCACCGGCTCCGCGACACGCAAGCACTTCCGCGAAGGCACCCACCGCTGCGTGTCCCCCGCCCAGACGCTGGAGCGGGTGCGCCCGCTCATGCCGGTGATGGGCATCACCCGCGTCGCCAACGTCACCGGCCTGGACACCGTCGGCATCCCCGTGGTGATGGTGACGCGCCCCAACTCGCGCTCGCTGGCCGTGTCCCAGGGCAAGGGGCTGACGCTGGAGGCGGCGAAGGCGTCCGGGTTGATGGAGTCCGTGGAGGGCTATCACGCCGAGCACGTCACGCTGCCGTTGAGGCTGGCCACGTACAACGAGCTGCGTTACCGCGCGCCGGCGGTGGACGTGGCCGGCCTGCCCCGGCTGTCGGTGAGCCTGTTCCATCCCAACTGGCGGATGTTGTGGGTGGAGGGCATGGACCTGATGGGCGCGGGCCCCCTGTGGCTCCCCTTCGACCTGGTCCACACGGACTTCTCGCTGCCACTGCCCACCGGCAGCGGCGCCTTCCTGATGAGCAGCAACGGGCTCGCCTCCGGCAACCACGTCCTCGAGGCCACGCTCCATGGCCTGTGCGAGGTCGTGGAGCGCGACTCCACCGCGCTCTGGTTCGCGCGCGGACCCCGGGAGCAGGCCGCCACCCGCCTGGACCTGGGCAGCGTGGACGACGCGGCGTGCCGGTCGGTGCTGGAGACCTATGCGCGCGCGGGAGTGTCGGTGGGCGTCTGGGAGACGACCACGGACGTGGGCGTCCCCGCGTTCACCTGCTCCATCGTCGACACCGAGCCGGAGCCGCTGCGGCCCGTCGCCGTCGCGTCGGGCATGGGCTGTCATCCCTCCCGCGAGGTGGCCCTGCTGCGCGCGTTGACGGAGGCGGCGCAGAGCCGGCTGACGCGCATCAGCGGCGCGCGTGACGACCTGCACCGCAAGGCCTATGAGCAGGCGCGCGAGGGCGTCGTCGCGGAGCGGCTGCGCGCGCGCCTGCGCGAGGAGCCCCCCGCGCGCTGCTTCCGCGGGGCGCCGACCCACGACGGAGACACGCTGGAGGACGACCTGGGCTGGGTGCTGTCGCGGCTGCGCGAGGCGGGCCTGGGGCAGGTGGTGGCGGTGGACCTCACCAAGCCAGAGCTGGGCATCCCCGTGGTGCGCGTGGTGGTCCCCGGCCTGGAGTCCACGCACGAGGCGCCCGGCTACCTGCCGGGGCCTCGCGCCAGGCGCGTCCTCCAGGAGCAGGCGACATGAGGGCCTTCGTCTTCGCGGGCCCCACGCTGCGCGCCGAGGACCGGGTGCTCTTGCCCGGCGTGGAGTTCCTCCCGCCCGCGCAGCAGGGCGACGTGTACCGCGCCGCGAGAGAGAGGCCGGCGGCCATCGGCATCATCGACGGCTTCTTCGAGCACGTGCCCGCCGTCTGGCACAAGGAGATCCTCTGGGCCCTCTCCGAGGGCATCCATGTCTTCGGCGCCTCCAGCATGGGCGCGCTGCGCGCCGCGGAGCTGGCGTCCTTCGGCATGGAGGGCGTGGGCGCCATCTACCAGGCCTTCCATCGCGGCGACCTGGAGGACGACGACGAGGTCGCGGTGGCCCACGCCGGCGCCGAGGACGGCTGGCGCCCCCTGTCCGAAGCGATGGTGAACCTGCGCGCCACGCTCGCGGCGGCCCGCGACGCGGGCGTCGTCGGCGAGGGCACCCGCGCCGCCCTGGAGCGCGTGGCCAAGGGCCTCTTCTACGTCGACCGCTCCTGGCCGAAGGTGCTGGCGCTCGGCGCGAGCGCGGGCGCGCCGGCGCCCGAGCTGGAGTCGCTGGGGGCCTGGCTCCCCACGGGGCGCGTGGACGTCAAGCGCGCGGACGCGAGGGCGCTGCTCGAGACGATGCGGATCCGGCTGGCGGAGGGGCTCGCGCCGAAGCAGACGCGCTTCTCGTTCCAGCACACGGATGCCTGGGAGGAGGCGCGGCGCAGGGCCGACCGCGTCCCCCTGCGAGGAGACCCCGGCCATACCCTGGAGGGGCTCCCTCCCGAGGCCCTGCTCGACGAGCTCCGGCTCCGAGGGCGGATGCCGGAGGCGCGCAGGGCGAGCATGGCGCGCGCGCTCGCGGTGGAGGAGGCCCGGCGCGTGGGCCGAGAACCGGATGCCGAGGAGCTGCGCGCCACCGAGGACGCGCTCCGTCACCAGCACCAGCTCTCCGCCAGCGACTTCGAGCAGTGGAAGCAAGCGCAGCACGTGGACGACCTCTCCCGACTGCTGCGCGACGAGTCCCACGTGCGCTGGGTGGAGACCCTCTTCGCCCCGGACGTCCTGCGCCACCTCGCGGACCACCTGCGCCTGACGGGCGAGTACGCGGAGCTGGTGCGCCGGGCCCGGGACAAGGAGCAGGTCCTCGCCGCGGTGGGGCTGAGCGCGCCGCGCCTGGAGGACGCGGGCATCACCGAGCCCGCCCTCTGGGCCTGGTACTTCGAGGAGCACCACGGCCGGCTGGTCCCCTCGGACCTCGACCGGGCGGCGCTCGACCACGGCTTCTCCGGCCTGGACGCCATGCGTCGCGCGGCGCTGCGCGAGCTGACCTACGTGCTCACCCAGGCGGGACAGCGGCCCTGAACCCCGGGCCCGCTCAGGCCTTCTTCGTCCGCGTCGACTTCCGCGCCCGCGCCGTCGCGCCACGGCGCGCGGAAGCCTTCGCGCGGCCCCCCGCCGAGGGCCGCAGGACGAAGACGCGGTCGAGCCGGAGGCTGTTGCGCGGCACGGGGGACTCGAGGTCGTAGTCGAAGTCGTACGTCGCCACGACGTCCAACCCCGCCGCGCGGAACAGCTTCTGGGCCTGGGGCGCGCTGTACGTGCGGAAGTACCACGTCGTCTCGATGAGCCAGTCCTTGCCCGGGCCCGAGACGCGCAGCCGGTTGCGCATGGGCGAGCGGCGCGCGCGACGCTCGGGGAGGCCCTCGTGCGTGTTGCAGACGACGGAGTCCTTCCCCACGCGCCCCACCCACCGCTCGTGCTCCGGTGAAGTGCGCGCATAGTCCGTCAGGTGGAACCCCAGCACGTAGAGTCCCTCCGGCTTGAGCAGCCGCCGGGTGCCCTCCAGGTGCGCCAGGGCCGCGGCCTCGCTGTCCAGGTAGCGGAAGGTGGAGACCAGGTTGTGGGCCACGTCCACCGAGCCCTCCAGCGAGGGCTCGAAGAACGCCTCCATGCGGGACTGGGCCAGCGTCACGCGCCGACGCTGCGCGGGCGTCAGGCGCTTCTTCGCGTGGGCGAGCATCGCCTCCGAGATGTCGTAGCCCACCACCCGCTTGCCGCGCTTCGCGGCCTCGGCCACGAGCCGCCCCGCGCCGCAGGCGGGCTCCAGCCACAACGAACCCCCGGTGCCGTGACGCGCGCTGAGCGCCTCGAGGAAGTCCACCTCGCGCACCGTGTCCGTGCCGAAGATGGCTTCGTAGTACGCCGGGTGCTCATACCAGTCGGTGCGCTTTTCCATGGGAGTGCCCGCTCGGGCGCGCGCATCCTCCAGTCCCGCGCCGCGAAAGCCAAGCCAAAGCGTTCCCGCGCCTCACGCGCGCCCGGACCCCGCCTGGGAGGCGGACTCCGCGTCGCCGTGGCCCATCACCTCGTGCAGTCGGACCCCCAACATCCGGTGCAGGAGCACCACGCCGATGGGCAGCGGCAACCACAGCGTGAAGCCTCGCAAGAGGAGCACCGCCGTCAGCCCCACCTGCACCGGAACGCCTAGCGAGGACAGCGTCCCCACCGCCGTGGCCTCGAAGGTGCCCACGCCACCAGGGATGATGCTCAGGGTCATCACCAGCGTCGCGAGCATGAAGCTGGCGAACACGTCCGGGAAGTCCACCGGGTGCCCCACGGCCACCAGCATGCAGGACAGGGTCAGCGCGTCGACCACGAAGACGGTGAACTGCCACGCGCTCGCGCGCGCCAGCAGGCCCCTGTCGCGCACCAGCTCCGGGGGCACCTGGGAGATGGAGGTCAGCAGCGACGTGAACCCGGGGATTCGGTGCGTCCACCGGGGCGGCGTCCAGCCTCCATGCCGGGTGAGCCAGAGGATGGCGACCGGCACCGCGCACGCGAGCGCGGCGAACGCGGTGGCCAGGCCCAGGATGGTCGCGTGCAGCCGCGCGCGGAACCAGAGCACGAGGATGGCGACGACCACCGCCACCGCCTGCGCGGCGTAGAAGGACACCATGTCCACCAGGAGCGCCGCCGTGGCGACGCGCGGCGGCGCGCCCTCGCGTTGCAGCCCGCGCATCACCACCACCGAACCGCCGATGCCCGCGGTGGGCACGAGCTGGTCGAAGGACAGCTTCATCACGGACAGGCCCGCTGTCCGCATCACCGGCACCTCCACCCGCACCTTCTTCAGCACCAGGAGCCAACACCCCGCCGCGGCGACGTAGGACGCCATCTGGAGCACGACGGCGACCAGGAGCCACTGCGGCCTCGCGCGTTGCAGCATCCGCGCGAACTGCCGCTCCTCGTCGGAGCGCAGGGCGACGAAGGCGACGAAGGCCGCGAGCAGCACCACCCCGGGCAGCCAGTTCCACGCGCGCGGGCGGCGCGCCCGCTTCGGGGTGACGTCGCGACGGGCCTGGGACGCGGGGCTCGCGGTGCTCATGCGGGAGGCCCTCCGCTCACGGGGCGGAAGCCCCCATGGATTCGCCCCGTCGCGCCTCGGCGGACTCCAGCAGCCGGACGGCCATGCGCATGAAGTCCGCCTCGGTGATGATGCCCACCAGCCGGCCTCCCGTGTCGACGACGGGCAGGCAGCCGAAGCGGTGGTCCAGCAGCTTGTAGATGGCGTCCTGGACGGAGAGGTCCGGCCTCACCGTCACCACGTCCCGGGACATGATGGACGTGACGGACACCGGCTCGAAGCGAGGCGCGCCCGCCTGCCGGGCCAGGGCGCGGATGAGGTCGCGGTGGCTGACCAGCCCCACCAGCCGGCCCTCGCGCACCACCGGCAGGTGCCGGATGTGGTTGAGCTTCAACAAGTCATCGCCGCGCAACAGGTCATCCGCTTCGTCCAGCGTGATGACGTCGCGGGTCATCAGGTCTCCCACGGTGAGCATGGCCGGGTGCCTCTCCTTGCGCTCGACCCCGAGTCGACGCGCGAGCCACGCGCCGCTCCAGCCGAAGTCTGCTCGAAGGGTGCTCCCGCTCCACTCCGCGCGCAGCGTCCTCCCAGGCGGACGACCGGGCGCCGGGATTCCCCTCTCCCGCCGGAGCCACGGGAGGGACGAGCGAGGACGCGGGACGGCGACGGCGCGTCAGTGGCCGGGGTGCCCCGGGTGCCCCACCCAGCGCGCCAGCAGGAACATCAGGGCCAGGCCCACGAAGAGCGCCAGCACGTTGCGCCCCGGCTGGTCCTTGCCGTGCCGGTGCACGTGCGGCAGCAGGTCCGACACGGCGATGTAGAGGAACGTCCCCGCGGAGAAGGACAGCGCCTTGGGCGCCAGGCTCTCGAAGTGCAGCATCGCGTCGAAGACGAAGTACAGCAGCGCGCCCGCGGGCACCATCGCCCCATAGAGCGCGGAGAGCAGCAGGATGCCGCCGCGCGAGCGCCCCTCCGACTTGAGGATGGACGCCAGCGACAGCGCGGAGGGCACCTTGTGGGCGACGATGGCCAGCAGCGCCATCAACCCCACGCCCTCCTCCACCGCCGAGCCCAGGGCGATGCCGTCGAACAGCGTGTGCGTCGACAACCCGAGGAACGCGGTGAGCCCGAGCACCTGCCCCGCCTGCTGCGCGGACCGCCCGTGGCCGGACATGTGGTCCCCGGGCAGGTCCTCGCCCGCGTGCGCCACGAGGTAGCGCTCGAGCACCAGCAGGAAGACGAAGCCCGCGGGCATCAACGCGAAGGCCCACCACCCGCCGCCGGCGTACGCCTCCGGCAGCATGTGGAAGAACGCGGCGCCCAGCATCACGCCCGCGGCGAAGGCCAGGAAGCGCACCATGTGCGTGGCGCGCTCGTTCCACACGACGGCCACCGCGCCCAGCAGCGCGCCGATGACGATGATGAGGGAGTAGAGGGCCGTCGTGGCCAGGACCGACATGGGGCGCGCACCCTACAACAAAACCGCCGGGTTAATAGCGCCGCACCACCAACAGCTCCACCCTTCCCGCCTGGACTTCCACCGGGTGCACCGTCTCCCGACCTCCCGCCACCACACGCACGGTGTGGCTCCCTGGCGCCACCCGGAAGCGGGCCACCTGGAACTCCGCCGGCAGGGAAAGCCAGGAGCGCAGGTCTGGGGCGTTGGCGGCGTTGAGCAGCAGGAAGGCGAGCGCGCCCACCTCCTCGCTCTTCGTGAGGGCGCCCACGCCCGCGGCCACGCCCGCCTTCAACGCGACGCCCGCCAGCTGCTTGGCCAGCATGCCCCCGATGCGGGTGTCCAGATGCAGCCGCGCGACGTTCGCCAGGGACGTCACCGTCACCGCCCGCGCCCGCGCCTCTCCCAGCTGGACGCTCACCACCGGGGCGCCGCCACGGTCGCGGTAGACGGGGACCTCGATGAGGCCGCCCCCCCCGCCGTATTCGCGCGAGGCGCGTTGCTTCTCCGGGGACAGGCCCGCCTCCACCACCACGACGACCTGCCCCTCCCCCGCGGTGAGCGGCGTGTGGGGGACGTCCGGGAACTTCTCCACGAGCTCGCGATAGGTGTCGTCGCGGCCCGTCTGCTTCGCCAGCCGCAGCAGCGGCTCCACGAGCGCGCCCATCCCCGGCGCCAGCTCGTACGCCTTCGCGTAGTCGATGAAGGCCGAGTCCCAGTCGTGCTGGTCCTCGCGGATGACGCCTCCGAGGTAGCGGGCGATGGCGAGCTGCTCGTAGGGCTTCTTCTCGTCCATCACCATCTTCTGGAGGCGCTCGTTGACCTGGCGCACCTCCACCATGGCCGCCTCGTCGTCGCCCAGCTTCGCGTAGTTGAGCGCCTGGACGACGGAGATCATCAGCTTCTCGAAGTCCTCCCCCCGGTAGGCGCGCTGGCGCTCGTTGGAGAGCAGCGCCCCCGCCTCCTCGGTGACGGAGACGTAGTCGAGCTGGGCGCTGAGCTTCTCCGCCTCCTCGAGCACGGCGTTGCTCTCCGCCCACCGGCCGGCGGTGTGCAGCACCATGCCCCGGTCGAGCAGTATCAGGAGCTGGTCCTTCTCCGTGCCCTCTCGGGCCACGGCATCCAGCACCTCCAGGGCCTGCGGATAGTCCTCGGACTGATACGCGGCGCGCACTCCTCGCGTGCGCGCCACGTAGTCACCCGCGCAGCCCGACAGGAGGAGCACGCTCACCAGCGCGAGCGCGCTCCAGCCTCGGGGGCGCGCTCCGGAGCGGTGGGCGGAGGTCATGGAGCTACCAGCTCACCCCGCGCTTCTCGAACTTCTTGCGCAGCTGCTTCTCGTCCGTCCACTCGATGAGGCCGGTGCGCACGTTGCTGAGCTTGGCCGTCATCTTGTAGTACACGAGCTTGTCCCGGCCGACCTCCTGGATGATGGAGGCCAGGTCCCCCGTCATCAGGAAGTCCACGGAGACCTGCTGGCCCGGACCCTTGGCGGCGTTCGGGTTCACATAGCCGGAGTTCTGGTACTCGTACTCCTCGGCGATGTCCTGGCGCGCGGCCTGGTCCACCATCGCGAAGCGGCCCGTCTGCGCCAGCGCCGTCTGGATCTTGTCCCCCAGCGAGCGCATGTCGATGTGCTCGGAAGTGCTGTTCTTCAGCTTGCCCACCAGGACGATGGGCAGCGAGCCGTCCGGACGCGGCTGGCTGAAGCGAGGCGAGCCCGCCAGCGACTCCGCCATCTTCTTGGCGATGAGCTGCAGGTCGTTCTCGTTGAACTGGTCCGACAGCATCTCGATTTCGTTCGGGTCCTCGTAGGTGCCGCGGGTGAACGCGCGCGGGCCCCCGCACGCGGCGAGCGACAGGGCGAGGCAGGCGGACAGAATCAGACGATGGGTCTTCATGGTGGGGGTGACTCCTAGTTCCATTCGCATTCGAAGCGGCTTCCCTCGAAGTTCCACTTGTAGGCCAGCACCGCGTCACGCCGGTACCCGGCGGTCAGGCGGCACAGGCTCTGGAGCGAGGCCCGGGGATAGTCGAAGGTGTAGGTCTGCGCCTTCGCCCGCTCCTGGTCGTTGAGCTGCGAGGGGTGGGTGAGCGTGGGGCTGGCGCTGGCGGCCACCAGCACCGTGTGCTTGCCGTACGTCTTCAGCGGCACGCGGCCCGCCAGCTCCACGCGGCGCACCGTGCGGGCGACGAGGATGTCGCTGCGGTCCACCATCGACTCGTGGCGGTTGCGGCGCTGCAGCAGCTCCGGGATGTTGGCGCTGAAGACGCGCGTGACGTCGCCGTCCTCGACGAAGAAGTAGAGGAAGGCCTCGCGGGCGGTGCGGCTCTCGCCGGTGAAGTCCAGCGTCACCAGCAGGTTCAGCTCGCGGTTGGGCGCCAGGCCGTGGCGCGACACCGCCGCCAGCACGTTCTTGTCCACCCCCGCCTTCTTCAGCCGGATGAGGCCGTCCGCGCTCGCGTCACACGCGCAGCGCCGCTCCTCGATCATCTTCACCAGCTGCGCGGGCTCGAACCCCGCCTGCGACAGCTTCGTCAGCTCCTCGTCCGTCAACGGGAGCTGGTCCGAGCGCTCGTAGATGCGCGGCAGGTTGTTCGGATCCCACTGGATGATGTTGTACGTCTGCACGCTGCTCGACGGGAACGGCAGACCCACCGTCGGGCCCGAACCGGACATCGGCACGCTGATGGACGCCTGACCGGAGGCCAGCGCCAGGGTCGCGGCGAGGACTTGGGCAATCATTTCGGGACCTCCCCTGTTCTAGAACCGGTACCCCACGGACATCCCCAGCCGGTGCGTGACGCCCGGCCCGCCGATGGGGATGTCCGGCGTGTAGTGCAGCCCCAGGGAGATGTTGTCCCGGTGGCCGACGAGCACCTCCGCGCCCACGTGGGGGGAGATGCCGAAGTGCAGCTCCTCCTTCTCACGCGAGGAGTTCACGTACTCCGGGGTGTAGATGGCGCCCGCGCGAATGCCCGCGGAGAACACCACCGGCCAGCCCCACGAGCGGAAGCGCGGGCCCACCGAGGCCACGAAGCGCCCGCCGTCGAAGACGTAGGTCGCGTTCGCGTCCAGCGCGAACCAGTCCGCGCCCCACCAGGACACGGTGCCGCCCAGATAGAGCGGCGGACCCTCCGGGGCATCCCGGGACGGCTCCTCGGCGTTGATGGCCGCGCCCCAATCCAGCTGGAAGGAGACCCCCGCGCTGTTCGAGCCGGAGTAGCCCCCCTTGCCGTACTCGGACCCCTCGGGCCCGTCCGTGCGGCCCCGCTCCTGCGCGCCCGCGGTCAGCGGCACCGCGGCGGCCAACAGGACAAGGGCTCCGCACAACCTGGAATGACGCTTCATCTCGAAGACTCCCACATGCGGTAGGTGCGAAAATTCCAACGCTCTGACGACGCGTCCGGCCCAATATTCAAGAGGCCCCACGCCCAGGCAAGCACTCCATGTCACGCCCATCCCACACCTCATGAGCGGGGTCCCAGGCCCTGGGATTCCGGCGGAATTTCCTCGGGCGCAGGAGAAACGGGCTGGGGCGCGGTTCTTGACTCGGTGCGGGTGAAGGGCAGCCACTGGGGCCGCTGGCGCAGGAAGGCGACCAGGCGCTCGCGCACGAGGCAGCGCAGCTCGAAGAGCTTGTCGGGGTTGGCGGCGCTCACCAGGGCGCGCACGGTGAGGGTGCGGTCCTGGGCCTCCAGCACCACGACCGTCTGGAGCCGCCGGTCCCACAGGCCCCGCGAGTCCTGCTCCAGGATGCGCGAGAGCTCGGCGCGCAGGGCGTCGATGTCCGTGGAGTAGTCCACCTGGAGGGTGACGGCGCCGAGCAGCTCCGGGCTCGACTTGCTCCAGTTCTGGAACGGCTTGTCGAGGAAGTAGGTGATGGGGATGATCATCCGCCGCTGGTCCCAGACGCGCAGCACCACGTACGTCAGGGTGATTTCCTCCACGGTGCCGAACTCGGTCTCCACCACCACCTGGTCGCCGATGCGCACCGGCTGGGTGATGGACAGCTGGATGCCGGCCAGCAACGTGGAGATGGACTTCTGCGCCGCCAGGCCGAGCACCAGGCCGGCGATGCCGGCGGAGGCCAGCAGCGACACGCCCACGTTGCGCACCACCTCGAACTGCATGAGGAGCAGCGCCGCGGCCACCACGTACGTCGCCGCCTCGAAGACGGCGCGAAGCACCGCGAACTGGGTGCGCAGCGAGCGGGCGCGCGCCGGGTCCCGCGTCTCCGAGGACACCCGGGTCTGCACGAAGGTGGAGAACACCCGCAGGAAGCGCAGGATGAACCACGCCACCGAGACGATGAGCAGCGAGTAGCTCACCCGGTTGAACAGCGTCTGCATCGGCCGGGGCAGCAGCAGGAACGACGTGCCCGCCGCCAGCAGGATGGCGAAGAAGGGCAGCCGCAGCGGCCCCCGGCCCGCGGCCACCATCTGATCGTCCAGGTTGACGCGCGTCCAGCGCGCCAGCCGCAGCCCGAAGGCCAGCGCCACGCGCTCCAGCACCATCGCCAGTCCCAGCGCGCCCACCAGCGTCACCAGGACCCCCAGCCACTGCCACGGCTCCAGCCCCAGCACCGTCCCGGAGAAGAAGACGGGCGGCAGCCACTCCGCCACGCGGGGCCCGTACGCCTCGAAGAGCGCGTCCACCATCTTCACGGTGGGTTCGCTGAAGACCCAGACGTGTTCCCCGGCCTGCGACACGCGCTGCAGGCGGATGGGGACGCTGGCGCCCTCCAGGGTGATGACGCCGAGCTGGTCGTAGCGCGGGTCCGCCGGATCCCCCTCCGGCGTCTTGTTCACCGACGACAGGTCGATGGCCAGCTTGCGGTCCAGCACGAACTTGAGCCGGCGCGCCAGCTGGAAGCCCCGCTCGGCCTGCTGGTCCCGGGGGATGAAGTCCAGGTCGAGGTAGTGCTCGGCGGTGGCGTAGTCGCCCCGATGCGCGGCGGACAGGAAGCCCTGCACGGTGGCGTGGGGCGTCTGCCGGTCCACCGGGTTGGCCGGCATGGCCAGCCCGCCATTGAGGGCCCCGGCGGGCACGGCCCACAGGGCGCTCCAGACCAGGAGGAGGGCCACCCAGGCCCGGCTGTCTCGGTGCATCATGGGGTCTTCCTTACTCTTTTTCGACGCGTTTGCCGGAAGAAGTCCGGGCCGCCCCCCTGGGGAGCGGGCGACGGGCGGAGGACCTCGCGCGACCGCGGCGCCGGGGCCCTTCCCGGGGCGTGGGAAAGGCATTGGTGCGCCGCGTGGGGGTAGGATAAGAAACGGCCCCGAAGGAAGGTCGACGTGTCCGAGAAGCGAAGAATCCTCCTGATTGACGACAGCGAAATCACGCTGGCCATGGAGAAGGCCGTGCTGGAGGCGCGCGGCTATGAGGTCGTCGCCACCTCCACGCTCATGGAGTTCGAGAAGACGCTCCAGAGCTGGCGGCCGGACCTCATCCTCACGGACATCCACATGCCCGAGGCCAAGGGCACCGACATCTGCCGCACCTTGAAGAACGAATACGGCACGCAGGACATCCCCATCGTGCTGTTCTCCAGCCTGCCCGACGACGAGCTGTCCAAGCTGGCCGAGCAGGTGGGCGCCGACGGCTCCCTGTCGAAGGTGAACGGGCTGGAGGCCATGGGCGAGAAGATCGACGAACTGGTGCAGAGCATCCTCTGGTGACGCGGATGCGCCCCGTCCTGCTCGCCGCCCTCGCGGGCGTGGTGCTCACCGGGTGCATGCGCAAGGATCCACCCCCCCGCCCCCCCGAGGCCGAGGCGGGCACCCCGGCGACCAGCGCCTCCTCGGCGACCGGCGCCATCCTCTTCCTCTCCGCGGATACCCAGGGCTATCTCGGCCCCTGTGGCTGCAGCGAGAACATGCGCGGTGGCATCGCGCGCGCGGCGTTCCAGGTGCGGGAGGCGCGCAAGGGCGCCCTGCCCGTCCTCTATGTCGACGGCGGCAACAGCCTCTTCGGCGAGGCGACCCTCAAGCCGGGCCAGGTCCCCCAGGAGGAGCTGAAGGCGAAGGCGTTGGCGGACGCGATGCGGATGATGGGGCTGGCCGCGCGCGCCACCGGTCCCCTCGACGACACGCGCGGCGCCGGCTTCCGGGAGGGGCTCGGGCTGCCGGAGGTCGCCCCGGGCGCGGTGAAGCTCGTCGCCGCGGGCCCCCGGAAGGTGGGCGTCGTCGCGGCGGACACGGCGGAGCAGCTGGTGGCCACCAGCGCCCGCGCCCGCGCGGAGGGCGCCGACTTCGTCCTGGCGCTGGTGGACCTGCCACTGGAGGAGGCCCAGAAGGTGGCGGACACGCCGGGCCTGGCGGCGGACCTGCTCGTGGCGACCCGCTCGGCGACAGAGCTCGCGGGCGAGCAGAACCGGCTGGTGCGCTCCGCGGTGCCGGTGGTTGCGCCCCAGAGCAAGGGGCGCTCGCTGGTCCGCGTGGACCTGGCCTACGCGCCCCAGCCAGGCCGCTTCACGTTCCAGAAGGGTCAGGGCGACACGGACCGCGAGGTCGCGGCGCTGGAGCAGCGCGCCGCGCTGCTGGACAAGGAGATCAACCTCCCGGGCATCGACCCACAGCTCAAGGCCCTCAAGCAGGCCAAGCGCGACGAGCTGGTGGCGCGCAAGCAGGCCCTGCTGACCACGCCGCCCGCGACGACGCCCGACGTGAACGGCTTCACCGTGCGCTTCGTCCCGCTGGAGTCGGGGCTGCCGTCGCTGCCGGAGGCCCAATCGCTGGTGGCGAAGTACGACGCGGAGGTGGGCAAGCTCAACCTCGCGTGGGCGAAGGAGCATGGACAGGACTGCCCCGCGCCCGCGCCGGGCAAGGCGGCCTTCGTCGGCAACGAGCCGTGCCGCACCTGCCACGAGGACGCCTTCCCCATGTGGGAGAAGTCGAAGCACCACCACGCGTGGGAGACGCTGGAGGAGGTGGGCAAGCAGTTCCACCTCAACTGCGTGGGGTGCCACGTCACCGGGTGGGAGCAGCCCGGCGGCGTGTGCCGCCTCGACAAGGTGGCGGGGCGCGAGGACGTGGGCTGCGAGAGCTGCCACGGCCCCGGCTCCCTGCACGCGGACGAGCCGAGCACCGACAACATCGTCGCCGCGCCCGGCGAGGCCCTCTGCGTCACCTGCCACAACCCGGAGAACTCGCCCCACTTCGACTTCGCGACGTACCTGCCGCGAATCCTGGGGCCGGGGCACGGACAGCCCGTGGCCGCCCCGTCGAAGGGCAAGCCAGCGGACGGCCCGAAGCCCGGCGGACGGTGAAGGAGGCGTCAGCACCTGGACGGGCGCCTCCACGCAGCGTCCTCTGAGCGGCCACACCGCGCGACTCGTTGTTTGACTGTCAAGAAAAAGCGCGAATACTGCCGGCTTCGCCTGCTTCTGGGCGCACTCTTCCTGCGACCCCATGCTGCCTCTCTGCCTCCTCGTGCTGAACCTGGCTCCGCCTCCCGCCTCGGCCGGAGTGCCGCCGCCCATGCCTCCGCCCCCCGCGGGCATGCGCGTGCTCGCGGCGGACGAATCACGCGCGCTGGCCGCGAGCGCCACGTTGGACGCGAAGAGCACGCTGATGACGGCGGGCGGCGCGGCGGCCCAGGCCGCGCTCCCCGCGACCGCCCCGGCACCGGCCGCCCCAGGCGGTGTCTCTCCGGCGAGCAACGAGACCTCCGCGAGCAAGCCCCCTCAGGCCAACGCGGCTGACACGACGGCGCGGACTCCGGCCGACGCCAGCGGCACATCCCCGGCTCCCGCCCAGGCTGGCGCGGCGCTCGCCAACACGGCCCCCACCGCGACACCCAAGGCGACGGTGCCGGCTCCCGGGCAGGCGGGCGCGGGAACCCCCGCGGAGGAGCCTTCCGCCGAGGCCACGGCGAATCGTGGCGCGGCGAACGCGGTCGACGCGGCGCAGGCCCCTGGTCAGCCAATCGCACCCGCTCCCTCGTCGGCAGCTACCGCGAATCGCGACGCGGCACGGACCTCTGGTCCGCCAGTCACACCGGCGCCCTCATCGGTGGCCACCACGAATCGCGACGCGGCGGCGGTCGACCCGGCACGGTCCTCCGGCCAGCCAGTCGCACCGGCTCCCTCGCCGGTGGCCACGGCGAATCGCGGCGCGGCGCCCACGGAGGGCGGCCAGCCCGATACCACCCTCGCCCCGGCGACCGGCAAGGGTGGCGCCTCCGCCACAAAGCCCACGGGCGCCCTCGTGGACGAGGACAAGCGGGCGTTCGCGAGCGGCGCGGCGATGGCGGACGATGAGGAGCCCGAGGCGACCAGCGCCGAGGTGGAGTCCGAGTCCGCCGAGTTGGAGGAGCTGCGCGCGTTGGAGGGCGCCACGCTGGACCCCGCGGCGAGGCCGAACGCGGAGGTGATGCAGTCCCTGCGTCGGCTGGGGCTGGCCAACCCCCTGCGCCTGCGAATGCTCGACGCGCTGGAGGAGCCCACCTTCCGCGAGGACGACACGCCCGCCGAGCTGCCGCTCATCACCGACCTGGGCAGCTTCGACGTGTCCCAGATTCAAGACCGCTACGACATCCCGGTGGAGATGCAGCCGCTGGTGGCCCAGTACATCCAGTTCTTCCAGGGCCCGGGGCGCCGGTGGTTCCGCAAGTGGATGTCACGCTCGGCGCGCTACCTGCCGGTGATGCAGCCCATCCTCGAGAAGCACGGGCTGCCGCGCGACACGGTGTACCTGGCGATGATCGAAAGCGGCTTCTCCGCGCACGCCTATTCGTGGGCGCACGCCGCCGGGCCGTGGCAGTTCATCTCCAGCACGGGCAAGCAGTACGGCCTCAAGCAGGACTTCTGGGTGGACGAGCGCCGCGACCCCATCAAGGCCACGCGCGCCGCCGCCACCTATCTCAAGGACCTGCACTCGGAGCTGGGCCACTGGTATCTGGCCTGGGCCGGCTACAACACCGGCTCCTACCGCGTGCGGCGCATGGTGGAGCGCTACGGCACCAACAACTTCTGGCTCCTGTCGGAGGAGAAGGGGCTGGCGAAGGAGACCAAGCACTACGTGCCCAAGCTCATCGCCGCCGCGCTGGTGGCGAAGAACCCGACGGCGTTCGGCTTCGCCGAGACCGAGTTCGAGTACGAGCAGCCGCTCGCCTTCGACGAGGTGGAGCTGACGGACGCCACGGACCTGGACGTCGTGGCGCGCGCGGCGGGGGTGAACGTCAAGGAGGTGCAGGACCTCAACCCGGAGCTGAAGCGCTGGTGCACCCCGCCCGCGTCGGTGAAGAACCCCTACAAGCTGCGGCTGCCCTCCGGCACCGCGACGCGCTTCGCGGAGGGCTTCAAGAAGATCTCCCCCGCCGAGCGCCTGACGTTCCGCATGCACAAGGTGAAGCGCGGCGACACGCTGTCGCAGATCGCCGAACGCTACGGCAGCGCGACCGAGGCCATCCTCCAGATGAACCGCCTCAAGAGCGCGCGGACGCTCAAGCTGGGCGCGGAGCTGGTGATTCCGGTGCCCGCGGGCAAGGCGAGCGGCGGCGCCCTGGCCAACAAGGTCGCGCAGGCGCGGCGCAGCGGCGTGGTGGTGCACCGCCCGGAGGACGAGGTCCCCGCTGGCACGCCCAAGGGCCCCGTGGCCGCCGGCCCCGTGAAGACGGAGACGCTCAACGGCCGCAAGCGCATCACCTACGGCGTGCAGTCCGGCGACAGCCTGTGGGTCATCGCCACCAAGTTCAACGTCTCCGTGGACCAGCTCAAGCAGTGGAACAACCTGCGCCGTCGCAACCCCACGCTCCAGGTGGGCTCGCTCATCTACGTGTGGCCCGAGGGCACCGCGCAGGTGCAGGAGCGCGCCGGCACCGTGGTGGCCCGCAACGTGGCCTCCCTCCCCGCCAAGCCGGGCGGCAAGGTCCACGCGCTCGCCGAGGGCGAGACGCTCTGGTCCGTGTCCCAGCGCTACGGCGTCAGCGTGGAGGACATCATGCGGTGGAACAACATCAAGGACCACCGCACCATCCCCACCGGCAAGGTGCTCAGCGTCAGCGCGCCGTGAGCCCGGGCGAGTGAATTGCAACGGGACGGGGGATGACCTCGTCCATCTCTCGCGACACGCCTCGTCTCCCGCTCCCCTCCGCGCAGGGAACGGCCCCGCCCCTTCCCGCCCCTCCCGCGTCCACGGCGCGCGCGGATGCCCGTCCCGACACGCGGACGACGGTGGAGGACTGGAGCGCCCCCGGCTGGGGCCCCCCTGCGCGCCCGCTCACGCACGAGCGCTTCGTGGGCCAGCCCCAGCTCTCCGAAGTGGCCTCCAGCCTGCGGCTGCTCGGCGCGGGAGCCCAGGGAGAAGGGGTGCGCGCCGTCCAGGCGGCGCTGCTGGACATGGGCTTCGCGTTGCACGGCGGCGCGGACGGCCGCTTCGGTCAGCAGACGACGCGGGCGCTGCGCAACTTCCAGGTTCACGCGCGCGCGACCTTCCCCAACCTCCAGCCCACGGGCGTGCTGGATGCCCCCACGCTGCGCGCGCTGGAGACGCTGGCGCCGGCCCCGGGGACGCGTGGCCAGTCACGGGGACTGCCCAACCCGCTCTACGACGGCCAACCCGTGCGCGTGGTGGTGGCCCTGCGCGAGCACCGCACCTTCCTCTTCGACACGAAGGGCCAGCTGGTGGACGTCTTCCCCAACGCCACGGGCACCGCCGGCACGCCCACGCGGGCCGGGCTCAAGGTCGTCCGGACGAAGCTGGACCAGGTGGCGGCGGAGGCCGCGGGCGCGCGGCTGTGGAACGACAGGCACGTCTTCGGCACGCGCATCCTGGACCTGTCCTGGGCGGACGGACGCCACTCCGCGGAGGAGCTCCACGGGACGAATGCCCCCGCGCTGCTGGGGGGCAACGTCTCCCATGGCTGCATCCGCCACTCGAACGAGGCCATCGTCCTGCTCCACGACGCCCTGTCCGTCGGCGACCGCGTGGCGGTGGTGGAGCACGTGGACGACCCGCACCTGCGCACGCCGGTGCCGGTCGCCTGAGAGGGGACTACCGCTCCTCGAGCAGGGCCTTCAGCTCGCGCACCCTGCGGGTGATGAGGTCGCGATCCAACGCGCGGAAGTTCTCCGGCAGCAGCTCCCGGCTGGTGCACTCCTGCACCGCGACCAGGTTCTGGAGCTCGATTTCCAGCGGGTAGCTGGGCGGCACGAAGTCCGCCAGCACCGCCGCCACGTCGTCCTTCGTGACCGACTCGCGGCCGTCCGCCAGCGCGCGGAACTTCGAGCGCACCATGACGGCCTCGATGTCCGCGCCGCTGAAGGCGCGCACGCCCGGAGGAATCATGGCGGAGAACGAACCGATGTCCTCCACGGACACGCCCGTCTTCTTGGACATCACCTGGAAGAGCTCGTCACGCTCGGTGTCCGTCTGCGGGTAGAAGAGCGCCAGGTGCTCCTCGGCGCGGCCCTGTCGCTTGAGGTCGATGGGCAGCAGGTCCGGCCGCGCCGTCATCAGGAACCAGACGATCTTCCCGCGGTACTGCGTGTTGCCCATGAAGGACGCGATGGAGCCGAACACGCGGCTGCTCGTCCCGGAGTCCCCGCCGGAGTCGCGGTTGCCGAGGAAGGTGTCCGCCTCGTCGATCATCACCGCCACCGGCCACAGGGCCTTGAGGAGGTTGAAGATCTTCTCCAGGTTGGCCTCGGTGACGCCCTGCCACTGGCTGCGGAAGTTGAGGAACTTCACCACGGGGATGCCAATCTCCCCCGCGAAGCAGCTCACCATGAACGTCTTGCCCGTCCCCACCGGCCCGGACAGCAGGTAGCCCATGGGCATGACCTCCAGGCGCCCCTTCTTCAGCGCGCTGGCGGCCTGCCGCAGCATCTGCTTCGCCTTCGCGTGCCCCGCCACCGCGTCCAGGGTGTGCGTCGGCTCGATGAACTCGAGCAGGCCGTGACACTCCGCCTGGATGATCTCCTTCTTCTTCTCCTTGAGCAGGTCGGAGGTGACGCGGACCTCGCGCTCCAGCGCCTCCGTCAGCACGCGGTCCAGGTTGATGCGCGACAGGCCCGCGGTCATCTTCGCCAGGCCCGAAAGCGGCACCTCCGACACGGACTGCAGCCGCTTGCCCTCCAGCTTGTAGCGCACGTACTCCAGCCGCTCCTCCTCGGTGGGCAGGGGCAGCTCGATGGGCGAGACGTAGGGGTTGCGGGAGATGCGCGGCGCGATGTCCGCCAGGTTCTCCGCCAGCAGCACCACGGACACGTCACCGGCCAGGAACTGCGGGTCGTGCGCCCACTTGTCCAGCGTGGCCAGCACGAAGCGGTCCTCGGAGGACAGGTGGGAAATCTCCCCGCCCGGCACCAGCGTCTCCGCGAAGTCGATGATGAGTGCCAGCGAGCGCCCCTCGCTCAGGCGCATGCGCAGGAAGTTCTCCAGGACCTGGAGCGCCCGGCCGGGGTCCCTCGGCATGACCTTGGCGTAGTCCGTGCCGTACATCGCGTCGTAGCCGGACATGACGCGGGACAGGTCCTTCTGCGTCTCCGGCGTGGCCGAGCGGATGCCCGACGAGCGGTCGTAGAACAGGACGTGGTCCCGGCCGCCGAACAGCTCCTCCGACAGGAACGTCTTCAGCGTGCCGAAGCCCCGCCCGCCGTCCTCCAGTTGGAGGGGCTGGAGGTCCCTCACCGCTCCGTAGAGCAGGAAGGTGTTCACCGTCTTCGTGTAGTACTTCCGGGCCAGCTGCTGCGCCCACCGGGGGAGGTCGGCCAATGGGTCTGCCTTCTGGACCTTGCGCACCTTGCTCACGGACACACGCCTCCTGTCGCTCCGCCGGACGGGGAGCTGGCGCCCCCGCTTGCTCGCTCATGGGAGCCAGCGGGGCTCGAAACCCTTCACTTTAACGGGACACCCGCTCAGCGACAGCGCGACTGCCGCTTGAGCGTCACCGTCTCGGTGGAGATGGATTCTCCGGCCTCGGAAGCCGGCACGTCCACCTCCGCGTCGTTGTGGCACTTCAGGCGCAGCGTGAGCTGGCGCACCGAGGGGTTCAGCTGCACCGTGGCGGGCGTCTCGCCCAGCTCCTGGCCACCCGCGAAGATGATGGCGCCCGCCGGACGCGAGTCGACCTTCACCGACACCTTCGTCACCACGGGCTCGAGCTTCAGCGCCACCTCCACCGGCCCCTCGCCGGAGACGGGCACGCGCTTCGACGCCGGCTTGTGCCGCGGCGCGCTGACCTCCACCACCCACTCGTTGCCGCCAATGGGCACGCCCTTGATGAAGGCGTCCGAGCGGCCCTGCTCGCGCACCACCTTGCCGTCCACCTTCACCTGGGCGTCCGCCGGCGTGGTGACGAGCACCAGCGACGCGGTGCGCACCAGGCTCTCCAGCACGACCTCGACGGAGGTGACCTCCTTGCCGCTGTTGACGGGCACCGTCTTGGTGAAGGTCTTGAAGCCCTCAGCGCTGACGGTGACCATCACCGGGCCGGCCGGCACCTGTCGCAGGAGCGTGGTGCTCCCATCCACCGGCACCGGCTGGGCGTCGAGCGTGACGCTCACACGCGAGCGCACGTCCTGCGGGACGCGCTGCAGGTCCAGCATGACGTAGCCCGCCCCGGGGCCGAGCCCCAGCCACCCCAGCACGGCGACGAGCGCCAGGGCCACCAGGCCGCCGAGCCAGTAGAGCACGCGCTTGTCGAGCCCCTTGCCGCCGTTGAGCGCGGGCACCGACGTCGTCGGAATCTCCTCGTCCTGGGACTCCTCCTCCACCGGCTCGGGCCGCGGCGGCGGACGCACCGGGTTGCCCGACGCCAGCGCCGGAGGCGGCCGGGAGGACTGCGCCGCCTGGAGCGCCGCGCGGGAGACGCCCTGGGACACGTCCGGCGGCAGCGCGTTGCGGGAGACGCCCTGGGACACGTCCGGCGGCGCGTCCCGCGCGATGCGCGGCAGCCCGTCTCCCCCGCCCCGGCTCGTACGGTTGCCGGGGGCCTGGGCGGCGACCTCGGCGGGAACCAGCGTGGGCACCGTCGTCGAGGGGCGCGCGGACGGCCCGGACGGCGTGAGCACCGGCATGTTCGTCTGCGACAGGCGCGGGGGCGAGACGGACGAGGGCGGCGGAATCAGCGCCGTCTTGCCGGACGGGGACTCGTCCTCGTCGACGGCGGGGGCGTGCGTCTCCAGCGGTGTCACGGTGCGCCCCACCTGGGCGCCCGGCTGCGTGGTGGGCTCCGGGCTGTCGTCGAAGACGTGGTCGCTGGAGACCAGCTGCGTCGCCTGGACCTCGTCCTCCTTGGGCGCGGGCGCGGCCGTGGCCGCGGTCAGCTTGGGCAGCGCCGCCAGCGTGGGCGAGCGACGCACGCCCGAGGCGGCGGGCGGCGGCGCGTTGGTGACGGCGCCCATGGCCGCGGTGGCGCGGGGCGCGGCGGGCGCCACCGGCTGCACCACCGGCACGGCCACGGGCGGCGGCGCGGCGGGAGGCGGCGGCGCGGACATGCCGCCGCCACCGAAGCCCTGCGCGGCCTCCAGCGCGGCGAGCATGCCGTCGGGCGGGCGGATGTCGGCGTAGTCCGACAGGCGCTGCTTCTCGCGCTCCACTTCCTCCGCGAAGGTGGACTTCATGTACTGCATGAGGTCCTTGCGGCCGAAGATGGTCTCGCTGGTGATGAGGAAGCGCTGCAGGTCGTCGCCCAGCTCGCTGGCGTACTGGTAGCGCTCGTCCACGTCCTTGGCGAGCGCGCGCATGACGATCTTCTCCAGCGCCTCCGGGATGCGCCGGTTGTACGTGGAGGGCGGCGGCACCTCCGCCTTGCGCACCTTCTCCAGCACGCTGAAGTCGCTGTCGCCCACGAACAGGCGCTCGCCGGTGAGCATCTCGTAGAGACACACGCCAATGGCGAACACGTCCGAACGGCGGTCCAAGGGCAGGCCGCGGATCTGCTCCGGGCTCATGTAACCGAACTTGCCCTTGAGGATGCCCGCCTGCGTCTTGGTCGCCTTGCCCGCCGCCTTGGCGATGCCGAAGTCGATGACCTTGACCTCGCCCTCGAAGGAGAGGAGGACGTTCTGCGGCGAGATGTCGCGGTGGACGATGTTCATGTCCCGCCCCATCCCGTCCTTCTTCCGGTGGGCGTAGTCCAGGCCCTCGCACATCTTGGAGATGCAGAACGCCACCAGCGGCACGGGCGCGGGCTCCCCCTTCTTCCGGCACCGGTCGAAGATGGCCCGCATGTCCTTGCCGGGGATGTACTCCATCGAGATGAAGTAGCTGCTGGCGATCTGCCCCAGTTCGTAGATCTGCGCGATGTTGGCGTGGCTCAGCTGGACGCTGATCTTCGCCTCATCGATGAACATCGAGATGAACTCTTCGTCCTCCGCGATGTTCGGCAGGATGCGTTTGATGGCCACGAGCCGCTCGAAGCCGCTGGCGCCAAACTGCTTTCCGCGCCACACCTCCGCCATGCCGCCGATGTTGATGCGGTCCAGAAGGAGGTACTTCCCGAAAGGGATGGGCTGACGCTTCGGTTGAGAGGTCGTCACGTGGGGGAGGGTCCGTTCGCATGGAGCCTAGCGATCGCGCGAGCGCAGGGTCAACCACACGAGGCCCCCTCCGCGCCCGGCAGCCGGGCAAGCAACAGGTCTGTGGCGCCGCCCCTGTCAAGGCTGGAGGCTGGAGGTCCCCGCGTCTTCCGCCACCGGCGCGTCCCGGAAGGCCGGGGCCGCGCCTGGTTCGGGGGCTTCGTCCGGAATCGTGGGGGTGACCAGCAGGAAGCGCGTCTGCCCTCCCACGGACAGCACCTCCGGAGCACCGAAACGCCGCTCCGCGGGCAGCCCCACCAGCGTCACCCAGGCCCCCTTCCGCTCGGGGGCGACGCAATAGAGCAACGTCCCCACCCGCACCCCGGGTGCATCTCGCACCGGCCCCTCGCAGTCCTTGCGGACCTGGAGGGCATACGCCGGCACGGGCTCGCCCCGGGCCAGGTACGGAGGCCGCCCCAGCTCCTCCAGGAGCGGCTGGAGCACGCGGGGGTCCTCCGCCACCGCGTCCTGCGTGGAGAGCTCCTGGGCGAGCTTGGAGAAGCGCTGCAGGGACATGGACGCGACGTCCGTCGAGTCGATGGGGATGCGGCTCTCCGCCAGGGCGAGGTCCGCGAAGAGCGCGCCCACCAGCAGGATGGGCAGCAGCCGGAAGCCCTTGAAACCCTCGCCCCGCCCCTGGACGAGGCCGAACACGGCCACGGCGAGGGCGACGCCGGTCAGGGCGAGCACCACCGAGGGCCGCACGGGCGAGGGCAGCTCCACCAGCGCGGACACGTCCGCGGTGCGGGCCCTGAGGGCGTCTGCGAGGTCACCGCCGTAGATCCAGGCGATGGCGGCCACGCTGAGCACGTTGCCCAGCAGAGTCTTGCGCGAGGGGAGCGTCATCCAGCGAGCGTCCGTGCGGGGTCGGTGGCGGCGGCGCGGCGGCTGGGGAAGTAGGCCCCGGCGAGCGCCGCCAGGAGGCCCAGGACCACGCCGCCCAGCACCACCGGCCAGGGGAAGGAGAAGAAGCTTTCGGGCTTGTACGGGAAGTTGGGCAGATAGCCCGCGGCGAAGCGGTCCACGCCGAAGGACGCCGCGAGCGCCACCCCGGTGCCGATGACGCCCCCCGCAAGCCCCACCACGGCGGATTCGGCCAGGACGATGGCGCGGATGTCCGCGCGCGAGGCGCCCACCGCCTGCATCACGCCAATCTCCTTGGCGCGGGCGCGCACGGAGGCGGACAGCGCGTGGGCGATGTTCACCGCCGCCAGGACGCAGATGAGGATGGACAGGAGCGCCAGCGCGGAGGTGGTGAGCGCGACGGCCGCGCCCGAGTTCTCCGCCATGCGCCGCTCCTGGTCGTCGATCTCCAGCCCCATGGCCTTCACCGCGTCCACCAGCGCCGGCACGTGCGAAGGGTCCCTGGCCACCAGCGTGACGCCCGAGTAGTTCTCCGCGTCCACGCCCGCCTGCCGGTTGATGCGCACGGCCGTCTCCAGCGGCAGGGTGATGCCCGCGAACATGGCCCGGTCGGACGCGCCCACCACCTGCGTCTGCGTCGGGACGCTCGGCCCCGTCGCCGAGGCGGAGACGTAGGAGCGGTTGAACTCCACCGGGAAGCCGAAGCCGACGATCATCCCCGACGACAGCTGCGGCAGCTTGCGCGCCGGCGCGAACGTCTTGTTGTACAGCTCCAACAGGCGCGTGGACACCAGCGCGGGGATGGGCTGCCCCTCGCCCGCGTCCTTGAACTCGCCCAACTGCACGTCGCCCTTCACCAGGTCCGGGTCGACGCCGACGGCGAGCACCTCCATGCCCATGCGCAGGCGCGTGCCGAAGAAGACGCCGTCGTAGCGCGTCACCGCGGGCACGCGCACGCTCATCTTCCGGTGCGCGGCCTCCACGCCGGGCAGCGCCCGCAGCCGCTCCACCGCCGCAGCGTCCAGCGTGCCACCGCCCAGGAGCGAGCCCAGCGACACCGACGCGGGCACCACGTCCACCAGCCGCGCGTCGTTGGGGAAGATCTTCTCGCGGATGACGCGCCCCACGCCCAGCCCCAGCGCGATGAAGAACACGAGCGTGCCCACGCCCATGGCCACGCCGAAGGCGGAGAAGAAGGCGCCCTTGCGCTCGCGCGCCAGGCTCAGCCGCACCAGCCGCGACAGCGCGTCCAGCCTCATGGCGCGCCCCCCGAGGCGACCTGAGACGCGGCGCCCTCCGCCACCAGCTTGCCCTCCTTGAGCCGCAGCACGCGGCGCGCGGCGGCGCTCATCCGCTCCTCGTGGGTGACGGCCAGCACGGTGAGGCCCTCGCGGTGCAGCTCCTGGAACAGCTGGATGACCCCCGCGCCCGTGGCCGCGTCCAGGTTGCCCGTGGGCTCGTCGCACAGGAGCAGCTTCGGCCCGCCGAAGAGGGCCCGGGCGATGGCCACCCGCTGGCGCTCTCCGCCCGACAGCCGCACCGGGGCGCGGTCCTTCTTCGCGGCGAGGCCCACGCGCTCCAGCAGCGCCTCGGCGCGCTTGACGGCGTCCTGGGGCTTCGCGCCGAAGTGCGAGGGCAGCAGCACGTTCTCCAGCGCGGACAGGTTGGGGATGAGGTGGAAGGACTGGAACACGAAGCCCACGTGCGTGTTGCGGAAGCGGGCCAGCGCCTTGTCGCCCAGGCCTCCCAGCTTCACGCCGCCCACCACCACCTCGCCCCGGTAGTCGACGTCGAGGCCCCCGAGCAGGTGCAGCAGGGTCGACTTGCCGCTGCCGGACGGGCCCACCACCGCGACGAAGTCCCCCGCGTCCACGTCGAGGGACATGCCGTCGAGCACCCGGACCCGGGTGCCATCTCCATCGAGGTATTCCTTGGTGACGTCTCGGGCGTGAATCACGGAGTGGCCGGCTGGGTCGTGGTGGAGGTCGGGGTGGTGGGGGCCAGTCGCAGGGAGAGCTCCGCCTGGAGCGCGCGCTCCTTGCGCGTCACGGCGAGCGTCACGGCGCGCAGGTCGTCGGTGGCCTCGAGCCAGCGGACGGTGGTGGCCTTGATGGCGAAGCCGCCGATGCCCCACGCCTCCGAAGGGAGGTTCTTCACCGCCTCGGCCAGCCGGCGCAGGTCGAGCACCGCGCTGAAGGCCGCGTCCTTGCCGGCGTCGCGCAGGTCGGCGCCCAGCGGCCCCTCGGCGGCCTTCTGCGCCAGCGCGGCCAGCGACGCCTCCAGCTGCGACTGCGGCGAGGCGACGAGCAGCCGCCCGTTGGGCGCGAGCGCGAAGTGCGCGCCCTCCCCCGCCCGGTACGACGTGAGGTAGACGCGCTGGCCCTTCAGGTCCGCGCCCTCCACCTTCGCGCCGAAGTTCTCCGAGAACTGGGGCACCCGCTCCAACAGGCTCTGCGTCCGGGCCGAGTCCTCCAGCTCCGAGACGGCGACCAGGTGGACGAAGCGGAACGGGTTGGTGCGGCGCAGGTCGAGCGCCGGCATGCCCATCCCCAGGTTCACCTTCGGCGAGAGGGACAGGCCCAGCACCATGCCCGGCTTGAGGTTGTCGAGCAGCTCCGCCTTCATGTCGAGGCCGCTCTTCTGGATGGCGCGCGTGAGGTAGTCGCCCACGAGGTACGGCCACACGCCGTCGAGCTGCGACGGGTCGCCGCTGAAGCGCGCCACGAAGAAGCTGTCCGGGGGCAGGTAGCCGCGCAGGTCCGGGGTGTCCTTCACCCGGTCCAGCGCGGCCAGCGACGCCTGCGTGTCCGGCCAGGGCGCGTCCGCGTTCACGGTGACGGCGGAGTCCTCCACGCGGCCCGTCAGCGTGAGACCCTGCACCGTGCCCGCCGGCAGCAGCAGGCCCGCGCCGCCGGGGAGGTACACGTGGAAGTCCCGCTGCGCGGGCATGCGCTGGAGCGACGCGGTGAGCACCGGCTCCTTCGCGAGCGAGCGGTCCTCGGGCTGGGTGGCGAGCCCCCGCAGCGAGGCGACGGACGGCCCGGCGCCCAGCAGCGCGAACGACCCTCCGTCGATGAAGAGCAGCCCCAGCGCGGGCTCGGTGGCCCCGGGGCGGCCGAAGGTGACGAGCCTGCCGCCCGCGCCCTTCTCGTCCTTCTTCTCGGAGGCGCCCAGGCGGGTGCTCGCGAAGCCGGCGAAGGTGGTCTCCAGCTTCTCCGCGTCCTTCACGCCGACGACGGAGACGGCGCGGTTGCCCCCGAGGAACGCGGCGCCCGCGCCCCGCTCCGGGGCGATGCCCGCGGCCTCCAGGGCCTGACGGCTGCGCAGGTCCACGCCCACCTGCCGCATCACCGCGTTCACGTACCCCTCCGCGGAGGAGAAGTTGCGCAGCTGCGCGGCGAAGGAGGCGGCCTTCAGTTTCTGGAAGCGGGCCAGCTTCTCGCCCAGCGCCCCCAGGTCGGCGATGACGATGGAGGCCTGCGCGTCGCGCGGGAGGAAGCGCGCGGGGCCCGAGGCCCCCGAGGCGGCGACAGGCCCCTTGTCCTTGTCACCACAACGCGCGCAACCCGCGACAGCGAGCACGAGGAGGAGGGTCGGTAGCCAGGCTCGGCGGAACATGAGGGCAGGACAGGACGGCTGGAGCGGAGAGTCAATCTATTCGTGTGCGCGGCGGATATCCGCCACCCGGCCAGGGGCCCGGATGACGGCCAGGCAACTGACCGCGCCGGAGGGTCCGGTCGACCCGCGCAGTCACGTGGCGGCCGCCGCCCGCCCTCACCGCACCCGCGAGCCATGCGGCAGGGGGCCGCGCGTCTCCTCGGTGAACTCGAGGAACTGCTCCATCTGCCGCACGGACTCCTCGGTGGCCTCGGCCTCCGCGCTCAGCACGGTGAGCTGCCGGTTGACGCTCTCCGGGTCGCGGATGGCGATGGATTGCTCGTGCGTCAGCCGCATGAGGTCCTCGATGCCCGCCAGCTGGTGGCTCACCACCTCGCGGCTCTCCCCCGCCTGCTCGAAGCGCGACAGGCGCTTGCGCAGGATGTCCACCCGGTTCTGCTTCACCTCGCGCAGCCGCGGGTTGGCCTCCCGCGCGATGTCCTCCTCCAGCTCCCGCACGTCCTTCTCCAGGTTCTCGCGGTCGGAGCTGTTGAGGAACGAGCGGTGCTGGTTCAGCGTGGAGATGAGCCGCAGGAAGGACGTGAGCAGCGCGTCCAGCCTCGGCTCGCTGTCCGACTCCAGCACCTTGCCGCCCGGCAGCTTGCGGTAGTTGGCGAGGATCTTCTCCTTCAGCCCGACGAGCTGCTGGTAGTGCTCGCGCTGCGAGGGCGACAGGTCCGCCAGGAGCGAGTCCACCGCCTTGCGCGCCGCCTCCGGGTCCGCCGGCTCCCGCGAGCGCACGGCGCGCTGGAAGCGCGGCATGGACGAGAAGAGCCCCAGGTACAGCCCCTCCAACCCCAGCGCGACCAGGGCGGGCAGCGGCTCGCCCGTCATCGCCGCCGAGGCGACCGCCGTCCCCAGCCCCACCAGGTTGGCGGGCATCAGGAATGCGGCCTTGATGTAGTTCGGCGACTTCTTCGCCACGTCCGTCCTCCCCGTCCCGGCGCCTCGCCCGGGCTGGGCCTCAGGGCCCTCGCGCCTCCGACACGTACTTCAACGCCCCCAGGTCCCGCGTGTCCTCCGCGAGGGGCACCGGAGGGCCCTGCTTGAGCTTCTGGAAGAGCGCGGCGGCGCTCTGATACAGCTCGTCATAGGTGACTGGCGCCTCGCCGGAAAGACCGAAGAACGCCCGATTGTCCGCCAGCGTCGCGGGCGGCGCGCTGCGGATGGCCTCGATGGGGTCGCCCAGGTACGGCGCCACCTCGCCCAGCATCCGCGCCCCGGCCGTGGGGTCCTTGAGCACGCTCTGTCCCGCGTCCAGCATGCCGCGCAGCACGCGGCGGACCGCGTCCGGATAGCGCGCCGCGAAGTCGCCCCGCGCCACCAGCACCGTGGCCACCAGGTGCGGCGCGTCCGCCGTCGTCGCCAGCACCGCGCCGCCCCTGTCGCGGGCCGCCAGCTCCACGTCGCCCCACAGCCCCACCACCGCGTCCGCCCGGCCCTCGCGCAGCGCGCGCCCGGCGTCCAGCGTGGAGGGCAGGTCCACCCAGCGCACGTCGGAGGTGCGCAGCCCCGCGCGCGCCAGCACCCACAGCGCGAAGTAGTGCGTGGAGCTGAAGGGGTAGACACCCACGCGCTTGCCTCGCAGGCCCGCCAGGTCCGTCACCCCCACCGCCGCGAGCGCCTCCTGCCCCCGGCTGCGCCCCGCCAGCAGCACCGTGCGCGGCGCCGCGTCCCGCAGCCCCGGCGCCCACGACGCCAGCCGGTCCACCGACAGCATGGCCATGTCCACGCCGCCGTTCTCCGCGCCGATGGCCAGCGCCTGCCGCAGTTCCTCCTCCCGCCCGAAGAGCACCGCGCGGGCGTCGAGCGCGTACGCCGTCTTCAGGGAGCCCTGCGCCGCGCCCGCGGGCGCCGTGGGGTTGTCCAGCGTGGTGGCCCCACCGGCCGCGACGAGCAGCCCCGCCGCCGAGCCGCGCGGGGTGAAGCCGATGAGCACGGGCCTGAGCGGCACCGACGCCACGTCCGCCACCGGCGCGGACACGCCCGCCGGGAAGTCACCCGGCGACAGGCGCACCGCCTCGCGCGTGGCCGGGAAGAAGCGCGCCTGGAGCTTGTCCAGGTACCCCATGCGGGACGCGAGCACCCAGCCCGCGCCCAGCACGCACAGGGACAAGAAGAGGAAGAGGCCTGGTCCACGGTGGAGCTTCATCCGTCAGTTCCCAGGCCTCGTCTCCTCATGGCGACCCAACGGGGGGACTACTCGACCCCCACCTTCTTGCCGATGGTCTTCCCCGCCGCGCCGCTCACGTCGGACACCGGGGCGGGGCTGTCCATCAGCCCCATCTCCATCTTGAACTGCTTCACGAGCTCGTTGGCCTGGATCTTCTCGGCCTCCTCCTCGATCTGCGCGGCCTGGTGGTCCACCGACTCGAGCGCCATCTGCATGCGCGCCTCGTTCACGGCGGTGCGCTCCTCCACCTTGCGCAGCATCTCGTCGTGCGTGGAGTCGATGCCCGCGACGGTGAAGGACTCCATCGTGTCGGCCACCTTGGCCTGCCACTTGGCGCGCCGCGCGTCGCGGATGGCCGTCATGGCCTCCTGCGTCTTGCGGTCCTTCTCGCGCATGAACGCCTTCTTGACGTTCAGGGCCTTCTCGTACGCCTGGCGCGCGGTGGTCAGCTGCGCCTCGTTGCGCTCGAGCGCGTCCTTTTCGATCTGGAGCTTGGTCGCGTACTGCGCGGCCAGGTCGTCACGACCGGCCTGGATGGCGGCCTTCACCTTGGCCGTCATCGAGCGCACGTCCTCCTTGTACTTGGCGTTCTCCTTCTCGAGCAGCGTCACGTTCGCCCGAACCATGGCGATGGACTCGTTCATCTTCGGGACCTGGTCGTTCAGGTCGCGGATGTTCTGCTCGAGGATGAGCTCCGGATCCTCGATGGAGGAGACGAAGAAGCCCGCGAAGCTGCGCAATGCCCTCTTGAGTCTGTCCCACATGTCGCCGGTCTACCTCCGTCCAGACCTACTCCCGTCCACCTTACACGAACTCCGGGGCGGGCAAGCAGCCACAACCGCCCCGTCTGATCAGTGCTACGTGCACTCACCTAAGGCGATTGCCGGCGCGCCACAAGCCCGGCGCTCCACGTGCGGGCTCCCACCCTCCGCACGGACGCCCGCCCGGCGCCTCCCCCTCCCGATAACTTGCCCTGACCCGGGAAGTGAGGAAAACCACCCAGGTGGACAGGACGTTGGCGTGGCCGCAACGCTTCGAGGATTCGCTGGCGCGGGCGGTGGATGCCCAGCGCCGCAGCGTGCTGGGGACGGGCGCGGCGGTGCGGCTGGTCGGCGCCGCCGTCTTCCTGGCGCTGACGACGGTCCTGTGGCTGGCGGGGGGTGAGGACTGGGAGCCCTACCCGGCCATCCTGGGGCCCTACGTGGGCGTGGTCGCCGTCCTGTTCGTCGTGAGGGCGCGGCCGGAGGCGCGGTGGCTCGGCGCGGTGCAGTCGCTGGTGGACGTGGCGCTCGTCTACGGCCTCCAGCACGTGGCGCTGCCCATCTCCCCCTTCCCCGCGGGGGTGGCGGGCTTCAGCCTGGGGCTGTTCGCGCTCGTGGTCGCGCTCAGCGGGCTGGCGCTGCGGCCGGCCATCGTCTACGCCACCGCGTCGCTCGGGGCGCTCGCCCAGGGCGCGCTCATGCGGGAGGCCTCGGTGGGCTGGGGCCCGGTGGCCGTCGCCGTGGTGACGCTGCTGATGATGGCGGCGATGAGTCACTACAAGACGCGGCGGCTGCGCCTGGCCGCCATCGCCCTCACCCGCGCGGAGGTGGACCGGGCCCTGGAGGCCCGTCGCTTCCAGGAGGTGGAGGAGGCGCGGCGCACCATCGAGCGGCTGCTCGGCGAGGAGCACGCGAAGAACGCCCAATTGAGCGCGCTCCAACGGGACAAGGAGCAGCTGACCCAGTTCCTGGTGCACGACCTGCGCTCCCCCCTGTCCGCCCTCACCATGACGCTGTCGTGGATGGAGCAGGAGGTGAAGTCGGACAGCCTCCTGGAGTCCGTGCGCACGGGCCTGGCCATCACCGCCCGCCTGGACCGGATGATCACCGACATGATGGACGTCCCCCTCCTGGAAGAGGGGCGGTTGGAGCCGCGCAGGGCGCCCCTGCTCGCGAGCGCGTTGCTGGACGAGGTGCGCCGCTCGTTGGAGGGCGTGGCGCGCGCCCGGCGCATCCAGTTGGAGGTCGCTGCCCCCGAGCGGTTGGAGCTGGTGGGCGACCTGGACCTGCTGGTGCGCGTGGTGGAGAACCTGACCACCAACGCCGTGCGCTACGCGGCCACCGGGGGCCGGGTGCGGCTGGAGGGCGGCGAGGACGCGACGGGGCGGTGGCTGGCCGTGCGCAACGACGGCGCCCCCATCCCCCGGGAGCTGCGCGGGCGCATCTTCGACAAGTACGTGCAGGGAGAGCCGGAGCGCGACAGCCGTCGGGGCTACGGCCTGGGGCTGTACTTCTCGCGGCTCGCCGCCGAGGCGCATGGCGGCCGGCTGGAGGTGGAGGACGCGCCCGGCTGGGCGACGTCCTTCGTGGTGCGGCTGCCGGCCTGAGGGCCGCGCTCAGCTGCCCCGGGCGCGCTTGCGGCGCTGGAGGATGCGCTCGACCTGGGCGTTGGCGTTGGACACCACGGCGGAGCGGTCCAGCGTGGTGAGCACGCCGTCCTTCAACACGGGCCGCCCGTCGATGAAGACGTGCGTCACGTCCGTGGCCCGGCCCGAGTAGACCAGCGGCGCGAGCACGTCCTCCGGGGTGGGCCCCGCGTGCAGGTCGGACACATCCACCACGGTGATGTCGGCGCGCTTGCCCACCTCGAGGGAGCCCACCTGGTCCTCCAGGCCGAGCGCCCGGGCGCCGTTGAGCGTGGCCATCTCCAGCACGCGCATGGGCGTCATGGCCAGCGGCCCCACGCGCGGGTTGTGGAGCACCGCCGCGAGCCGCATCTCGTAGAACATGTCGAGCGTGTTGTTGCAGGGCGCGCCGTCCGCGCCAAGCGCCACGGTGATGCCCGCCTCCAGCATCTCCGGCACCTTGGCGATGCCCGAGCCCAGCTTCAGGTTGGAGCCCGGGCAGTGGCACACCACGGTGCGCGTGTCGCGCACCAGCTCCTGCTCCTCGGCGGACAGCCACACGCAGTGGGCCAGCGTCACGTGCGGCCCGCTGACGCCCAGCGTGTGGAAGAAGTCGACGTTGTCCCGGCCGCCCGAGTACTGGCGCACCGCGTCCGTCTCCTTCGCGTTCTCGCTGGCGTGCGTGTGGATGCGCACGTTGTGCTCGCGCGACAGCCGCGCCACCTCGCGCATCAGCTCCGGCGTGCAGGACAGGACGAAGCGGGGGGCGAAGGCGTAGCGCAGCCGGCCCTCGTGCGTGTCGTGCCAGCGCTCCAGCAACTGGAGGCTGTGGGCCAGCGACTCGGCGGTGGACTCGCGCAGGCCGTCGGGCACGTTCGCGCCCGCGTCCATCATCGCCTTGCCGCCCACCAGCCGGAAGCCGGAGTCCCGCGCCGACTCGAAGACGGCGTCGTAGTGGTGCACGCTGCCCATGTCGAGCGCGGCGGTGGAGCCCGAGCGGATGAGCTCCGCGAACGTCAGGTCCGCCGAGGCGCGCATCGAGGCCGCGTCATGCGACGCCTCGAAGGGCCAGATGCGCTCACGCAGCCAGTCGAGCAGTTCCAGCCCGTCCGCGCGGCCGCGGAACAGCGTCTGGCAGGCGTGCAGATGGCCATGGATGAAGCCGGGGAGCACCACCTTGCCGGTGACGTCCACCACCCGGCGCGTTCCCCGCGCCTTCAGTCCACGCCCCACCTTCGCGACGCGCCCATCCTGGACGAGCACGTCCGCCTCCACGAGCACCTCGCGCTCGCGGTTCATCGTCACCACGGTTCCGCCAGTCAGGAGCAGATCCACGCGTACAGGCTTTCCTAGAAGAAGTCCTTGGTGAAGGCGTGCGGCAGCAGCTCGCCCAGGGTGTAGCGCGCCTCGTCCCCCTTGGGGGTGCGACTGCGCACCGGCAATGCATTGCCAGCGAATTCGGCCATCACCTGCCGGCACATGCCGCACGGCGGGCACGGCACGTCCGTGTTCGCGACGATGGCCACCGCCACGGGGCGGGAGTGCCCCTGGGCCACGCCCGCGGCGAAGGCGCTCCGCTCGGCGCAGACGGTGAGGCCGTAGGTGGCGTTCTCCACGTTGCAGCCCGCCACCACCGCGCCGTCCGCGTAGAGGATGGCGGCGCCCACCGGGAAGCGGGAATAGGGCACGTGCGCGCGCTCGCGCACGCGCGTGGCCTCATCGAACAGGCGCTCCCAGGGAATGTCATCCGCCATGGCGGTGTCCTCGCGCGCTACGGGTGGAGCTCAGGGGTTGCCACCGGCGAGCCGCACGTCGTCCAGGTAGCGGGCGATGGCCAGCTCCGCCTCGACCGGCAGGTCCACGAAGCGCACGTGCGCCGCGGGCCCCTGGGGGCCGTCGGTGACGTGGAGCACCTCGCCCCGGGCCTCGACCTCGTCCGGCAGCGCGGGCAGGTTGAAGCGGACCTCCACCTGGGCTCCCGCCTCCAGGCCAGCGCCTTGCCAGGCACAGCCCCCCAGGGACAGGTCCCCCTCCTTCGCCTCGAAGTCCGCCGAGCTCCCCGCCCGTCGCAGCTTCAAGCGCATGGGAATCCGGGGGGAGTCGCGCCGGTCCTCGGCCTTGTCACTCATCGAATCGTTCCTCTCGGCCATCGCCGTCACACTCCTGCCGCGCATGCCCCCGCCACCCCCCGCTTCTGGCGGGAGACGACGGCCCCTCCTGGCACGGTGTGCATGAACACCGGCGTCGAGCCCGGGGCAAGAGGCATGCGCAGCTCCGCCGACGCGTCCGCGAGGTCATCCGCCCTCGCCTCCCGCGCCCAGGCCCCCCGGCGAACCCCCGCCGTGCCCTTCTCGTATGCTCGCAGCCCCATCAGGCGAGCATCATACCCGCCCCCACCCGGGAGAGAGGGTCCGAATTTCACCCGCGGCCCTCCTCCCCCAGAAGAATGTCTTGTACCGAGGGTGCGTCGTCGTTGCGCCTCGCGTCGAGGCGGGCGCGCCACGGCCTCCCCGAGCCGCTGGCGGGAGGCCCGCAGGAACCGGAACCCCTGGTCCCCCGGGGCACGGCCCTGCCCACGGGGCCGAGCGGTGGGGCCGGGCGAGTCCCCTCCCGCGACGCCGCCACGGGTCAGGTCGGCACGCCCTGTCCCCGGGAGTCCCACCACTCGTCGCCGTAGCTGATGCACAGCTGCTCGCCGGGGTGGATGTCGCGCAGGGCGTAGAAGGTGAAGAGGTCGCGGTCCACCGCGCGGTAGTACGCGGCGTTGGGCTCCTTGGCGTGGTTGTAGAGCATGCCGTAGCCCAGCACGAGCGCGACCCAGTCCCCCGCGGGCTGCTGTTCGCGCTCGCTCCAGCGAATCTGGAAGACGTAGTCGTCGAGCGGGGGATGCCGCGTGTGCTTCTGGAGCACCTTGAGGTAGCGACACTCCTCGATGAGGTCGCCGGCCTTGATGAACGCGTCGGTGAAGACGCCATAGCCCCACTCACAAGGCCGGACCTTCACACCCGGATGCAGGTACAGCGCTTCGCCTGTGTTCATGCGTGCTCGCCAGTGCGCGGCGGCACATTGCCGTGTTCCGGGCCCGGCGGGAAGCGCGGAGCAGACCCCTCTCGCCGACCCAAGGGGATGCCGGGCCGCGTCGACCGCGTGGGGGAGACAACGTGCCGCGTCCGGGTCGGAGCCTCCCGTCCGGAGGTGGGCTCTGCGTCTGCAGGATGCATGCGCTCCAGCGCGGGCTCGAGGCCCGGCGCGCGGAGGCCCTGAACGAAAGCGGAGCGGACGCCGCGAGCGCGCTACGTCGGCCATGCCGCCAGGGACATGCGGGCCACGCGCCGCAGGTCCTCGCGGCTCGTCCCGGTGGCGGCCTGGACGGCCATGCCCTGGGTGACGGTGTTGAGGTAGCGGGCCAGGTCCGCGCAGTCGACATGCGGCGGGACGTCACCGTCACGTTGGCCCTGCTCCAACCGCTCGCGGATGGCCTTCTCGCCCGCCAGCCGGCGCGCGGCCAGCTCCTTCTGGATGGGCGCGGCGGCCTCTCCACTCACCAACGCCCCCTGGACGGTGATGCAGCCCCTGGGCCCGCGCGGCAGCGTCTGCGCGTCCGCGAGCCCGAGCAACAGGTGCTCCATGGCCTCGCGCGCCGTGGGCTTCGCGAACGCCTCCCGGTAGAGGATGAGGTGGTGCTCCACATAGCGCTCCAACGCCTTGCGGAACAATTCCTCCTTGTTGCCGAAGGCCGCGTAGAGGCTCGGCCGGTTGATGCCCAGCTCGTCCGTCAGGTCCGACAACGACGTGCCTTCGTAGCCCTGACGCCAGAACAGGCGCAGCGCGCGATCCAACGCCTCGTCCACGTCGAAGGCTCGGGGGCGCCCCACCGGGGCTGCTTGCGTCCTGGGTTTCATACCGTTCGATACTAATTGCCTTGCTTCAGGACGGCCACGGTCGTAAATCCGTACCCGTCGGTACACAATTCGTGGCCGCCCTCTCGCGACGAATCGCGGTGGGAGGGGTGCGTCCGCGCTCAATTATGTACCAATCGATACACATCAACGAGGGAACGGACATGGCGAAGAAGCTGGCAGGCAAGGTGGCGCTGGTGACGGGTGGTGCGCGGGGCATCGGCGCGGCGACGGCGCGGGCGCTCGCGGCGGAAGGCGCGGACGTGGCCATCAGCTACGTGGCCTCCGCGGAGAAGGCTCGGGCGTTGGTGAAGGAGCTGGAGGCGAAAGGCGTTCGGGCGGCGGCCTTCCAGGCGGACCAGGGTGTGGCGGTGGAGGTGACGAGGCTGGTCCAGGCGGTGGCGGGGCACTTCGGCCGGTTGGACATCCTGGTCAACAACGCGGGCGTGGCGGTCGCTGGCGCGGTGGACGGCGTCGGGAGCGACGCGACGGCCTTCGTTCGACAGAGCGACGTCAACGTCACGGGCGTCATCACCGCCATCCGCGAGGCGGTGAAGGTGATGGGGAGCGGGGGGCGCATCATCACCGTGGGCTCCAGCGTCACCGACCGCGTGGGCATGCCCGGGATGGCGGACTACACGGCGACGAAGGCCGCCGTCGTCGGGTTCAGCAAGGGCGCCGCGCGCGACCTCGGGCCGAAGGGCATCACCGTCAACGTGGTGCAGCCCGGGTTCACGGACACGGACATGTCCGCCGGGCTGGAGCCGCTCAAGCCCGCCATCAACGCCACCATCCCCGTGGGACGCTTCGGACGCCCGGAAGAGGTCGCCGCGAGCGTCGTGTTCCTCGCCAGCCCCGAGGCGTCGTACGTCACGGGCACCGTGCTCACCGTGGATGGCGGCCAGGGCGCCTGAGGTCCGAGTGGCCCTCCACGTCGCGACGACCCGCTGACCACGACGTCTCCGCGAGGGGGATGGCCCACCCGCCACGCCACGCTCCTCCCACCAGAGCGAGGCGTGGGCCGGGCTCGGGACTCACGAGTCCAGGGCCCCCACTTATCGAGGACCTATCGGGAGCCCGGTCCTCGGCGAGCCCGACGAGCCGGGCCCACACCACAGCCCAGGTTGCGCCGGAGGGGCCGCGCGCCCTCGCTCCGGCGCCGCCCCCACCCGAGCACGCGGCGGAGGAGACCTCCACCGCGGAGGAGCGGGATGCCGCCCTGCTCCTCCCACTCGCGCACCAGCGAACGGGGCGAGGAGACCACGTCACCTCCGAGGAGCGGGATGCCGCCCTACTCCACCCGCTCGCGCACCAGCGGACGGGGCGCGGGGGCCGCGTCGCCGAACTTGTACGCGGCCAGCAGACGCGCCTTCACGTCATCCACCGGTCCCTCGTCGTTGAAGTGGATGCGCACCACGGGCTCGCCCTCCTTCACGGCCTCGCCCGTCTTCTTCAAGAGGGTGAAGCCCACGGCCGGGTCGATCTTGCTGTCCACCCGCTGGCGCCCGGCGCCGAGCGCCACGCCCGCCAGGCCGACTCCCTCTGTGTCGATGCCCGTCACGTAGCCCCCCCGAGGAGCCACCACGTCCACCGTGGCGCGCGCCTGGGGCAGGAGCGAGTAGTCGTCGATGGAGCGCGGGTCGCCGCCCTGCACCTGGACGATCTCCTTCAGCTTGCGGATGGCGCTGCCGTCCTCCACCACGCGGCGCAGCTTCTCGCGCGCCTCGTCCACCGTGGCCGCCTTCTTGCCCAGCACCAGCATCTCCGCCGTCAGGGCGTAGGTGATCTCGGTGTAGTCCTCCGGAGCCTCGCCCCGGAGCATGTCCACCGCCTCCATCACCTCCAGCGCGTTGCCCACCTTGCGGCCGAGCGGCTGGTCCATGTCCGTCAACAGGGCCACCACCTTGCGCCCCATCTCCGCGCCCAGGCCGATCATCGTCCTCGCCAGGGTGCGGGCATCCTCGTCGCGCTTCATGAAGGCGCCGCTGCCCACCTTCACGTCCAACACCAGCGCGTCGATGCCCTCCGCCAGCTTCTTGCTCATGATGGACGAGGCGATGAGCGGGATGCAGTCCACCGTCGCCGTCACGTCACGCAGCGCGTAGAGCTTCTTGTCCGCGGGGGCCACCTGGGCCGTCTGGCCGATGAGACAGCAGCCCACCTCGCGCACCAGCTGGCGGTACTCGGTCGTCGACAGGTTGACGTTGAAGCCCGGAATCGACTCCAGCTTGTCCAGCGTCCCGCCCGTGTGGCCCAGGCCCCGGCCGGAGATCATCGGCACCGGCACCCCGCACGCGGCGGCCAGCGGCGCCAGGCTGAGCGACACCTTGTCCCCCACCCCTCCGGTCGAGTGCTTGTCCACCTTCACACCCGGGGTGTCGGACAGGTCCAGCACCTCCCCCGACTCCAGCATGGCCTTCGCCCAGGCCCCCAGCTCCCGGGAGTCCAGCCCCCGGAAGAAGATGGCCATGCACATGGCCGACATCTGGTAGTCGGCCACCGTTCCCGCCGTATACGCCTGGATGAACGCGAGGATGTCCGCCGGGTCCAGCCGGCCGCCATCCCGCTTGGTCTTGATGAGCTCGTAGGGTTGCACGGATCTGCCATACCAGGAACCCGGCCCCCCATGCACTTCCGCGAAAGGCCGCCGCATCTGCTAGATAGGCCGGACATGACGCTCCGCCTCCAGGTCCTTGCCCTCACCGCGCTCCTCTGCGCCTGTAGCAAGCAGAAGGAAGAGACGCCCGCCCCCGGCGCCCCGGCCGCCACCCCCCAGCAGCCCGCGAAGAAGGCCGTCCCCGTGGGGCTCGTCATCGACGTGGGAGGCCGCGGAGACCACTCGTTCAACGACGCCGCCATCCGGGGCCTGGAGCTGTGGGCCGCCGGCAAGCGCTACGAGGGGGGCAAGTACGTGGACGCCGCCCCGGACGAGGTGCGCAAGTCCCTGCCCGGTCACCTGGCGGACATCGCCACCACCCTCCAGACCCTCCCCGTCCAGCCCGTCGTCCTCCAGAGCAAGGCCCAGGAGGACTACATCCCCAACCTCCAGCTGCTCGTGGACCGGGGCGCCCAGCTCACCATCGGCAACGGCTACATGCTGGCCAACGCCGTGCGGACGGCCGCCCAGGAGAACCCCCAGGCGCGCTTCCTGCTCATCGACAGCCAGGTGCTGGACGCCCAGGGCAAGGCGCTGAAGCTGCCCAACGTGCGCACCGTCCTCTTCAAGGAGCACGAGGGCAGCTTCCTCGTGGGCGCGCTGGCGGGCCTGGTGACGAAGACGGGCAAGGTGGGCTTCGTGGGCGGCATCGAGGTGCCCCTCATCCAGCGCTTCGAGGTGGGCTACCGCGCGGGCGTGAAGACGACGAAGCCGGAGGCCGCCCAGACGCTCATGTCCGTCTACACCGGCAGCTTCAACGACATGGCCGCGGGCAAGCAGGTGGCCCAGGACCTCATCGCCAAGGGCGCGGACGTCATCTTCCACGCGGCCGGCGCGGACGGCATCGGCGTCATCCAGGCCGTGAAGGAGGCGCGCGCGGCGGGCAAGAACGTCTACGCCATCGGCGTGGATTCGGACCAGTCGCACGTGGCGCCGGACGCCATCCTCACGTCGATGCTCAAGCACAGCGACCTGGCCGTGTACCAGGCAGCCCGGGACCTGGTGGACGGCAAGTTCACCGCGGACGAGCTGGTGCTGGGACTCAAGGACCACGGCGTGGGCATGGCCGAGGTGCGGGTGGACTTCCCGGGCAAGGCGGAGGCGCTCCAGAAGGTGGAGGCGCTGCGCCAGCGCGTCGTCGCCGGCGACATCAAGGTGCCCTCCCTCCCGGCGGACCTCGCCTCCTTCCAGGCCGCCTCGCCCTGATTACCCTCAAGCGGATCCAGAAGGCCTTCGGCGCCGTCACGGCGCTGGACGACGTGTCCCTCGACATCCACGCGGGCGAGCTGCTCGCGGTGGTGGGCGAGAACGGCGCGGGCAAGTCCAGCCTCATGAACGTGCTCTACGGGCTGTACCACCCGGACTCGGGCGAGGTGTCCGTCGAGGGCAGGCCCGAGCGCTTCAAGAGCCCGCGCGACGCCATCGCCCGGGGCATCGGCATGGTGCACCAGCACTTCATGCTCGTGCCCACGCTGACGGTGGCGGAGAACGTGGTGCTCGGCCGCGAGCCCACGCACTGGGGAAGGCTGGACCTGGAGCGCGCGGTGCGCGAGGTGGCCGACACATGCGCCCGCTTCGGCTTCACGCTCGACCCCCGGGCCCGCGTGGACACCCTCACCGTGGGTTCTCAGCAGAAGGTCGAGATCGTCAAGGCGCTCCACCGGGGCGCCCGCGTGCTCATCCTCGACGAGCCCACCGCGGTGCTCACCCCCCAGGAGGCGGACGAGCTCGGGCGCGTGATGAAGGACCTGGTCCGCGCCGGGCGCACCGTCGTCCTCATCAGCCACAAGCTGAAGGAGGTGCTCGGCGTGGCGGACCGCGTGGCCGTCATGCGCCGGGGGCGGCTGGTGGCGGAGGTGCGCGCCTCCGAGACGACGGCGGACCGGCTCGCCGCCCTCATGGTGGGCGACGCCCCGCGCGCCGTCACCGACGAGCCCGCCCCCGCCGAACAGGCGCCGGGCGAGGTGCTCGTCGAGGCCAAGGGGCTGCATGCCCTGGGCGACAACCACTGTCCGGCGCTGCGCGGCGTGGACCTCACGGTGCGCGCGGGGGAGATCGTCGGCATCGCGGGCGTGGACGGCAACGGGCAGCGCGAGCTGGCCGAGGTGCTCACCGGCCTGCGGCGCCTGACGTCGGGCCAGGGCACGCTGCTGGGCGGACCGCTCGCAGGCCTCACCCCCGCGAAAGCGCGCGAGCGCGGCGTGGGCCACGTGCCCGAGGACCGGCTGCGCCGCGCGGTGGTGAAGGCGATGAGCGTGGAGGAGAACGTGGCGCTGGGCCGGCACACGAAGCCCCCGTTCGCGCGCGGGCCGTGGATCGACTTCGCCGGACGCCGCGAGCGCACCCGGGAGCTGCTGGCCGCGTACGACGTGCGCCCGCCGGAGCCCACCCTGCCGCTGCAGGCCATGTCCGGCGGCAACCAGCAGAAGGTGGTCGTGGCGCGCGAGCTGGACGCGAAGCCCCGGCTGCTGGTGGTGGTGCAGCCCACGCGCGGGTTGGACATCGGCGCGGTGGCGCAGGTGCACGCGCGCCTGCGCGAGGCGCGGCGACAAGGCGCGGCGGTGGTGCTGGTGTCGCTCGACCTGGAGGAGGTGCTGGCGCTGGCCGACCGCGTCTACGTCCTCTTCGAGGGCCGCGTGACGGGCGAATTCACGCGGCCGGACTACGACGAGCGGGAGCTGGGACGACGCATGCTGGGAGCGGAGCGGGCCCATGGGTGAGAGAGCGAGGCAGGCCCTGCCCTCGGTGTTGTCGGTGGCGCTGTCGCTCCTGGTGTGCTGGCTGCTCATCGCCTTCACGCGCGACGCGGACGGCTTCGTCACCGCGACGTCCGCCTACCTGCAGATGATGTGGGGCGGCATCGGCGACTGGCCGAACTTCCTGGGCGGAGCGCCCGCGACGGTGCTCACGCGCCCCATCGGCGAGGCGGCCATGAAGGCCGCGCTGCTCACCCTCACCGGCCTGTCCGTGGCGGTGGCCTTCAAGGTCGGCCTCTTCAACATCGGCGCGCAGGGGCAGATGCTCCTGGGCGCGCTCGCCGCCGCGGTGGTGGGCGCCCACGTCCAGCTGCCGGCGGCGCTGCACATCCCGGCGGCGCTCGTCGGCGCGGCGCTGGCCGGGGCCGCGTGGGCGGGACTGGCCGCCGCGCTCCGGCTGTACCGGGGCGTGCACGAGGTCATCTCCACCATCATGCTCAACTGGGTGGCGCTGCGGCTGGTGGACAACTGGCTGGTGGTGGGCCCCCTGCGCGGCGTGGCCGAGGCGGGCGCGTCCATCACCGGCACCGCGGAGATCCACCCCTCCGCCGCGCTGCCCCGCCTGCTGGGAGACGTCTCGCGCCTCAACCTCGGCTTCCCGCTGGCCATGCTCGCTGCGCTGGCCGTGTGGGCCTGGCTGGAGCGGACCCGCTCCGGCTTCGAGACGCGCGCGGTGGGCCTGGGCGACGAGGCGGCGCGGGCCGCGGGCATCCCCGTGGCGCGGCGGGCGGGGCTGGCCATGGCGCTGGCCGGCGCGCTCGCGGGCTGCGCGGGCGCGGTGCTCGTGCTCGGCACGGAGGGCCGCTACCCGGGGACGCTCGGCGCGCCCTACGGCTTCGACGGCATCGCCATCTCCCTCATCGGCAACAACCACCCGCTGGGCGTGGCCGCGGCCGCGCTCTTCTTCGGCGCCATCCGCGCGGGCGGCACGCGCATGCAGCTGCTCGACGTGCACAAGAGCTTCCCCGAGCTCATCCAGGGCCTCGCGCTGCTCTTCGTCGCCGGGCGCCTCATCTGGCTGGCCGTGCTGCGCCGCCGCCGCGCGGTGGCGCCCGCGCTCGCCACTCCCACGGCCCCCACCCCGGAGGCGCCGCGTGCTTGAAATCGTCAACCGGCTCCTGTTCGCCACCCTGGACGCCGCCCCGGCGCTCGTCTTCGCCGCCCTGGGCGCGGTGCTGTCCGAGCGCGCGGGCGTGGTCGCCGTGGGCATCGAGGGGATGATGCGCGTGGGCGCCTTCTGCGCCGCGGTGGCCGCGCTCACCGTCCCCACGCCCCTGGCTGTCGTCGGCGGGATGCTCGCGGGCGCCGCGCTCGCCGCCATCCACGCGTACCTGTGCATCCGCTGGCGCTCCGACCAGGTCGTCTCCGGCATCGCGCTCAACCTGGTGGCGCTCGCCGGCGGCACCTTCCTGCTGGAGACGCACTACGGCCCCAACGGCACCCCGCCCATCCAGCAGCTCACCGCGTGGGACTGGCCCGCCCTGTCCTCGGTGCCCCTCCTGGGCGCCCTCTCCGGACACGCCGCGCCCACCTACCTCGCGCTGGCCCTGCCCTTCCTCCTCCAGGCCCTCCTGACGCGCACGCCGCTGGGCCTGCGCCTGCGCGCGGTGGGCGACAAGCCCCACGCCGTCGCCACCCTGGGCCTGTCCGTGCCCGCGCTGCGCTGGGGCGCCGTCGTCGGCGGAGGACTGCTCGCGGGGCTGGGCGGCGCGGTGCTGTCCACCACCGTGCTGGACCGCTTCGAACAGCACACCCCCGCGGGCCTGGGCTTCATGGCCCTGGCCGCCATGGTGTTCGGCCGGTGGACCCCGCTGGGCGCGTTCCTCGCCGCCGCGTTCTTCGCCTTCGGCAACGCGCTGCGCATCGGCCTGGCCTCCAGCGCCCCGGGCCTGCTCGAGCTCGTACCCCAGGGCGTCTTGCTCGCCCTGCCGTACGTGCTCACCTTGCTCGTCCTCACCCTGCAGGGTCAGCGAAGCCGCGCTCCGGCCGCACTCGGCGTGCCCTACGAGCAGGAGTCTCGCTGAGGGATGCCCCAGGCGGGGTCATTCAAGACCCGGGTCAGACACGATTCCTGGTCACGAGTGACACCCTGATGTTGGCTGGCGGACGTCCGTCCCTTCGGGCTCTGGAGGAAGCCGACGCTCCAACCCCCTGCCGTTACTCGGGTGATCCTCGGGTTTCTCCTGGATTGAGACACAGGGCGTCGAACGCGAGCCCGGCATGGGGCTCGCATGTAGCACCCGCTGTCGAGCCGCGCCGTGGTGGAGGCGGGCCTCCGGGGGAAGGCTTCATCCATTCCGACGCGGGCTTCGCAGGGACTCCTTGTGAACCCCGGGCCCGGTCCGCCCGGTCAACACGGTGGGGGTGGGTGATGCTGGAGACGACGGGAACGACCGAGACGTACCGTCCACGGGTGTTGGCGGTCGACGTGGAATCAGCGGGGATGGAGCGGCTGTGCTCCATCCTGGCTCCAGCGGGCTATGACGTGCTCCCCGTGGGGGACACGGGCGTGGCGTCGCGTCAGGCGGCGGACCTGGTGCTGCTCGACGCCGAGCGCCCCGGCACGGATGGCCTGGCGACGTACCGCCGGCTCCAGGCGGAGCTGGGCGCGCCGTCGGTTCCGGTGCTCATGCTCACGCGCAGCGCGGACCGGCAGACGCGCCGGCAGGTGCTGGAGGCGGGGGTGGACGACCTGCTGACGACGGAGCCGCTGGACCCCCTGGAGCTGAAGGTCCGGGTGCACACGCTGCTGGAGCTCAAGGCGCACCGCGAGCGCGGCGGCCAGCGCGCCGAGGCGCTGCAGGATCCACGCACCCGCTGGGTGGAAATGGAGCGGCTGGCGCGCGTGGGCACGCTGGCGGCGGACGTGGCGCAGAACCTGGGCCATATCGGCGAAGGGCTCCAGCGGGCGCTGGGCCACGTGCGCAGCCGCGCGATGCAGGGCCTGCCTCCGGACGTCGAGGAGCTCAAGAAGCTGGGCGTCGCCGGCGAGCAGATGCGGCTGTACGGGCAGCACCTGCTGTCGCTGGGCCCCACCACCCCCAAGGACATCCAGCGCTTCGACCTGCGGGAGCTGGTGCCCGCGGTGGTGGAGCGGCTTCGCGCCAATGGCCGGTTGAGCAGCTCCGTGGAGATGACGGTGCTGCTGCCGGAGGACCCCTTCGCGGTCGTCTTCAACCGCCGGCAGCTGGAGCAGGTGCTGGTGGAGCTGCTGGTGAACGCGTCGGACGCGGTGGAGGACGTGAAGGACCGGCCGCGCCGCATCCACGTGGGCGTGGAGCTGCCGGACCTGTTCGGTGACTTCGGCCCGCGCATGTTCGTGAAGGACACCGGCATCGGCATCTTCGAGGACGAGCTGCAGGCGGTCTTCGAGCCCTACTACACGACGAAGCCGCTGGAGAAGGGCGCGGGGCTGGGCCTCACGGTGGCGCGCACGCTGGTGGAGTCCATGGGTGGCAAGCTCACGGTACAGAGCCGCGTCAACCTGGGCAGCACCTTCACGGTGGAGCTGCCGGAGCAGACCTCCTCCTGGTAGCGCGGGCAGCCGCCCCCCCAAGTGACGGGGGCGCGCTACAGCCGGGCGTGCAGCAGGTCGGCGACGCGCAAGGCGTTGGCCGCGATGGTGAGCGAGGGGTTGATGCCCCCGCTGGATGGGAAGAACGACGCGTCCACGACGTAGAGGTTGTCCACGTCGTGGACCCGGTTGCTCGCGTCCAGCACGCTCGTCTCCGGGGACTCGCCGAAGCGGCACGTGCCGCACACGTGGCCGAGGTTCAGGGCGACGTCCCGGGGATTGGAGATGAGCTTCACCTTGAACCGGGGCGCGAGGCCGCGCAGGAAGAGTCGACGGGACAGGTCCACCCGGCGGCGCAGCTCGTCGTGGACGCGGTACTCGTAGCGCACGACGCCGTCGTCGGAGATGCCGGTGACGCGGTTCTCCGCGTACGGCAGGTCCTCCAGCACGGAGCCGAAGACGACCCGCTCGCGGTACAGGCGCGCGCCCACGTTCGCCACGAGGGGGAAGATGGGGCTGAGCACCCGCAACCACGCCGGCAGCGAGTGCTTGCCCTGGAGCCAGCTGAGCACCTTCCCGGCGTCGATGGTCAGGGGGTGCGCGTGGAAGTTGCCCAGCTTCTCGCCCTGGTGCCGGTAGAAGTCGTTGAGCGACACCCCGTGCGCCATGTCGAAGGACGCCGGGGCCTTGCGCGACCTCACCAGGTAGTGGTCGGAGCAGTGGAGCATCAGGTTGCGGCCGACGAGGTCCCTGCCGTTCCCCAGGCCCCTGGGGTGTCGCGACGACACCGAGCGCAGCAGCAGCGCCGGGGACATGAACGCGCCCGCCGCCATCACGAACGTCCGGCCACGCACCTCGAAGGTCTGTCCATCCGCGCCGCGACAGAGGGCGGCCTGGACGCGCCCCCCCTCCTCGCGGAGGGACAGCACCTCGCACCAGTCGAGCATGCCCGCGGAGAACGAGCGCAGCGCGGGGCGCAGGCACACCTTCCCCGCGTCGTTGCGGCAGTCGCGTGGGCAGAGCGAACCCACGCAGGTGTCACAGCCGGCCACCCGCTCGCAGGCGTAGTGGATGCGGTACGGGTTCAGCTCCAGCGACTGGAAGCCCTCCAGCAGGGACACCTCCTTGCCCACGGGCGCTGGCGGCTCCATGAGTCGGAACGTCACGCCCGGACGGACCGGGTCCGCCGAGCCACGCACCCGGAAGAGCGCCTCCGCCTCCGCGTAGTACGGAGCGAGCGCCTCGTAGGAGATGGGCCAGGATTCGGGCAGCGTGCTCGCGCTGGCGTCCTTGCGTCCCTCCAGCGGGGTGAAGTCCTCCGGGAAGAAGCGGTCCATCACCATCCCGAAGCGGGAGGACGAACCGCCCCCGCCCACGCCCAACGGGTGGAGGAAGGACTGGGGCGCGCGGTCGTGGAGCTGTTGCAACAGCGCCTCGGGCCACTGCCCGGCGCGCAACAACCGCTCCCGACGGTCGACGGGCGCCAGCGCCATGTTCGACGACGACGCCACGCCTTCCGGCTCCGGCCCATGTCGCGAGGGGCCTCGCTCCAGGAAGAGCACCGAGCGCCCCTGGCGCGCGAGCGAATACCCCAGCGTGGAGCCCCCCATGCCGGTGCCGATGACCACGACATCCCAGCCGTCCAGGGGCACGGCCCCCCTGGACGACGACCGAGGCGAAGGAGCGGGCCGCATCACAGGTCCTCGAACTCGTCGTCGGAGCGGCGCAGCGTGCGCTGTCGGGCCAGCGCCTGCTTGCGCTGATGGAGCGCGGCCCCCGCGTCCGAGACCGGCGCCTTCGTCTCCGGAGCGGGCGGTGTCAGCAGCGCGGCCAGCGCCTCCACGGTGACGCCCTCGTAGAGGCTGGAGGCCGGCACCTCCAGCCCCAGCTGCTTCTTGATGCGGCCACTGAGCTGCACGGCGATGAGCGAGTCCCCACCCAGCTCGAAGAAGTTGTCCTGGATGCCGATGGGCGCCACGCCCAGCATCTCCTGCCATAGCTCCACCAGCGAGCGTTGGAGCGGGGTGCTCGGCGTGACGAAGGCGCTGCGCAGGGAGGGTCGAGGCTGGCAGGGTCTCGCGGGGGCTGTCTCCGTCTCCGGGGCCTGGGAGGCCTCCGTCGCCGTGGCCACGCTCGCCACCGTCTGGTTCGGGGCCGTGGACGGGGTGACCGCGGGCTCGACCCAATGGCGCTGACGCTCGAAGGGATAGGTGGGCAGGACCACGCGGTGGCGATGCTCTCCGCCATGGAACGCCTTCCAGTCGATGACCACCCCCGCCTGCCAGAGTCGACCGAGCGTCTGGTACACGAGCGGCGCCTGGACGTCCGAGAGCGCGCCGTCGTCACGCGGCGAAGCCATGGAGGCCAGCACCGGGTGCGTGGACGCGAGCGCGGGATGACGCCTCGCCAACCGCTCCAGGGTCTGCCCCGGCCCCACCTCCAGCAGCACGCGCCTGGCGTCCGCGGCGAGCGTCCGCAAGCCCTCCTCGAAGCGCACCGTCCCGCGCAGGTGCTCGGACCAATAACGCGGGCTCGTGGCCTGCTCGGCCGTCAGCCACATCCCGGTGACGTTGGAGAGGATGGGCACCGCCGGCGCCTTCAGCGGCACCGTGGACACCCGAGCCGTGAAGTCCGCGAGGATGGGGTCCATCATCGCCGAGTGGAAGGCGTGCGACGTCACGAGCACGCGGCACTGCGCGCCCGCCTCCTCTAGACGGCGTCGCGCCTCCTCCACCGCCGCATGGGTCCCCGACAGCACGCACTGCATGGGCGCGTTGACGGCCGCCAGGCTCAGCTCCGCGCCCGCCGCGTCGAGGTACGGCCTCACCTCCTCCTCGGACAGGGACACCGCCAGCATCGCGCCGGAGGGCAGGTGCTGCATCAACCGGCCCCGCGCGGCCACCAGGCACAGGGCATCCTCGAGGGAGAAGACGCCCGCCAGACACGCGGCCACGTACTCACCGATGCTGTGCCCCAGCATCGCCGCGGGCTTCACGCCCCACGACATCCACAACCGCGCGGTGGCGTACTCGAGGATGAAGAGCGCGGGCTGCGTCAGCGCCGTCTGCGCCAGCTTCTTCGCGCACGCCTCGCGGTCCTCGAGCCTCGGGTAGAGCACCATGCGCGGGTCCACCCCATCCAGGTGCGCCCTGGACAACTCGGCGCACCGGTCCACCTCCGCGCGGAAGACGGGCTCCGCTTCATACAGCGCGCGCCCCATGTCCACGTGCTGCGAGCCCTGTCCGGGGAAGAGGAAGGCCACGGGCCTTTCGATGGCGTCCTGCGACTCCGTGAAGACGCGCAGCCCCTGGGGCTGGGACAACGCCTCCGCCGCGTCCTCCACGCTCCGGGCCAGCACGAAGCGGCGATGCTTGAAGCGCTGACGCCCCACCTGGAGCGTCCACGCCACGTCCGCCAGGTTTCCTCCGGCTTGCTCCCGCAGCGCCGCCTCCAGGCGCTTCGTGGCGGACTCGAGGGCGGTGGGCGTGCGCGCGGACACGGGCACCAGCTGCCAGGCGCGTCGCGCGACGGCGCTGGCCGGCAACGCGGGGGCCTCCTCCAGCACCACGTGGGCATTGGTGCCGCCCACGCCGAAGGAGCTCACGCCCGCGCGCCGAGGCCCCGCGCCCGCGCCCCAGGGCGTGAGCGTGGCGTTGACGTAGAAGGGGCTGCCGTCGAAGTCGATGGCCGGGTTGGGGCGCTCGTAGTGGAGGCTGGGTGGAAGCTCCCGGTGCTTCAGCGCCATCACCGTCTTGAGGAGGCCGGTGATGCCCGCCGCCGCGTCCAGGTGGCCCACGTTGCCCTTCACCGAGCCCAGCGCGCAGAAGCGCCGCCGCTGGGTGCTGGCGCGGTAGGCGCGCGTGAGGGCCTGCACCTCGATGGGGTCGCCCAGCGGAGTCGCCGTCCCGTGCGCCTCCACGTAGCCGATGTCCTCCGCCTCCAGCCCCGCCGCCGAGAGCGCCTCCGCCACCACCTGCGCCTGGCCCTCCACGCCGGGCGCGGTGAAGCCCGCCTTGCGCGCGCCATCGTTGTTGATGGCCGACCCCTTGATGACGGCATGCACCACATCGCCGTCTCGCACCGCGGCGCGCAGCGGCTTGAGCAGCACCACGCCCGCGCCGCTGCCGAACAGCGTGCCCTGGGCCTTCGCGTCGAACGGACGGCAGTGCCCGTCCGGCGAGGCCATGCCGCCTTCCGCGTGCCGGTAGCCGTGGAAGAACCCCACGTTGATGGACGCGCCTCCCGCCAGCGCCATGTCGCACTCGCCGTTGAGGAGGCTCTGGCAGGCCTGGTGCACCGCGACCAGGGACGTGGAGCAGGCGCTCTGCACGGTGTGGCTCGCGCCGCGCAGGTCGAGCTTGTAGGAGACGCGCGTGGTCAGGAAGTCGCCCCCGTTGCCGATGTTCACCTGCACCGGCTCGAAGGTGTCGAGCACGCGCGGGTTTCGCGCCAGGTTCATCAGCAGGTACGTGTTGAGCGTGGCCCCGCCATACACGGAGATGGCGCCGGGGAAGTCACGCGGCGAGTAGCCCGCGTGCTCCAACGCCTCCCAGCACACCTCCAGGAAGACACGGTGCTGTGGGTCGGTGAGCTCCGCCTCGCGGGGCGGCATGTCGAAGAAGGCCGCGTCGAAGGACTCCGGCTCCGGGAGGATGGCCGAGGCCCGCACGAAGGCCGGGTCCTCCAGTCGCTCCTCGGGCACGCCCGCCGCGCGACACTCCTCCTTCGAGAAGAAGCGGACGGACTCGACGCCCGTCCGGACGTTGTTCCACAGCTCCGCCACGCTCCAGGCGCCGGGGAAGCGCCCGGCCATGCCGATGATGGCGATGTCGGCGTTGTCGAACTCCTGCGGGAGCTTGCTGTCCACGGTGTGTCTCCAGGGAGGCGGGTCTGGGTGATGGGGACGAACGGGCTACTCGCGGCGGTTGCGCCGCTCGCGGCGTTGCGCCCCTCGGCTCTGGCTCGTCTCGAAGACTGGCGCCTCCGCTTGGGCGGGGGCCGTCCCCAGCTTCTTGGCGAGGGTGGCGACGGTGGGGGCCTCGAAGACGCTGGTGAGCGGGACGTCGCGTCCCAGCTCGCGCTTCAACCGTCCGACGATCTTCAGCCACAGGAGCGAGTTGCCTCCCAGGTCGAAGAAGTTGTCGTGGATGCCCAGCTGCTCCAGCCCCAGCTGCTCCTGCCACACCCGCACCAGGGCGTGCTCCACGTCGTCGGTGGGGGCCACGTACTCGGTGCCCAGCGTGGGCCGCGCGTGCAACGTGCCGCCCCCCTCCTTCTTCCCGCCCGCGCCCTCGCGGCGCACCCACTGCGCCACGCGCGCGTCCAGGTTGCCGGTGGACACCACCACCTGCCCCGCGAGCGGGGACTCCACCACGCGGCGGAACGCCTCCACCGCCTCGGCGGGAGACATCGCGAACTGGTCGATGCTCGTCTGGACGGTCTTCCCCGCGCCCGACGCCTCCGCCGGCCAACCGTCCCAGGTCACGCTCGACCACCGGGGCCCAGGCCGCCTGGAGCGCATCGTGGCGAAGGCATCCAGGAAGGCGTTGGCCGCCGCATAGGCGCCCAGCCCGAGGCCGCCGAGCACCGACGCGTTGGAGGACACGAGCAACACGAAGTCCAGCGAGCGGCCCGCCAGCGCCCGCTCGAGCGCGTACGTGCCATGCACCTTCGCGTGGAAGACGGGCGCGCACGTCGACGGCTCCATCCCACCGAGCAACGCGACGGCCGCGTCTCCCGCGAGCCCCGCCGCGTGGATGACACCGTGGAGGGCACCGAAGCGGGCCTCGGCCTGCGCGAGCACCGCGCGCAACTGGGCCTCATCGGCCACGTCGGCGCGAGCCACCAGCACCTCCGCGCCCACAGCCTCCAGCGCCCGCACCGCCTGCTGGCGATGCCCGTCCTGGTCTTCACCCACGCCCGAGCGCCCCACCAGGACGAGCCGTGCCTGGTGGCGCCGAGCGAGGAACTCCGCCAGCCGCAGGCCCACGCCGCCCAGGCCGCCCGTGATGAGATACACGCCGCGCGAGACGAGCGGCACGGCCGCCGGGGTGTCGGCCTCGATGCGCATGGGCTCGTAGGCCTGCACGTGCCGATGCGGTCCACGCCACGCCACCACCGGGTCCGCCACCTGCGCCGTCACCTCGCGCACCAGCGCGTCCACCGTCGGCGCGCGCAGGTCCACGTAGCGGCAGGACAGGGTGTCCAGCTCCTGCGGAATCACCTTGCAGAGCGCGGGCAGCGTCGCGCGTTCGGGCGCCACCACGTCCGCGCTCTCCACCTCCAGCGCCTCGCGGCCCACGACCGTCATCGACACCGGCTCCGGAAGCTCCGCGCCCGACAGCGCCTGCGCGACGCGCAGCACACCGAAGAAGCCCCGGTCCTGGGCCGCGTCGAAGTCCGTCGCGGCTCCGCCGTCCAGGCTCCACAGATACACGACGCGCCGCACCTGGAACGCGTTCGCCTTCAGCGCGCGCAGGAGCTGCTCATGGTCCTCGCGCACGCGCGGGTCCACGGTGAAGTGACGCTCCGTCTCCTGCTGGAAGCGCGCGCCCGGCGTCACGCGGACGACCCCGTGGCCCCGCCGCTCCAGGCGCTCCGCCAGGGCCGCGCCCAGGCCCTCCGCGTCCTGGTAGACGAGCCATCCGAGCGGCTTCTCCTCCCCGGCCCCCGGCAGCGGAAGCGGCGCGCGCTGCCACGAGGGGAGATGGAACCAGCTGGCGACATCCGGACTCTTGCGCGCCACGCCCTTTCGCCGCGACGAGGGCGCCTCGGGAGCCAGCCAGTAGTCCTGCCCCTCGAACGGATACGTGGGCAGCGGGACACGCAGGCGCCGGACGCCGCCATGGACCGCGCTCCAATCCACCTCGCCCCCCGAGGCCCAGAGGCGCCCCACCGTCGTGGTGAGGAACTCGTCGTCCGCCACCGGGTCCTGGGGATGGCGCAGCGAGGAGAGCACCGCGGGCGCGTTGGGGCCGGTGAGCTGCAAGCGCGCGAGCGTCCCCAGCGTGCGGCCCGGGCCGACCTCCAGATAGATGCGACCGGGCTGGGCCGCCAGGGTGCGGATGCCGTCTCCGAAGCGCACCGTCTGGCGGAGGTGCCGCGCCCAGTACGCCGGGTCGACCGCCTCCTCCGGCGTCATCCACGTCCCCGAGACGTTGGAGACGATGGGCAGCGACGGAGGATTGCGCCGCAGGGTGCCCACGAAGGCCTGGAAGCGCGCGAGCAGCGGCTCCACCAGGTGCGAGTGGGCGGCCACGTCGATGGGGATGTGCCGGAACTCCACCTCGCGCCGGGTCAACTCCGCGGCCAGCGCCTCCACGGCCTCCACCGAGCCCGCCACCGCGCACTGCGCGGGCCCGTTCATCGCCGCGATGGACAGCGTCGTCCCCAGCAGCGGACGCACCTCCGACTCCGGCAGCGGGACGCTGAGCATCCCTCCTCCGGGCAACTCCTCGAAGAGCTTGCCGCGCAACACCACCAGCGCCAGCGCGTCCTCCAACGAGAAGACTCCCGCCAGGCACGCCGCCGCGTACTCGCCCAGGCTGTGGCCGATGAGCGCCTCGGGCCGCACGCCCCAGGATTGCCACAGCTGCGCCAGCGCGTACTCCACGGTGAAGAGGGCCGGCAGCGCCAGCGAGGTGCGCTTGAGCCGCTGCACCGCGTCCGTCGCGGCCGCCGCGTCCGGGTACATCACGGGCCGCAGGTCGAAGCCCAACCGGGGCCGCAGCAGCTCACAGCACCGGTCCACGGCCTCGCGGAACACCTTCTCGGACGCGTAGAGCCCGCGCCCCATGTCCGGGTACTGCGCGCCGCCACCGGGGAACATGAAGACGGCCGAGGGCGCGGCGTTGCCCGGCGCCAGGGTGAAGAGGCGCTGCGGGTCTCTCGACGACAGCGTCGCGAGGGCGCTGTCCCGGTCCGCGCACACCACCACCCGGCGGAACTCCATGGGCTTGCGGCCCGTCTGGAGCGTCCAGGCCACGTCGGCGAGCTGTTGCTCGGGATGGGCTCGCAGATGCGACAACAGCGCGGTCGTCTGGGCCTCCAGCGCCGTGGGCGTCTTCGCGGACAGCGTCAACAGCTGCCACGGGCGCGCGGCGCCGCCGGGCTCCATGACGGGCGCTTCCTCCAGGATGACGTGCGCGTTGGTGCCGCCGATGCCGAACGAGCTGACCCCCGCGCGACGGGGCGTGTCACCCTCCGGCCACGGGCGGAGCGTGCCATTGACGTAGAAGGGACTGTTGTCGAAGTCGATGCGGGGGTTGGGCTTCTCGAAGTGGAGGCTCGGGGGCAGCTCGGCGTGCTCGAGCGCGAGCACCGTCTTGAGCAGGCCGGCGACGCCCGCGGCCGCGTCCAGGTGGCCCACGTTGGTCTTCACCGAGCCCAGTCCACAGTAGCCGCGCCGCTCCGTCCCGGCACGGAAGGCCTGGGTGAGCGCCTGCACCTCCACGGGGTCTCCCAGTGGGGTCGCCGTGCCGTGCGCCTCCACGTAGGTGATGGACTCCGGCGACACCTCCGCCACCGCCTGCGCGCGGGTGATGACCTCCGCCTGTCCCTCGACCCCCGGGGCCGTGAAGCCCACCTTCACCGCGCCGTCGTTGTTGATGGCCGAGCCGCGGATGACGGCGTGAATGGTGTCACCGTCGGCGAGCGCGTCCTCCAGCCGCTTGAGCACCACCACGCCCGCGCCGCTGCCGAACAACGTGCCCTGCCCCTTCGCGTCGAACGCGCGGCAGTGCCCGTCCGGCGAGGTGATGCCGCCCTCCTGATGGTGGTAGCCCGAGCGCTGGGGCATGTGCACGGACACGCCCCCCGCCAGCGCCAGGTCGCACTGGTAACCCAGCAGCGCCTGACAGGCCAGGTGCGTGGCCACCAGCGACGTGGAGCAGCCCGTCTGCACGGTGAGGGCGGGGCCCTTGAGGTTGAAGTGGTAGGCCACGCGCGTGGCGAGGAAGTCCTTGTCGTTGCCCACCATGGCCGGGAACGTGTCCTCGGCCTGCTGGAACTCCGCGCGGGAGAGCAGGTTGAACAGCAGGTAGCTGCTCAGGCTGGAGCCCGCGAAGACGCCCGTGGAGCCCGGGAGCCGTCCCGGCGCGTAGCCCGCGTGCTCCAGCGCCTTCCACGCGCACTCCAGGAAGACGCGGTGCTGCGGGTCCATCAGCTCCGCCTCGCGCGGCGCGTAGCCGAAGAAGGCCGCGTCGAAGCGCCCGGGCCGCTCCAGCACCGGGGCCGCGCGCACGAAGTGCGGCTGCGCCAGCCAGCCGGGCTCCACGCCCAGCGCCTTCATCGCTTCCTCCGTGAAGAAGGAGATGCCCTCCACGCCCTCGCGCAACATGCGCCAGAACGCCTCCACGTCCTCGGCTCCAGGCACCCGCGCGGCCATCCCGACGATGGCCACCGCGAGGCCCGGGTCCCCTTCGTACCGGGTGTGACGAGCCATGATGTCTACCCCTGCTTCCTTGCGCGCTGCTGCTGACGCTTGAGGCTCTCGAGCTGACGCTTCGCGCGGTCCTGCGCGGCCTCGACGGGCGCCGCGCCCGCCGCGGGCTCCTGTCGCAGGTGTCGCGCCAGGGCGCTGATGGTGGGGTGCTCGAGCAGCTTGAGCAGCGACAGCTCCTGTCCCAACGCCACCTTCAACCTCGCGTGCACCTGGACCATGAGCAGCGAGTGCCCGCCCAGGTCGAAGAAGTTGTCGTGCACGCCCACCTGCTCCACCTTGAGCACCTCGCGCCACACCGCGGCGAGCTGCTGCTCCAGCTGGCCCTGCGGCGCCACGTAGGCCGCCTTGGAGGCGCGGGTCGCCGTGGGCGCCGGCAACGCCTTGCGGTCCACCTTGCCGTTGGGCGTCAGCGGGAGCGACGGCAGCTCCACCACCAGCGACGGCACCATGTGCTCCGGCAGCCGCCGCGCCGTCGCGTCGCGCAGCGACACCGCGTCCACCGTCTGGCCCTCGCGCGGCGCCACGTAGGCGACCAGCCGCACGTCGCCCGGCGAGTCCTCGCGGGCCACCACGACCACCTCGCGCACGCCGGGTTGCTCGGCCAGCACCGCCTCGATTTCACCCGCCTCGATGCGGAAGCCACGCACCTTGAGCTGGTGGTCCACGCGGCCCAGGAAGTCCACCGTGCCGTCGTCGCGCCACCGCGCCCGGTCTCCCGTGCGGTAAAGCCGCGCGCCGGGCTCGGCGCCGAACGGGTCCGGGACGAAGCGCTCCGCCGTCAGGGCCGGCCGCGACAGGTAGCCGCGCACCACGCCCGCGCCGCCGATGTACAGCTCGCCCGGCACGCCCACGGGCACCGGCCGCAGCTTCGCGTCGAGGATGTAGAACTGCGTGCGGCTGAAGGGCGTGCCGATGGACGCCACCGGCCCCACCTCCTCCCCCACCCCATGCGTGGAGGACCAGATGGTCGTCTCCGTTGGGCCGTACATGTTCAGCAGCGCGGCGCCCTCCGGCAGCGCGGCGCGCAGCGAATCGGCCAGGGGCGTGGGCAGCGCCTCGCCGCCCACCATCATCCGCCGCAGGCCGCCCATCGCCTCCACGGCCTCCGGGTCGGCCAGCAGCGCGCGCGCCAGCGACGGCGTGCATTGCAGGTGCGTCACCGCGTGCTCGCGGAGCTGGAGCGGCAGGGGCCTCGCGCCGCCCGCGCGCCGTCCGTCCCGGTCGCTGCGCTCCTTCACCTCGCGCAGCAGCGGCAGGCTCGCGAGCACTGTGTCGGAGGCGATGCCGAAGTCGATGAGGCACCCCACCTCGTCCACGCCCAGCGCCTTGAGCCGCTCCACGGAGTCACGCACGGAGCGCGGCGTGCCGAACAGGCCGCTCGTCTCGAAGTAGCGCTCGAAGGCATGCCCCGCCAGCCGGTCCAGGTCCGCGTCCGTGAAGGCCTTGGAGTCCATGTCCAGCCCCAACGTGCGACCCAGGCCGCGCATGAGGTCCGCGGAGCTCTTGAGGTAGTTGCGGAACGGGCGCTCCACCACCGAACGCACCTGGCCGACGTCCTCGCCGATGAAGGTGTGCAGCATGAGGGTGACGTGGCCGTCTCCCGCGTGCCCCGCCGCTCGCCACGCGTCGCGGTAGAGGACCAGCCGCTTCTCCAGGTCGTCGTACGTCTGCCCCAGCAGGTGGGTGAGGACGTGGCAGCCCGCCTTGCCCGCGGAGATGAACGTGTCCGGGTTGCCCGCCGCCGTGAGCCACACCGGCAGCTCCGCCTGCACCGGCCGGGGACGCAGCGTCACGTCCACCTGCGTGCCCGCGCCACCGGGCATTCGCAGCGTCTCGCCCCGCCACAGCCTGCGCACCGTCTCCAGCCCCTCCATCATCAGCTCGCGGCGCCTCTCGTAACGCTCCGGCGCGAAGACGAAGTCGTTGGCGTGCCAGCCCGACGCCACGGAGATGCCCACGCGGCCGCGGGAGAGGTTGTCCACCAGGGACCACTCCTCCGCCACGCGCACCGGGTGATGCAGCGGCAGCACCACGCTGCCGGCGCGGATGGCCACGCGCTCGGTGATGGCCGCGATGGCCGCGCCCGCCACGGACGGGTTGGGGTACAGCCCGCCGAAGGCGTGGAAGTGGCGCTCCGGCGTCCACACCGCCGCGAAGCCGTGGCGGTCCGCGAACCGGGCACCCTCCATCAACAGGCGATAGCGGTCCCCCGAGGAGGCCTCCGCGTCATCCGCGAAGTAGAAGAGGCTGAAGTCCAGCGGCTTGCGACGCGCCGACGACGCGCGGGCCGGGGCCTTCGTCAGCGCGCCCTCCGCCTGCACGACCACCTTGAAGCCCCGCGCCAGCGTCCACAGCAGCTCCAGCACGGAGATGTCGAAGGAGATGCTGGTGACGGCCAGCCAGGAGCCCTGGGGTCGGGGCCCCACCCTCGCGTCCATGGCGGTGAAGAAGTTCGCCACGCCCCCGTGGGGCACCATGACGCCCTTGGGCTTGCCGGTGGAGCCGGAGGTGTAGATGACGTACGCCAGGCTCCCCGGCCCCGTCCCCGAGGCGGGAGGCGCATCCTGGGCCACGGCCCCGGCGACGGGCTCCGCGTCCAGCAGCACGGTGCGCGTGCGCCCCTCGGACACGAGGCCCTCCAGGTGCGACTCGGTGAGCAGCACCGCCGCGCCCGAGTCCTCCAACATGTAGGCCAGCCGCTCTCTCGGATAGTCCGGGTCCAACGGCACGTAGGCGCCGCCCGCCTTGAGCACGCCCACCATCGCCACCACCATGCGCGCCGACCGCTCCACGCACAGGCCCACCCGCACCTCGGGGCCCACGCCCAGCGACCGCAGGTGCCACGCCAGCGCGTCGCTGCGCCGGTCCAGCTCCGCGTAGGTGAGCATGTCGTCGTCGCCCACCACCGCCACCGCGTCCGGCGTGCGCGCCGCCTGGGCGCGAAGCTGGGCGTGGATGCACGAGGCGTCGTCCTCGGGCGCCGGCGGCGTCAGGTCGTTCCACTCGATTAGGAGCTTGCGCTGCTCGCCCTGGGTGAGCAGCGGCAGGTCCTCGACGCGCGCCTCCGGCGTCGCCACCACGGCGCGCAGCAGCGTCTCCAGGTGGCCGGCCAGCCGGACCATCGTCGCGGGCGCGAAGAGGTCCGTGCGGAACTCCAGCGCGGCGGCGAGCCCCTCCGCCGACTCGACCAGGGACAACTGGAGGTCGAACTTGGCCGTGCCCTCGACCGCGCCATCCGGCACGGGCAGCACCGGCCGCCACGTCATCCCGGGCACCGGCATGTCCAGCGACGGCAGCGCCTCCAGCAGGAGGCTCGTCTGGAACAGCGGGTTGTCCGCGCCACGGGCCACGCGCGCCGCGCCCACCACCTCCTCGAAGGGCAGGTCCCCGTGCGCGAGCGCGTCGTGGAAGGTGCGACGCGTGCGCCGCAACAGCTCGCGGAAGCCGGGCTGACCGGAGACGTCCGCGCGCAGCACCAGCGTCTGCGCGAAGAAGCCCACCACGTCGCGCAGCTCGGGGCGCTCGCGGTTCGCCACCACCGTGCCCACGCCGAAGTCCTCCTGGCCGCTGTAGCGGTGCAGCAGCGCGGCCCACGCCGCCGCCAGGGTGACGAAGAGCGTGCAGCCCTCGCGACGGCTCAGGGCCTTCAACTCCTCCACCAGCGGGCGAGGCAGGGTGAAGCGGTGCAGCGCGCCCTGGAAGCCAGGCTCCCTGGGGCGGGGGAAGTCCGTGGGCAGCTCCAACCGGGGCAGGCCGGCCAGTCGCTGCGCCCAGTACGCGCGCTGCCCATCCAGCAACGCGCCCAGCCCACCCTGCCACCGCGCGAAGTCCGCGTACCGCAAGCCGGGCGCCGGCAACGGGGAGGGGACGCCGCGCGCCTCGGCGCCATAGAGGGCGGCCAGCTCGCGGGCCAGCACGCCGATGGACCAGCCATCCGTGACGATGTGGTGCTGGGTCATCAGCAGCACGTGCTCCGTGTCGGACAGCGCCACCAGCCGCGCTCGCACCAACGCCCCTTCCGCCAGGCGGAAGGGCTCGCGCGACTGGGCGAGCGACAGCCGCCGCAGCTCCGCGTCCCGGGCCTCCGACGACAGGGCGCGCAGGTCCACCCGCGACAAGGTCGGCGCCACCACGGGGCGCGTCTCCAGCCGGGGCTGGCCGTCCACTTCCGGGAAGGCGGAGCGCAGGACGGGGTGACGCTCCAGCAGGGCGTCCAGGCTCCGGTGAAGGGCCGCCTCGTCGAGGGGGCCCGTGAGGTGGAGCTGGAAGTGCACGTGGTACAGCGGGCTGTCGGGCACCAGCCGGTCGAGGAACCACAGGCGCGCTTGGCCCGACGACAGCGGCGCGCCCCCGGCGGGCCCCGCGAGGAGCGGCGGCGCGGCGAGCGCGGACTCCGGCCCGCGGCCCTTCCACGCATCCAACAGGGCCTCGGCGGCCGAGGCGACCGTGGGCTGCTGCCACAGGAAGGCCGCGGGCAGCGCCACGCCCAGCGAGGACTCCAGGGCCCCGTGGAGGTCCAGCACCATCAGCGAGTCCAGCCCCAGGCTCCCCAGCTGCGTGTCCCCCGCCAGCGCCTCCATGTCCACGCGAAGCTGGCGCGCGAGCGAGGCGCGCACGAACCGCTCCACCAACGCCCCGCGCTCCGCCTCGGGCGCGCCCGCCAGCCGCTCGCGCAGGGGCGCCTCGTCCTCCAGCGGCGGGGCCTCCGCGGCCTCTCCCTCCACCACCGACGACTCCACCACCTCCAGCTCACCGGCGAGCCAGGCCGCGCGGGTGGCGCGACGTTGAATCTTCCCGCTGGACGTCTTGGGGATGCTGCGCGCCTGGATGAGCACCACGCCATGCGCGTGCACCGCGTGCTCCTCCGCGAGCGCCCGGCGCACGGCGTCCACGACGGACGCGGCCTCGAAGCCCTCGCGCGCGTCCACCTCCGCCACCAGCACCAGCCGCTCCTCGCCCTCCACCTCCACGCTGAAGGCCGCGCAGCAGCCGGCTCGCACCGCGCGGTGCGCCCGCTCCGCCGCCAGCTCCAGGTCCTGCGGGTACAGGTTGCGTCCCCGGACGATGATCAGGTCCTTGAGGCGGCCGGTGACGAACAGCTCTCCCTCCTCGGAGAAGAAGCCCAGGTCCCCGGTGCGCAGGAAGGGCCCCTCGCCCGAAGCCAGCCGCCCACCGAACGCGTGGGCCGACTCCTCGGGCCGCTGCCAGTACCCCTGGGCCACGCTCGGGCCCGACACCCAGACTTCGCCCACCTCGCCCACCGCGCGAGGCTCACGCGTCTCCGGGTGCACCACGAGCGTGCGCTGGTCCGACGCGCCCCGCCCGGAGCCCACCAGCGTCCGGGCGCGGACCTCTGGCTCGGACGGCGCTCGCGCGTGGCCCTGCTCCAGCGCCTGCGCGTCGAAGCGACCGTGCACGTACGGCGCGCCCTGCGTCCCGCCCGTGACGATGAGCGTGGCCTCCGCCAGGCCATAGCAGGGATAGAAGGCCGTGCGCTCGAAGCCGCAGGGGCCGAACACCTCGGCGAAGCGGTCCAACGTCTCGCGCCGCACCGGCTCCGCGCCGTTGAACGCCACCTTCCAACTCGACAGGTCCAGCCGCGCCCGGTCCTCCTCGGTGGCCTTCCGCGCGCACAAGTCGTAAGCGAAGTTGGGGCCGCCGCTGCACGTCGCCTTGAAGTGGGAGACCGCCTCCAGCCACCGCAGCGGGCGCTGCAGGAAGGCGATGGGCGACATCAACGTGCACGGGAAGCCCAGGTACAGCGGCTGGAGCACCTTCCCGATGAGCCCCATGTCGTGGAACATGGGCAGCCACCCCATCCCCGACGAACGCGCCGGGTCCAGGTTGAAGCCACGGGAGATGAGCACCTCGTTGTGGAGGATGTTCGCGTGGCTCACCATCACCCCCTTGGGAGTGCCGGTGGAGCCCGACGTGTACTGGAGGAAGGCCAGCGAGCCCGGCGCCAGCTCCGGCCGCCGCCAGTCCGCCGCGCGCGCGTCCGGGACGGCGTCACTGGCCAGCCAGCTCAGCTCCCCCAGCTCCGGCGCCTGCGGCCTGAACAGCTCCGACATCTCCACGATGAAGCTGGTGGTCAGCACATACTTCGCGCCGCAGTCCCGGGCGATGGCGCGCAGCCGGGGCAGCGTGCGCTCCAGACGCGTCGGGTCCGGCGGATAGCACGGCACCGCCACCACGCCCGCGTAGAGGCACCCCATGAAGCCGGCGACGAACTCCAGCCCCGGCGGGTAGAGCAACAACGCCCGCTCCCCCGCCGCGCCCTGCTCGCGCAGCAGCGCCCCCAGCGCGCGCGCCCGGGTATCCAGCCGCGCGTAGCTCCACTCCTCCGTCCCACCGTCCACGTCCCCCGTCTCGAGGAACCGGTAGAGCAGCTCGGTTCCCTGTCGCTCCGCGCGGGAGCGCAACACGTCCACGAGATTCAGGCCCTCTGGAAACACCCGCTCCTCCTCGACTTCCGCGAGCCACGGCCGTGTCACCGCGCCACGCGGGACGCGGAAACCTCCACGGTCGGGCCTCGCACAGGGAAATGAAGGACAGGTCACGCGAACGCGGCGGAGGCCACCTGCATCCAGAGGCCCCCACCTGGTGTCACGCCACCCGGCCCTCACGCCATGACGCTTTTGAATCGTCGCTGAACATTTCCGGCAGAAGCATGTCTATGGCGACACTGCTGTTACTCAAGCCAATCAAGCAAAGTATGTTTTTCGCGAAATAAGAATTTCCCGCCCCATACACTCACGCCACCCGCCCGCTCCTCTCTATAGAGGGAGAGCGCGACCTCCCCCAGGAGCACTGTTGGCGCACCGTACATGCATCCCAAGCTAAAACCCATCTAGCATTAAATCCAGCATTGCATGTACTTACCGATAATCGAGCCTTGTCGGCCGATGTATCGCGCCATCGCCTGTCGCGAGGAGGTCCTCGTGTCGGCGAGGCGGGCGGCGGCAGGGCTCATGCGTGGAGCGGTCCCGGAGAGTGTCGATGCGCGCGGTGCTGACGAACTTCGGTAGCACGGGGGACATCCTTCCCTTCGTCGCCCTGGCGGTGGAGCTGCGGCGGCACGGGCACCAACCCGTGCTCGCGCTGCCACCGGCCTTCGAACCCCTGGCGAGGCAGCACGGCGTGGCGTTCACGCCGGTGGGCGACGACCTGCGCGGAGCCCAGGACGACATCACCCAGGCGCTGCTGGTGAGCCCCGAGCGCATCGGCGCCGCGGACCAGCTCCAGTCCATGTTCGCGCCCCTGGCGCGAGGACTGCCGCGCATGCTGGAGGACCTGCGTCAGGCGTGCGCGAGCGCGGACCTGCTCGTCAGCGGGCGCGTGCAGCCCGCCTCGCGGATGGTGCATGACCTCACGGGCATCCCGTTCGCGTCCATCTACGTGGAGCATTCGGGCAGCGGCGGCGGCCATCCAGCCTTCCAGGAGGCGGTGAGGCAGATCGTCAATCCCGTCCGGGAGAAGGCGGGCCTGCCGCCCTTCCACAACCCGCTGGTGGACGGCGAGTCACCGCAGCTCGTGCTGTACGCCATGAGCCGCCACGTGCGTCCGCCGCCGAGGGACTGGCCGGGCCACCACCACATGGTCGGCTACTTCTTCATGGAGGACGGCGCGCTCGCCTGGGAGCCCCCCGCGCCGCTGCGGGACTTCCTGGCGGAGGGAGCACCTCCCCTGTTCTTCACCTTCGGCAGCCTCAAGCACGAGGACCCGGATGGCTTCACGGACCTGCTGGTGACGGCGGCCCAGCGCACGGGGCGCAGGGCCATCATCCAGAGCGGCTGGAGCCAACTGGCGCGACGCCCGCTGCCGCCGGGCTTCCTGGCCGTGGACGGCATGCTGCCCTATGCGTGGCTGTTCCCGCGCGTGGCGGCGGTGGTGCACCACAGCGGCGCCGGGACATGCGCGCTGGCGTTCCGCGCGGGCGTGCCGCAGGTGCTCGTGCCGCACGCGTACGACCAGTTCCTCTGGGCGGACCTGGGCTTCGCGCGCGGCTGCGCACCGGCGCCCCTGCCCGCCGCGCGGCTCACCGCCGAGCGCCTGGGAGAGGCCATCCGCGAGGCCCTGGAGTCCTCGCGCCTGCGCGAGTCCGCCGCCGCGCTGGGCGAGCGCGTCCGGACCGAGCAGGGACTGCTCGTGGCGAGGCAGCACCTCGAGGGCCTGCTGGCGAAGGTGGGCCTGCCGACGACCGCGACCACGACGCCGCGCCCCGGGCGCGCGACGGGCGGCGGGGACGACTGGGAACAGGACGAAGCACCCGGAGCACGCCGTCGCTCCGCGCTCGAGCAACAGCGCGCGCGCAGGCGGGACCTCTGACACCACGCACCGAGGGGACTCAGGACACCATGGCTGGCGATACCCATTGGAACGGGCTGGAGATTGCAATCATCGGGATGGCCTGCCGCCTCCCGGGCGCCAAGGACGTCGACGCGTACTGGCGCAACCTGCGGGAGGGGGTGGAGTCCATCACCTTCCTCCAGGAGTCGGAGCTGGAGCCCTCCATCATGGAGGACCCGGCCCTGCGCAAGGACCCGGCCTACGTGCGCGCCGCGGCCGTCGTCGACGGCGCGGAGGACTTCGACGCGTCCTTCTTCGGGCTCCTGCCCAAGGAGGCCGAGCTGATGGACCCGCAGCACCGCGTGTTCCTGGAGTGCGCGTGGACAGCGCTCGAGGACGCGGGCTACGACCCGGCGCGCTACCGGGAGCGCATCGGCGTCTACGCGGGCGCGCGCACCAACACGTACGTCTTCAACCTCTTCTCCAACCCCGGCGCGCTCGCGGGCACCGGCGCCTTCGAGGTCGGCCTGGGCAATGACCTGGCCTTCCTCAGCACGCGCGTGTCGCACCTGCTCAACCTGCGCGGACCGGCGTACTCGCTGCACACCGCCTGCTCCACGGCGTTGGTGGCGGTACACCTGGCCGGACAGGCCCTGCTGGCCGGCGAGTGCCGCGTCGCGCTCGCGGGTGGCGTGGCCATCCAGACGCCCCAGCGCACCGGCTACCTGCACCAGTTCGGCGGAATCACCTCGCCGGACGGACACTGCCGCGCGTTCGACGCGAAGGCCCAGGGCACGCTGTTCGGCAACGGCGCGGGCGTGGTGGTGCTCAAGCGACTGGAGGACGCGCTCGCCGACGGCGACACCATCCATGCCGTCATCCGCGGCTCGGCCATCAACAACGACGGCGCGCAGAAGGCGAGCTTCGGGGCGCCCAGCGTTCAGGGGCAGGCCCGCGTCATCCGCGACGCGCTGGCGGCGGCGGACGTGGACGCGCGCAGCGTCACCTACGTGGAGACGCATGGGACGGGCACCCAGCTGGGAGACCCCATCGAGGTGCGCGCCCTCACCAAGGCCTTCCGCGCCAGCACCGACGAGGTGGGCTTCTGCGCGCTCGGCTCGGTGAAGACGAACATCGGCCACCTGGACGCCGCGGCCGGCATCGCCAGCCTCATCAAGGCCGTGCTGTGCCTGAAGCACCGTCAGCTGCCCCCCACCCTCCACTTCGAGCAGCCCAACCCCCAGCTCGAGCTGGACACCAGCCCCTTCTTCGTCAACACCACGCTGCGTGATTGGGCCGCGTCCGTGCGCCGCGCGGGCGTCAGCTCGTTCGGCATCGGCGGCACCAACGCGCACCTCGTCCTCGAGGAGGCCCCTGCCCCCGAGCGCTCCGCCGAGGGCAGGCCGTGGCACCTGCTGCCGCTGTCCACGCGGACGGACACCGCGCTCGACACGGCGACGTCGGCGCTGGCCACGTGGCTGGAGCAGCACCCGGAGCAGCCGCTCGCGGACGTGGCGTACACGCTCCAGGTGGGGCGCCAGCAGTTCCAGCACCGCCGCATGGCCGTGGTGAAGGACCGTGAGCACGCGGTGCGCGTGCTGCGCGGCGAGGAGCCCGAGCGCGTCGTCCACGCCATCCAGGAGTCCCGCTCCCGGCCGGTGGTCTTCCTCCTGCCCGGCGGCGGAAGCCAGTACGCGGGCATGGGCGCCGGGCTGTACTCCACCGAGCCCGTCTTCCGCGCGGAGGTGGACCGGCTGGCCACGCTCTTCCAGCCCCACGTGGGCCTCGACCTGCGCGGCGTGCTGCTCGGCGAGCCCGGCAAGCCAGCCCCCGAGCTGGAGCGCAACGTCGTCGCGCTGCCCGCCATCTTCACCATGGAGTATGCGCTGGCGCGCCTGTGGATGGCCTGGGGCGTGGAGCCGGAGGTGATGGTCGGCCACAGCCTGGGCGAGTACGCCGCCGCCTGCCTCGCGGGCGTGCTCACCGTGGAGGACGCGGCCGTCCTGGTGGCCCTGCGAGGCCAGCTCATGGACGGACTGCCCGCGGGCGCCATGCTGAGCGTGAGCCTGTCCGAGGCGGAGCTGCGGCCCCTGCTGGGGGACACGCTCGACCTGGCGGCGGTGAACGCGCCGGGCCAGTGCGTGGCCTCGGGCCCGGTCGAGGCCGTGGAGGCGCTGGCGGCGACGCTCGCGGCCCGCGGGGTGGAGCACCGCCGCCTGCACCTGACGAAGGCGGCGCATTCGCGGATGCTCGACGCGGTGCTGCCGGCCTTCCGCGCGCGGGTGGAGGCGCTGACGCTGCGCGCCCCCGAGCGCCCCTACGTCTCCAGCCTCACCGGCCGCCAGGTCACCGCCGAGGACGTCACCCGCCCCGAGTACTGGGTGGACCACCTGCGCCGCACGGTGCGCTTCCAGGAGGCCCTGCGCGAGGTGCTGGCGGAGCCGGCCCGGGTCCTGTTGGAGGTCGGCCCCGGCCAGACGCTGCTGGCGCTCGCGAAGCTCCAGGGCGAGGCCCCGGGGGCGCGCCCGCTGGTCGCCACCACGCGCCACCCGAAGGACCCGCAGCCCGCCGAGGCCTTCCTCCAGGGCGCGCTCGGCCGACTGTGGCTGGCGGGCGTGGACGTGGACTGGGCCGCCGTCCACGCGCACGGCCTCCGCCACCGGGTGACGCTGCCCACCTACCCCTTCGAGCGCGAGCGCTACTGGGTGCCGCCCGGTGAGCGTTCGACGCCGGTCGCGACGGCCAACGCCCCCGTGGGCAAGAGCGCGGACGTCGCGGACTGGTTCTACCTGCCCGCGTGGAAGCGCACGCTGGCGCCCGCGCTCGCGCCGGACGCCCTGGCCACCCGGCGTGGTTGGGTGGTGTTCACCGACGGAGGCCCGCTCGCGACCCGGCTCGTGGCGCTGCTGGAGGAGGCCGGCCAGGACGTCGTCTCCGTGTTCGCGGGGACCTCCTTCTCGCGCGACGGCGACCGGCGCTTCACCGTGGCCCCGGACCAGGGCGCGGACCACGTGTCGCTGATGAAGGCCCTCGCGGAGCGCGCGCCGCGCCCGGAGGTGTTCGTCCACCTGTGGAGCCTCACGCCCCAGGGCGAGGTCGACTCATCCGCCGAGCGCTTCCGCGCCACGCAGTCGCGCGGCTACTACAGCGTGCTCGCGCTCGCCCAGGCGCTCGCGGAGTCCGGAAGCAGCGAGCCCGTGCGCGTGGAGGTCGTCTCCAACCACGTGCACGCGCCGGATGACGCGGCCGAGGCCCTGGCCGAGAAGGCCCCGATGCTCGGCGTGTGCAAGGTGCTGCCGCAGGAGCAGCAGCACATCGGGACTCGTTGCATCGACGTGGTGCTGCCCGGCCCCCAGGGCGTGGAGGCCCTGGCCTCGCGGCTGCTGGCGGAGCTCACCACGCGCTCGCGCGACATGATGGTGGCGTACCGGGGAACGCGGCGCTGGGCCCAGGAGTTCACGGCGACGCCGCTGGGTGGCGACGCGGCGCCCACCCGCCCGCTGCGCGAGAAGGGGGTGTACCTGCTCACGGGCGGTCTGGGCGGCGTGGGCCTCCTGCTCGCCGAGCACCTGGCGCGGACGCAGCGCGCGCGCCTGGTGCTGCTGGGCCGCTCCCCCCTGCCTCCGCGCGAGGAGTGGGACGGTTGGTTGACGTCGCACGGCGAGGACGACCGCGCCAGCCGCCTCATCCGTCGCGTGCGCGACATGGAGTCGCACGGCGCGGAGGTCCTGATTCTGGCCGCCGACGTCGCGGACGCGGCGCGCATGCGGCAGGTGCTGGAGCAGGTGGACGCGCGCTTCGGGACGCTGCACGGCGTGCTGCACTGCGCGGGCGTCACCTTCGGAGACTCGCTCTACAACCCGCTCACCGACCTGGGGACCCAGGCGTCGGAGACGCAGTTCCGCCCCAAGGTCCACGGCACCTACGTGCTGGAGGAGGTGCTGCGTGGGCGCTCGCTGGACTTCGTGCTGCTCTTCTCGTCCAACGCCGCCGTCCTCGGCGGCCTGGGCTATCTGGCGTACGCGTCCGCCAACATCTTCCTGGATGCCTTCGCCGCCAGCCGCGCCGGACGGAGCCAGGATGGCACGCCCTGGGTGAGCGCCTCGTGGGACAGCTGGCCGGAGGAGACGAAGCACTACGCCGGCTTCAAGACGAGCATGGACCAGTACGCCATGACGCGCGAGGAGTCCGCGGAGGCCGTGCGCCGACTCGTCACGCTCGGCGTCGATGGCCCGGTGGTCGTCGCGACCGGAGACCTGCCCTATCGCCTGGGCGTGTGGATCCACCGGGACGCGCCGGTGAGCCGCCCGGCCGCCGCGAACGCCGCGGCGAGGAAGTCGCGCAAGGGCACCCACGTGCCTCCCGCCAACGAGATGGAGCAGGCCATCGCCGCCATCTGGCAGGAGGTCCTCGGCATCGAGCAGGTGGGCCGCCACGAGAGCTTCTTCGACCTGGGCGGCCACTCGCTGCTGGCCACGCGCATCGTCGGTCGCCTGCGCTCGTCGTTCCAGGTGGAGCTGCCGTTGGCGAAGCTGTTCGAGGTCTCCACCGTGGCGGGCCTCGCCCAGGCGGTGAGCATCGCCCAGGCCGAGCGCGAGGAGTCGCTCTACCGCGAGCTGCTCGACCAGGTGGCCAACGTCCCCGAGGACCAGCTCGAGGCCGAGCTCGTGCGCGCCAGCGGCGACTGAGCGCACCGGTTTCCACTCCGTGAGCCGGCGCCCCTGCCCCGGCCACACACACCCTCTTCCCTCGGCGCCCACCTCACACACGAGGTGGAGCGCCCTTCCCTTTCCGGGCCCTCCTCATGAGCGACATCTCCAAGCAACTCAGCAAGCTCTCTCCCAAGCAACGGGAGCTGTTCGAGGCGCTGCTGCGCCAGCGTCAGAAGCAGCAGGAGTCCGCCGCGCCTCCCACCCTCCGTCGCCGCTCGGGCACCGGGCCCTCGCCCGTCTCCTTCGCGCAGCAGCGGCTGTGGCTGCTGAACCAGATCGAGGGCGCTGGCTCCGCCTACAACATCTCCGTGGCCGTGCGTCTGGACGGCGCGCTGGACAAGGTGGCGCTGGAGCGGGGCCTGCGGGAGCTGGTCCGCCGCCACGAGGCCCTGCGCACGCGCTTCGGCACCAGCGAGGACGGGCTGCCGCTGCAGCTCATCCAGCCGGAGGGGGAACACCCGCTCCCGGTCGTCGACCTGACCGGCCTGCCCGAAGCTCAGCGCGAGCCGGAGGCCCGTCGGCTGGCGACCGCCGAGGGGCAACTCCCGTTCGACCTGGAGACAGGCCCACTGTTCCGCGCCACGCTGCTACGGCTGTCGGCGGAGCGCCACGTCCTGCTGATGTCGATGCACCACAGCATCTCCGACGGCTGGTCCACGGCCGTGCTCGCCCAGGAGATGGGGGTGTTGTACGCGGCCTATGCCTCCGGGCAGTCGCCGAAGCTGCCACCCCTCGCGGTGCAGTACTCGGACTACGCCGTGTGGCAACGCGAGTGGTTGCAGGGCACCGTCCTCCAGGGCCAGCTCGACTACTGGCGCCGCCAGCTCACCGGCGTCCCCGCGCTGCTCGAGCTGCCCACCGACAGGCCCAGGCCCGTCTCCCAGTCCTTCCGCGGCGCCGCCGTCCGCGTCGAGGTGGGGAACAAGCTCTCGGAAGCCGTCGTCACGCTCGCCCAGCGGCACGGCGCCACGCCCTTCATGCTGCTGCTCGCCGCCTGGCAGCTGCTGCTCTCCCGATACTCCGGCCAGCCGGACATCGTCGTCGGCTCCCCCATCGCGGGCCGCACGCGTCCGGAGCTCGAGAGCCTCATCGGCTTCTTCGTCAACACGCTCGTCCTGCGCGCCAACGTCGACCCGTCGCTCACCTTCCGGGAGCTGCTGGCCCAGGTGAAGGCCACCACCCTGGGCGCCTATGAGCACCAGGACGTCCCCTTCGAGCGGCTCGTCGAGGAGCTGCGCCCCGACCGCAGCCTCAGCTACTCCCCGCTCTTCCAGGTCATGTTCGTCCTGCAGAACACGCCGGGCACGGAGCAGAAGCTGCCGGGCCTCGACGTGCAGGTGCTGCGGCCGGAGGCGAAGTCCACGCAGTTCGACCTCACCCTCGCCCTGGCGGAGTCCCCGGGGGGCTTCAGCGGCATCCTCACCTTCAACACGGACCTGTTCGATACCTCCACCGCCGAGCGCATGGTGGGGCACTACCTCACGCTGCTGCGCGAGGTGGTCCGGACGCCCGACACGCAGGTCAAGGCGCTGTCCCTGCTGACACCGAGCGAGTCCGTCCGCGTGCTGGAGGCAGGCAGGGGCCCGACTCTCGCCGCGCCCGAGGACTGGCGCGATTGCCTGCACCTTCGCTTCGCCGCGCAGGCGGCGCTCACGCCCCAGGCCACCGCGCTGGTCTGCGGTGCGCACCGGCTGACGTACGCGCAGCTCGAAGCGCGGGCCAACCAGCTCGCCACCTGGCTGCGCGCGCAAGGCGTCGGGCCGGAGGTCCGCGTGGGCGTCTGCGCCGAGCGCTCACCCGAGCTGGTCGTGGCCCTGCTCGGCATCCTCAAGGCGGGCGGCGCCTACGTCCCGCTCGACCCCAGCTATCCGGCGGACCGGCTGGCTTTCATGCTCGAGGACGCGAAGCTCGCGCTCGTGTTGACGCAGCGCCCGCTCCTCGGACGGCTGGACCTGCCCGCCGAGCGCGTGCTGTGCCTCGACTCGGACTGGTCGCGCGTCGCCAGCCTCCCCTCGTCGGCCGCGCCGGAGAGCGGCGTGCGGCCAGAGCACCTCGCCTACGTCATCTACACCTCCGGCTCCACGGGCAGGCCCAAGGGCGTCGAAGTCACCCACGCCAACCTCGCGCACTCCACCTTCGCTCGCGTCGCGGCCTATCCCGAGCGGATGGAGCGCTACCTCATGCTGTCGTCCTTCGCCTTCGACAGCTCCGTGGCCGGCATCTTCTGGTCCCTCGCACAGGGCGGCACCCTGATTCTGCCTCGCGACGGGGCACATCAGGAGGCCCGACAGGTCGCGGACCTGGTGGCGCGGGAGAAGGCCACGCACCTGCTGTGCTCGCCCGGGCTGTATCAGCTCCTGTTGTCCGAGCACGCCGAGTCGCGGGCACTCGCCTCTCTGAAGGTCGCCATCGTCGCGGGTGAATCCTGCCCTCGCGAGCTGGTCCGGCAACACCACGCGCTGCTGTCCGCCACGCTCTACAACGAGTACGGCCCCACGGAGGCCAGCGTGTGGAGCACCGTGCACCGCTGCTCCGCCGACGACGACCGTCCGCTGGTCCCCATCGGCCGCCCCATCCCCAACGCCATGGTGTACGTGCTCGACGCTTCGCTCCAGCCCGTCCCCATGGGTGTCACGGGCGAGCTGTACATCGGCGGCGCCGGCGTCGCGCGTGGCTACCTGGACCGGCCCGAGCTCACCGCCGAGCGCTTCCTCTCCGACCCTTTCAGCGCCGTGCCTCAGGCGCGCATGTACCGCACTGGTGACCTCGCGCGCTTCCTCTCCGACGGAAGCCTCGAGTTCCTGGGTCGCGTGGACCACCAGGTGAAGGTGCGCGGCTTCCGCATCGAGCTGGGTGAAATCGAGGCCGTGCTTCGCCAGCAGCCGGGCGTGGATGGCGCGGTGGTGGTGGCCCGCCGGTACGCCCCCGGCGACACGCGCCTCGTCGGCTACCTGACTCCCGTCAAGGGCCACACTCTCGAGCTCGACTCGGTGCGCGGACACCTGCGCGAGCGACTGCCGGACTACATGGTGCCGGCCACCTTCGTGGTGCTGGAGTCCTTCCCCCTGTCTCCCAACGGCAAGGTGGACCGCAAGGCCCTTCCCGCGCCGGAAGAGGCGCGCGAGGCGCACGAGTACGTCGCGCCAGGCACACCCCTCGAGGAGCGCCTCGCGAGCCTCTTCGCCGAGTTGCTCCAGGTGGAGCGCGTCGGGCGCCACGACAACTTCTTCTCCCTCGGCGGACACTCCCTGCTCGCCACGCGCCTCGTCTCGCGCATGCGCAAGGACCTGGGCATCGAGCTGCCACTGCGCGCTCTCTTCGAGACGCCCACCGTCGCCTCCCTCGCGGCGAGGCGCGAAGCGGAGCATCAGCCCCAGCAGGACGCGTTCCCACTGACGCCCGTTCCGAGGGACGAAGCGCTGCCGCTGTCGTTCGCCCAACAGCAGCTCTGGTTGGTGGAGCAGCTCACGCCGGGAGGCGCCGCCTACAACAACCCGGCCGCGCTGCGCATCGACGGTGCGCTCGACGTTCGCGCGATGGAGCAGTCCTTGAGCCTCGTGCTGCGACGACACGAGGCCCTGCGCACGACCTTCCATGAGCATGGCGAGCACGCCCTCCAGCACATCCATCCCCCAGCACCGATGGAGCTGCCCCTCACTGACCTGTCTCACCTGCCCGAGGACTCACGGGAAGCCACCGCGAAGCAATTGGCGATGGATGAAGCCCTTCATTCCTTCGACCTGCGACGCGGCCCCCTGCTCCGGGCGCGGCTGCTCCGCATGGCACCTGAGCACCACATCCTGCTCGTGACGACGCACCACATCGTCTCGGATGGTTGGTCGATCGGCGTGCTGGTTCGCGAAGTCGCCGAGGGGTACGAGGCCGCGCTCCGGGGCCAGGAGCCCCGTCTGCCTCCGCTCCCGGTGCAGTACGCCGACTTCGCCGCCTGGCAGCGGAAGAAGATGGAAGGGCAGGCCCTGCGGTCCAGACTGGACTACTGGCGTGAGCAGCTCGCGGGAGCGCCGGCGGCGCTGGACCTGCCCACCGACCGACCGCGTCCGGCCGTGCAGACCTCCCGTGGCGCGGTCATTCCCATCCAGCTCCCCACCGAGCTTGCCCGGTCCATCTCGGCACTGGCACACCAACATGGCGCCACCCCCTTCATGGTGCTGCTGGCCACCTGGCAGCTGCTGTTGTCGCGCTACTCCGGCCAGCCGGACATTTGCGTCGGCTCCCCCATCGCGGGCCGCACACGTCCGGAGCTCGAGAGCCTCATCGGCTTCTTCGTCAACACGCTCGTCCTGCGCGCCAACGTCGACCCGTCGCTCACCTTCCGGGAGCTGCTGGCCCAGGTGAAGGTCACCACCCTGGGCGCCTATGAGCACCAGGACGTCCCCTTCGAGCGCCTCGTCGAGGAGCTGCGCCCCGACCGCAGCCTCAGCTACTCCCCGCTCTTCCAGGTCATGTTCGTCCTGCAGAACACGCCGCCCGTGCGTCTGGAGTTGCCGGGGCTCACGCTGCGCGGCCAGCCCACGGAGGTCACGACCGCCAAGTTCGACCTGAGCCTCGAGCTCGAGCAGTCCACCGAGGGGCTTGGCGGCGGCCTCACCTTCAACACGGACCTGTTCGACGCCTCCACCGCCGAGCGCATGGTGGGGCACTACCTCACGCTGCTGCGCGAGGTGGTCCGGACACCCGACACGCAGGTCAAGGCGCTGTCCCTGCTGACCCCGAGCGAGTCCGTCCGCGTGCTGGAGGCCAGCAGAGGCCCGACTCTCGCCGCGCCGGAGGACTGGCGCGATTGCCTGCACCTTCGCTTCGCCGCGCAGGCGGCGCTCACGCCCCAGGCCACCGCGCTGGTCTGCGGTGCGCACCGACTGACGTACGCGCAGCTCGAAGCGCGGGCCAACCAGCTCGCCACCTGGCTGCGCGCGCAAGGCGTCGGGCCGGAGGTCCGCGTGGGCGTCTGCGCCGAGCGCTCTCCTGAGCTGGTGGTGGCACTCCTCGGCATCCTCAAGGCCGGAGGCGCCTACGTCCCGCTCGACCCCAGCTATCCGGCGGACCGGCTGGCTTTCATGCTCGAGGATGCGAAGCTCGCGTTGGTCATCACGCAGCACTCCCTCCTCGGACGGCTGGACCTGCCCGCCGAGCGCGTGCTGTGCCTCGACTCGGACTGGTCGCGCGTCGCCAGCCTCCCCTCGTCGGCCGCGCCGGAGAGCGGCGTGCGGCCAGAGCACCTCGCCTACGTCATCTACACCTCCGGCTCCACGGGCAGGCCCAAGGGCGTCGAAGTCACCCACGCCAACCTCGCTCACTCCACCTTCGCTCGCGTCGCGGCCTATCCCGAGCGGATGGAGCGCTACCTCATGCTGTCGTCGTTCGCCTTCGACAGCTCCGTGGCCGGCATCTTCTGGTCCCTCGCACAGGGCGGCACCCTGATTCTGCCTCGTGACGGGGCGCATCATGTCGCGGACCTGGTAGCGCGAGAGCAGGTCACACACCTGTTGTGCTCTCCTGGCCTCTATCAGCGCCTGCTCTTCGAGCACGCCGACTCAAAGGCGCTCGCGTCACTGAAGGTCGCCATCGTCGCGGGTGAGTCCTGCCCTCGCGAGCTGGTCCGGCAGCACCACGCCCTGCTGTCCGCCACGCTCTACAACGAGTACGGCCTCAATGAAGCCGGCATGTTGAGCACGGTGCACCGCTGCTCCGCGGACGACGACCGTCTGCTGGTCCCCATCGGCCGCCCCATCCCCAACGCCACGGTGTACGTGCTCGGTGCTTCGCTCCAGCCCGTCCCCATGGGCGTCACCGGCGAGCTGTATGTCGGCGGCGCCGGCGTCGCGCGTGGCTACCTGGACCGGCCCGAGCTCACCGCCGAGCGCTTCCTCTCCGACCCTTTCAGCGCCGTCCCTCAGGCGCGCATGTACCGCACCGGCGACCTCGCGCGCTTCCTCTCCGACGGGAGCCTCGAGTTCCTCGGCCGCGTGGACCATCAGGTGAAGGTGCGCGGCTTCCGCATCGAGCTGGGTGAAATCGAGGCCGTGCTGCGCCAGCAGCCGGGCGTGGACGGCGCGGTGGTGGTGGCGCGCCGGTACGCCCCGGGCGACACGCGCCTCGTCGGCTACCTGACTCCCGTGAAGGGCCGCGCCCTCGAGCTCGACTCGGTGCGCGGACACCTGCGCGAGCGACTGCCGGACTACATGGTGCCAGTCACCTTCGTGGTGCTGGAGTCCTTCCCGCTGTCCCCCAACGGCAAGGTGGACCGCAAGGCCCTTCCCGCGCCGGATGAGGCGCGCGAGGCGCACGAGTACGTCGCGCCGAGCACTCCCCTCGAGGAGCGCCTCGCGAGCCTCTTCGCCGAGCTGCTCCAGGTGGAGCGCGTCGGGCGCCACGACAACTTCTTCTCCCTCGGCGGACACTCCCTGCTCGCCACGCGCCTCGTCTCGCGCATGCGCAAGGACCTGGGCATCGAGCTGCCACTGCGCGCTCTCTTCGAGACGCCCACCGTCGCCTCCCTCGCGGCGAGGCGCGAAGCGGAGCAGGTTCGCGGCCCCACCCAGCCCGTGACGCCACAGCGCCCATCCCCTCGCGGGAGGTCCGTACCGCAGTCCTTCGTCCAGCAGCGCCTGTGGCTGGCGGAGCAGCTGACGCCTGGCACCGCCACGTACAACAACCCCGCGGCGGTGGCCATCGACGGAGTGCTCGACACACGCGCGCTGGAGCTGGCCCTGCGTGGGGTCGTGCAGCGACATGAAGCCCTGCGCACGACGTTCCGCAACGAGGGGGACCTGGCCATCCAGGTCATCCAGCCGCAGGCGGCGATCGAGCTGCCCCTCACAGACCTCTCCGAGTTCCCCGAGACGGAGCGCGATGCCCGGATGGGTCGGCTGGCGCACGAGGAGGCCCACCTCCCATTCAACCTGGAGCAGGGGCCGGTCTTCCGCGCGCGGCTGCTGCGCCTGGCGCCGGAGCGGCATGTCCTGCTGGTGACGATGCATCACATCGTCTCGGACGGCTGGTCCATCAGCGTGTTGGTGCGCGAGGTCGCCGAGGGATACGTCGCCGCCAGCCAGGGGCGAGAGGCGGACCTCCCGCCACTGCCCATGCAGTACGCCGACTACGCCGTGTGGCAGCACGAATGGATGCGGGGCCCGGTGCTGGAGTCCCGACTGGACTACTGGCGCGAGCAGCTCTCTGGGGCGCCCGCCGCGCTGGACCTGCCCACGGACCGACCGCGGCCGGCCGTGCAGACGTTCCGTGGCGCGATGCTGCCGGTGAACCTCCCCGCGAAGCTCGCGTCGGCGGTGAGGACATTGGCTCGTCAACACGAGGCCACTCCCTTCATGGTGCTGCTGGCCACCTGGCAGCTGCTGCTGTCGCGCTACTCCGGCCAACAGGACCTCTGCGTCGGCTCTCCCGTCGCGGGCCGCACGCGTCCGGAGCTCGAGGGCCTCATCGGCTTCTTCGTCAACACCCTCGTCTTCCGCGCGCGCATGGCGCCCGGCCTCACCTTCCGCGAGCTGCTCGCCCAGGTGAAGACCACCGCCCTGGATGTCGCCGAGCACCAGGACGTCCCCTTCGAGAAGCTGTTGGAGACCTTGCGGCCCGCGAAGGACCCGAGCCGCTCACCGCTCTTCCAGGTCACCTTCACGTTCCAGAACACACCCCAGACGCGCCTGGAGCTGCCGGGGCTGTCGCTCCGAGTCCTCGAGACGAAGCTGGAGACCGTCAAGTTCGACATGAGCCTGCTGTTGGAAGAGTCCCCCGCCGGAATCACCGGGGCGCTCAACTACAACACGGACCTGTTCGACGCCGCGACGGTCCAGCGGATGATGGAGCACTACCGCACCCTGCTCGAGTCCATCGTCGCCAACGTGGACCAGCGCCTCGACGCCCTGCCCCTGCTCACCCCGCGTGAGCGCCAGCAGCTCCTCGTCGAATGGAACGCCACCGCCGCCGACTTCCCTCGCGACACGCCGCTCCACGCCCTCTTCTCCGAGCAGGCCGCTCGCACACCCGGCGCCGTCGCGCTCGTCCTCGGGGAAGCGCACCTCACCTACGCGCAGCTCGAGCAACGCTCCAACCAGCTCGCCCACCACCTGCGCACCTACGGCGTCAAACCCGGCACCCGCGTCGGCCTCTGCCTCGAGCGCTCCTTCGACCTGCTCGTCGGCCTCCTCGCCATCCTCAAGGCCGGCGGCTCCTACGTCCCCGTCGACCACCACTACCCCGCCGAGCGCATCTCCCTCCTCCTCCAGGAAGCCAGCGTCGGCCTCATCCTCACCTCCGAAGATCTCGCCGACTCCCTCCCCGCCGTCGCGCTCTTCCTCTGCCTCGACGCCGACGCCGACCTCATCGAGGCGCTTCCTTCCGACGCGCCCCCCGCCGCGGCCGTGAGTGGCGATGACCTCGCCTACGTCATGTTCACCTCCGGCAGCACCGGCAGGCCCAAGGGCGTCTGCATCCCTCACCACGCCGTCTCTCGCCTCGTCCTCTCCAACCCCTTCATCCACTTCGGCCCGGACGAGGTCTTCCTCCAGCTCGCCCCTGTCTCCTTCGACGCCTCCACGCTCGAAATCTGGGGCGCGCTCCTCCACGGCGCTCGCCTCGTCCTCGCGCCTCCTCACACGCCCTCACTGGAGGAGCTGGCCGCGCTGCTGACGGGGACTGGCGTCACCACCCTGTGGCTGACCGCGGCCCTCTTCGAGCAGGTCGTCATCCACCAGGGCGAAGCCCTCGCGCGTGTCCGCCAGGTGCTCGCGGGCGGCGACGTGCTCCCCGCCCTCCGCGTCCAGCAGCACCTCCAGCGAATCCCACCCTCCTCCGTCCTCGTCAACGGCTACGGGCCCACGGAGAACACGACCTTCTCCTCCACTCACGCCCTCCGCTCTTCCGACTCCGTCGGCGCCTCCGTCCCCATCGGCCGCCCCCTCGGACACTCCTCCGCCTTCGTCCTCGACGCCCTCATGCAGCCTCTCCCCATCGGCATCCCCGGAGAGCTGTACGTCGGCGGCCTCGGCCTCGCCTGGGGCTACCTCAACCGCCCCGACCTCACCGCGGAGAAGTTCGTCCCCCACCCCTTCTCATCGACGCCCGGCGAGCGCCTCTACCGCACCGGCGACCGCGCTCGCTGGCGCGCGGACGGCACCCTCGAGTTCCTCGGCCGCTCCGACTTCCAGGTGAAGGTGCGCGGCTTCCGCATCGAACTGGGTGAAATCGAGGCCGCGCTCCTCGCCTCTCCCGGCATCCAGGAGGCCGTCGTCCTCGCTCGCGAAGACGCTCCCGGCGACAAGCGCCTCGTCGCCTACCTCGTCGGCTCGGAGGGGCCTGACTCCATCGACTCCCGTGCCCTGCGCGAGCACCTGCTGCGCCGGCTGCCCGAGTACATGGTGCCCGCCCTCTTCGTTCCCCTCGCCTCCTTGCCCCTGTCTCCCAATGGCAAGGTGGATAGGAAGGCCCTCCCCTCTCCAGACCTCGACGCCTCCCGCCCCGACGCCTCCTTCGAGGCGCCCCGGGACGCGAATGAAGCCACGCTCGCCGACGTCTGGGCCCAGGTCCTCGGCGTCCAGCGCGTTGGCATCGACGACAGCTTCTTCGAGCTCGGCGGCGACTCCATCCGCGGCATCCAGGTCGTCGCCAGGCTCCGGGAGCGCGGACTCGAGCTGTCCATCCCACAGCTCCTCCAGCACCCCACCATCCGTCAGCTCTCCGCCGTCGTCGGCTCCGGGGACACGAAGCGTGTCGAAGCCGCCTCGGCGCTCACCGCGTTCAGCCTCATTTCGGAGGCCGACAGGCAACGGCTACCTGCGGACGTCGAGGACGCCTACCCGCTGGCCGCGCTCCAGTCCGGCATGCTCTTCGAGTCCGCGCTCGACCCCAGCGCCGGCATCTACCACGACATGTTCAGCTTCCACCTCGAGGTGGAACTGGACGAGCACATCCTCCTGCTCGCCTTCTCCGAGCTGCTCTCTCGCCACCCCATCCTCCGCACCTCCTTCCACCTCGACGGCTTCGACGAGCCCCTCCAGCTCGTCCATCGCCACGTCTCGCCGCCTCTCGGCTTCTTCGACCTGCGCGACAAGTCTCCCGCCCAGCAGGACGCCTTCCTCCGGGAGTGGGCTGAAGCCGAGCGCCGCCTCCCCTTCGACTGGGCGAGGGCCCCACTGCTCCGACTCGCCGTCCACCGCCGCTCGGACACCACCCTCCAGTTCACCGTCCTCTTCCACCACGCCATCCTCGACGGTTGGAGTGTCGCGGCCGTCTTCTCCGAGCTCTTCGGCCGCTACCTCTCACTCCTCGACGACTCCGCCGCGCCGCCACCTCCTCCGCTGTCCGCCTCCTACCGCCACTTCGTCGCGCTCGAACGCGAGGCACAGAGCTCGCCCGAGCACGAGCGCTACTGGTTGGAGCGCATGGAGGGAGCGGAGCTGGCCAACGCGCGTCCTCCTCGCGCGGAGTCCCACGAGCGCGTGCTCCACACCGAGACGCTCTCTATCTCCAAGTCGCTCCAGGAGGCCCTGCAACGCACCGCTCACGAGGCGGGTGTCCCCCTCAAGTCCCTCCTCCTCGCCGTCCACCTCCGCGTCCGCGCCTTCGTCGAGGGCTCCTCTTCCGTCGTCACCGGCATCGTCACCCACGGCCGCCCGGAGATCGCCGACGGCGAACGCCTCGTCGGACTCTTCCTCAACAGCGTCCCCTTCCCCCTCTCCCTGCGTGGCGGCTCCTGGCTCGACCTGATCCGCGAAGTGGCCAGGCACGAGCGCGAGCTGATGCCTCACCGCCGCTATCCGATGGCGCGGCTCCAGCAGAAGCTGGGAGGACAGCCGCTCTTCCACACGCTCTTCAACTTCCTCCACTTCCACATCATGGGAGGGATGACGCAGCAGAAGGGCGTGCGCGTCGTGGACGAGATGATGGGCGCGGCCTGGATGGAGCTGCCGTTGGGCGTCACCTTCTCGCAGGACCCCGACTCCTCGGCGTTGACGCTCACCCTCTCGAGCACGGGGACGCGCCAGGAGGCGGAGCAGGCACGGGAGCTCGGCCAGTACTACCTGCGCGCGCTCGAAGCCGTCGCATCCCAGCCGCATTCACGCTACGAGCAGGTCTGCCTCCTCTCGGGAGCCGACCGGCATCAGGTCCTGGAGGCGTGGAACGACTCGCGGCGCGACCTCCCCTGGGAAGGCTGCTGGCACGAGCGCTTCGAGCAGCGCGCCGCGCTCACGCCCACCGCCACGGCCGTCATCACCGACGAGCAGAGCCTCACGTACGCGGAGCTCAACCGTCGCGCCAATCAGGTCGCATGGACGCTGCGCGCCCGAGGACTCGGCCCCGAGTCCCGCGTCGCGCTCTGCCTGGAGCGCTCGGTGGACATGCTCGTCGCCGTCCTGGGCGTCCTCAAGTCGGGCGCCGCCTACGTCCCCATGGACGCCGCCTATCCCCCGGAGCGTCTGGCCTTCATGCTGGAGGACTCCCGAGCCCAGTGCCTGCTCACCCAGCACCAGCTGACGGGACTCTTCCCTGATTCGGGCGTGGACATCCTCCGCGTCAACGTCCCCCAGCTCTTCCACGGGCGGCCCGACACCAATCCCCCGCACGTCCATCACCCGCACCACCTCGCCTACGTCATCTACACCTCCGGCTCCACGGGCAAGCCCAAGGGCGTCATGGTGCAACACGCCTCCGTGATGAACCTGCACGCGGCGCTGGCCGCCACCGCCTATTCAGGCGTGGACAAGCCGCTGCGCGTCAGCGTCAACGCGCCGCTCGCCTTCGACGCGTCCGTCCAGCAGCTCATCCAGCTCATCGACGGCCACACGCTCTGCCTGGTGCCCCAGGCCGCCCGCGAGGACGCCCGGGCGATGGTCGCCTGGCTCGAGAAGCACCAGGTCGAGGTCCTCGACTGCGCGCCCTCCCACCTGCGCCTCCTCCTGGAGGAGGGACTCGGCGAGCATCGCCCGCTGCGGCTGCTCGTCGGCGGAGAGGCCGTGGACGCGTCGCTCTGGACGCGGCTCTCCACCCACCCTCGGCTCACCGCCTTCAACGTCTACGGCCCCACCGAGTGCACCGTCGACTCCACCATTCGGGCGATTCGTGGCGCGAGCACGGCGCCGACGCTCGGCGGGCCGCTGGCGAACCTGCGCACCTACGTCCTCGACGCCCACCAACAACCGACGCCGCTCGGCGTTCCGGGCGAGCTCTACATCTCCGGCGCGGGCCTCGCTCGCGGCTACCTCGACCGGCCGGCGCTCACCGCCGAGCGCTTCCTCCCCGACCCCTTCAGCCCCACGCCCGGCGCGCGCATGTACCGCACGGGAGACAAGGCCCGCTGGCTGCCGGAGGGAGAGCTCGAGTACCTGGGCCGCATCGACCATCAGGTGAAGCTGCGCGGCTTCCGCATCGAGCTGGGGGAGATCGAAGCCACCCTCCAGCAGCACCCCACCGTCGAGGGCGCGGTGGTGCTGGTGCGCCAGTATGGCGAAGGGGACCAGCGCCTCGTCGCCTACGTCGTCCCCGTCTCCGGCGCCTCCAGGCCGCTCGACGTCACCGCGCTCCGAGGGTTCCTCAAGCTCCGGCTGCCCGAGTACATGGTCCCCGCCGCCTTCGTGGTGCTCGACGCCTTCCCGCTCACCACCAACGGCAAGGTCCACCGCGCCGCGCTCCCCGCCGCGGAGGCGGCCGCCTCCCGGCGCGAATACGTCGCGCCGCGAGACACCTACGAGCTGGAGCTGGCCCGACTCTTCGAGGAGCTGCTCGGCGCGTCGCCCGTCAGCGCGCGCAGCGACTTCTTCGAGCTGGGTGGCCACTCCCTGCTCGCGGTGCGGCTGCTGTCCGCGGTCCGCGCTCGCACGGGACGTCGTCTCCCCATGTCCGCGCTCTTCCAGGCGCCCACCGTCGAGGGACTCGCCGCGCTGCTGCGGCGCGAGCCCGCGCGGTGGACACCGCTCGTGCCCATCCAGCGGGGCGGCTCGCGCGTACCCTTCTTCTGCGTCCACCCGGTGGGCGGCACGGTGTTCTGCTACACGGAGCTGGCCCGCCGCCTCGGCCCCGAGCAGCCCTTCTACGGACTCCAGGCCCAGGGCATCGACGGCACACTCCCGCCGCACGAGACACTCGAGGCCATGGCGGAGCACTACGTGGACGCCCTCCGCGAGGTCCAGCCCCACGGCCCCTACCGCCTGGGAGGCTGGTCGCTCGGCGCGGCCATCGCCTTCGAGATGGCGCGTCTCTTGAGCCAGCGAGGGGAGCGCGTGGACGTCCTCGCCCTCATCGAGCCCAGCCCCGCGACGTCGGCGCGAAGCGCGGGGGCGGGCGACGACACGGCCGCCGCGGTCTCCTTCGCCATGGACCTGGCGCGCACCGCGGGCCTCGAGCCCTCGCCGCCCGCGGACGTCCTCCCGGGGGATTCGAAGGCGCTGCTCGACCACCTGTTCCGAGTGGGGCGCGAGGCGGGCCTCTTCGTGCCGGAGGCGGGGCCGGAGCAGCTCGAAGCACTGCTGCGCGTCTTCACCGCCAACCACCGCGCGCTCCTGCGACATGCACCCGGTGGGTTCCCGGGCAAGGCCACGGTGCTGCGCGGCCGGGACACGACGCTGGAGGCCGGCATTCCGGAGGACCGGGGTTGGAGCACGCACGTCGCGACCCTGGAGGTGCGCGAGGTCCCCGGTGACCACTACACGCTCATGCGAGCCCCGGACGTCGACGCGCTCGCGCAGGCCCTGAAGGCGCTGCTGGGGTTGCCTCCGCGATGACCTCCACGCGTCCACACGGCATCCACCACCTCCCCTCGGTCTTCGGCCTCACCTGGCTCGGGCAGCTCGTCTCGTCGCTCGGCTCGGGGCTGACGAGCTTCGCGGTGATGGTGCACGTCTTCCAGCGCAGCGCGTCCCTCACGCAGTACTCGCTCGCCTCGTTCTTCGCGTTCCTCCCCATGGTGCTGCTGGCGCCCGTCGCCGGCGCGCTGGTGGACAGGTGGGACAGGCGCCGGGTGATGTTGCTGGCGGACCTGGGCGCCGCGTGCGCCGTGTTCGCGATGTGGCTGCTGGCGAAGGCCGGCGACGAGGGGCGCTGGGAGGTGCACGGCTGGCACTACTACCTGCCGCTCGCGACATGCTCCGCGTTCGCCACGTTCCGCAACCTGGCCTACTCCGCCTCCACCGCGCTGATGGTCCCCAAGCAGCACCTGGGCCGGGCGAATGGGTTGATCGAACTGGCCCTGGGCGTGGGCCAGCTCATCAGCCCTGGCATCGCGGGCGTGCTGGTGGTGCGGCTCGGGCTGCCGGGAATCCTGCTCATCGACCTGGGGTCGTTCGTCATCTCCGCGCTCCTCCTGGTGAGCGTGCGGTTCCCCCAGCTCGCGAGCCACGACCTCGCGCGCAAGCCCGGAGCCTCCCTGCGGGAGGACGTGCTGATGGGCTGGGCCTTCATCCGCGAGCGCCAGGGCCTGCTGGGCATGCTGTCGTTCATCACGTTCGCCAACCTGTTCACCATCCTGGTGACGGTGCTCATCACGCCGCTGGTGCTCAGCTTCGCGGATGCGTCCCGGCTGGGCTGGGTCATGTCCATCGCGGGCGTGGGGATGCTCGCGGGCGGGGTGATGATGGGCGCGTGGGGTGGGCCCCGCAAGCGCATCCTGGGCATGCTCGGCTTCCAACTGCTGAGCGGGCTCGCGCTGTTCGGCGCGGCGCTCCCGGCGAGCCCGGGCATGGTGGCGGGCGCGGCGTTCGTCTTCATGTTCTGCGTCCCGGTCATCGCGGGGTGCTCCCATGCCATCTGGCAGAGCAAGGTGCCCGTCGGGTTGCAGGGCCGGGTCTTCGCCGTGCGCCGGATGGTCGCGCTCTCCGCGCCCCCCCTCGCCGCGCTCCTCGCGGGGCCCCTCGCCGACAAGCTGTTCGAACCCTGGATGTCGACCGATGGCGCGCTCGCCTCCAGCGCGGGCCGAATCCTCGGCACGGGCCCGGGGCGAGGCATCGCCCTGCTCTACGTCACCCTGGGCGTGCTCTCCGCGATCAACGTCCTCGTCGCCTGGCTGTCGCCTCGCGTCCGCAACGTCGAGGAGGACCTCCCGGACGCGCTCCCCGGCGCGCCCGCCGCCCCCAAGCACGGAGACGAGGAATCGGGCTCAGGTGAAGTACTTCACCGAGTCGGGTGAGCTGGACATCGCCAGGGCGTATGCGAGCCGGGGGACGGCCTGGCTGATCCGGTAGAGCTCGGCCTCCAATCCGGGGAGGCTGAACGCGGGCGAACCCTCCCATGCGAACAGCTTCTCGAGGTCCTGGGTCAGTGGCCCCGCGGCCCCCAACTCCACGAGCTTGCGCAACCAGAGGCGCTTCACGAAACCAGGGAGGACGCTCGCGATGTCCCACTCCTGCGAAATCTCCCGCATGCACTCGCGATAGCTCGCCACGAAGTCGTGGGAACTGGAGTACCTGACGATTCTGTCCACCAGGCCCTGGTCGAACTTCTGCTTGCGGTACGCGTCGCAGGTCAGCAGGAAGTCCGCGATGTTCTTGTCGGACCGGGCGCAGAGCGCGACGAAGTCCTGGAACAACTTCGTCTTGTGGGGCGGCGAGCCGCCCGTCGGATTCCAGAGCTGATACGCCATGGGGATGCCCGCGGAGATGGCCTCGCTGAAGGATTGGTCGCCTTCGCAGATGGTGAAGCTCCGGTCCGCCACGCGCCAGAGTTGGAGCATGTCGCTGTAAGGCAGCGACCCGCTGTTGAAGAGCACCCGGATGGTGCGCCCGTTCAAGGCGAGGAGGAGGCTGCGGCACTCGCCCCCGACCTTCACCTTCTCCTTCTCTTTCCCGTCCGAGGTCGGGAGCTGGAGCTTCTCCTTCTTGGATGGCTTGAACGTCTCCACTTTGTATGGGTGCGTCTCGGTCAGCTTCAGCGCCTTGGCCCTGGCCTGATTGCCCAGGCACTGGTCCAGGTGCCCGCTGCTGTATCCCACGGCGAGGATGACGGCGTCGGTGATGGAGGGGTCGAAGAGGACGCGGTCCAACAAGATGTGGAAGCAGTGGGGACTCTTTCCGCCCGCGCCATAGCCGAAGAACACCCGTGCGCCCTGGACCTCCGGTCTGGCGAGCATGCCCCCGAGCTCCTCGGCCTGCAGCGACAGGCTCGACAGCGGCTGCTGCTCGCGCAGTGACGGGTTGATCATGATGCCGACCTCGTCGTCACCCAGCCCCGCGATGCGCTGGTAGGGGCTGCGGGGGTCATTCCCGTCCCGATAGCCGTACTCGTCCACCGCCCCCGCCATGACGCTGCCGCCCTTGGCGACCATGTCCAGGCGCACCACCTCGGGGCTTCCGACGTCGAGCCCCTTGCCCTCCGCGTCCCTGACGCCCGGGAAGCTGGGCAGCATGATGTCGAATGCAGCATGGTTGCAGTCAGCGAAGACGTCCCACGCCTCGTCGCACTCCAGCAGGATCTTGCTCGTGTTCAGGCAGTTGATGAGGTCCCCGAACCCACCTGACTCCCGGGCCTGGACGGCGATCTTCAGCCAGGGGCACTTCAGCCGCTGATGGTAGACCCTATCGAGCCGCTTCTGATGGGGGAGCAGGAGGTTCGGCGCGCGCTGCGACGCCTTCTCGCTGGTCCCCTTGCCCCCCTTGGAGCCACTGGCGCCGCCCTTCTTGCTCTTCTCCTTGGCGCCCTTCTTGCGCGAGGCAGAGCCCGACGATGTGCTGGGCTTCAGCTGGTTCACGATCCATGCAATGAGCTGCTCCGGCCCCAGCTGCAGGCGCGGCCGCCTGGTGAGCGCCGACAGCGCCTCCTTCGGACCGAGGCTCGCTTTCGCCAGGCGCTCCAGACAGAGCGGACAGAAGCCGTGTTCTCCCGCGTCCTCGCCGACGCGAAGCTTCCCGCAGAGCTTGCAACTTTCAGCAGCCATGCCCGGCCAGAATTCAACGGACATGCCAAGGCGCGTCCCCGTGAACGCACGGGGATGACCCGCGGCTCGCGCGTCGGCGCGTATCGATGGAACGCGGGTCGCGTTCGCGTGAGACGCGGAGCGGCGCGCCCGAGAACGGCCTCCGCGTCACACCGGATGCGGCGGGCAGTACGACCCTCACGCGGGCCCTCATCCCACGGGGCCGCTCTCCCCCTGCGCCTCCAGGGCCGAGTGTCCCGGAGGGGTTCCGCGCGTGGGCGGGTCCGTGTTGTTGATGGCGGCGCGCTCCACGCTGGTGAAGGTGGCGAAGCTCCACCAGGCCAGGTTGAACCAGTTCGGCATGGGGAGCTGTTGGGTGGCGATGACCTTGGCGACCCCTACGCCGACGAAGCCGATCGACGTGAGCACCCCCAACCCCACCCGCCCTTGCGTGGCGCGCAGCACCTCCACGTCGAGCCCCTTGGCGAAGCGGCTGACGGCGCGGGCCACGTCACTGCCCGCGAGCAGCGCGCCGACCAGCGTCTCCTCCTCCGGGGGCTCCTCGCCCGGGCGCACGACGAGGTCCACGCCGGTGAAGCCACGCACCGCCGCCAGCACGGCCTCCGTCTCGAGCACCTCCGGGTCATGCAGACACAGGACGCTGCCGGTGAAGGGCCGCACCTCCACCTCGTCCATGCCCTCGATGGACAAGAGCCCCTCCGCGAGCGCGTTGGCGAGCGTGGCGTGTTCGCGCAGCCACGGCAGTCTCAGGCGCATGCGCCCGGGCAGGACATGGACCACGTAGATGAAGCGACGCATGGCGCCCTCCTCAGGCCTGGGCATGTCCGTTCGCGTTGCCCCTGGCGGCCCGCCGCGCCCGGGCCTTGGCCTCCGCGAGGAGATCCTCCAGGTCCTCCTGCTTGATGGCCGTCCGGGCCACCACCAGGTCTCCGAACCGGTAGGCGGCCGCGGCCACCTCCACCAGCAGCGGGCGCAGGTGCCGGCTCAGGAGCACCGAGCCCGCGCCGGCGGTGTAGCCCAGCAGGAACGACGGGAGATGGAACCTCATGGGGAGACCTCGGATGTGACGGGGTGGGAGAAACGAGCGCGGCCCTGGCGGTACAGACCGACGATGGCGCGCGGCAGCACCAGGCCCGTGGCCATTGCGGCGAAGGTGCCCCACGAGGGCGCGGGCAACCCCAGCATGACGCGCAGGGGCGGCACGACGAGCGCGAGCCCCTGCATCGCCACCGCGCTCCCGACCAGCAGATTGAAGCGCCCATCGCCCGGCACGTCCCCGCCCCGGCCGTGGCGAGGCGCGCGGCACGCCGGCGCGTAGCCGAGCTGCGCGGCGGTGAGCATGCCGAACGCCAGGGGCGGTCCGCCGAGCACCAGGCCCGCCGCGCCCAGGCCCGCCATCAACAGCCCGTCGCGCACCACCTGCCGCCCCATGTCCCGCGACAGCAGCGGCGCGTCGGGAGGCGAGGGGGGACGGTCCAGGATGTCCGGGTCCCCCGGCTCGAGCGCCAGCGCGAGGCCGGGCAGCGTGTCCGTCAACAGGTTGAGCCACAGCAGTTGGAGCGGCAGCAACGGCTCGCGCGCCCCGACGAGCGAGGCGCCCACCACCAGCGTCATCTCCGACAGGTTGGTGGCGAAGAGGAAGCGGATGGAGCGGCGCAGGTTGTCCTGGACGATGCGCCCCTCGCCCACGGCGTGGATGATGCCGCGCAGGTCCTCGCCCGCCATGACGACGTCCGCCATCTGCCGGGCCATGTCGCTGGAGCGCGCGCCCACCGCCACGCCCACGTCCGCGGCCTTCAGCGCGGGCGCGTCGTTGATGCCATCCCCCGCCATGGCCACCACCTCGCCCCGCGCGCGCAAGGCCCGCACCAGCGCCATCTTGTCCTCGGGCGTCACCCGCGCGAGCACCGACACGCGCTCCAGCCAGTCCCCCTCCGCGCCACCGGGCGAGGACAGCCGCGCCGTCACCTCCTTGGCCACCAGCGTCTCGCCTCGCAAGCCCACCTGCCGCGCCACCGCCTCCGCCGTGTGACGCTGGTCGCCGGTGAGGATGATGGTGCGGATGCCCGCCACGCGCGCCTGTCTCAGCGTGTCCGCGGCGCCCTCCCTCAACGGGTCCCTCAGCCCCATGAAGCCGATGAAGGTGTAGTCCGCGTCACGGGCCTCGCCTCGCGACAGGTCCACGCGGCGCCAGCCCAGCGCCAGCACGCGCAGCCCGTCGCGCGCCAGGGACTGGTTGCGCAGGAGCAGTCGCTCTCGCGCCGCGGCGTCGAGGGGACCGTTCGCGTCGCGCGAGCACAACCGGATGACCTGCTCCGGTGCCCCCTTGATGAAGGCCACCCCTCCCCCGGGCGCGTCGTGGAGGCTCACCACGTAGTGGATGCCCTCGGTGCGCTCGAGCAGCCGTCGCCGGGGGAACGCCTGGCGCAGCGCGGCGCCATCCAACCCCGAGGCATGGGCGGCGGAGACCAGCGCCCGCTCGGTCGAACTGCCGGCGATGATGACCTCGTGTCCGTTGCGGTGCACGTCCACGTCGCTGTTGAGCAGCGCCGCGGCGAGCGCCAGCGAGGGGGCGTCCTCGAGCACCGCCTCCGGCCTCGCGCGCAGCGACGCGAGGTCCACGGCCCCCTGCCCCACGTCCAGGACCTCCAGCCGCATCTCGTTGCGGGTGAGCGTGCCCGTCTTGTCCGCGCAGATGACGGTGACGCCCCCCAGCGCCTCGGCCGCGGCCACCCTGCGCACCACCATGCCTCGCGCGTGCAGCCGTTGCATCGAGCGCACCAGGGCCGCGGTGGCGACGATGGGCAACCCCTCCGGCAGGGCCGCCACGCCCAGCGCCACCGCGCCGCGCAGCACATGTCCCATCGGGCGCCCTCGCGCCAGCCCCACCGCGCCGGCCAGCACCGAGGCCCCGACGGAGAAGAGCGCCACGCGGTGGTCCATCCGGTCCAGCTTCCGCGACATGGGGGTGGGCGGCGCGACCGTCTCCTCCACCAGCTTGCGCACGCGCGCCAGCGCCATGGCCCTCCCCGTCGCCACGATGACCGCGCGGCCATGGCCGGAGGCCACCATCGTGCCGGCGTGGAGCATGCCGTGGCGCTCCGCCAGCGGCGCGTCGTGCGCCACCGGCTCCGGTCCCTTCGGCTGGGGTTCGCTCTCCCCGGTGAGCGGGGCCTCGTCCACTTGCAGCCGGTGCGCCTCCAGCACGCGAGCATCCGCGGGCAGCACGTCACCGGCGCGCACCAGCAGCACGTCGCCCACCACGAGGTCCGAGGCGGGGACCGCCTGGAGGACGCCGTCGCGCAGCACCTGGGCCTGGCCCGCCTCCAGCTTCTGCCACGACGCCAGGAGCGCCTCGTTGCGTCGTTCGATGCGGTAGCCGATGCCCGCATTGAGGCCCACCACCGCGAGGATGGCAGTGGACTCCAGCACGTCCCCGGCCAGGGCCGACGCGGCGGCCGACCCCATCAGCAGTCCCATGGGCACGGTGGCGACCTGCGCGCGCAGCAGGGACCAACGCGAGCGCGGCGGGGCCCCATCGACGACGTTGGGCCCGTGGCGCGACAGGCGCGCCGCGGCCTCTCCGCGCGACAGCCCATGAGGGTTCGTCCCGCACTGGCGCAGCACCTCGTCCACCGCGAGCGCGTGCCAGGGCTCCTCGTCGCGAGCGGGTGCGACAGCCGGCGCGCGGCGCGGCGCCGACCGCGCCGGGGCGGGTGGCGTGTCCGGGGGCGCCTCGTCGGGCTCCTCCCGCAGGCGCGCCAACAGGGGCGCGTCGGGGCCATAGCGCACCAGCATCCGACCGCTGCGAGGCTCCGCCCTCGCCTCCTCGATGCCCGGCCAGCCGTGCACCGTGCGCTCCAGGCGCCGGCCGAGGTAGCGGTCGCCCAGGAGCCCCGGCACCGCGAGCCGCAGCCGTCGAGACGTCGCCGCGTGTCGCACCACCCGCGCCGGTGACGCTTGTCCGTCGATGAGGAACACCACCATCCGCCGCTCTCCCCCGAGGAGGAGGCAACGTGGCGGCGCGCCGCCCCCCGGGCAAGGCGACCCGGTGCACGGCCTCGGTGGGCAGCAGTGGACACGCGCCACGCAAGCAGGGCCCCGCACCGGGATGGCGATGCACGAGCGTCGCCGGCGAGCGAGCGGAGGGACGGCCGGCGGCCCGGCCGCCCAGGTGGCGGCGACCCGGAGGACGGGGCGCTGTCTCGTCCCTGTCACATGGCCCGGAGACGCCCTTCCGCTACGCTTCGGAGAGGCGCATGCCCCGCGTGTCGGGGCGAAGGTCCTCTCCCCCGGGAGGACGACGAGGCACCATGGACCTCCATCTGGCAGAAGAGATTCGCAAGCAGGTCGAAGAAGCCTTCCGCAAGCGCGGCCAGGTCAACATCGTCATCGCGGGCCGCAGCGGGGTGGGCAAGAGCACGCTCGTCAACGCCGTCTTCCACGGGCGCATCGCCGACACGGGCCAGGGCCGCCCGGTGACGCGTGAGGCGCGCGAGTACACGAAGGACGGCATCCCCGTGAGCATCCTGGACACGCGGGGCATGGAGCTGGGCGCCTTCGAGGAGACGCTGACGCTGCTGGAGGACCTGGTGGCCACGCGCGCCCGGGACGCGGACGCGACGCGGCATCTGCACTGCGCGTGGCTGTGCATCGGCGAGGACTCGCGCCGCGTCGAGGCCGGGGACCTGGAGGTCGCGCGGATGCTCGCGCGGCACATGCCGGTGGTGGCCGTCGTCACCAAGGCGCGCAGCGACCAGGGCTTCCGCGCGGAGGTGGAGCGGCTGTTGCCCATGGCCCGCAACGTCATGCGCGTGCGCGCCCTCCACGAGACGGACGACGAGGGGCACACGCTCCACCCCCGGGGCCTCGTCGAACTGGTGGAGCTCACCATGGAGCTGGTGCCCGAGGCCCAGCGCAACGCCTTCGCCGCCGCGCAGCGGGTGAGCATCGACCAGAAGCGCAGGCGGGCCCACGGCATCGTCGCCAGCGCCGCCGCCACCGCGGCCGTCATCGGAGCCACCCCCATCCCTTTCGCCGACGCCGCCCTGCTCGTCCCCACGCAGGTCGGGATGCTGGCGGGGATTAGCAGCGTGTTCGGCCTGCCCCTCACGGAGGCCTTCCTCTCCACGCTGGTGGGTTCGGTCGTCACGGGCCTGGGGGCCACGTTCACCGGCCAGGCCATCGTGTCCGGGCTGCTCAAGGTCCTCCCCGGCGCGGGCTCGGTGGTGGGCGCGCTCATCGCCGCCTCCACCGCCACGGCCCTCACCACGTTGTTCGGGGAGACCTACGTCGCCGTGCTCGCCAGGCTCATGGAGCGCCGCTCCGGCGAGCTGCCCTCCGAGCACGACGTCATCCGTGCGTTCAAGGAGGAGCTGACGCTGCGCGGGGCCACGGTGTAGCCCCGCGCTCGCGCGTGACTCAGAAGCGGTAGGCGATGCCGAACAGCGCCTCCAGCGTGAACTCGCTGTCGTCGAAGTCCGGGATGAGCGCGGGGCCCATGCGCAGGTTGAAGGTGGCCGCCAGCCGGTTGTCGATGAAGTACTCCATGCCACCGCCCACGAGGATGGGGATGACGGGGCCGATGTTCTCGCCGAAGTAGACGTGGAAGGGGATGTCCAGGCCCACGTTCAGCATCAGCGCGCTGCTGGCGGGGATGCCAACGACGAAGCCCACCGGCAGGGCGAGGCCCACGTCCGTGTCGTCGTCGTGGAAGTAGAACAGCGGGCCAGGCTGGAAGGTGACCGCGAAGGACACCTTGCCGGACTGCGCCAGCGTGTAGCGCATCCACGCCTGCAGCTTGATGCCCGCGGTGGTGTCGCGAACCCAGCCCTCGCGGCCCCAGTTGAAGTTGAACTTGCCGCCGATGTCGAACTGCTCCGACGCGCCGTGCAGCACGCCGAGCGTCAGGCCCGGCCAGCCAATCTGACCGGAGAACGCGGTGTTGTTCCGCCCCAGCGAGTCGGCGGAGAGGACCGACCAGCCCTGCCCGCGCGCCAGGGCGGCGCCAGGGAGGGTCAGGAGGCAGGCGAGGAGGAATCCAGGGACGAGGCGCTTCACACGCTGACCTTTCGATGAGGGCCGCGCGCGGGGGGCGCACGCGGCCGGTGGGTGGAGGATGGCTACGGCTGTCCCCGCTCGCGGGCGAGCGCGAGGAACGCGTCGATGAAGGCGGTGAGCCGCGCCTCGGCGCGCACGCGGGCCTGGGCCAGCGGCTCGCCCGCGGCGGGCGTCTCCTTGTGCTCGAAGTAGTATTTGATCTTCGGCTCCGTGCCCGAGGGCCGGAGCGTGACCCGACCTCCGCCCTCCATCTCCAACGCCAGCACGTTGGAGGGCGGCAGCCCGTTGACGCCGCGCTTGTAGTCGAGCACGGCGCGCACCGCGTCGCCGCCGACGTGCGTGGGCGGCGACGCGCGGAAGGCGTCCATGATACCGCGGATGAGCTGCGCGCCCGCGGCGCCCGGCAGCGTGACGTTGCGCTGCGCCCCGACGTAGAGGCCGTGCTGGCGCTGGATCTCCTCCAGGTAGCCGAGCACCGTCGTCTTGCGCGACTCGCACCACGCCGCCAGGTCCGCCATGACGAGCGCGGCGCCCACTCCGTCCTTGTCGCGCGTCACGGTGCCGGCGGTGTAGCCGAGCGCCTCCTCGTAGCCGAAGACGAACTGGGTGCCCTCGGCGCGCTCGCGCTCCAGCGCGCGGTTGGCGATCCACTTGAAGCCGGTGAGCACCTCGTCGTACGCGGCGCCGAGCGCGCGGGCGATGGCGCCCAGCTGCGTCGAGGAGACGATGGTGGTGACGACGTGCGGGCGCGCGCGCTTCGTCCCCTGCGTGAGCAGGAAGTGCCCCAGCAGCACGCCCACCTCGTTGCCGGTGAGCATGCGCAGCGCGCCATCCGCGTCGCGCGCCATGACGGCGAGCCGGTCCGCGTCCGGGTCGTTGGCCAGCACCAGGTCGGCCTTCACGCGCTCGGCGGTGGCGGTCGACAGGTCCATGGCGCCGGGCTCCTCCGGGTTGGGGAAGCGCACGGTGGGGAAGCGGCCGTCGGGCTGCTGCTGCTCGGCGACGGGGGTGAAGCGGGGGAAGCCCGCCTCGCGCAGGGCGCGCTCCGCCCAGACGCCGCCCACGCCGTGCATGGCCGTGTAGACGATGGACAGCGTGTCGGAGCCCTTCTTGTGGACGCGCAGCCCGAGGATGGCGCGCACGTAGTCGTCCCCCAGCGCGTCCGGGATGTCGCGCCACAGCCCCTTCGCGCGCGCGGCCTCCACGGTGAGCAGCGGCACGCGGTTGGCGGCCTCCACCTGGGCGATGGCGGCGGCGATGCCGGTGTCATGCGGGGGGATGATCTGCGCGCCGTTGCCCCAGTACACCTTGTAGCCGTTGTACTCGGGGGGGTTGTGGCTCGCCGTCACCATGATGGCGGCGGCGGCGTTCAGGTGGAGGCACGCGTACGCGGCGAGCGGCGTGGGCACCGGCACGGGGAAGACGTGGGCGGGGATGCCCTCGGCGGCCAGGACGGCGGCGGTGTCCTCGGCCAGCTCCGCGCTCAGGCGGCGCGCGTCGCGTCCCACGACCACGCCCCGGGTGGCGGCGTCCGGCACGTGCTGCTTGAGGTAGCGCGCCAGGCCCGCGGTGGTGCGCCGCACCACGGCGCGGTTCATGCGGTTGGGCCCCGCGCCCAGCACGCCGCGCAGGCCCGCGGTGCCGAACTCGAGGTCCTGCGCGAAGCGGTCCGCCAGGTCCGCGTGGTCTCCCCGGGCGAGCACCTCCGCCAGCTCCGCCTGGGTGGTGGGGTCCGGGTCCGCCTGGCGCCACGCCTCCGCCCGCTCTCTGAGTCCGGTGTCGTTCATGAGGGCCTCGCTGCCTCGTCCAGTGGTGAGGGCGCGCGGGCCGCGTGGCACGAGCGCCGCGTTGTTCAGGTGTAGTCGGTGAGCTTGCGGCGCGTGTGACGCCCCTTGGGGTTGTCCTTGCCGCCCTGGCACGTCACGCACAGTTCGGCGTAGGGCATGGCGCGCAGGCGGCCGAGCGGAATCTCGTCGCCGCACTCCTCGCACTCGCCATAGGCGTCCGGGTCGTCGCGCAGCTTGCCCAGCGCCTTGATGACCCGCGCCAGCACGCCGTCCGAGTTCCGGTTCCGGTTGGAGGCGATGGCCTGCATCATCTCGTTGAGCGGCTGCTCGTCCTCGTCGCCGCCGATGCGCGCGTCGTCCGTGCGGTTGGGTTCGATTTTCGCGGGCGCCTTCTCCGTCAGTTCGGCGTGGAGGGCCAGGAGCAGCTTCTTGAATTCCTCGCGCTGTTTCGCGTTCACGTCGCCACCGCCGTGTCAGTACTTCGCGCTGGAGACCTGCCCGGTGACGATGGCCACGGACGCGGACGCGCCCAGGCGGTTGGCGCCCGCGCGCAGCATCTTCATCGCGTCATCGGCGGAACGGATGCCGCCGGACGCCTTCACGCCCACGTCCTCGCCCACCGTCAGGCGCATCAGCGCCACGTCCTCCACCGTCGCCCCACCCGTCCCGAAGCCCGTGGACGTCTTCACGAAGGCGGCGCCGGCGGACTTGGAGAGCAGGCAGGCGAAGACCTTCTCCTCGTCCGTCAGGAGCGACGTCTCCAGGATGACCTTCACCGGCCACGGCCGGCTGGCCTCCACCACCGCGACGATGTCCTGGTGGACGCGCGCGAACTCGCGGGCCTTGAGCGCGCCCACGTGGATGACCATGTCGATTTCACGCGCCCCGGCGCGGATGGCCTCGCGCGCCTCGAACGCCTTGGCGGATGGCAGCGCCACGCCCAGCGGGAAGCCCACCACGGCGATGGGCACCGTCTTCGCCCCCTCCAGCACCTTCGCGGCCGTGGCCACGTGAGAGCTGTTCACGCACACCGTGGCGAAGCCGTACCGCCGCGCCTCCTCGGCCACCTTCACCACGTCCTCGGTGCGGGCCTCCGGCTTGAGCAGCGTGTGGTCGATGTACGGCGCCACGTCCGCGACGGAGCGCAGGGACTCCATCTCGACAGGCCCCGTGGAGGGCCAGGCGCCGGGTTCGACGGCGGCGACCGCCTCCGCGGGCGGCGCGTCGCTCCCGGCCATCCACTCGCTCATGTGGCGGCGGAGCCGCGCCGCGATTTCCTCGACGAAACGGGAGAGGTCCCTGGAGTCGGACATGGCGGCCCCTTAACGCACTTCGCGTCCCTCGGGAAGCGCTCGGACGGTCCGCCACATGCCACTCACACACGAGGTACCGAGAGTGGGTGCCAGGCGGTAGAGTCCCCCGCCGTGATGTCCTTCGTCCGGTCGTCCTGCGTCCTCGCCCTCCTGCTGACCGCGCTTCCGAGCCTCGCCACGGACGCGCTCCCCACGCCGGGCCCGGGCAAGCCCCTCACGGTGCACTTCTTCGACGTGGGCCAGGGAGACGCGGCCCTCATCATCTCCCCGACGGGCAAGACGGTGCTCGTCGACGGCGGCCCGCCGGAGGCCCGGGAGCGGCTGGCGGCGCGGCTGAAGGAGCTGGTGACGGGCCCCCTGGACCTGGCCATCCTCACGCACCCGCACCTGGACCACCTGGGGGGCTTCATCCCGGCGCTGCGCGCCGTGGGCGCCAGACGCTTCATGGACCCGGGCTTCAACCACCCGAGCGAGGCGTACCGGGACCTGCTGGACTTCGTCGGGCAGTCGGTGGGCCAGGTGATGACGCCCACGCCCAACCCGGCCGCCCCGCACACGCTGCTCACCATCGGCCTGGGCGAGGGCGTCTCGCTCACCGTGCTCTGGCCGCGCGTGCCCCAGGAGCCGTTCCTCGCGGGGACGCGCTCGGACGCGAACTCCAACTCCATCGTCGCCAAGCTGACATACGGGCGCACGGCCTTCCTCCTGGTGGGGGACGCGGAGCCGGACACCGAGGCCGCCCTGCTCCAGAAGCCCCTGGACCTGTCAGCCACGGTGCTGAAGGTCGCCCACCACGGCGGGCGCCACTCCTCGACGGCGCCCTTCCTGGAGGCCGTCAAACCCCAGCTGGCGGTCATCTCCTGCGGCGCGAAGAACGACTACGGCCACCCCGCCCAGGAGACGCTGGCGCGGCTCGGGGAGGTGGGCGCGCGGGTGTTCCGCACGGACCAGGACGGAGAGGTGGTGGTCTCCAGCGACGGCCGCACCGTCGCGCTGAGGGCCCATGGCGGCACCGGCCCCATGCTCGTCGTCCCGGGAGAGCTCACGCCGGGCCCCATCGCGCTCGGCCCGGTGGAGCCCACGTCCCCCGCCCGGAGCCAGGGCCCGGGGCGAAAGTCCGGCGAACCGAAGCGTGAAGCGGTCGTCATCGTGCCCGGCCCCACCGCCACGCCCGCGGAGCCGGGGTCCGCAACCCCGGCGGCGAACGAGCGATATATCAGCCTCAAGAACAGCAAGGTCTTCCACAAGGAGAGCTGTTCCACGCTGAAGCGCTCGAAGTCGGAGCGCACCATCTACTCCAGCCGGGCCGCCGCCGCGCGCGAGCGCCGCCCCGCCGAGGATTGTCACCCATGAGTCCGCGTCATCTCGCACTCCTCGGAACCCTGCTGTTCCTGACGGCCTGCAAGGAGCCCCCACCTCCCGCCCGGACGGAGTCCAAGCGCTACTTCGGCACGCCCCCGGACGGGAAGCTGCATGTCTACTTCTTCGACGTGGGCCAGGGAGACGCCGCGCTCATCGTGTCGCCGGAGGGGCACACGGTGCTGGTGGACACCGGCCCGGCGACCGCCGCCAACCACCTGGTGAACCGGCTGCCGGAGCTGCTCAGCAAGCCGCTCGACCTGGTCATCCTCACCCACCCGCACAACGACCACCACGGCGCGCTGGAGCCCGTGCTGAAGCGGGTGGGCGCGCGCCAGCTGATGGAGCCCCAGCTCCCCAAGGCGCCGGACGCCTATGACGCCCTGCTCACCGCCGTCAGCGAGCGCGGCGTGCAGGTCATCTCCCCCGCGCCCCCCACGGCCACGCCCAACGCGCCCCAGCGCATCGCCCTGGGCAAGGACGTCGCCCTGACGGTGCTGTGGCCCCGCGCGCCGTCGGACGCGCTGCTGGAGTCGGAGGACGCCTCGCTGGAGGTCAACTCCATCATCCTGCGACTGTCGTACGGGCAGACGTCCGTGCTCCTCATGGGCGACGCCCTGGCGCAGACGGAGGAGTACCTGCTGGCGCGCGACGTCACCGTGCAGTCCACCCTGCTCAAGGTGGGCGCGCACGGGATGGCCCGCGCCACCTCCGCGCCCTTCCTCTCCCGCGTGGGCGCGCGCGCCGCCGTCATCTCCGTGGGCGCGAACAACGAGTTCAAGGCCCCCGCTGCCGCCACGCTGGAGCGGCTGAAGGCGGCGGGCACGCAGGTCTTCCGCACGGACATCGACGGCGAGGTGCAGGTGGTCAGCGACGGCACGGTGCTCACCGTCACGCCGCAGACGCTGCCCAAGGGCGCCCCCGCGGACACCCGCTACACCCTGGAGGGGCGGGGCCCCACGCCGGAGCCGACCGTCTGGGCCGGCAAGCCCCTGAGCCAGCCCGCGCCGGCGCCCGCCGTCGAGCAGCCCGTGGAGGCGCCCGTCGCGAAGACGGAGCCCACGCCCGCCGCCCCGCCGGGCGGGAAGAAGTACAAGGGCCCCTTCCACGCCAGCCGGCTCCGGCAGCTGTTCCACGTGCCCGAGTGCCGGGCCGCGCACTCCATCGCCCAGAAGAACCTCGTCATCTACAAGACGCGCGAGGAAGCCGACCACGCCAACCGCGTCCCCCACGACTGCATCCCATGAAGCCCCGCTCCCCCAAGGTCCGCGCCACCGTGGACCGCATCGAGGATGACCTCGCGGTACTCGTCGTGGACGGGCGCGAGGTGACGCGTCCCCTCGCCTCGCTCCCGGAGGGCGTGCGCGAGGGAGACGTCCTGGACCTGGAATCGCTGGAGGTGGACCGCGAGGCCACCGAGGCCCTGCGCGCCGAGGTGGACCAGGCGCGCCAACGGGCCCTGCGCGGCAAGACGCCGCCGCCGGGCGACTTCGACCTCTGACGGAGGGAAGCCCGCCCGGCCGCGCGGCGCCCGGCTACCGCCCGGAGAGCACCAGCGGAATCTCCAGGTCCACGTCGTCCCCGGAGAACTTGGAGAAGACCATCGCCTTGGCGCGCTCCCGGATGCAGGCGCCCACCGTCGAGCCGCCGTTGTTGAGCTCCTTGCGGCTGAGGGTCGCCGCCTTCACCTTGCCGGAGGCGCCCACCGTCGCGGTGAGCGTGGCCTTGACGCCGCGGAAGCCGGGGTTGCGCTTGAGCTCCTGCTCGACACAGTCGCGGAACGCCTCCTGCGTCTGCTCCACCACGCGCTCGACCTCCTCGTCGGACGGGCCGCCCACGTCCTCGCTGTCCGCGGCCGCCACCGGCGCGTCCTTGCGCGCTTCGGGGGCGACGTCCTTCTTCTCCCCGTCGGCGTAGACCGCCGCGAGCTGCTCGGAGGAGGGAGCGGGCGCGGCGGCCCCCTCGTTCCCCGCGGCGGGCGCGGCGGGCTCCTCGGCCTTGGGCGGCTCGGGCGCCGCCGTGGGCTTGGGGGCGGGCTTGGGCGCCACGACGGGCGCCGTGGGCGCGGGCGGCGCCTTGCCCAAGAGCTTGTCACGCAGCGCGCCCATGCCCTCGCCGGAGAAGACGGAGCGCTGCACCGGCTTGCCCGCCCGGTCCACCGTGGCCACGCGCAGCGGCACGATTTCGAGCGCGTCCGACAGGACGTAGAGCACCGCGATGGGCAGGGCGATCATCAACACCGCGAAGAGGGCGTACTTCGCCGGGGAGTTGCGGCGCGTGACGCCCGCCTTCTTGGCGAAGTGGCGCGTGTCCTCGCGCGGCTTGCTCTCCTTCTCGTCGCCGCCGCCCAGCGCGGCCATCGGGTCCTCGTGCGAGCCGTCGCCGTCCTCGCCGCGCTCGGGCAGGTCCAGGTCGGAGAACAGCTCGTTGAGCGGCGCCGCGCTGCTCGCGGCGGCGGCCTGCCCACCCCGACGAGGCTGGGGCTGAGGCTGGGTCTCCTCCTGCTCCCGCGCGTTCGGGTCGCCGAAGTACGTGGTGTCCGGATCCTCCTCGGGCACCCAGGCGCGCTGCTGCGGCTGGGGCTGCTCGGGCTCCGGCTCCTGCGGGAACTGGGGCTCCGGCTCTTGGAAGGGCTGAGGCTCCGGCTCGCGGCGGGTGGAGCGCGCGGCGGCGCGCGGCGCGGGCTCCGGCGCGGGGGGCGGAGGCGGCGGCGCGGGAGGCTCCGGCGCGGGAGGCGGCGCGAACAGGGCGGCGAGCTCCGGGACGTCCGAGCCGCGCTTCCAGTCCGCCATGCCCTGCTGCCAGAAGAAGCTGCGCCCGCTGATGGCGCCGGTGGCGATCAGCTCACGCAGGCCTCCCTCGTCGAGCGGGCCCTCCTGCTTGTTGCGCACCATGACGAACCAGGGCGAGCCGGTGGCGCGCAGCGGCGCGGCGCGCGTGGGCTCGTCGTCCCAGGGGGTCTGGAGCGCGGCGGGCGGCGCCTTCGCCACGGCGGGCGCGGCGACGGGCGCGGGCGCCGGAGCGCTGGCGGCGGGCTCGGCCAAGGAGCGCTCCTGGGCGCGCAGCCGCTCCACGTCCGCGAGCGACACCACGCGGGTGCTCTCTTCTGCGGCGGGTCCTTCGACGGTGATGACGTTCTGGCAGTTCTTGCAGCGGACCTTGACCGTCTTGCCGCGGACTTTTTCGTCCGCGATGGAGTACCGCTTCTGGCAGTTGTCGCAGGTGAAGTTCAAGGGGAGCGTCCGGCTCTCGGGGGGTAATTCGAGGCCTCGGATGCTACCGCTAGAAATCTCCCGCGCAAACCACAGGTTGACTCCGCCCGACGGCCCAACTATGCAGCCGCCCTCCCCTGTCTTCTCTCGCCTTTTTCAGAAGGTGGCGAATGCCGGCGAAGGACCTTGGAACGAAGTTCGTCTGCTACAAGTGCCAGACGAAGTTCTACGACATGAAGAAGCCCGACCCGCTGTGCCCCAAGTGTGGCGCGGACCAGCGGGAGAGCCCTGCGCTCAAGCCGCAGCCCGAAGGGCGGCGGGGACGTCTGGCCGCTGCGCCGAAGGTCATCGAGCCCATCGAGCCCGAGGAGCCAGCCTCCGCCAGTGAGGAAGAGGAGGAGGACCTCGACTCGTTCGACGATGACGAAGCCGCGGCCGAATCCGAAGAGGACGAGCCCTAGCAGGTCATCGACGCCCCAGGGCCGCCTGGCTTCGCGCCGGGCGCCCTTCTCTCGTCGACCGGGACTCGAACCGGAGCTTGCGGGGTGGCGTGTGTCCTCGTCGGGCCGCCACCCGCCATGCCTGGAGCGCGCGTGCCCGCGCGCGTCCGGCACATCGAGAACACGAACACGACCTCAGGATGCCAGCGACAGCTCCAGGAGCGCGCGGCGGATCTGCTCGTAGAGGCCGGGCCCCATCTCCTGCATGCCCGCGGGCCGGCGCTCCTTCGGGCTCGCCTCCTGGATGCGGGATGCCTCGGTCGTCAGAGCCGGTCGTTTCTTGGACTGCTGCATGACTCGCCCCCTCGTGTTCGGTCGCGCCAGTTTTATAGCAATTTTCCACTACGACAAAAGGGCGATCCGAATTTGCGCCTTCCACACCTTAGAACGTGGAGCGGCGAAAAAATTTCGGCGGACGTGTGGATTCCGCCCGCACGGTACTCGCCCTACTTCAGGGACTCGACCTTCCAGGCCTGCTCGACCTGGACGCGCTCCCCGGCGCGGACCTCCACCGTCTGCTCGGCCTGGGGCAGCCGCTCGTGCCAGAAGACGAGGGTGTGTCGCCCCTCCGGGACCTCCAGCCGGAAGCGCCCCTCCTGGGAGGTCGTCCCGAAGTAGGGGTGGTCAAAGGTGCGAATCGTGGCGTACATCCACGGGTGGATGTCGCAGCGGATGGGGACGAGGCCCGGCTCGGCGGGCAGCGCGCGGCGGGTGGACATCCCCTCCAGGGGCATGGCCACGTTGAAGAAGGCGCGGTTGGTCCCGGAGGCCGCGCGCACATTGTGGACGAGCGGATCCGAGTTGCGCAGGGTGAGGGTGGCGCCGGCCCGGGCTGCGAGGACGGGAGGGTCGTAGACGCACTTCTTCTGGTCCAGCACGGGGTCCGCCGGGGGCGAGGCGGGGGCTGGGAGGTCGGCGCCGGAGGCGAGCGCCACGACGGCATGGGCCAGCGCGCCCTCCGCGCCCACCACGAGCGAGCGGTCCTCGGTCTCCTCGCCACAGACGGAGACGACGGTGCCGGTGGTGGGGGAGCGGGCGGGGGTGGGGGGTGGTCCCACCAGGCGGACGCGCCCCTCGATGACGCCCCATTTCACGTCGGCCGCCGGGCGGGCGGGCGCGGAGGGAGCGGCCGCGAGCGGAGGGGCGGAGACCGGGGGCGGAGCGGACTCGCGGCAGGCCGGGGCGAGCGCGAGCAGGGCCAGGGACGGGAGGAGGGAGGCTCGGGACACGCGCTCCCGTCTAACGGGTGCGTGAAGCGCTTTCAAATGCCGGATGGCCGCTTGCGCGCCAGGGGGATGACGCGGAGACCATTTGGGCGTTGGACCCTCATCAACCTTGTTGGTACAAGAACGCGCGGCCGTACACGGTGCGGCTCTGTGGGAGGCAGCAACTTTGCGGGAGAAATTGAAGGCGCTGGCGGAGCTTCAGAATGTGGACCTCGAGGTCGCATCGCTCCGGAAGGCCGCGGATGTCCACCCCCGTCAGATTGCCGAGCTGGAGCGCGAGCTCGGCGTGGCTCGCAGCGCCATCGAGGCCGAGCGTGCTCGCGTCGCCGACACCGAGCGACAGAAGGCGCAGCACGAGCAGACCATCGCTGACGAGAAGGACAAGGTGAAGAAGTGGGAGGCCCGCCTGAGCGAACAGCGCTCGACGCGGGAGTACTCCGCCCTGGCGCGGGAAATCGACATCGCCAAGAAGGCCAACCTCACGATGGCGGAGGAGCTGACCGAGCTGACGAAGAAGCTCGGCGCGGACCGCGAGGCCATCAAGGCCAAGGAGGCCGAGTTCGCGACGAAGCAGCAGGGTCTGTCGAGCCGGATGGCGGAGCTGCGCGGCAAGCTGGGCGAGGCCGAGGCGCAGGTGAAGGCGCTCGAGGGCCGTCGCCAGGGCGTGGCCAACAACGTGGACGCCACGCTGCTGCGGCGCTACGAGGTGGTGCGCAAGAAGAAGCTGCCCGCGCTGGTCGGCGTGGTGGCGGGCACCTGCCAGGGCTGCAACATGAACGTCCCGCCCCAGCTCTACAACCAGCTGCGCACCTCGCTGGGCACGGACATCTGCCCGTCCTGCAACCGCATCATCTACGCGGTCGAGGCGCTGCAGGAAACGCAGGCGAAGTAGTCCGCGATGCCCGCGCCGTCCCTCGTCGACATCCTCCGCCACATCGCGCGCGAGGAGCCCCTCTCGTCGACGGTGCGGGCCTTCCGAGGCCTCACCCGGGAGCACCTGGGACAGCTCCTCGAGGAGGCCGCCGTGAGGCTCGGCGGAGAGCCGACGCCGCGCGACGCCCAGCAGGGCGCGCCGCAGGTGTCCGCCCCCGAGCAGGCCCCCTCCCCCGCGGAGGCCCTTTCGAGGCTGCGCGTCTATTCGGACGGCGCGGCGCGAGGCAACCCGGGGCCGGCGGGCGCTGGCGCGGTGCTGATGGACCCCACAGGCCACGTGGTGGCGCGGCTGGGACGCTTCCTCGGGACCCAGACGAACAACTACGCCGAGTACATGGGCCTGCTGCTGGGCCTGAAGCACGCCCGCTCGCTGGGCGCGCGCGAGGTGGACGTGTTCGCCGACAGCGAGCTGCTCATCCGCCAGCTGGGCGGGCGCTACCAGGTGAAGAGCCCCACGCTCAAGCCCCTGTTCGACGAGGCGCGCCGGCTGCTGGAGGGCTTCACCCGCGTGAAGCTGCACCACGTGCCGCGCGCCCGGAACGCGGACGCGGACGCCATGAGCAACCGCGCCATCGACGAGCGGCTGTAGCCCCACCCTCCTCGTGAAGTGGACCCGCCTCCCCGGGCTGTTGTATGGGGCAGGCGTCGGAGTGGTTCGGGTGAACGCCGGCCACCGCAATCACGGGTGGCGGGAGGAAAGTCCGGGCTCCACAGGGCAGGGTGCTGGCTAACGGCCAGTCGAGGCGACTCGCAGGAAAGTGCCACAGAAAACAGACCGCCCGTTCCGAAAGGGGCGGGTAAGGGTGAAACGGTGCGGTAAGAGCGCACCGCGTCCGGGGTGACTCGGACGGCACGGTAAACCCCACCTGGAGCAAGAGCCAATAGGAGCGTGTCCCTCGCCGTTCGGGGGGACGAGGGTTGCCCGCCCCATGCGCTCGGGTTGCTCGCTGATGAGGCCCCTGGGCAACCAGGGCCCTAGATGAATGTTCGCCGCCCGTCCCGAAAGGGGCGGGGACAGAACCCGGCTTACAGGCCACTCCGACGCTTTTCCCTCCCCCACCTCGCGCGCAGGTCCGCGCGCGTGTCGCCCGGGGCTCGCGCGAACGGGCGGTCCAGCGAGGTCGCCTCCCCTCCTTGTGGGCCCTTGCCGGAGGCGCCACCTTCGAGGCGACGTTCCCGGAAGGCCCCGGCGCGAGGCCCCGCCACCCAGGAGGGACGGGCCCGCCAGGGGTCGGGAGGAACGCCAGCACCGAGGGGCGGACATGGCGGAACACCCGACGAAGGGAGCACCCGCTCGGCGAGCGACGATGAGCCTGTGGTCCGTCGCGGCGCTGGGCATCGGTTCGATGGTGGGCGCCGGCATCTTCGCGCTGCTGGGCCAGGCCGCGCTGCTCGTGGGCCCCGACACGTGGCTCGCCTTCGCGCTCGCGGGCGTCGTCGCCGCGCTCTCCGGCTACTCGTACGCGAAGCTCAGCGCGCGCTACCCGAGCTCGGGCGGCATCACCCTCTTCTTCGAGCAGGCCTTCGGGCGCGGCATGGTCTCCGGAACGCTCTCGCTCATCTACCTCGTCACGCTCGTCATCAGCGTCGCCATGGTGGCCAAGACGTTCGGCGCCTACGCCACCCGGCTCTTCATCCCCTCGGGGGGCCACGCGGGGTTCGCGGTCTTCGGCTCACTCGTCGTCATCCTCCTGGCCGCGCTCAACATCGCCGGCTCGGGCGCGGTGGGGCGGGCGGAGGTCATCCTGGTGGCCATCAAGCTCGTCATCCTCGCGGCGCTGCTGGCCGCGGGGCTCTGGGCCATGTCCACCGAGGGCACGCGCGACACGAGCAGGGACGCGCACATGGGCCTCGCCACCCTCGTGTCGAGCGTGGGCCTGTGCTTCTTCGCGTACTCGGGCTTCGGGATGATGGCCAACGCGGGCGCGGACGTGGCCGACCCGAAGAAGACGATTCCGCGCGCCATCTACCTCGCCATCGGCGTGGTGACCCTGCTGTACGTGGGCCTGTCCGTCACCGTCCTCGCCCTGGTGCCGCCCGAGCAGCTCGCGCGTGACGCCGACACCGCCGTGGCCCAGGCCGCGCGCCCCGTGCTGGGCAGCGCGGGTTTCACCGCCGTCGCGCTCGGCGCGCTGCTCGCCACCGCGTCCGCCATCAACGCCACGCTGTTCGCCGCGCTCAACGTCTCCCGGGCGCTCGCGCGCGTCCAGCAACTCCCCCCGGCCTTCTCCACGAAGCTCGGGCACCAGGGCACCCGGGGCTTCGTCTGGGGCGTCGTGGCCATCCTCGTCATGGTCGACACGCTGAGCCTGGGCGCCATCGCCAACGTCGCCAGCGCCACCTTCCTCGTCTGCTACCTGGCGGCCCATGTCGCCTGCTGGAAGCTGGCGCGACAGACGGGGGCCTCGCGCGCCATCGTCGGCGCGGGGTTGGGGCTCATGGCCGTCGTCCTGTCGACCTTCCTCGTCAGCACCGGGAGGAAACAGCCCCTCTCGCTGCTGCTCATCGTCGTCGCCCTCTGCGGCAGCGCGCTGGCGCAGTGGCTCCTCCAGTCGAAGCACCACGGTGGCCTGCCCCACTCGCCCACGCGCTGACGTCCGCGCCGGCGGGGAGGCCCCGCTCGAGGTCGTCGACACTCCCCTTCCCCCCAGGCCGCCGTGGTCCGAGCCGGCCACGCCCTAACTTCCCGGCCACGCCATGTGGCCGAGGACGAAATGAAGCCGAGAACCCCGCCGCGCCCCGCCAGAAGCGGCGTCGCCATCCTGCTGCTGTCCCTGCTGAGCACCCTGGCGGGGGAGGCCCGCGCCCAGCCCGCGGAGCCCGAAGCTCCCTCGGGGCGGAGCTCGGACACCGCGGCCCTCGAGGAGGACCCGCTGCGGCTTCCACAGCTGCCCATCCTCGACCTCGCGCTGCTGCCGAACACCCAGTTCTTCACCCCGCGCCCCGACCACGCGGTCTTCGACAAGAGCTTGCCCGGCTACTTCCGGGTCCCCACCACCGACATCTTCGTGAAGCTCGGCGTCGCGGCCACCACGCACTTCATGGAGAGCTCCAAGCGGCTGGGCACGCCCACCTGGTTCACCACCTCCGCCATCCCCGTGGAGGGCCAGGACTTCCACGACTCCCCGGGGGCCCAGGCGGCGGCGACCGCGAACACGTCCGACGTCTCCCTCGAGTTCCGGGGCAGGACGGAGCTGGGGCCCATGCGGCTGTTGTTCAACACCAGCTTCGCGCAGGCGGACCCCGCCTTCGGCTTCCACCCCGACTATGCCTACGCGCAGCTCGGCGGCTTCGTCGCGGGCTTCACCGACTCGACGTTCGCGGACGTCGACGCCTACCCGAAGACGCTCGACTTCGAGGGCCCCAACGCCCTCGTCTTCTCCAAACACGCGGTGATGCGCTACGGCCACCGGCTCAACCACGACGAGCACCTGCGGATGTTCCTCCAGGTCGCCATCGAACAGCCGGGCGCCAACATCCCCACCGCCACCGGCCCCCCGCGCGACATCGTCCCCGACGGCGTCGTCGCCTGGCGCGCGGAGGGAGCGTGGGGGCACGTGCAGCTCGCCGGCCTGGTGCGCGCCGTGGGCAGCCAGGCGCCCGGGCGCGACGACAGCGAGACGGTGCTCGGCATCGGGGGCAACCTGACGGGCGCCTACCATGCCTCGCGCCGGCACACCTTCCAGCTGGGCGTCACCGGCGGACAAGGCATCGCCGCCTACGTCAACGACACCGGCGGCGCGCATTATGACGCCGCGCCGGACGAGAGCGGCTCGCTCGACGCCATCCCCCTGCTCGGCGCCTACGTGGGCGTCACGTACGCCTGGATGCCCATGCTCGCCTCCACCGCGACCTATGGCTGGCTGAAGCTGTGGGACCGGGACCACCGGGACGCCCTGGGGGCCTCCGCGCTGCGGCGCTCGCAGTACGCCTCGCTGAACCTGGTTGCCCAGCCGATGAAGGGCGTCCAGCTCGGTATCGAGGGACTGTGGGGCTACAACCGGGCAATCAACGGCCGGTCCGGCCAGGCCTTCCGAGGTCAGCTCACCTTCCAGTACCGCTACTGAGTCGCCAACGTGACACGGGACCAGGAGGGACACATCCATGGGTTCCGGAACAGCGACCCGCTCCCCGGCCAGACGCGCGGCGGCGCCCACGCTCGGCGTCCTCACGCTGGCCATCATGAACGTCACGGCCGTGGTCAGCCTGCGCGGCCTTCCGGCCGAGGCGGAGTATGGCCTCACGTCCATCTTCTATTACACGTTCGCGGCCGTCTTCTTCCTCATCCCCGTCGCGCTCGTCGCGGCGGAGCTGGCCACCGGCTGGCCGGAGAAGGGCGGCGTGTTCCGCTGGGTGGGCGAGGCCTTCGGTCCCCGCTGGGGCTTCCTCGCCATCTTCCTGGTCTGGGTGGAGTCCACCATCTGGTTCCCCACCGTGCTCACCTACGGCGCGGTGTCGCTGGCCTTCGTCGGCCCCGACCAGACGTGGGACAAGGCGCTCTCGTCCAACAAGTTCTACACCATCCTCATCGTGCTCGCCCTCTACTGGGCCGCGACGCTGGTGACGATGCGGGGGCTCAAGGCCTCCGCCACCATCTCCAAGTGGGGAGGGCTCATCGGCACCATCATCCCCGCGGGCCTGCTCATCGTGCTGGGAGCGACCTACCTGGCCCAGGGACGCCCCATCCAGATACAGCTCGGCTGGGACAAGGTGATTCCGGACTTCACGCAGTTCGGCAACCTGGTGCTGGCCGCGTCCATCTTCCTCTTCTACGCGGGCATGGAGATGAACGCCATCCACGTGAAGGAGGCGAGGAATCCCAATCGGACCTATCCGCTCGCCATCCTCATGGCCTCGGTGGTCACGGTCCTGGTCTTCGTGCTCGGCACGCTGGCCATCAGCATCATCATCCCCAAGACGCAGATCAACCTGACCCAGAGCCTGCTGGTCTCCTACCGAGACTTCTTCAAGGCCCTCGGCGCGCCCTGGCTGTCCTCGGTGGTGGCGGTGGCGCTGTTCCTCGGCGTGCTGGGCAGCGTCACCGTCTGGGTTTCGGGGCCCTCCGCGGCGCTGGGCGCGGTGGGACGCGCGGGCTACCTGCCCCCGTTCTTCCAGCGACACAACAAGCACGGCGCGCCCAGCCACATCCTGCTCGTCCAGGGGATGCTGGTGACGTTCCTGGCGCTGATGTTCGTCATCCTCCCGTCGGTGCAGGCCGCGTATCAAATCCTCAGCCAGCTGACGTCGACCCTGTATCTCATCATGTACATCCTGATGTTCGCGGCGGCCATCTACCTGCGCTACAGCGAGCCTCACACGCCTCGCGCCTACCGCGTCCCGGGAGGCGCCGCGGGGATGTGGGTCATCGGCGGCGCGGGCCTCATCGGCGCGCTCATCGCGTTCGTGCTCAGCTTCATCCCGCCGTCGCAGATCAAGGTCGGCAGCCCGATGACGTACGTGCTCATCCTCGTCGCGGGCAACGTGCTCTTCGTCGCGCTGCCCCTCTTCGTCTACTCGCGCCGCAAGGCCGCCTGGCGCACCGCGGCGGGGAGCCGGGACTTCGCCCCCTTCAACTGGGAGAAGCCCGGCGGCCTCGGCCACCCGGGAGCGCCCTCGCTGGACGAGGAGGCGGAGCACGAGGCCCCCGCGACACGCGACCACCCGCTTCCCGGCAGGAGGACACCCGATGGATTCGGCCCCGACGCTGGACGCCATCCGTACGGCGACCATTGAGGCCCACCGCGCCTTCCAGGACCTGCGCGAGGGACAGAACGCCAGCTACATCCCGGTGCTCGCGCGCGTGAAGCCCGAGCGGTTCGGGCTGGTGGTCATGACGCCGGACGGGCAGCTCGCGGAGGCCGGCGACACGCGCTCCGAGTTCGCCGTCGAGTCCATCTCCAAGGTGTTCACCCTGGCGCGGGTGCTCGACGAGCTGGGCGCGCGGACGCTGCGGCAAAAGGTGGGCGACAACCCCACCGGAGAGTCGTTCTCCTCCGTCCACGCGCTCGTGGTCCATGATGGCCGGCCGCTCAATCCCTTCGTCAACGCGGGCGCCATCGCCACTGTCAGCCTGGTCCCGGCGGCGTCGGCGGCGGAGCGCTGGGAGAAGATCCACGCGACGATGAGCGCCTTCGCCGGGCGGCCACTCCCGGTGATGGAGGAGGTCTACCGCTCGGAGGCGGCGACCAACCAGCACAACCGGGCCCTGGCGTGGCTGCTGGACAGCGCCCACACCCTCTACAGCGACCCGATGGAGGCCACGGACGTCTACACGCGCCAGTGCTCGGTGGGCATCACCACGCACGACCTGGCGGTGATGGGGGCCACGCTCGCCGCCGGGGGCATCAACCCCCTCACCCGTCAGCGCGCCGTGAAGGCGGCGCACGTGCCGCGCATCCTCGCGGAGATGACGATGAACGGGCTCTACGACAACACGGGCACCTGGCAGTACGAGGTGGGCCTGCCCGCCAAGAGTGGCGTGGGCGGCGGCCTCCTCGCCGTCGTCCCCGGCAGGCTCGCCATCGCCGCCTTCAGCCCACCGCTGGACCGCTTCGGCAACAGCGTCCGGGCCCAGCACGCCATCCGGCGACTGTCCGACGAGCTCGGCCTCAACCTCTTCGCCACGGCCTCCCATTGACGGCGGCCTCGTGTCGCGCGCAGCCACGGGCCTCCGGCAGCAAAGGCAGACATTTCCAACATACCCAAACACCCCTCCCGCCCGAAGAAAGACTTCACGCCGTCACGCTTCCGTCACGCCAACCCCGATAGGGCTTGCATCGGCAGCACTCACCCGTGACAGGAGAAGCATCCGTGCGTCGTGTCTCGTTCAACCTCATCCTTGCCCGGTGGCTGGCGCTGTGTCTGGGCATCGTCGGCACCCAGGCCTTCGCGGAATACGCGCCCCTCGACGGCGTCGTCCTCTTCGGTCAGGAGACCTCGAACCGCTACATCGTCGCGGGGGGAACGCCGTTCTATATCCCGCCCTCGCAATGGAGCGTGTACTCGAGCGCCATCACCATCGTGACGCCGCAAGCGACCATCAACTCCTACGAGCGCGTCCCTCGGGAAGGTACCCTCTTCCGCCAGTACAACTTCCCCAACACCATCTATGTCGTGGTGGGAAAGCGGTACTGGCTGATTCCGACGACCACGGAGCTGGGCTACTGGAACAACCTCGGCTTCAAGCCCATCTTCGACCTGCCCAGCAGCGCCTGGTCGGAGCACTTCCTCGACTATTCCTACAAGGTCCTCGTCGCGGAGCGGTCGACCAGCCAGGTCTATCTTTGGATTTCAGGCGCCAAGTACCCCATCACGAACACGTCGGACCTCGACTATTTCGGAGGGAGCGCCAGCGTCCGGGAGGTTCCCCTGGGCTCGCTCGCCGCCTTCACTCACCAACCCGAGTGTGGCACCCGGCTGCGCGAGCGCTCGAGCAGCACGGTGTATGACATGAGCTATCACCTGCCCGATCCCAACTCGCCCATGTACAAGAGCCCCAGCACACTGGCCGAGCACGGCACCGTTCCGGACGGCTCTCTCGCCCCCTTCCCGAACTTCGTCGGGGGCGCCTGCATCTGGTGAGCAGCGCGCGCTGAACGGAGGGGGCGTGCGTCCAGCGCCTCCTCCTCGCGCATCCGCCCCTCTCCACCGGGCCCGTCCCGCGACCTTCCGGAACCCGACACTTCGGCCGCGCGATGGGCCGCCCAGCCCCGATGCGGAGCCTGCTGCTACTGAGCCACGGGCACCTGCGCGAGCAGGATGCGGTTGCGGCCGTCGTTGCGGACCGCGTCCGGGTTGGTCAGCGACAGGCGCGAGTCCGTCTTGGGGTCCCACATGCCCAGCCAGATGTTCAACGCCTTCGCCGTGGCGTCCGCGGGCAGGTAGATGGAGAACTCGTCCTTGACGACCTCGCCCGGCTTCCACTGCGACGTGGGGAGACGGCCGCCCGCGGGCGGGTGGTCCATGTTCATCCGCTCCATGCGGCCGCCCACGTCCTCGACGTGGACGAACACGTGGTAGTCCTCGTCGAGCGGCTGGAGCACCTTGAAGTACAGCGTCACCTGCGCGCGCGAACCGGGAGTGAGCCGCCCTGGCTCCACGGAGGCCGCGGTCAGCTCCACCTTGCCGCCCAGGTTCGCCCCGTTGCGGACGGACAGGGCGGGGACCTCCTTGACGGTGACCGCGCGTCGCTCGTCCGCGGAGGCCCCTCCCGGAGCCTCGACGATGCAGGCACTGCCCAGCAGGAGGACCGACAGCATGGCGGTGGGGAGTTCGAAACGCATGGCAAAGCGGGGTTCTACCCGGCCAGGGGCGCTGCATCCACCGGCGTGTTGGTGTATGCGGAGCCGCGCATATGAAGACGCCCACTGTCCTGGATACCCTGGCCGCGCAGGTGCCCCCTGCCCCCTCCCCCGCCCCCACGCCGGGCGGGAATACGACGCAGCCGGGGACCGGAACGCCCCCCTCGGAGGGCTTCTCCCCGGGCGACGCGGTGGGTATCGGCGGCGCGGCCCTCTTCGTCCTGCTGATGGTGCTGGCGGCACGCAAGCTCTTCTTCAAGAAGAAGGCTCCGGCCCCCACGAAGAAGCCAGGCGCCCCTCTCCCCGAGGAACGCCCGGCCCTCCCCGCCGAGCGTCCCGAGCTGCGCGTGGAGCTGCCCCCCTCCGAGAAGGAGGCCGCACGCCTGCGCGAGGCCGAGGAGGCCCACGCCCGCGCCCAGGAGCTGACGCGTCAGCGCGAGGAGGCCGCCCGCGCGGCCCGGGGCACCACCGACGCCGCCGAGCGCGCCCGCCTGGAGTCCGAGGCCCGCGCCCTCAAGGAGCGTGAGGAAGAGGAGAAGCGCGCCGAGTACCGCGCCAAGAAGGCCGCGGACGAGGAGGCCCGGGAGCGCCGCAAGCGCGAGCAAGCCGAGGCCCAGCGGCTGCGCGACGAGGAGCGCGCGCGCGAGGCCGCCGCCGTCGAGGAGGCCCGCCGCGCCGAGGAAGCCGCCGCCCGCGCCAAGGTCGAGGCCGAGGCGGGCCGCACCCTGGCCCAGGGCCTGGACAAGACGAAGAGCCAGGGCTTCATGGCCCGGCTCAACGGCCTCTTCGGCCAGCAGCGCCAGGTGGACGAGTCGGTGCTCGCGGACCTGGAGGAGATCCTCTTCACCGCCGACATCGGCGTGCGCACCGCCAGCCACCTGGTGGACGTGGCGCGCGAGAAGCTCAAGCGCAACGAGCTCAAGGACCCCGAGCGAATCAAGTCCCTCATCCGCGAGGAGGTGGCGCGCATCGTCGACCTGCCCGTGCCCCGCACGCTGGAGGGCGGAGGCCCGCCGCACGTCGTCATGGTCGTGGGCGTCAACGGCGCCGGGAAGACGACCACCATCGGCAAGCTGTCCGCGAAGCTGACCGCCGAGGGCAAGAAGGTCGTGCTCGCCGCGGGTGACACCTTCCGCGCCGCCGCCACCGAACAGCTCGACGTGTGGGCCGAGCGCGCCGGGGCCCAGCTCGTCAAGGGCGTGGAGGGCGGCGACCCGGGCTCCGTCGTCTTCGAGGCCGTGAAGAAGGCCCAGGCCGATGGCGCCGACGTCGTCATCGCCGACACCGCGGGCCGACTCCACACCAAGGCCCCCCTCATGGAGGAGCTGAAGAAGGTCAAGCGCGTGCTGGAGAAGGCGCTGCCGGGCGCCCCGCACGAGGTGCTGCTGGTGCTCGACTCCACCAACGGCCAGAACGCCATCCAGCAGGCCAAGCAATTCCACGAGGCCGTGGGCGTCACCGCCATCGCCCTGACGAAGCTGGACGGCACCGCCAAGGGCGGCGTCATCATCGGCATCTGCGACGAGCTGAAGCTGCCCGTCGTCTGGGTCGGCGTCGGCGAGAAGGTCGCCGACCTGCGCCGCTTCGAGCCGCGCGAGTTCGTCCAGGCGCTGTTCGACTGACGCCGCGTCACTGCCCCAGCAAGCCGGGCAGCACCTCCTCGAGCATCGCCTTCACGGCGGGGTCGAGCGCCTCCAGGTCGTCCACGCTCATCCCGCCCCCGCCGCCCAGCGTCCCCATGACGGCCCCCAGGTTGGGCAGCCCCAGGTCGTCGTCGCCGCGCGCCTCGTTCCACCAACGCACGCGCAGCCGCTCCAGCTGCTTCGCGTGCGAGGGGCTCGCCTTGGCCAGCTCGCGCGTGAAGCACTCCCGACACGTCCACTTGAAGCGGTACGCGTCCACGTAGTTGCGCATGCCCTGGAGGAAGGCCGCGTCCCCCACCAGCTTGCGCGACGCGTGGTGCAGCATGGGCGCCTTCGCGTACACGAGCGCCCCGTACTGCGTCTCGTTGTCGAAGTCTCCCGTGGGCCGGTCCGCGCGGCCGTCCTCGCCGCCCGACAGCCGGTACATGTGGTACGGCGAGACGAGCAGCTCCTTGCGCAGCTTCTCCGCCGCCGCCTTGCCGTGCTTCCACTCGATGTAGAGCAGCGCGGCGTACTGGGCCAGGGACTCGTCCACCACCGGCATGTTCACGGGGTCCGACCCCACCAGCCCCGCGAAGTACTGGTGCGCCACCTCGTGCGCCACCGTGAACTCGAGCGTGCGCTCCAACATGACGCCCAGCTGCGCGAAGGGCCCCGGCCCCGCCCCCTGCTGCCCGAGCGCATCCAGCAGCTCCTTCATCCCCTGGAGGTTTCCCATGCCCCCCAGCAGCTCGGTGGGGTCCGCCACGCCACGGTAGAGCGACGTGGCCACGGTGATGAGGCCCGGGAACTCCATGCCCCCCGCCCCACCCGACAGCGGCGCCTCCACCACGCGGAAGTGCGTGTAGGGCAGCGGCCCCAACCGACGCTCGAACTCCGTCAGCGCCGCGGTCGCGTACTTCAGCACCCGCTCGCCCACGTCCTTGTTGCGCGCGGCGTAGTGGCTCTCCACCGTGACGCCATTCACGGTGGCCGTGGACACCGCGTAGCCCCGCGAAACGAGGATGGGAAAGTCGCGCACCGCGCCCGCCGCGAAGGCGAAGCGCACGCGTCCATCCCGCTCCGGCACCTCGCCCATGGGCGCGCCGGTGGCGTGCACCGCCCACCCGGACGGCACGGTGATGGAGGCCAGCACGTGGGCCGGCGCGTACAACGCCAGGTCGCCGATACCCTGGGGACCCGCCCAGGGCTGGCCCTTGTCGTCGAGCGGCGGCACCTGGGGCACCACGCCCACCAGGCTGAGGAAGTCCGGCGTCGCGGAGAAGGCGCCATGGTCTCCCCCCTGGGACGCGCCGCCCCCCAGACCGCCCAGGAGCATCCTCGAGGGGGGCTCCCCCTTGGGCGCCACCGCCCGCACGGCGACGTCGAGCACGGCCGCGGCCCCCGGCGGCACCGGCTCCTCCAGCCGGTAGCGGTACAGCGTGGGCTCCGGCTGCTCCAGGATGATGGGCTGCTTGCCCAGGCGCGCGTCGGACACCACCACGCGCTTGCCGCCCTGCGCGTTGGGCGTCACCCGCAGGTACAGTTCGGTGATGGGCTTGTCGCGCGCCAGCACCTCCACCTGCACGCGCCCCTTCGCCTCGCGCGCGTCCGGGTCCACCTCCAGCTGCACGCGGTAGCGCGGCAGCTCGTCCAGTGGCCCCAGCGCCTTCTGGGCCCGCTCCCGCTCCGCGCCCTTGAGGTGCTGGAGGCTGAGCTGGACCTCGGGCGGCACGTCCGCCCGAGCCTCGCGACCGGAGAGCAGGCACAACACCAGCAGGCAGGGCAGGAGCGTCCGCATCCCGCCATGGTAATTGACCCGGGCCACCGAGGCTCGTCTAGCCTGGGCGAGCCATGCACCTGCGAACCCTCGTCCTGGCCACCGCGACCCTCGGGCTCGCGACCTGCGCCCACCGGCCCCCCGCGCCTCCCGCCGCCGCCCCCCGCGCCATCCGACTGCTGATGGACACCCCCGCCCAGGAGACGCTGACCTTCGACAGGGTCCGCGAGGACGTGGAGGTGGACACCACCGAGGGCGAGCGCACGCCCCGCGTCGTCACCTTCGGGGAGACGCCCCTGTTGCGCCTGGAGGGCCAGCGCGCCCGGCTCTATGGCGACGCGAAGGCCACGCTCGGCATCGGCGTGGACAACTTCATCCTGCTGGAGGTCCTGGACGGCAAGGGCCAGGTGAAGCGCCGGGGCGTGGTGGGCTTCACCGACAACGTCCACATGGGCCTGGAGCTGGTGGACAACGTGGGGCGCAGCGCCTTCACCTTCGAGCCCGGCGAGGTGGACATCACCGAGCTGCTGCCGGAGTCCGAACCCTTCCAGCTGCGCGCCACGGTGCTGGACTCGTGGGGCGTGGGCCGGGTGTCGGACGTCTACGTCGTCTTCTCCGCGCCCCAGCGCGCCCCGGTCGACGAGCTCCGGGGCGAGTGAGCCACGCGTGGCGCGCGGGCCCCGAATCCGGGGCCCGCCGGTCGCTCAGAAGCGGACGGTGCTGAGCTTCGGGACGCTGAAGGCGCCCTGCCGGCGGACGGAACGCGCGCCGCCGACGGTGCCGTCACACGGGCCGCCGCAGATGGTGGTCGGGTTGGCGGCCTTGATGCCCGGGTCCTGCGTCGCCATCACCGCGCCCACGGTGCCCGCGGCCACCACCGCGCCCACGCCGGCCCAGACGTACCACCGGCTGTACCAGGGCTTGCTCGTGTCCTCCGACACCTCCGGCTCCGACGGGTCGGGGAAGGACAGCGCGTCGGTCGAGTCGTCGGTCACCGCGCTGCGCGTGGGGTCGAGCGAGGACCGCGTGGGCGCGTCGCCCTCGCGGCTGGCGACGGCGGAGTCCACCAGGGGCCGCATGCGGCCGGCCAGCTCGTAGGGCGTGCCGGCCAGCACGTTGATGGTGTACGTGTCCGGCTTGAAGCCTGGCGCGCGGAACTCGATTTCGCGGCGGCCCGGCTTGAGCAGGACGTCGCGCTGGGGCACCGGCCCCACCTCGACGCCATCCACCACCAGGATGGTGCCGGCGACGTCCGCCACCGCCTGGGCGATGCCCATGGAGGGATCCAGCGCCACGCGCACCTCCGTGGGAACCCCCGCCTTGGCGTCGACGCGCCGCGTGTAGTCCGCGTAGCCCGGCTTGCGGACCAACAGCGTGTGCTCGCCCGGGGAGACCTCCAGGTTCAGCGGCGCGGCGGAGAGCGCCCCCACGTCGCGCCCGTCCAGCGTCAGCTTCGCGCCCCGGACATTGCCGGTGATGGACACCACCAGCTCCGTCTTCATGGGGGCCAGCGGCGCCAGCAGATCATCTTCCGGCGCGGCGGCGGCTGGCGCGGGCTTCTTCGACTTGGAGCCCCGGGCCGTGGCCGTCGGAGTCTTGGTCTTCGAGGGCTTCTTCGCCGTCTTCTCCGGCTTCTTCTTCTTCACCACCTTCGTCTTCGTCTTCGGCTTCGAGGAGGACTTCGACGACTGGGGCGTGAGGGGAGCGAGCAGGTCGTCCTCCTGCGCGAACGCGGAGGACGGCATCGCCAGGACGGCCACCAGGGAGAGAAGGACGCAGCGTCGGAAGCTCATGACGGGACCGAAGGTTAGAGAGTCATCCGAGGGGAATCAAACGGAGTCCCCCGCCGCCGTCCATTAAGCCAAGATTCGCGCCCCATGCACCGCGTCCTGCCCACCCTGGCCCTCGGCCTCAGCGTCCTGTCCCTCACCGCCTGTCCCGCCAAGGCCCCACCCACCACGGAGACGCGCCCCCCACCTCCACCCCCCATCCGCGTCCCCCCCGGGTGCGAGGCCAACCAGGCGGGCGAATACCGCCACGCGGAGAACGAGGCCTTCCGCTACCACGGCGAGGACGACGGCGGGACGCTGACGCTCGCGGTGCTGCGCGCGCGCGCGGACGGCGGCACGGAGTCCCCGGACGCCAGCTCCGCGAGCATCGTCCTGGAGCGCACCCCCGCGGGCTTCGTGGGACAGACGCGCGCCACGGGCTTCACCGGCTCCGGAGCGCCCTGCCCCGTGAGCTTCCCCACGGAGGTGGTCGCCTGCGACGACGCGGGCCTCACGCTGCGCTCCGTGGCGAGCACGTCCATCGACGAGGGCTGCCAGCCCTCGCGCTCAGGGCCGCCCCCGGTGAGACTGCAGCAGGTGCTGTTGCGGAACACGCCGGACGCGGGCACCTGAGCCCGCCTCGTCGGTGGGGGCACCGCGCGAGGTGACGGACCCGGGACGGCCCGTCACCTTCCAGCGCGGCGCGGACGACTACGCCGCGCGGCGGGCCTGCTCCTCGGCGGCGTTCACCGAGGCGCTCGGGTCGGCCAGCTTCACCCGCCCCGCCAGGCCCTGCAGCAGGCTGGAGGCGCCCACGTACAGGAAGCCGCCCAGGAACAGGACGATGAAGGGCACGGACGTGTAGATGCGCGCGTCGATGGCGAACCACAGCGCGCCGGAGAAGTAGGCCGCGAACAGCAGCTCCACCACCGGCATCAGCGTCTTGCTGCCGCGGTACGCCTTCTTCACCGCGATGACCTTCTTGCCCTCGGCGCCCGTCTTCGGCGTGCGGGCGAAGCCCGACTGCTGGTTGAGCAGCGCCTCCGCCACGGCCTTCGCGTTGTTGATGGCCAGGCCGATGCCCAGGCTCATCAGGAAGGGCAGGTACTTGAGCTGCTCCCAGCCATGCACGCCCCGCTCGCGCTGAGCGGCCACGTAGAAGAAGCACACGCTCGCGGTGGCGGTGATGAAGAACGGCAGGTCCAGGAACAGCGTGCCGTACAGGCCGTGCTGGAAGCGCACCACCATGCTGATGGGCATCAGCACCGACAGCAGCACCATCAACAGGTACGCCATGTTGTTGGTGAGGTGGAAGAACGCCTCGCGCTTGACCGCCAGCGGCAGCTTGCTCTTGAGGATGGTGGGCAGGAGCTTCTTCGCCGTCTGGATGGAGCCCTTGGCCCAGCGGTGCTGCTGGCTCTTGAAGGCGTTCATGTCCACCGGCACCTCGGCCGGGGAGATGACCTCCGGGAGGAACACGAACTGCCAGCCCTTGAGCTGGGCGCGGTAGCTCAGGTCCAGGTCCTCGGTCAGCGTGTCGTGCTGCCACCCGCCGGCGTCGGCGATGGTGCCCCGGCGCCAGATGCCCGCGGTGCCGTTGAAGTTGAAGAAGCAGCCGGAGCGGTTGCGCGCCGTGTGCTCGATGATGAAGTGGCCGTCGAGGAAGATGCTCTGGGCCTGCGTGAGGATGGAGAACTCACGGTTGAGGTGGCCCCAGCGCACCTGCACCATGCCCACCTTGTCGTCGGAGAAGAACGGCACGGTGCGCAGCAGGAAGTCCGGGCTGGGCACGAAGTCCGCGTCGAACACCGCGACGAAGTCGCCCTTGGCCGTCTTCAGGCCGTTCTCCAGCGCCCCCGCCTTGAAGCCCTCGCGGTTGGTGCGGTGGAGGTAGACGATGTCGTGGCCCTTCTGCCGGTGCCGCTCCACGCACGCGCGGGCGATGCCACACGTCTCGTCCGTCGAATCGTCGAGGACCTGGATTTCCAGCAGCTCGCGCGGGTAGTCGATACGACACACCGACTCCACCAGGCGCTCCACCACGTACATCTCGTTGAAGATGGGCAGCTGGATGGTGACGCGCGGAAGCTCCTTCAGCGGGCCCTTGGGCGTCGGCAGCTTGAACTTGTGCCGGTAGTACAGGAACGCCATCCGGTACCGGTGCGAGCCGTAGACCGCCAGCACGCACAGGACGCTGAAATAGACGCCCAGGAAGATGATCTCGACGGTGGTCATCGGTGACGCTCAGCCCCTCCCGCGCGGCCCCCGTGGCCCGCGGTCCTTCCATGCGCGGCGGCACCGGATACCCGTCTCACGCCGACCGCCGCCTCCTGGGTCCGCAGAGCCCCCGCCCCGTATGTACCCGAAAAGACAAGGCTTTGACCTTCCGGGACTGATCGGCGCCGGACAATAGGGAGGCGTCAAGGGCGTGTCAAATTATTCCCGGACTTTGAACGTTCCGTTCACGTGGAGGTGACACCTTGCGTCAGAGGCGTCCCTCCCTCTCCGAGAGGGAGCGTCGCGGGCGGACGACGCCCCAGGGCGGATGGGGGCCGGGCGTCAGCTGACGGCGCGGCGGGGTTCGGCGACGGTGGGGGCTGGTGCGACAGCGGGGGCGTCGAGGATACCCGCCTCGTCGCGGGTGGCGAGCGCGAGGATTCGGTCGACGAGCTCCGGGAAGTCCACGCCGGCGTGGGCGGCAATCCTGGACAGGAGGCTGGTGGGGGTGAAGCCCGGCAGGGTGTTCACCTCCAGGACGACGTCGTTCTCCGTGTCGGAGCACAGCAGGTCCACGCGGCCGTAGCCGCGGCAGCCCAGCGCGCGCCAGGCCGCGAGCGCCAGGGCCTCCACGTTGGCCACGCGGGTGGCGGACAGCCGGGGCGGCAGGTGGCAGCGCGCGCCGCCCTTGTACTTGGCGTCGAAGTCGAAGCCCTCGCGGGGGGTGGCGATTTCGCAGCTGCCCAGCACCGCGTCGCCGAGGATGCCCACCGTCACCTCGCGGCCGGGGACGAAGCGCTCCACCAGGGCCTGGCCTCCGTAGCGGCACGCCTGGGCCACCGCGTCGACGAGCGCGCCGGGCTCGCGCACCACGGCGAGCCCCACCGACGAGCCGCCGCACGCGGGCTTCACCACGCAGGGGAAGCCCAGGTCGCCGTGCAGCTCCGCCACGCGCGCCGCCTCGTCCCGGCCCACGCGGTAGCCCTGGGGCGTGGGCAGGTTGTGCAGCCGGAAGAGCTTCTTCGCCATGGGCTTGTTCATGGCCAGCGCCGAGGCGAGCACGCCGGAGCCGGTGTACGGCAGCTCCAGCAGCTCCAACAGCCCCTGCACCCGGCCGTCCTCGCCCATGCGCCCGTGCAGCGCCACGAAGGCCACGTCCAGCTCCGCCGCGCGCAAGGCCCGGTCCAGCCCCGGCCCCGCGAAGACGCGGGTGACCCGGTGGCCACGGGACTCGAGGGCCGCCACCACGGCCTCTCCCGTCTTGAGCGAAATCTCCCGCTCCTCGCCCCATCCACCCATCAGCACTCCAACGCGCTTGCCCATGTCGATGCGACCTCCTGGGCACGCCACAAAGCACGTCGGATGCCAACACCGCGGGGCAGAGCGCCCCTCGACGGGGAGTGGCGACTCCCGTCACGACGAGGGGTTACGACGAGGGTCGCCACGCCAGGCGGCCGTGGCCCGGAGGACACGGCGCGGCAGGCCGACCACGCGCGGACGCGGGGCTGTAGGAACGACCGCCCCGCCCCGCGCTCACCCGCCGTCCGGCGGACCCGCGTCCGGCAGGCCCCCGTCGTCGCCGCCGTCGCTCGAGCCAGCGTCGGAGCCGGCATCGGACGTGCCCGCGTCGCCGCCGCCGGCGTCCGGGCGGCCCGGGGAGCCGTCTCTCACGCACGCGTCGTCGCGGCAGACGAACCCCTCCAGGCACTGGTTGCGCTCATCACAGGGCTGCCCCTCCTCGTCGAAGTCGACCAGGAGGCTGCACGCGGACAGGCCCAGGCAGAGGGCCAGCAGGACGGTTCTGAAAGGAAGGGGACGGCGCATGGCTAGTAATTCCGGAGATCGTCTTCGTCGATGGACGGCCGCTTCTTCTCTTCATCCTTCTTGCGCCGCTCCTCCTCCTCGCGCTGGCGCTTGGCCTCCTCCTCGCGCTTGCGCGTGGCCTCGGCCTGGCGCTCGGCGTCCGCGTCCTCCTGCTTGCGGCGCTCCTCCAGCTCCCGGCGCTGACGCTCCACCTCCTCGCGGCGCTTGCGCAGCTCCTCCTCGCGCCGGGCCTCGTCCTCGCGGCGCGCGTCCTGGGCCGCCTTCGCGGGAGTGGGCGGCGGTTCGGCCGGCGTCGGGGCGGCCTGCTTCGCCGGGGGCGGCGGCATGGGCAGCGAGTCGTTCAGCGGCCGGGTGCCCTTGGGCGGTGGCGGCATGGCCAGCGAATCACTCTTGCTGGACTTGGACGCGGCCGGCCGGGCCTTGGGCTCCGGAGGAGGCGCGCTGACGCGCGAGGTCTTCGAGGGGCTCTTCGAACCACCACCTCCTCCAGCGAACGCGAAGTAGCCGCCCAGGCCCGCGGAGACCAGGCCCGTCAGCAGGCCGATGTCGGCCACCAGGGCGTACGTCTTGCCCGTGTCCTTCATGTCCTTGGCGCGGGGGCTGTTCTGCGCGGCGCGGCGGAAGTCGTCCTCCTTCGAGGAGGCCTCCATGCCGAAGTAGATGCCGCCGGCCAGCAGCGCCACGCCGGTGGCCATCAGCACGTAGCCCGTCGTCTTGCGGTTGGAGCTGACGGCCGGCGGGAAGTGCGTCACCGGCTTGCCGGCCAGGCGCGCCGTGTCCGTGGCGATGAGGCTCGTCAGGAGCGGCTCGGAGCCGGTGGCCATGGCGTCGCCGCGCGGGACGGAGCCCACGGCGTAGGCGAGGTTGTGGCCGTCCGACACCTCGATGCGCAGCGCCGTCACCTGCAGCGGCGCGGTGCCCGCGCCACCGCTCACCAGCAGGGCGAGCACCTGGGGCACGCCCGCGAGCGCGCCCAGCTCCCGCAGGGCCGCGTCGCGCTCCTGGCCCTCCGGCTTGCGCGCCACCTGCTCGCTGAGGGTCTGCAGCGAGCGCATGGACGCCACCGGCGCGAGCGTCAGCGCCGTGTCACCCTCGCGCGCCCGCTGCTGCCCCACCGCGAAGCCCGGGGCCATCACCGTGACGTAGTGGTCCGCGGCCGTCAGGCCCGTCAGCGACACCGGGGAGACGCCCCGGAACTGGCCGTCCACGTACACCTGCGCCGGCACCGGCTCCGTCGTCACCGTCAGCGAGCCCGTCGAGCCCGCCAGCGCCGCCTTGCGCTCCTTCTCCACGAAGGCCATGTCGTCCGGCGGGAAGAAGTTGGGCGAGAACTGCGCCCGGGGGTCCACCGCGAGGATGGAGCGGATCTCCAGCTGCGCCGCCGTGCTCTCGCCGTTGGCCACCTGGGACGCGGCCTTCATCACCCGGGCGCGGGCCAGGTCGCCGAACGTCCGCGACAGGTCGCTGGCCTCGAAGGCCTTCGCCGCCGCGTCGAACTGCTCGAGCGCCTTCTGGGTGTCCAGCTCGTCGTAGGCCTTCTGGCCTTCCTTCATCGCCTCGGCGGCCTCGGCGGCCTTCGCCTCCCGCGACTGCCGACCCTGCGCGTCCAGGGCGTCCGACAGCCGCACCAGCTCCAGCCGCCCGGAGCGCGCCACCGCCTGCTCCGCCCAGTACGCCAGCCGCGCCGCCTCCGTGCGCGAGGCCGCGTCCAGCGGGATGGCCACCACCGTGACGGAGGTCTCGGAAGCGGCGGCCGCCACGGTCCGGGGCGCCAGTCGTAGAGGCAGGTTGGTCTGCGCGGCGGCCGGTCCGACGGCCAGCATTCCCGCCAGCCACCCGCTCAGGGCCGCGTGTACCGCGCGCTTGCTCGAAGGTCGCATCACTCGTTCACCTTTTCCCTGGGCCCATCAAACGGAGTGCACGGCGAAATGCAAGGGGGAAGGAGTCTTCAACGACCCGCGGCGCGCGCCGGAGGCCGCCCCTGCGGGGAGGTCCGCCCGTTGAGATACTCGAGCGCGACCTTCAACGGGTAGTCCTCGAGGGAGGCGGCGGCGTCGAGGGGCTTGAGGCCATCGGGCAGCCCCTTGGGCGCGGCCGTGGGGGCCTCCGGGGCCGCGGCGGGCTCCGCGCGGAAGTGGCGCTGGAGGTCCTTCTCGCGGGGCACGTCGCGGCCCGTCTTGCCGTTGGGCTCGTCCGGCACCAGGTAGTCCGGGGTGATGCCCCGCTCCTGGATGCTGCGCCCCTTGGGCGTGTAGTAGCGCGCGATGGTGAGCTTCAACCCGGAGCCATCCTCCAGTTCGATGACGGTCTGCACGCTACCCTTGCCGAAGGTCTGCGTGCCCAGGATGGTGGCGCGACCGTGGTCCTGGAGCGCGCCGGCGACGATTTCGGACGCGGACGCGCTGCCGCCGTTGACGAGCACCACCAGCGGGTAGTCCTTCTCCGTGTCGCGATCCCTGGCCCGCTCCTCCGTCGAGTTGCGGCCGTCGCGCCCGCGCGTGGAGACGATGACGACGTTGCCCGCGAGGAAGCGGTCGCTGACCGCCACCGCCTGGTCGAGCAGGCCCCCGGGGTTGTTGCGCAGGTCCAGCACCACGCCGCGCAGCTCCTTGCCGCCGTTGAGTCCCCGCAGCCGGTCCAGCTCCTTGCGCAGGTACTGGTCCGTGCGGTCCTGGAAGTTCTTCACCCGCACGTGGCCGATGCCGTCGTACAGCGCTCCCTCCACGGAGACGATGCGGATGTGGTCGCGGATGATGGCGATTTCGCGGGGCGCGCTGAAGCCCTGGCGCATGATGCCCAGCAGCACGCGCCCGCCCGCCGGACCGCGCATCTTCTGCATGGCCCGGCCCACGTCCATGCCGCGCGTGGACTCCCCGTCGATGCTCACCAGTTCGTCGCCGGCCTTGATGCCCGCGCGCGCCGCCGGGGTGTCGTCGATGGGCGCCACGACGATGATGCGCTCGCTCCTGCGCGCGATTTCGATGCCCAGGCCGCCCCACTCCCCCGACGTGTCGATCTTCATCTCCCGGAACACCTCCGGGGGCATGAAGACGGTGTGCGGGTCCAGCGTGTCGAGCATCCCCTGGATGGCGCCGTAGACCAGCCGCTCGCGGTCCGGCGCCTCCACGTAGTTGTTCTCCACGTAGGACAGCACGCGCGCGAAGGTGTCGAGCTGGCGGTAGGTGGCGTCGTCCTTCTCCGCCCGCTCCGCGCGCCCCGGAGGCCGGGGCCCCGCGTCCTTCTTGTCGTCAGCGGCCGCGGGCCCGGACAGCAGGAGCAACGCGGCCAGCGCCGCGCGCCATGGCTGGTGGAGACCTGTCACGTCGGTACGTCCTTTCCCCCAGGAGGGTCGAAGGGCGTCCCAGTCTATACCCGGCCCTCAGAGGCCCGACGCATCCGCGAAGCGCACCAGGTGCGACACGAGCGCGTCCGGCCGCTCCATCTGCGGCACGTGGCCGAAGCCCTCCACCACCCGCACCTGGGCGTGCGCGGGCAGGTGGCTCTTGAACCAGGCCAGCGAGCGCGAGGGCAGCAGCCGTTCGCTGCCACCCCAGATGAACAACACCGGCATCATCAGCCCGCGCACCGCCTCCGGCGACAGGCTGAGCCGCGTCTGCATCACCTCGGCGGTGAGGGCCTTCACCGTGGGTGTGTCATAGAAGCGCCGCAGCTCGTTGGCGAGCAGCAGCGCCGGCAGCGGCGCCTGGTGGAACAGGCGCCGGGTGAAGGCCCGCGCCTCGGCGGGCGACTTCACCGCGAAGGCGTCGAGCAGCGCCTGGTTCTCCTCCGCCGGCAGCTCCGCGCCCGCGGGGGCCACCAGCGCGAGCGCCCGCACCCACTCGGGATGCTCCGCCGCCAGGTTCACCGACATGGCTCCGCCCAGCGAGTTGCCCACCACGAAGCCCGGCGCCCGCACCACCTGCTCCACGAAGCCGCGCAGCACCTCGAACTGGTTGCGCACGCAGACCTGGCCGCCGCAGTACTCCGTGGAGAAGCCATGGCCCGGCAGGTCCGGCGCCACCACCCGTGAGAAGCGCTTCGCCAGCCCGAAGAACGTGCGGCTGAACCCGTTCGCCGAACCTCCCAACCCGTGGACGAGCAACACTGGGGGCCCGCTCCCCTGCCCATTCAGGGAGTAGTAATGCACCGCCTGCCCGCCCACCTCGGCGGTCGACGACTCCACGCCCCGCGCCACCAGCACCCGCCGCACCGCCTTCTGCATCCCGTCCATGAGGTCCATGCGTCAGGCCCCTCCTCTCCTCCGTGGATACCTCCAGGATAATGCGCGCGGTCCCACGTCGCCGCAGTGCGTCAGGGCGAAGGAGCCAGCCAGAGCGCGGGGTCGACGGCCTGCCCGGCCTTGCGGACCTCGAAGTAGAGATAGGGCCCCTTGAGCGAGCCGGTATCGCCCACCTCGCCCACCACCTCGCCCGCGACCACGGGGGCGCCCAGCTGCGGGAGGATGGAGGCCAGGTGGGCCATGAGGGTGTGGTACCCGTCGCCGTGGTCCACGATGAGCAGGTTGCCGTAGCCGCGCAGCGCGCCCGCGTAGACGACGGTGCCCTCGGCCACGGCCTGCACGGGCGCTCCCGCGGGCGCGCGGATGTCCAGCCCCTTCTGCACGGTGACGGTGTTGAAGCGCGGGTTGACCACCTTGCCGAACCCCACCTCGACGATGCCTCGCGTGGGGCGGGGCAGCTTGCCCTTCAGCGCGCCGAAGCCGGAGGTGGCGGGGCCTTCCTTCAGGTCGCGCACCACCTGGGTGAGCTCCGCGTCGGCCTGCTCCAGCTCGCGCACCGCGCGCCGCGCCAGCTCCGCCTCGCCCGCGAGCGAACCCACCACCTCCTCGAGCGCCTCGTGTTGGGCGCGGGCCAGCCGCTCCTGCTCCTGGAGGAAGGCGACGCGTGTGGTCAGCGAGGCCTGGAGCCGCTTGAGCTCCCGCAGCGACTGGCGCTGCAGGTGGGCCACGCGCTGCACGCCGCGCAAGAGCTCCAGGTCGCCGGACATGCTGGCCTCCAGCGCCCGCGCGCGCCACACCAGCGCGGCGAAGTCCTCCGCGGACAGGAGCACCTCCAGCGGCCGGCGGCGCATCACCCGGTACAGGGTGCGCAGCCGGGGCGACAGGCGGCGCAGCTGCACGCGCAGCGCCTCGCGCAGGAGCGCCTCCTCGCGCTCGGCCAGCACCACGCGCTTGCGGAACACCACCAGGTCCGACTCCAGCGCGCGCACCCGCCGCCGGGAGAAGGCCACCATCTCCTCCATCAGCTCCAGGCCCTCCAGCACGGAGAGCTTCTTCGACTCGATGAGCGCCAGCGTCGCGCGCTGCGCGGAGAGCTTCTCGCGCACCGCCGCCTGCTCCTGCTGCTCGTGCTGCTGCGCGAGCGCCAGGGGACTGGCGAGCACTGTGACGAGGGCGAGGACGAGGAGCCGGCTCATACGCGCAGGAAGCGCCCCACGGCGACGAAGCTCCCGCCCAGCCCCAGGCCGCAGCCGGCGCCCACCAGCTCCAGCGCCAGCCTCGGCTCCACCCAGGGCGCGCCCACGCCCGGCCCCAGCAGGAAGGCGAAGAGCGAGCCCAGCGTGGGCCCCACCAGCCGTCCGAAGGCCCACAGGCCCAGCAGCGCCACGCCCGCGCCGAGCAGCCCCTGCAGCAGCCCCTCCAGCAGGAAGGGCGCCTTGACGAAGCGGTCCGTCGCGCCCACCAGTTTCTGGATTTCGATCTCCTCGCGCCGCGAATAGATGGCCAGCTGGAGCGTCGCCGCGACGATGACGACGGTGGCGGAGAGCACCACCGCGAAGGCCACCAGCGCGCCGAAGCGCAGCGCCCGGGCGATGGCCGTCAGCCGCTCCACCGCCGCCTCGCCGTAGTCCACGCCGGCCACGCCCGGCAGCGCGCGCAGCTCCTTCGCCAGCGCCTGGAGCGCCTCGGGCGTGCGCTGGTCGGGGGGCACGCGCAGCTCGAGCGTCGCGGGCAGCGGGTTCTCCGGCAGCTCCGAGAGCGCCTCGCCCAGCTCGCCCAGCTCCTCGCGCAGCCGCGCCATCGCCGCGTCGGGCGGCACCAGCGACACCTGCCCCCGGCTGAGCGCCTCCACGCGGCCGCGCACGCCGTGCGCCTCGTCCTGGCCCAGCTCCGGCGACAGGTACACCGTCACCTCCACCTCGCCCCCGAGCGAGGCCAGGAGGTTGTCCAGCACCCGCGCCCCGCCGCGCGCCAGCCCCGCCGCGAACAGGGCGATGGCGATGGTCGTCACCGCGATGAAGTGGACGAAGGGCGAGTGCTTGAGCCCCACCGCCGCCGAGCGCCAGAAGTACCGCGTCTTCGCCAGCGCGCTCATACCACCATCCGCCGCGCCGCCTTGACGCCGTCCTCGTCGGAGACGATCTGCCCGCGCTCCAGCCGCACGGTGCGCTTCTGGTAGCGCGACAGCAGCGTGGCGTCGTGCGTGGCCACCACCACCGTGGTGCCGCGCACGTTCACCTGCGTGAGCAGGTCCATGATTTCGACGGTGAGCGCCGGGTCCAGGTTGCCGGTGGGCTCGTCCGCCAGGAGGATGGTCGGGTCGTTGACGAGCGCGCGCGCGATGACGACGCGCTGCTGCTCTCCACCCGACAGCCGCAGCGGGAACGAATCCGCCTTGTGCTCCAGCCCCACCAGCTTGAGCATCCGGTGCACCTTGTCGCGCGCCTGCGCCCGGGGCACCCCCAGCACGTCCAGCGTGAAGGACACGTTGTCCTCCACCGTCCGGTGCGGCAGCAGCTTGAAGTCCTGGAACACCACGCCGATGTTGCGCCGCAGGTAGGGCACGGCGGACTCGCGGATGCGGGCGATGTTGCGCCCCCCCACCAGAATCTGCCCCTTGGTGGCCTTCTCCGCGCAGAAGATGAGCTTGAGCAGCGTCGTCTTCCCCGCGCCGGAAGGGCCGGTGAGAAAGACGAACTCGCCCTTCTCCACGCTGAGGTTGATGTCCGAGAGCACCGGCGGATCGCCGGGATACGCCTTGTAGACGTGGAAGAATTGAATCATGGCGCGGCGCGGAAGGACGCCAACCTATCACGGCCGGGCGCGGGGGACCCACGCACGCCCGGCGGGAAGGCGGGCTTTCCCCTCCCACCCCGGGCATCACCTGTGCGACGGTCGCCGCGCATGAGCGAGCAGCCCCAGCGGCGCGCGACGACGGGACAGTGGGTGGGACGCCTCGCGGGGCCCGTGGTGGCCGCCCTGCTGTACCTGGTCCCCTCCGGCCTCCACACCCTCCCCGGCCTGGACCACCGCCCCGCCGCGGCCGCCGCCGTGGCCGCGTGGATGGCCATCTGGTGGTTCACCGAGGCCGTGCCCATGGCCTGGACGGCCGTGCTGCCCGTGGCGCTCTTCCCCCTGCTGGGCGTCTTCGCCACCGACAACGCCGCCGTCGCGCTGGGCCGCGCCACGCTGCCCTTCCTCGACCCGTACATCTTCCTCTTCATGGGCGGCATGGCCCTGGGCGCGAGCATGGAGCAGTGGGGCCTGCACCGCCGCATCGCCCTGCTCATCATGCACGCGGTGGGCACCGGCCCCCAGCGGCTGCTGTTCGGCATGCTCGCGTCCACCGCCGCCGTGTCGCTGTGGATCTCCAACACCGCGACGGCGGTGATGATGGTGCCCATTGGCATGGCGCTGCTCACCCAGCTGCAGGCGGCCGAGGGCCGCAGGCTCGAGCACTTCGGCGCGGCGCTGATGCTCGCGGTGGCGTACGGCTCCAACATCGGCGGCATCGGCACCAAGATTGGCAGCCCCACCAACTCCGTGTTCGCCGGCGTCGTCTCCCGCCGGCTGGGCACGGACGTCGGCTTCGTGGAGTACATCGTCGCCGCCCTCCCCTTCGTGCTCCTCTTCATCCCCCTGACGTGGGCGATGCTGTGGCGCTGGGGCCGCAAGGACGCGCTGGGGCCCGGGCAGGGGGGCGACGTCATCGCCCGGGAGCTGGCGCGGCTGGGCCCCATGACGCAAGGCGAGCGGACGGTGGGCGCCGTGTTCCTGGTCGCGGCGGTGCTGTGGATCGCCGGTGACCCGCTGCGCGAGCTGCTCGCGGGCCCCGTGGCGCGGGCCTTCGGCGGCTTCAAGCTGGGGGGCAAGCACTACGAGGCGACGGTGGCGATGGTGGGCGCGCTGGCGCTCGTGCTCATGCGGCGGCTGTCCGTGGCGGCGCTGCGGCGCGTGCCGTGGGACACGCTGCTCTTGCTGGGCGGCGGCTTCGCGCTGGCGGCCGGCATCGAGGCGAGCGGACTGGCGTCATGGCTCACCTCGCGCCTGTCCGGGCTGGAGTCGCTGCCGCCGCTGGCGTCCCACGCCGTGGTGGCCACCGCCACCATCCTGCTGTCCGCCATCGCGTCCAACACCGCCACCACCAACGTGATGCTCAACGTGCTGCCCGCCTCGCGGCCCCTGCTCGCGGTGAGCACCTTCGCGGCCTCGTGCGACTTCGCGCTGCCCGCGGGCACGCCGCCCAACGCCATCGTCTTCGGCAGCGGCGCGGTGCGGCTGCCGGTGATGATGCGGGCGGGAATCCTGCTGGACCTGCTGGCGGCGGCGGTGCTCACCGTGTACGGCGCCACCTGGGTCCAATGGGTGCTGCCCTGAGGGCGGCGAGTGTCCGCTTTCCGACGTCGACCTCCCGCGCCCCGGGAAGGTGGCGCGGGAAGGAGCGGCTTTCGCGGGCCTACTGCTCGCCCTCGCCGGCCAGGTAGCTGAGGATGACCTCGTCGAGGCTCTTCTCGGAGATGAGGTCCTCGCCGAACAGCGTCTCCACGCCCACCTCGTTGATCTTCGGCTTCTCCTTGAGGGCGCGCGCGGCGGCGACCTCTGGAGGCAGCACGGGCGCCACCGGAGCGACGACGGGCGCCGGCTGGGCCTTGGGCGCCATGGACTGCCCGGCCTGGAGCTTCACCTGCGCCTCGGCCTCCGTGGCGAGCTGACCGGGCTGGTAGTGGCGGACGGCGGACTCGTAGTTGTCGTACACGCCGTTGATGAGGTTGCGCAGCATCTCCTTGTGCTGCTCCTCCATCAGCTCGCGCACGACCTCCGCCAGGCTCTCCGCGTTGAGGATGTCCGAATAGGACGTCTTCTTCGACGCGAGGATGTTCCCGCCCACGAACAGGTGGGTGATGATGTGGGGATTGTTGACGCCCGAGTCCTCGGTCTGGACGTGGTAGACCTTCCCCTTGTGCTTGATGTTGTGGTTGAAGCCGGTGACGGCCTTCTCGAAGGTTTTCGCCATTGCCGAGTGGGCGGAACGTACCAGCCACCTCCCCACGACACAAGGTAAGCGTCATCCCTCGTCGCCCACGCTCGGCCGCCCGGCGACCGGGGCGCGCTCGCGAAGGATTTGCGCGCCCACCTGGCGTGCGACCCGGGCCTGGCACGCCTCCCCCTCGGTCCGTTGAAAAGCCGAAAGGGGCTGGGGTACGTACAGGCCTCCAACCCCTCCAACGTCCAGGACCCCACGGATGACGAAGACGAACGAGATCAAGGACAAGGTCCGTCTCCAGGACGCGCAGGCCCTGGCGTCGGGCTACTCGCCCGCCATCCGTGCGATGGAGATTGGCGCCATCGTCAGCTTCACGGCGTTGGAGCTGGCGCTGGTGTATCGGCTCTACAACAACCCGCACGGCGGCCCGTGGCTGCTCTTGAGCGCGGTGCTGCTGGGCTACCTCGCCGCGGACTTCGTGTCCGGCTTCGTCCACTGGATGGGCGACACCTGGGGTTCGACGGAGATGCCCGTGCTGGGCAAGGCGCTCATCCGCCCCTTCCGCGAGCACCACGTCGACGAGAAGGCCATCACCCGCCACGACTTCGTGGAGACCAACGGCAACAACTGCCTCATCTCCCTGCCGGTGGCCATCGCCGCGGTGAGCATGCCGCTGAGCAGCTCCGGCTGGGTGTTCTGCGCCAGCTTCCTGGGCGCGATGATCTTCTGGGTGATGGCGACCAACCAGTTCCACAAGTGGTCGCACATGGACACGCCGCCGGCCCTCATCGGCTTCCTGCAGCGCGTGCACCTCATCCTGCCGCCGGAGCACCACCGCATCCACCACACCGCGCCCTTCAACAAGTACTACTGCATCACCGTGGGGTGGATGAACCGGCCGCTGACGATGGTGAGCTTCTTCCCGCTCATGGAGCGGCTGGTCACCTGGGCCACGGGCCTGGTGCCGCGCGAGGACGACATCGGCGACGAGGCCGCCAAGGCCCTGCAGGCGGCCCAGGCCGCCGCCGAGCCCCCCGTGGTGCAGGTGGCCAAGGAGCTGCTCACCAAGGCCACCACCGCCACCACCGAGGAGTCCGCGCCCGTCGGCACCCGCCCCTCCGCCTGAGGGCGGCCAGCGCGCTCAGAACTTCAGGTCCACCTGCTCGGCCGTGGGGATGGAGCGGCCGAGGAACCGCGCCCCCACCTCCGTGAAGCGCTCCGGCACGTCCGTCACGTAGTACGCGTGGGATGGCGCCGGACCGTTCGCGGGCGCCAGCAGCCCCTGCCGAGTCAAGAGCGCCACCACCGCCTCCGCCGTGGCCTCCGCCGAGTCCACCAGCGCGACGTCGGGCCCCACCACCTCCGCGATGACGCCCTTGAGCAGCGGATAGTGGGTGCACCCCAGCACGAGCGTGTCCACGCCGTCCCGGGCGAACTCCCCCAGGTACTCGCGCGCCGTCAGCAGCGGCACATCGCCGGTGGTCCACCCCTCCTCCGCCAGCGGGACGAAGAGGGGGCAGGCGCGGGCCTTCACCCGCACCCGCGGGTCCCCGGCCGCCAGCTCGCGCTGGTACGCCCCGGAGCGCACGGTGCCGGGGGTGCCGATGACGCCCACCCCGCCGCCCCGCGTGCGCGCCAGCGCCGCCCGGGCACCGGGCTGGATGACGCCCACCACGGGCACGGGCAGCGCCGCCTCCAGCGCGGGCAGCGCCGCCGCGGACGCCGTGTTGCACGCCACGACCAGCACCTTGATGCCCCGCTCCAGCAGGAACTCCGCGTTCTTCAGCGAGTAGCGCGTCACCACCTCGCCGGACTTGGTGCCGTAGGGCACCCTCGCCGTATCGCCCAGGTAGACGGTGCTCTCGTGGGGAAGGTGCTCCATGAGCGCCTTGAGGACCGTCAACCCGCCGACACCCGAATCGAACACGCCAATGGGACCGTGGCCGCTTTGCCGCATGACGGGTGTCCCTATCACGTTTGATGCCAGCGACACGGTCCGCCCGGAACGCCAGGAGGGCCGAGGCTCGCGCCCCGACCCTCCCGTTCACCCCACGAGCGTGCGACCTGGACTAGCGGAACAGCGACACCAGCAGGGCCTGGTTGCCGCTCGGGAACTCGTGGGCGAAGACGTTGGCGAAGACGGCCTCGTCCACGGAGAAGTACTCCGCGCCGGAGCTGCTGCGCGCGTACATCTCCACCTCGTAGCGGCCCGGCAGGAGGAAGTCGAAGACCACCGGGGCGGCGTTGCAACCGTGGGAGTCACCCGCCGTGCCGTACACCCGCTGCCCCGTGAAGACGTCGCGGAAGTTGATGGCCACCGTGGTGATGCCCGCCTGCTCGCAGCTCTGCGCCACGCCACCGGAGCGCAGCTCCCACTTGATGGCCACGCCACCCACCGGGCGGAGCGTCGTCGTGAAGCTGTAGTCGCCGCTGGACTGGACCGTGAACTGGCGGCTGAGGAAGTACAGGGCCCGCCCCGCCGAGTTGTAGCCGAAGAGCTGGATGTCGTGCGTGCCCGGCTGCAGCGAGGGCAGGCTCACGCGCCCACCGGCGTTGCCCGCGGAGCAGTCGAAGTTCGCCTCGTTGCCCCCGTCGATGACGGCCTTCACCCGCGTCACGCCCGCCCCGCCGCAGCTCTGCCGCACGTCCGAGCTGACCTTGTCCTGGAAGTCCCAGGTGAGGAAGCCCCCCGAGGACGTCGGGCGGAGGGTCGCCGTGTAGGAGCTCGGCTTGCCGTAGGTCGTGGTCAGCGTGCCGGTGTGCACGTACAGCTCTCGCCCCGCCGAATCCGTGGCGACCAGCTCCAGGTAGTGGCTCCCCGGATCCAGGTACGGCGAACGGACGTCCTCGCCGTTCTGGCCGTCGCGGCAGTCGAAGGCCGCCCACTCACCCCCGTCGACGCGGACCTCCACCGTCGTCACGCCCGCCGCGCCGCAGGAGATGTTCCCCGGGAACAGCCAGCTGACGTACGCGTAGGACGTCGGCACGCCCACCGGTATCAGGTCGATGTCCACCGTCGAGTCGCCGTTCACCGTGAAGGTGCCGGAGGCCTCGTACAGGATCTCGTCGGCGTAGCCGACCGCCTCGAGGTTGTAGCTGTACACGCCCGGGTTGAAGTCGTGCAGGACGATGCCGTCGAACCCGTTCGCCGAGCAGGGATACTGCCCCCCGTTGGCCAGACGCTCGCCCGGGATGGTGATGTTGACGCCCTTGATGTCGCGGTCCTCGGCGCAGCGGTAGCCGTCGAAGGTCCAGCGGAACGTCACGTCGCCGGGATAGGTCGGGTCGTCCCAGCAGCAGTCGTCGTCGTGCACGATACAGCCGGTGGAGACCGCCGCCAGGCAGAGGAATGCAACCAGCAGTCTGGAGTTCATGGGGGGCAACCTGTCGTGGGGTGTTGAGGTGTTCGGCCCGTTTCAGCACCTCGGACGCCCACGCCCGGGAATTATTCAACGAGACGAGCAATCCCCCGCAAGAGCAGGCAACCGCCCCCGGTTTGTTTGACCCAGTTGTAGCGGAGTGTTACGCGCTGCACCCCATGACGCCCCACCTGCCCCTGGCGCTCGGCGCCATGAACTACGTGGAGATCATCCGCGACGCGTCCTTCATCGAGCTGGCCGTCCTGCTGCTCCTGATGGGCGTCTCCGTCGCCTCCTGGGCCCTCATCGCCATGAAGGCCTCCCAGCTGGCCAAGGCTCGCGCACAGTCTCTCACCTTCCTCGACACCTTCTGGAAGGCCTCCCGGCTGGAGGCCATCTACCAGACCGCCCAGAAGCTGGACGCCTCGCCGCTGTCGAAGGTGTTCTGCGCCGGCTACGAGGAGCTGAGCAAGCTGGCCCAGGCCAAGGAAGGGGGCGCCGAGGGCGCCATGGCCGAGCGGCTGGGCGGCATCGAGAACGTGGAGCGCGCCCTCAACCGCGCGTCGACGTCTCAAATCACGGAGCTGGAGGCGCGGGTGTCCTTCCTGGGCACGGTGGGCGCGGCGTCGCCGTTCGTGGGCCTGTTCGGCACCGTCATCGGCATCCTGAGCGCGTTCAACCAAATCGCGGAGCAGGGCAACGCCACGCTGGCCACGGTGGCCGCGCCGGTGGGCAACGCGCTGTTCGCCACCGCGGCGGGTCTGTTCGCGGCGATTCCCGCGGTGGTCGCCTACAACTCGTTCGTCAGCCGCATCAAGGTGTTCGACACGGAGATGGCCAACTTCTCCGCGGACTTCCTCAACATCATCAAGCGGCACTTCTTCCGCTAGCCGGAGGCGTCCATGGGCATGGGAGGAGCCAATCGCGGCGGTGGCCGCACCACGATGAGCGAGATCAACGTCACGCCCATGGTGGACGTGATGCTGGTGCTGCTCATCATCTTCATGGTGACCGCCCCCCTCATCCAGCAGGGCGTGAAGGTCAACCTGCCGGAGACGAAGGCCGCGCCCGTCGAGGCCACGGAGAAGAAGGTCGTGCTCTCCATCGACGCGGCGAAGAAGGTCTACATCGGCGACGCGGAGGTCCCCCTGGAGGAGCTGGAGGCGAAGCTGGCCGCCAACGCCAAGGTCCAGGCGGACAAGGAGCTGTTCCTCCACGCGGACCGGGACGTGCCCTACGGCGTGGTGGTGGAGGTGATGGCGGCCGCCCAGCGCGCGGGCATCAACAACGTGGGGATGATCACGGACCCTTCCACCGGTTCCAAGACGTCCAACGCGGGAGCGACGAAGAAGCCCAAGGAGGCGAAGCGCTAGCCCATGCACTCCGCGGTCAGCCACAGCCTGCTCGTCACCCGCTCCACGCGGATGTCCCGCTTCGTGGTGGCCTCGGTCGTGGGGCACGTCGTCCTGCTCGTGGCCGCCATCCTCTACGCGCGCTTCAGCGGCGGCCCCAAGGTGGACATGAACGCGCAGCCCATCCGCGCCACGCTGGTGCGCCTGGGCAAGCCGCGCGACGCCAAGCTCTTGCCCCGCAAGGAGCAGCTGCCCCCTCCGCCCAAGGAGGTCAACGCGCCCAAGCCGGCGCCGGAGCCAGCGAAGCCTCCCCCTTCGTCCAACGCCGTCGCCGTGCCGGTTCCCGGCGTGAAGCCGGAGCCGGCGTCCGCGGCCAAGCCGGAGCCCGTCAAGGGCGAGCGCGACGGCGAGGACCGGAGGAAGCGGCTGTTCGGCGCCTTCGACAAGACGGCGAAGGCGGCCCCGGACGAGGAGCCCGAGGGCGCCGAGGACGGCGACCCGGACGGCGACTCCGCCACCGCCGAGGGCGAGCGCTACTTCGGCCTGCTGCAGGCACAGGTGCGCCGCCACTACAGCGTCGCGGACACCATCCCGGAGTCCGAGCGCATGCACCTCAAGGCACTCGTCGCGCTGCGCCTGGGCCGGGCCGGCGAGGTGCTGGACGTCAACCTCACCAAGCCCAGCGGCAATGACCTGTTCGACTCGGCGGTCGTCGCCGCCGTACGCAAGGCCTCTCCCTTCTCGCCTCCTCCCGACCACCTCCGAGACGCGCTGCAGAAGAGCGGCGTCAACCTGATGTTCAACGCCCTATGAAAGCCCTGCTCCTCTCCCTCGTCCTCGTGCCCTTCGCGGCGCTTGCCCAGACGCCCACCATCGAAATCTCCGGCGCGAGCTTCCGTCCGCTGCCGGTGGCCGTGCCCGCTCCCGTCACGCAGAACGACGGCGCGAAGAAGGACGCGGCCGCGTTCGACACCGCCTTCACCTTCGACCTCACCGCCTCCGGCATCCTCCAGGTGCTGGACCGCAAGAGCTTCACGGCCGACCCCAAGGAGGGCATGGCCGCGGGCACCATCAACTTCAGCCGCTGGGCGGACGTGGGCGCCGAGGCGCTCGTGAAGGTGTCGCTCGCGGAGGACGCGGGCGCGCTGCGCGGCGAGCTGCGGCTGTTCAACGTCGGCACCGGCCGCGAGGACCTGAAGGTGTCGAAGGACGCGCCGGGCAACAACCCGTCCCTGCTGGCCCACCGGCTGGCGGACGCGCTGTACCGCCACTTCACCCGCGAGCCCAGCCCCTTCCTGTCGCGCATCGCCTACGTGCGCAAGTCCGGCGCCAACCGCGACGTGGTGGTGGCGGACTGGGATGGCGGCAACCCGCTGTCGCTCACCAAGGGCGGCATCAACATCCTCCCCGCGCTGGGCCCGGACGGCTCTCAGGTGGCCTTCACCACGTACCGCAAGGGACGCCCGGACATCTGGGTGCAGCGCCCCAACGGCGAGGCGAAGGCCGTGGTGGCGGATGGACAGATGGCCACGGGCGCCGCGTACTCCCCGGATGGCAAGCGCATCGCGTACTCGCTGGCGGAGGGCGAGAGCGCGCAGATCTACGTCGCCAACGCGGACGGCAGCGGCGCGAAGGCCATCACGGACACGCCCTATGGCCTGAACACCAGCCCCACCTGGTCTCCGGACGGCAAGCGCATCGCCTTCGTGTCCAACCGCGGCGGCAGCCCGCAGATCTACCTCATGGGCACGGACGGCTCCGGCGTGCGGCGGCTCACCTTCCAGGGCAACTACAACCAGACCCCGGACTGGTCTCCGCGCGGCGACCTCATCGTCTTCACGGCGCGCGACGAGCGCAACGCGTTCGACCTGTTCACCATCCACGTGGACACGGGCAAGGTGACGCGCCTGACGCAGGACCAGGGCAACAACGAGGAGCCCGCCTTCTCCCCCAACGGGCGGCTGGTCGTCTTCACCTCCACGCGCAACGGCGGCACGCAGCTGTTCGTGATGACGGCGGACGGCAACAACCAGCTCCCACTGCGCGCGGAGAAGGGCACGCTGCTGACGCCCGACTGGGCGCCCCTCCCCGAGGCGGCCCAGCCGTAGCACACGCGGCACGTTGACAGGGGGCGCCGGTTCGGTTCGAGTCGCCGGACATGAGCGCCCCCTTCCGTTCCCACTGGGGATTGGACCCCGAGGTCCGTTTCCTCAACCACGGCTCCTACGGCGCATGCCCCACCGCCGTGCTCCAGAAGCAGGCGGAGCTGCGCGCGCGCATGGAGGCCGAGCCCGTGCGCTTCCTGCACCGCGAAATCGAGCCGCTGTATGACGCGGCCCGCGCGGCGCTCGCGGACTTCATCGGCGCGGACGCGGAGGACGTCTCCTTCGTCACCAACGCCACGAGCGGCGTCACCACGGTGCTGCGCTCGCTGCGCTTCGCCCCCGGCGACGAGCTGCTCACCACCGACCACGAGTACAACGCCAGCCGCAACGCGCTCGACTTCGCCGCGGCCTCGTCCGGCGCCAAGGTGGTGGTGGCGACGCTGCCCTGGCCGGTGACGTCCGAGCAGGCCATCGTCGACGCGGTGCTCGCGCACGTCACGCCGCGCACGCGCCTGCTGCTCGTCGACCACATCTCGAGCCAGACGGCGCTGGTGATGCCGCTGGCCCGGCTCGTCTCCGAGCTGAAGGCGCGCGGCGTGGAGACGCTGGTGGACGGCGCACACGGCCCCGGCCAGGTGCCGCTGTCGCTGCGCGAGCTGGGCGCCGGCTACTACACGGGCAACTGCCACAAGTGGATGTGCGCCCCCAAGGGCGCGGCCTTCCTCCACGTCCGGCGGGACTTGCAGCCGGGCCTGACGCCGCTGGCGGTGAGCCACGGGCGCAACTCGCCCCGGACCGACCGCTCCCGCTTCCGGCTGGAGTTCGACTGGACGGGGACGCACGACCCCACCCCCGCGCTCTGTGTCCCGGACGCCATCCGGGTCATGGGCGCCATGCTCCCCGGCGGCTGGCCGGAGCTGAGGGCCTCCAACCGGAACAAGGCGCTGGCGGCGCGAAGGCTCCTGTGCGAGCGGCTGGGCGTCGCGCCCGCGTGCCCGGAGTCCATGGTGGGCAGCATGGCGGTGGTGGGCCTGCCGCCGGGCTATCCCGTCCAGGCGGAGCCCCCCCTGTACCTGGACCCCCTGCACCTGAAGCTCTTCGAGACGTACCGCATCGAGGTGCCCATCGTCCCCTGGCCCAGGGCCCCGCAGCGTCACGTGCGCGTGTCCGCGCAGCTCTACAACACGCCAGACGAGTACGCGGCGCTGGCCGACGCTTTGGAAGCGCTGCTGCGTTGAGTAGGCTGCGGCGCATGCCGCGATTCGCCACCATCGACATTGGTACCAACTCCGTGCTGCTGCTCGTCGCCGAGCGCACGCCGGAAGGCCGCTTCGAGCCCGTCCTGGAGCGCGCGGAAATCACGCGCCTGGGGCGGGGCGTGGACGCGACGAAGCGGCTGTCGGCGGAAGGCATGGAGGCCACGCTGTCGGTGCTGGAGTCCTACGCCCGCGAGGCGCGGGAGCTGGGCGCACAGGACGTCGCGGTGTCGGCCACCAGCGCCGCGCGCGACGCGAGCAACGGCGCGGAGTTCCTCGCCGCCGCCAAGCAGCGCGCCGACGTCACCGTCGAAATCATCTCCGGCAAGCTGGAGGCGGAGCTGTCCTTCGCTGCGGTGCACGCGGACTTCGCGAGCGAGGCGGCCGGCCCCCTGCTGGTGCTCGACATCGGCGGCGGCTCCACGGAGTTCATCTACGGCAACCCCGCCGGGCACGTGGAGTTCCGGCACAGCTTCGACGTGGGCGCGGTGCGGCTCACCGAGCGCTTCGTGCGCTCAGACCCGATGTCCGCCGAGGACCGCGCGCGCGTCGAGGCGCACCTGCGGGAGACGTTCAAGGCCCTGCCCCCTCCGCCCCCGGGCGCCGTGCTGGTGGGCGTGGCCGGCACGGTGACGACGGTGTACGCCGTCCAGCACGCCATCGACCCGTATGACGCGGAGGCCGTGCACGGCGGGACGCTGTCGGTGGGCGAGCTGTCCGCGCTGGTCGACCGGCTGTGCCACCGCCCCCTCGAGGAGCGCCGCGCGCTGCCGGGCATGCAGCCCAAGCGCGCGGACGTCATCCCCGCAGGGGCGCTCATCCTCCTGGAGGCCGTGAAGGCCCTGGGGCTCGACTCGTGCCGGGTGAGTGACCGGGGCCTGCGGTGGGGTCTGCTCGCGCACCGCTTCGGCGCCGGGGCCGCCCGCTCATGAGCCTGTCCACCATGACGGCCGCTCCCGCCACCCCCACGGCGCCCGCCGCGAACGCCGGGTTCGCGCTGTTGGTGCTGACGCTCATCAACCTGGTCAACTACCTGGACCGGTACATCGTCGCGGTGGCCCTGCCGGGCATCCAGCAGGAGTTCGGCATCAACGACACGCAGTCCGGCCTGCTGGGCACCATGTTCATCGTGGTGTTCATGCTGGCCTCGCCGCTGGGCGGCTTCCTCGGGGACCGCTATCCCCGGCGGTTGCTGGTGGCCGGCGGCGTGCTGCTGTGGAGCCTGGCCACGGGCGCCAGCGGGCTGGCCACGTCCTTCGCCGCGCTGCTCGTCGCCCGGGCGGTGATTGGCATCGGCGAGGCGGGCTACGGCGCGGTCGCCCCGAGCATCATCTCCGACCTGTACCCGCGCGAGCAGCGCACGCGCATGCTGGCGTTCTTCTACATCGCCATCCCCGTCGGAGCCGCCGCGGGCTATGGCCTGGGCGGCTGGCTGACGCAGAAGTATTCGTGGCACGTGGCCTTCTTCGCGGGCGGCGTGCCCGGCCTGCTGCTGGGCGCCCTCGCCTTCTTCATGCCCGAGCCCCAGCGAGGCGCCATGGACGGGCCGGACGCGGAGGTGAAGCTGCCCTTCCTCGTGGGCCTGAAGGGCCTGGCGCGCAACGCGGCCTTCTGGGCGGTGACGGCGGGCTACACGCTGATGACGTTCTCCATCGGCGGCCTGGGCTTCTGGATGCCCACGTACCTGGTGCGCGAGCGCGGCATGAGCGCGGACAGCTCCGGCTTCCTCTTCGGCGCCATCACCGCCGTCGCGGGCCTGCTGGGCACGGTGGCGGGCGGCTGGCTCGGGGACCGGCTGGACAAGAAGCGCGAGGGCGGCGGGCTGTGGATGTCCGGCATCGGCCTGCTGCTCGCGGCGCCGTGCATGTACCTCGCCGTCAACCTGAAGGACGTGGGCCCGACGTTCGCCGCCATCGGCATGGCCCAGTTCCTCATCTTCCTCAACAGCGGGCCCATCAACGCCGCCATCGTCAACTGCGTGCCGCCCGCCTTCCGCGCCTTCGCCATGGGCCTCAACGTCCTGTGCATCCACCTGCTCGGGGACGCGATTTCGCCCACGCTCATCGGCAACATCGCGGACGCGGCGACGCTGCACACCGCCATCGCGGTGAACGCCCTGCCCGTGCTGTTGGGTGGCGTGGCGCTGCTGGTGGGCGCCAGGCTGTTCCGCGAGGCCGTGCCCCGGGAGCGCGTCAGCGCCTGACGGACGCGTCGAGCAGGGGCCGGTACTCCCCCGCCAGCCGCTCCACCTCCGACGCGAGCCGCTCGCCCTCGACGAGCAGCAGGGCCTTGAGGCGGGCGCGGTTGCCCAGCAGGAAGAAGACGTCGATGTCGCGCTTGAGGCCCTCCCAGCGCTCGGAGAAGTAGAGCGTGAAGAGCGCCAGGGGCAGCACGGCCAGCAACGTCCCCAGGCCCCACACCCACCCGCCCCACGTGGCCGCGGCCACGGTGAGGCCCGCCCACCAGAGCAGCCCCACCACGAAGCCGGTGAGGAACTTCACCGTGGCCTGCACGTCCAGCTCCGCCTTGCGGCTGGCGAGCCGGGGCGCCTGATAGGGCAGCCCGAAGAGCAGCACGCCCAGGGCGAACAGCGGCAGCCCCAACACCAGCGCCAGCAGGTTCTTCACCACGAATGGCACCACGTTGCCCGGGCGGTAGACCAGCGCGAGGGCCTCCGGCCCGCCCGCATGCACCAGCGACAGGCGCCGCTGGAAGGCGGCCAGGTGCGCGCGCAGGATCTCGAAGCGCTCGGGCTCGCTGGCGCGGAAGAGCTGGACGCCCCGGGCCCACAACCGCAGGCGCTCCGCGTCGAGCGGTCCACCCTGGCGGAAGGAGTAGAGCTGCTCGGCCAGCTGCACCAGCGGCAGGTCCTCCCACTGCGTCAGGTTCAACGTGACGCCGCGCAGCCCCTCCGCGATGCGCTCGGTGAGCGCGCGCACTGCGTCCTGCTCGGCGGCGGGGTCCTCCGGGAGGAACGTGGCGACGTCGATGGCGGCGCCCACGTCGATGAGGACCTCGCTGCGGAAGACGTGCTTCTGCGCGTAGGTCAGGCCCACGGGGACGATGCGCACCGGGGCGCCCTGCCTCGCGGCGCTCAGCGCGATGCGCGCCGCGCCCGTCTTCAGCTCCGCGAGCGCGGGCTCGGAGTGGCTCTTGCCCTCGGGGAAGATGGTGATGGCGCGCCCCTGCACGAGCGCGCCCTTGGCGGCCTCGAGGGTGCCCTCGTTGCCCCCCATCTTCGTCGGGTCATCCTGCTTGCGGTACACCGGCAGCGCGTCCAGGCCCTTCAGCAGCCAGCCGATGACGGGCATGCGGAACAGGGGCGCCTTGGCGAGGAACGTCACCTTCCGGCGGGTGAGGATGAAGACGAGCCCCGGGTCGATGAGGCCATTGGGGTGGTTGCCCACGAAGAGCACGGGCCCCTCGGGCGAGGCGCCGGGCGCGTTCACCTTCACCCGGTAGAAGAGCCGCAGGCACATCGCCACCACGGCACGGACGCACGCGTAGAACACAACAACGACTGTACCTCACGCGCGGCCACACCGCCGGCCCACGCGGCTATGGGTACGCGTCCACCACCAGGATGACGCCGGTGTTGTCCTGCACCACGGAGAAGCCCTTCATGGGGCTCGGGTAGGCAATCAGCCCTTCGCCATCACGGTCCCACCGGGCGTCCAGCAGGATGCCGCAGAAGGGCACGGACATGGCGCCGCTCTCCGGGAGGAAGATGCGGTCGTACCGGCCGAAGACGCGGTGCTTCGTCACGTAGAGCCGCCCGCCGATGCGCGCCCCGGGCAGCATCTTCTCGCCCTCCTCGCGCGGCAGGGCGATGACGAAGCTGTAGTTGTAGCGGGCCGGCCCCGGGTGGTCCTGGATGGCGTCCACGATGACGGGCACCTTGTCCCCCGGCTTCAGGCCCAGCCGCTCCATCTGCACCAGCGACCCCTTCGGACACGTCCCCTCCGGCGGCATCCACTTGGGACGCTCCGGCTTCTGGGCCGCCGTCTCCGAGTGCCGACACCCGGCCAGCGACACCACCGCCAGCATCCCAGCCGCCATCCATCCCCGCACGCGCATGTCGCCTCCTCAGAACGTGCCGATGCTGAAGTGGAACTGCGTCCGCGCCTCGTTCACTTCCTCGTCCGGGTCCAGGTTGAAGCCCACGTCGAAGGCCAGCGGGCCCACGGGCGTCACGTAGCGCAGCCCCACGCCCGTCGCGTACCGCAGCCGCCAGGGCTCGAACTTCGCCCGGTCCAGCCACAGGTTGCCCGCCTCCACGAAGAGCCCCAGGTCCACCGACGTCAACGCGGGCAGCCGCAGCTCCGCCTTGCCCAACGTGAAGAGCTCGCCGCCCTGGCTCGCCGGCACCTGCCCCGCGAGCACGGCCTTGAGCTCCGCCGAGCAACCCGAAGGGGTGATGAGCGAGCGACAGTCGCGCACGCGCTGGTGCAACGCCTCGCGCACGTCCTCGGGCAGCACGCCGTCCTCGCGGAAGCCGCGCAGGCTCGACGACCCACCCAGGTAGAACAGCTTGGAGCCGATGGTCTGCGCGTCCGCCTCCAACGGCACCATGGTGCCCGCGCGGGCCGACAGCGCGAGGCTCGACCGCCGCCCCAGCGGCACGTAGCCACTCAGGCTGCTCGACAGCTTCACGCCGTTGATGGGGAAGGCCGACACCGGGTTGCCCGCCACGTCCGTGGGGTTCACGCTGATGCCTCGGGTGAACTCCGCGCTGCCGACGAACACGATGCCCCGGCGGGGGTTGGCCGGGTCGTCGCGGAAGTCCAGCGTGAGCGAGGGCCGCAGCGAGTGCAGCGTGAAGTCTCCGAACGGGTAGCGCAGCCGCTCCTGGTCCGCGCGGTTCAACAACTCCAGCACACCCGCGCGCGAGCGCAGCCGGTTGTTCTCCACTTCGTACGACAGGGAGACGTTGAACCAGGACGCCACCGCCCAGTCGAGCGCGGCGGCGGCGGCGAACCGCGTGGACACATACGACGGCCGGTGGACGCGCTCGCCAATCAGGTCCAGGCGCGCACCCACCTCGAAGGGCAGCAGGAAGAACAGGCGCGGCTGCGCGAGCGCCAGGTTGCCGCGCCCGCCCAGGGCGTTGAGCCCCTGGAGCTCCACGTCACAGCCCGCGGAGGCCGCGCCGCCGGACTGCTGGCACGCGATGCGCCGGTCCCTCGACAGCGCGTCCGCGCTCCAGCCCGCGTAGTTCACCTTGCCGCGCGCCAGGAGGCTCAACCCCAGCCCGTCCAGGTTGCGGTAGGCCGTATCCAGGGCGATGCGCGGACCGTCGACGAGGAAGTAGCCCGCGGATACCTCGCCATCCAGGCGCGGACGCTCCTGGACCGACACCACGATGTCCTTGGAGGACTCGCGCCGCGTCGGGTCCGCGAGGGCCACGTCCACCTGCCGGAACAACCCGAGCCTCGCCAGGCGCCGCTGGCCGTCCGTCAGCGCCGACATCACCAGCGGCTTGCCCTCCTCCAGGGCCAGGTTGGCCAGGATGAGGTCCGGGTCCGTGCGCGTCAGCCCCTGGATGAGGACCTTGCCCACCCTCACCTGGGGCCCCGCGTCGGCGCGGAACACCACGCGCGCCGCCTGTCCGTCCTCCCCGACCGACGACTCCGTGGTGACCTTCGCGAAGATGTAGCCGCGCAGCCCCAACGCGCGCTCCAGCGCCACGCGCGCCGCCTCCACGGCCTCGAAGCTCAGCGGCAGCCCCTGCCGCACGCGCGCCCCCACCCGCAGGAGGGCGACCGCCATGCCCGACGGGAGGCCCTCGTATCGGACCTCCGACACCCTCGCGCGAGGCCCCTCCTCGATGTCGAAGTCCGCCACGGCCGTGTGCGTCACCGCGTCCACCGTCAGGCCCCGGAACGACACCACCGCGGAGAGGTAGCCCCGCTCGCGGTAGGCCTCGTTCATCACGTCCACGGCCTCCAGCCACGCGTCCTCCACGAACACCGTGGAGGGGTCCGGCGGGGGCTCCGAGGACGCGCGGGAGCGGCCATGCCGCCCCTCGGCGTCGAGCGGGTCGTCCGACAGGCGCAGGTCCAGCTCCGGCAGGGACTCTCCCGCCCGGATGCGCTCCGTCAACGTCGTGCGCAGCGTCTCGTCGTCCAGCTCCGTGTTGCCATGGAAGCGCACCTCGGACACGCGCAGGCGCGCCCCCTCGTCCACGTCGAAGGCCAGCACGGCCACCTCGCCGTCCGGGCGCACCACCTCGCGGGGCCGCACCCTCACGTCGTGGAAGCCACGGAAGCGATAGAAGGACTCGACGCGGCGGGCCAGGCGGCCGGCGACCACCTCGTCGAGGGGCTCCGCGACGTCGTACGCCAGCACGTGCTCCAGCAGCGTCGTCGGGAAGCGGCGGTTGCCGTGGAAGCGCAGCGAGTAGCGCGGCCCCGCGGACAACGGGATGGCCACCGTCGCCGCGCTCCCCTCCACCAGCACCAGGGGCGTGCCCACCTGCGCGCGCCAGTGCCCCTCTTCCCGCAGCAGCGCCCTCAGCCGCTCCAGCCCCGCGTCCAGCCGCGCGCGGTCGAAGACGGCGCCGGGCGCCAGGTCGAGCACCTCCATCAACCGGGGCAACGGCTGCCCCGGGCTGCCCGTGAAGCTCAGCTGCCGCACGCGCGTGGGCACGCCCTCCTCGACGAGGAGCGAGACCGCGATGCCCTCCGTCACCGGCTCCTGCCGCGCCGTCACCTTCACGGAGTCGTAGCCCTTGCGCTGGTAGGCCTGGAGCACGGACGTCACCGCGCCCTCCAGCTCCTCCGCGTCCAGCGGACCGCCCTCGAGCAGGCCGCTGGCCTCCAGCAGCTCCCCGTCCGACAACACGGAGTTCCCATCGAAGCGCAGGCGCGCCAGCCGCGACACGGGCGTGAGCTGGAACACCAGCCGCACACCCCCTTCCGCCTCCACCTGACGCACCACCACGTCCGCGAAGCGCCCCGTGGCCCACAGCCGCTCCACCGACCGGCGCACCGCGCCCGGCGACAGGTGCTGCCCCTTGCGCACCAGCACCAGGTCGCTGAGCCCCGCCGCGTCCACGCCTCCCGGCAGGTGCAGCTCCACCCCCACCACCGCCGCGCCCTCCTGCGCGCGCGACGCGCCCGGCATGAGGACACACGCCACCAGGGCCAGCGCCACCAGGGCGCGGGCTACTCCACCTCCCAGCTCAGCTTCAGCTCGAGCCCGAGGTTGCCAAACGAGGCTTCGGTGTTCTCGTTGTCCCACTGGGCCTGCGCGGAAAGTCGGTCGTCGAAGCGGTACTCGGCGCGCGCCCGCGTTCCGCGCCCACTCACCGGTTGCGTCATGCCGATCTTAAGCTGCTCGCTCAGGAACTTCGACTCCAGTTGTGCGGTCGGCTCCGCCTGTCGGGTGGCGTCGTTGTAGGTGGTGGAAATCTGGAGAGACAGGTCCCGGAGCACCGGGTTGCTGGGCAGGAAACGCTGGACCTGCCGGTCCAGGCCCGACGCGTTGAAGAAGGCCTCGGCCGCAAGGCCGGCGCCCGCCGAGGCCGCCGTTTCACGGTCCGACGAGGTGAACCCCAACGTCAACAGGGAGACGATGTCGCCCTCGACGAGGGCCGGCTCCGAGGACAGGAGGATTTGCGGGTCGGTGGGCTTGCCGAACGCGTGCAGCTTCACCAGGTACTCGCGCACCTGCGTCTGGGCCTGCACCTCGAAGACGGGCTCCAGGCTGGTGGCGTCCTGGAATTCCATCTGCCCCTGGCTGATGGTGAACGGGTTGTTGCGGAAGAACGCCTGGCTGCCCTCCGCCAGCTCCACCCGCCCCAGCAGGCCCGGCCGCGCGTCCGTCCCCGTCAGGCGCACGTCGCCGAGCATCCGCGCCTTGGCGAGGTTGTTGTCCACGCGCACGTCCCCGAAGTGGACGTTCACATCCCAGATGACCCAGGGCTTCTGCTGCTCGCCCAGGGCCACGCTCGACGCGGGCGCGAGCACGGGCGCGCGCTTCTGGAGCGACTTGAGCAGCGACTCCACGTCCAGGGCCTTCGAGTAGCGCATGCGGACGATGTCCAGGCCGCCGGTGACGGTGAAGCCCCGGGGCGGGCCCACCACCTGGAGCAGCCCGGAGAAGGTCGCGGGCAGGTCCTCCGTGAGCCGGTAGGGCACCTCGTCGAGCTGCACGGTGAGGCCCAGCCGCTGGGGCAGGAAGCGCTCCAGCCGCACGTCGCCGCGCGCGGACACCCGGCCCTCGTTGAGGTGCCCCTGGAGGTGCTCCAGCAGCACGCGCTGGCCGGTCATCTCCAACCGGCCGGACAGGCCCCGGATGTTGACGGGGAAGTCCCGCAGCGCCAGGCGCGCGTCGAGCAGCTCCGCCGACCCCAGCAGGGAGGGCGAGGCCCACGTGCCGGAGGCCTCCGCGTCCACGGTGAAGCGCCCCGTGGCGCGCTCCACCATCGCCGGCGCCAGCGACTCCACCCACCGCACGTCCCCGCCGCCGCGCATCGTCCCGCCGATGCTCCCGCGCGTCGTCATCCAGCCGCCGAGCGTCAGGTCGACGTAGGGACCGACGAAGCGGAAGGGCTGCACGTCCAGCCGCTCCTTTTCATAGGTCAACGCGACGGGGCCCGCGTTCGCGCCGCGCAGCTCGCCTCGCGACAACGCGAGCTTGTCCACGGTGGCGCGCACGCGCGCCAGCAGCGGCTCCATCAGGGGGCCGGAGGCCGTCAGCGAACCGGACACCGAACCCGACACGCCCGCCCACAGCGGGTCCTGGGGCAACAGGGGTTGGATTTCCGGCAGCGCCAGCGACAGCGTCGCGTCATAGGGCCACGCGTCCTGGACCTTCATCCGCACCCGGCCGTGGGCGTCCTGGAAGGGCCGCCCCCAGACCTCGAAGTCCTTGCCCACCAGCCGCCCGGTGAGGTCCATGGCGCCCAGGCTGCGCGACGCGAAGGTGACGCGAGGCGCCTTCAGCGTGACGTCCACCACGGGCACGTCCGACGTCCCGGACACCACGCCGTCCATCACCATGGCGCCCTGGATGCCCATGCGCCCCGCGAGCTCCGGCCCCACCGTCTCCGCCAGCGAGAGGTCCTCTCCGCCGAAGCGGTAGTCGAGCCCGCCCGCGAACCACAGCGTCCCCTCGGCCCACGTGCGCCCCAGCGGCCCCGTCAGCACCGTGCGCTCGAGCACCATGGCCTTGCCGTCGACGAAGCGCAGGCGCGCGGCCCCGTCGCCCATGCGGCGGCCGTAGTACGTGGTGTCCTTCACGTCGAAGGCCACCAGCCCCTCCAGCCGCTCCACCGGGCTGTCCACCTCCACGCGCCCGGAGGCCGTGCCCCCCAGCGTGCCCTGCATCACCGCCAGCGACGGGCTGAGCCCCGCCACCACGTCGACCAGGTCCTCGGTGCGCCCCTGCGGGACGTTCACCTCGAGGCGCAGGTTCAAGAGCCGGCCGAAGCCCACCGCCGCCTTGCCGTAGTACTGCGTGCGCCCCTTCTGGCCGGTGAAGGACGGGAAGGACAGCACGCCGTCGTGGTAGCCCAACTTCCCCTGCAACACGCCCAGCGCCAGGTTCCAGAAGACGAAGTCGCGGAACGACAGGCTCGACTCCACCTTCACCTGCGAGGCGGGGCCGGTGATCGCGTACGTGGCGCTGCCCCGCCCCGCCCACTTCAGCCCGGCGATGTGCCCGAAGTCCGCCAGGTCGAGGTCGCCCTGGCCATGGATGTCCAGGCCCAGCCCGTTGCCGATGAGCAGCCCCACGTCCCCCTGGACCCGCGAGCGCCCGGAGTCCGCGGTGATGTGGTTGAAGGACACGCGGTCCGCCTGGATGCGCACCTGCGCCTGCGCGCGCCCCTTGTCGAACTCCAGGATGGTGAGACCGTCCGACGTGGGCGCGTCATACGCGCGCGTGGCCAGGACGAAGCGGCCGGTACGCAGGTCCAACGGACCGGACAACGAGAAGCGCGGCAGCAGGTTGCCGGACAGCTGCGCGTCGAGCGTGGCGGGGAAGTCCACCCAGGAGCCCTTCACGCCCGCCTTGTCCAGGATGCGGCCCAGCGACGCATCCTTCGTCTCGAGCGTCACCTCCAGCGGCAACAGCGGCCCCAGCCCCAGCTTGCCGGAGGCGCGCACGGTGCCCGCGCCCACCGGCACCACCAACTCCTCCACCCGGACCTCGTCGCCGGCATAGGACAGGCGCGCGGTGACGTTGGCGGGGCCGAAGCGGTCGTAGCCGAGCCCGCTGCCGGACAGCTCCAGCGACACCGCGGGCGACTCCGGGCTGCCGGCGATGGACACGCGGCTCCACAGGTGCCCGGTGGCGCGCTTGGGCAACAGCTTCGCCTGGGACAGCGTGCGCAGCGGCAGGAAGACCTGCGCGTCGAGCGCGAGCTGCGGCTGGCACAGCGAGTCCACGCGGCCGGACACCGTCGTGGTGATGTCGTCGAGCGACACCTCCGCGCGCTCCAGCTCCAGCGCCGCCTCGTCCGGGTCCACGCCTCCGGCGAACACGAACTGCTGGAGCACCAGCTCGCGCCCGTCCGGCCCCAGCCGCACCAGCCCGTGCCGCGCCTCCGCGTCCAGCTCGATGACGCCCCAGCGCTCCACCCAGCGCACGTCCAGGTCCGTCACCTCCACGCGCCGGCCCCCCGGCAGCGCCAGCCGCAGCTCCGCGCCGGAGATGTCCAGGCTCGACACGCGCACGTGCGCCAGCGGGTCCAGGAAGCACCCCGCGGGCGGCTTCGCGGGGTCCGTCGAGGGTGTCGCCAGGTCCAACGTCACGCGGGGGCGCACGGCCTTCACGCGCGCCAGCGACAGGCGCCCGGTGAGGGGCCGCAGGAAGCCGAACTGCACCTCCGCCAGGTCCGCCGCCACCAGCGGCGTGTCGGAGCCGGGCGGGAACAGCGAGAAGCCGTGCACCAACACCCGCGAGCCCAGCGGGTCCAGCTCACAGCGGCCGATGCCCACGTCCATGCCCAGCACGTCTGGCAGGTGCCGGCGCGCCACCGTGCACGCCACCTCCCACGTCTCCGGCATGCGCAACGCCAGCACACTCCCCGACAGGACGAGGAGCACGAGCAGCAGCGCCCGGAGCGCACCCTTGCGGCTCTGTGTGGCCAAAGCCCCTAGAGCTTACCCAGGCCTTCCAGGTAGCGGTCGATCTCCGCGAGGTCGAGCTTGTTATTCGACGCCCGGGGCAGCGACGTGGCGGGCGCGGACGCTCCCTCGCCTGCTGGGGTGACGGCCGAGTTGATGCCCTGCAGTCCCAGGTTCTTTCCGATGCGATGCACCAGCTCGTCGGAGACCGTCTCCGAGCGCGCCAGGAAGGCCTCGAACAGGGCGTTGTCGCAGAGCGTGTTGATGACGCGCGGCGAGCCGGACGAGTGCTGGTGCACCGCGAGCAGCGCCTCCGGCGTGAAGGGCATGCGCGGGCAGCCCGCCAGCCGCAGCCGGTGCTTGATGTACGCCTCGGTCGACTCGGCGGTGAAGGGCTCGAGCTTGTAGCGCATGGCCACGCGCTGGGCGAGCGGCGGGTCCAGCTTGAGGTTCTTCTCGATCTCCGGCAGGCCGAAGAACACGAAGGAGATGAGCTTGCGCTCCGGCACCTCGAGGTTGAGCAGGCCGCGGAACTCCTCCATCAGCTCCCGCGTCTCCAGCATCTGCGCCTCGTCGATGAGGACGACGGCCTTCTTGCCGGACTCGTAGATTTGCAGCAGCCGCTGGTACAGCTGCGACAGCAGGGCCAGCTTCTCCTGCGCCGGGTTCTCCACGCCCAGCTGGAGCGCGATGCGCCGCAACAGCCAGTTGGCGGTGATGCCCGAGTGGATGATGACCAGCAGCGCGGCCTCGTACTCGGACTCGGGCAGCGAATCGAGCATCCGGCGGGCCAGCGTCGTCTTCCCCGCGCCGATGTCGCCGACGAGGATGGACAGGCCCTTCATGTAGCTCACCGCGTGCATCAGCCGGGTGAGCGCCTGCGAGTGCTGCGCGGAGTTGTAGTAGAAGCGGCTCACCGGAGCGTTGGAGAACGGCTCCTGGGTGAGGTCGAAGAAGTCGAGGTAGGTCGTCATGGGCTCGCCGGACCTCGGGGGCAACTACACGTAACCGACCTTGCGCGCCTTGGGCGCGCCGGCCGCTGGCACCGGGGGATTCGCCACCGCCGAAGCGCCGGCGGCACCGGTGGACTTGGAGCCATTCACGGCCACGGACGTCGCGGACGGGAGCGGATCGTCCTCGGGCTCGGCGACGGCGGCCAGCCGCGACACCTGCGCGCCCGCGTCGCGGTACTTCGCGTCCATCGCCGCCACGCGCTGGAAGTGGAACAGGGCCTTGCCCGGCTCGCCCGCCGCCTCCCAGGCACCCGCCAGCTCGAAGCCGAGCGCCTTCGCCGCCTCACCCGTGGCGTGCGTGTTCGCCATGCCCTCGCGGAACGTCTGGACCGCCGCCTGCGCGTCGCCGCGCAGCAGGTGCAGCATGCCCATCATGGTGACGCAGTCGAGCTCGCGCTTGGTGCCCACGCAGCCCTGGCGCGCCACCTCGAACTCGTGGAGCGCGTCGTCCAGCAGGCCCATCTCCTTGTAGGCGATGCCCAGGTCGTAGTGCGTGTCCACGTCCTCGGGCTTCACCACCTTCGCGAGGCCCTTCTTGAACTCGGAGAAGACCTCCTCCACCGAGTACTGGAAGTCGTCCTCCGCCGGGCTGGCGGCCGCGGCGTCGTCGCCGAGGTTGTCGATCTCCCCGGCCAGCTCCGCCGCCAGGTCGAATGCGTCGCGCTCGCCCTCCCCGCCCGTCACCGGCTGCACGGAGGGAACCGTGATGGGCTCGTGAGAGGCCTCGGCCTCCTCCGCCGCGCCACCGCTGGCCTCCTGCGCCTCCAGCCGCTCCATCAGCTCGGCGGCGCGCACGTGGCCCGGGAAGGCGATCATCACCGTCTCGAGGATCTCCCGCGCCTCCTCGAGCAGCCCCTGGTCCAGGAAGAAGGCGGCCTCGTCGCACTCCTCGGACGCCGGCTCCTCCTCGTCCTCGCCACCGGCCGCGGCCTCCTCGACCACGGGCTCTGGCTCCTCCACGGCGGAGAAGTCGGACTCGGCCGCCTCGGCGACCTCCTCCACCACCGCGACGGCGTGCGACGCGGTGGGCTCCTCCTCGTCCTCGAGGGGGTCGCCCAGCGACGGCATCTCGAAGCCGGGCAGCTCCTGCGCGACGGGCTCCTCGAACGAGGACAGCTCCGCGGACTCCTCCTCGAAGTCCTCGAGCTCGGAGGCGTCCAGCGGCGCGATGCCCACCCGCGTGGGCACCTCGTCCACGTCCAGCGGCGCCTCCTCGCGCAGCGAGGGCTGCTTGCGCGTGTTGGGCGCGGCCTCCTGGAGCAGCGCCCGCGTGGGCGCGCGCACCATGGTGGGCGGGGGCGCGTCGTCGTCGCCGAGCGACAGCGCCTCCAGCGACGTCGACGTGGCCACGTCGTCGGACTCGTCCCCCAGCGCGGCCATCGGCTCGTCGCCGAAGTCGCCCGAGGACACGAGCGGCTCGTCGTCCGAGGCCAGCATGCCGGGCTCGTCCGTCAACATCAGCCCGTCGTCGGAGACGAGCGTCTCGTCCGCGGCGTCCGCGGCCAGGTCCTCGGGGGACGGCGCGTCGTAGACCTCGTGCTCGCCGGAGGTGATGGCCTCGCCGACCAGCGCCTCCTCGCTGACGACGGTGGCGTCGCCCTCGTCGTCGATGACCTCGTCGGCGTCGCTCGACGGGAGCGTGGCCAGCGCCAGCTCGTCCCCCGGCGGATGCAGCAGCGCGTCCTCGGGCGGCGGCGCGACGAGGATCTCGTCGTCGCTGGAGTCGACGAGGATGGCGTCCTCGCCCACCGACTCCACCACGCTCGCGGCGGGCGCCGCGGCCACCGGCCCCTCCACGCGCAGCACCGACAGGAACGCCGGGACCTCGGGGTGGGACGGGTTCTGCTGGAGGATGGTCGCCAGGTAGGGCTGCGCGCGCGTCGAGTCCGCGTTGCGCGTGCACAGGCGCAGCACGTTGAGCAGCTGCTCGCTCGCCTGCGCCGTGTTCCCCGACGCGACGTAGATTTGATACGCCTTCTCGTGCGCGTCCAGGTTCTCCGGGTCGACGGAGAAGATCTTCCGCAGGTGCTCCAGCGCCTTGTCGTGGAGCCCGTACTTCACGTAGACGTCCGTCTCCGTCAGCAGCTTCGACAGCTGCTCGCGGCCCAGGCCCGAGGCGGGCTGCGGCGCGGCGACGGGCGCCGGCGCGGGCTGCGCGACCTGGGGCTGCGGCGCGGGTTGCGCGGCGGCCGGCGCGGCCTGGGGCTGCGGCGCGGGACGGGAGACGGGCTGCGGCGCGGCGGGAGCGGCCACGGGCGCGCGGCGCGCCAGCAGGTCCGGGTCCTGCGGATCCAACACCTCGATCTGCGTCCAGACGGCCTCGGCCTCCGTGGCGCGGCCGCGCTCCTGGTGGATCTTCGCCAGTTCCTTGTAGACGGACACCGTCTTGGAGGTCTGGCCCAGCCCCTGGAACGCCTGCGCCAGGAGCGACAGCGTCTCCACGTCGCGGCCGTCCGCCTTGAAGCACACCTGGAGCTTGGCCAGGGCGCGCTTCTGGTCACCGCGTTGCAGGTACGAGGACGCCAGCTCCTTGGCGAGCGGGAGGTTGTCCGGCTCGAGCGTGGACAGGCGCTCCGCGACGCGGCCCCAGTCGTCGCCGCGGTTGTTGCGCTTGAGGTACTCGGCGGCGCGCTTGAACTCCTGGATGGCCTCGCGAGTCATGTTCTCGCGCGCGTAGAGTTCGGCCAGCTTGATCTTCGACGCCACGTTCTCCGGGTCGAGATCCACCATCTTCTTCAAGGTATCGAGCGACGCCTTCGTGTCGCCCGCCTTGTCGTAGTGGTTGGCCACGATCTGGAAGTAGGCCATCGCCTCGGACATCAGCCCGAGCTGCTGGTGGAGCTCCGCCAGCTTGAGGTTCACCTCCAGGAGGTTCGGATTGAGCTTGAGGACCTGCTTGTAGAGCGCGACGGCCTTGAGGAAGAACCCGTCGGAGGAGTAGCTCTCCGCGACCTTGGTGAAGAAGTGCGCCGCCTGGGCGTTGTCGTTCTTCTTCTGGTACAGTTCCCCCATCTTCTGGAGCACCCGGATGTCCTTCGGGTCGACCTCCAGGACCTTCTGGTACTCCTTGATGGCTTTGTCGTAGGCGCCCTTCGCGACCAGCTTCGCGGCGGCTTCGATGATCTTGTTCTTGTCCATCGAGCGTGGGCTTCCGGCAGGCCGAAACCCCTTGGAACTTCGCGGGTTTCTATCTTCAAAAGGGGGGAGAGTCGGAGGCTAACGGAATCCTCCAACGCGGGTCAAGAAACAGCCCGGCTCCCCCCGGTGCCAGATCACCTGCTCGCATGCCCGCCCCACGGGCGGGAACGCCACGGTAGGCGGACGTGCGCTACGGCGTTTCTTCCACGGCCTTCTTCAAGCGCCGCGTCCCGGTCTCACTGGCCAGCAACCGCTCCACGAAGCGCGTGTCGTAGTTGCCTTCCTGGAACGACTCCTCCACCAGTGCGGCCCGGTGGAACGGGATGTTGGTGCGGATGCCCTCCACCACGTACTCGCCCAGCGCCCGCTGCATCCGGCGGATGGCCGTCTCGCGGTCCTCCGCGTGGACGATGAGCTTGGCCAGCAGGCTGTCGTAGTACGGCAGCACCGTGTAGTTCTCGTACGCCCCCGAGTCCACGCGCACCCCGTAGCCACCGGGGACGCTGTAGCCGGTGATCTTCCCCGGCCACGGCGCGAAGGTGATGGGGTCCTCGGCGTTGACGCGGCACTCGATGGCGTGCCCGCGAATCTGGATGTCCTCCTGCTTGAAGCGCAGGGGGTGGCCGTAGGCCATGCGGATCTGCTCGCGGACCAGGTCGATGCCCGTGACGAGCTCCGTCACCGGGTGCTCCACCTGGATGCGCGTGTTCATCTCCATGAAGTAGAACTCGCCGCGCTCGTCGAGCAGGTACTCGATGGTCCCCACGTTGTTGTAGCGCAGCTTCTGCATCGCCTGGACGGACACCTCGCCCATGCGCTTGCGCAGCTCCGGCGTGAGCGCCGGCGACGGGCTCTCCTCGATGAGCTTCTGGTGCCGGCGCTGCACCGAGCACTCGCGCTCGTTGAGGTGGATGATGTTGCCGTGCTCGTCCGCGACAATCTGGATTTCGATGTGGCGCGGCTTCTCCACGTACCGCTCGATGTAGAGGTCGCCGTTGGCGAACGAGGCCACCGCCTCCGCCTGCGCCGTGGCGAAGGCCTGGGCCAGCGCGCTCGGCTCGCGGACGATCTTCATCCCCTTGCCGCCGCCACCCGCGGCCGCCTTGAGGATGACGGGGAAGCCGATCTCGCGGGCGAACGCCTCCGCCTCGCGCGGGTCCTTCACCGTGCCGGGGCTGCCCGGCAGCAGCGGCAGGCCCGCCTCGCGCGCCGCCTGGCGGGCGCGGACCTTGTTGCCCATCAGCCGCAGCATCTCCGGGCGCGGACCGATGAAGCGAATCTTGCAGTTCTCGCACACCTCCGCGAACTCGGCGTTCTCCGACAGGAAGCCGTAGCCCGGGTGGATGGCGTCCGCGCGGGTGATTTCAGCGGCGGACAAGAGCTGCGGGACGTTGAGGTAGCTCTCCTTGGAAGCCGGCGGACCGATGCACACCGACTCGTCCGCGAAGCGGACGTGGAGCGCGTTGGCGTCCGCCGTGGAGTGCACCGCCACCGTGGCGATCCCCAATTCCCGGCAGGCGCGGATGACCCGCAGGGCAATCTCCCCGCGGTTGGCGATGAGCACCTTCTTGAACACGGGCGTGTCTCCTGCGGCAGCGGTCCAACGGAGCGCGCCGCCCGCCGGGAAGGCGGGAGGCGCGAGCACCACATCAGGCCGGCTCGATACGGAACAGCGCCTGACCGAACTCCACCGGGCGGCCGTTCTCCACGAGGATCTCCACCACGCGGCCAGAGACCTCGGACTCGATTTCGTTCATCAACTTCATCGCCTCGATGATGCAGAGCACCTGGCCCTTCTTCACCACCGCGCCCACGTCGACGAACGGGGGCTGGTCGGGTGCGGGCGTCCGGTAGAACGTCCCGACGAAGGGGCTCGACACCAGGTGGCCGGGCTTCTCCGCGGCCTTCTCCGCCGCGGGGGCCGGAGCGGGCGCCGCCACGGGGGCGGCGGCCACGCGCGGGGCGGCCGGCGCGGTGTACTCGACGGCCGGGCCCACGGACACGGGCGCGGGCGCCGCGTGGTGGACGATGGTCGTCTCCGGGGCGTGGCCGCGGCGGATGAAGAGCTTCTCCTCCCCGCGCTTCCACACCAGCCTCGTCACGTCCGAGGCCTCGAGGATGTTGACGATCTCCCGCAGGGCCTCCACGTCCAGCGACGTGTTGCCCGCATCGCGCGAGGCCTCGGGGGCCGGCGCGCTCGCGGGCGTGGAGGCCCGCGTCGACTTTCGCTTCGTTGCCATGCTCGCGTCCCCTCCCGTCGGAAGTGCTAGCCAGCCGTGGCCACGCGGGTGAGGTACTTGCCCCCGTCACGCGTGTCGATCTTGAGGATGTCGCCCTCGTTGATGAAGAGGGGGACGTTGACCACGAAGCCGGTCTCCAGCGTGGCGGGCTTCAGGGCGCCGGACACGGTGTCGCCGCGCACGCCCGGGTCGCACTTGGTGACCTTCAGGTCCACCGAGTTGGGCAGCGTCACGGCGATCGCCTTCCCATTCCAGAACAGGATGGAGGCGTTGATGTTCTCCTTCAGGAAGTTCTTCGAGTCCCCCAGCGCCTGCTCGCTGATGAAGGTCTGCTCGAAGGAGCGGGTGTCCATGAAGTAGTAGTCGCCGCCCTGCTCGTACAGGTACTGCATGTCCTTCTCTTCGATGTCCGGCCTGCCGACCTTCTCGCCGGACTTCAGCGTCGGCTGCAGGACGCGGCCGGAGAGCAGGCTGCGGATCTTGGTGCGGACGAACGCAGAACCCTTGCCCGGCTTCACGTGCTGAAACTCGACGACGACGAACGGCTCGCCATCGATTTCGATCTTCAAACCGTTGTGAAACTCGGACGTATCAATGACACCGGCCATGGGGACCGACTCCTTCAGACTCGGAACTGCGGAAGCTTGAAAAGTCGGGGGTGTCTAGCCCATGGCCCCTTCCATGGGAAGGGGAAACCTGCGGAGCGGTGCGTCGCTCGGATGACTGCTGTACAGGCGTGGGCCTAGAGCTCCGCGCCGACCTTGGGGGCCGTCACGCGGAGCACATAGCGCCCCTTGCCGAAGTTGCCGTCCGCGCGCAGCGCGAGCACCAGGAAGTACTCGGGGGACACCAGCCGCATCACGGTCAGCACCTTGTCGCTGTTGACGCTGACCTCGCTGACGGCCCCCGTCTTGAGCGTCTCCGCCGCGTGGCGCAGCTGGGTGAGGAGGTTGGCGTACTCGACCCAGGCGCCACCCAGGTCGAGGTCTCCGGCCTCCTCACGCTGATAGGTGTCGACGGAGATGCCATCGAAACCCATCACGCTGCACGCGAGGGCTCCATCCACCTGGTTGACCACCGACTCGAGGTGCGTACGGAAGGACATGGTGACTGGGACTCCAGGCGTTCGGACCGCTCAGGGGGTGGGCGTCGTCGGCGGCGCGGCGCAGGCCGGCACGACGCCGTTCATGCCGATGAGGTTGCAGGCGATGTCGGCCGGCACCACCGGCACCTGGTTGTCCGGGCACGCGAACGCTTCGTTGGTCACCGTGAGGGGATACTTGACCTCGTTCGAATCCACCTCGCTGCCGGACGTGGTCTTCCCGTGGAGCTGGATCGTCACGACCATCTCGACGGAGGCATCCGCGGCGATCTGCGCCTTGAGCGTCTCGGCGGCCTTCGTCGTCAGGAGGTTGATGAGCAGCTGCCCGTCGTCCGCGCTCGGGAAGGAGCCGTAGATGGCGACCGTCTCGGACTCGACGTTGATCCGGGGCTCCGTCGCGTAGCTGAACTCCACCTCCGTGAGGTAGACGTTGAGGCTGTTCGGGTCCGACACGGGGTTGCCCCCCACCAGGACCTCGCTGCCCTGGAGGTTGGAGACCACGTTGAGCCCCAGCAGGTAGCTGTCCGTGAGGCTCAGGTTGACCGAACCCCGGAGCAGCCCGACGTCGTCGGGGATGACGCAGTCCGTGTCCGGCGGCGCCACGGTGAGGACCTGGAGGGCCGGCGTGGAGTCGACGCACGCGACCGGTCCCAGCGCGAGGAGTGCTGCGATGTAGAAAGGCTTCATGAGGAAACGCTCTCCTGACATGGAACAGCGCCTTAGAGGCTCTGCGCGATGGTCTGCCGGTTGAGGATTCGCGGCGTGATGAAGATGAGCAGCTCCTGCCGGTCGTCCGTCTCCGTGGTGTTCCGGAACAGGTAGCCGAGCACCGGAATCTTCGACAGGAAGGGCACCTGATTGGCCTGGGAGCTTCCGCGGCGCACGTAGATGCCGCCGATGACCGTGGTGTCGCCATCCTTCACCAGCACCTGGGTGACGGCCTCCTTGCGCTGGATGGACGGCTGGCCGTTCGCGCCGGTGTTCGACGGGTCAGGCTGGTTGTTGGAGGCGTTGATGGCCATCAGGATGCTGCCGTCCTGGGTGATGTGCGGCGTCACCTCCAGCGACAGGCGCGCTTCCACGAAGGTCGTGTTCACGCCACCCGCGGAGGTCTGGCTGAACGGGATGGACAGACCCTGGCTGATGCGCGCGGTGTTGTTGTCGAGCGTCGTCACGCGCGGCGCGGAGATGGTCTTCACCGTACCCTCGGTCTCCGCCGCGGACAGGCGCAGGTTGAGCTGCAGCGCGCCTCCGGCCGAACCGAAGGTGAAGCCGAGGGCGCCACCGGCGCCGGTCGTCACGGCGGCGGGGAGGTTCACGGCGAAGTTGGGGTTCGCCGGCACGCCAGCGCCCGCCACTCCGCCCGCCGCGCCCGTGACCGCCAGCGAGTTGGGGAAGATGAGGCCCGTGCTGTTGCCGGTGGCCGCGGAAGCCCGCGCCTGACCACCCCACTGGACGCCCAGCTCGCGGCTGAACGTGGTGCTGGCCTCCACGATGCGGCTCTCGATGAGCACCTGCGGCGTCTGGGTGTCGAGGCTGCGGACCAGCGCGCGGGCCTTCTCCGTGTTGGCGCGGACGTCCTTCACGATGAGGACGTTGGTGCGCGTGTCCACGGTGACGGAGCCCCGGTCGCTCAGCACGTCCTTCACGCGCGCCGACATGTCGGCCGCGACCGCGTAGTTCACCGGGATGAGGTTGACCATCAGGTCCTCCAGCAGCTGCTGCGACTTCTTGCGCTCCTGGCGCAGCCGGGCCTCCTCCTCCAGCGTCTTGAGCGGGGCGATGCGGATGATGTTGCCGAACTCCTCCTTGCCCAGCTGCTTGGTGCGCAGGATGAGGTCCAGGGCCTGGTCCCAGGGCACGTTGCGCAGCCGGATGGTGACGCGACCGCTCACGTCATCCGCCACCACGACGTTCTTCTTGGAGATCTCCGCGATGACGCGCAGCAGGTTCTGGATGTCGATGTCCTTGAACTCGAAGGACACGCGCTTGCCACGGTAGCGGGCCTGCTGGGGGGCGCCCTCGGCGGCGTACGCGGGGGCCTCGGCGGTGAAGCCCGCCGTGCGCTGCGCGACGGAGACCTCCTCCGTCTTCACGCCCTTGACGTCCAGCCGCCACGACAGCGTGCCACCGCTCTGAGAGACCTTCTCCTCGATGGCGCCGTCCGCGGCGACCACCACGCGCACCTTGCGGCCCTCGCCCGGGACGCTGAAGGCGCTGATCATCTTCACCGGCGTCTCGAGCGCGCTCGTGTCCAGGCTGCGCTCCAGCTTCTTGGGGATCCGGGCGTTGTCCAGCGTGAGCACGGCGCTGCGCGGGTCCGGACGGTCCACCTTCCACGCGGCGGTCCCGGAGAGCTTCAGCACGACGCGACCACCCGCGCCGCCCTCCTGGAACGACAGGTCCTTGACCTCCACGGTGGAGGCGGTGACGGGCGCCTCGACCGGAGCGGGCGCGGCGCGCAGGGGCTCGACCTCCGCGATGGAGGCCACGGCCTCCTGGCTCGAGGGCGACGGCGCCGCCTTGCGGGCCACCGCGCCCCCCAGCACCACCTCGAGGCCGCGCTCGGCGCGGTCCACGCGGTAGGCGGGCATCTTGCCGCGCACGTCCAGCACCAGCCGGACCTTGTCCGAGTGGGCGCCGACGCGCACTTCCCGCAGGGAGGCGCCGCTCACGCGCGGCGCGCGGGCCGCCAAGCCCACGCCGTACATGTCCACGGCGAGCCGCGGCGGGTCCGCCAGCTCCAGGACCTCGTAGCGGGCGATGTCGCCGTCCGCGCGGATGCGCAGGGTGTCATCCGCGTAGGAGAGCTGGGTGATGCGCTGGGCGGGATGAGCGACCTCGCGCTCGTCGGCCTCGGCGGCCACCACGTTCTCCGGCAGGGCGGCCTTCGCCGGCGCGGCCACCGCGACCGGCGCGGCGGGAGCCTCGGCCACCGGGGCGACCTGGGCGGGCGCGGGCTTGACCTCGGCGACCTGGACGGGCGCGGGCTTCAGCTCCGCGGACTGGGCGGGCGCGGGGGCGACCACCGGCTCCGGGCGCTTCGCGTCGGCGACGGGCTCCTGCGTCGGAGCGGCGCCGTCCACGGAGATGACCACGCGGTTGCCGTCCGCGCGGACGTCGTACTGCGACGCCTTGTCCAGCGCGAGCAGCACCCGGCCCACGCTCGCGCGCTCGTCCGAGAACTGCGACGCGACGACGCCCGACACGGGGCCGGTGCCGTCGTGGTGGCCCTTGATGCCGGTCGCGTCGGCCGAGGACAGGTCGACCACCAGCCGCTCCGGCCCGCTGAGCCGGAAGACGGTGAAGGTGGGCGGCCGGGTCCCGGTCACCACGACCTGGGCGCCGGAGCCCGTGCGGGCCACGTCCAGGTTCCGCAGCGTATTCAGTTCGGCGCCTTCAACCCTGGCGCCCGCAAGGACGACCGCCCAGGCGGTCGCCAACATCCACTTGCCCCTCGTCACAGCGCTCCTCTCGAGCATGCGTCCCCTCACCAAGTTGGAAGCGGGCTGCCGCCCGCGGGCGCGCCTAAGGGGCGCTACTCCCCGTAGTTCTTACCGGTCATCAGGTTGTACGTCGGGTCCTGTCGGTCGTCCGCCTTGAGCTGCAGGGTCACCGGATTCTTGATGATCTCGCCGTTGCCCGAGAACACCTCGGTCACCGTCAGCGAGTCGCGGAGAATCTGGGTGACCTTGCCGCCCTGGCGACCCACGCGGGTGTTGCGGCGCACGATGTGCCCGCGCCCCAGGGGGTCCTCGACCATGGCAATCGGATTGGCGTCGCCCGTGACGACCGCGACCAGCTTCAGCTGGTCCAGGTCGAAGGCGCATAGCGGCTCGGTGCACGCCGTCACCGGGTTGGCCTGGGAGACCGGCCCCAGCTCCTCCAGCGGGCTGCGGAACGGGTCGCGCTTGCCCACCGGGTTGTACGTGTACACGTACGGCGCCACGGCCGCGGCATCCACCGGCGTCGGAGTGGTCTCCGACGCGGGGGCGGCGCGCTTGGGCGGCGGCGCCTTGCGTGGAGGCGCGGACGCCTCGTCGCAGGCGGCGAGCGTCAGCGCGAGCGCGGCGATCGTCATGGTGGCCTTGAACATCTTCATCCTCAATCCCCTTGTCGCCCTACTTTCCGGACGGATCAAGTTTCTAGTTCTGGGTCTTCGCCTTGGACTTGGACTTGGCCTTGGGGTCGGGCTGCGCGTCGGCCTTGACCTCGACGAACCGGAAAGTCGTCGCCAGGAAGCTGCTCTGCAGCACCACCTTCTCGTTCTTGAGGGTGGGCGTGCCCAGCTTGATGTTGTTGACGTTCACGATGCGGCGCATGTTCGCCATCTCCTGCAGGAACATGGCGATCTCGTGGTAGTTGCCGCTCACCGTCATCTGGATGGGGATGCGGGCGAAGAAGTCGCCACCGCCGACGAACTCCTTCTCGGGCTTGACCTGGGCGATCTCCAGGCCGCTCTTCTTCCCGATGTCGTTGATCTGCGCGAGCAGCTCCTCGATGTCCTTCTTCTCCGGCAGCTCGGTCAGCGCCTCGTTGAGCTTCTGCTCCAGCACGTCCATCTCGCGACGGCGCTCGTTGAGGTTCTGGGCGATCTCGCTCTTCTCCGCGAAGTCGTCATCCAGCCGCTGACGCTCCTTCACCTGCCGCTCGATGCTCTCCTCGGTCGGCTTGACGAGGAGGAAGTAGTTGGCGACGGTCATCAGCACGACGACGATGGCCAGGCCCCCGAACTTCGTCGCCGGGGGTGCCTTGATGAATTGGTCCAGGTACTTGTCCATGGCGTGGGCCCCGGTCAGATGGCGTAGTTCGCGGTGAGGGTGATCTTGAAGTCGACGAGGGACGGCAGGCCGACCGCCTTCGACTTCGTCTGCACCGCGCTGTTCAAGTCGATGTTGGTGAAGAACGGGGTGACCTGCGCCGAGGGGAACTCCTCGATGGTGGCCTCCGCCGTCAGCAACTCGACGCGCGAGGTCTTCGCCTCACGACGCTGATCCACCAGGCGCCCCAGGCCCTTCGGGGTCCACACCACGCCGTTGAGGCCGCGCATGAATTCGGCGACCTCGTCGTGGCTGACGGCCGAGCCGTCGATGGCCACCGAGCTCTTGGATTCGTTGAAGGTCGTCACCCAGACCTTCTTCGGCATGGCGGACGCCAGCGCGTCCATCATCCGCACCGGGCCGTTGCGCCCCTTGCGCAGCGAGTCCAGCACCGCCAGCTTCTTCTCGACCTCGGTCTTGCGGGTGTTGATGTTGCGCACCTCGCCGATGACCTTCTCCAGCTTGGCGATCTCCGCGCGCGTGCTCGCGATGGCCCGGGAGTTGGCCTCGTACTCGCTGGCGCGCTTGTCGTACCACATGTAGTTGCCCACTCCGGCGCCGATGAGGACCAGCGCGAAGAGGATGAGGACCTTGCGACCCTTCTGCTGGGTCTGGACCTTCCGGACGGGAAGCAGGTTGATGCGAATCATCATGTGCGTCGTCTCCTGAAGGTGGACGGGCTAGGCCAGCTTGTCGCCAGGACGCCGGAGCGCCAGGCCCACGGCCACCGCGGCCATGGGCGCCACGTCCATGATGAACGCGGGGTCGAACTTGCGGTTGTCCACTTCAATCTTGCGGAAGGGGTTGAGGATCTCCACCGGCACGCCGGTGCGCGCTTCAATCGTCTTGAACAGGGCGGGAATCTTCGCCGTGCCACCCGACAGGTAGACCTTGGTGAAGTTCGAATCCGCCGCCGTGCCCGCGTAGAAGTCCAGCGAGCGCTGGATCTCTCCGGCCACCTGTTCGGCGACGCTGGAGAGCACGCGCTCGACCTCCTGGGGGACCACGGCGTCCGCGTCCGCGCGGTTGCCGCCGATCTTCAGGGCCTCCGCCTCCTCGTAGGAGACGTTGAGCTGCTTCTGGATCTCCTCGGTGAACTGGTTGCCACCGATGGTGACGTCGCGCGTGAACACCGTCACGCCGCTGGCGATGATGTTGATGTTCACCACCGAGGCGCCCGCGTTGATGAGCACCACGGTCTCCTTCTCCGGGAGGTCGTAGTTGACGGAGAACATGTTCTGGACCGCGAAGGCGTCCACGTCCACCACCACCGGGGCGAGCCCCGCCTCGGAGACCACCGTGGTGTAGTCGTTGATCATGTCCTTCTTGGCGGCCACCAGCAGCACGTCCATCTGTCCGGTGGCGTCGTTGCCGCCGCCGTCGAGGATCTGCGTGTCGATGTTCACGTCCTTCACATCGAACGGGATGTACTGCTCCGCCTCCCACTGGATGCTCTCCTCGAGCTCCTCCTGGGACATGCGGGGCATCTGGATCTTCTTGATGATGACCGAGTGGCCGGACACGCCGATGGCGACCTCCTTGCCCTTCACCTTCAGCTCGGACATCAGCTCCTGCACGGCCTGCACGATGGCCGTGGAGTTCATCAGCGCGCCGTCGACGATGGCCTCCGGGGGCAGCGGCTTCATGCCGAAGCTCTGCAACGCGAAGCCGACCTCGCCACGCTTGCGCTGCTCCTTGAGGAGAATCATCTTGATCGAGGTCGATCCGATATCCAGGCCGAGTGCCAGTTTGCCCTTCGCCATGCTTGACTCCGTCGAGAGGCGACCAGCGTAGCACTGGCCGTCAACCCCTCCTAAAAAGTGCCTGGAGCCCGCCTGCTCTCCGTTCGGCCGGGACCCCTGCGTTGGTACTGCGCCGGGCCCCCCACACGGTCGCGGAGGCCCGATTTTCCGGCCCCGGACGCGTTCCGTCAATCCGGCCGGGGCGATGGTTCCACCCCTACCCCCGCTCCGCCTCCGCGTCCGGGTCGATGCCGTACTCCTTGATCTTGTACAGCAACGCGCGGTGACTGATGTCCAGCACCTCGGCCGCCCGGGTGCGGTTCCCCTTCGTCCGACGGAGCGCCGCCCGGATGTAGGACTCCTCGAGGTCGCGGATCGCGCGCTTGAGCGACAGGTCGGTACCAGCCTGTGGCACCGCCGAGCCCCCGGGCCCAGTCGCCGCGGACCCGGGGGCGGGCGCGGCCCACAACCGTTCGGGCAGGTTGGCGGGGAGGATGTGCGGGCCATCCGCGAGCAGCACCGCCCGCTCCATCGCGTTCTCGAGCTCACGCACGTTGCCGGGCCACGCGTACGCGGCCATCAACGCCTCCGCGTCCGCGGTGAGCCCCTCGACCGGAGGCTCGCGGTTGAGCTCCTTGTTGAAGCGGTGGAGGAAGGCGCGCGCCAGCAGGGACACGTCCTCGCGGCGCTCGCGCAGCGGCGGCATGCGCACGTTCACCACGTTGAGGCGATAGTACAAGTCCTCCCGGAACTCGCCCTTCTCCACCAGGCGCCCCAGGTCGCGCAGCGTGGCGGCCACCACGCGCACGTCGACCTTCTCCACCCTGCTCTCTCCCACCGGGCGGATCTCCCCTTCCTGCAGCACCCGCAGCAGCTTCACCTGTGCGGGCAACGGCAGCTCGCCCACCTCGTCGAGGAAGAGCGTCCCGCCATCGGCCTCGGCGAAGAGGCCGCGCTTGGCGGAGCGCGCGTCGGTGAAGGCGCCCTTGGCGTGACCGAACAGCTCGCTCTCGATGAGGCCACCGGGGATGGCGCCGCAGTTGACGGCCACGAACGGCAGCGCCGCGCGGGGGCTGCGGGCATGCAGCTCGCGGGCGATGAGCTCCTTGCCCGTGCCGCTCTCGCCGCTGATGAGCACCGTGGTGTCCACGGGCGCCAGCCGCGCCACCTGCTTCAACACGGCCTGGAGCGCCGCGCTCTCCCCCAGGATGTGGCCCCGCGCCGTGGAGGGGAGGCCCGCCTCCTTGAGGCGCCGGTTCTCGCGCACCAGCCGCTCGCGCTCCTCGGCCTTGCGCAGGACGAAGACGATCTCCTCGGGCTTGAACGGTTTCTGGACGTAGTCGTACGCGCCCGCGGACACGGCCTCCAGGGCCTGCTCCTGCGAACCGTACGCGCTCATCACCACCACCGTCAGGCCGGGGTGCGCGCCGCGCGCCTCGCGCAGCACGGCCAGCCCGTCCTTGCGCGGCATGCGCACGTCACACAGCAACACGTCGTAGTCGCGCGCGGCCAGCTCCTTGAGGGCCTCGTCTCCATCCGCCACGGCGCGGACGTCGTAGCCCCGGTCGGTCAGCACCAGCGTGAGGATGTGACGGATGGAGGGCTCGTCGTCGGCGACGAGGATGGAGCGGAACAGGGGCATGACGTTCTCCCCCGTATCATCCCCCAGCGACACGCCCCGCGACAGCTTCTGGCCGGAAGAACCCGCACGGGCCCCGCGTCCGGCCCGCTCACACCCCGGGCAACGTCACCGTGAAGCGGGCACCACCCTCCGCGACGTTCTCCGCCGCCAGACTCCCCCCCATGCCCCGGGCGAGCCGCTGCGACACGGCGAGCCCCAGCCCGGTCCCCTGCCTGCCCTTCGTCGTGAAGAACGGCTCGAAGAGCCGGGCCATCACCTCCGAGGAGATGCCCGGGCCCGCGTCCACGACCAGGACCTGGACGACGTCCCCGGCGCGACGCGACAGGACCTCCACCCGCCCCTGCCCGCCCATCGCCTGCGCCGCGTTGAGCAACAGGTTGATGAGGATCTGCGACAGGGGCCCCGTCTCCGCCCGCGCCACCACGCCGGGCTCCAGGTCGAGCGCCACCGTGACGCCCGTGAGCTCCGGCGCGGCGCGCACCAACCGGACGCACGTCTCCACCACCGTCCCCACCTCCACGGGCATGGGCGAGGACGTCTCCGGACGTCCCAGGTCCAGGAGCCCCCGGACGATGCGGTCGATGCGCTGCACCTCCTGGTCGATGCGCTCCAGGTAGTCCTTCAGCTCCGGCGAGGGCGCCTTCATCCGCGCCAGGGACAGGTAGCCCAGGATGCCCGCCAGCGGGTTGCCCACCTCGTGCGCCACCCCCGCCGCCAACCGGCCGACGGTGGCCAGCCGCTCCGCGGCGACGAGCTCCGTCTGCGCCCTCGACAACCGGTCGTTCGTCTCGCGCAGGGACGCCATCTGCGTGCGCGTGAGGACCTGCTCCGCGCGCAGCGCCTCCGCCAACCGCTGGAGCGCGCGCTGCATCCGCGACAACAGGGGCCCGCCCTGCGTGGGCACGAGCTGGTTCGGGTCCAGCTCCAGCCGGCCCAACTGCTCGACGACGGCCTCCGTGGAGCGCAGCGGGCGGCCCACCGTCAAATCGAGGACGAGGTAGGCCAGCAGCGTGAGGGCCACCAGGTCCAATCCCAGCGCGAGCGGCAGGAAGCCCCGGACCTGGGTCAACACCTCCGACTCCGGCGAGCCCGGCGCGGCCAGGCGGCGCCCCACCTCGAGCAGGCGGATGAGCACGGGCTGGAGCGACAACCACGAGAGCCCCGTGCACAACGAGCCCAGCAGGAAGGCCACGCTGGCGATGCGCCACTTCACCGGGGCCGCGCGCGCGTCACGGCGCGCCTCCCAGCAGCAGCCCGAAGCCCATCGGCAGGACGCGCGCCAGCCACGGGCCGATCAACAACAGCTCCAGCCCCGCCAACGCCAGCCACGGCCCGAACGGGATGTTCGTGGTGCCCGGCACCCACTCCTCCTCCTCGCCGCTCTCGTCCAGCACCGCGTCGGGAATCGGCTGTATCAGGAGGCACACGGGCACCAGGAGGAGCCGCTTCCAGAGCGGAATCCCGGGCTTCGTGAACTCCCACGTCATCGTGCTCTCGGGCTCTTCCGCGTCCAGGGGAAGCGCATCCTTTTCGCCGGGCGCCGCCGCCTCCGCAGGGGCTGCGCCCGCGGGTGTAGCTTCGGACCCAGTCCCCCCTTCCGTCGGAGGAGGAATCTGCGCGGGCTCGGAGGGGGCGGGTGAAGCCGCCGGCCCCGCACGTCCCGTGAGGGCCATCATGGCGAGCCCCACCAGCGCGCCCTGGATGGAGGAGAGGAAGAGGATGCCGAGCAGCGAGCGCCACGAGAGGAACGCTCCGAGGAGCGCCACCAGGTACTTGTCACCGCCGCCGAGCGCCTCCTTCTTGAAGGCCTTCCATCCCACGTACTCCATCACGCGGAAGACGAGGAAGCCGATGACGGCCCCCAGGGTCGCGTCCACGACCGCGTCCGCGCCCCTGGGCACGGCGAGGAGCAGCCCCGCGGCGATGCCTGGAATCGTCAGGGAGAACGGCAGCAGCCACCACGCCAGGTCGATGAACGTCAGCGGAATCAGGAACGAGACGAGCACCAGCGCGGGCACCAGGTCGTACGTCCAGCCGAAGCGGCGCAGGCACGCGAGGAACAACAACCCGGTGAGCAGCTCCACCAGGACGTAGCGCGCGGAGATGGGCTCGCGGCAGCCACGGCAGCGTCCCCTCAGCGCGAGCCAGGAGAGGACGGGGATGTTCTCGTACCACGCGAGCACGTGCCCGCACCGGGGGCAGCGCGAGCCAGGATGGACAATGCTCAGCCCTTCCGGCACGCGGGCGATGACGACATTGAGGAAGCTGCCGATACACAGGCCGAGCACCAGCAGGAAGGCGGTGAACAAGGGCCCGGCCCAGCCCGGCACGAGGGAGGAGTCCGTCACGGAGCCGCGTATCCTAGCCTCGGATACAGGGGAGGACATCATCGCTGATCGACGATTTCCGTCAGGCGCGGTGACAAAATTTGGCAGCCCGGAGGGCGACCGGGCGCTCCATGCGGGCCGAGGTCACGGGAAATCGTCGGGTTGGCGCGCCTGTTGGCGGTGGCACCCTTCGTGCTATGTCTTCGGGCTGTCGTTCAACCCCCCTCTGCACCTGCGGAGCACTCCCGACATGCTGAACCGTCTCCTGAAGAAGAAGGGTGGCTTCACCCTCATCGAGCTGATGATCGTGGTCGCCATCATCGGCATCCTGGCCGCCATCGCCATCCCGAACTTCATCCGCTTCCAGGCGAAGTCGAAGCAGTCCGAGGCGAAGACCAACCTCAAGGCCATCTTCACGGCCCAGAAGGCGTTCTTCGGCGAGAAGGACAAGTACTCCGCGGACTTCACGGTCATCGGCTTCGATCCGGAGCCGGGCAACCGCTACAGCTACGGCCTGGCGGACGGCTGCAACGCGGCGCAGCTGGTCACGGCGCGCACGGCCGCCGACGGCTGCATCGGCCAGGACCAGGCCCGCTTCGAGACCCCCCCGGTCGGCGGTGGCGGACTGGGCGGCGTGGCGATGGGCGTGGATGGCGACTGCCCGAACTGTGAGTTCGGCGCCTCCGCCGTCGGCAACGTCGACAACGACCCCGCCGGCGACTCCTGGGTCATCACCTCCATCAACGCCGGCGTCGCGATTGGCGACGGCGCCTGCGGCGTCGACACCGACGTGCCGCTCTCCGGCGGCGAGCCGGGCAACATCTACAACGACGTGAGCTGCAAGGCGGACTGATCCGCTGACGAGCGGGCTTCACCCCGCTCGACACGGCTCGACTTCCACGGGGGCATCCGGCATGGTCGGGTGCCCCCGTTCATTTGTCCGTCCATATCGACCGCGCCCCCTCCGGATTCATGTCGAAGCTGGCCCGCTTCCTCCTCCCCTCGGGAATCGCCCTGGTGGCGCTGCTCTCGGCGCCTCCCTCGCCTCCCCTTCACCTGGGTGATCGGCCCCTGCTGCCACGGCCCGGACTGCTGCGGACCCTCTTCAGGGCGCAGCTGGACCTCGTGGCGGACTATTTCTGGATCCTGACCATCAACCATGTGGGCACCGCGACCACGCCCAAGGCGCATCGCGACATCTACTATTACGCGGACCTGACCACCGACCTGGCGCCCCGCTTCGCGAAGGTCTACACCTTCGCGGGCATCACCATCCCCATCCACCTGGGCCGTGAGCAGTACGCCAACACCGAGGAGTCCACGCGGCTGTTGACCAAGGGCACCACGCACCTGCCGGACAACGCCGACATCCGCTTCCAGCTCGCCTACAACCTGATGTTCTTCGAGCGCCGCTACCACGACGCGGGCGTCATCATCGAGGAGCTCTCGAAGGCCCCTGGCGCGCCGTCCTGGTACTCCGCGCTCGCCACGAGGTTGTTCGCCCAGTCCGGGGACTTCGACACCAGCCTGGCGCTGGCCATCACCCTGCGAGACAGCGCCGAGGACGAGCAGACGCGCGAGTACTACGCTCGGCGCGTCGACGAGATCCACCAGGAGCAGGTGCTGCGGGGCGTGGACGCCGCCATCGAGCGCTACCGCGTCCGCGAGGGCAAGCTGCCGGACACGCTCGACGCCGTCGTGGCCGCGGGCGACCTGAAGACGCTCCCGGCGGATCCCCTGGGTGGACGGTTCTTCATCGGCGAGGACGGAAGGAGTTATTCCACCGCGTCGAAGTTCCGCCTCGAGCTCATCCACGACGAGAAGACCGAGACGGGAGATCGAGTCGTACCCAAGCCCCGCGTCCCCACCGACAAGCCATGATGCAGCCCATCAGCCCTGACGCGCCCCCCATCCAGGCCCGGGGGCTCTCCAAGACATACAAGGTCGGCTTCTGGTTCAACCGCACCGTGCGCGCCCTCCAGGGGCTCGACCTCGAGGTAGGCGCCGGGCAGATCTACGGCCTGCTGGGCCCCAACGGCGCGGGCAAGTCGACCACCATCAAGATCCTCATGAACCTGGTCCGCCCCAGCGGAGGGACGGCCCAGCTGTTCGGCCACCCGGTGGACCACGCGGCCACGCGCCGCCTCGTGGGCTTCCTGCCGGAGAACCCGTCGCCCTACGAGTACCTCACGGGGCGCGAGTTCGTGACGCTGGCGGGCCACCTGTCGGGCCTGAGCGGGCACGAGCTGGATCAACGCGTCACGGAGGTATTGGGCGCGGTGGAGCTGGGCTCCGCGGAGAAGCTGCAGATCCGCCGCTACTCGAAGGGCATGGTGCAGCGGGTCGCGCTCGCGCAGGCGCTCGTGGGCAAGCCCCGGATGCTCATCCTCGACGAGCCCACCAGCGGCCTGGACCCGGTGGGGCGCCGGCAGATGCGCGACCTCATCCTGGCCGAGCGGGACCGGGGCACCACGGTCCTGTTCTGCAGCCACATCATCCCGGACGTGGAGGCGCTCTGCGACAGGCTCGCCGTCCTCGTGGGCGGCCGGCGCGTGCGCGAGGGGAGCGTGCAGGAGCTGCTCTCCGCCCAGGTGCCGACGGTGGAGATGGTCGTGGAGGGCATGCAGGTCGACCAGGTGAAGGCGCTGGGCGTGGCGCTCGAGTCGGCGCAGGCCCTGGATGGTCGGGTCCTCATCCAGGTGGCGGACACCGACAGCCAGCGGCTGCTCGGCGGCGTCCTCAACGCCGGTGGACGGGTCAATCGCATGCAGCCCGGGCGCTTCTCGCTGGAGCAGCTCTTCATGGACGCCCTCAAGGAATCCGGTCGCGCCACGAGCGTGGGTGGGGAGATCAACACGTGAGCGCCTTCGGAGCGATGGTCTGGAATGGCTTCCGTGAAGCCCGCCGCAACAGGGTCACCGTCGTCGTCGGCGTCTTCGCCGCCCTGGTGATGTTTTCGTCCACGCTGGTGACGGAAGTCACCGTGAGCACCTTCGACCGCGTGCTGACGGACTTCGGGCTGGGGATGATGAGCCTCATCCTCGTCTTCCTCACCATCTTCCTGTCCAGCGGGCTGCTGAGCCGGGAAATCGAGCGGCGGACCATCTTCCTCGTCGTCAGCAAGCCGGTGTCACGCACCCAGTTCCTGCTCGCGCGGCTGACGGGGAACATGCTGACGCTCGCGCTGGTGCTCGGCGCGATGATGCTCATCTTCGTCGGTCAGCTCGCGCTCTTCGGCGCGGCCGTCACGCCCACGCAGTTCGTCGCGGCGGCGGGGCTGTGGTTCGAGCTGCTCGTGCTGAGCAGCGCGGGCATCCTCTTCTCCAGCTTCTCCGGCCCCATGGTCTCCGCCGTGTGCACCACCGGCCTGTACTTCGCGGGCCACCTCGCGGGAGACCTGCTCGACATCGCGAAGCGCGCGGAGAGCGGCCTGGTCCAGGTCCTCACCAAGGGGCTGTACTACCTGCTGCCCAACCTGGAGCGGATGAACTTCCGCTCCCACGCGGCCTACGCCCTGCCCGTCGACGCGGGGACCTTCGCCTCGAGCGCCGCGTACGCCGTCGCCTGGGCCATGGTGTTCACGGCCATCTCGCTCTTCATCTTCGAGCGGCGCGACTTCCGCTAACGCGGGGTCGCGCGAGGGCGCCTCGGGTCTGCTCCTTCCCGAGGCGCGCGCCGGGCTTGCGCCTATACTCCGCCGCCGCGGGCCCCACGAGGGCGCGCACCACCCCAGGGCCCGGTTCCATGCGCATCCTCGAGGTTTCGAACTTCATGCCTCCGCATCCCGGAGGCATCGAGGTCATGGTCGACACGTTGTTCCAGGGACTCCGCCGGCGAGGACACGACGTCCGGTGGATCGCCGCGTCCACCCCGGAGGCCCCTGGCGTCTTGGGCCCCCTCGTCCGGGTGCCCGCGTGGAACTGGCTCGAGCGCAACCTCCACGTCCCCATGCCGTTGTGGACCGCCGAGGGCGTGCGCCAGCTCCACGAACAGGTCCGCTGGGCGGACGTCGTCCACGTGCACGACTGCCTCTACTTCTCCTCGTCCGTGGCCACGGCGCTGTCGCGCGTCCGCCGCAAGCCGCTGCTGGTCACCCAGCACGTGGGACAGGTGCCCTACGGCGGCGTCCTCGACTGGGTGCAGGAGGCCGCGTACCGGACGCTCGGGCGCACCCTGCTCCAGTCCGCGAGCGAGGTGGTGACCTACAGCCCCCACGTCGTCGACTACTTCCAGAAGGTGGGCGTGAAGGCCCCCCTGCGCATCATCCCGCTGGGCTTCGAGCCCCGCTTCCAGCCCATCACGGAGGCCGAGCGGCGCGCGGCGCGGCGCGACTGGGGACTCCCGGAGGACACGCCCCTCGTCCTCTTCGCGGCCCGGCTCGTGCCCAAGAAGGGCGTGCGGCACGTGGCGGACGTCCAGCGGAAGCTCGCGGAGGACGGCGTCTCGCTCCTGGTCGCGGGCGAGGGTCCGCTGGAGAACCTCGTCGAGGGCCTGCCGCGCACCTTCCACCTGCGGCAGGTCGACCACTCCCGCATGCACCTGCTCTACGCCTGCGCGGACGTGCTGCTGCTTCCGTCGCGCGGCGAGGGCCTCCCCCTCACGCTCCAGGAAGGCATGCTCACGGGCCTGCCCGCCGTCGTGTCGACGGACCCGTCCTTCGTCGCCAACGTGTCGCAAGCCCCGGGAGTCTCCCTGGTCGAGGGCACCGAGTCATGGGCGCGGGCGGTTCGAGAGGCCCTCGCCGCGCCCCCGCCGCGCCAGGTCATCGCGGACTGGGCGCGCGAGCGCTGGGGCCTGGAGCGCTTCATCTCCGACTACGAGCGCACGCTGGAGTCGCTCGTCACGCGGAGCGCTGTTCGAGCACCACACACGTGACCTCGAAGGGCTTCACCAGCCAGGGCCACACCCACTGATGGAGCGGCGCGCGCGGGGCATCCGTCCCCGCGCCCCTGCCGGGCTTCAGCAGCCGGGAGATGGCCCCGGGCACGTCCCCCGCCACGAGGTCCAGGAGCCGTCCGCACGGCACGACCGCCGACGCCCGGGCGCGCATCCCCGGGAAGAGGGCCACCAGCTCGTCGACCGAGGGCCGGAACATCGTGTCGATGGGGTCCGGGTGCCACGGGAACGCGCGTGGCACCGACAGGAGCAGCACGCCCCCTGGCGGCACCATCCCCGCGAGGCGCTGAGCGAAGCCAGCCGGGTCCTCCACGTGCTCGAGCACGTTCGTGCAGCACACCGCGCGCGGCGCCAGCTCCGCGATGCGGGCCAGGCACTCCGGGCTGGTCAGGCTCCCGACCACGTCCACGCCGTCATCCGCCTTCAGGTCCTGGTGGAGGATGCGTCCACCGCGCCGACGCAGGGGCGCGAACAGCGCCCGGTCGATCCATGGCTGCTGCACCTCCCGGAAGTAGCGCGTGGAGCTCCCCACGTTGAGCAGCGGCGATACGCGCGACAGCTCGAGCGCCTCGAGCTCGCGCCCCAGCCAGCTCGCTTCGGGTTTCAACATGACCGACTCCTGGCGACGGATGACGCGCGACCGGCGGGCTTCACGGGAAGTCGTCCGGACGCTCCCGGACCTGCGGCGGGAACGCCTCCGGCTGCGCGCTCTCGAGGGGGACCAGGTGCGTCTGGCAGTCATTCCCGTTCACCGCCAGGAGGAAGCCCTTCCGGTCGGGATAGCGCTCGCGCATGAACTGGCGATCCCTCTGCAGGTTGACGTGGTTCACCCACAACACGCGGTCATCCAGGTCGGGGCTGTTGTTCGGACGGAAGAAGACGAAGTGCCGCGAGGGGCGCGCCCTGCAAGGGATGGCGAACCCGGAGCGCACGAAGATGACCGAGTTGTCCGGCGCCCTGCGGTCCACCGTCAGGCGCGGGTTGTTGACGTCGCGGGACATCAGCCGGAGCGTGGACCAGCGGGGGGGCAGGAACATCGTCACGCAGACACAGACCAACCCGGCCACGGTGGAGGGAACCACCGCCTGGAGCCCGAAGCCGCCTGCCCACCTCCAGAATGTCCGGAGTCCCTCCGTGGAGAGGAGGATCAACGGCAGCATGAGCTCCGTGTAGTGGACGGGCCCGAAGGAGTCGACGCCCGCGTCGGCGACGGGCAGGTGCGCCAGACAGAAGCCGACCATCGCCGCGAACATCCACCGGGCCCGCGCACCGCGCGCCATCACCGCGAAGACGAAGCCCAGCGGCCAGCCGAACGAGTCCAGGCCGAGCCGGAACAGGGCCAGCGCCAACCGCCCTGCGGCGAGTACCGGCGAGCGGTTCGTGAAGAAGTACAGGAAGCCCTCGCCCGCGACGTCGCGTGGCCCGAAGAAGACGAAGCGGAAGTCGTTCTCGCGCGCGTAGCGGACCCCGGCGTGGTACCCGGTGGTCCACGGCGAGCCGGTCAAGAGCTCGTTGGTGAGCAGGAACAAGCCCGCAAGCGGCGCCGCCACCAGCAGGAACGCCACGACGCCACCCCAACGCGACGGCGCCCTCCCCTTCCACCACCGCGTCAGCCAGAAGACCAGGAACGGCGTGCCCATCCCCAGGGCCACGGCCGGACGCGTCCAGAACGCCAGGCAGAAGAACAACGCGACCAGCGCCCCCACGAAGGGACGCGGGTCCTCCTCCTGCCGCGCGGCGAAGTAGAGCAGCCAGGACAACGCGAACACGGCGGCCGTATGGGACATCATCGTGGCCGCCCCCGTCATCAGCATCGGGGACAGGAGGTAGAGCACCGCCGCGACCTTGCCCCACGCGCCGCCCCACCACCGCCGGGCCGTGAGGAACACGGCCACCGCCGTGGCCCCGGACAACACCGGGTTCACCATCCACGGCAGGCCCACCTTCATCCCGAACGCGAGGAGGAAGGGCCACCCGAGGAAGTACTGGCTGTACAGCTTCCCGTCGTTGATGAGGAAGACGTTGTCGAAGAAGAGCTTCATCGGCGGCGAGGGGACCCAGAGCCGGAACGAAGCCAGCAGCTTCGCCGCGAACTGGTACGACGCCTCGTCGTCCGTCACCGGCGCGTGTCTCAGGATGGACAGGCGGATGACCACCGGAATCACCGTCCCCGCGAGGCCCATCCACAGCAGCGCGTTGCGGTCCGGCAGCCCCGTCCACTTCTCGCGCAGGGCCTCGAGGCGAGCGGGCGTCAGCCAGCGCGTGCCCGCCAACGCCACGAACGCCACCACCGGCAGGCCGAAGAACGCCAGGCTCGCGGCCAGCAGCAGGTAGCGGGGCGTCGACATGTCGATGCTGCCCAGGTCGAGCGTGAAGCCCTCGAAATGGCCATGCCAGAGCGCCCAATACGCGAGCACGCAAGCGAGGGCCGCGAGGAGGGGGACGAAGGAGCGGAGCCAGACGGGTCGCATCGGGAAGCGGCGAGGATGGTCCGCCCGGCTTCGGCTTGTCCACCGGAAGCGCGCACCCGCGCGGCGCACGTCCGCCAGACGGTACGTACTCCAATGGACGACGGCGCCCATGGGGACGCGGCGGGGCCCTGGATGCGCGGCACGTGCGCTACAGTCCCGCCCGCACGCCAACCGGTCGCCTCCGGTTGCACCTCGGACCCGATGTCATGCCCAAGTCCCCTCCGCGCATCGCGGTCATCCTGCCTTGCTACAACGAGGAGCCCGCCATCCGAGCCACGGTGCTCGGCTTCCAGCAGGCCCTGCCCACCGCGAGCATCGTCGTCTACGACAACGCCTCGACCGACCGCACGAGCGAGGTCGCGCGGGAGGCCGGAGCGTTCGTGCGGAGCGAGACGCGCCGGGGCAAGGGCAACGTCATCCGCCGCGCCTTCGCGGACATCGACGCGGACATCTACGTGGTGGCGGATGGAGATGGCACCTACGACGCCTCCGTGGCGCCGCGGCTGGTGCAGCTGCTCGTCGACGAGTCGCTCGACATGGTGGTCGGCACGCGCATCCACAGCGAGAAGGAGGCCTACCGGGCGGGCCATGTCGCGGGCAACTGGCTCTTCAACCAGGTCGTGGCCCGGCTCTTCGACAAGGGCCTGTCCGACATCTTCTCCGGCTACCGCGTCCTCTCCCGGCGCTTCGTGAAGTCCTTCCCCTGCATGTCCGAGGGCTTCGAAATCGAAGCGGAGATGAGCATCCACGCCCTCCAGCTGCGCATGCCCGTGCGCGAAATCCCCACCCGCTATTCGAAGCGCGTCGCCGGCACGGTGAGCAAGCTGAACACGTGGCGGGACGGGTTGCGCATCCTGCGCCATGTCCTGCGCCTGCAGCGGCTCCACCGGCCGAGGCAGTTCTTCGGGAGCCTGGGGCTCGCCACCATCCTGCTCGCGCTCCTGCTGGCCATCCCCGTCTTCAGCACCTTCCTCCAGTCGGGACAGGTCCCCCGCTTCCCCACCGCCATCCTCGCCATGGGCATGGTGCTGCTCGGCGCGCTCGTGGCGTTCGTGGGGCTCATCCTCGAGAGCTCCAGCCAGCTCGCCCTCGAGACGAAGCGCCTGAGCTACCTCTCCATGGCGTCCCCCGCGGAGCTCGACCCGGCGCCGGCGACGGTGACGCCTCGCTCCGTCGGCACCGCGGGCTGACCACCGCCCCGGAGGTCCGTCCCCCGGGGCCCCGCGCGACGTCAGCCCCGCCCCACGGACGGAGGGGGCTCGTCCAGGTCGTCCGTGAGCCCGTGCTTGGCCAGGCGGTAGCGGAACGAGCGGAAGGACAGGCCCAGCAGCTCCGCGGCGCGCGTCTTCACCCCGCCCGCCTGCCTCAACGCCGCCAGCAGGTAGCGGCGCTCGCTGTCGTCCAGGTGGCGCTCGAGGTTGAAGCCCGCGCCGAGCGAGGGCTCCGCGCCCTCCTCCGCGCGGCCCACCGGCTCCGCGTCGCCGCGCACCGCGGGGGGCAGCGAGGAGGGCCCCAGCAGGTCCGAGTCGGACAGCGTCGCCGCGCGCTCCACCATGTTCTGGAGCTGCCGGACGTTGCCCGGGAAGGCGTAGCGCTCCAGCAGCGCGAGCGTCTCCGGCGCGAAGCGCAGCGCGGGACGCCCCAGCTCCTCCGCCATGCGCGTCAGGAAGTGGGTGGCCAGCAGCGGGATGTCGCCGGTCCGCTCGCGCAGCGGGGGCAGCTCCAGGGCGATGACGTTGAGCCGGTAGAAGAGGTCCTCGCGGAAGCGCCCCGCCTTCACCTCCGCCTCCAGCCTGCGGTTGGTCGCGGCGATGACGCGGGCCTGGAACGGCACCTCCGCCGCGCTGCCCACGGGCTTCACCTTCCGCTCCTGCAACACGCGCAGGAGCTTCACCTGCGTGGCCAGGGGCATCTCCCCCACCTCGTCCAAGAGGACGGTGCCCTCGCCCGCGGACACCAGCAGGCCCTGCCGCTCGTGGACCGCGCCGGTGAAGGCCCCCTTCACATGGCCGAACAGCTCGCTCTCCAACGTGCCCTCGTTGAGCGCCGCGCAGTTGAAGGGCAGGAACGGCAGCGCCGCGCGACTGCCGCGCATGTGGATGGCGCGGGCGATGAGCTCCTTGCCCGTGCCGCTCTCGCCCGTCACCAGCACCGTGCTGCGTCCGGAGGCCACCTTCTCCACCAGCGCCCAGACCGCCTGCATCCGCGCGCTCTGCCCCACCGCCGTGCCCAGCCCCGGCAGCAGCCGGGCCCGCAGGGAGGTGTTCTCCTGGCGCAAGCTGCGCTTCTCGAGCGCCTTCTGCACCAGCAGCCGCAGCTCCTCGTTGTCGAAGGGCTTGCAGATGTAGTCGTACGCGCCCTCGCGCATGGCCTCCACGGCGGCCGCGGGCGTGCCGTAGGCGGTGATGAGCACCACCTCCGGAGGCTCCTTCCGGGCTCGCGCGGCCCGCAGCACGTCCAGCCCGCTGCCCGTGCCCAGCTTCATGTCGGAGATGACCAGGTCCACGCCGTCGCGCGCCAGCAACTCGCACGCGGGCTTCACGCCCGGGACGCTCGTCACCGCGTAGCCCTCGCGGTGCAGCAGCAGCTCCAGGTACTCCCGCATGGACAGCTCGTCATCCACCACCAGCACGTGGCCACGCACGCTGCCTTCTCCTGACTGTGTGGTCGTCACAGCGGCAACCCCACGACGAACTCCGTGCCCTCGGCCGGGTCCGAGCGCACGCGGATGGACCCACCGTGCGCCCGCACGATGGAGTGCGCGGTGGACAGCCCCAGCCCCGTTCCCCCATCCCGCGTGGTGAAGAAGGGCTCGAACAGGTGCCCCATCATCTCCTGGGTGATGCTCCCCGCCGAGTCCCACACGCGAATCTGCGCCTCCCTCTCACCGCGCGCCAACGCGACCTTCACCGCGCCCTTCGGGCCCGCCGCCTGGAAGCCGTTGCGCACCAGGTTGATGAGCACCTGGCGCAGCTGGTCCGGATCCACCGCCGCCGTCAGCTTCTCCTGCGCGGCCACCTCCACGCGCACGTCCCGCGCCAGCGGATCCGCGCGGAGCATGTCCATCGTCTCCGCGAGCAGCGCGTCCAGCGGCACCGGTCGTCGCACCGGCTCCGGGGGGCGCGCGAAGCGCAGGAAGTCCTCCACCAGCCGCGCCAGCCGGTCCGACTCCCGGACCAGGATGTTGGTGAGCTTCTGCACCACCCCATCCCGGGGCGTCTCCTGCGCCAGGAGCTGCGCGGAGCCACGCATCGCGGCGAGCGGGTTGCGCAGCTCGTGCGCCAGCTGCGCGGACAGGGTCCCCAGGCTCGCGAGCCGGTCCGAGCGCTCCAGGTCCTCCTCCATCCGCCGCAGCTCCGTCAGGTCCTGGAAGACGATGAGCAGCGCGCCGTGTTCGCCCTCCAGCGGCGTGACGGACAAGCCGAGGATGCGGCGCCGGCCGCCCCGCGCGCCCACCATCAGCTCGCCGCGAGGCGACCTGGGCGCGAGCGCGGAGACGCCCGGGAGCAGCGACTCCAGGGGCTGCCCCACGGTGCCCACCTCATCCACCTGGAGGATGCCCCTCGCCGCCGGATTCACGTACGTCACGGCCCCCCGGCCATCACAGGTGATGAGCCCCGACGGCATGGACGAGAGGATCTGCTGCTGCAACCGCCCCAGCCTCCGCAGGTCCGCCTCGCGGGCCACCAGGGCGCCGCCCGTGGCGGACAGCTGCCGGGAGAGGTAGCCCGCCAGCACGGCGATGAGCCCCAGCGCCAGCAGGTTGCTGCCGAGCACGAACAGGCCCCGGCTGGTCAGCATGGGCCCCAGGGGCGCCCTGTCCATCAACCGCACCACGACCACGAGCCCGGAGAAGGCCAGGCCCCCCACGGCGGCGGCCCACAGCGCGCCCCGCCAGTCGAGCACCACCGCGGCGCCGATGACGGCCAGGCTGTAGAGGAAGGTGAGCGGCGAGTCCGCCCCGCCGCTGAGGTACACGAGGCCCGTGGCGATGACGACGTCGCCCAGCACCTGGACCCACGCGTCAGTCCGCCCCGCCTTCTCCCGGCGCAGGCGGATGCCCACCACCACCGTGGACACGTACGCGCCGATGATGACGGCCAGGGACAGCGTGTCCGCCCGGCTCGGCTCCTCGAGGGGCTGGAGCAGCAGGCGGACCACGGTGATGACGAGGGAGAGGCTCGCCGCCGCCGTGCGGAACAACACCAGCCACACCAGACGCGCGCGCAGCCTTTCGGCCTCTTCCGCGCGCGCGCCGGGAACCGCGGAGCTACTTGATGGCACCGGCAATGGAGAAGATGGGCAGGTACATGGCGATGAGGAAGCCACCGACCACGCCGCCGAGGAACACCATCAGGAGCGGTTCGATCATCGACGTCAGCGCGCTGACCGCCGTGTCGACCTCGTCGTCGTAGAAGTCGGCGATCTTGTTGAGCATCGTGTCCATGGCGCCCGTCGCCTCGCCGACGCCGATCATCTGCACCACCATGGAGGGGAACACCTTGGTGTCGAGCAGCGGGCCGGAGATGTTCTTGCCCTCGGCGATCTTCGAGCGCACGTAGAAGATGGCCTCCTCCACCGTGCGGTTGCCGGCCGTCTTCGCCGTCACGTCCAGCGCGTCCAGGATGGGCACGCCCGAGGAGATCATCGTGCCCAGCGTGCGCGTGAAGCGCGCCACCGCCACCTTGCGGACCACGGGCCCGAACAGGGGCATCACCAGGAAGGTCTTGTCCCAGAACTTGCGCCCCTTGGGCTGCTTGTAGCTCCAGGAGAAGGCGACGACGACGGCGACGATGGAGCCGAAGACGTGCAGCCAGTACGCCTGCGCCCATTCGGACAGCTCCACCACGAACTTGGTGGGGCCCGGCAGCTCCGAACCGAAGTCCGCGAACATGTCCGCGAACACCGGCGTCACCTTGATGAGCAGCAGCGCCGTCACGCCGATGGCGACCAGGATGACGATGGCCGGGTAGGTCATCGCGCCCTTGACCTTGCGCTTGAGCTTCTCGTTCTTCTCGCGGTAGGCCGCCAGACGGTTGAGGATGGAGTCGAGGATACCGCCCACCTCGCCCGCGGCGCACAGCTGGACGTACAGCTCGTCGAAGACCTTGGGGTGCTCCTTGAGCGCGTCAGCGAAGGTGCTGCCCTGCTCGACCTTGGCCTTGATGGCGAACACCACCTTCTTGAAGGTGGGGTTGTCCATCTGCCCGGCGAGGATGTCCAGACACTGCACCAGGGGGAGACCCGCGTCGATCATCGTCGCGAACTGACGCGTGAAGACGAGGATGTCCTTGCCCGTCACCCCGCCCAGGCCCGGGATGCTGATGTCGCCGTCCAGGGCGCTCTTCTTGCGCACCTTGACCGGGTTGAGCCCCAGCGACTTCAGGCGCGCGTTGACGGCCTCGATGTCCGAGGCCTCCATCTCGCCCTTCTTGGTCTCTCCGCCCTTGGTCTTCGCCTCCCAGAGAAACTGGGCCGTGTTCTTCTTGGAAGCTGTTGCTTTCTGGACTGCCGGTGCTGCCATGAGCTCGACCTCCGCGGACGCCGCGCGAGTCTAACCGCTGAATCGCAAAACTCGGAACTAACGACCGCCCGCCCCTCCGGCCGGCCGCTGGGCGCCGGGGATGGTGCCCCCCCCGGCCAGGATGTTGCGCAGCTCCTCCGGGTCGCTGGAGCGTCCGAAGGCCTCGTCCTGGCTGATGAGGCGGCGGAGCAGGAGCGCCGCCAGGGCCTGGTTGAAGGTCTGCATGCCGTACTTCGCCTGACCCACCTGCATGGAGGAGTAGATCTGGTGGACCTTGTCCTCGCGGATGAGGTTGCGGATGGCGGGGTTGGGCACCATGACCTCCAGCGCCAGCACGCGGCCGGGGCCGCCCGCCTTGGCCACCAGGGCCTGGCTCATCACGCCCTCCAGCACGAACGACAGCTGGGCGCGGACCTGGGGCTGCTGGTAGGGCGGGAACACGTCCAGGATGCGGTTGATGGTCTGCACCGCGCTGTTGGTGTGCAGCGTCGCGTAGCAGATGTGGCCCGTCTCCGCGATGGTGAGCGCCGCCTCGATGGTCTCCAGGTCGCGCAGCTCGCCCACGAGCACCACGTCCGGGTCCTGGCGGAGGATGTACTTGAGGGCCGTCTTGAAGTTGCGGGTATCCGCGCCCACCTCGCGCTGGTTGACCAGGCAGTTCTTGTGCGGGTGCAGGTACTCGATGGGGTCCTCGATGGTCATGATGTGCTCATGACGCTCGGTGTTGATCTTGTCGATCATCGAGGCCAGCGTGGTGGACTTGCCCGACCCGGTGGGTCCGGTCACCAGGATGAGGCCGCGGGGCTTCTTCACCAGCTCCGCGACGACGGGCGGCAGGCCCAGCTCCTGGAAGGTCAGGATCTTGAACGGAATGGTGCGGAACGCCCCGGCCACCGCGCCGCGCTGCATGAAGATGTTGGCGCGGAAGCGCGACAGGCCCTTCACGCCGAAGGACAGGTCCAGCTCGTTCTCTTCCTCGAACTTGTGCTTCTGGGCGTCCGTGAGGATGGAGTAGCAGAGCTGCTTGGTCTCCACGGGCGTCAGCGGCGCCGTCTTCAAGGGGACGAGCTCGCCGTCCACGCGCAGCTGCGGCGGGGAGCCGGTGGTGACGTGGAGGTCGGAAGCGCCCTTCTCGACCATTGCCTTGAGGAGCTGGTGCAGGTTGGCCACGGTGGGGGTGTCCTTCGGTCAGGCTGGGGGAGGGGGTGATTAGAAGCGGTCCGGGGCGGTGTTGCCGACCACCTCTTCCAGGGTGGTGGCGCCGTCCATCACCTTCTTGAGACCACTCATGCGCAGGCTGCTCATGCCCAGGCGGATGGCCTCCTGCTTCAGTTCGGCGGCGGACGCGCCGTTGATGACCAGCTCCTTGAGGCCATCCCAGAAGGGCATGACCTCGTAGATGGCCACGCGGCCGCGGTAGCCGCGGTCGTTGCAGTCGCGGCAGCCGACCTTCTCGTACACCGTGAAGGTGCCGATCTTGTCCGGCGGGATGCCCGCGTCGATGAGGGCCTGCTCGTCCACCTTGTCCGCCGGCTTCTTGCAGGCGGGGCACAGGCGGCGCGCCAGACGCTGGGCGAGGATGAGGTTGAGCGAGGCCGTCACGAGGAACGGCTCGATGCCCATGTTGAGCAGGCGGCTGACGGTGCCGGGGGCGTCGTTGGTGTGCAGCGTGGAGAGCACCAGGTGGCCGGTGAGCGCCGCCTTCACGCCGATCTCCGCCGTCTCGAAGTCGCGGATCTCACCAATCATGATGATGTCCGGGTCCTGGCGGAGGAAGGAGCGCAGCGCGGCGGCGAAGTTCAGGCCGATGTCGTCGTGCATCTGCACCTGGTTGATGCCGGCGAAGTTGAACTCGACCGGGTCCTCCGCGGTGGAGATGTTGGTGCCCACGTCGTTGAGGCTGGAGAGCGCCGAGTACAGCGTCGTCGTCTTGCCGGAGCCCGTGGGGCCCGTCACCAGCACCATGCCGTAGGGCCGGTCGATGGCCTCCTTGAACCAGGCCAGGGGCTGCGGGTCGAAGCCCAGCTTGGTCATGTCCAGTTGGAGGTTGCTCTTGTCGAGCAGACGCATGACGACCTTCTCGCCGAAGAGCGTGGGACACACGCTCACGCGGAAGTCCATCTCCTTGCCGCCGCCCATCTTGATCTTGATGCGGCCGTCCTGGGGCAGGCGGCGCTCGGAGATGTCGAGCGAGGCCATGATCTTCAGACGCGAGGTGATGGCGTTGCGCAGCTTCATCGGCGGGCGCATGACCTCGTAGAGCACGCCGTCGATGCGGAAGCGGACGCGGAAGTCCTTCTCGTAGGGCTCGATGTGGATGTCGGACGCGCGCTTCTTGATGGCGTCCATGAGGATGAGGTTCACGAGCTTGACCACCGGCGCGTCGTCCGCGGCCTTGGCCATCTCGTCGATGTTCTCCGTCTCCTCCTTCGCGACCTCGATGTCGTCGCCGACGTCGCCGACGATCTCCTCCATCGAGGGGCCCTTCTCCGCGTAATACCGCTCGATGGCCTCGCGGATGGAGACCTCCGAGGCCACCACCGTCTCGATGTTGTAGCCGGTGAGGAACTTCAGGTCGTCCACCGCGAAGATGTTGGACGGGTCGCACATGGCCACGATGAGCGACGGGCCGGCGCGGTTGACGGGAATCACCAGGTGCTTCTCGGCCACTTCCTTCGGCACGAGCTTGATGATGTCCCCGTCGATGTCGAAGTCCTTCAGGTTGATGGCCGGCACGCCGTACTGCTTGGAGAGGAAGTCGGTCAGCTTCGACTCCTCGATGGCGCCCGTCTTGATGAGCGCCGTGCCGATGCGCGTGCCGCTCTTCTGCTGCTCTTCCTGGGCCTTGCGCAGCTGCTGGACGGAGATGAGGTTCTCGCGAACCAGCAGTTCACCAAGTCGACCGGACATTCGTGAAGCCTCTTCCTTGTGGCAAAGAAGGATGAGACGGGCGGGGGCCCGTCTCGCACTCTGAAGACAGGGGAGATGCCTCGGGCCCCACAGCACCTTGGCACGGTTCCTGAGCGGCGATTAGAGGGGAGCCGAGCACGCCCGTCAAGGCGCCCCCGGAGCTTGCCCGACGTGGGCAACCCGTTGAACACGCACGAGAAAAATGCTCAATCACCCGCGCGGGCGATCACCGTGCGAGCGGCCTCGACGTCGCGCTTGATCTGCCCGGTGAGCTCCGCCACGGAACCGAAACGCTGCTCCGGGCGCAGCCGCTCCAGGAACTGCACGCGCAGCTCCCGGCCATAGAGGTCCCCCGCGAAGTCCAGGAGGTGCGCCTCGATGGTGACCTCCGAACCGCCGAAGGTGGGTTTGATGCCGATATTGGCCGCCCCGCCATACCACGCCCCGGAGGGCTCCCCCAGGAAGCGGACGCGGATGGCGTACACGCCGGGAGCGGGGCGCAGTTCGTTCTGGGTGTCCACGTTCGCGGTGGGGAAGCCGAGGGTCCTCCCCCGCCCCGCCCCGGCCACCACGGTGCCGTCCAGGTCGAAGGGGCGGCCGAGCAGCCGGCACGCCGCGGACACCCGCCCCTCCAGGATGTACTCGCGCACCCGGGAGGACGAGGCCACCACCCCATCCACCGTCACCGGTGGCACGACGTGCACGCGGGCGTTGCGCCGGGAGGCCGCCTCGCGCAGCGTCTCCACCGTGCCCGCCCGCGCCGCGCCGTAGGTGAAGTCGCTGCCCACCACGACGTGGGCCACCCCGAGCGTGTCGAAGAGCGCGGCCTCGTAGTCCCCGGGGCGGGTGCGCGCGTAGTCCCGGGAGAACGCCTGCACCACCACCGCCTCCACCCCGTAGTGGGCCAGCAGCTCCAAGCGCCGCGGCAGCAGGGTGATGAGCTTGGGGGCCAGGTCCGGCTGGAGCACCTTGCCCGGGTGGGGGTGGAAGGTGAACGCCGCCGGGGGCGCGTGGCGGCGCGCCTCCGCGAACAGGGCCTGGTGCCCCACGTGCACGCCGTCGAAGTTGCCCAGCGCGAGCGCCTGTCCGGCCAGCGCCCGGCCCGCCTCCGTCACCGACTGGAAGACCTTCATGCCCCCTCCTATACCAGTGTTTTTCCCTGGCCAGACCCCGCGCCGTCGTGGTTGGAGCGCCCTCCGCATGCCTCGTCCCCGCCTCCTGCCCGACCCCGTGGGCCTCAAGTACTTCACCCAGGACACCCCCGTGGACTGGGACGCCGAGTTCGGCTTCACCGGCCCCCTGGAGCTGGAGATCGGCTCCGGCGCCGGTGGCCACGCGCTCGAGTACTGCCGCCGCAACCCCCACGTGCGCTTCGTCGCCTTCGAGTGGCGCAAGAAGTACGCCCGCGACACCCAGGACCGCGCCGTCAAGGCCGGGATGCGCAACCTCGTCGTCATCGAATCCGACGCCCGCTTCGTCGTCCCCCGCATCTTCGCGGACGGCTCCCTCTCCGCCATCCACCTCCAGTTCCCGGACCCCTGGTGGAAGCGCGCCCACGCCAAGCGCGCCGTCGTCCAGCCCGCCTTCGCCCGGCTCCTGCTCGCCAAGCTCGTCCCGGGGGGCCTGTTCGACATGCGCACCGACGTCCAGGACCGCGCCGAGAACATGCTCTCCATCCTGGAATCCGCTGGATTCCACAACCCCCTGGGTTCCGGGGTCTTCCACCCCTATGACCCGGAGGAGGTGCCGTCCACGCGGGAGCGGCGCTACCTGGCCTCCGGGGAGCCGGTGTACCGCGCGCGGCTCATCCGCCCGCGTTAGCATCCGGCGGACGCACACTTGCCAGCCCCCTTGGCTTCGCGGGGTCGGCGGGTGAGAATCGCCAGCATTCTTGCGACGCGGGACGATTGCACTGGGGGCGCAACCGCATGGCGGAAGGCGAGCGGAAGAGGACGCAGGAGGTCGCCCGCAAGGCGGGGCCTGGAGGGGAGCTCAGCGGTCGCACGGTGCTCATCGTCGACGATGACCCGGCGCACGTGGCGCACGTGCGCGAGGGCCTGGCGCCGCGCGGCTACCTCTTCCGCGAGGCGCACGACGGGGCGCAGGCGCTGTCGGCCATCCGCGAGTCGCGCCCGGACCTCATCCTGATGGACGTGGAGATGCCGGGGCTGGGCGGCGTGGAGGTGTGCCGCATCATCAAGGCGAACGCGGGGGAGGACGGCTTCGGCTTCATCCCGGTGATTCTGATGACGGCGCGCCAGGCGGCGGGGAAGGTGGAGGGGCTGGAGCTGGGGGCGGACGACTACCTGGTGAAGCCCTTCGACATGCTGGAGCTGTCGGCGCGGGTGAAGTCGATGCTGCGGCTCAAGGCGCTGCAGGACGCGCTGGTGGAGAAGAACCGGGAGCTGGACCGGGCCAACAAGGAGCTGGCGCGGCGGCGCGAGGAGCTCCTGGCGCTCAGCCGCACGGACGCGCTCACCAGCCTGTTCAACCGGCGCTGCTTCGAGGAGCGGCTGAACGAGGAGTTCGCGCGCTCGCGGCGCTACCAGTCGCCCCTGTCGCTGGTGATGCTGGACATCGACCACTTCAAGCGCATCAACGACACGTTCGGGCACCCCTTCGGGGACCAGGTGCTGCGCGCGGTGGCCCAGACGACGCGCTCGAGGCTGCGCGAGGTGGACCTGCTGGCGCGCTACGGCGGGGAGGAGTTCGTGGCGCTGCTGCCGGAGACGGCGTCCCCGGACGCACTCAAGGTGTGCGAGCGCGTGCGCGAGGCCATCGCGGCGCTGGGGCTGGAGCACGTGGGCGTGGACGGGAAGCGGCAGCAGGTGCGGCTGACCGCATCCCTGGGCGTGGCGACGGTGCCCTCGGAGGACCTGGGGAGCGCGGAGGCCCTGCTGCGCGCGGCGGACGCGGGCCTCTATGCGGCCAAGGAGGCGGGCCGCAACCGTGTCCGGCAGCACGTTCCGTGACCCGGACGCACCAGAGGCTTTTCCCCGGCGCCGCTTTGACCTAAACCCCACCCCCATGCGTCTGACCGCGAAGATGCCCTGGTTGGTGGCCCTGGTCCTGGTGGGCCTGGGCGGCTGCAACCGGCCCCGCTTCGACACTCCGCAGGACGCCTACGTCTCCTTCCACCGGATGGTGCGGCGGGAGGACCTGCGCGAGGCCTGGGGGGTATTGTCCAAGCCCACCCAGGACGCGCTCATGAAGAAGGCCCAGGCGGTCAGCGATGCCTCGGGGGGCGCGGTGAAACCGGAACCCCTGGGATTGTTCTTCGCGAATGTGCCTCCCCCCGAGGATGTTACCGAAGTCACCCTGGTCAGGGAGTCAGGCGACGAGGCGACTCTCGACGTGCGCTCGCCAGGACGCACCCACGAGGTCCGGATGGTCCGGGAGCCGTCTGGGTGGAAAGTGGACCTCTCAGCATCCCTTCAGCCGTGAAGCCGGGCATGTCCGGGCTCCTCGCATCAGGTAACGTACGACTGTGAACGATCGGAAGACACGGCGGGCGGCGCCCGCGGTCGAAGTCATCCGGCGGCCGGCCTCGACCCCCGGTAGCGCCACGCCGACTCCGTCCTCCACGGAGTCCGCCGGGCCGGCGCCCACGCCGCGCCCCACGCCCACGCCCCGTCCCGCGGGCGTGGCGCCCTCCCCCACGCCCCGCCCCACCCCGGGCGTGGCCCCCACGCCTCGTCCCGTCGCCCCCACGGGGAGCGCGCCCCCCGCGCCCGCGCCACGTCCGGTGGTGCCCGCGACCCCGGGGGTGGCCGCCGCGCCGAGGCCGACGGGCTCCGCCCCCGCGCCGCGTCCGGCCGGGCCCCGGCCCTCCGGTCCGCCGCGCGCGCCGGGTCTGGGCGGGCCGCCCTCCGGGCCTAGGGCCGGTGGCTTCGGCGGGCGTCCGGGTGGCTTCCGGCCCTCGACGCCCCGCCCGCCGCCCACGCCCGAGCAGATCCTCGCGCTGGCGCAGCGCGAGCACGTCCCGGCGCGCATCGCCAAGGGCGAGCTCGAGGGGAAGATGAAGTGCCGCATCTGGCGCAAGCTCCACGCGGAAGAGGCCAGGCGCTTCGACCAGGTGTACGAGCTGATGGGCCAGACGCCGGGCCTGTCGCTGGGAGACGCGTTCGGCGTGCTCCAGAGCGGCATGACGGTGGCCGAGTTCATGGCGCGCAAGGAGCGCACCCAGCGCAAGGCGGCCATCAAGCAGGCGCGCGGCGAGGTCGACAACGCGGTGGTGGCGGAGCTGCTCGCCGGGCTCATCTCCAACAAGACGGAGCTCTCCGTGGTGCTGGCGGAGCGCTCGCTGCTCGACACGCTGGTGGCCGAGGAGCCCATCGCCTTCACGCTCGAGCGCACGGGCCGGCTGGAGAAGCTCCAGGTGGTGCTGCTGGCGCGGCGCGCGGAGTGGGAGCGGCTCTTGCCCAACCTGGAGCGCGACGCGAAGCTGACCCAGAAGCCCGCCACGGTGGCGCGCCAGCCGGACAAGCGCCCCTATTCGGACCCGCGCGCGTTCCTGGACCGCATCGGGCAGACGGTGAAGCTGGTGCTGCGCAACGGCATCACCCTCCAGCTGCCGCTCATGCACGTGGGCCGCTTCGACCTGCTGCTCGGTGAACCCGGGCACGAGGTGTTCGTCCCGCTCCACGCCCTGCTCCGCTTCGAGCCGGGCAACGCGGACGCTCCCGCCGGGGCCTGAGGGCCCCGACATGGGGGGGCGTCCCGCCCCTCCTCCCCGCTCGACCTCCCCGAGGCGCCCCATGCGACGGTTCTTCTCCCGCATCATCAAGCCCCTGCTCGCGCTGGTCGCGACGGCCGTCATGCTCGGCGCCACGCAGCAGGGCTGCACCAGGGACTCCGGGGCGAAGCCCGCGGAGGCCGCCGCCGCGCCCGCCGTCCCGGAGAAGCGGGAGAACGGCGTGCGCGTGGTGGAGCTGTCCGTGACGGAGAAGGGCTACGAGCCCAGCCCGGTGAATCTCAAGAAGGGCGAGCCGGTGAAGCTGGTGGTGACGCGCAAGACGGACCTGACGTGCGCCACCGAAGTCGTCATGGAGGGCTACGACATCAACACGCCCCTGCCGCTCGGCCAGCCCGTGGAAATCACCTTCACGCCCAAGGAGTCCGGCAAGCTCGTCTACGGCTGCGCCATGGGGAAGATGATTTCCGGCGTTTTCATGGTGGACTGAGCAGGTCGGCGGAAATCTGGGCACCGCGCCAGGGCGGCCTTAGTCTCGCCGGCCTGCATGGGCGGCGCGGCGGAGCTCTTCACGCGGCATGTCTTCCTCGACCTCGAGACGACGGGGCTGGACCCGCGTGTCGACGAAATCATCGAGCTGGGGTGCCTCTTCTTCGAGAACGGGCGCGAGGTGGACCGCTTCGCGCGGCTGTACTCGGCCTCGCGGCCCCTGCCGCTCACCATCCGGCGCCTGACGGGGCTGACGGACGCGGACCTCGCGGGCCGGCCGCGCTTCGGCGCGGACATGGCGGAGCTGCGCGAGCGGCTCTCCGGCTGGACGGTGGTGGCGCACAACGCGCCCTTCGAGAAGGGCTTCCTGCCGGACCTGCTGGGCCCCATCCGCGCGCCGGTGCTCGACTCGTGCGAGCTGATGCACTACCTGCACCCGGAGCTGCGCAGCCACTCGCTGGAGTCGCTGCTGCGCTGGGCGGGCCTGGGCATCCGCCAGCCCCACCGCGCGGTGTCCGACTGCGAGGCCGTCCACGCCGTGCTGGTGCAGACGATGGACCGCTGCATCCGCGACGGGCGGGCCGACGACCTCGCGGACCTGCTGGCCACGCTGGATCCGCGCGCGGCCTCGAGGCCCGCCCCGGACGGCGCGGGCCCCGACTCCGACGAGCGCCCGCTGCTCGAGCTGCTGGCGGGCCTGCGGGAGGCGTGCCTCGGCGTCCCCGCGGCGTTGGCCCTGGAGGCCCAGGGCTTCCTGCAAGGCCGTCCCGAGCGACGCCGCGCCGGGGGTGGCGCCGCGCCCGTGGAGCCGGAGCCCGACGCGCCCGTGGCGCCGGTCCGAGGCGACGAGGTGGCCGCGGTGCTGGGGCCGGACGGCGCCCTGGAGCGACAGGACGAGGGCTTCAGGAGCCGCCCCGCGCAGCTCGACGTGGCGCTCGCGGTGGCGCAGGCGCTGTCGGACGGGGGGCAGGTGGCGGTGGAGGCCGGGACGGGGACGGGCAAATCGCTGGCGTACCTGGCGCCCGCGGCCCTCTTCGCCGCGCGCAACGGCCGCAAGGTGGGCGTGGCGCCGCACACCAAGACGCTCCAGGACCAGCTGCTGGAGAAGGACCTGCCCCGGCTGCACCGCGCGCTGGGTGGCGCCTTCGGCTATGCCCTGCTCAAGGGCCAGTCCAACTACCTGTGCCGGCGTCGCGCGTTGGAGGCCACGCGGGTGGAGCCGGGGATGGGCCACGCCGCCCGGGCCCCCCGCGCGTACCTGCGGGCGTACCTGCGGCGCAGCACGGACGGAGACCTGGACCGGCTGAGCCACTGGTTCCGCGAGCGCTTCCCGGTGCTGCACGGCCTCTTGCCGGCGGTGCGCTCGGAGGCGGCGACGACGCTGGGCGAGAAGTGCCCGCACTACCACCGGTGCTTCTACCACTCGGCGGTGGCGCAGGCGCGCGAGGCGGACGTGCTGGTCATCAACCAGTCGCTCGCCTTCGCCTGGCCCGCGCGCTACCCGAAGCTGGAGCACCTGGTGCTCGACGAGGCCCACGAGGTGGAGGACGTGGCCACGACCGCGCTCACCGTGGAGCTGTCGGACCTCGCCTTCCACCGGCTCACCGAACGGCTGCACGGGCGCGACGGGCGCCACGGCCTCTTCGCGGAGCTGCGGCGAGCGCTCTTCGCGTCCCGGCGCGAGGAGACCCGCGCGTTGATGGGCCAGGTCGAGGACGCGCTGCGGCGCCTGTTGGACGAGGCGAGGGACCTGGGCGCGCGCGTGACGGAGCTGTGCGAGCCGGCGGCGACGACCGTGGGCGAGGACCCCGACGAGGGCGCCTATGCGCCGGAGCTGCGCGTGACGGAGGCCGTGCGGGCGCGCCCCGGCTGGGAGCCCGTGCACGAGGGGCTCGAGGCGGCGCGCGGCGCGCTCCAGGCGCTGCACACGCTGCTCGCGGTGCGCGTCGTGGAGGCGCTGCCGGAGCTGGCCGCGCGACAGCCCGCGCTGGAGCGGGAGCTGTCCGGAGCCACGTCCGAGCTGGGCGAACTGGCGACGCTGGCCCAGGAGCTGTCCGGGGAGCCGGCGGCGGGGCGGTGCTACTCGGCCACCGCGGAGCCCCGGCGGCAGCGCTGGAGCCTGGGCGCGCAGCCGGTGGATGTCTCCCTGCACGTCTCCCGGGACTTCGCGGCGAGCAAGCGCGCGCTGGTGCTCGCGTCCGCCACGCTGGGGCCGGCCACGGGCGGCGGCGTGCCCTTCGTGCTGCGCCGCCTGGGGCTGGACGGGCGCGGGGACAGGCCCGCGCCCCGGCTGCTGCGGGCCCCCTCCCCCTTCCAGCTGCGCGAGCAGGCCCTGGTGGTGCTCGTCACGGACGCGCCGCGCGCGCACGAGGAGCCCTTCGTGGAGTGGGCGGCGACGCGCATCTCCGGCCTCGCGCAGACCATGGGCGGGCGCCTGCTGGGGCTGTTCGCGTCCACGCGGCGCATGGAGCGCGTGGGCGACGAGGCGCGGGCGCGGCTGGAGCCGCTGGGCATCGAGGTGCTGCGCCAGTCGCGGGGCCACGGCCGCTCGCTGGCGGCGCGGCAGGAGCGCGACACGGGCACGGTGCTCTTGGGCACCAAGAGCTTCTGGCAGGGCGTGGACATCCCCGGCCGCGGCGTGGGCTGCGTGTTCATCGACAAGCTGCCCCTGGAGCCCGCCCTGCGACCGCTGGTGGCGGCCCGGGAGGAGCCGCTGGCCCGCTCTGGCAACGAGTACCAGGGCTTCCTCCAGTACCGCCTGCCGCGCGCGCTGCTCCTGTTGAGGCAGGGCGTGGGGCGGCTCATCCGGTCCACGACGGACCGGGGCGTGGTCATCATCGCGGACCCCGGCCACCCCAGCTACCGCGCCCACCTGATGGAGGCGCTCGACGGCTACCGCGTGGAGGCGCTGCCGTGGGCCCAGGCCCGGCTGCGCATCCACGCCGTGCTGAAGCAGACGGGGCTCACGGTGGACGTGGCCTCCGCGGGCTGAGCGGCGGAGGCCCTCGAGCGCGCGGACCCGCGGACGCGCCTCACGCCCCCAGCCGGGCGCGGAAGCGGGCCTCCAGCGCCCGCAGCTCCGCGAGCGACTCGCCGGACAGGCCCGCGCGCTCCGCGGACTCCAGGGCCCGGGCCAGGACGCGGGCGTCGTCCTCGCCCTGCTCGCGCAGCCCCTGCATCATCGCGCGCGTGGCGTCGAACAGGTCCCTCAGCTCGTCGCCATCCCGCAGGCCGTACGGGGGCGGCGTGAGCTTGCCGGCCTGCACGTCGCCCACCATGCGGCGGATGCGCAGCAGGGGGCCGGCCACCCGGTGCGTCACCACGATGGTGCCCAGCGCGACCACCGCGATGAAGCCCGCCAGGCCGATGCCCAGCACCCACCAGGTGACGCGCTGGCGCCACTCCAGCTCCGCGCGCTGCGCGACGATGGCGGCGCGCTCGGCGTCGTAGGTGGCGTCGATGGTGCGGGCCTTCTCGCGGAAGGTGGCCTCGAAGGCGGGGTCGTCCATCCGGGCCAGCAGCTCGTTGGACAGCGTGGCGCCGGACAGCTCCCGGCTCACCTCCGCGGCGCGCGAGCGCGCCTCCACCGCCGTCGCCGTCTCGCGCATCAGCGCCTGCGCCGAGCGCATCAGGAACACGCCCAGCAGCGCCGACAGCACCACCGTCACCCCGACGATGTACGCGGTCAGCTTGAGCTGGAAGCTCGTATCCAGCAGGAAGTTGCGCCACCGCCGCTTGGGGGGCGCCGCGTGCGCCGTGGTCGTCGTCATGTCTCGTTGCTCCACTCGAAGGTTTCCGCCGCCTCCTCGACGGCCTTGGGCACCAGGGCCTTGAGGAGGTCCGCGGGCTGCGCGCCCGCGGCCTTCACGTCCACCTGCCCCAGCAGCGACTGCTCCGGGTAGCTCATGCAGACGATGGCCACCCGCAGCCCGCCGCCCTCCAGGGCATGGACCTCCGCGGTGATGCGATAGCCGTGGACCCCCAGCTTCTTCAACGTCCCCTTCGCCGCGGCCTTGGACTCCTTGGCCGGCGCGAGCATCGCCCCCCGGCGCACGAGCCTCGAGCGCAGCCGCGCCTCGGTGGCCTTCACCAGCTCCGCGGGCAGCGAGCGCGTGCCGTCCTTCAGCGCGTCCAGGACGATGTAGAAGCGCGGGGGCCGGGACTGGTAGGCCTTGAGCGCGCCCACCGCCTCCTGCACCGCCGCCTGGACGGTGGCGTCCGCGTCCGCCTTGTGCGCCTCCAGGCACGGCAGCGCGGCGGCCTCCTGCAGCTTCGCCAGCGACTTGGCGACCGCGGCGCGCACCAGCTCGCTGGGGTCCTTCAGCGCGCCGCAGAGCGGAGCCACGGCCTCCGGGTCCTCCGTGGCGCCGAGCACCAGCGCCGCCTGGGAGCGCGAGCGGGGGTCCTTGCCCTGCTGGAGCTGGCGTCCCAGGAAGGCGATACGGGTGTCCCCCTGGCCGAGGGCCACGAGGGGCACGAGGAGCAGCGGGACGAGGATGGGGGGCAGCCGCATGGCGGGGACGGACCACGAGTGTAGCGCCGCCTGCCCGCTGGCGAACAGTCACCGCGTGCCCGCCCCCGCCTACCTCCCCTGCCTCCGTGGGCGTCGTGGATCCGTCGGGGGGCCATCCTGGGGTAACGTGCGCCGGTCCAGGAGGGCATGCCCGGTGTCATTCGCGTCCCGGTTGGAAGGTCTGCTGCATCAAGTGGGGTTGGGCGGGGTGGTGGAAGAGGTGCGTTCTCGACTCGGGTACCCCCGCGAGACGCCGCCGTCCCGCAACGGAGCCTCGCACCCGTCCCCGATTCCTCCGGCGCGGCGCGAGGCGGTCCCCGTCGAGCCGGCGAGCCCGCCCCCACCCCGGGAGCAGGAGCCCACGGTGGCCCAGCGCACGCCGAGACCGCGGTCCCCCGAGCCCACGCCCATCGCCCCCGTCCTCGCGGAGGCCCCCGCGAAGGCGAAGAAGGCCCGGGGCACGAAGAAGGCGAAGGCCACCACCGCGCCCAAGGCCGCGGCCCCCAAGGCGGAGAAGCGCGCCTCCCGCGCCCGGACGAAGCCGGGCAAGCGCACGCGCGCTCCGGCGCAGGGCGCGGGCGCCGCGTCGTCCCAGGACCCGGGCGAGGCGGTGGGCCAGCTCGTCGCGGCGCTGCGGGCGCACCCCCGCCACGAGCAGCTGGTCGTCGCCGGCAAGCTGAAGGACCAGCTGGTGCGCTCGCTGATTCCGCTGTACCTCGCGCACGCGGCCCAGCTCGACCTCGAGGTGACGTCGGGGACGACGTCGCGGTTCTGGGGAGAGCTGGGCGTCACCTACGCGGCGCCCAACGCGGCCAAGGCGCTCCGGCTCCACGCCGGCTACGCCCACGACACGAAGAAGGGCAAGGCCATCACGCCCAAGGGCGTCCAGTACGTCGAGGAGGCCCTGGAGCGGCTGCGCGCGGACGCGGCCTCCTGAGCGCCGCCGGAAGTGTCGGGCCGGTGGCACTCGGGGCCTTGTGCGAGCGCGTCCGGGGTTGTCTGCCGGACGCTCGCCCTTCCCTCGTGAGCGGGCCGGTGCCTGGTGCGGGGGCGCCCCCTAGATTGGCCAGGAGCGATGGCCATGACGCGACCCTCACCCCGGATGCCCCGCCTTGCCGCCCCGGTCCCGACGCCGCTCGCGACGCCCGGAGCCCCGGCGCCTCCACCGCCAGGAGGAAGCACCCGGCATCCAGGACCGGCGCGGGGTGGGACATGGGCCCCACCGCGCTGACGTTCTACCGAGCCGCCAGGCGCCTGCGGGAGCTGGGCCTGCCCCTCCTGCCAGGGCTCGTGTCGGCGGTGGGGGACCGGCTGCTGCACAGCCACGTGGACATCGACGCGCGCCTGCACGCCTCCGTCGGGCTGGGTTACGGAGGCGTGGGCGTGGTGGTGGCCCCGGGCGTGGAGGTCGGCGAGGGCAGCTTCCTCGCGCAGAACGTCAGCGTGGAGCCCCGGCTGGGTGAGGCCCGCGCGCCCCGCATCGGCCGCAACGTCTTCGTGGGCGCGGGCGCGCAGATCATCGGCCCCGTGACGGTGGGGGACGGCGCCGTGATTGGGGCCGGGGCCCTGGTGACCTCCGACGTCGCCCCGCTCGCCGTGGTTGCGGGCATGCCCGCCCGGGAGCTCCCCCAGCGCCGGCCCCCGCCCGCCCGCTGAGGTGGCCAAGGGCCCCCTCGTCCCGCCCCGCTCCAGGCCGGCGCCCCGCCCGGCTCCACGTCCGGGCGGGCGCGTGAAACAGGTGTGACACCCCTTGGTCGTGCAACAGCCAGGAGGGTCAGCCACACCGGCCGTGGGGCGTCCTCCCACCTCATGCACACTCCAAGAACTCCTGCGCCGCCGCCTCTTGTGGCATATACCCACACCATGCCTTCCGCCCTCACCGCCTCCCAGATTCGCGAGGCGTTCCTCAAGTTCTTCGAGGAGCGTGGACACCGCCGCGTGCCCTCCTCGTCGCTGGTGCCCGCCAACGACCCGACCCTGCTGTTCACCAACGCGGGCATGGTGCAGTTCAAGGACGTCTTCACCGGCCGCGAGCGCCGCGACTACACGCGCGCGACGACGTCGCAGAAGTGCGTGCGCGCCGGTGGCAAGCACAACGACCTCGACAACGTGGGCTACACGGCGCGCCACCACACGTTCTTCGAGATGCTCGGCAACTTCTCCTTCGGCGACTACTTCAAGGCGGACGCCATCGCGTACGGCTGGGAGTTCGTGACGAAGACGCTCGGCCTGGCGCAGGAGCGGCTGGCCATCACCGTGTTCAACGGCGAGGACGGCATCCCCTGGGACGAGGAGGCGTTCGAGCTGTGGGCCAAGCAGGGCGTCGCCCGCGACCGCATCTACAAGCTCGGCAAGAAGGACAACTTCTGGGCCATGGGCGACACCGGCCCGTGCGGCCCCTGCTCCGAAATCCACTACCACCAGGGCGACGACATCCCCTGTGTCGAGGAGGCCGCGGGCCGCAAGTGTCAGGGCGTCGCGTGTGACTGCGACCGGTGGCTCGAAATCTGGAACCTCGTGTTCATGCAGTTCGAGCGCAAGGAGAAGGACGCGCCGCTGATTCCGCTGCCCAAGCCGTCCATCGACACGGGCGCGGGCCTGGAGCGCATCGCCTCCGTCGTGCAGGGCAAGCGCTCCAACTACGACACGGACCTGTTCCAGGACATCATCGCGAGGGTGGTCGAGGTCTCCGGCAAGCCGTACTCGCAGGAGACGGGCGCCTCCCATCGCGTCATCGCGGACCACAGCCGCGCGGCGGCGTTCCTCATCGCAGACGGCGTGCAGCCCTCCAACGAGGGCCGCGGCTACGTGCTCCGCCGCATCATGCGCCGGGCCATCCGCCACGGCGCGCACCTGATGCGCATCGAGCAGCACTTCTTCCACAAGGTCATCGACCGCGTCATCGAGCTGATGGGCGACGCGTACCCGGAGCTGCGCGAGAGCCGGCCGTTCATCCTCCGGGTGGCGGAGTTCGAGGAGCAGAGCTTCCGCGAGACGCTCAGCCGCGGCATGAAGCTCATCGAGGAGAGCGTCGGCCGCATGAAGGCGGCGGGCGAGAAGGTGATGACCGGCGAGGAGGTGTTCCTCTTCCACGGCACCTACGGCTTCCCGTCGGACCTGACGCAGATCATCCTCCAGGAGCACGGCCTCGAGGCCGACCTGGAGGACTACGAACGGGTCAAGGAGGCGGACTCCAAGGGCGTCAAGTCCGCGCTCAACAAGGACAAGGCCGTTGGCGACGTGTACCTCAAGCTCGCGGAGAAGCTCGGCCCCACCGAGTTCCTCGGCTACGAGGGCGAGGGCCACGAGGGCGAGGGCAGCATCCGCGCGCTGGTGCGCGACGGGGTCGAGGTGACCGAGGCGTCCAAGGGCGACAAGGTCGAGGTGGTGCTCGACCGGACGCCCTTCTACGGCGAGTCCGGCGGCCAGCTCGGCGACACGGGTGACATCGTGGGCCACGGCGGCAAGGCCGTGGCGAAGGTGAAGGACGCGCAGCGCCCGGTTCCGGGGCTCATCGTCCATACCGTGGAGCTCGCCGAGGGCGCCTTCAAGGTCGGCGACATGGTGCAGGCGGCGGTGGACGTGGAGCGGCGCAAGGCCATCCGCGCGAACCACTCCGCGACGCACCTCCTGCACAAGGCGCTGAAGCTGGTGCTGGGCGAGCACGTGAAGCAGGCGGGCTCGGTCGTCGCTCCGGACTTCCTGCGCTTCGACTTCTCGCACTTCGGTCCGCTCACCACGGAGGAGTCGGAGAAGGTCGAGGACCTGGTCAACGGCTGGATTCGCGACAACGCGGCGGCGCAGACGCGCGTCATGGCGTTGGAGGACGCGAAGAAGTCCGGCGCGGTGGCGATGTTCGGTGAGAAGTACGGCGAGACGGTGCGCGTCGTCACCGTGCACCCGGAGTCCACCGAGCTGTGCGGCGGCACGCACGTGCGTCGCAGCGGCGACATCGGCCTGTTCAAGATTTCGAGCGAGAGCAGCGTGGCGTCCGGCGTGCGCCGCGTCATCGCGCTCACGGGCGTGGGCGCGCTCCAGTTCGTGCGCGAGCAGGAGCACGAGCTGCGCAAGGTGGCGGAGCTGCTGAAGACGAACCCGAAGGAGATCGCCAAGCGCGTCGAGGCGACGCAGAAGCGCGTGAAGGAGCTGGAGCGCAAGGTCGAGGAGGTCTCCGTCAAGGCGCAGACCGCCGGCAGCAAGGACCTGCTGGACCAGGCGCGCGACGTCAACGGCATGAAGGTGCTGGCGACGCGCGTGGACCCGGCGGACGACAAGGTGTTCCGGGGCATGGCGGATCAGCTGCGCGACCGCATCCGGTCTGGCGTGGTGGCCATTGGTGGAGAGAAGGACGGCCGGGCCATCATCCTCGTGGCGGCGACGAAGGACGTCGTGGCCAAGGGCATCAGCGCGGGCGACCTCGTGCGGGAGATGGCCAAGGAGGTCGGCGGCAAGGGCGGTGGCAAGCCCGACATGGCCCAGGCCGGCGGCCCCGACGCGGCGAAGCTGTCCGCGGCGCTCGACAAGCTCTATGAGCTGGTGAAGGGCGCGGGCGCCTGATGCGTACCCGGTCCTCCGCTCCCGTGGCCCCGGTGGCACGACTCCTGGCGGCGGTCCTCCTCGTGGGGGGCTGCACGAAGGACGAGCCCACGTCCGGAGCCATGGGAACGGCGGACGACCGGACGCTCCAGAAGCTGCGACAGGAAGTCGACCGGGTGAACCAGGGCGGCCGAGCCACGCCCGGGCCTGAGCGCGCGGACCCCAACGCGCAGCTCGCGGGGCTGGCTGCGGCGCAGGAGGACATGGCGCCCCGGAAGTTGAACCTTCCGGAGTCCAACGCCACGGTGCATGTCGACACCGTGGCGTTGAAGCTCACGGGGCTCGAGGCCTCGCACTCGGTGAAGGGCTCGGGGAAGCTGAGCATGACGACGGAGGACGAGTTCCTCCGGGTGCAGCTCGTCAGCCAGAACGTGGGCGAGAAGCCGGCGACCCTGGACCTGGAAGAAGCGAAGGTCGTCGACGCGAAGGGCGTGGCCTACGGCGTGGCCCGGGATGTCCAGGTGCTGGCCGGCACGCGCCCCTTGCGCCGCACGTGGGGCCCGGAAGAGCGCACCGACGTGGTCCTCCTGTTCGAGCTCCCCCCGCAACTCCTGCGCGACGGTGACCTGGGTCTGGTCATCCCGGGGACAGGGGGAGAGGTGCGGATCCCCCTGCGATGAGCGGGCTCGCGTCCAAGCTGCTGCCCCTGAGAATCCGCCTTCCGTACTCGACGGAGGAGGAGTTCATCGACAAGTACGGCTCCAACGTCGCGCGCGGTGGCGTGTTCGTGGCCACGCGCGCCCTGAAGCCCGAGGGCACCGGGCTGGCGTTCGAGTTCGTGCTGGCGGATGGGACGCGGCTGCTGCGTGGCGAGGGCGTGGTCGTGAAGGCCCAGCTGGAGTCGGGCAGCGGGCGCACCGGGATGACGGTGCGGTTCGTCAAGCTCGATGCCGCCAGCAAGGCCGTCGTCGACCGCGTGGTCGCGCGTCGAGGTGTCCCCGAGGCGCCGCCCGCGCCGACGGTGCCAGGGCTCGTCAGGAAGGCACACCCTCCGACCGTGGCGAAGCCCCAGACGCCCACGGCTCCGGACGAGCCCGCCCCCAGCCCCGCGCCCGTCGAAGACTCGGTGCCCGCTCCGGACCTCGCGCATGCCGCGCCCGAGGAACCGACAGCCTCCGACGGGTTCCCAGACGCGGCGGCCGCCAGCGCCCCCGAGTCAGCCTCGACGGGCGATTCGGCGGAGCCCGTCACGGCTCACGCCCCACCGCCGCTGGTCAGCGCCCTGCCGCGCGAGGACACCGCGCCATCCAGCGCCGAGACGCAGGCGCCTCCGACTGAAGCGGCCGCCGCGGTCAGTTCCTCCGCGTCCTCGAGCGAGGATGACGAACTCGACTTCGACATCACCGCGAGCCTGTTCGAGTCCGACGAAGGGGCGTCGGCGGCGCCTCCCGAGGAACAACCGGCCCTCGCGAGCCCCGGCGCCGTCCCGGTCGTGCGCTTCGAGCCACGAGAGGCTCCGAGTGCCTCCGTCAGCCACGCACCGACCGCTCCGACGAGTCCGCCGCGCTTCGAGCTGGCGCCGCCGGGAGGCGTCGATGATTTCTCCGATGAGCCCTCGGGGGCCGGGGCGGAGAGCTCTCGACACGGAGCCGAGTCACCTTCCCCGCTTCGAGGCGACGAGCCTGGGCCCGCGTTCCCGGGTCCTCCGATGGAGACCTCGGGCAATGCGACGCGGCCCTCCGTCGGCGAGGGTGCCGGGGTTCCGCACCACGTCCCCTCGAATGTGCCCGCCCATCCTGGGGCCGGCGGTCCTGACTCCAATGAACAGGAGGGGGCCCGGTTCCGCCTCGCTCCTCCGGAGTCTCCTCTCGACGTGAAGGGCGCCAGGGGGAACACGGTCGAGCTGGCAGCCGGACGATCCGCGGAAACAGGCCTGCAGGAGACCGCGCCGGGTGTGCCGGACTCCTCGGCACACGCCAAGCCGGCCGAGGTTCTGTCGAGTGACTCCGAGCCACTGACGGTGCCCCTCGCCCCCACGGCGGACGCTCAACCCGCCGCCACGCAGCAGGAGGCCGCGAGTGCCTCTGAGGTTGCGGCAGATATCCAGGCACCAGGCGAACCGTCGCGGCAGAGCGTCAGTGCCCCAGAGTCTTCGCCTGACGCGCCATCGAACACCGCGTCGCGGACTCTGGACGTAGACGCTTCCGAGGCGTCGACCGTCGCCCCATCTCCCATCGACGCGCGGAAGGCGACGAGCACAACCGGGCTCTCGGCAGACGCTTCGTCGGGCCGTCAGCCACAGCAGACGTCGAGCGATCCGGCCCTCTCGACAGACGCACGGTCGGGTGCTCAGCCACAACGGGCTTCGAGTGATGCCGCGCTCTCGACTGCATCCTCGACGGACGTGCGGTCGGGCACCACGGCGCCGCAGGCATCGAACACCTCCGAGACCTCGACGGATGAACAGGCGGCCAATGAGCCGCTGCATGCATCGGGGTCCTCGTCCGCTTCGACGGACGCGCCGACGACGACCGAGGTGCCGCGAACATCGAGCGCGTCCGCGTCTCCAACGGGGACTCAGTCAGACGCGGAGACGGAGACACCCCAGTCCTCGATTGCCTCCGCATCGCCGACCGACGCGCAACCAGCCGCTGAGGCTCGACTCGTTTCGAGTGCCTCCGTCCCCTCGACGGACGCGCACTCAGCCACGGCATCACAGCAGGCCGCGAGTTCCTCCGAGCTTTCGACCGACGCACGTTCGTCTACGGCGTCTCAACACGCCGCAAGCCTCTCCGAGCACGCGACTGACGCTCCGTCGGCTACCGGGCCACGACTGGCCACCAGTGCCTCCGAGATTTCGGCCGAAGCACGTTCGGCCACGGCGTCTCGACACGCCACAAGCGCCACCGAGCACGCAACCGACGCACAGTCGGCCACCAGGCCACGACTGGCCGCGAGCATCTCCGAGCCCTCGTCCGACGCTCACGCAGCCTCCGCGACCGAGAAATCAACAAGCACCTCGGAGCACTCGGCCGACACACACGCAGCCTCCGCGTCTCAGCAGGCCACAAGCGCCTCCGAGCCCTCAACCGACGCTCACGCAGCCACCGTGGCTCAACAGGCCGCGAGCGCCTTTGAGCCCTCGGCCGACGCACTTTCGGCCACTGTGTCTCAGCAGACCACGAGCGCCTCCGAGCACGCGACCGACGCACACGCGGTCACCCCGCCTCAGCCCCCACCAAGCGCCTCCGCGCTCTCGACGGACGCTCAGCCGACCACGGAGTCGCCACAGGGCCCCAGCACGACCGCTGACGTCCAGCCGACCATCGAGTCCCAACAGGGTCCAAGCCACGCCGAGCCCTCGGCCACCGAGCCACCGCGACAGACCGCGAGCACCTCCGCGCCGTCGACGGGCACCGGCCCGGCCACCGAACCGTCGGAGCCCTCCGCGACCTCGACCGAGCGCCTCCAGCGCACCGAGCCACCTGAGCACTCCGCGCACGCTGTCTCGCCCTCGGCGGCCCCCCAGCCCCCCCTCGCCGAGCCGGAGGCCCAGGGCCCACGCGAGGCCGTGTCCTCGCAACGTGAGCGAGGGGAGACATCCGCCCCCACCCCAGGGGCACGGAGCCCGCAAACCGAATCGCCGCCCACGCCGGTACCCGAGACCGATTCCGCGCGCGCCAGCCGACGTCGCGCGCTCCTCGAGGTTCCCGTCCCCGCGGCTTCGCCATCGGCCTCCGTGCCCGAGGTCATCCTCGGCATCGACCTGGGCACCTCGCACGCCCGCGTCGCCGTCTTCCACGAGGGCACCGCCCGGCTCGTCCCGCTCCCCGGCCTGGAGGGCCATGAGCTTCCCGCGCTCGTCGCCGTGGATGGCAGCGACGAGTTGCTCGTCGGCCCCGCCGCCCAGGTCGAAGCGAGCCGCGCGCCACGTCGAGCCGCCCACGGCCTCATGCGCCTGCTCGGGCTGCGCGCCCGCGCCCCACGCCTGCGCGCCCTGACGCCCCACCTGCCCTTCCCCGTCACGGCCGACCCGAACGGCGATGCCGCGGTGGAGCTCGGCGGCAGGCTCGTCTCCCCCACCCTCTTCGCCGCGCTGCTCCTGCGAGAGCTCAAGCACGCCGCCTCCACCTTCGTGGGGCGCAAGATCACCCGCGCCGTCATCTGCGCGCCCACGCACTTCACGGACCGCCAGCGCGCCGCCCTGCGTGACGCCGCGACGCTCGCCGGCCTCGATGCCCAACGCATCCTCACCGGCGCCGCCTCCGCGGCGCTGGCGCACGGCCATGGCAAGAGCCTCGCGCGCAAGCGCGTGCTCGTCGTGGACCTCGGCGGTGGCGGCCTCGAGGTCTGCGTGGTGCAGGTGACGGGCGACGACCTGGAGGTCATCACCACCGGCGGAGACCCGCTCGTCGGCGGCATGGACTTCGACACCCGCATCGCCGAGGCGCTCGCCAGCGACCTCGCGGACCAGGGCGTGCCCCGGCCAGAGCATCCGCTCGACTGGAGCCCCCTGCGCGCCGCCGCCGAGTCCGCCAAGGTGGCCCTCTCCGAGCGCACCGAGGTCGAGGTCCCGCTGTCCTCGGGCACGGTGCCCCCCTTGAACCGCGAGCGCGTCGAGGCGCTCACGGCGGACCTCGCGCAGCGCGTGACGTCCGTCGTGCGCGAGGTGCTCGACTCCAACGCCCTCTCCCCCCAGGGACTCGACGCGGTGCTGCTCGTCGGCGGTCAGGGCCGCACGCCGCTCGTGCGCCGGCGCCTGGAGGAGAGCCTCGGTGTCCCCGTGCGCGAGGACGTCGACGCTCGTGGCGCCGTGGCCCTGGGCGCGGCGCTCTTCGGACACGCCCTGCTCCTCGCGGAGGGAGGCAAGCCCGCCGCCTCCGTCTCCGAGGTGCTCTCCGCGCCCGTGGGCGTCGCCGAGCGGGGCGGCACCCTGCGCCGCGTGCTGGAGCGCAACACCCGCCTCCCCGCGGGCAAGACGCTCGTCCTCCCGGTCGCGGCCGCCGGTCCCCTCGAGCTCGCGCTCTTCCAGGGCACCTCGGGGCTCGCGGTGGAGAACGAGTACCTGGGGCGCGTCACCCTCAACGTCGACCGGCCTGGCGAGGTGGAGCTGCACTTCGCCCTCAGCATCGACGGCGTGCTGTCCCTGGAGGCCACGCTCCCCGGCGCGCGTCGACAGCCCGTCTCCCCCTCCCTCGAGGACCTGGACGACGCGGGGCGCGAGGCGCTCATCGCCCGCTCGCCGCTCGTCGGCGAACCCGAGGCGCGCCCCGGGGGGCTGCTGTCCGGCTTGAAGAAGCTCTTCGGCCGCCGCTGAAGCGCCCCACCGCCCGCCCCCAGTCGGGCCCTCCGGCCCACCGCAGCCCCCGTGGGCGCCCTCTGTTGCCGACCCGACGGATGGCCACCTTGTCGCTGACCGAATCCTCGGGGAGGAATGCGATGCGACGTTCGATGGTGGGAGGAGTGGCCCTGGTGGCCCTGGGCCTGGCGAGTCCAGCCATGGCCGCCGTGGAAGCGCAGCATGTCGCCAAGAAGCTGGGCATACGGAGCGACCCCGAGGCGGGACTCGACGTGCGCCTGGGCCTGGGTGGACTCACCGGCTCACTGGGCGATGACACCAAGGTCGGCCCGCTGCTCGGCATCGTCGCCGAGGTGACACCGTGGAAGTACCTCGGCATCGAGGCCGGCTATGAAATCCAGCGCAACGCCATCGACAAGAGCCGCATCGGCGAGGAGGGCGAGGGCCTGTGGCGCAACGGCCTGGGCGTGCTCGCCAAGGTGGGGCCGTACGTCGAGGAGAAGTGGCGGCCGTTCGTGGGGGTCGGCTTCGGCGTGAACTACTTCAACCCGTCCGACGGCGCCGACAACGTCTACCGCAACGACTGGACCACCGACGTCCCGCTCGCCGCGGGCGTGGAATACCGCTTCGGGCACCTCTTCGCGGGGGCCCGCGCGACGTACCACCTCATCGGCGGCGAGAACATCGTCGACCGCCCGGGCACCAACGAGCGGGCCCGCGGCGGCGCCCTCAACGGCAACCTCTCCGTGGGAGGGCGCTTCTAGCCGCCACCCGGGGCCCGCCCGCGCTCACACCGTCGCGAGCGCGAGCACCGTCTCGGGGCGTGGGTCCTTCCGCCACGCCTCGAGCACGGCCACCGCGGGGGAGCGCTTCGACGCGGCGACTTCCGCGAGCGGGTCGAGCAGCGGCGCGTCCGCGGCGTCCAACCGCAGCAACCCGCGCCGGGCGATGCCCACCATCTCCTCCGCCAACCGGAAGAGCTCCGTCGTCCCCAGCTTCCCCCCGAGCCCCTCGCGGCGCGCGGTGTCGTGGAAGGCCAGGTGCTCGGTGTACGTGAGCTTCGGCAACAGCCGCTCCGCCTCCTCCAGCGCGGTGGCGTCGTAGAGGATGCCGCGCCACAGCGCCGCGAGCGCGCCCGTCATCGCCGCGCTCCCGCAGTCCGCGCCGCGCACCTCGACGACCTTCTTGAGCCGCACCTCGGGGAACAGCGTGGACAGGTGGTCCGTCCAGTCCGCCAGGTCCGGAGGCTGGCCCTCGAAGCCCTCCTGGAGCAGCTGCCGGAAGGTGAGCTTGGGGTGCAGGTACTGGCCCTCGCGCCGCAGGAAGAGCAGCGGCGCGTCCAGGGCCCACTCCACGTAGGCGCGGTAGGAGAAGGAGCCGTCGAAGAACGCCGGCAGGTAGCCACAGCGCGTCGGGTCCACCTCGTCCCAGACGCGGTTGCGGTAGGACAGGTAGCCGGACGGCTTGCCCTCCACCAACGGGCTGTTGGCGTACAGCGCGTTCATCACCGGCGCCAGCCGCGCCACCGTCACCGTCTTGCGGACGCAGTCGGCCTCGTCCGTCCAGTCGAGCGACACCTGGCCCGTGGCCGTCATCAACATCATGTTCAACGCCAGCCGGCCGCGCTCCGGCAGCGTGCGCCGCATCACGCTGTAGCGCGTCTTGGGCATCCAGTTCATGTCCGCCGTCGTGCCCGTGGGGCGATAGCCCAGCGTGACCAGCCGCAGCCCCAGCGCCCCCGCCGCCGCCTTCACCTGGGCCAGGTGGGCCAGGTTCTCCGCGTGGGCCTCCCGCGCGGTGTGGAAGGGGCTGCCGGACAGCTCGAACTGGCCCCCCGGCTCCAGGGAGATGGTGGCCTCGCCCCGCTCCCGCTGGAGGGCGATGACGGGGGACTCGGGGGTCTCCCGGAACGGGACGTAGCCCTGCGGCGCCAGCCGTTCCAACAGCGCGCCCACGCCCCAGGGCCCCTCGTACGAGACCGGCCCGGTGCCGTTCGCCGGGTAGAGGAGCTTCTCGTGCTCCAGGCCGAGCCGCAGGTCGCCATGGGGCTTCTCGGCGGCCCGGAAGCCCGACACCAGCATGTCGATGGAGGTGATGGGCTCGGAGGCCGCGCGCTTGAGGTCGAGAGACATGAGCGCGCCCTATATAACGTGCCCATCCAGACCCGCTTCGATTTGCGCACGGGCACGCCATGAGTCCCTCTTCCCCCATCCCCTCCCTCTCCCCCCGCCCCCGCCTGTCCGATTTCTTTCAGGGACTGGGACTGCTCGGTCGCGGCTTCGGCCTCATCTTTCGCTCCCGGCGCCTGTTCCTCCTGTCCGCCCTGTGCGCCGTCGTCACCGCCGTGGCGCTGGTGGGGCTGGCGTGGCTGCTGTGGACCCAGGGCCCCGGCGTCCTGGACTCGCTCTGGACCCGGCCGGAGTCCTGGTACGGCCGCGCGGGGTGGTACACCGTGCTGGTGCTCGCCGGGCTCGTGCTCTGGGTCGTGGGCGCCAACGTGGTCCCCCCGCTGCTGCTCGCGCCCCTCCAGGACCCCATCTCCGAGGCCACCGAGGCGCTCTGTGGAGAGGAGGACGGTCCCGGCTTCACCGTCTCCGGCCTCATGCGGGGCATCGTCACGGGACTGGCCCACACCCTGGCGCGGCTGTTCTTCCTGCTGGCCGGGCTGGCGCTGCTGGCCCCGCTCAACCTGATCCCCGGCGTGGGCAGCGTCCTGTGGACCGTGCTGGGCGCCCTGTGGACGATGACCTGGATGGCCGGCGAGTTCCTGGCCGCCCCCATGACGCGCCACCTGTACCCCTTCGCGGAGGTGCGCCGCATGCTCCGCGAGCGACGGGCCCTCTGCCTGGGGCTGGGCGCGGGCGTCTACGTCCTGCTCTGGATACCCATCCTCAACACCTTCTTCCTGCCCGTCGCCATCGTCGCCGGGACGCTGCTGTACCGGGGCATGCGGCAGGCCGGGCTCCTGCCTCCTCCCCCAGACACCACGACCGGCCGCCCCTCCCTGAAATAAACGCCCCCACCGGCTGTCCCACCAGACGGGCCGGGAACGCAGTGCCCGCCAGGGACGTTCTGACCTTTCAGCGGAGAGGCGATGCCTTGAAGCACCTGAAACCCGTGATTAGGCTTGCCCGGCCGCTTCCTGCGCTCGACTTACGCTTCAAACGTTCGGATTTTCTGGGCATTTCACGCCACACCCCGGAGCGCCGCGATGCGCTCCAGCTTGGATGAACCACATGCCGCGTTTTCTCCGCCGCATCGCCGCTGTAGCCGTGCTCCTCGGCGCCTGGGCCCTCGTGGGCAGCAACCGGGCGCCGATTCCCCTGACGATGGGAGCGGCCGAGGCCGGGCAGGGGCAGAGCACCTGGGACGGCAGCCTGCCGGCGGCCAAGGGTGAGAAGGCTCCGCACGACCTCAACAGCCTGCGGGTGCTCACCAAGGTCATCCTGTACGTCAAGGAGAACTACGTCGACCCCAAGCGCGTGCGCCCCAAGGAGATGATGATCTCCGCGCTGGAGTACGTGGAGAAGAGCGTCCCGGACGTGCTGGTGGACGGCAACGCGGAGACGGGCAAGCTGGCCGTCAACGTCAACGGCAAGTCGCGCGAGTTCGACATCGCCCACGTGGACTCGCTGTGGAAGATGTCCTTCGCGCTCAAGGACGTCTTCGACTTCCTGTCGAAGAACATGCGCCCCATCGAGGACACGCGCGACATCGAGTACGCCGCGGTCAACGGCATGCTGTCCACGCTGGACCCGCATTCGGTGCTGCTGCGCCCGGAGCTGTACCGGGAGATGAAGCTGTCCACCAAGGGTGAGTTCGGCGGCCTGGGCTTCGTCATCCAGATGCGCGAGGGCAACCTCACCGTGGTCAAGGTGCTGCCCAAGACGCCCGCGCACCGCGCCGGCATCCAGAAGGACGACCGCATCAAGAAGATTGGCGAGGAGTCCACCGTCAACATGGACCTCAACGAGGCCGTGTCCAAGCTGCGCGGCCCGGTGGACAGCCGCATCACCATCACCGTGGAGCGCAACGGCTGGGACAAGCCCCGCGTGATGACGCTGGCGCGCGCGATGATCTCCATCGAGAGCGTCCAGCACAAGATGCTCTCCGGCAACGTGGGCTACATCCGCCTGAAGAACTTCCAGGGCAACACCACGCGCGACCTCGAGTCCGCGCTGGGCGAGCTGCGCAAGCAGGCGGACGCCAAGGGCGGCTTCAAGGGCCTCGTCCTCGACCTGCGCGGCAACCCGGGCGGCCTGCTGGAGCAGGCCATCCAGGTGTCGGACACGTTCCTGTCCAGCGGCACCATCGTCGCGACGGTGGGCCTGTCGGACAAGCTGCGCGAGGAGAAGCGCGCGCGCCCCACGGAGGGTGAGGACACCTACCCCATCGCGGTGCTGGTCAACGCCGGCAGCGCCTCCGCGTCCGAAATCGTGGCCGGCGCGCTCAAGAACCTCAACCGCGCGGTCATCATCGGCCGGCAGACGTTCGGCAAGGGCAGCGTGCAGGTGCTGTACGACTTCCCGGACGACAGCGCGCTGAAGCTGACCATCGCCAAGTACCTGACGCCCGGCGACGTCTCCATCCAGGAGGTGGGCATCGTCCCGGACATCCAGCTGGTCCCCACCCGCGTCACCGACGAGCGCGTGGACGTGTTCGCCTCCCGCCGCTCCATGGGCGAGGCCGACCTGGACCAGCACTTCGGCAACCCGGACTCCTCCACCGTCGCCAAGAAGCGCGAGGACGTGCTGGACCGGGAGAAGCCGCTGGAGAGCCTCAAGTACCTGAAGGTGGACGCCAAGCAGGCGCAGCAGCTGGCCGCCGCCGCCGCGAAGGAGGAGCCCAAGCCCAAGCCGTCCGTCGCGGAGAAGAGCGAGCCGAAGAAGCACGGCGAGAACGACCCGCTGCTCGACGTGGCGGGCCAGAGCGAGGACCTGGACGACCAGCTCGACGCGGAGACGCAGGAGGAGATCAAGGAGGACTTCGAGGTGCAGTTCGCGCGGGACTACGTGCTGCGCGCCCCGGCCTCCAACCGCCAGCAGCAGCTGCAGCAGGGCAAGGGCTTCATCGAGCAGAAGCGCCGCGAGGAGGAGACGCGCATCAACAACGCCATCGCCGGGCTGGGCGTGGACTGGAGCCCCGGTCCCACGCCGAAGAACGTGCAGCTGGCCGCCACGCTGACGCCGTCGCCGGACGCGAAGATTCCCGCCGGGGACCTGCTGGAGATGGTGGTGACGGCGGAGAACAAGGGCCAGGAGCCGCTCAAGCGCGTGCGCGCCTGGACGGAGAGCGACAACGCGTTCCTCGACCGCCGCGAGTTCATCTTCGGCGCGCTCAACCCGGGCGAGAAGAAGTCGTGGAAGGTGAAGGTGCGGCTGCCCAAGGACCTCACCAGCCGGCGCGACGACGTGACGGTGCGCTTCTTCGACGACCACGGCGCGCTGCCGGAGACGCGCGTGTCCGAGCTGAACTTCGCGGAGCTGCCCCGCCCGGCCTTCGCCTTCAACTGGCAGGTCGTGGACGACTGCGCCGCGTGCAACGGCGACGGCGCGGTGCAGCGCGGTGAGTCGGTGGCGGTGCTGCTCGACGTGACGAACGTGGGCGCCGGCACGGCGCTGGATTCGTTCACGCAGATCAAGAATGGCGGGGACGCGAACATCTTCATCGAGCAGGGCCGCTTCAAGCTGGGCGAGCTCAAGCCGGGCGAGACGAAGACGGCGCGCTTCCAGGTCGAGCTCAAGAAGGGCTTCAAGGGCGACAGCTTCCCGCTGAAGCTGGCCATCATCGACGAGCCCCTCGAGGAGTTCGTCATGGAGAAGATGATGCTGCCGGTGAAGGACAACCCGGTGGCCACCCTGGAGCCGAAGAAGGGCGCGGTGCGCGTGTCGGACAAGGCGGAGCTGTTCGCCTCTCCGGAGGCCGAGGCGCGGCCGGTGGCCAAGCTCAACGCGGCCACCGTGCTGAGCACGGAGGCGGTGACCAAGGGCTTCTACCGCGTGGAGCTGGACAAGGGCCGCTTCGCCTTCGTGCGCAGCCAGGACGCCCGCGACGTGAAGGCGGGCAAGCCCGCCGCGCCGAAGCTGGCGTGGGCGACCACGCGCCGTCCGCCGGACATCAAGCTGGACGCCGACCCGTCCGCTGGCGGGCTGGTGGCCAACGGGGAGAAGTTCACCCTGTCCGGCGTGGTGACGGACCCCAACGGGCTGCTCGACGTGTATGTGCTCGTCAACGACCAGAAGGTCTACTTCAAGGGCGTGGACCCCAAGGGCGGCGAGCCGAACTCGCTGAAGTTCTCCACCGAGTTCGCGCTGAAGGAGGGCAACAACAACGTCCTCGTCGTGGCCCGCGAGAGCACCGACTTCGCCAGCCGTCGCACGCTCGTCATCCGCCGCCGTCCGGCGGAGGTGGCCCAGAAGGTGACGGGCCAGGGCGCGGGCGCGGTGAAGCCGCAGCCGCAGTAGGTCCCGGACGCCCCCCGGGCGTCACCTCGGGCGGCCACCCGGTGAGTCCTTCCAGGAGGACACGCGGGGTGGGCCGCCCGTTTTGTTGACGCTCCTCGCGGGCTGGGTTTAGCGTCCGGCGCAGAGGGGCGCCCCCGGCCGGAGCGCGCTCGGGAGGCGGTGACTCGCATGCGGACGTTCAGTCGGTGGCTCGCCCTGGCGGCATGTGTCTCGGGGGTGACCGCGTACGCGGACGACAACGACCTGCAGATCTCCCGCTTCGGCAACCCGAAGGCCGGGAGCACCGCGGGCAGCAACTTCAACCCGGCCGCCAACGCGGACTTCCAGGCCTTCGCCCGAGTCATGGGCGCGGCCATCGGTTCGGTGAACCTGATGCCGCCGGAGACGACGGGCCACACGGCCTGGGCCGTCAACGCGGAGCTGTCCGTCGTGTCCCTGCCGGACAGCGTGGTCATCCCCACGGAGAAGCTGGAGCAGCCGTCCACGGTGCTCATCCCCTCGCTGCACGTGCGCAAGGGCCTGCCCTTCTCGCTGGAGCTGGGCGGGCGCGTGGGCTGGGTGGAGAAGAGCAGCCAGGTGGTGGCCACCGGCGAGGTGAAGTGGGCCGTCAACGAGGGCTTCACGTGGCTGCCGGACGTGGGCGTGCGCGGGCACGTCACCAAGCTGTTCGGCGCGCGGGACTTGAGCCTGACGGTGATGGGGCTCGACATCGGCGTGGGCAAGCAGTTCCCGCTGGGCGGCATGGTGACGCTGACGCCCTACGGCGGCCTGGACCTGAGCTTCGTCGGCGCGACGAGCAGCGCCATCGAGTTCGACCCCGGGCGCGACTACGAGGACACCACGGAGGACGACTCCCGCGCCGCGCTGCAGTCCGTGGGGCAGTACGCGAAGGTGTCCTTCGGCGACAACATGAACCAGCGCATCTACGGCGGCGTGCGGTTCATCGGCGGCGTGCTGCAGCTGGGCGCCGAGCTGTCGCTCACGCGCACTGGCAGCGTGGCCGTGCCCACGGGCACCGACCCCAACGTCACCGAGGACCGCGGCCTGCCCGCCGTCTTCGCCTTCAACACCACGCTGGGCTTCGACTTCTGACCCGCCTCAGGCGGCGGTGCGCAGCGCCTCGCGCACCGCTCCGGGCCGGTTGGTGATGAGGTAGCTGACGCCCATCCGCTCCAGGGCCCGGGCCCGCGAGGCGTCATCCACCGTCCACGCGGCCACGCGCAGCCCCGCCGCCCGCCACGCGGCCACGCGCTCCGGCGTGCACTGCGCATGGTACGGGTGCACCGAGTGGGACGAGACGAGCGGGCTGAGGGCGTACGCCTGCACGCCCCAGGACCTGTCCGGGTCGATGAGCAAGCCCCGCCGCAGCTCGGGCGCGGCGGAGGCGAGCCGGAACAGGCACATGGGGTTGAAGCTGGAGACGACCACCCGCTCCGTCAGCCCTCGCCGCCGCACCAGGTCCGCCACCTTCCCCGCCAGGCCCCCGTCGTCCAGCCGCTCGCACTTGAGCTCGATGTTGACGAGCAGCTGCGCGGGCAGCGCCTCCAGCACCTCCTCCAGCAGGGGGATGCGCGCGGGCGCGAAGCCCAGGGAGGTGCCCACGTCCGCCCGCCGCAGCTTCCACCAGGCCGTGGCGCGCACCTCCCACGGCAGGCCCGCCAGGCGCTCCAACCGCTCGTCGTGGCAGACGACCACCTCGCCGGAGCCACACACCATGGCGTCCAGCTCCACGCCATCGGCGCCCTGGCGCACGGCCTCGGCGAAGGCGTCCAGGGTGTTCTCCGGTGCGTCGGCGCTGGCGCCTCGGTGGGCAAGCAGGAGCATGGCCCCGAGTGTGCGACGAAAGGCGCCCCGCGCGCAGCCGAAGTGCGACCGGCCGTCCTCGGGTGGACGCGCGGCTTGCCTCCCCCGCGCCTTTGCTGCACTGTGCCTCACCATGCTGGGCCTCGGCCTCGGAGAAATCATCGTCCTCGGCTTCATCCTGCTGGTGGTCTTCTCGGCCGCCCGCATGGGACAGCTCGGCAACGCGGTGGGCCGCTTCGTCTACTCGTTCCGCAAGGCGTCCAAGGGCGAGGACCTCATCGACGCCAAGAGTCTCACCCGCACCCACCGGGGCAGCACCGACGCGGAGTACAGCGAGCCCGAGCAGCCCCGCCGCCGCTAGTCCGCCCGCCCCCCGTCCCCTCGGCCGTGGGCGCCGCCCCAGGACGGGGCCGCGAGCACGCCCTCCTCCAGCAGCCGCGCGGCCTGCGCCCGCAGGGAGGGATGCACGCCGTTGTCCCGGGTGAGCTCGCGCAGGTCGCTCGAGGTGAGCAGCGGCACCAGCTTGGCGCCCACCTCCGGCGGCAGGTACGGATTGAACACGAGCGCGCGCCGCACGGCGTGACGCACGGACCAGCGGGGAGACTTCCAGATTTCGATGAGCGGCTCGGGCCGGGCCGGGCGGCGGGCGGCGATGCGCACCACCAGCGCCTCGGTGAGCCGGGGGTTGATGAGCACGTTGCGCAGCACGGACGGGTCGCTGACGGTGGCCAGGCGTGACAGCGTGTCCGGGTCGCGGGTGAGGCGCGCCTGCTGCTTCAGGTGCCCCAGGGACTGGGAGAAGGCGTTCGCGTCCGCGCGCGCGGCGGCGTCCGGGTCCATCTCCCGCTTCGCGGGGCCCTGGGCGAACAGGTCCGCCACGGTGTCGAGCGACTGCACGTGGGCCAGCCGGCGCAGCGCGCCCACGTGGGGGATGTGCTCGGCCTCCCGCTCCAGCGCGGACATGAAGTCGGACAGCACGCAGGAGGCCGGCTCCCAACCGCCGCGCGCCAGGCTGATGAGGTGGCCCACCAGCTCGTTCGCGTCGAGCGGGTCGCCGCGGGACAGCTCGCGCGCGGCGGCCTTGCGGCGCACCTCCGCGCCGCCGCTCAGGGCGTGGATGAAGCGGGCGACGGTGCGGGCCTCATCCAGCGTGGGCATGACGACTCACTCCGTGGGCGCCGGCGCCACCTGGGAGGGCGCGGGCTCCGCGGCCTTGGCGGGCGGCGGCGCGGGCTCCGCCGACACCTCGAGCCGGAAGTCGCCGAGGTCCGCCGGGTACTCCTGGAACACGAGCAGGAAGGGCGCCCGGGCCCCCGGGGCCACGGCGATGGCCGCCGAGTCCATGCGCTGGCGCAGGGCCGTCGCGGCGTCCGCGTTGCCCACCTCGTGCACCTCCTCCGGCGTGGCCACCGCGCCCGCGAGCCCCTCGGCGGCGCGCACGCGCTGGGCGCCGTCGAACAGCGCCCCCTTCACGCGCACGTGCGTCGCCCCCCGGGTGCGGTTCTCCACCTCGCCGCGGATGTAGAAGACGGGCCGCCCCGAGCGCGTCTCGTACAGGCCATTGGACACGTCCACCGCGACGAGCGGCTTGGGCGGGGGAACGAAGAGCGCCTCCAACTGCTCGGGGGCCAACACGGACAGGTCCAGCCGCCCCTCGCGCGCGTACGTGAGCCCCACCGCCCCCAGCCCCACCACCAGCACCGCGGCCACCACGAGGTTGAGCACGAGCGCCGTCGCCTTGCGCGCGCGGCTGGGAGGCCGGGCCTGGGGAATGCCCACGTCCTCGGGCCGCGCCGTGGGCTTGGCCACGGAGATGGAGGGCGCGGCCAACCCCGACTCCATGTCCAGCACCTCGCGCTGGCCAGCCCCGCCCACGCGGCCGAGCGAGACGCCGAGGCCCGTATCCATGGGAGGGACGTCGCCCAGCAGCGAGCCATCCGCCGGCGCGTCCGGCGCGGACGTGCCCAGCAGGGCGGCGCGCCCGGTCTCCGTGGGCTGCAGCCCGGCGTGTTCGCCGAAGGGGTCACCCGACAGGTCGAACAGGTCCTGCGCCCCGGGAACGGGCGCGCTCGCCGCGGGTGGCTGCCCGGCGGCCGTCGCGTCGTCGATGTCGAGCGAGGCGAACGGGTCCGCGCCGCCCAGCGGCGGCGGCGTGGGGCCCGACGTGGCGGGCTTGCCAGGGGGCGGCGCCACGGTGTCGAGCGAGGCGAACGGATCCGCGCCGTCCAGTGGCGGCGGCGTGGGGCCCGACGTGGCGGGCTTGCCAGGGGGCGCCACGGCGTCGAGCGAGAAAGGCTCCACGGCCCCGGGCGCGCGGGCGCTCGGAGGCGGTGTGCCGGCCGGCGCGGGGGGCCCTCCTCGCGTCGCCGAGGGAGCGGGTCCCGTGGGAGGTCGTGCCGACGCCGCGCCAGCGCCCTGACGCGGCGAGGCCCCGGGGACGCCTTGGAGCGGGCGCCCCGGGAGGGCGAACCCCGTCGACTCGGCCACTCCGCGCGCGGGCGCGGGTGCCGGCGGATGCCCGGGCACCGTCGCGTCATCGATGTCGATGGAGCCGAACGGGTCCGCCTCGGGCGCGGCGGCGGGAGGCGACGCGCCCACCGGCGGCCTCCCGGGCAGCGTCAGGTCGTCGAGCCCGAACGCCCCCGCCGGGGCCGGAGCACGCGAGGGGGGCGCCGCGAGGGGCGCGGGCCGTGCCTCGGTGACCGTCGCGTCATCGATGTCGATGGAGCCGAACGGGTCCGCTTCTTCGCCTCCCAGGGAAGGCGCCCCCGCCGACGTCGCGTCGTCGAAGGAGCCGGACGACTCCCTGGCGGGCGGGGCTGGCGGACGCGGTGCCGTCCGCGCAGGAGCCGCCGCGGGCGGAGCCCCCAGTGGGGCCGGCAAGTCGTCCAGCCCAGGGAGCGGCGAAGCCCCTCCGGGAGGAGGCCCGGACATGAACTCCGCGAACGGGTCGTCTCCCGGCACGGGGACGGGAGGCGATGGGGGCGGCACGGGACGAGCCCCCCCGATGCCCGGGCCCGCCGGAGGCCCGGCGCCCCCCGGGCCCGGAGGAGGAGGCACGGGACGAACTCCCGCGACACCAGGGGCCGGAGGAGGCGCAAGACGCCCCCCAGCATTGTCGGGGCCCGCAGGCACGGGACGAGCTCCCGCGCCTCCAGGGCCCGCCGGAGGCCCGACGCCCCCCGGGCCCGGCGGTGGCGCGACGCGGGGGCCCGCCACGCCCGGCCCTGGCGGGGGACGCGCGGACGAGACCGCTCCAGGCAAGGGCGCGGCCCCTGGCAGCGGCACGGCGCCCCCGTCGCCCCGCGGCGCGTCATGCTCGGGCGGAACCGCGCCACCGTACAGGCCAGGGGAAGTGTCCACTGGTTCACGCACCGCGCCAGGCGGCGCGGGGAGCGGCACGGCGCCACCCACCTGGGCGGATTGGGGCAGCGGCAACGGCCCGATGCGGGTGGGCTCCCGGAAGACGCCATCCTCGGTGTCGAGGCTGCCGTCCATGCTGTTCCATGGACGCGAGGCGTCATTCGAGGTGGCGCCTTTGGTCGCCTCGACCCCCAGCGCGAAGTAGCCCGGGCGCGTGATTTCCACGTGCTTCGGGTCCGGCGCGACCCCGAAGCCGGCGAAGGGGTCGGCCTGGGTGGCCGGAGGGGGAGGCGGGGACGCACCGGCGTCCTCCCCGCTCTGTTCACGGGTGACGCGGAACGTGTTCTGACATTTGGTGCAGCGGACCTTGACCCCCTTGTCGGTCACCTTCTCGTCGGGGATCTTGAACCGCGTCTGGCACCGCGCGCACTTGACTATCATTCAGAGCTGGCCTGGGCGTGCGCGAGTATAGGACCACCGGGCGGGCACGGCGAACCGGGTTCTCGCTGCTTGCTCGCCTCCAACCCCAGTGGTACGAGGTTCGCCCCTGCGAGACTCAGGCGTGAAATCCGGCGTTGGAGTCGAGCCCAAAAGGGGCGGAGAGACCAATGAGCGAGGCCGAGCAAGCAGGCGCTCCGAGCAAGGAGCCGAAGATCATCAAGCGCTACACGAACCGGAAGCTCTACGACACGGTCGAGAGCCGGTACGTGACGCTCGATGAAATCGCCGCGATGATCAAGGAGGGCACCGAGGTGCGGATTGTCGACAACCGCACGAAAGAAGACCTGACCTCGGTCACGCTCGCGCAGATCATCTTCGAGGAAGAGAAGAAGAAGAACCAGATGCCGCTGTCGGTGCTGCGGGAAATCATCCGCCACCCCGGCGAGTCCATCTCCGGCTTCATCCAGAAGGAGGTCAGCCCCCGCGTCGCCTCCATCCGCGAGGAGGCGGAGTCTCGCCTGGACAAGCTGCTGCGCCGCGAGGACGGCAGCGTGAAGCCCGCGGGCCCCGCCGCCGAGGAGCCCCCGCAGACCGTCGACTCCGCGGCCGCCGCCGGGGGGCTGTCCCCCGCCGACCTGCTCAAGGCCAGCCAGCGCGCGTTCGAGGACTGGCAGCGGAAGATCGACGAGCGCGTCAAGCACGTCGTCGAGAACCTGACCGGCAACCTCCCCGCCCTGGGCCGCGACATGCAGTCGCTCACCCAGCGGCTCGAGGAGCTGGAGAAGAAGCTCGAGCAGCTCGAGCAGTCGAAGAAGGAGTAGCGGCTCAGCCTTCGCGCGGCGCCCGCTTCCGTCTCCTGGGAGCGGGCCCACCGTGAATCTCCGCCGCGATGGCCGCCAGCATGCGGGCGCCCCGGCTGGAAGGCGCGTACTCCCAGATGGTCTTCCCGTGGCTCTGGGCCTCGTCCACCTTCACGTCGTAGCCCAGGGGCGTGGTGGCCAGGGAGTCCGGGAAGTAGGCCCTCAACCGCTCGAGGATGGCCGTGGCCAGCGCCGTCTTCCGGTAGAGCGTGGGCACCACCTTCGTGACGCCCAAGTCGGGCCGGCCCTCCGCCTCCCCCACCTGCCGCACCGTGTCCGCCACCTCCGCGCAGCCGTCGAGCGCCAGGTACGTCAGCGCCACGGGCACCACCACCTCCGTGGCCGCCACCAGGATGTTGCGCGTGGTGAGCCCCATGGACGGCGGCGAGTCGAACACCACCGCGTCGTAGCCCGCCTCCCGGGCCACCTGGAGCCGGTCCGCCAGCCGGTGCGCCCGGCGCGCGTCCGCCGCCACCACCACGGGGAAGTCCGCCATCTCCTTGTACGCGGGCACCACGTCCAGGCCCGGCACGGCGGACGGCCGCGCCACGTCCTCCAGGCGCACCGCCGCGTCCGTCAGCAGGTGGAAGACGTTGCGCGGCAGCGAGCGCACGTCCAGGCCCAGGGCCTTGCTGGCGTGGCCCTGCGTGTCCAGGTCCACCAGCAGCACGCGCAGGCCCCGCTCACGCGCGAGCCACGCGGCGGTGTTCACCGCCAGCGTCGTCTTGCAGGTGCCGCCCTTCTCGTTGATGAACGCGATGCGCCGCATGGCCCGGGCGAGGCCTACTTCTTGGACGACTGGGACTTCGCCGCCACCAGCGTGTCCACCTTGCCCTCCACCGCGGTGAGCAGCCGCTCCAGGTCGTCCACCTTCGAGCGCAGCTGCTCCACGTCCGCCGTGGACGGCAGGTTCATGGCCGACAGCGCCGTGCGCAGCGCCGTGTCCAGCGTGCCCTTCGCCGCCAGCGAGCTCGACACGAGCGTCTGCACCGCCGCCACGAACTTCTCGTTCGACAGGAGCTGCTGCGCCAGCTTGCCGACGCGCTCCTCGCCCGTCTCCACGAGCTTCTTCATCACCGGGTTGTTCTTGAGCATGGGGGGACCTTACCCGCCGGCCGCCCTGGGGCGGTGGGACGTCGGGAAAAAGACGCCGCACTCTGCGAGGGGGCGACGCGGCGTGTCAAGCTGGGTACCCGACCGAGGCCAAACGCGTTGACTCCTGGAGAGACGATTCCTACGGTTCGCCGCTCGCTTATGGCTGGGCTTCTGGACAAGCGGTTGTGGGTCGTCTCCGGAAAGGGCGGCGTGGGCAAGAGCACCGTCGCCGCGGCCCTGGCTTTGCGCTCGGCGCGCGCGGGGCGGCGGACGCTGGTGTGCGAGGTGAACACGCAGGAGCGCATCAGCCGCTTCCTGGAGCACCCCGCGGCCGGGCCGGAAGTCACGCTCCTGGAGGAGAACCTGTGGGCGGTGGACGTGCGCCCCCAGGAGGCCATGCGCGAGTACGGGCTCATGGTCCTGCGCTTCGAGGCCCTCTACAAGACGGTCTTCGAGAACCGGCTGGCGCGCTACTTCCTGCGCTTCATCCCTTCCCTTCAGGAGCTGGTGCTGCTCGGGAAGATCATGTTCCACCTCCAGGAGAAGCTGCCGGACGGACGCTGGCGCTTCGACACGGTGGTGCTGGACGCGCCCGCCACCGGCCACGCCATCTCCTTCCTGAGCGTGCCGCAGGTGCTGGTGGAGACGGTGCCGCCCGGCCCCCTGTCGCGCGAGGCCCAGAAGATGCGCGACCTGCTGGTGGACCCGGCGGTGACGGCGGCGGTGCTGGTGGCGCTGCCGGAGGAGATGCCGGTGAACGAGGCGCTGGAGCTGCACGCGGCGCTCACGGACCGGGTCCGCGTCCGCACCCACGCCGCGGTGCTCAACCAGGCCATCCCGGAGCGCTTCACGGAAGGCGACCTGGAGGCGCTCGGCGACCACGCGCGGCTGCGCGAGGTGGCCCAGGCGCACCGGGACCGCGCGGCGCTGACGGTGCTGGCGGGCACCAAGCTCGAGCGAAACCTCCACGTGCCGGTGGTCAACGTGCCCCGGCTCTTCCTGCCCACCTTCGGGCGAGAGGCCATCCAGCAGGTCATGGGCCACCTCGAGACTCTCGTGATGGGGGCGAAGTGAGCACGACGGCGCTCGGTCCCGCGCTCGCCAAGAAGCGCGTCCTCATCTGCGTCGGCTCCGGCGGCGTGGGCAAGACGACGGTGGCCGCCACGCTGGCGCTGCGCGCGGCGGTGGAGGGCCGCTCGAGCCTGGTGTGCACCATCGACCCGGCGAAGCGGCTGGCCAATTCGCTGGGCCTGTCCGCCCTGGGCAACGCGGAGACGCGCGTGCCGGCCTCCGCGCTGGAGCCGCTGGGCGTCGAGCCCCGCGCCGCCCTGCACGCGATGATGCTGGACATGAAGCAGACGTGGGACGACCTCATCACCCGCGTCGCGCCCCCGGACCAGCGCGAGCGCATCCTCGCCAACCGCTTCTACCAGTCGCTCTCCACCGCCCTGGCCGGCAGCCAGGAGTACATCGCCATGGAGAAGGTGTGGGAGCTGCGCCGGCGCGGCGAGTACCAGCTCGTCGTCCTCGACACGCCCCCCACCGCGCACGCCCTGGACTTCCTCGACGCGCCCAACCGCGTGCTCGACTTCCTCGACAACGAGGCCGCCCGGTGGCTGCTCGCCCCCGCGATGAAGGCGGGCAAGCTCGGCCTGTCCTTCTTCAACAAGAGCGGCTACGTCCTGCGCGGCCTGTCCAAGTTCACCGGCACGGAAATGCTACAGGAGCTCTCCAGCTTCATGCTGTCGCTGTCCGGCATGAACGAGGGCTTCCGCGAGCGAGCCCGGGGCGTGAGGGCGCTGCTGGAGGACGCGTCCACCGGCTTCGTGCTGGTGACGAGCCCCCACCCGGAGCGCATGGACGAGGCCATCCACTTCAACACCTTGCTCAAGCAGCACCGCATGGAGGTCGTGGCCCTGGTCGTCAACCGCGTCCACCCCCTGCCCTCCGAGGACATGTGGGCGGACGCCGCCGCGCTCGCGCCGGGCCGCCGCGCCAAGGTGGAAGAGACGCTCGGCGAGCTGAAGCTCCTCGCGGAGCAGGACCGCCAGGGAATCGCCCAGCTCCAGGCCGCCTGCCCGGGCATCCCCCTCATCCAGGTTCCCCGCTTCTCGCTGGATGTCCACGACATCGCCAGCCTGTGGAAGACGGGGCGGTACCTGCTCGGGGACGACACCTTCTGAGGCCCGGCCGGCCGCCAGGCGACGGGCCGGGGCGGCGGGAGGAGGTGCGGCGCATTAGACTGGGGGGCACCCCTCGCGGACCGTGGGAACCCGGCGGGTCACCGCGTTGTCCGGTGGGCGGTAGCTCCAGGAGGACGCATTCCGTGACGCGGCACGAGCGGACGTACAGGTCGGTCAGCCGGTGGTTCTGGGTGGTGGCGCTGGGGCTCTTCGCCTCCGCGTGTCGCACGACGGGCGCGGCGGCCCGGGCGGACGCCCCTCCCGCCTCGCAGGAGATCCAGTTCGACGCGGTGACGGTGACGGCGGACCTGGAGCTGGACAAGCTCAACGACGAGGAGCTGTTCGCCGCGGGCACCTCCTTCTTCGCGGAGAACGACTTCAAGCAGGCGGCGCGCTACTTCGGCCGCCTCGCGGACTTCCACCCGGACAGCGGCCACCGCCGCGCGGCCCTCTACAACGCGGGGCTGTCCCACCAGCGCCTCAAGGAGTGGGAGGAGGCGTGGCACCGCTTCTCCGAACTGGCGGACGCGGAGAAGGGCCAGGGCGACGCGCTCGACGCGGCCTTCCGAGTCGCGGAGACGCAGTACCACCTGGAGCGCTACGACGAGGCCGTGAAGCTGCTGGCCACGGTGGCCGCCCGGCGGGACATCCCCGTCAATCGCCGCATCGAGGCGCAGGTGCAGCAGGGCATCTGCGAGCTGGAGGCCGGCCGCACCGACACCGCCGAGGCCACGCTGCGCAAGGCGCTGGCCACCTACGAGTCGCTCGCGGACAAGGACGAGGTGGACGACTACTTCCCCGCCCAGGCGCACTTCTTCGTCGGGGAGCTGTACCGGCTCCACTACGAGGGCGTGAAGCTGGACCCCGCCCAGGGCGCGGACAAGCTCGCCCAGGACCTCAACTACAAGGCGGAGCTCCTGCTGTCGGCGCAGGGCCACTACCTGCGCTCCATCCGCGTGGGCAACGGCTACTGGGCCACCGCCGCGGGCTCGCAGATTGGCGCCATGTACGAGGACCTCTACCACCACATGGTGAACTCGCCGGCGCCCTCGGAGCTCGACGCCGAGGAGGCCCAGGTGTACCGCCAGGAGCTGCGCAAGAAGATCCGCGTGCTGCTCACCAAGTCCATCAACATCTACGAGCGCACGCTGGAGACGGCCGAGCGCATCGGCTCGCAGAGCGCCTTCGTCGACCGCACCCGCGAGAGCCTCGCCAAGGTGAAGGCCCTGCTGCTGGCGGACGCGGACGGCGAGCCCGTCCCGGACCCGCCCGCGGACGACTCGGACCCGCACTCTTGAACCCCCGCCCTGGCTGGGCAGCCGGGGCCGGCGCGGCGTAGCCTCTGACGCCACGCATGGAGCCCATCTTCACGCCCGAGCAGCTCGCGGAGATTCACGCCTACCACGTGCCCTACTACATCCGGGCCGCCGTGGACCCCTTCGCGAGGCTGGCCCTGCTGGCGCTGCTGCTGGGCGTGCTCGTGCGGCCCTTCTTCCGCTGGGCCACGGCCCTGGCGGGCGGGTTGGAGCGGCGCCTGGGCGTGCTGCGCGCCCTCCCCGTCAGCCGGGCCTTCCTCCACGCCCTGGACCGCCTGTGGGGCGAGCGCGGCTGGGGCGCGGCCGTCCTCTTCGCGCTGATGACGGACCTGTTCGTGAAGCTCGTCTACGCGCCGGTGGACATCTGGTTCGCGTACACCCTGGAGCACCGGCACGGCATGTCCAACTACACCCCGGCCGCCTTCGCCTGGGACATGCTCAAGGGCCACCTGCTCGGGGCCTTCGCCATCGCCACGCTCGTCATCGGCCTGTACGGGCTGGCGCGCCGCACGCCCCACTGGTGGTGGGTGCTGGGCGTCCCCGTCGCCCTGCTGCTGCTCGTCTCGTCCGCGTTGGACCCGTACCGGGGCCGGCTCTACTTCGACCAGCAGCCCCTGCCCGAGGGCCCCCTGCGCGCGCGAATCACCGCGCTGATGGCCAAGGCGGACATCCCCTTCTCCGACGTGCTCGTGGAGAAGACCTCCGTCGCCTCGCGCCGCCTCCAGGCGTACTTCGCGGGCCAGGGCCCCACGCGCACCATCGTCCTCAACGACGTCATCCTCGAGGAGCTGACCTCGGACGAGGTGCTCGCCGCCGTCGCCCACGAGGCCGGCCACGTGAACGAGCCGAAGTGGCCCGGCCGCGTCGCCTCCTCGCTGGCGCTCGTCGCCCTGCTCTTCGCCATCCACCAGCTGCTGCGCGCCGCGGCGTCGCGCGGCTGGTTCGGCGCCACGCGCTTCGCGGACATCCGCACCCTGCCCCTCTTGTCGCTGCTGCTGTCGCTCGTGCTGCTGACCGGAGGCCCCGTCGCCGGCGCCTTCTCCCGGGAACGGGAGCGCGAGGCGGACCGCTACGGCCTGCGCCTCACGGGCGACGCCGAGTCCTTCCGCCGGATGCTGGTGAAGGCCGCCCGCGTGAACAAGATGGACCCCCAGCCGCCTCGCTGGGTCGTCCTCAAGGGCATGAGCCATCCCCCCATCGCCGAGCGACTCGCCGGACTCCCCCCTCCCTGAAAAAACGCGGCCGGCAGGTGGGCTCCCCTTCCCCTCACACTCGCCCTCCCCGAGCCCACCCACCGACAGCCGCCACCGGGAAACACCCCCGAATCCCGGCGGCACTCCGTGCTGCGTACTGCTCCCCCCGACCGCACCCGGCGCCCTCAGCCGCACTTCCACCCAGACGTGGACGCCGGGGTTCCGCACCCGACTGCACTTCTCACGGGCGTCTGACGTGCCACACCGCGCGTGACGCCCTCCGTCGCGCTACGGCTGAGCCCCCTCCTTCAACTTCTCCACCGCCACCAGGGTGATGGCGCGCACCAGCGCCTTCGCCCGCCGCCCCGCCGCCGTCTCCCCGTGCGGGTCCACCTCCACCGCGTTCGCCAGGTCCGTGAAGCCCTGACGCTCCCCCTTGCGCAGGTACAGCTCGCCCCGGTTCGCCAGCGCCACCGGGTGCACGGGGTCCCTCGCCAGCGCGGCGCTGTACTCCGCGATGGCCTCCTCCAGCCGCCCGAGCTTCTGGTACACGGTGCCCAGCGCCGCGCGGGCGCCCGCGTCCCTCGGGTTCCCCGCAACCAGGCCCTCGAAGAGGATGCGCGCCTCCTCCAGGCGCCCCGCCGCCGCCAGGTCGCAGCCCACCTGGGCAATCGCCTTCGCCTCCTCGAAGGTCATCCCCTCCACCTCCGCCCACGTCGCCTCGCCCCGCGCGAACGCCCGCAGGCGCTGCACCTCGCCCTGCTCCACCCGCATGGCCACCGCTCCCTCGTGCTTGATGACGCGTCCCATGGCCCTCACGCGCTCCGCAGGTTGGAGATGGCCGTCTTCGCCATCTCGTTGAACTTGGAGGACATGTTGCTCATCAGGTCGAACATGGCCTTGCGCTTCTCCACCAGTCGCTGAAGCCGCAGCTCCAGCTCCTGCATGCTGCTCTCGAGCTTCGCCCCCTTCTTCTTGTCCGCCTCGCTCGTGCCCAGCGTGGCCTTCTGGTCCCGCGCGTCCGCCATGTCCTGCATGACGTCCATGATTTCGTCGTCCGTCTCCGACGTGATGTTCGTCAGGATGGCTTGAATCTTGTCCTCGATGCTCATGCGAGGGTTGTCGACGATGCCCTTCACGCTCGCGCCGCTCGACGCCCGCGAGCCGCTGGAGGACGTCCCCACGAGGGAGTCGGCCTGCCCCAGCGCCGCCGTCACGTCCGGCCGCCCCACGATGCCGTCGCGCGTGCCCGTCCCCGCCGCCATCTCCAACCGGTCGTAGTACTCGGGGTGGTCCTTGAAGAACTGCGCCGCCCGCTTGAGCGTCGACGACGCCGCCGGACTGTCCAGGAGCGCCTGGAGGTTGTCGCGCGTCATCACGTTGTCGCGCGCCCCCACCGCCACGTCGAACGTGTCCCAGTTGTCGCGCAGGATGGTCAGCGCCTCGCGGTACTCGCGGAAGTCAGGGTCCAGCGAGGAGCCTCCTCCCGTCGACGGCGGCGTGCCGCCCCCCGTGGGAGGCCTCGAACCGCCCCCCGTCGACGGACCGCAATCACGGTCCGGCCGGGAGCCCCCGCCCGTCGTGGGAGGCCGTCCCGGGCCGGACGTCCCGCCACCGGAGCCGCCTCCCCCCGACGACGTGGGCGGGCAGCCCGCGTCCGGCGTCGGCGTGCCCGTCGTGGGAGGTGGACACGGCCCCGCGGGCCCCGGCGACGAGGTGCCCGGCCGCTGCGGCCGCCCGTACTTCGCGAACTCCTCCGCCACCTTCGCCAGCTCGGAGCGGAGGTCCGCCGGACGGATGCTGTCGTTGTCGTACAGCCGCCCCAGCGACGGCATCAGCCCGGAGAAAGCCCCCCGCGCATCCACCCGCTCGAAGAAGGCCGGGTTCTGCGTCAGGAAGCGCGCCGCCTCGCGCAGCTTCGGCGAGAGGTTCTCCGACTGGGCCGCGAGCGTCAGGTCGCCCTTCGTCAGCGCGCCCCCCTTCTTCCCATCCAGCAGGTCCAGCTGCGTGAAGTTCGCCTCGAGGACCTTCAGCGCGTCCTCGTAGTCGAGCATCTTCGGATCCAGCGGACTCTGGCCCTGGGCCGACGACGTGGCCGCGTAGCCATCCGTCGCCTTCGCCGCGCTGGCGCCCTTGGAGGACTGGTACTCCGTCTTCGCCGGCGGGTTCTTCTTCAGGTCGTCCGCCACGCCCAGCACGCCGCTGGCCGCCATCATCACGTTGCCCGTCGCCACCCCCGCCGCCGTCTTGATGCCGTTGGTGATGAGCGGCGGCAGCCCGAGCGCGTTGCCCGCGACGTCCACCACTGTGGACATGGGGCCCGCGAGCAGGTTTGCCGCGCCTTTCAGGAAGTCCAGCATGCGTCCTCCCACGCGGCGGAGTTGGAAGACGTGCCGCGCGATGGTGCGGCGGGATTGCAGCGGGGGTGCCGGGCGGGCCGGCGCTCGCTGCTCAACGAATTCCGCCGGTTAGCCGGGCTTGCGAGCCGGGCGCGTCCCCAGGGGTGGACGGCGCGGTCCGCCGGGGAGGATTGCGGTTAGATTCCGCGGCGCATGCGGACCCTGGGTTTGGATTTCGGAACCAAGACCATCGGCGTGGCCGTCTCGGACGGGCTGGGGCTCACGGCGCAGGTCGTCACCACCATCCGGCGCACCTCGCTCAAGGCGGACCTCGCCGCCCTCGCCGCGCTGGCGCGGGAGCACGAGGCGGACCGGGTGGTCATCGGACTGCCCCTCAACATGGACGGCACGGAGGGCCCTCGCGCGGAGGCGTCCCGCAAGTTCGCCGACGATGTGACGCGGTCGCTCGGCGTCCAGGTGGAGCTCTGGGACGAGCGGCTGTCCACCGTGGCCGCCACCCGCACCCTGCTGGAGGCGGACGTCAGCCGCGCGAAGCGCAAGGAGGTCATCGACCAGATGGCCGCGCAGTTCATCCTCCAGGGCTGGCTGGACGCCCACCGCCCCCCGGACACGGACTACCACCCGGACGACTACGACCCGGAGCCCTGAGCGCCTCCGTCGAGAGGGCCCGCGCCGGGCCCTCCGGAGCGCGGCCGCGAGGGCCCCGCCTACTCGCGCCGCCGGTAGACGTGCAGCGGCGCGGAGAACCCGTCTAGTTCGTCGTAGGCGACGCCGTCGAGCACCAGCGTGCGCCCCTCCAGCTTCACGCCGGGGTCCTTCGCGAGCGAGCCCTGGTCGAAGCGCACCAGCACCTGGGGCCGCGCCTCCGCCAGCAGCTTGCGGAACGTGTCCCAGCGCACGCGCGCGATGCGCTCCTCGGGCAGGCCGGAGAAGAAGGCCACCTGCAGGTCCATGTAGCTGGGGTCGTCGTCCAGCGCGATGGCGCCCCCCCGGGCCGCCACCTCGTCCTTGACGAACGTGGCCACCTTCATGACCGCCACGGGGTTGGTCGACGTGGGGCTCACCGGGCGCAGGGTGTCCTGCAGCCGCCCCTCGGCGCGGAAGGTGTACAGGCCCATGGCCAGCGGCATCACCACCGCCAGCAGGGCCGTCAGGCCCGCCACGGCGCGGCGCACCCCTTCCCTGCTCGCGCCGAACAGCGCGGCGAAGCCGAAGGCGACGAACACCGGCAGCACCGCCAGCTGCGTCACCGTGAAGCGCCCCAGCGGCACGAAGTTGAGCAGCACCGACGCGCGGAACGTGAAGTACGCCGTGGGCACCACCGCCGCCGCCACCAGCCACCGCGTGTCCGGCCGCGCCTTCCACGCCTTCACCATGCCCCACATGCCCAGCAGCGCCACGCCCGGCGTCAACGTGGCGAGCGCCACCCCGGGCCAGAAGCCCAGCTGCTGCAGGCGCCAGCCGACGGCCGCCCCGCCCCCCGCCGAGGAGCGCACCCAGTCGCGGTGGAAGTCCTCCACCGCCTTGATTGGGAAGAACGGGTCGCCGTGCATCAGCTCGTTGCCCTGCATCCACAGCAGGGGGAACGGCAGACACGCCAGCCCGAAGCCCACCGCGCGCGTCAGCGCCGCCACCTTGTCGTCGCTGCTGAAGTACAGCGCCACGCACAGCAGCGGGATGTACATCCACGCGTCGTAGCGCAGCGCGCAGGCGAGGTTGAGCATCAGCGCCGCCTGGAACAGGGGCCCGAAGCGGTTCTCGTCCACGCCTTCCGCGTACAGCGCGAACGCCGCCAGCATGAAGAACAGCGACACCGCCTCGCTGCCCGCCGTGGTGGAGAACTGCAGGTGCATGCCCCACGCGCAGAAGCCGAGCGCCGCCACCACGCCGGCGCGCCAGCCGAACAGCCGCCGCGTCAGCGCGAACAACGGCACCACCGACAGCACGCCGAACAGCAGGCTCACCGCGCGCCCCGCCACCTCCCGGTCCAGCACGGACAACGCCACGCCCACCAGGTACACGTGCAACGGGCCAAACTGGTACGCGCCGTCCCCGTACGCGGTGATGAGGTGCGGCTCGCGCAGCCAGCGCTCCGCCAGCTCCGTGCGCACCACCGCGTCGCCGTAGAGGTTCTCGTTGACCGCGAACACCACCAGCCGCGGCAGGAGCGCCACCACCAGCAGCATCCCGATGAGCCACCGGGTCGAGGGCTCGGGCGCGGGGGCGGGCACCGCCGCGAGGCTCGGCGCGGAGGACGGAGGGAGGGACACGGGGGTAGGGGCGGTGGCCATGACGCGCGGCAGGATACGCAGGCACGGCACAAAGCCAAGCTGGCGGCCCCGCTTCTTCCCACCTCCTCCCCCACCCGGTTTCACCCCCCGCGAAGAGGGCCGCCGTGCGCCCCCGCCGCTCGCCCGCCCTCGGGGGCCGTCTGCCCGCCCGCCCGCCATCACCGGCAAGGCGGCTCACGCGTCGCCCGCCCACGCGCCGACATGTGGCGCGACCTGAGACGCCACCCCACAACCAGCGGACATTCCAGCGTCAACGTGAGCGCGAGAAAGCATCCAGGCGTTCACTACCCCTCGCCCATGGGGGGGGACCCTACCCCCGTGGACGAGCCGCCCTATAATCAGCCTTGCCTCTTCACCCCGTGGAGGGGGCACGCCATTCGTCGATGACGCGCCTCCGACACGAGCGTAACGCGCGGTCCCACTCCGCGGCGGGGTCCCGAATGGGCGGCAGGGCTGTCGTGCCTGGGACCTCGGCGGGGTGGGTGTGGAATGGCAATCCAGTCCTCCAGGTTCACCAAACTGGCCCCTTTACGTCGCGACTCATCGCGCCGCCGAGGAGGCTCCGAGGGAGAGACATGAGGGACGCTGAGAAGGGTTCGTGGGTCTCCAGAATCGCCGCGCTCCAGGACGCGAAGACCTACGCGGAGCTCAACTGGGAGGGCTCCTTCGAGGACTATCTGGAGATCGTCCGGAAGAACCCCAAGGTGACGCGCACCGCCTTCCAGAGGATCTACGACATGATCCTCAGCCACGGGAAGACGGAGTACATCGACAACAAGAAGAAGCTCATCCGCTACCACTTCTTCAGCGACGAGAAGTTCGGGGGCAAGGACGCCATCTTCGGCCTGGACGTGCCGTTGATGAAGCTGGTGAACGTCTTCAAGTCCGCCGCCCAGGGCTACGGGACGGAGAAGCGCGTCATCCTCCTGCACGGCCCCGTGGGCTCGTCCAAGTCCACCATCGCCCGCCTGCTCAAGAAGGGCACGGAGGAGTATTCCAAGACGCCCGAGGGCGCCGCCTACACGTTCTCCTGGACCACGGACAAGAAGCTGCCGGACGGCACCACCGTGAAGGAGAAGATGAAGTGCCCCATGAACGAGGAGCCGCTCAACCTCGTCCCCCGTGAGTGGCGCGCCAAGGTCTACGCGGAGCTGTCCCCGCCGGACAGCGGCTACACGATTCCCGACGGCTCCGAGCTGTGCCCCGCCTGCCGCTTCGTCTTCAAGGACCTGATGACGCAGTACCACGGCGACTTCGCCCGGGTGATGGAGCACGTGCGCGTCAACCGCCTCGTCTTCAGTGAGAAGGACCGCGTCGGCATCGGCACCTTCCAGCCCAAGGACGAGAAGAACCAGGACTCGACGGAGCTCACCGGCGACATCAACTACCGGAAGATCGCCGAGTACGGCTCCGACTCCGACCCGCGCGCCTTCAACTTCGACGGCGAGTTCAACATCGCCAACCGCGGCATCATCGAATTCGTCGAGGTGCTCAAGCTGGACGTCGCCTTCCTCTACGACCTGCTCGGCGCGTCGCAGGAGCACAAGATCAAGCCCAAGAAGTTCCCGCAGACGGACATCGACGAGGTCATCCTCGGCCACACCAACGAGCCCGAGTACAAGAAGCTCGAGAACAACGAGTTCATGGAGGCCCTGCGCGACCGCACGGTGAAGATCGACGTGCCGTACATCACCAAGCTCGCGGAGGAGGTGAAGATCTACGAGAAGGACTTCAACTCCCGCGCCATCAAGGGCAAGCACATCGCGCCCCACACGCTGGAGATGGCCGCCATGTGGGCCGTGCTCACCCGTCTGGAGGAGCCCAAGAAGCACAACCTGTCGCTGCTCCAGAAGCTCAAGCTCTACAACGGCAAGACGCTCCCCAACTTCACCGAGGACAACATCAAGGAGCTGCGCAAGGAGAGCATCCGCGAGGGCCTGGAGGGCATCTCCCCCCGCTACATCCAGGACAAGATTTCGAATGCCCTGGTCAGCGACAAGGGCGAGGGCTGCATCAACCCCTTCATGGTCCTCAACGAGCTGGAGGCGGGCCTCAAGACGCACTCGCTCATCAACAACGAGGACGCCCGCAAGCGGATGAAGGAGCTGCTCACCTCCGTGAAGCAGGAGTACGAGGACATCGTCAAGAACGAGGTCCAGCGCGCCATCTCCGCCGACGAGGACGCCATCGGCAAGCTGTGCGGCAACTACATCGACAACATCAAGGCCTACACCCAGAAGGAGAAGGTCAAGAACAAGTACACCGGCCTCTACGAGGAGCCCGACGAGCGGCTCATGCGGGCCATCGAGGAGAAGATCGACATCCCCGACAGCCGCAAGGACGACTTCCGGCGCGAAATCATGAACTACATCGGCGCGCTGGCGGTGGAGGGGAAGACCTTCAACTACCGGACCAACGAGCGGCTGCACAAGGCGCTCGAGCTGAAGCTGTTCGAGGACCAGAAGGACAGCATCAAGCTCAAGAACCTCGTCTCCTCCGTCGTGGACAAGGAGACCCAGGAGAAGATCGACCTGGTGAAGGACCGGATGATGAAGAACTACGGCTACTGCGAGATCTGCTCCACGGACGTCCTCAACTTCGTGGCCAGCATCTTCGCCCGCGGCGACGCGAAGGAGTAGCACCAGGAAAGGGCGAGCCGTCGTGACCTTGAAGATCCACCAGGACCACTCCCGCTTCAAACAGATCGTCCGCGGGAAGATAAAGGCCAACCTGCGCAAGTACGTGCAGAAGGGCGAGATGATCGGCAAGCGGGGCAAGGACGCCATCAGCATCCCCATCCCCTTCATCGACATCCCGCGCTTCAAGTACGGCCACAAGGAGCAGGGCGGCGTCGGCCAGGGCGAGGGCGAGGTGGGCCAGCAGCTGGGCCCCGGGGCGGTGGAGCCCGGGGACGGTCACCAGGCCGGCCAGGGCGAGGGGGACCACGCCCTGGAGGTGGACATCACGCTCGACGAGCTCGCGCAGATTCTGGGCGAGGAGCTGGCGCTGCCCAACATCGAGCGGCGCCAGAACGAGAAGCTCGTCACGCAGAAGATCCGCTACACGGGCATCAACACCACCGGCCCGGAGTCGCTGCGGCACTTCAAGCGCACCTTCAAGCAGGCCCTGCGCCGGCAGATCGCCGCCGGCACCTACGACCCGGGTCGGCCGGTCATCATCCCCACCCGGGAGGACCGCCGCTACCGCAGCTACAAGCTGCAGGACCTGCCGGAGACCAACGCGGTCATCATCTACATGATGGACGTGTCCGGCTCCATGGGCGACGAACAGAAGGAGATCGTCCGCATCGAGAGCTTCTGGCTCGATACGTGGCTGCGCCACCAGTACAAGGGCCTGGAGTCGCGCTACATCATCCACGACGCCGTCGCGCGCGAGGTGGACCGCGACACCTTCTTCCACACCCGCGAGTCCGGCGGGACGATGATCTCCAGCGCCTACAAGCTCTGCCGGGACATCATCCTGGCGGACTACCCCAAGAGCGCCTGGAACATCTACCCGTTCCACTTCAGCGACGGGGACAACTGGAGCGCGGACGACACGCGCCAGTGCATCGAAATGCTGCGCGCCGACGTGCTCCCCAACGTCAACCAGTTCGCCTACGGGCAGGTGGAATCGCCCTACGGCAGCGGCCAGTTCATCAAGGACCTGCGCGAGGCGGTGGGCGATTCGTCCAACGTCGCGCTCAGCGAAATCGCGGACAAGGACGCCATCTACGCGTCCATCAAGGACTTCCTCGGAAGGGGCCGCTGAAGCAGGACGCCCCCTCGCGCCACCCGGAGCAATCGTTCGATGCCCAAGAGCCTGACACCCCGACTCGCCGCGCTCCGGGATGAAATCCACGGCTACGCCAAGGAGTTCGGCCTCGACTTCTTCGACACCGTCTTCGAGATGGTGTCCTACGACGAGATGAACATGGTGGCCGCCTACGGCGGCTTCCCCACGCGCTACCCGCACTGGCGCTGGGGCATGGAGTACGAACAGCTGGCCAAGGGCTACGAGTACGGGCTCTCGAAAATCTACGAGCTCGTCATCAACAACGACCCCTGCTACGCGTACCTGATGGAGAGCAACCCGGAGGTGGACCAGAAGCTGGTCATGGCCCACGTCTACGGACACTGCGACTTCTTCAAGAACAACTTCTCCTTCCGCCACACCAACCGGCGGATGATCGACGAGATGGCCAACCACGCCACGCGCGTGCGCCGCTGGGTGGACAAGATTGGCGTGGAGAAGGTCGAGGACTTCATCGACCGCACGCTGAGCCTGGAGAACCTCATCGACCAGCACTCGCCCCACATCCGGCGCAACCCGGACCCCCGGCGGGCGGAGGACGAGCTCAAGGCCAACGAGCGCGTGGAGGGCTTCAAGGTCGGCCGCGAATACATGCGCGGCTACATCAACCCGGCGGAGTTCCTCGACTCGCAGCGCAAGAAGGTCGAGGACGAGAAGCAGCGGGCCAAGAAGTTCCCCGAGCGCCCCCAGCGCGACGTGCTGCTGTTCCTCCTGGAGGAGGCGCCGCTGGAGCCGTGGGAGGCGGACATCCTCGCCATCCTGCGCGAGGAGGCCTACTACTTCGCGCCCCAGGGCCAGACGAAGATCATGAACGAGGGGTGGGCCAGCTACTGGCACTCCACCATCATGACCCGCCGCGCGCTCAAGGACGACGAGCTCATCGACTACGCGGACCACCACTCCGGCACCATGGGCACCCGCCCCGGCGCCATCAACCCGTACAAGCTGGGCATCGAGCTGTGGCGGGACATCGAGGAGCGGTGGAACAAGGGCCGCTTCGGCAAGGAGTGGGACGAGTGCGATGACCTGCGCGCGCGCCGCAACTGGGACAAGAAGCTGGGCGCCGGCCGCGAGAAGATCTTCGAGGTGCGCAAGCACTACAACGACATCACCTTCATCGACACGTTCCTCACCGCCGAATTCGCGATGGAGCAGAAGCTCTTCGTGTATGGCTTCAACGAGAAGCGCAACTCGTGGGAGATATTGGACCGCGAGTTCCGCAAGGTGAAGAACAAGCTCCTGCAGGGCCTCACCAACTTCGGCCAGCCCATCATCGAAGTCGTGGACGGCAACCACGAGAACCGCGGCGAGCTGCTGCTGGCGCACAAGCACGACGGCCAGGACCTCAAGGGCGACTACGCCCGGGAGACGCTGAAGAACCTCCAGTCCCTGTGGCGCCGCCCCGTCTGCCTCGTCACGCGCTACGACAACAAGGGCTTGATGCTGCGCTTCGACGGCACCAGCCACACGGAGAAGAAGGTGGAGCTGTAGCCTCCGCGCCCGGGGCGCTCACGGCCCCGGGCCCGCCTGTCCCTCCGAGCGCTGGCCCGCGCCCCCGCGCGGCATCGCGGGAGAGAGCCAGTCCGCCGTGGAGGCGTGGAAGCCCGAACGCGCCACCTGCTCCAACACCGCGCACAGCGCGTCCGCCTGCGCGAAGCGCTCCTCCGGAGCCTCCGCGAGGCAGCAGCCGATGGCCGCCGCGAAGCCCGGGTCGATGCCGGGCACCTCCTCCGAAATCAGGGCCCCCATGCCCCGCCCGCTCCCCGGGCGTGGCCCCGCCCGCGCCGCGCCGGAGCGCGTGGAGGGCACCTGCCCCGTGCACAGCTCGAACAACAACAGCCCCAGCGCGTAGAGGTCGCTGCGGGGCGTCGCGAGGCCCCCCGCGCGCACCTCCGGCGCCATGTAGCGCGGCGTCCCCACCACGCTCGCCCGCGACGTGGCGGTGAGCCGCTCGGCGCCCACGAACGTGGCCAGGCCGAAGTCGAGCAGCTTCGCCGTCCCGTCCGGCGCGAGGATGGCGTTGCCCGGCTTTATGTCGCGGTGGAGCACCCCGCGCTGGTGCGCGGCCCTCAGCCCCCGGGCCAGCCCCACGGCGATGTCCAGCACCCGCCGCCACGGCAGGGGCGGACGCAGCTCGACCAGGCACTGGCCCTCCACGTATTCGTAGACCAGGTACGGCCGGCCCCCCACCTCCCCCACCCGGTACATGGCCACCACGTTCGGGTGTTCGATGCGGGAGATGGCGCGCGCCTCGATGGCGAAGCTCGCCAGCGTCCCCGCGTCCGGCTGCCGCGCCACGCACACCTTCAGCGCCACCCGCCGGCCCGTCGCAGTGTCCTGCGCCAGATAGACGGCCCCCATCCCCCCTCGCCCCAGCAGCCGCACCAGGTGAAACTCATCCACCTGTCGTGGCGGTGTCCACGTGGCGCGGGCCCGCGAGGTCCTCCATGAGGGAGACAGACCGCGGTCCGGCGACGAGCGTGGAGCGAGGTCCTCCGACGAGGCGCCGTCCCCCCTGGCGAGCGCGACCAGCAGCGCGCGACACGCGGAGCACTCGGCGGCGTGGCGATGCGCGAGCGAATTGGCGGCCATCGCCAACCGCCCCTCGAGCAGCGCCGTCACGTCCTCATCGCACAGGCATCCCGTTGGCAATCGCTTGCCCCCCCTCGGAAGATCCCCGGACACAGCCTCTCACAAAACACGCGGCGAGATGAGAGCCCCCCGGGTCTGTGGGCCCGCGTCCTCCTTCCTCGCCCGCCCACCCCGACCGAAGAATTGGACCGCTGGGCTTTATTAGTGCCGGACCATCTGACGGAGGGGCTGTGGCATTCGCACGGACATTCCTGGCACGCACGGGATGGCGGGTCGAAGAGCCTCGGGAGCTCGCGCGCCTGGAGGAGCTGCTGCGACGTCTCTGGGAAGAGGGCGCGGCGAGCTGGCCAGACGTTCCATTGTCCTCGAAGTCTTTCATTGAATATCTCGCGGAGCGCTCGCCCCCATGGTCGCCGGGAGAGGACCTCCCGCGCGCGCTCGCGCCGCTGCTGCCGGGGGACCTCTATCTGGCCTGCGCGTGCGCGGAGGGCCTCCCCACGGCGCTCGCCGCCTTCGAGCGGCACCACATGGCGGGCATCCCCGCGACGCTTTCGCACATGAAGTTGGCGGAGGCCGTCGTCGACGACATCCGGCAGCGGGTGCGCGAGCGGCTGCTCGTGCGCACCGACGAGCCGCCCCGAATCACGGAGTACTCGGGCCGCGGCCCGCTGGGCAACTGGGTGCGCGTGGTGGCGGTGCGCACCGCGCTCAGCCAGCTGCGCGCCACGCGCGACGAGGGCAGCGTGAGCGACGCCATCCTCGACCTGCTCCCCGCTCCCGGGGAAGACCCCGAGTCCGAGGCCATCCAGCGGCGCTACCAGGGCGAGTTCCGCCAGGCCATGGAGGACGCCTTCGCCACACTGCCCAGCAAGCACCGCTACCTGCTGCGGCTTCACTTCGTGGATCGCCTCTCCACGTCGAAGATCGCCGCGCTCTTCAATGTCAATCAATCCACGGCCTCGCGCTGGCTGCACCACGCGCAGCAGGAGGTCCATGACGAGACGCGGCGCATCCTCAAGGAGCGCCTGGACCTCTCCTCCCAGGAGTTCACCAGCGTCCTGCGCGCCGTGGAGAGCCAGCTCAACCTCAGCATCAGCCGCATCCTCACCGAGAGCTGACCCCGTCGCGCCACACGCCCGCGCGCCACAACGACAGGGCAAGAATCTGTCAGGAATGCAAACTATAGATTCTTTGCATAGACCGGACTCCCGGGGCGTCTTCAGGTCGCGAACACTCATCCTGGGACAGGGGTGGCGAATCCCTGTCATGCACCGCGCCGTGTGCGCCGGTCTCCACACGGTCTGACCTCGCCGGAGCGGAAAGTCCCCCACCGCTGCGCCACCGCCGTCTTCGCGCGTTCCCCACGGCCCCAGCGCGGGTCGCCGTGACGCCACCCGTTCACCCCAGCAGTGCCCGCCGGTGTGGCGGGCACTCTTCATCCGCAGCACAGGAGGCTCCATGCAGACACAGCAGACACGTGACGGCCACCGTCGAGCCACGCGCGGTCCCATCCTGCCCCTGGTCGCAATGCTCTCGCTGGCCTTCACGGGATGCAGCGAGCCGGCATCCCCGGCGGAGGACACGCCGCCCGAGCGGCTGATGAGCCGCGTGGCGCCGCTGCACAAGGCCGCGGCCGCCGACCTGGCCGTGCCCGGTGAGTACATCGTGGTCTTCGGCGCGGAGGTCGGCACGACGGAGATCGACGACGCCGTGGCCCAGGTCAACAACGCCGGCGGCGACAACTCCATCCTCCACCAGTACGGCGTCATCCCGGGCTTCTCCGCCAAGCTGGACGCCACGCAGCTGGGCGCGCTGCTGACCAACCCGGCCGTCGCCTACGTCGAGGAGAACGCCGTCGCGGAGGTGAACACCACCTATCCCAGCCCCGCGGACGGCATCGACCGGGTCGACCAGCGCCTGGGCCGCGACGGCTTCTACAACGACCACGGCCGCTCGGGCGCGGGCGTCCACCTCTACATCGTGGACACCGGCATCAACTCGCGGCACACGGAGTTCACCGGCCGCGTCGGCAACGGCTTCACGTCCATCAACGACGGCCGGGGCGTGGAGGACTGCCACGGGCACGGCACGCACGTGAGCAGCACGGCGGCGGGCACGCAGTACGGCATCGCCAGGCAGGCGCGCATCCACCCGGTCCGCGTGCTGGACTGTAACGGGTTCGGGTCGTGGGCCGGCGTCATCGCGGGCGTGGACTTCGTCCGCGCCAACTGCCCCACCCAGGACGGCCCCTGCGTGGCCAACATGAGCCTGGGCGGAGGCCGCTCGGACGCCGTCAACACGGCGGTGGCCAACGCCGTCGCCGCGGGCGTGACGTTCGTGGTGGCCGCGGGCAACGAGTCCACCGACGCGTGCACCCGTTCGCCGGCGAGCACGCCGTCCGCCATCACCGTGGCCGCCACGGACGACAACGACCGCCGGGCCACCTTCTCCAACTTCGGCGCCTGCGTGGACCTGTTCGCGCCCGGCGTCTCCATCCTGGGCGCCTGGGTGGGCAGCACCACCGCCACCCGCTCCATCGACGGCACGTCCATGGCCAGCCCCCACGTGGCGGGCGCCGCCGCCAACTACCTGGGAGACCACCGCACCGCCCGGCCCGCCCAGGTGGAGCTCAACGTCGAGGGGTCCGCCAGCCTCGACTGCGTCACCGACGAGCGCGGCTCCCCGGACGTCTTCCTCTTCACCGACCTGAACCAGGGCAACTACCACTGCACCAACGAGGTCGCCAGCTGCAAGGGCTTCTGCGGCGGCCAGAGCTACGGCTGCTTCTGCGACGAGACCTGCGCGCGCTACGGCGACTGCTGCCCCGACTACACCACCGTCTGCCAGTGAGCGCCCCCCAGGACCTTCCATCGAAACAAGGAGGATGCACCATGCTGCCAATGCGTCGTTTCGTCGTGATGGGCGCGGCCATCGCCGGCGCCTGCTTCGGCCCGCTGACGGGCTGCTCGTCCAATCCCCAGGAGTCCATGCCGGAGTTCGTGGGCCGCAACCAGCAGGGCGTGGGCGAGCCCGGCCGCCTCACCCGGGCGGAGTGGTCCACCTACCTCTCCGACCAGAAGTACCTGCACTCCATCGCCAGGCCGGACGTGCGCATCCGGCTGAACCTGGCGGACGCGCCCCAGTACCGCTTCGCGCTGTCGCGCCTGAAGCTGGCCGGCAAGACGCCGGACAACTCGCCCTACCTGTTCAAGGCGCTGGAGCAGCGGCGCCTGGACCACATCGCCAAGGGCTACCAGCCAGGCCTGCTGCCCAAGGCGGCCACCAGCCAGGAGGGCACCGCCGAAATCCAGGAGATGCACCTCATCGAGGAGGCCAGCGTGGGCGAGACGACGCCCACGGCCAATGACGGCACGGGCACCGCCGCCACCACCTTCCCGGGCGGCTCCATCTACACCTACGTCGACGTCAGCTACACCGACGCGAGCGGCGCGGCGCTGGGGGACCTGGCCTGGAGCGAGGAGTTCGACGGCGGGCGCAAGCTCACCATCAACACCCAGGGCAACCTGGCGCTCACCAGCCAGCGGCGCTACCGCATCTCGTCGTACAAGGTCGAGGAGTCCGCGGCCGAGGGCGTCCAGGACTCCTACATCTACACGGAGGTGGGCCTCAACGGCGGCCCGGCCGTCAACGAGGCGCCCCGCCTGACGGCGCCCACCGTGCTGGCGCCGCTCGACGTGGCCTTCAACGACAACGTCATCTCCGTGTGCCTCAACCGCACCTGGACCCAGGACTGCGACTACGACCTGACCGGCAACCCGCAGTCCGTCACGCTGCCGCTGAAGGGCTCCATCTCCATCACCAGCAGCCACGTCTTCGACTCCACGGAGATCGACCGGTTCAAGACGAACCTGGGCATGGGCATCGCCGTCCCGGAGGCGGGTCACCTCAAGCTCATCCTCACCAACGCGGGCGGCGGCTGCGACGTCACCGACGGCACCACGCTCGTCGCCAAGATGGGTCAGTTCTGGAACCGCGTCACGCTGAGCCCGGACAAGAAGACCTTCTCCTGGGACCTGACCGGCGGCAACGCCGCCTTCTTCGACGACGGCTGCCGCCAGGTGCAGGACGAGGTGAAGCTGACCGCGTTCATCACCCTGCCGCTCATCTCCGCGGGCACCACGTACCGCTCCTCCATCACCCTGAGCAACGACCCGGCGGCCCTGCGTCCGGACTACGTCTTCAAGAAGATCACCGTCACCAACAGCTGCCTGGCGGCGGGCACCGAAATCGAGCTGGCCGAGGGCAAGCCGGCCGCCATCGAGACGCTGAAGGCCGGCGACCACGTCACCAACCCGTTCGCGCCGTCGCTGACGGTGATGGACACGGCGGTGGGCACCGAGACCACGCCCATGGTGCGCATCCGCAGCGAGTCGGGGCGCTCGCTGCTGATGACGGAGATGCACCCCATCCAGGTCGCCGCGCGCGGCATGGTCCAGGCACGCGAGCTGAAGAAGGGCGACCTGGTCATGACGAAGACGGGCCCCAGCAAGCTCGTCGAGGTCCGCCGCGAGGCGTTCACCGGCAAGGTCTACAACGTCAAGGTCGGCACCAAGGCGGAGCAGTCCGCGCTCGGCGAGGACCAGACGGCGGTGTACGCCAACGGCTTCCTCGTGGGTGACGGGCAGATCCAGAAGAAGTACGAGTCCATCGCCCAGCAGCCCAGGACGGGCGACATGCTCGCGCGCCTGCCGAGCCGGTGGCACCGCGACTACCAGCTGTCGCTCCAGCGCCGGTAGCCCGCGCCCTGGCAGTCCACGTCGACGGCCCCGCGCGTGAAGGCGGGGTCCGTCCCCATGCCTCGAACGGCCACTCCGTGGGCGCCCACGGAGTGGCCGTCTTCGCCTTCGTCATCCCGCGGTCCGCCTGACCCTCGAGCCCAACGCACCGGAGTGAACCTGATGCAGACGCGCAAGTCCTTGCTGCTCCCGTTCGTCGTCGCGCTGGTGGCGGCGTGCGGTGGAGATGCTCCCCCCCCGCCTTCGCCGCGGTCCACCCAGCAGCCCACGGCGCAAGGGGCCCAGCGACGCCTGAGCGACGAGGCGGTGGCCGAGCGCCGCCGCGCCGCGACCCTGAGCCTGGCCAGGCCCGTGGCCGCGGTCTCCACGCTCGCCAGCGCGATGGAGGTCTCCAACGCGCTCGACCTGCCGGCGGGAATGGTGGCGAGCTCGTCGCTCGTGGCCCTCAATCCCCAGGCGGCCATGGTGCTGAACAAGTACGGCGACGACATCACGCCTCGCAAGGGCGACTCGCTGGTCGTCCTGAGCACGGGCAACATCAACGACGCCAGCCACCTGCCCGAGCCCGGCACGGACTTCCCGCCCACGGGCGCGGACGGTGACGTGGTCACCTTCCGGGTCACCGTCAAGGTGCCGCTCGGCAACAACCGCATGTCCTTCGACTACCGGTTCCTGAGCGCCGAATCGCCCGAATACATCGGGACCCAGTACAACGACACGTTCAACGCCCACGTCGAGGACGTGAGCGGCCGGCGCCTGGTGGCCACCGCGTCCGTGAACAGCTCCACCTTCTTCGACGTGTCCACCACCCGCGCCCGCGGCACCTACTACGACACGCTGTTCGCGGACGACCCGTCCGGCGTCGACTTCTTCCCCATCACCTATCCGCCGGACATCATGCGCTTCCCGGACGCGGGGGTGACTGACTTCAGGACCGCCAACTTCGAGGTCATTCCCGGCGGCAGCGTCACGCTGGAGTTCGACCTGCGGGACCTGGGCGACGGCGTGCTGGACTCCGCGGTGGTCATCGACAACATCACCTTCGCCAACATGGAGGTGGTGGACCCCAACCCCACGCTCATCCACAACTACCTGGGGACCGTGGTGACGGACACCTCGCAGCTGGTGAACGCGACGGAAGCCGTGCCGCACATCCAGGGTATCGCCGCGGATGGCGTGACGCAGGTGCTCCTGCGCGTCAAGGTCGCCACCGCTGGCCGCGTGAGGTTCTCCATCGACGGCGCGAGCCCCGCGGACGGCACCGTGAGCGCCGTCGGGAGCCTCGCCCGCGCCGCCTCCGTCGACGTGAACACCGTGCCCTTCGGCGGCGTCCACTACGCGTTCGCCCTGTACATCAGCCCCGCGGACTTCGACAGCGGAGGCTTCGCCGCCGCCACCACCCGGCCCTTGAAGCTCAAGGCCGAATACGTCCCCAATTCAGGCACGGGGTTCACGACCCAGGTCGGGCTCGCCATCGTGCGTCCGCCCGTGGTCCTGGTCCACGACGTCTGGTCGTCGTGCGACTTCATCACCTCCACGGACGACAGCTTCGCCAAGAGCGAGCTGTTCCGGCTGACGTGCGCGGACTACTCGTCGACGGCCTCGGAGCGGATGACCTCCGCCGCCAACCAGCTCGCGGTGCCGGAGAGCATCGAGGAGGCCCTGGACGAGATGCGCCAGGCGCAGCTCGCCGTCACCCAGGTGGACGTCATCGCCCACGGCATGGGGGGGCTGCTCGCCCGCAAGTACGTCGACTGGGCCAACTACCGGGCCTACGACAGCTTCATGGAGGGGAAGATCAACCGCCTCATCACCTTGAATACGCCGCACAACGGCACGCGCCTGGCGAACGCCGCCGTGGCCATGCGCGAGTACATCAAGGTCGCCGACCCCACGGCCTGGGCCCAGGTCGTGGACGCGCTGGCCCTCCTGACGCCGCCCATCCACCTCGAGGTCGCCGGCGGCGCCGCCATCGACGACCTGCAGGTGGACAGCCCGGTCATCGAAGGCATCCGGCAGACCTCCGTCCCCAGCCATGTCTTCGTCAGCCAGGGCGCCCAGAGCCTGCCACGCACGCCCACCTTCACCCTCCTGCCCGACAACATCAAGGTGCTGTACACCAAGCTGGAGACCTACCATCCGCAGACGCATGGCCAGCCGGCCACCGTCCGGCAGCAGCTCATCCTCGGGACCAACAGCAAGGTGTTCTGCGGGGACCCGCATGACGTCTTCGTCCCCACCTACGACCAGCAGGGCGGCCTGCCCAATGGGAGCTCCGCCATCAGCAACTTCACCGTGGTCACGACGAACCGGGACTCCGAGCACTTCAAGGTCCCCAACGACAAGGACCATGGTTCCTCGCTCGTCGCGTTGCTCAACAGCCCCGTCGGTGGCGCCAACTTCGCCCCCAGCCTGCCCAGCCCCGCGGACGTGCCCGCGCAGGACGGCTGTGGCGGGTTCGCCCCCGCCGCGCCCGCGATGGAGGTCCTGAAGCAGGCCCGCGCCAGCGCGGCCGCCGGGAGCCTGAGCATCACCTACCCCACGCCCGACACCCGGGTGAAGCCAGGGAGCACCCTCACCGTCAACGTGTCCGCCTCCGGGGGATTCCAGCCCGAAACGGTCGTCATCGTCGGCGCGGGGCGCGCCACCATCCTCGAGGCCGCGCCGTTCTCGACGCTGTTCCAGATTCCCGAGGAGGCCATCGGCACCGTCGAGTTCGTGGCCTTCGGCATCGACGCCCAGGGCCAGATGCTGTCGTCGCCTCACGTCTCGCTGCCCGTGGTGAACTCGGCCGGGTTGAAGACCATCGAGGTCCTCAACGGCGACGCCACCCTCAGCGGCCCGGGCGCCAGGCGCAAGCTGGTCGTGCACGGCCTCTATTCGGATGGCGTGACGCGGGACATCTCCTCGCCCACCCTGGGAACGCGCTACTCCACGTCGAACGCCAGCATCGCCACCATCACCGCCGACGGGACGCTGACCGGCGTCTCCAAGGGCATGGCCACCGTCATGGTGCTCAACGGGACGGTGCTCACCAGCATCACCGTCACCGTCGGCGACACGGCGACGAACCCGTGCATCCAGGTCCGCCTGGGCGAGTACAACCTCTTCGTCCTCGACGACTACATGGAGGGCAACGAGGTCTACGGGAAGGTCGCCGCGGGCCGCGACGTGTCCCTCCAGAACTTCTCGGTGGGCGCCAAGCTCCCGGAGAACGACTTCTCGAACGCGCTCGTCGCCGGAGGCTCCCTCTCGCTCGCCAACGGCACCCTCTACGGCGACGTCCGGTACGGCGGCAAGTACATCACCGACGGCAAGGTCTACATCAAGCGAGGCACCATCGCCCGGGGGACGCCCATCAACTTCTCCGCCCTGGGCAATGCCCTGCAATCCCTGTCGAGCAACCTCGCGGACCTGCCCGCCACCGGCAAGGCGGTCATCGAGTCGTGGGGCGGCATCTCCCTGTATGGCAAGGAGTCGGTGAACGTCTTCGAGCTCAAGGCCAGCGCCTTCAAGGACGCCAAGCTGCTCACCATCGAGGCGCCCGAGAAGAGCCTGGTGGTCATCAACGTCCGCGGCACCTCCGCGCTGTTCACCAACTTCGGCCACGTCTTCAACGGCGGCATCGACGAGACCGGCGTCCTCTTCAACTTCCCGGACGCCACCTACCTCGAGGCGTATGATTATGGATTCTACGGCACAGTGCTTGCACCAAAGGCAGACATGTCCTTCTACGAGGGGAGCTTCGTGGGCGGGCTCTATGTCCGCTCGCTGAAGGGCAATGCCGTGGGACAGCTCAGCCGGCTGCGGGACACGAACATCTGCGGCAAGTGATGGCAGGCTTCAGCGCTCGCCGTGGAAGCGCGACAGTGGGGGTCCAGGGTGCTCGAAAATCTGAGGCGCAGCACATCCTCCATGGTGGCCGCGCTCGTGCTCTGTGCGGGCTGCGCGGTGGAGCCCCCCTCTGCTCCGTCTCCCGACCTGGAGGCACAGGTCGGGAGACGTGAGGCCGCCCGTGGGCGCGCCGTCATCGTCTCGATGGACGCGGAGCGCCGCGTCCCGACGATGATGTGGGCGCCGTCGGGCGCGTTCCTCCCGGGCCCCGGACAGCGGACGCCGGAAGCCGCGGCCTGGGGCTACCTGGAAGCCCACGCTTCGTTGTACCGGCTGACGCCCAGCCAGTTGGACACCGTCTACGTGCACCGCGTCCACGACACGGGCCGTGGGGGCCTCATCGTCTTCTTCCGCCAGCGCGTGGGAGACGTGCCGGTGGCCCGGACCGAACTGAAGGTGCTCATGGCCAGGGACCTGTCCCTGGTCGCCATCACCGGGAGCCTCCACGACGGCGTGGCGGCGCTGAAGGACGAAGCGACTGGCCCGCGAGACACCTTCGCGGTGTCGCCCGCCCTGGCGGTGCGAGGCGCGCTGGAGGACCTCTTCGGGCTCTCGCTGTCCCAGGAGGTCTCCGTCCAGCCCGTGCCCTCGCTCCAACGCGGCACGCAGCGGTTCGACCTGCGCGCGTCCACCGCCGGCGAACGCTCCGGCATCTCCCTGGTCGCTCCCGCGACCGTCCGGCGCGTCTATCTCCCCCACGAGGGGAGGCTGGTCCCCGCCTACGCGGTCGGAGTGCTCGCGCGGCGCGCGGGTGGGAATGACCGCCTGGGCTACGAATACATGGTCGACGCGGCGCAAGGGCGGACGCTGCGGCGCTCCAACCGCGTCTTCCAGGACGCATTCTCCTACCGCGTCTGGGCGGACGAGGATGGAACGCCGCGCGATGGACCGCTGGTGGACTTCACGCCCCATCCCACGGGGCTGCCGGATGCCACCTACGACCCGGGCTTCGCGGCGCCTCGGGACATCACGCGCGAGGGGCGAGGTCCTCCCGGGCTGGACCCGTGGCTGGACGCGAACGCGACGCAGACCTCCGGAAACAACGTCTGGGCCTACGCGGACCACTTCGACCCGGATGGCTACACCGAAGGCAGGGACACGCAGGCCACACCGAGCCCCGGCGCGCGCCAGTTCCACCACGACTTCGACCCGGCGCTCGGCCCCATGGCTTCGCCGAGCCAGACACGCGCCGCGCTCGTGAACCTCTTCTATACGACCAACTGGCTGCACGACGATTTCTACGCGTCTGGCTTCACGGAGGAGATGGGCAACGCCCAGCAGGACAACTACCTCCGGGGCGGCGAGGGCGGGGACGCACTCCTCGCCGAGGGCCAGAACCAGGGCCCCCAGGGCTCCGTGCGCAACAACGCGGTCATCTTCGTCCCCGACGATGGCGAACCGCCTCGCATGGAGATGTACCTCTGGGAGGTCCCGGAGGTGACGAACGTGCGGGTCGCGAGCGTCGACTACGCCGCGGGGAAGGCCCACTTCGGCAAGCGGACGTTCGACCTCACCGGCCTCGACCTGGTCCTGGCCAGCAGCGGTTCGCCCTCGGTCACCACCGCGTGCACGGCGCTGACCAACGACGTCGTCGGGGACATCGTCCTGGCCGACCGGGGAGGCGGCTGCTCCTACGAGCTCAAGGCCGTCAACGCGCAGAACGCGGGCGCCGCCGCCCTCGTCGTCCTCAACAACATCCCGGGCGCGGCTCCGCCGGAGATGTTCGACGTGGACACGAGCCTGGACGCGACCCTCCCCGTCCTGTCCGTCACCTACGAGGCGGGCGTCGCGCTCAAGAGCCTGCTGGCGAGCGGAGGCACCGTCACCGGCGCCATGTCTCGCCAGCCGACCCGCCCCGAGCGGGATGGGACCCTCGACAACACCATCATCGCGCACGAGTGGGGCCACCTGCTCCACCTGCGACTGGTGGACTGCGACGGGATGCAGTGCAGGGCCCAGAGCGAGGGGTGGGCGGACTTCATCGCGCTCCACATGATGGTGCGCCCCACGGACGCCTTCGCCTTCAACGGGACGTACGGCGTCGGCGGCTATGCGGCGTTCAACGTCGGGGACAGCCCCTACTACGGCGTGCGCCGGGCCCCCTATTCGCGCGACCCGGCGCGCAACGCGCTGCGCTTGCGACACATCAGCGACGAGGAGCCCCTCCCCGACAGCCACCCCCTCCAGGACAACGGGGTCTCCCATTCGGAAGCACACAACGCCGGAGAAATCTGGGCGTCGATGCTCTTCGATGGCTACCTCGCGCTGCTCGACCAGGTCGGCAAGCCCGACTCGCCCTATGCCAGCTTCGCGGAGGCCAGGCGCGGCATGGCGGACCTCGTGGTGGCGGGAATGCTGGCGGCGCCGCCGGAGCCCACCTTCACCGAACAGCGCGATGCCCTGCTCATGGCGGCCTGGAGCGAGAACCCCGCGAACCCTGTGGCCATGCGGCTGTTGGCCAAGGCCTTCGCCGACCGCGGGGCGGGCACCTGCGCCAGCGCGCCTCCGCGCCGGGCCCTCTCCTTCGAGGCGGTGAAGGAGTCCAACGCGGTCCAACCCGACCTCCGCTTCGAGCTCGTGGGCGTCGACGATGAGACCCGCTCGTGCGACGCCAGCCCGGATGGCGTCCTCGACGCGGGCGAGGCGGGCACCCTGCGACTGAAGGTGATCAACCGGGGGCCCGGCGAGGTGAAGGACACCTCCATCGCGTTCGCGAGCAACCTGACCCAGGAGCTGGGCCTGCCGGCGGGCCCCCTCGCCCTCCCGACCGTGCCACCCTTCGGCACCGCGGACCTGTCGATCCCCATCTCGGCCCCTCTCGATTCCATCCAGCCCCAGGTCCTCGAGCTGACGCTCACGCCAGGCGCCAGCCTCAGCTGCGACGCGCGTCCCCAACACCTCTTCGCCCGGCTCGACCACGACCTGGGGAAGGACCTCGTGGACACGGTCGAGAGTCCGGCGACGGCCTGGACGGCGACGGTGCTCGAAGGGGCCGCCGACCAGCGCTGGCGGCGCGAGGTGACCGACGAGAGCACGGCCAACGCGCTCAACCACGTCTGGCACATGAAGGACGACTACGACTTCGCGGACACGGCGCTGGTGTCCCCACCCTTGAAGATTTCCGAGACAGTCCCCTTCACCCTGCGCTTCGACCACCGCCACGCCTTCGCGTTCGTCGACCGGGGGCCGGGCAAGCGTGACTACTGGTCAGGCGGTGTCATCGAGCTCACCGTGGACGGGGGGCAGACCTGGGAGGACGTGAACCGCTACGTCACGCCTGGATATCTGGGGACGCTCGACCCGACGACGAGCAACAACCTGGGCGGGCGCGCCGCCTACGTGGACCGGAGCAGCAGCTGGCCGGCGCTGGTCTCCTCGCCGCTCATGGACTTCGGCACGCGGTTCAGGAACCAGACGCTCCAGCTGCGCTTCCGCTTCGGCTCTCCGTGGATCGTCGAAGCCCATGGCTGGGACATCGACAACATCACCCTGACCGGGGTCGTCGACCGGCCGCCCTTCGACACCCTCGTCGCCGACACCGGCTCCTGCGAGCCCGTCGCCCACGCGGGCGTCGACCAGGTCGTCGAAGGAGGAGCGGAGGTCACCCTCCAGGGCTCCGGCAGCGTGACGCCCGTCGGAGCCACGCCGACCTTCGACTGGAAGCAGGTCGACGGCCCCACCGTGGAGCTGACGGGGAGCACCACCCCCACGCCCCGATTCACCGCGCCCAGGCCGACGGGGGACACGCCGCTCACCTTCGAGCTGACCGTGACGTTCGGTCCCTTCTCGACGAAGGACCGCGTGGCCGTCACCGTCAGGAAGGCCCACGACCCGGACCCCGACCCCGACCCGGGCCCGGGTCCGTCCGAGGGCGGATGCACGAGCGCCCCCGAGGGACGCGGAGGTGGGAGTGTGTGGCTCGCGAGCACGCTGCTGCTGCTCGCGCGCGCCTGGAGGCGAGGGGGTACGGGGCTCCAGGAGTGGACGAACGCCAACCGGTAGCAGCCAGGCAGCCAGGCACGTTCCCGGAGCAAGCCTTGTTCTGGGCGAGCGCGCGAGTGTCCACTACACTCGCTCCCCGCCCCATGCGAATCGCCCCCCTCCTGAGCCTGGCCACCCTGCTGGTGGCGACCTCCTCCGAGGCCGTCGTCCGGTATGAAATCAAGAACCGCCGCATCGAGCCGCGGCAGACACTGGCGGGCGCGCTGCACGAGGCGAAGCTGCCGGACGCCCAGGTGACGGCGGTCATCTCCGCGCTGGAGGGCGTGTTCGACTTCCGCAAGTCGCGCGTGGGCGACCAGTTCCGGCTGGTGCTGCGCGACGGCGAGCTGGACTTCTTCGACTACCGCCAGAGCATGGTGGACGAGTGGCAGGTGCGCCGCGACGGCGAGAAGTACGTCGGCAGCAAGCGCGCCATCGAAGTGGAGAAGCAGGTCGCGGTGGTGTCGTTGGACATCCAGACGTCGCTGTACGAGGCGGCGGTGGACGCGGGCGAGGACCCGGCCATCGGCATGGTGCTGGCGGACGTGTTCGCCTGGGACATCGACTTCTACCGGGACGTGCGCAAGGGCGACACGGCGAAGGCCCTGGTGGAGAAGTTCGTCTCCAAGGGCCGCGTGCTGCGCTACGGCGAGGTGCTCGCCGCCCAGTACGTGGGGGGCCTGGTGGGGCCCAAGAAGGTCTACCGCTACGTGCTGCCGGACGGGCAGCCCAACTACTTCCAGGCGGACGGCTCCAGCGCCAAGAAGACCTTCCTCAAGAGCCCGCTGAAGTACGCGCACGTCACCAGCAAGTTCGGCTCGCGCTTCCACCCGGTGCTCCAGTACCTGAAGAACCACAACGGCGTGGACTACGGCACGCCCATTGGCACGCCCGTGTGGGCCGTGGCCGACGGCACCGTCACCCAGGCGGGCAACGCGGGCGCGGCGGGCAACATGGTGGTCATCCGCCACGCCAACGGCTTCGAAACGCAGTACATGCACCTGTCGCGCTTCGGCGAGGGCATCCGCGCCGGGGCCCGCGTCAGCCAGAAGCAGGTCATCGCCTACTCCGGCAACACCGGCCGCTCCACCGGGCCGCACCTGCACTTCGGCATGAAGCGCGGCGGCAGCTACACCAACCCGCTCAACCAGCAGTTCCCCCGCGCGGACCCGCTGCCCAAGGCGCTGCTGCCGGACTTCCTCGCCAAGGCCGGGGAGCTGGCCGGGCAGTTGGAGGCCGTGTCCGTGGCCGCCGTCGCGGGCAAGGCGCCCGCCCCCGCCGCCCCGTGAAGGGCCGGGGGCGTCACGCCTCCCACTTGATGTCGTAGTCCGCGGCGAAGTAGCCGCGGGGCGTGCCGGTGACGGTGCCGTTGCACTGGATGGCCTTCAGGGCCTCCTGGAGCACGCCCTCGTGGAACTGCACCGGCTGCATGTCCCCCTCGAAGGCCAGGCGCACGTGGCGCTCCGCGATCACGGAGTACTCGCGCCGGCCGTAGCTCACCAGCGTGGAGTAGGCGGTGGGGGCGTTGGACAGGAGGCGCTTGGGGTCCCCCTTGCCGATGAGCCGCGTGAGCGTCTGCCCCACGGTGGAGGAGAAGAAGCCGGTGACGGCCGCGGCCCCGCAGGCGCGCACCGCCTCCTCCTGCGAGCCGAACCGGCCGGCGCGCGCCAGCGCGTCCGACGTGGCGTACAGCAACCGGATGGCGTCCACCGCGGAGTAGGAGAAGAAGTCCACCGGCGAGCGCTTGAAGAGCGGCTCGCGCAGCTTCGCGGCCGTGTCCGGGCCGAGCTGTCGCTCGGCGAGGTTCAGCACCGCGTTGAAGATGAGGCCGCGGACCGTGTCTTCGGGCCGCACCAGCGCCAGCCGCTGGTCCATGTCGTTCTTCGGATAGGCCATGACCGTTGATTTCTACATCAAACCCGGGACTTCGGGGCGGCCGTTCGGCGCGCGGGCTGTGTGAAAGCGAGCGGAAGGGGGCCGCTCGGGCGAGCTTCCTGGACGTCCCGGGTCCTTGCCAGGGAGCATCCTCCCCCTCCCCGGCTCCGCGCTTTTGCACGTACGGCGCGTGCCGGGGCTGGGCTACCCTGACCTCGGGTCCTCACGCCTTCCCACACGTCACTTCCCTGGATGGAGACACCTCGCGACATGGCCTCTCCCGCCTCCCAGCCCCGTTCCGCCACGGCCCCCTCGAATGACGACAGCGGCCGCACCGGGGGCGACGCGAACACCATGCGGCGGTCGTTCCTCGACCACGTGCGCTACTCGCGTGGAAAGAACTACGAGACCTCCACGGCCCATGACCGCTTCATGGCGCTGTCGCTGGCCGTGCGCGACCGGCTGGCGGACCGCTGGGTCCGCACCGCGCGCACGTACTACGAGAAGGACGTCAAGCGCGCCTACTACCTGTCCGCCGAGTACCTGCTGGGGCGCGCGCTGGGCAACAACCTGCTCAGCCTGGGCATGCACGAGGCGGCCAGCGAGGCCATGCGGGAAGTGGGGGTGGACCTCACCAACCTGCTGGAGATGGAGCCGGACGCGGGCCTGGGCAACGGCGGCCTGGGGCGGCTGGCGGCGTGCTTCCTGGACTCGCTGGCGACGCTCGGCTACCCCGGCATGGGGTACGGCATCCGCTACGAATTCGGAATCTTCACCCAGGACATCGTCGACGGCTACCAGGTGGAGCGCGCCGACGAGTGGCTCAAGTTCGGCAACCCGTGGGAGATCGTCCGGCCGGAGAAGGCGGTGCCGGTGCGCTTCTTCGGGCGCGTGGAGCACCACCAGGGGCCGGACGGCAAGCCCATGGCGCGGTGGGTGGGTGGCAAGACGGTGATTGGCGTGCCGTACGACACGCCCATCGCCGGCTACCACAACGACACCGTCAACACGCTGCGGCTGTGGCAGGCCCGGGCGTCCGAGGAGTTCGACCTCCTGCTGTTCAACGCGGGCGACTACGAGCGCTCCGTGGTGGAGAAGAACGACTCGGAGGTCATCTCCAAGGTCCTCTACCCCAACGACGCCTTCCAGGCCGGCAAGGAGCTGCGGCTCAAGCAGCAGTACTTCTTCGTCGCCTGCTCCATCGCGGACATCGTCCGGCGCTACCTGAAGAACCACACCGACTTCAGGGACTTCCCCAGCAAGGCGGCCATCCAGCTCAACGACACGCACCCGGCCATCGGCGTGGCGGAGCTGATGCGGGTGCTGGTGGACGAGAAGCGGCTGGCCTGGGACGAGGCGTGGGCCATCACCCAGGGCGTGTTCGGCTACACCAACCACACGCTGCTGGCGGAGGCGATGGAGAAGTGGCCGGTGACGCTGTTCGAGCGGCTGCTGCCCCGGCACCTGGAGATCATCTACGAAATCAACACGCGCTTCCTGCGCCAGGTGCAGATCCGCTACCCCTATGACCAGGAGAAGCTGCGGCGGATGAGCCTGGTGGAGGAGGGCGCGGAGAAGAAGATCCGCATGGCGCACCTCGCGGTGGTGGGCAGCCACAGCGTCAACGGCGTGGCCGCGCTGCACACGGACCTCTTGCGCCGGGACGTGCTGCCGGACTTCGCGTCCATGTATCCGGAGCGTTTCAACAACAAGACCAACGGCGTGACGCCGCGCCGGTGGCTGGCGTGGTGCAACCCGCGTCTGTCCAAGCTCATCACCTCGCGCATCGGCGAGGGCTGGGCCACGGACCTGGACAAGCTGCGGGAGCTGGAGCCGCACGCGGAGGACCCGGCGTTCCGCAAGGCCTTCCGCGAGGTGAAGCGCGCCAACAAGGAGGACCTGTCCCGGCACATCCAGGACCTGCGTTCGGTGCGGCTCAATCCGGACGCCATCTTCGACGTGCAGATCAAACGCCTGCACGAGTACAAGCGGCAGCTGCTCGACGCGCTGCACATCGTCGCGCTGTGGATGCGCGCGCGCCGCGACCCGGGCACCATCGTCCATCCGCGCGCGTTCATCTTCGGCGCCAAGGCGGCGCCGGGCTACCACCTGGCGAAGCTGACCATCCGGCTCATCAACGGCATCGCCGAGGTGGTCAACAGCGACGCGGGCACCACGGGGCTCCAGGTGGTGTTCGCGCCCAACTACCGGGTGAGCCTGGCCGAGCGCATCATCCCCGCGGCGGACGTGTCCGAGCAGATTTCGACGGCGGGCATGGAGGCGTCCGGCACGGGCAACATGAAGCTGATGCTCAACGGCGCGCTGACGCTGGGCACGCTGGACGGCGCCAACGTGGAGATTCGCGACGCGGTGGGCGACGAGAACTTCTTCCTCTTCGGCCTCACCGCGGACGAGGTCATCGCCCGCAAGCGCGCCGGCTACCGGCCGCGCGAGGTGTATCAGCAGAACCAGGAGCTGCGCGAGGCGCTGGACCTCATCTCCACCGGCTTCTTCTCCCCGGAGGACAAGAACCTCTACAAGCCCCTGGTGGACAGCCTCCTCGAGGAGGACCGCTACCTGGTGCTGGCGGACTTCGCTTCGTACATGGCGAAGCAGGAGGACGTGGTGCGCGCCTACCAGGACGCGGACGCCTGGACGCGCAAGTGCATCATCAACGTGGCCCGCGCCGGCATCTTCTCCTCCGACCGCACCATCAAGCAGTACGCGGAGGAGATCTGGCGCATCCAGCAGACGGCCGTGGAGCCGTGAGCGTGGAGACGCCCGGCGAGGAGCAGCCCTCGAGGCAGGCCCTGGTGGAGCGCGTCACCGCCTTCACCGAGGCCTTCAACCGCGAGGACCTGGACGCGGTGATGGGCTTCTTCGCGCCGGACGCGCTCTACGTGACGTTCGAGGGGCGGCACTGCCGGGGCCTCGCCCAGGTGCGCGCCGCCTTCGAACCGCAGTTCCGGCGCGCCTACGGCCGCATCCGCTTCCTCACCGACGACCTGGTCGTGGACGCGGATGAGGGCAAGGTGGTGCTCAGCTGGCGCTGCCAACACGAGCTGGCGGAGCTGCCCGGCCCCCGCCAGTGGCTGTATCGGCTCGCCTACGGCAAGCACTTCGGCTGGAACGGCGTGGACGTGCTGCGCTGGGAGGCGGGCCGCTTGAAGGAGAAGCGGACCTACGCCCGGACGAACCTGCCCCGCGTCACCCGTGGCGGCCTGTCGTTCTGACGACGCGGCGCGCAAGGGCCCTTCGTCTCAATCGACAACGCAGTGCGACACCGAACGGAGGTCTCGTCCGGCGGTGCTGACGCGTCGCGACGTGTTGACTCGGGAGTCAATCCTGGTGCACTCATACGCGGGGTGTTCTGGATTCACCTGTTGGTTTGGTCGCGCCGAGACATTCGAGACAGCGGTCGCGGCGGGGTGGCTCCCGGGCAGCCCGGTTCCGACGTGCATTGGTTGTGGCAGGCCTTCCCGCAAGCAAGGAGTCCCCCATGAAGCAACAGCCATTGTCCCTGGCCGTCCTGGCCCTGTTCGTCGCGGGCGTCGCGCCCACCGCCGCGGCGGCGGAGCGGACGACCTATCCCGTCGTCTTCGCGCATGGCCTGGGCGGCTTCGACAACATCCTCGGGTACGACTACTGGGGCGACGACTACGGCGTCTTCGTGGGCGACCCGTGCAACGAGTTCCTGGAGGTGACGTGTAACGGCGGCATCGATTCGAACCAGAAGTCCTTCGTGGCCGCGGTGCAGCCGCTGCACGACTCCGAGGTTCGCGGTCTGCAGCTGGCCAACGAAATCGAGGGCTACATGGCCACCGCGGGGGTCCGCCACGTGAACCTGGTGGGCCATTCGCAGGGCGGCATCGACGCGCGCAAGGCGGCGCGGGTGCTGCGCGAGCGCAAGGGCTACACGGTGGTGAAGTCGCTGGTGAGCCTGTCGTCTCCGCACCGGGGTTCGCCGGTGGCCAAGTTCATCCTCGACCTGGGGCCGGGCGTCACCAGCGTGCTGGACGCGCTCTTCCGCATCTACGGCGGCGTGGTGTACGGCCCGGGCAACGACGCCTACGCGTCGGTGAAGTCGCTGGTCTTCAACGACTACGACGCCAACGACGGCATCGCGACGGGCGGCAAGCTGTTCAACAGCCGCTACAACGTCAACGCCAGCGACGCGTCGAACTACGCGTCGCTGATGACGGCGCAGAGCGGGCTGAGCGTCAACCCGGCCCTGTACCTGCTGCGCGGCTTCTTCTTCGACATCGACGGTGACGGCTACTGCGCGGGTGACTGCGACAACGACGGCGCGGCCGGCAAGGGCAATGGCATCAAGACGGGCGACGACGATGACGGCCTGGTGGGCATCAACTCCCAGCAGATGGGCTACCGCCTGCGCTACACCGAGCGGCTGGGCCAGGACCTGGTGTCCGTCGACGCCGCGCTGGGCTACGTGGCCGACATCAACGCGCCCAACGCGGCCCAGATGACGTCGACGTCCAGCCTCATCAACCAGGACCACCTGGACGTCATCGGCCTGGGGCCCGACACGTTCGGGGAGATGGACTTCTACGCCGCCATCTACGACTACCTCGCCAAGAACGACTGAGTCGTCCCGCTGTCCGGGAGGGGCTCCGTCGGCCCCTCCCACCCCACCGCCCCGGGAGGTCGACATGAAGCAGCGCACCAAGGTCCTGTGGATGAGCGCGGGGGTCCTCGCGCTCGCTGGCGCCCTGCTCCTGCCGCGCTCCGGGCCGGACGACGCGGCGGCGCCGGAGTCCGGAGCCAGGCCCCCGGCGGCCCCCGCGGCGGGCGCGGTGCCGCCGGCCGTGCCCGTTCCCACGCCCGTCCCGGCGGGCGTGACGCCCTCTCCATCCGCCGGCGAGGCACGAGCGAAGGACGCGGAGCTGGAGGCGCTGGCCGCCTCGCTGCGCGAGAAGTATGGGGCGAAGCTGGAGGAGCCATACATCCAGATACGCATGCTGGAGGAGCTGATGCGCTACTTCCAGCAGCGGTATCCGGACCGCTGGAGGGAGGAGCTGCTCGCATTCCTGAAGCAATCCTTCCCGGAGCGCTATGACGCCCTGGAGGCGATGCTGCGCAACCGCGTGGACTACGAGAAGTGGGTCCGGGACAACGACACCTACCTGCGGGGTCTCGACGAGGCGCAGCGGCGGGCCGCGACGTGGGACGCGCGCAACCGGCTCTTCGGCAAGGAGGCCGCGGAGCGCATCTGGGCGGGTGAGCTGCGCAACCAGGCCATGGCGGACACGCTGCGGTCGCTCGACGCGACCGACGGCACGCTGGAGCAGAAGCTGTCGACCTACAAGCAGCGCCTCCAGGAGATTCACGGCGAGAACGCGGACGCGTACCTCGCGCGGCACCAGCAGGAGGCGATGAACCGCTTCCTCGACCTGGACTCCATCCAGGCGGAGCTGGGAGGAATGGCCCCCGAGGAGCGCTCGCGCAACCTGCGCGCCGTGAGGCGGGAGATGGGGCTGGACGAAGAGGCCTTGAAGCGCTGGGACGCGCTGGACCAGCGCCGGGACGCCCGCTGGGACGCGGGCGCGCGCTACATGGCGGAGCGTCAGGCATTGAGCCAGGAGCTGTCCGGAGAGGCCCTGGAGGCGAAGCTGGCCGAGCTGCGGACGCGCTACTTCGGGGACGAGGCGGAGACGATTGCCCATGAGGAGGCCAGCGGCTTCCTGCGCTTCGAGCGCCCCCGCCAGTGGGGACGAAACTAACCCCCACGGCGTTTGTATCAATCACAGAGAATTCGAGACTCCGGGAGCATCGACGACCCGTCAGGTGGCGCGGTCGACCCTCTTTCACATATCCGGAGCGGTCTTCTCAAAAATTCAAGTAGAAGCCGACTTGCAAATAGAACAGGAAATATGCAATCTACTGGTAGTTGACACAATTGGACACATCCAGCACGTCGTCACGATTCCAGGAGTACCTGGTGCATTCACCCTGACCAGGTGCCCTCGCACTTCGAGAGTGACACCTCGCATGCAACGGCACATCATGCGCTCGGATCATCGCAGTCTCTCACGAGGAAACTCTCTCCGGGGCCTCACGCCGCGCACGCGCCGGCTGACTTGCCCCTGGCTCGTGGCCACCCCGCCAGAGTCCTGTCTCCAGGCGCCTGGCTAGTCGTCCCCCGCCGCTTCCGACCCGCCACGCCCCTCCCCCGGCGTGGCCAGGAAGGCCCCTTCATTCCCCGGTCGCCGCTCGCGCGGTGGGCCGGGGGGCCGCGTGCCCCCGCGCGACGGCAATCCAATCCCATGCATTGACGACCCGGCTGTTCGGCGGCGCGGTGGAATGCCACCGCATGTCGAGCAATCCCGGCTGATACAGGCGCGCCCGAGCGGCCTGTGTCGTGTCGCACGGCACCGACTGCGGTCAGTCTCGCTGCAGGCCGGACACGGGCCACCGCTCCGAATTCCTCGGAGGGTGAGCCTTCACCAGGAGCAAACACAATGAAGATGAAGATCGCTGCCGTCGTGGCGTCCTCCCTGTTCGCGGCTTCCAGCTTCGCCCAGACCGGCGCGCTGGCCTCCACCTCCGCCGCGCGCGTCGACGAGACGGTGACCACCACCGCGCTGACCTCGGAGTCCGAGGTCGCCGTGGTTCCCCTGCTGGCCGCCTTCGCCGCGGGCGCGCTGCTCGCCGAGGTGGCGCACCACCACTTCGTCGTCGAGGCCCCCGCCTTCACGAGCACCTCCGACACGCTCTTCGACCGCTGAGGTCGCGGTAGCGCCATGAGGTGACGCCCGCGCCACCGTGCGCGGAGCGCCACCCCGCGTCGATGGTGCTCCAGGCGCCTGGAGCACCATCCTCGCGCACAGGAATTCCTCATCAAACAGACACCCGGTGTGGCCACCTGGCGCGCCCACGCCAGACGTGTGTCATTCGCCCGCGACTCCGCTCCCGACCTGAAGCGAATCCACACACGGAAAACAAATCAAGCCGACTTGCAAAGGAATCCAGCTCCGTGCAATGTTTCACCCAGCCGCGACAATCATCCCATACGTCTCCACGACGCGTGAGGCGTTGCAGGATGGCTCCGCGCGCGCCTGCGCTCTCACGAACGGGCCGCTCCACCCGGGGTCCGTCGTCTCCAGGCGGCAGTGAAAGCATCGCTGTTGCGCATCTCAGGAGGGGAACTCCGTCATGATGAAACCCACCCGTCCCTGGCAACTGGCGCTCGCCTTCGGCGCGGCATGTCTCGCGCTCGTGGTGCACTTCGGCTTCACCATCCTGTATGCGCTGCCGACCAATCCAGCCAACGTGAGGATTCGGCCGCTGCTCGACGCGTACATGCGGCCGGTGTTCTCCCAGAACTGGAGCCTGTTCGCGCCCAACCCTCCCTATGAATCGAAGATGGTGTTGGTCGGCTGCCGGGTACGGGGGACGGATGGGGCGGTGGAGGAGAAGCCGGTGGTGAACGTGAGCCTCCGGCTCCAGGAGATGAACCGCGCGTTCCGGCTGACGCCCGCCACGTACCTGATGCGCTCCCAGCTCGGACCGCTGCCCATCCTGTTCGTGCGCAAGACGGACCTGGAGAAGCGGGTGGAGGAGAAGGACCTGCCGGAGCTGGAGGAGATGCGGCGCAACTACCAGGAGTACCGGGACCACTCCCATGCCCAAGGCATCGAGATGATGACGCGCGTGGCCTCCGCGGAGTGCCGCCGGCTGCACCCGGGCCAGGAGGTGGTCGAGGTGCGGCCCATGGCGCTGCTGGAGTCCGTGCCCAAGTACTCACAGCGCTACCAGGAGTCGCCGACGCTCGAGCGCCGCTCCTTCGACATGGGCTGGCACCCGTACATCCAGGTCGCGCCCCTCTAACCCCGAGCCGCCCGTCATGACCTTCCGTGCACGCTTCGAGGCCTTCCTCCAGCAGCTCGCCATCCCGCGGATGCTCGTGGGCGCGTCCGTCTTCCGCGTCATCTCTGGCAGCGCGTCCCTGTACTTCCTGATGACGTGCCTGCCCTACCGGCACTACTTCTTCGGGCCGCAGGGCGTCTACCCGGTGGCGCAGGCCACGCCGGCGCCGGCGCTGCTGTCGCTCTACAGCTACACCACGACGTCGCTCGCCGTCGACGCCGTCTACTTCCTGACGTGCGCGGTGGCCATGTGCTGGACCCTGGGCGTGGCGACCCGGTGGCTGACACCCGTCCACGCCATCCTCATGACGTCGCTGTACAACCGCAACCCGTCCCTGGCGGATGGCGGCGACAACGTCTTCCGCATCGTCATCTGGTTCGCGTGCTTCGCGATGCTCGAGGGGGCGCGCAACAAGGACGGGACGGAGAAGTCCCGGGAGCCGTCCGTGGCGGGAATGCTCCACAACGCCGCCATCCTCGCGATGGCCGCGCAGATCGCCGTCGTCTACATGTCCGCCGGCCTCACCAAGGTGCTCGGCCCCAGCTGGCGTGACGGCACCGCGCTCTACTACTCCCTCGCGGCGCATGAATACCGGATGGACGGCCTCTCCGGACTCATCCGCCGCAACGCCGGCATCGTGGTGCTCGGCACCTACATGACGGTCTTCTTCCAGGTGCTCTTCCCGGCGCTGGTCGTGGCCAACAAGTGGACACGGCGCTTCGCGGTGGCGTGTGGCCTGCTGTTCCACCTGGCCATCGCCGGTTGCATGAACCTCATCACCTTCGCGGCCCAGATGCTCGCTGTCGACATGCTGCTCTTGAACGACGACGAGTACGCCTGGATGAAACAGACCGCCCAGCGATGGCTGGCCCGGCTGCGCCGCATGGTACCGACCGCGGAGAGTACCGCCGCGGGCCGGGCACAGGCCGCCACTCCGAATTCCTCGGAGGGCGAGTCCCCATGAGGAGCAACACAATGAAGATGAAGATCGCCGCCGTCGTCGCGTCGTCGCTGTTCGCCGCCTCCAGCTTCGCGCAGACCGGCTCGCTGGCCACCGCCTCCGCCGCTCGCGTGGACGAGGCCGTGACCACGAGCTCCCTGACCTCGCAGGACGAGGTCGCCATCGTCCCGCTGCTCGCCGCGGCCGCCGTGGGCGCGCTGGTCGTCGAGGTGCTGCACCACCACTTCTCCGCCGAGACGCCCGCCTTCACCCCGGCGACCTCCTCCGACGTCCTGTTCGACCGCTGAAGTCGTGATGACGCAACATCATGGCGGTAAGCACGCCGTGTGCTGACGGCCATTCCGTGAGGGTGCTCCAAGCGACTGGAGCACCTTCACCTTTTTGTCTCGAGGCAGGCCCATGAAACCTCCATCTGGGCGCGTCGCATCAGGCGTCGCGTTGCTCATCGCCGCGGGGCTCGTCGTCTGGTGGCTCTCCGCCCCCCCGCCCCCTCCCGAAACGCCGGTCGCCATGGGCGACGCGCGTCCCGCCACCGCCCCAGGCGCCTCGTCCGCCCGGTCGCCGCGTGCCGCCGCCACCCCGTCCTCACCCGCAGCGCCGAGCGCACCGGGAGAGGAAGGCGTGCCCGAGCAGGAGGACGCGTTCCTGGAAGGGACCGTCCTCAGCGCGGAGGGCGAGCGGGTGCGAGGGTGCCACGTGCGGGTGGAACAAGGGAGCGACACGCTGAGCGAGGTCAGCGACGACCAGGGCCGCTTCCGGCTCGTCGTCGCCACGGGGAAGGACCTGACCCTCTCCGCGGAGTGCGAGTCCCAGGCCGCCCCGGCGGTGAGCATGCGCCTGGAGACGGACCGGCAGGTGACGCTGCGGCTGGCTCCGACGCGCGGCCTGCGCGTCCTGGTGCGCGCCCAACGCGGAGACACGCCCGTGCCCGGCGCGAACGTCCAGCTGCTGAGGGCGGGCACTCCGGTGGGAATGGCGACCGCCGACGCCAACGGCCTGGCCACGCTGCGCAGCGCGGCCTTCGCGGACCGACTGCGCGTCTCCGCGCCAGGCTACCTGCTCCAGGACCTCCCTCCGCGCGGCTGGGGCGAGGCGCAGTCCGACGCCGCGCCCCTCGTCGTGCGGCTGGCGTCCTCCGCCGCCCTCACCGTCGAGGTCCTGGACGAGCGGGGCGCGCCAGCGCGCGGCGCGACGGTGCGGTTGACGCCCATGCTCGGAATCCGCGGCGACACACTCTCGCGCGCGACGGGCGACGACGGGCGGGTCGTCTGGGATGACCTTCCCCAGAGCACGTTCGACATCGAGGCCTCGCATCCCGAGCTGGGCATGGGACGGGCCCCGGTGCTGAGCTGGACGGGGGCTCGGGCCGTGAGCCTCCAGGTGCGGCTGGGCAGCGGGCCCGCCATCGCCGGGCGGGTGCTGGACGCCACGCGCGAGCCCGTGGCGGACGCCACCGTCGTGCTCAAGCGGCGCGTGGAGTTCGGCGTCAGCCCCGAGCACGCCGTGCGCACGGACGGGCATGGCCAGTTCCGCGTGGCGGGGGTGGTCGCCGGGGCCTACCTGGTCCATGCGCGCAAGGAGGGGCAGGCCTCGGCGCCGCTCGCCGTCCAGGGAGGCGACGAGGGCGTCGAGCTGACGCTGCGGGAGGCGCGCGACATCGAGGGGCATGTCGTCACCCGCACGGGCCAGGATGTCTCCCGCGCGGTCCTCGCGCTGCGCACCACGGGGGGAAACACGGTGCTGGAGAAGCAGGCGGACGAGCAGGGTCGCTTCCGCCTGGAGGGGTTCGGCGACGGCCGCTTCGAGCTGTCCGCCGCCCGCGCCACGGGGGGTGGCCGCGTGACGAAGAGCGTCTCCGCGGGCGAGAAGGTGGTCCTGGTGCTCCCCGACGAAGGCTCGCTACGCGGGCGGGTCCGGACCACCGACAACCGTCCGCTGTCCGCCGTGACGGTGAGCTTCGTGTCGCACGGTGAGCGCATCGCCCAGGTGATGGACGGCGGCGAGTTCCACGTGACCGGCGTGCCGTCCGGCAGCGTGGCGCTGGAGGTCAGGGCGCCAGGCTATGCGGCGTCGCCGCTGCGCACCGCCACGGTGGTGGAGAGCAGCGAGTCGGACGCGGGCGAGTTCATCCTGGCCCCGGGCGGGACGCTGGAAGGCATGGTGGTGGACGCGAACGGCCAGCCGGTCGGGGAGGCCACGGTGCACGCGGGCAGCCGGATCATCGGCACGGCGTATTCGCTCGTGTCCGAGGACGCCGCCCTGCTGGGGCAGACGACCTCGACGCGCACCGCGCCCAACGGGAGCTTCCGGCTGGAGAACCTGCCCCCCGAGGCCAAGGTCCTGGCCGCCGAGCACCCCACGCTCGGCCGCAGCACGCCCACGCCGCTGAGCGGCACGCAGCCGGTGCTGAAGCTGCTGGCCACCGGCCGGGTCGCGGGGACCATCCAGATGGGAGGGCAGCCCTCCGCGGGCCTGCTCATCGTCGTGCTCCTCAACCACCTGACGACGGTGCAGCTGACGGCCACCACCGACTCGAGCGGGGCGTTCCAGGTCGACGGCTTGCCAGTGGGCGAGCACTCGGTGGGCGTGAGCCTCATCCGCAACGGCACGCCCAGCACGCGCGCGCTCAAGAAGGTGCGCATCGAGGCGGGGCAGACAACCCGGCTCGACCTCTCCATTCCCTTGGGCGAGGGGTCGGTCCGCGTCGTCTATCGCGACGCGCGTCCCGACGAGGCGCGCATGCGCGTCGTCCTCTCCGGCCCTATGATGGACTCGCGTCTGCTGTCCGCCGAAGGGACCGCGACGTTCTCCAGCCTTTCGCCCGGCGCCTACAACATATGCCTCCTGGTGTCCCCCACCACGCCACGCTGCACTCCGGTCACCGTCAGCGAGCGCGCCGAGGAAGTCGTCTTCTAGCCTCCTCGCGCGCCACCGCCTCCGCCCAGGTCAGCGCCGTGGGGCTGACCTTGCTGCTGCGGCTGGGCATCGCGGGCCTCGTCCTGCACCCGGCGTGGGCACGCGCCGCGGACGACTCCGCCGCGCCGCTCGCCACGAGGCTCCAGGCGTTCGTGGACCAGACCTCCCTGTCGGGCGTCGTCTGCGCCTTCGACGCCACGGGGACGGTGGCCGTGGCGAGCCGGGGGGTGGCCGACGCGAGGACCCAGGCGCCGCTCTCCGAGACGTCGCTCTTTCGCATCGGCTCGCTTTCGAAGACCGTGTTGGCGCTCGCGCTGTTCCGCATGGCGGAGCAGGGGGAGTTCGACCTGCACGCCACCTCGGCGCCAGCGCTGGCCTGGGTCCTGGGCGCGGAGCCGGAGGGCGGCGAGCGGCTGCCCACCCACGAGGAGCTCCTGCACCACACCTCCGGGTTGAGGGACCCGCCCGCGCTGTGGCTGCCCTATCCGCTGGGCGAGGACCGCCGCGTGAGCACCGCGCGGGAGCTGCTGCCCCTGGGCCTGCGCCTGGCGAGGGCCACCGCTCCGGGCGAGCGCTTCGCGTACGCGAACCTCAACTACGCCCTGCTGGGCGAGGCGCTGCGACTCCGCACCGGGACGACCCTCGAGGTCGCGCTTCGACAGAAGCTCTTCGCCCCCCTGGGGCTGCGCGACCTGGGAGTGACGCCGGACGCGGCGCAGCGAGCGAGGTTGAGCCAGGGGCACTTCTCCGTGCTGGGACGACTCGTCACGCGCGAGGCGGCGCTGGGAGCGGAGGCCGACGCCTTCCGGGACGCCGCGGCCTCCGGGAACCTCTTCTCCTCCTGCGGAGACCTCGCCGCCCTGCTGCGCGCGGCCCTCTGGGGACCGCTGTTCGAGAAGGAGCCGACGCGGCGGCAGTGGCTGCGCCCCGCCCTGGAAGACTACGCGGCGGGCGCCGTCGTCCAGCAGGCGCAGGGCCACACGCGCGTGCGTCACGCTGGCGCCGTGCCGGGCTTCACCAGCTTCTTCGAGGTCGACCTCGAGGCCCGTCGGGGCTTCATCGTGTTGAGCAACCTCGACGTATCCGCCGTCGACGAGTCGGGGTTGTCCCGAGGGCTGCGCGAGCTCGTCCTGACGTCCCCTCCGGAGGCCCCGCCTCGGGACGGCTCGCGGCACGACTCCCTGTTCGCCCCCTTGAGGCTGGGCATCCACGCGGCCCTCGCCCCCACCCTGCCCGGCCGGGTGGCGCAGGGGCTCGTCGCCCTGGGCCTCCTTGGGGTCATGCTGCGCAAGCCCGTACGCTCGCGCCTCGAGACGCTGGCGGAGTCACTCGGGATGCTCGCGCTCGCGTTGATGCTGAGCGCGCTCACGGAGATGTCCCTCGCGCCGAGCGGGGTGATGCTGGTCGCGTTCGGGCTCTGCGGCGCGGTGACGCTCAAGCGCGCCGCCGCGACCCCGTGGTGGCCTCCGCGTCTCTCACAGCGGGTCTCCACTGTGCTGAGCCTCGCGCTGGTCCTGGCCTGCCTCGCGGTCGGTGTCTCCTGGGCCTGGCACCCGCCCGCCTCGCTGAGTCCAGGGCCGGAGCACGCGGGGCCGCCCACCGGGCGGCTATAGGAACCGGGCGCGCAGCTCCGGCGTGGGCATGCGGCAGGACTCCGCCTTTCCGAACATGCGGTAGCGGTTGCGCGCCACGAGGCGGTAGACCGCGTCGCGCAGGGGTCGCGGCACCAACATGAAGGCATAGAACAGCTTCCAGCCGCCACGCAGCCGCCGCGCGATGCGCAGGGCCGCGGTGGAGCGCTCGTACACCTTCCCACCCTCCACGAGGATGAAGCTCTGGGGCTCCACCTCCGGGACGCGTCCCAGCGGGGCCAGCAGCGCCGCCGCCTGGTCGGACTGGAGCGCGGCGAAACGGAAGGAGGAGGCCGGGTCGCGATCGATGATGAAGTTCACCGCGCCATTGCAGAGGTTGCAGACGCCATCGAAGAGAACCACCGCGTCCGCCGGCTTCGTGTTCACTGCGTCCATCGCTCGGCCTCCATCCCTTCGGGATAACGCGATTGTCCCCGCCATCCCACTCTTTCGACAACCGGTTTCGGGCCGCTGGATCCACTGGGGCAGGAACGGACCCACGCGAGAAGCGCCGCGCGGGAAAGTCACGGGACAGGGCAGGTGCACGCGCCACCATCGCGGCACCTGCCCCGGGCTCAAGCGACCGGGCTCACTTCACTTCGATGTACGCCATGGGCGTGCCCGAGTTGGCCCAGGTCAGGGCCTGGGCACAGCTGACGGTCCACTGGGGACTGGCCCAGACGGGATAGAGGCCTGGCTGCGTCGGCGCGGTCAGGGTGAAGGACTTGTCCTTGGCGTCCACCACGCCCGTGCCGCTGTAGATACACGTCTTGGAGCCTTCCTCGATGCCGAAGACCACCTGGGAGATGCAGTTGGGGCATCCGCCGTTCGCCGCGTTGATGAAGTAGTCGGTGGTGATGGTGACCTGGGCTCCAGGGAACACGTTGATCTTGTGCGAGCCGTTCCCGTTCAGGCGGACGTTCGTCACCGAGCCCCAGTTCCACACCCACGGGTCTGCGTGCACGCCCACGAGCCCGAACGCCGGTCCCGACTCCGTGACACGGAGCGCCTCGGCGCAATCCTGCGTCCGTGCGTGGTTCACGTAGACCTTGAAGATGCCGAGCGTCGTGGGAGCCAGGAGCTCGACGGTGGCGCTGCTCTGCACCGGGCCCACGCCGTTGAAGAAGCACTCACGCGAGCCCTGCTCGACCCCGAACAGGAGCTGGTTGTTGCAGCCGATGCAGGGCTCGGCCGATACGAAGTAGTCCGTGGAGACGGAGAAGGGCTTGCCCGGCGGCGTCGCCACCGTCTTGTGCCCGAGCCCCACGGACAGGTCGGTCACGTTGGCGAACAGCGGCCACTGGAAGGAATCGACGGACGGAACGACCACCGCGCTCGCGACTTCTCCCAGCGGCGCCATCTGCTCCTCACCCGCCGGCGGCGCCACCTCGCATCCCACGAGCCCCAGTCCTCCCACGGCCGCCCAACACCACGTCATCAGTGTCTTCAAGGACATACAGCCTCCCGGCACGTGGCCCACCTGGGCGGGGCCCATTCCCCACCCGCGAGGGCCACGCATCTCCGACGAGGCCGTGATTTGTTTGTTATTCTCGAAGAGCGATGAGGCTAGGGCTCCGGGAAGATGAGCAGGCCCCGGGCGGTGTCGACGACATAGACGTAGCCGTCACCGGGAACGCGCATGCCAATGGCGCCATCGAAGAAGCTGAGGCCCCGGGCCCGGTCGGTCTCCCGCCAGGTCTGGTAGTACGCCACCTCCCTGGGATGCTTGGGTTTGGACACGTCCAGCACGCGCACGCCGTGCTGGTAGTGAGAGATGTAGAGCCGCTCGCCCTTCAGCTCCATGTTGTGGATGGAGACACCGGGCGACAGCCGGTACTCGCCAATGCGTTTCACGTTGGCGGGGTCGGTGATGTCCAGCACCCGGAGGTGGGCGCCCCAGTCCTCGCCTCCCTCGAAGGCGATGACGCGGTTCTTGAAGACGCCGACGCGGTTGGTGTGGCTGCTCGCGCGTGGGTAGGTGTACTGGCCCAGCTTCACGACGTTCATCGGGTCGCTCACGTCGAGGATGAGCAGCCCGGCGCGCCAGTGGTTGACGTACAGCCGGTCGCCGTTCGCGGTGGCGTCATGCGGATAGGAGGCGACGGCGGGGTCGACGCTGGGGTCCTGATGGATGTTGAGCAGCACGGGCTGCTTCGCGTCGGAGATGTCGAAGATGAGCGTCTTGGGGCTGGGCGCGGCGGACATGCTGTAGAGCCGGTCGCCGTCCGCGTAGAGGGTGTGCGCGTTGAGGAAGCCGCTGTTGGGCAGCGCGCGGAGGAACTGGGGATCCGCGGGGTTGGAGAGGTCGAAGACGAGCACGCCCCTCACACCGCTGGCGACATAGAGGGCGTCGTCCTTGGCCCACACGCCGTTCCAGTAGCTGTCGCCCGGAAAGGTGATGCTCTTCACGAGCCGGGGCGCGGTGCGGTCGCCCAGGTCGAACACGTAGAGGCCACCAGGGCCGGTGAGCGGGTCCTCGAGGGCGACGACGTAGGCGTGGCCGTGGGTGACGAACACGTCCGCGGCGGTGCCGCGCGTCACGCGGCCCTCGCCGACGAGCGACAAGCCAGAGGCCTCCCCCTCTCCCTCGGGTCGCACCACCTTCTCTGCCTCGAAGGTGGCCTGGAAGGTCGGGGCCCCCGCGAGGCAATTCACATAGCACCCCGTCACCCGCTGGGAGCCGCGTGCCTCGCAGCCCACCAGGGTGGTGCGGTAGGAGCGGCCATCGCCGAGCGTGCCGTAGTTGGAGAGGAAGAACGTCCCGGCGTCCGTCCGGACCTCTCGCATGGGGTAGCCGCTCGAGAAGACACGTCCGTCCGGCATGAACCGGAGGGCCCCGGTGAACTGGCTGTTGTCGTTCGCGAGGATGTCATCGCCGACGACGTGCAGGGTGAAGGGGCCCTGGGGGGAGAGCGAGTCCAGGCTCGTGGTGTCGCAGGCGGACAGGTCGAAGGACTCCTGTGTGCCACACTCGGCGGTGGAGCTGCCGTCGGTGATGAGCGTGCATTCCGCCAACCGGCTCGGACGCCAGTCTCCCTCGTCTCGCTTCTTCTCGAACTCCTGCCCGGGAGCCTCGTCCGGCTCCGCGTCCTCCGCCGACCCGGACGTGCAGCCCGTCAGCCATGCGCCCAAAGCGAGCAACGACACGACCGCGCCATGACCCCATGTCCTCATGTGCGACTCCTCGGATGTCTCGCCGCACCCCGTCGAGGAGCGCGGCCGGCTGGCGGCCCCTGAAGGGAAGCCGCAACGCGCGAGACCGCGCGACATATCGGCGCGTTGCTCGAGCGCCTCGCCGCCCTACCCGTTCAAGGCAACCAGGCCCGCGGCCCTGACTCGCCCTCCGCGCCTACTGGAGCTGCCCCTGCCCGGAGAAGTACGCCTTCTTGATGAGTCGCCCACAGAGCACCGCCCGCCCGGAGGGCGTCTTCTCCAGCGGCGTGGAGGTCCCCTTCCCCACCAGCCCCAACAGGTGCTCGCTCGCGACGATGAGGTAGGTGCCCTTGTCCTTCGATATCCACGGATAGAACCCGAGCAGCCCCGCACTGCTGAACCCGCCGCTCCACGCGGGCCCCGTGTCTGGCTCCACCCAGTGCGCCAGGGAATAGCGCGCCGGCTCCTTCGGGAACCAGGGACTGTACCCCGTGTTCCCACAGGCGGCGGTCGCGCAGACACTCGAGGTCCCCAACAGCCCCCCGAGCTTCAACTCTCCCTTCATGAGCCCCCGGAGGAACTTCGCGTACTCCGCGGCGCTCATCCGCACCCCGCCCGCGACGTTGATGCTGGTGAAGGCGAGGTCCACGGGGAGCCGCCGCTCCAGCGCCTCCTCCAGGTCCCGCGGCGTCGCATCCCCGAGCCCCATCACGAGGTCCGCATGCGCCGAGAGGTGGCCGGGTTGATAGACGAACCGCGCTGGCCTCCGGGGGCGATAGTCCACCAGCGGCCCGTGGATGGCGTTGCTCGCGTTGCAGCGATGCACCGTGGTGCCTCGCGCTTCACACTCGGAATTGGACCGCACCGCGAGCGTCGGCGTCGTGCTGGTGAAGTTCAGGAAGGGCACGTCCTGCTCGGGCCTCGGCGCCCCGTCGAGCACCTCCGCGACATAGGCCCCGTAGAGCCACTTCGACGCGGAGGCGATGTTCATCACCTTGTCCGCCGAGGGCGCCAGGAGCCCCACCGACTCCCCCACCACGCGCCCCTCGGCCGTGCCGACCTCCCAGTAGAAGGGGCGCACCTGACGGCAGACGTTCCTCGCGGAGCTGGCCGTCTCCCGCGCCGCCTCGATGGAGCGCGGCGTGGGCTGCGCCAGGGCCGCGACCGAGGCGAGGACGCTCCACAGGACCAGGACTCCTCCGCGCATGGCTGAGCGCTCCTTCGAGAGACCGGCGTCCACGCCCTCCGGGAGGAGCATCTTCCGTCATGCCCTCTCCAGGAACCAGACCCGACGAGGTACCCTGGGTTCCCCCCAGGTTCACCGAGTCCCCCATGCTGCACGTCCTGCATCTGCACTACCGACACTCCGAACGCGCCGCCGAGCCCCATGTCGCGGACCACGTCCGGTTCCTCGAACGACACCATCGCGAGGGGACGTTCATCTTCTCGGGCCAGACGGAGCCGACGTCTCACGGAGGCGTCATCCTCGCCAGGGACGTGGACCGCGCCACCGTGGAGCGCATCGCCTCCGAGGACCCGTTCATCCTCGCGGGCGTCGCCGACTACACCATCCTCACGCTCACGCCCGGCCGCGTGCATCCCTCGCTCGCCGCGCTCCTCGGGGTCGACGCCTCGCGCGTTCGCGGTTGAAGCGCTCGGGACGGCGCGGAAGCAGGGCCCGGCGCGAGCGTGGACGCTCGACCACCGGGCCCCTCCCCACGTCACGTCAGGCCGCCTTGTTCAACCACGCCTCGTAGGCGGTGAAGTCGTAGTCGCGGCCCAGGAACGCGTGCACCAGCCGGGCCGCGTCATCCGAGCCCCCCGGCTCCAGCACCGCGTGGCGGTACGCCTTCGCGGGCGCGGGCGACAACATCCCTTCCTTCTGGAACACCGTGAAGAGGTCCTTCGCGATGACCAGCGACCACATATACGTGTAGTAGTTGGACGAGTACCCCTCGAGGTGTCCGAAGGACAGGTGGAAGTACGTGCCCTCGACGTAGGGGAACGGCGTGTACCGGCCCTGGAGCTCGCGCACCAACGCCGTGGCGTCGAGGTTCGCCGGGTCGCGGCGATAGATTTCCAGGCTGAGCGCCGCGTAGAACATCTGCTGGCGCACCCACAGCCCCTTGCCGAACTCTTCCGCGCGCCGCAGGCGGGTGACCAGGTCCGCCGGCAGCGGCTCGCCCGTCTGGTAGTGCTTCGCGAAGGTCTGGAGGCTCGCCGCGTCGCGCGCCCACTCCTCCAGCATCTGCGACGGCGCCTCCACGAAGTCCCACTCCGTGCGCACGCCCGACACCCCCGCCCAGCGCGTGTGCCCGCCGAAGATGTGGTGCAGCAGGTGACCGAACTCGTGGAGGAAGGTCTCCACGTCGCTGTGCTGGAGCAGCGCGGGCTCCGCGCCCGGCTTCGGGAAGTTGCACATCAGCACGCCCTCCGGCAGCCGGCGCCCCGCCTTGCCGCTGGTGAGCACGAACTGCGCCGCGTGCTTGTACTTGTCCGCGCGCGGGTGCATGTCCAGGTAGAAGCGCCCCAGGAGCTTGCCGCCCTCCAGCACGTCGTACGCCTCGACGTCCGGGTGCCACACCGTGGCGCCCTCCACCTTGCGGTACGCCACGCCGAACATCCGCGCCGTGAGGTCCAGCATGCCCTGCTTCACGCGCGTGTACTCGAAGTACGGCCGCACCGCCTGCGAGTCGAAGGCGTACTGCTCCGCCTTGATGCGGTCCTCCAGGAACGCCTGGTCCCACGGGTTGACGCGCTCCGCGCCCGGTTCGTCCCGGCGCTTGCGCTCCAGCAACATGCCGTAGTCGCGCTCCATGCGCGCTCCGGAGGCGGAGGCAATCCTCGCGATGAAGTCCGCGGCGGCCTGCTCGTCGCGAATCATCTTGTCCTCGGTCGCGTAGGCCGCCCAGTTGCGGTAGCCCAGCAGCGTGGCCAGTTCGTGCCGGCGCCGCACCATCCGCTGGAGGACATCCAGGTTGGCGGGGTGGCCGCGCATGCGGAAGACGCGCCACATCTGCTCGCGAGCCTTCGCGTCACGCGAGTACGTCATGAACGGGACGATGTCCGGGTAGTCCGTGGTGATGCGCACCTGTCCGTCCGCGCCGGGAGGGTGGGCGCGCACGTAGTCGTCCGGCAGTCCCTCCAGCGCGGCGGGGGGCAGCGACACGGTCCGGGTGTCCTGGAGCATGTTGCGGCTGAACTCCTGGCCGATGCGGACCAGCTCCTCCTGGAGCTCCTTCACGCGGGCGCGGGTGGCGTCGTCCCGGTCCACGCCGGAGCGGCGGAAGTCGCGCAGCACCTTCTCCATCCACTTGCGCGTCTGGGCGTCCTGGCTGGAGAGGTCCAGCGCGGACAGGACGTCATAGACGCCCCGGTCCAGGCGGATGTCCGTGGCCAGGGTCTCCAGCGCCTGCTCGGCCGCCTCCGCGGCGTCGCGCATGGCGGCGTCCGGATGGGAGTTGCGCGCCACGCTCGCGCGGGCGGCGGCGTCATCCAGCGCGGCCATGGCCTCGTCGTACACCTCCAGCACCTGGTTCACGTCGTGGGGCGGGCGCAGGGCCTTCAAGCGGGCGATTCCGGCACGCGCGGCCGCCATGGCCTCCTCACCCGAGCGGCGGAACGCGTCGGGCGGGCAGGTGATGTGGCGGACGGCGTCGGGAACGGGCGTTTCGGACACGGGCTGCTCTCCTGGTCGTACGGAAGGAACGATGCGTGCAAAGGTAATCCGCCCGCCCTTCCAGGGCAGCAGGGATTGGCGGCTGGACGGCTCGCTGCCGGACAGATTCCGCCGCCCGCTGGAATGAAGAGGCCGCCGGGCGCGCGGCCCGGGCGACCTCCAGGGACTCCAGGAATGACCTCGCGCTACGGCTCCTCGCGCGGGCTCGTCGAGCACTGCGGCTGGCGGCTGGCGCGCGTCACGAAGTCATCGGCGTTCCGGTCCGAGTCCGTGCCGTTGCCCCGGTCGGCGTCGGCGCCGCCGGGCCCCATGCTGGCCGAGGTGGAGGTGGGCAGGGCCTTGCGCTCGAGGCTCCCGCCCGCCGCCGGATGGGCGGGGGCCGCCGCGCCCTCGGGCGAGTTGCCCGTGCCCCAGGCCACCTTGTCCACCGCGACGTCGTTGGGACTCGTGGTCAATCCCGGACCGATGCGCACGTGTCCGCCCGCCGTCGTGGACGCGGACATGTCGAAGCTGTAGGTGACGTCCGGCGGCGTGGTGGCGGCTCCCGAGAAGTCGACGTGCGCGAGGAGGAAGTAGCCGTGCGCCGGGATGACCTTGCCCGCCGGAATCGTCACGGAGCCCGAATACGAGCTGCCCGTCGCCGACTTGTACTGCACCTGCCAGCCGCCCAGGTCCACGTTCTCGTCCGTCGGGTTGTACAGCTCGATGAACTCGTCCGTCTGCGACGAGACACCCCGTCCGCTGACCTCGCTGATGACGACGTGCCCGGACACCGGGGACGGCTCCTTCACCGTCACGGAGCCGTAGTGAGGTATCCCTCCCTGGGTGACGACGCCATCCTGGTCGCAGTACGTCCAGCCCTCCGACCCTACCGGGCCCTGGGGGAAGCGATACCGGAAGCCATAGAAGTAGCTGCCCGCGGCGGGGATGCGCAGGGTCGCAGCCATCTCGTCATCCGAGTTCCCCTCGGCGACATAGGACGGGTTGAAGCTCGCGGGCACCCACGTCCACGACTCCGTCTGCGCGGGGTCCGTCCCGAAGCCGAGCTCCGCGTCGACGAACGGGAAGTAGTCATTGCCCACCGGATTGCCTCCCGTCACCCCCGCCTCCGAGAAGCGGCTGGTGACGGTCGCGTCCTCGCCGGGCCGCAGGGGCTTGGGGAACGACTTGGGCGACTGGATGAAGCACCGGTCCACGGGCGCCTCGTAGACGACGCCGCACGTGTCGCGGGCATCTCCCGGAGAGCCGTGGTTGCCACCCGCGAGCTCCTGGGTGGCCAGGCACCAGTTCCAGGCATAGCGGTTGCGCCGCGCGCTCTGGACGGTGGAGGACAGGCTGATGGCGGACCCCGGCGTCGAGGGGAACGACTCGTCGTAGGAGAGGGCGTCCAGCACCACGCCATCCACCTGAACGGAGAGCACGCCCGTGGGCTCCAGGTCCAGGGCGTCACGGTACGCGACGTCCGCGTGCACGCCGCCGTTGGTCTCGGAGTCCGCGTCGCGCGCGAGCACGAACGAGCCCCGCGCGGGGAGCACCACCGCGGCGCCCTCCCCCCGGTCCACGGTGAACGTCCCTGGCACCGCGCCCAGAGACTCGAGCGTCAGCCCGTTGACGTTCAGGAGCCGGTCCACCGTGCTGGTCACCTCCACGTACTCCGTCGTGCCGTTCGTCGGGGTGTGCATCAGCTCGGTGATGACGACCTCGCCCTCGCCCGGCGCCGCCGCCGTGGTGCACGCACCCTGGTAGCAGACGCCCTCCACGCCGGTGCAGGCCGTGGGGGTGGACGCGTACTGGCAGGTCGGCGCGCCGGCCTCCACCACGCACGCGCCCGTGTACGTCACCAGGTCCACGCCATTCTCCGCGCAGGTCGCCGCGCGGGGCTCGCAGACGAAGCCCTCGCAGGGGTCGCCGATGGAGAGCGACGTGGTCGCGAGCGCGCTCGCGTTGTCCTGATTGTCGAGCACGCGGACCGCGAAGTAGTACGTGCCCGGCCCCAGGTCCGTGACGAGCGCCTGCTCCTGAGCGCCCGGGGCGCCGGGGGCCGCCGTGGCCACCAGCGTCCCGGTGCCGAAGTTCGCGGCGGTCAGCGGCGAGCTGGCATAGCGCAGCTCGTAGCGCGCCGCCTGTCCCTCCACGCCGTCGTCGCCCGTCGCCAGCCAGCGCAGGCGGATGGCGTCGTCACCCTCCAGCGTCGCCTCCAACGCCGCCACCGCCGAGGGCGCCACGTCGTCGACGATGGTCAGCGGGACGGAGGCATCCTCGAGGTCGGAGCCCGCCGCACGCGCGACGAGCGAGTACGCCCCTTCCTGGTCCACGGCGAGGTCCGAGAACTCCGCCACACCCGCGACGGGCGTCCGGGTCACGGTGCCACGCAGCTCGGGCGCGCCGTTCCCCGTCAGCGTGAGCGTCACCGCCGGAGCGACGCCGGAGACGGTGTTGCCGAACGCGTCGCTCACCGCCACGCGCGTCGGCGCCAGCACCTGACGCACGGAGACCGACTCCGGGCTGGAGAGGAAGCGCAGCCGCTCGGGCGCGGCCGGCTCCACCGTGAGCGCCTGGGTGGCCGTCACGCCGAGCGCCACGTCCGCGAAGCTCACCGTCTGCGCACCCGCCGTGCGCTGCGCCACGGAGAAGGTATGGGCACCCTGGTCCTCCGCCGTGAAGGCGTGGGACGTGATGGGTTCCGCCCGAGCATCCGTCGTCGTCACGCCCACCGTGCCCGTATAGCCAGGGGCCAGGTTGCCGAATCGATCCCTCGCGGTGACGGTGAAGCCATACGCGACGCCCGCGGTGTACGGCCCCACCTCCAGCGACACCGTCAGCGCCGAGGCCACGCCTGCGCTCACCGTGACGGTCGACGCGGCGGTGAGGCTCGGGTCCTCCGTGTCCTCCGCCGTGAGCGAGGTGCTCCCCGCCCGCGCGAAGCCGACGTTGAAGACGCGCTGCCCCGCATCCGACTCCGTGAAGGCGTGGCTGCCCGGCAGCGTGGCCGCCGCGTCATCCGAGCGGAACGCCACCGTCCCCCGGTAGCCAGAGGCGTGATTGCCGAACGCATCCACCACCGTCACCGTCGCCGCCACCGGCGCGCCCGCCGCCGGGGTGGACGTGGACAACGCCAGCGTCAGCGCCACCGCGTCGCCCGGCAGCACCCGCGTGTCGGAGGTGGTGCTCATCGTCCCGACCACCTCCTTCGCGGTGATGACGCGAGGGCCCGCGCTCTCCAGCCGCACGGTGAACGAGTAGCGCCCCGCGTCCGACTCCGTGAAGACGTGGCGCGAGGGCAGCGTGGCCCGGGGGTCATCGGAGGTGAAGGCCACCTCGCCCCGGTAGCCGGTGACGAGGTTGCCGTACGCGTCACGCACGTCCAGGACCATCTGCCGCTCGGTGCCCGCCGGCCAGGTGGCCGGCAAGGAGGACATCTCCATGAAGAGGGGCGCGTCGCTCGTCACGTACACGCCCGTGGTGCCCGCCACGCGCGGGATGAGCTCGTCCGCCACCGTCAGCTCGACATACCCGGAGGTGTTCAGCTTCACGCCCGTGAACGTGTGGCGCCCGGCGTCCGCCGCGGTGAAGGTGTAGCTGGACGGGAGGACGGCGCGCGGGTCCGTCGAGGTGAAGCGCACGGTGCCCGCATAGGTCGGCACCAGGTTGTCGTAGTTGTCGCGCACCACGACCTCGAGGGTCTGCGACTGACCGGCGACGACGGGCGCCACCAGCCCCGTCACCTCGAAGCGGCGCGCGGAGGAGGGAGCGATGACGAAGGGCTGGCTCTCCACGGTGAACCCCTCGGCGCTCGCGGCGAGCCGATACTCGCCCGCGCGATCCACCCGCACGCCCGTGAAGGTGGCCACGCCGTCCACCGCCTGCTCCTGACGCGGCTGGAAGCCGGTGCCTCCCACCAGCGTCAGCGTGACGGGCGCGGACGCGGTCGTGACGACCGCTCCCGCCTCGTCCAGCAGCGACACGTGCACGGACGCCAGCGGGATGCCCGCGGTGCCATTCGACGGCTGCGGCGTGAAGGCGAGCCGCTTGACGCGCGCGTTGCGCGTCGAGACGGCCAGGTCGTTCGAGTACGCGGTGTTGCCCTGGTTGTCCGTCACCGCCAGCACGACGTGATAGGTCTGCGTGGCGGACAGGCCGATGAGGGTCGCCGTCTCGGTCGTCCCCGGCGCGGCGGGAGCCCCCATGCTCACGGGCGTGGCGGCCTGGAACTCGGCGGGCGTGGTGATGGGCTGGGCGGAGTAGCGCAGCTCTTGCGACGTCGCCGTCCCCTCGGTCCCGTCATCGCCGACGGCCACCCACGTCACCGTCACCGAGTCGGCCGTGAGCGACTTCACCGACAACACGGGCCGCGCGGGAGGCACGTCGTCGACGATGGTCAGCGAGGTGCTCCGCGCGCTCGTCAGTCCCGGGGCGCTCGCCGTGAGGTGGAAGACGCCATCCGAATGGACCTGGAGCGTCGTGAAGTACGCCACGCCCTCGTAGGGGGCGACCCGGAGGACGCCCGTGAGCATGCCCGGCTCCTCCAGCCCCACCGTCACCTCCGGCGTGCCCACCGGCACCGCGTTGCCGAACTCGTCCCGGAGGAGCACGGACACCAGGGGGAGCGTCGCGTGCACCGACGCGCGCTCGGCCACCGGCGCGAAGGCCAGGGCCGACGCCGCGGCGGGCGCGACCTCGAGATGCCCGTCGGTGTCCAGCAGCGGGTTGCTCGCGTCGTGGAAGCGCACTCGCTGGGGGCCCGCGCGACGCAGGACGATGCCGGTGAAGGTGAAGCTGCCGCGGTCCTGGTCGGTGAAGGCATGGGCGAGCGGCAGCGTGGCGAGGTCGTCCGTCGCCGAGAGGGAGATGGTGCCCCGGTAGTTCGTCGCCAGGTTGCCGGCCCCATCCCGCACCGTCACCGTGATGCTCGCCGCCGTGCCCGCGGTGACGAGGCCGGACGCAGAGGACAAATCGAACCGGGCCGCGGCTCCGGCGCCGATCTCGAAGGGGTCCGACACCGCGGCCTCCACGCCCGCGGCCTCCGCCTTGAGCTGGTAGACGCCGACCTTCCTCAAGAGCGCGTTGAAGAGAGCCCTGCCCCCCACCGCGTTCGTCGTCAGCGCGCCCTCCAGCTCGGCGCCCGCCGGATGCGTGGCCAGGGAGAGCGTCACCTCGCCGGTCGCGCTCGTCACCTCCTGTCCCTGCGCGTCGACGAAGCGGACCTCGAGGCCCGGGATGGGCATGCCCACCGTGGAGTCGCGCGACGCGTTGGAGAACTCCAGCCGCGTGGCCACCGGACTGACGAAGGTGAGGCTGGGTTGCGCGTCCAGCACCACCGGGCCACCCGTCCCGACGCCCAACACCGTCACCTTGACGTGCTTGATGCCCGCGCGCGTGGACACCACCGAGGCGGTCGTCCGGCCCTCGGCGTCCGTCGTCGACTCCGGCTGCGTCACCGTGTTGCCCTCGCCGGGCACCGCCACCTCCACCGTCCGGCCCGACAGCGGCATTCCGTCCCGCCGCCGCACGGCGATGGTGATGAGGGCCCGGTCCTGACCGTTCGCGAGCAGCTCGCGCTCCGGCGTGAGCACCACCTGCGACACCGCGGCATCCGGAACCGGCGTGGACGGCGGGGGCTGCGGCTCATCTCCCTTGCAGCCCTGCGACAAGCCGAGGCACAGCACGCCCAGGACCCACAACCGGCCGAGCGACGATACGCGTGCGGACATGAAGTCTCCGACTCCCAGCCGTCGCCTCCCCAAGGGCGACCGGACGGGGGAGTTGGAGCGTTTTCTACCAGACATTCCCGCTGGCCCGTGAAGGCCAGGGGAAATGTTCCACCCTCGTTGAAGAGGGTTCCCGGGGAGGTCTGGCCGAACCCAGCCCCCTCCCGGGAAGCTACATCCCGAGCGCGGCCATGAGGGCGGCGCCGCCCAGCAGGGACTGACCGCCGTCGCAGACCATGATGGAGCCGGTGATGTAGGAGGCGGCGTCCGAGGACAGGAACAGGGCCAGGCGGGAGATGTCCGCCTTGGTGCCGAAGCGCTGGAGCGGCAGGGCCTGGGCGAGCTTCTGGTGGCCCTCCTCACTGGGGGCGAGCCGGCGCATGCCCTCGGTGTCCTCGATGGGGCCGGGGGTGATTGCGTTGACGCGCACGCCCGCGCCGCCCCACTCCAGGGCCAGCACGCGGGTGAGCATGTCCACGCCGGCCTTGGCGGCGCAGACGTGGGCCTGCATGGCCATGGGCAGATAGGCCTGGGGCGCGGAGATGTTGATGACGGAGGCGCCGGGCTTGCGCAGGTGTTCGAAGCCGGCGCGACACAGGTTGAAGGTGCCCAGCACGTCGATGTCCATCACCGCCTTGAAGCCGTTGGAGGAGATGCCCAGCGCGGGCGCGGGGAAGTTGCCAGCCGCGCCACAGACGAGGATGTCCAGCTCGCCGTAGGCGGCCTTCACCTCCTCCAGCGCCTTCTGGATGGCGGCGTAGTCGCGCACGTCCGCGGCGACGCCCATCGCGGTGCCGTGGGCCCGCAGGCCCTTCACCGCGCCCTCCAGCTTCTCCACGTTGCGGCCGTTGATGGCGACCTTCGCGCCCGCCTTCACGAACGCCTCGGCGATGCCGAGGTTGATGCCACTGCTGCCGCCCGAGATGAACGCCACCTTGCCCGCCAGCAGCCCGTCCTTGAACACGCCATCAGCCATGACTCGTCTCCTGTGGAAGCAACCCGGCGGCGACTTGACCAGAACATGGCGCACTGCGTCCACGATGGCGTGAGGACGGGCGAAAGGCCCCGGACGCTGTGTTAGAGGACCCGGCATGCGCCGTCGCCCCGAAATCCTCGCCCCCGCTGGAGACCTCGACTCGATGAAGGCCGCGCTGGCCAGTGGCGCGGACGCCATCTACTTCGGGCTCGACGAGGGCTTCAACGCGAGGGCCCGGGCGGAGAACTTCTCGCTCGCCCGCCTGCCGGAGACGCTCGCCCGCGTCCACCGCGCGGGGGCGCGGGCCTACCTGACGATGAACACGCTGGTGTTCGAGCCGGAGCTGCCGGTGCTGGAGGACATCCTGCGGCGCGTGGCGGCCGCGGGCGTGGACGCGCTCATCGTCCAGGACCCGGCGGTGGCGCTCGTCGCGCGCGCGGTGTGTCCCCAGATGGAGGTGCACGCCTCCACGCAGATGACGATTTCCAGCGCGGAGGGCACGCGCTTCGCGCGCGGGCTGGGCGTCACGCGCGTGGTGGTGCCGCGCGAGCTGTCGGTGGCGGAGATTGCCCGGCTGGCGGCGGAGACGGACCTGGAGCTGGAGGTCTTCATCCACGGCGCGTTGTGCATGTCATGGAGCGGCCAGTGCCTGACCAGCGAGGCGTGGGGTGGGCGCTCCGCGAACCGCGGCCAGTGCGCGCAGTCCTGCCGGCTGCCGTACGATTTGGTGGTGGACGGGCAGACGCGCGACCTGGGTGACGTGCAGTACCTGCTCAGCCCCAAGGACCTGGCGGGCGTCATGGCGGTGCCCAGGCTCGTCGACATCGGCGTGCACTCGCTGAAAATCGAGGGCCGGCAGAAGGGCCCGCAGTACGTGGCCACGGCGGTGCAGGGCTACCGGCGCTGGGTGGACGGCGTGGCTGCGGGCAAGGCGGACACGGGGGCGCTGCGCAAGGACCTGGCCGACATGACGCTGTCGTACAGCCGGGGCTTCTCGCACGGCTTCTTCGCGGGCTCCGACCACCAGACGCTGGTGGAGGGCCGCTTCCCCAAGCACCGGGGCGCGTACCTGGGCGTCGTGGAGTCGGTGCACGGCCGCGACGTGCGCGTGGTGGAGGACCCGGCGGGCCGGCCCTGGACGGGCGGCCTGGGCCAGGAGGACGCGCGGACGCGGCCCGAGGGGCCGCAGGGCAAGGTGTCCTCGCCGCTGGAGAGCGAGGCGCCGGTGGCGGCGGAGGTGTCGCCGCGCCCGGGCATGGGCGTGGTGTTCGACGACGGCCACCCCGAGGACAAGCACGAGGCCGGAGGCCCCCTGTTCCGCGTCGAGCGCAAGGGCCAGGGCTGGGTGCTGGGCTTCGGCAACCCCGGGCCCGACATGTCGCGCGTGGCGCCGGGCCAGCGCGTCTGGGTGACGAGCGACCCTACGCTGGTGAAGCGCACGGAGGAGCTGCTGGCGCAGGACGAGCCCGAGGGCCGCGTCCCCCTGACGCTGAGCGTGTCGGGCACGGAGGGCGCCGCGCTGGCGGTGACGGCGCGGGCGCGCGGCGGACACGAGGCCACGGCGTCGAGCGCGGTGCCGCTCTCGCGGGCGCGGGGCGGTGGCCTCGACGCGGCGCTCTTGAAGGACAAGCTCGCGGCGCTGGGCGGCACGCCGTTCCACCTGGCGGAGCTGGACACCGCGGGGCTGGAGCCGGGCCTGCACCTGCCGGTGTCCGAACTGAAGGCGCTGCGGCGGGCGCTGGTCGCGGAGTTGACGGAGGCGGTGGCCAGGGGCCCGGTGCGCGAGGTGCGCGAGACGCCGGTGCTGGACGAGGTGCGCGCGGCGATTCGAGCGCGCGTGGTGTCGCCGTCTGTGGCCACCGAGGGCGCGCGCCTGTTGCCGCTGTGCCGGACGGACGAGCAGTTGGAGGCGGTCATCGCGGCGGGCCTGCCGGAGGTGGAGCTGGACTGGATGGAGCTGGTGGGCCTCCAGCGGGCGGTGGAGCGGGCGCGCGCGGCGGGGCTCCGCGTCACCGTCGCCACCGTGCGCGTGCAGAAGCCCGGCGAGGAGGGCTACGACGCGCGCATCGCGAAGCTGAAGCCGGACGCGGTGCTCGCGCGCCACTGGGGCGCGATGATGCACTTCCTGGAGCGCCCCTTCGCCCCCGGCGAAACGCGCCCCGCGCTGCACGGCGACTTCTCCCTCAACGTCACCAACTCCGTCACCGCGCTCCACCTGCTGGGGCTGGGCCTGGACACGCTCACCTTCGCCCACGACCTGGACGCGGTGCAGCTGGGCGCCATGCTGGAGCACCTGCCCGCCGAGCGCTTCACGGTGACGGTGCACCACCACATCTCCACGTTCCACACCGAGCACTGCGTGTACTCCCACACGCTGTCACACGGGCGTGACTTCCGCAGCTGCGGGAGGCCCTGCGAGAAGCACCGGCTCTCCCTGCGGGACCACAAGGGCCTGGAGCACCCCGTCGTGGTGGACGTGGGCTGCCGCAACACGGTGTTCAACGCCCAGGCGCAGAGCGCGGCGTCGCTGGTGCCGTCGCTGCTGTCGCGCGGCGTGCGGCGCTTCCGCGTGGAGTTCGTGCGCGAGTCGCGAGAGGAGTCCGCGCGCGTGCTGGGCGCGTACCAGGAGCTGCTCGCGGGCCGCATCTCCCCCGCCGAGGCCGTGCGCCGCGCCGCGGTGCACGAGCAATTCGGTGTGACCCAGGGCACGATGAAGGTGCTCAATCCCACCTTCTCCCTCCAGAAGTAGGGGCTGGCTCGCCGCGAAGCCGATATCAATCCCAGACACGAGGTGGAGCCCGGCGCGCCCTTCGGTGATAGGTTCGCGCCCCCGTGCGAAACCTCCTCGTCAGCCTCTTCCTCCTGCCCGCCATCCTCGCCGTCCAGTGCGTCGTGATGGGCGAGGGCCTGTCCTGGATTTCGCTCGTCAACGTGGCCCTCTTCCCCGTCGTGATGCTGGGCAGCATCGCGCTGCACGAGGCCGGGCACGCGCTGGTGGCCCGGGCGGTGGGGTTGCAGGTGCTCCGCGTCGAGCTTGGCGTGGGCCGCTCCGTCTGGAACCGCAAGCTGGGTGGGACCCTCGTGGTGCTGAACACCTTCCCCACGCTTGGCGTGACCTATATCGGCGCGTCGTCCGAGCGCGCGCTGCGCCCCCGCTGGTGGCTCACGATCCTCGGTGGGCCCGCCGTCACCGCGGCCCTGGTGTGGGGACTCTGGCCGTCGACGACCTTCGCGCGGGGGCTGGTGGAGGCCCTCCTGCCGCTGGAAGCGTTCGGGTATCGGCTCGCCGTCCGGGAGCTGCTCCTGTTCTTCAACCTGTGGGTGCTCTTCATCAACCTCGTGCCCCTCCAGGTGGTGCTCCGGAGCCAGGGCCTGGTCAATGACGGCTCACGGCTGTTCGCCATCCCGTTCGCATCCCAGGACGAGGTGCGGACCCTGCTCGAGATGCCCGTCATCATCGAGACGGGCGAGCGCATCGAGCAGCGGGACTTCGCTGGCGCGCGGGCGCTCGTCGACGACGCGCTCGCGCGACACCCCACCTCCGTCAACGTGCGCAACACGCTCGGCCTGCTCCAGCTCGCCGTGGGCGAGCACGCCGAGGCGCACGCCACCTTCCTCGAACTCCTGCGGGCGACGCCTCCCAATGGGGCGGCCTACTGGTTCCTGCGCAACAACGTGGCCTGGACGTCCTTCCTCCTCCGACGGGATGAGCTGCGCGCGGACGCGGACCGCCACTCGGCCGCGGTCCACGGGCGGCATCCCCATGCCCCACCCATCATGAACACGCGGGGCGCCGTCCTCGTCTGGCTCGGCCGGGCCGCCGAGGCGATTCCCCTCCTCGAGCGCGCCTTCACGACCACCAGCGCGCCCTCGAGTCGCGCCTCCGTCGCGTTCGTCCTCGTGCTGGCCCACGCCCAGTTGGGGGAGTACGAGAAGGCCGCGACCTGGCTGACCCGCGCCGAGGCGAACGACCCGGACGGCCACTCCCCCCTCCGTGAAGAGGCCCGCGCATCGCTCACCCCACCCCGGCAAGAGGCCGCTGACTCCGGGATGGACCTCGCGGCGTCACGCTGAGCGCGCCGGGCTTCAGCGCGCGGAGGACGCGCCTGGGACGCGAGTCAGGATGACGTGCGTGGCCTTGCGCGTGGCGATGTGCTCCGTGCACTGATAGCCCAGGCTCCGCAGGTCGATGCCGGCGAAGAGGTGTTCGCCCCGTCCGAGCAGCACGGGCGCGATCGCGAGGTGCAGCTCGTCGATGAGCCCTGCTGAGAGGTATTGGCGGAGGGTGGCGGCGCCGCCCCCCAGTCGGACATCCCGCCCCTGCGCCGCCTCCTTCGCGCGCTTCAGCGCGGCATGGATTCCGTCGGTCACGAAGTGGAAGGTCGTCCCACCCTCCATCGCGAGGGACGGCCGGGCGTGGTGCGTGAGCACGAAGACGGGCACATGGTAGGGCGGGTTGGAGCCCCACCAGCCCTTCCAATCATCATCCGTCCAGGGGCCGCGCACCGGCCCGAACATGTTGCGGCCGAGAATCCAGGCACCGACGTTCTCGAAGCTTCGCGCGGCGAAGAGGTCATCGGGGTCATCGCCCCCGGCCTCGGGGCCCGTCGGCCCTCCCGCGGCGCCGCCCTGGAGCCGCTGGAACGTTCGCGTGCCCACGATCCACTCATGCAGGGCCTCACCTCCCGTTCCGAGGGGACGCTCCAGGGACTGCTCCGGGCCCGCGCCGTAACCGTCGATGGAGATTGAGAATGCGTTGACCCGAAGCCTCGACATGAGCGTCCGTCCTTTCGACGCGGGCATCGCCCGCGCGCCTTGCCATCCATCGTCTTCCGACATCGCAACGAACAAGGTGGGGCCGGATCGACACGCCCTCGCTCTTTCCCGAGCTCAGGCACTCCCTCCGGAGGAGTCACACGGAGTCCCGGGAGAGCCGCAACACCGCGCGGAACAGGTCCTCCAGCGCGCCGGTCTCCAGTCCCTCCTGTCCGGCCCACCGGCGCCACTCCTCCAGCATGGACGCCTCGCGCTGCTCGTCGGGGAATGGCAGGCCGTGCGCGGCCTTCACCCGGGCGGCCTCCTGGACGAGCCGGGCCCGTCGCCCCAGCAGCGCCACCAGCTCCCTGTCCACCCCGTCGATGCGCTCGCGGACGTCGGTGAGCCCGGGCGGCGGAGCGAGCGGCTCGGACGGCGTGGCGCGCCCCGTCGCCTCCAGCCCCAGGTGCAGCTGGTTCAGCGCCTCGAGCAGGCCCACGCGCGCCTCACGCGCATAGGGGTTCTCCGACTGGACGACGGAGAACAGGTGCGGCACCTCGCGCCGCGCGTACTCCTCCAGCCGCGCCACGGGCTGGAAGCTCGGGGGCGCGAAGGGCAGGTCCTTGCCCACGCCCGCCTTCACCAGCCCATGGGCCAGGAAGAAGGTGAGCACGTGCGTGCGGGCCATCAGCGCGTCGTGCGCCTCCGGCGACATCTCCGTCACCTCGCAGTCGAGCCGCTCGAACAGCGCCCTCGCGCGTCGCACTGCCTCCGGGTGGAGCTCGTTCGGACACACCACCGTGCGCCGCGCGTCGCCTCGCGCGAGGCTCGCGGGCCCGAAGAGCGGATGCGTCCCGGCCCAGGGGATGTCCCGCCCCAGCACGGAGGCCAGCATCCGCACAGGCCGCACCTTCACGCTGCCCACGTCGATGACGACGTGTCGGGGCGTCAGCAACGGCCGGAGCGCCTCCAGCGACGCCCGCATCGACGACACGGGCATCGCGAGGACCACCACGGAGGCCCACCCGACCAGCTCCTCCAGCGAGCCCGCCAGCAGCTTCGGCGGCACCTCGTCCCGGCGCGGGTCCACCACGCGATGCGCGACGCCCGCGTCCGACAACAGCCCCGAGAGCGCCTGGCCGAACCGGCCGTAGCCCAGCAACCCCACCGTCTCCGTCATCGCGAGGACTCCCTGGCCTGATGTCCGGGGAATCCTCGCATCCCGGCGGTGGCGGCAGAAGGCCCCGGCGGGGCGGGGTGTCAGCGACCCTGGAAGCGCGGGGGGCGGCGCTCGGCGAAGGCGCCGAACGCCTCCGTCAAATCCAACGACTGGAGGAACGCGGCGTTCCACACGGCCACGTAGCGCAGGCCATCCTCGATGGACTTGCCCGCGCAGTACTCCATCACCTGCTTGGCGCCCTGGACGACGAGCGGCGGGTTCTCCGCGATGCGCTTCGCGGTGGCCCGCGCCTCGGTGAGCAGCGCCTCCGGCGAGGCGAAGACGTCGTTGACCAGCCCCATGCGCAGCGCGCGCTCCGCGTCGACGTCGGCCCCCGTGTACGCCAGCTCGCGCGTGTTGCCCTCGCCGATGATGCGCGGCAGGCGCTGGAGCACGCCCATGTCCGCGACGATGGCCACCTTCACCTCGCGCACGGAGAACTTCGCGTCACGCGAGCAGTAGCGGAAGTCACACGCGGCGATGAGGTCCATGCCCGCGCCGATGCACCAGCCGTGCACCGCGGCGATGACCGGCTTGCGACAGCGGGCCAGCCCCTCCGTCGCCTGCTGCATGTCGCCGATGAGCTGGAGCAGCTTCGTGCGCTCGTGGGCCAGGTTGTTGTCGCCGGTGAGCAGCGGCCCCAGCGACTCCATCATCCCCATCAGGTCCAGGCCGTAGGTGAAGTGGCTGCCCTCGCCGCGGACGAGGATGACGCGCACGGCCTCGTCGGCGTCGAGCGCGCGGATGGCCTGGGGCATCTCCCGCCAGAAGTCAGGGCCCATGGCGTTGCCCCGGCCGGGCCCCATGAGGACCAGCTCCGCGACGTGGTCCGACTTCTCGATGCGCAGCGACTTGTACGTGGCGTCCATGACGGCCTCCCTGTCGAGGGAGGCCACCGTACCGCAGTCGCGCCGACTCGGGGGGCGACCGTGTCCCGGGCCCCGCGCGCCCGCCCCGTCACCCAGCCATCAGCCGAACTCCACCACGCGCATGCCGAACAACCGGTCCACCGCCAGGAGCAGGTCGTCGTGCACCTGGACCTTGAGGGACGTGTTGCCGATGAGCGCCTCGCCCTCGCCCTTGAAGAGCACGCTGACGGCCACCGGCGTGGCGCCCGCGTACTGCTTCGCCAGCGCGTTGAGCTTCTGCAGCCGCTCCTCGGTGAGCAGGTCCGCCGGCACGCGCAGCTCCAGCCGCTTGGTGCGCTTCTCGCGCACCGCCTTCAGGCTCTGGATGTCGTCGACGATGAGCTCCGCCATGGGCGTGTCCTCGTCGCGCTGGCTGATCTGCACCGTGCCCGACACGAGGATGGGGTCGTCCGACTTGAGCAGGTGCTCCCAGTGCTCGAAGCCCGGCTTGGGCCCCTGCTTCGACCACTTGCCGTCCTTGCCCATCACGCTGCGGGTGCCGTCCTTGCCCGGGAAGCACACCAGCTCGATGGAGCCGGACAGGTCCTCGATGGTCACCCACGCCATGCGCTTGCCCGTCTTGGTGGGACGCTCGCGCAGCGCCGCGACGATGCCGGCGACGGTGATCTTGTCGTCCTTGCGCGCGCGCTGCACGGCGGTGATGGGCTTGGCGTAGCGCTTGAGCTCCTTGTCGTACTGGTGCAGCGGGTGGCCGGACACGTAGAAGCCGATGGCCTCCTTCTCCAGCGCCAACCGCTCCTTCTCCGACCACTCCTCCACCTGGACGTAGTCGTCCTGGAGCCCACCGCCGCCGCCCGACGACGGGGCGGCGAGCATGCCGAACAGCGAGCTCTGCCCCGCGGCCTTGTCCTTCTGGCTGGCCGAGCCGCGGTTCATCGCCTTCTCGATGGTGTCGAAGAGCTGCCGGCGCGGGCGCTTCTCGAAGTCGAACGCGCCGGCCTTCACCAGCGCCTCCAGCACCTTGCGGTTGACGCGGCGGCTGTCCACGCGCTCGCAGAAGTCGAAGAGGCTCTTGAAGGGCCCGTCCTTGCGCGCCTCCAGGATGGACTCGATGGCGTTCTCGCCCACGCCCTTGATGGCGCCCAGGCCGAAGCGGATCTTCCCCTCGACGGCGCCGAAGTGCAGGTCGGACTGGTTGACGTCCGGCGGGAGCACCTGGAGGCCCGACTCGCGCGCCTCGCCGATGTGCTTCACCACCTTGTCCGTGTTGTCCTTCTCGCTGGAGAGAAGGGCCGCCATGAACTCGCAGGGGTAGTGCGCCTTGAGCCACGCGGTGTGGATGGTGACCAGGCCGTAGGCGGCCGAGTGGCTCTTGTTGAAGCCGTACTCGGCGAACTTCTCCATGAGGTCGAAGATTTCACCGGCGACCTTGAGGTCGACGTTGTTCTTCGCGCAGCCCTCGAGGAAGCCGGCGCGCTCGGCCTGCATGACCTCGGCCTTCTTCTTGCCCATCGCGCGGCGGAGCAGGTCCGCGCGGCCCAGGGTGTAGCCACCCAGGACCTGCGAGATCTGCATCACCTGCTCCTGGTACACGATGACGCCGTACGTGTCCTTGAGCACCGGCTCCAGCGCGGGGTGCGGGTACGTCACCTTCTCGCGCCCGTGCTTGCGGTTGATGAACACGTCCACCATGCCGGAGTCCAGCGGACCCGGGCGGTAGAGCGCGCCGGCGGCGATGACGTCCTCGAAGCAGGACGGCTTGAGCTTCACCACCATTTCGGTGAAGCCGCTGGACTCCATCTGGAAGACGCCGGCCGTGTCGCCCTCGGCCATCAGCTGCCAGACCTTGTCGTCGTCGAGCGGAATCTCGTGACGGGGGATGTCCTTGCCGTGGTTGCGCTTGACCAGGTCGAGCGCGTGCTGAATCACGGTGAGCGTCTTCAGGCCGAGGAAGTCGAACTTCACCAGGCCCGCGGCCTCGACCTCGTCCTTGGCGAACTGGGTGATGAGCGTCTTCTCACCGGGCGGCTGGTAGACGGGCACGAACTCCCACAGGGGCTTGTCCGCGATGACCACGCCGGCCGCGTGCATGCCAGGCTGGCGGTGCAGGCCCTCCAGCGCGAGCGCGATCTCGAGCACGTCCTTCGTCGTGACGGGCTTGCCCTCCACCTCGCCGATGTTGGAGGGCTTCTCCATCATCTCCTTGAGGCGAGGCTCCATCTCGATGGCCTCCTTCAAGGTGATGTTGAGCACCTCCGGCACCAGCTTGGCGATGCGGTCACCCTCGCTGAACGGCAGCGCGAACACGCGGCACACGTCGCGCAGCACGCTCTTGGCCTTGAGCGAGCCGAAGGTGATGATCTGCCCCACGTTCATCTCGCCGTACTTGCGGCCGACGTACTGGATGACCTCGTCGCGCCGGTCCTGGCAGAAGTCGATATCGAAGTCCGGCATCGACACGCGCTCCGGGTTGAGGAAGCGCTCGAACAGGAGGTTGTAGGGGATGGGGTCCACGTCGGTGATTCGCAGCGCGTAGGCCACCAGGCTGCCGGCGCCGGAGCCACGGCCCGGGCCCACGGGGATGCCCATCTTCTTCGCCCAGTTGATGAAGTCCTGGACGATGAGGAAGTAGCCGCTGAACCCCATCTTCTGGATGACGCCGATCTCCAGCGACAGGCGCGCCTGGTACTGCTCGCGGTCGATGGGATAGGTGACGGTGGCGGCCAGCTCCTTGAAGCGCTCGCGCAGGCCCTCGTAGGCCAGCTCCGCCATGTAGCTGTCGGGCGTGTGGCTGTCGGGCACCTTGAAGGTGGGCAGCATGGGCTTGCCCAGCTTCAGCTCCAGGTTGCACTGCTCGGCGATGCGCTGGGTGTTGTGGACCGCCTCCGGCGTGTCCTTGAAGAACTCCAGCATCTCCGTGGGGCTGGTGACGTAGAGCTTGTCCGTGGAGTGGCGCAGGCGCTTGTTGTCCGCCAGCGTCTTGCCGCTGGCGATGCACATGAGCAGTTCGTGGGCGCGCGCGTCCTCGCGCTTGATGTAGTGCGCGTCCGCGGTGGCGCACAGCGGGAGGTCCAGGTCCCGCGACAGCTGCATCAGGTTCTCGTTCGCCTTGTCCTGCTCCGGCATCCCGTTGGACTGCACCTCCAGGAAGAAGTGCCCGGGCTCGAAGATGTCCTTGTATTCCTGCGCCGCGCGGCGGGCGTGGTCCATGTCGCCGCGGAAGCACGCGCTGGTGATTTCGCCACCCAGGCACGCGGTGAGGGCGAACAGGCCCTTGCTGTGCTCCGCGAGCACCTTCTTGTCGATGCGCGGGTGGTAGTAGAAGCCCTGCATGTACGCGGTGGAGGACAGGTAGCGGAGGTTGGCGTAGCCCTCCGCGTTCTTCGCGATGAGGATGAGGTGGTGGGACACCTTCTCCGAGCGGTCCTCGCGGCCCTTGGGACCCGCGACGTAGGCCTCCATGCCGAGGATGGGCTTGATGCCCGCGTCCTTCGCCTTCTTGTAGAAGTCGATGGCGCCGAACATGTTGCCGTGGTCCGTCACGGCCACGCTCGTCATCCCCTTCTCCTTCACCGTCTTGATGAGGTCCTTCATCCGGATGGCCCCATCGAGCAGTGAGTAGAGGGTATGCAGGTGAAGGTGGGTAAAGGACATGGTCGGGGAAGAGTAGAGCCCGCCATGCGTCCTGGCCACTCCCTGTTGCGGCCTTCCGTCCGGCGTCCCGGAGGCCGGAAAATCGGGCCCACAAGGCGTTCTGCCGGGGATGGAAACCCGCGCCCCGGCGGGCTCCCCTACCCGGGGTCCAGGCGGGCTCACCCGAGGCGGAAATCCAGGGGCCCCGGGGCTTCACACTTCTTCACGGGCCGTACAAGCGCCCACAAAAGCCGTCCGGCACCTTGGGCATCGTCGCCACATCGGCGCGGACAGCCGGGCCCGGCGGGACGGGCCCCGAACCAGGAGTCGAGACATGAGCATGAGGAAGAAGCTGGCCATCGCGGGGACCGCCGTCGTCGCGGTCGTGCTGTTGAGCGGGTTCGCGTTCCGCGGGGGCCACCGCTGGGGGAGGGACCCGGAGCGCATCCGGCAGATGGTGTCGTGGAAGCTCAACGACAAGCTGGACGACCTGGACGCCACGGACGCGCAGCGCCAGGCCATCAACGCGGTGAAGGACCGCCTCTTTGATGAGGGCGCGAAGCTGGCCGAGGAGCAGCACGCGGTGCGTTCGGAGGTCGTCACGCAGCTGGAGTCGGCGACGCCGGACGCCCAGCGCCTTCACGCCCTGGTGGACGAGCGCATCGAGGCCATGCGCGCGTTCGCCCACAAGGCGACGGATGCCGCGCTGGAGGTCCACGGCACGCTCACCCCGGAGCAGCGCAAGGCGCTGGCCACGGAGTTCCGTGAGCGCACTGGCGTGAAGTAGGCCGCCTCCCCTCCCCGTCCCCCACTCAACGGGCCCCGGGGCCCGGGGGTGGGAGTGGGTAGGCACGGGGGCGCGAGGCGCATAGGTTGGATGCGTGAAATATACCGACTACGCCTCACGCATCCGTGCCTTCGAGAACCTGGGCGAGGTGGCCGAGTACGGCCAGGTCCTCGAGGGCGGCCAGACATACCCGCTGCTCCGCGTCACCGTGCCCGGGGAACGTTGGCTGGTCATCACCGCGGGCTTCCACGGAGAGGAGCCAGCCGGGCCGCTGACGCTGGCCGAGCACCTGCCGGAGGTGGTCGCCTACGCGCGGCGGCGCGGCGTGGGGCTGCGCATCTACCCGTGCATCAACCCGTCCGGCTTCGAGGCGGGCACGCGCTACAACGCGAGCGGGGAGAAGCCCAACAACGACTTCCTCCGCTACGAGGTCGCCCCCGGCGAGTGGCGCGGCGAGCTGGTCGGGCGCAAGGACTTCCTGCGCTGGGCGCTGTTCGACGGCGGCCCGAAGGAGACGCGCGCGGTGCGCTCGGACCTGGCGCGCTTCGCGCCTCCGGCCGCCGCGCTCGACATCCACCAGGACAACTACCAGAGCAGCGCGCTGACGTACGCGTACACCTTCGGGGACAACGCGGCCTACCGGCCGATGATGCAGGCGGCGGAGCGCTACGCCACCGTCATCCGCGGCCAGAAGGTCGACGAGCACAACGTCACGGACGCGGACGGCTTCATCGAGTACCACGATGGCAGCGTCACCGACTGGTACATGCGCCAGGGCGTCCCGTACACCGCGACGCTCGAGACGAGCACGCGCACACCCATGGACGCGTGCCACGCGGTGAACCTGTTGTGGATTCGCGGGTTCATCGACCTGGCGGCGCGGTGAAGCGCGCGCCCCGTCCCCCCGCTCCTGGGGGACGGGGCCACACGTCGCCCAGGGACTCAGCGACGCGTCGAACGTCGGCGCGTCCAGCCCCACAGCGCCAGCAATGCCGCCGGGACGCACTCCGCGCCGGTGCTCCCGCAGCCGGCGGTCTCAGCGACATCGGGCGCCGTGACGTTCACCCCGGCGCTCGCATCCTCCGGGAGGGACATCGACGTGCCATCATCCGAGCCACTCCACTCCGGCGCCGGGCGCGTCGAGTCCTCGGTCGGAGGGAGGGCGCCCTGCTCCATGCGCGCCAGCGTCGCCAGGAGCGCCTCCGAGGGCGCGTCCGACTGGGACAGGACCATGGCCGAGCGCTCCGGGGCGTCGCTGGCGATGGTCGAGCCGCCCGCGGTCACCCGGTGGCCCAGCACCCGGAAGTCACCGTCCATGAGGACCGTCCGCACCGAGACCCGCCCCAGGTCGTCGATGAACGGAGCCCCCGTGCGGAAGGCATAGCGGTTGGCGATCTGGACCTCGCTCCCGCCGGGAGGACGCACCCAGACGCTGTAGCGCCGCGCGGGCAGGTCCGCGACGAGGCGCACGTGATACGTCTGTCCCTGGACGTAGCGAACCCGCGTGAGGGCGGCATAACCGCCACCGTTGCGGACGTCGAAGTACCCGTCCGCGTTCATCCGCACCGTCATCGACAGGACGGAGTAGCCCGTCACGGCCGTCGAGCTGTCCGAGTAGCCCACCGTGGCGTCCTGGGACGACGCGAGCGGTGTGATGTCGAACTCCACGGTGCGCACGCCCGTGTTCGTCGTGCCGAGCAGATGCTGGCTCTCGAAGAAATCGCGCTTCGAGTACCAGGGATAGGGAGGGTTGGGGTTGAAGCGCAACACCGCCTCCAGGAAGTAGTAGTCGCCATAGATGAGGCTGACGTCGACCTCCTGCTTGGCCGGCAGGTTGCCCACGCCATGCAGCAGCAGCCCGGGGCTGTTGGTGCCCTCCGCGAAGTACGTCGACGTCATCAGCGTATCGAGCGTGCGCAACGCCGCGTCGCGGTAGCGCGTCTTGCGCGCGGCGTCCGTCTCCAGCGCGCTCAACTCCAGCAGCGCGGACGCGACCACCGCCGCCGCCGAGGAGTCGCGCTGGTCGCCCGGCGCGTCGAAGTCCCACTTGGGCACCATGTCCGAGGGCACGTGCGCCAGATACCAGTCCGTCACCTTGCGAGCGGCCGCGAGCATCCGCGTGTCGCCGGTGTACCGGTACACCATGGTGTAGCCGTACATGAGCCACGCGTGGCCGCGCGCCCAGGTCGAGTTCGTGGAGAAGCCCTGGAAGGTGCCACGCGAGCGGATGGCCCCCGTCGTCCCGTTGTAGTCCACGTAATGGAAGGAGCTGCCGTCCGGGCGCACCGCGTCCTGGAGTGTCCGGAGGGCGTGATTGATGGCCATCGACCTCCACTCGGCGCGCCCGCCGTTCTGGGAGGCCCAGAGCAGGAGCTCCAGGTTCATCATCGTGTCCGTGACGATCGGCACGTCCCACGCGCTGTTCCAATCGCAGCAGTCGATGACGCCGACGCGCGAGTTGTAGCGGGTGGCGAGCGACGCGGCCGAGGTGAGCAACACGCCGCGGTAGTAGGGGTCCCGGGTGAGCCGGTACGCATTGCCGAAGCTCAGGAACATCTTGAACCCCAGGTCGTGAGTCTGGCGGTTCGTCTTCTGTACCTCCAGGGGGCGCGTCCACTGGTCGGCGCGGCGTTGCCAGGAGGGCTCCAGTCCCACCTGGAACAGGTTCCACATGAGCCCCGGGAAGAAGCCCTGGGTCCACCCCACGGCGTCCGTATTGGCCACCGTCGACCAGGTGCCGTCCGCGCGAGAGGCCTTGGGAGACCGCGTCGTGCTCGGCAGCGCCGCCGCGGTCTTCCGCATCTGCGTGCGCGCGAACCCCACGACGCGCACCGCGTCGGCGTCGTCGAATGCATGAACCGAAGTGCCCACCAGCATCAGCGACAGGCACACGCCCATCCCGCCCATCCTCGGCAATCGCATGAGTTCCCCCTGTGTTCCGGGGGCAAGGTGGCCGTGCCCCCCTTGGGAAGCCAGGGAACGACCGGGGTACACCGACGGGCCGCCCGGCTGGCCGGGCTGCACCGAGCGGGACGCTCCGGTGCGGGGCGGTCCCCTGACGGGTGTGCGACAGCGCGGATGTCCCGCCCCCGGCGGGAGCGTGCGCCCCGAGTCCCTGTCAGGCGGGCACGTTCGCTGGACGGCACCTGCCTAGCGAGACGCCAGCACGCGGGTCCACAGGGCGAGCAACTCGCGCACCACGGACGGCTGGGGCACCTCCGCCACGGGCGGCACGTCCACGCTCACGCCGTGCGACGCAAGTCGCGTGAAGGGATTCGCCGGGTCCTGGGTCTTCACCGGCACCGTCGGGTCCGCGGGACGGAAGCCGAAGGCCAGGGCCCGCTCCTGCACCGGCCGGCTGCGCAGGTAGCGCAGCCACTCGAGCGCCGCTTCCCTCTGCGACGGCGTCACCCAGTCCGCCTGGAGCACCGCGGCCGGATGGTCGCTCCACAGCGTGAGGGACGGGTAATAGACACGCAGGTCGCCCCAGCGACCCTGCGCGTGCGACAGCTGCGAGATGGCCAGGCTCTCGTACACCACGGCGATGTCGTAGCGGGACGGGCCGAAGCGGACCATGTCCGCCATGAAGGTGCCGGTGGAGGGCTCGAAGCGGGTGACGCCCCGCTCCAGCGCCTTCATCCAGTCCTGATAGCGCGGGTCCAGCAGGTCCTCCACCGTGAGGCCCGCGCGCTTGCCGTAGTACTCCAGCGTGGCGAGCAGCAACGTCTGGAGACCGGAGTTCGAGCGCGTCGGGTCCGTGTGGCCCAGCTTGACGAAGCCCCACTCGGGCCTGCCACCGATGGCGGGCCAGCCCTGGGGACTCGTCACCGCCTTCTGGAGGACCTTCCACGAGACGGTCCCCCCGCCGCTCGCCTTCTTCAGCACCTCCGCGCGGTCCTCCCACACCACGAAGACCAGCGGCGTGATGACCAGCGGCGCGGGCGCCTCCTCGCCATGCGAGGCGAACAGCGGGCCGCGTTCGGTGTCCGTGGCCCAGTCCGCGGCGAGCAGGCGCAACACCGCGCTGTCCGCGGGGCTCCACACCGTGGGCTTCTCACGTCCGTCGAGGATGGCCTGGGCCGCGTCCAGGGAACCCATGCCCAGGAGCTTCAGCCGGATGGAGGGGTGCTTCCGCTGGAACGCCTCCGCCGCCGCCTCCACCCAGTCCTTCTTCTCCGTACCGTAGAGGAAGGAGATCTCCGTCACCTCGCCCGGACGAGGAGGACGCGGCGCGACGGGCGCGGACGTGCCCGCCTCCGGCGCCCCGCGCGACGACGGAGCGCGGCCCGAGGTCAGGTAGAGAACGCCACCCAGCGCGACGACGACTCCGATGATGATGAGAAACCTGGGCGTCATGGGCCGACTCGTCCCCCTCGCTCCAGCGCGCGAAGCCTACCCCTCCAGGCGCGCGAGCCTCCCGGCGAGGTGCGAGTCACCGCTCGCGTCCAGGCCCTTCACGAACGCCATCAACGTGCCCCCGGACGTCCCGAGGTGCTCCTCCACGTGGGGCTTGAGCTGGCTCCACCGCTTCGCCCAACCGTCCTCGGACGGGCTGCCGCGCGTCCCCGGCCGCGTGGCGAGCAGCTGGCCCAGCCGCAGCGCCAGCTCGGGCTCGCCGAGCGTCTCCGCCTGCCGCGAGATGGCCACGACGCCCGAGGGTCGTCCCGCCTCCGGCGCGCGCCGCCACAGCTCCGCCGCGCGCACGAAGGCCGCCGTGTCCAGTTCGCCCAGCAGCGCCAGCGCGTGCCGCAGCGCCAGCCGCCCTTCCTTCGCCGGCACCACCACGCGCGCCATCAGCGCGGAGAACGTCGCGTCCAGCTCCGGGTGCTTCGCGGGGTCCACGCCGCCCAGGGCGCGCAGGGCGCGGCGCGCGGCCCGTGCGCGGGACGTCACCTCCCAGCTGCGCCAGCCCAGCCGGGCGCGCAGGGCCGCGAGCGCGTCCGCGGCGGCCCGCAGCCCGTCCGCGGTGGGCGAGGCCACGGGGACGCGCCGGGGCAGCGCGGGCTTCTGGGGCGGAGGCGGCGCGGCGGCGGCGGGCGAGGCCGCGGCGCCACCGGCGGTCACCTCGACGTAGCCCTCGCGCAGCTTCTCCGCGACCTTCTTGTCGTACTCTTTCTGGGCACCCGCCGCGTCCGGGAAGGCCTTCTCCTTGCGCTGGCCGGCGGTGCCGATGCGACCGAAGGTGACGATGAAGGTGCTGCCCTGCACTTCCGGCTGCCAGAACTTGGAGCTGGACCCCTCGACGAACTCGAACCTTCGCATGTTGGCCCTTCCTCCTCGCGCCTCGGCCGGGGCCCAGGCTACCGCACACACCGCGCCCGCGCCTCACGCCGCGCGTCCGGCCCGCTCCTGGAAATCCACCGCCATCTCCTTCAGGCCCAGGCCCCGGGGCATCCGCCCCTCGTAGCCCAACTCCATACGGGCCTTCTCGTCACTCACCGTGACCTCCCTGCCAATCAGAAGCAGCTCGGTACGGCTGATGGGGGGACGGCCCGGCAGCCCGAACACGCCCCACGCCAGGTCCGACAGCGTGGCCACCGTCGCGGCCAGGCCGAACGGCATGCTGCCGTTGCCCGGAGCCACGCCCTGCGACTCGAGCATGGCGGTGACGAAGTCGCGGAACACCACGGGCTCTCCGTCGGTGAGGAAGTACGCCTGTCCGCCCCGCCCCTTCTCCGCCGCCAGCAGCATGCCCTCCACGCAGTTGGCCACGTGGCAGGTGGAGGTGAGGTAGCGGCCCCCGCCGATCCACTTGAAGCGGCCCGACTTCACCGCGTCCACCATCTGCGGCAGCACCGACGTGTCACCCTTGCCCCACACGAGCCGGGGCCGCACGGCCACCGTGGTGAACGACGCGGAGTTGACGCTCAACACGCGGCGCTCGGCCTCGCCCTTGGTGGACGGATAGTCGCCGATGGGCCGCTCGGGCAGGGGCCGCGTCTCGTCGGCGCGGACCAGCGGCGTGCCGTCCACCAACACCGCCTCCGTGCTGACGTGCACCAGCCGCTTCACGCCCGCGGAGACGGCCGCCTCCAGCACCCGCTCCGTGCCCCGGACGTTCGCCTCGTAGTAGTCCGCGCGGCGCGCCCACGACTTCACGAGGGCCGCCGAATGGAAGACGACGTCGCAGCCCGCCATGCCCTCCTTCAGCCGGCCCGCGTCGGACAGGTCGCCCTCGAAGGGCTCCGCGCCGGCCGCCGTCACCGCGGCCACCGCCTCCGGGGAGCGCGCGAGCGCGAGCGACGTGTCGCCCCGCGCCTTCAGCGCCGCGATGAGGTGTCTGCCCACGAATCCAGACCCGCCGGTGACGAACGCCCGCATTGGACCGCTCCTCCGTGATGAGGTCCCGGGCTCCTACCACCTCCTGCCCTCGGCGCGGTAGCCACCCGACGACCCTCGCGGCCCCGACCACTCGGCCGGGGCACGCGGTGAGTCCGTCAGAACATGTCGCGCATGGACGGCGCGGGGCCGTGGAACAGCCGCTGGGCGACCTCGAGGGTCGCGTCGTCGCCCTGGACGAGCCCCATGGCGCGCAGCGACTGCGCGGACGCGAAGCCCGTGTACAGCGTGGCGAGCTGGCGCACGTGCAGCCGCAACCGCCCCTCGCCGCCGCGCGTCACGCGGGCCGTGCCGTCCGCGACCTCCAGGACGTAGCGCCCCTGGTTCTCCGGGAACAGGTCGTCCTCCACCTCCAGGTGGAGCACGCCCCGGCCGCCATGGGGCCAGCCCCGGGCCTCCAGCGCCGCGGCGACGTCCAGCACCCGGGCCATCCAATGCATGTACAGCCTCACCGAGTAGTCCTGCTCGCGCAGCAGCAAGAGGAGCGGCTCGTCCGGGCCGCCGTACCACACGGCCTCCGTCCCCAGGGAGTGGTGGTCCCCCAGGAAGCGCAGGAGCCGCCGCGCCGCGACGGGCGTCGTCGCCATCACGTCCGTCAGCGCGAGTTCGAACTTCAGGTCCTTCAGGGGTCTGCGCGCGAGGTACACGTAGCCCTCCACGCCCGCGTCGCCCTCCACGAGGAAGCCATGCACCTTCTCCGTGCGGGGGTTGCGCACGCGGTTCCAGGAGAACGCGCCCCGGTCCAGCCAGCCCTCGCGGTGGCGCGCCAGGCGCGTGTAGCACGCGGCGATGGCCGCCTCGTCCGAGTCCTCGATGGCGCGCAGCCGCAGGCCCCGCTCGCCCAGGTCCAGCGCGCCCATGGGGACGCGTATCTCGTATCGGCCTCCCGCCAGCTCGTAGCCCGCGCGTCGGTAGAGGGGTTGGGTGGCGGGGTAGAGGATGGACAGCGGCGCGCCCTCGGCGCGGACCTCCCGGAGCAGGTTCGTCATCAAGCGCGTCGCGGTGCCCCGTCCCCGGAACACCGGGTGGACCCCCACGCCCCCCACGCCGATGACGGGGACGCTGCGCCCGCCATACCACTGGCCCATGCGCAAGAGCCCCAGCGTGGCGGCGACCTGCCCCTGTTCGCGCAATAGCCGCAGGTTGCCCAGGTCCTGGCGTTGCTTCCAGCCGGCGCAGTCCTCCGGCGTCATCGCGTAGGAGTGCATCAGGATGTCGATGACGGCGGCGACCTCCCGCTCGTCCCGGGGGGGACCAAAGTCGTCTTGCTCCGAAGCCACGGCGGTTTCCCTTCTCGTTCAGGAGGCGCTCCAGCGCGCATCCTACCGTCGTCCACCCGGGACGACGGGGCACCGAATGCTGTCGGCGCGACGCATCACGGCCTGACTCGGCGGGACGACCCGGGTGGGTGACGGACTTTTTTGCAACCGCGTTGCTACCATCAGGCACGCCATGGGACTTCGACAGCGGCTCCGCGCCTGGAAGTACAAGCTCGGCCTGGGGGGAACGTGCGACCTGTGCCAGCAGACGCTGCGGCGGCCCCCCACGCTCGTGGAGCTCTACAAGCGGGCCTGTCCCGACTGCGCGGAGCGCCACTTCGCGAAGCATGGCAGGCCAGGGCTCGTGGAGACCGCCATGAGCGCGGGCTTCCACCTCATGGTGCGCGGCGTCGCGTATTCCGTCGTGTTCGCGCACCTCGCGCGGTTCCTCGCGGTCATCGTCGCGCTGTTGGTGTCGGGCGGCGTGGGCTGGCTGCTCCACGCGGGCGTCACCCAGGCCCGGCTGCCCCTGCCCCTCGCGGTGCTCGTGGGAGCCATCACCCTGGTGGCCACGCTGTGGATGCTGCTGACGCCCAGGCGGTAGCGACTAGGGTTGGACGCGCTTCATCTTCGCGTAGAAGGTCGGCGTGAGCAGGTAGGCGAAGGTCGCGTCACCGAAGCCCAGCAGGTCTCCGTCGCGCACGTGCATCTCTCCGCCGGACTCCACCTCCTTGGCGTTGACGAACGTGCCGTTGCTCGACTTGAGGTCGACGATGGTGCAACCGGACTGGGTGCCCCACCAGCACAGCTTCGCGTGGCGCTTGGAGACGGAGGGCTCGTTCACCACCAGGTCGCAGTCCGGTTGGCGGCCCACGGTGAGCACGTCCTGGCCTCCCACGGGCGGCAGCATGGCCACGGTGAGCGCGTCGAAGTGGAGCCAGAGCGCCACCTGCTGACGCTCGAGGCTGGGGATGTCGCGCGCCATCGTCGTGCGCGCCGCGCCCATCTTCAGGGCCAGCTGCGCCATCACCGGGCTGGGGGGCTTCTGCACCAGCACGAAGGGGCCCACCTGCTTGCAGAAGAACGGCTCGGTCAGGCGCTTGCTCAGCGCGCGCAGCTCCTGAACGGTCATCATCGGTGAAGCCCCCGGTGGACGGACATGAGCGCGGGATTCTGGGGCGGATGCCTCCGCGCGTCGAGTCCCCGCCCTCGGCCTTCGCTCCGATTCGACCGCGAGGCCCGTCAGCCCCTGGAGGAGGCCACGGCCCGTGCGCAGCAGCCCCACCACGGATTCATGGTCGCGTATTGGATGGAGGTCCACGAGGTCAGCGAACTCCACGCGACAGGCGCTCCCGCTCCGCGCCGAACCCCTGACACCGCATTGTCACCCTGGCGCCGCGCGGCTGCTATCCTCCGGTCCATGAAGCGCCCCCCCGGGCAGGACGCGCCCGCGATGCCGTCGCTGCTCGTCTTCACCATCGCGGTGCTGGCCTTCGGCTCGCCGCTCCGGCGGTTGTGGTTGGCGGAGGAGGCGCCGGGCTACCTGCCCTTCGTGGTCTGGCTGGGCATCATCGCCCTGGGCGGCTGGGCGGCGCGCCGCGCTGGTGGTGACCCGTGACGCTCGAGCTGGGCCCGCTGCTGGCCGCGTCCATCGCCTATCTGCTGGTGCTGTTCCTCGTGGCGTACGCGGCGGAGCGCGACATCATCCCCTCGCGCGTCACCCAGCACCCACTGGTGTACGCGCTGGCGCTCGGCGTCTACGCGACGTCGTGGTCCTACTTCGGCAGCGTGGGGTACGCGGCGCGCCATGGCTTCCGCTACCTGGGCATCTATCTGGGCGTCACCCTCGCCTGCCTGCTGGTGCCCGTGCTGTGGCGCCCGCTGCTGCGCCTGACGCGCGAGCTCCAGCTCACCTCGCTGGCGGACCTGCTGGCCTTCCGCTACCCGGGGCAGTCCACGGGCACGGCGGTGACGCTCTTCATGCTGGCCGGCAGCCTCCCCTACCTCGCGCTCCAGGTGCGCGCGGTGGTGGAGTCCGCGAAGGTGCTCAGCCCTTCGGCCTCGCCCACGCTGGTGGGCACCAGCTTCTGCGCGGTGCTCATCGTCTTCTCCGTCCTCTTCGGCGCGCGCCACCTCACCCCGCGCGAGCGGCACGAGGGCCTCATCCTCGCCATCGCCTTCGAGTCCGCGGTGAAGGCGGTGGCGCTGGTGGCGGTGGGCCTGTGGGCGGTGTCGTCCGTCTTCGGCGGCGTGGGTGGGCTGTGGGCCTGGCTGGAGGCGCATCCGGAGGCGGTGCGGCAGCTCCAGCAGCCCGCTCGCGACGCGTCCTGGGCCCCGCTGCTGGTGCTGTCCTGCGCGGCGGCCTTCCTCACGCCGCGCAGCTACCACGTCGCCTTCACGGAGGCGCCGGAGCGCGACGCGCTGTCCACCGCGACGTGGGCCTTCCCGCTGCTGCTGCTGGTGATGAACCTGGCGGTGCCCGTGCTGTTGTGGGGCGGCGAGGCGCTGGGGCTGCCCTGGCCCGCGGACTTCCACGTGCTCGCCGTTCCCGCCTCACGGGGCGCCACCGGGCTGGCGTTGGTGGCCTTCCTGGGCGGCGTGTCCGCCTCCAGCGCGATGGTCATCGTCACCACCCTGGCGCTGGCGCCCATGTGCCTGACGCACCTGGTGCTGCCGCTGGGCTATGCGCGCGGACAGCCGCACCTGTACGGGTGGCTGCTGTGGGCGCGGCGGCTGCTCATCGCGCTCATCATCCTGGCGGGCTATGGCTTCTACCGGCTGCTCGACACGCGCGGCCCGGGGCTGGTGGACCTGGGGCTGGTGTCCTTCGTGGCGGTGGCGCAGTTCGCCCCGGGCGTGCTGGGGCTGCTCTTCTGGAAGCGGGGCACGCGCGCGGGGCTGCTCGCGGGGCTGGGCGCGGGGGCCCTGACGTGGGGGGTGACGCTCGTCGTGCCGATGTGGGCCTCGCACGACGTGGTGAGCTGGACGCACGACGTGGCGGTCCACCTGGGCTTCCCGGAGGACGAGCCGTGGGGCTTCTCCACCTTCGCCTCGCTGACGCTCAACGCGCTGGCCTTCGTGGGCGTCTCCCTGGCCACGCGGCAGTCCGAGTCGGAGGCCGAGGCGGCGCGGGCGTGCACGCGCGAGACGCCATCGCTCGTCCCCGGAGGCGTGGAGGCGCGCTCCCCCGGCGAGTTCCGCGAGCGGCTGGCGCCGCTGCTGGGCGAGGAGGCCGCGACGGCGGAGGTGGACCGCGCCCTCGAGGGGCTGGGCATGTCCCCGGACGAGCGCCGCCCCCTGGAGCTGCGCCGGCTGCGCGACGGCGTGGAGCGCAACCTGTCCGGCCTGCTCGGGCCGGTGCTGGCGCGCCTGACGGTGGAGGAGGCGCTGCGGCTGGGGCCGGGCACGCGCGCGGCGCTGGCCGAGCAGCTGCGCTTCGTCGAGGAGCGGCTGCGCGACGCGCGCGAGGCGCAGGGACCGGTGGAGTCGGTGCGGCGCTACCTGCGGCGCATCCTGGAGGACCTGCCGCTGGGCGTCTGCGCGGTGGGGCCGGATGGCGAGGTGGTCATCTGGAACGCGGCGCTGGAGCGGCTGTCCGGCGTGGAGGAGCACGCGGCGCGAGGCCATCCGCTGGCGGCGCTGCCACAGCCCTGGGGGCCGCTGCTGTCCGGCTTCGCGTCGGGGGAGCGCGCGGACACCGAGACGCGCCTGGCCTTCGCCGGGGCCGAGCGCACGCTGCGGCTGCACCGCTCGCGGCTCACTCCGGACGAGGAGGGCGGCGGCACGGCCCAGGGCATGGCGCTGCTCGTGGAGGACCTCACCGAGCGCAAGGCGGTGGACGCGCGCATGGCGCACCAGGACCGGCTCGCCTCGCTCGGCCGGGTGGCGGCGGGCGTGGCGCACGAGATCGGCAATCCGCTCACCGCCATCGCCAGCCTCACCCAGAACCTCAAGTACGAGCTGGACGACGCGGACGCGGTGAAGGAGCGCACCGGCCTCATCCTCCAGCAGACGCGCCGCATCGACGCCATCGTCCGGATGCTGGTGGGCTTCAGCCACGCGGGCACCGTGGGCGGCGAGACGCGGCCCTTCGCGCGCGTGGAGGTGGGCCCGCTGCTGGCGGAGTCCGTGGCGCTGGCCCGCATGGCGCGCGGGGCCTCCAAGTCCCGCGGCGTCACCTTCGAGCACCGGGGCCCGGAGGGCCTCGCCGTCCTGGGCGACTCGCAGCGCCTGGAGCAGGTGCTGGTCAACCTGCTGACCAACGCCGTGGACGCGTCGCCCGAGGGCGCGCGCGTGGAGCTGGAGGCGGAGGCCGCGGACGGCCAGGTCCACCTGCGGGTGCTGGACCGGGGGCACGGCATCCCCGTCGAGCTGGCCTCGCGCGTCTTCGAGCCGTTCTTCACCACCAAGCAGCCAGGAGAAGGCACGGGCCTGGGGCTCGCCCTGGTGGCGGGCATCGTGCGCGAACACGGCGGCACCATCCAGGTGGACAACCGGCCCGGGGGAGGGACTAGCGTGACGGTGAGCCTGCCCGCCGCGCGCGGAGCCGCGTCCACCGCGCGCCCGGCTCCGGGGGCCATCACATGAGTCGCATCCTGGTCATCGAGGACGAGCCCATCATCCGCACGGAGCTGCGCCGGCTGCTCGTGCGCGCCGGGCACGAGGTGTCCGAGGCGGGCGCCGTGCAGGAGGCCGCGAGCGACTACGCGCTCGACTCCTTCGACCTGGTGATTTCGGACCTGCGGCTCCCCGGCGCGCCCGGCACGGACGTCATCGCGCTGTGCCCGGGCGTGCCGGTGCTCATCATGACGAGCTACGCCACGGTGAAGTCGGCCGTGGACGCGATGAAGCTGGGCGCCGTCGACTACATCGCCAAGCCGTTCGACCACGACGAGCTGCTGCTCCAGGTGGAGCGCGTGCTGCGCGAGGGGAAGCTGACGCGGCAGAACGCGGCCCTCCGGCGCGAGGTGGAGCAGACCTGGCCGGTGAGCGGCATGGTGGGCCAGTGCGCCGCCATGCGCGACGTCTTCGAGCGCGTGCGCAAGGTGGCGCCCTCCCCCGCCACGGTGCTGGTGCTGGGCGAGTCCGGCACGGGCAAGGAGCTGGTCGCCCGCGCCCTCCACGCGCAGAGCCCCCGCGCGGACGGGCCGCTGGTGTCCGTCAACTGCGCCGCCATTCCGGAGGGGCTGCTGGAGAGCGAGCTGTTCGGCCACGAGAAGGGCGCCTTCACCGGCGCGCAGACCGCGCACGCGGGCCTGGTGGAGGCCGCGCATGGGGGCACGCTCTTCCTCGACGAGGTGGGCGAGCTGCCCGCGCCCGCGCAGGCGCGCCTGTTGCGCATGCTCCAGGACGGCGAGGTGCGGCGCGTGGGCTCCACCCGCCCGCGCAAGGTGGACGTGCGCATCATCGCCGCCACGCACCGCGACCTGCCGCGCCGCGTGCAGGAGGGCGCCTTCCGCCAGGACCTCTACTTCCGCCTGCGCGTCGTCGAAATCCGCCTGCCGCCCCTGCGCGAGCGCGGCGAGGACCTGCCCATGCTGGCCAGGTACCTCCTGGAGAAGGCGAGTCGGAAGGTCGGCCGCCCCACCGCCACGCTGTCCCCGGAGGCCATGGGCGCCCTGCTCGCGCACCCCTGGCCCGGCAACGTGCGCGAACTGGAGAACGCCCTGGAGCGCGCCGTCATCCTCGCCGACGGGCCGGTGATTTCCCCGGACCTGCTGTCGCTCGAGCCACCCGGTGGAGGGCCGGACACCGGCCCCCTCGCTCCGGAGCCTCCCGAGGAGGACGCCGAGGCCGCCAGCACGTCCCCCGACTCCATGGAGGAATACTTCCGCCGCTTCGTCCTCGAGCACCAGGAGCACATGGGCGAGACGGAGCTGGCCAAGCGGCTGGGCATCAGCCGCAAGGCATTGTGGGAGAAGAGACAGAAGCTGGGCATCCCGCGCGCTCGCAATTGATTGTCATCCAGCGCCCACCGCCCCCCCGTCGCCGCCCGCGTCAATGATTGCCGCGCCGCACAATTCGTTACGACGCGCCGCGCGAATCGTTACCGGGGTAACGCCCACGTCACCTTCCGTAACGTCCTGACGCGACGAGCCAACCCGCAACGTCCTGAATCCAGTACATGCGGGCGTTGGCCGGAGTGTTGCTGTGGGGGCGCGGCATGTCCCCAGCCCCGTCCCGCCCGCTGTCGGTCCTGGCCGCGCTCGTCGTGGCGCTGCTCCCCCTCCACTCCGCCCGTGCGGGGAAGATCGCCATCAACGACGAGGCGCACCTCAACATCGCGATGTTGCTCCAGACCCAGGCGCAGGTCATCGAGGACGCCGCGCCGCTGGGGGGCGTGGGCACGGACTTCTTCCTGAGGCGCGTGCGCCTGCTCGTCTACGGCAACGTGAACAAGCGGCTGTCGTTCTTCATGGAGACGGACCAGCCCAACTTCGGCAAGGACGGCAACTTCAACGCCCAGTTCTTCGTGCAGGACGCGTTCGTGTCCTACGAGTTCCTGGACAAGGTCTCGGTGGACGTGGGGCTCGTCATCGCGCCGCTGTCGCGCCACAACCTCCAGGGCGCCATCGCGCTCAACACGGTGGACTTCCACTCCAACCTGGTGCGCTTCACCGCGGGGGTGGGGAAGGTCTGGCGCGACGTGGGCGTGCAGCTGCGCGGCTTCGTGGGGCCGCTCGGCTTCCGCGCCGCCATCCTCAACGGCCAGGAGGGCGTGCGGCTGGACGATGGCACCACGGTCAATCCGGATGACCTGCCGCGCGGCGTGGCGATGGTGCGCTGGAACTTCCTCACGCGAGAGGAGGACCTCTTCTTCCAGGGCATCTACTTCGCGGAGCAGACGCACCTGTCCATCGGCGCGGGCGCGGAGTACCAGCCCAACGCCATCGCCAGCGCGACGGGCAAGCACGACTCCGCGGCGTTCTCCGCGGACGTCTTCCTCGACCTGCCCTTCAGCGCGTCACAGGAGCTGGTCTTCCAGACCACCGTCTTCCACTACCGCCAGGGCATGAACAACCCTCAGAGCGGCACGGGCTTCCTGTCGGAGCTGGGCTACCGCTTCGGCAAGGTGGAGCCGGTGGTGTCCGCCGAGTACTTCAACTCGCGGGTGCGCGCGCAGGACGCCGTCGCCCTGCGCCCCGGCTTCAACGTCTGGTTCATGAAGCACACCTTCAACCTGAAGACGGAGCTGGCCCTCACCCGCGTGGGCGACCTCTCCGAGGCGGAGACCCGCCTCACCGGCACCGCCCAGGTCCAGTTCTTCTACTGACACGTCCCCCTTCCCCCCTCACACCAGGAGCCCCCGGATGACCACGTCGACGGATGCCTTCGTCCCGCCGAAGGCGCATTTCAGCAGTCACGCCCACGTGCAGACGCTGGAGGACTACCAGCGGCTGTATCGCCGCAGCATCGAGCAGCCGGAGGCGTTCTGGGGAGAGATGGCGCGGCAGCTCACCTGGTTCCACCCGCCGGAGACGGTGCGCGAGGTGAACGCGGAGCAGGTGGACTTCGCCTGGTTCAGCGGCGGCAAGCTCAACGCGGCCTTCAACGCGGTGGACCGCCACGCGCGCGAGCGCCCCGGCAAGGCCGCCATCCTCTGGGCGAAGAACGAGCCGGGCGAATACGAGACCATCACCTTCCGGGACCTCCACCACCACGTGGGCCGCGTGGCCAACGTGCTCAAGGCCCACGGCGTCAGGAAGGGTGACCGCGTCTGCATCTACCTGCCGATGATTCCCGAGCTGGCCTACACCATGCTCGCCTGCGCCCGCATCGGCGCGGTGCACTCGGTGGTCTTCGCCGGCTTCTCGTCGGAGTCGCTGCGCGAGCGCATCCTCGACTGTGGCGCGAAGGTGCTCGTCACCGCCAACGAGGGGCCGCGCGGCCCCAAGAGCGTCCACACCAAGGCCATCGCGGACGAGGCGGTGGAGGGCCTCACCCAAGTGAGCTCCGTGCTCGTCGTGCGGCGCACCTCCCGCGACGTGCCCATGGCGGACGGGCGCGACTTCTGGCTGGACACGGAGATGGCGAAGTGTTGCTGAGCGAAGTGGTTGATGGAGATGGAGGTCGTGACGAGCGCGTTGGTTGCCGGGAAGGGATGTTGCAGGCCGTGCGGAGTCCAGCAGCGAGCCGGATTCTGGCGTGCCACGCTGCGTGAGG